>NZ_AYWH01000009.1:0-168317 GCF_000502555.1 Mesorhizobium sp. LNJC394B00
CCATGCTGCCGATGGCCGAGGCACCGGAAGCCGACCGAACGGCACAGGGCCAGGCCTTCGAGACCTTCCGCCACAGCTACAATGAGGAACGTCCCCATGAGGCGCTGGGCATGGATACGCCCGCCCAGCACTACCGGTCCTCACAGCGCGCCATGCCCAGGACACCACCCGAGCCCGTCTATCCGGCCGAGGCCTCGGTCCGCCGCGTGCGCCACAATGGCGAGATCCGATGGAATGGCGGCTTCATATATGTCTCGCAAGCGCTGGCGGGCGAACCGGTCGCTGCGTTGGAGACCGAAGACGGACAATGGACACTCTCATTCCATGCCCACCCGCTCGGCATCATCGACACACGGCACATGAAGCTTGTCCGCCGCAGCGCCGCGCCAACCAATCCGCTTGGCGCTGCGGCGGACGCATAGGGGGAGAGAAGTGTCACCTATGTATCCGGTTCAAAGTGTTACCCATCTATCGGCTGGACAANGCGGACGCATAGGGGGAGAGAAGTGTCACCTATGTATCCGGTTCAAAGTGTTACCCATCTATCGGCTGGACAAGCCTTTGCTTCGGAGGACGGGCGCCGGTTCGGACAGCTTTGCGCCCTTCCTCTACCCCGTCGATCGGGGGAGAGGTGTCGAGAGAAGCTCGACGGAGTGGGGGGCGACCCTGGCGGGGCAAGACCACCACCGCGACGAGACCTTGACCGGGCGGAGCTTGTCGTACACACGATTTGTGACGATTTCGGAGAACAAAAATGGCCGCCGCAGACGACATCGCTCTGATCCAGAAACAGGAAGAGACGCTGGTCTTCCCGGCCTTCGACGAGGCCGTCGCCTTCAAGGTCGGCGCGGCGATCCGCGAGCGGGCGCTGGCCGAAAAGCTGCCCATCATTGTCGATATCAGGCTGTGGGATCGGCCGCTGTTTTATGCCGCGATGCCCGGTTCAAACGCCTCCAACCCCGACTGGGCACGACGCAAGATCAATGTGGTCAAGCGCTACCTCAGGAGCACCTATCGCCTGGTGCTGGAACAGCAGCGACCGGACCGCACCTTCAAGGTCGGCGAGGGGCTGGATATTGCTGATTACGTACTGGCCGGCGGCGGGTTTCCGGTGACTGTAAAGGGGGCTGGCGTGATCGGCGTCATCGCCGTCTCCGGCCTGCCGGAACGCCAGGACCACGGCGTCGTCGTCGATGCACTGTGCGATCATCTCGGCGTTGATCGGACACAATTGGCGCTGCCGCCGGAAGATAAATCGTGACGCTAGCGCTGCCCCTCATCCGCCTGCCGGCACCTTCTCCCCGTATAGTGACGGGGAGAAGAGAAGCACCCCAACGCCGGCGAACCCCTCTCCCCGTCTCTATACGGGGAGAGGGTAAGGGTGAGGGGCGGCGCCGGCTTTTCGGAAGCTCGCAAACCGCGGATGGCGGCCAATTATGACCGTGCTCGACCCAAAATCCTTTCTCATCTCGATCTTCAATGCCGCCGTTGCCGCTGCCGATCCTGAACGGACCATCCGGGATCATCTGCCGGCCAGGCCGAAGGGGCGGACCATTGTCATTGGCGCCGGCAAGGGATCGGCGCAGATGGCGGCGGCATTCGAGAAGGTGTGGGACGGGCCGATCGAAGGGCTGGTCGTCACCCGCTACGGCTATGGCGCCAAATGCGAGCGCATCGAAATCATCGAGGCGGCACATCCGGTGCCGGACGCTGCCGGTCTTGAGGCGTCGCGGCGCCTGCTCGAAAAGGTGCAAGGGCTGACTGCGGACGACCTGGTAGTGGCGCTGATATCGGGCGGAGGATCGGCGCTGCTGCCGTCGCCTGCCGCCGGCCTGACGCTCGCCGATGAAACCGCCGTCAACGAGGCGCTGCTTGCCTCCGGCGCGCCGATCGCGGCGATGAACACAATCCGCAAGCATCTCTCGACCATCAAGGGCGGCCGGCTGGCAGCTGCCGCCTGGCCGGCCAGACTGGTATCACTGGTTGTCTCTGACATTCCCGGCGACAACCCGGCGCTGGTGGCCTCCGGCCCGACCGTGCCCGACTCCGGCAACCGGGCCGATGCGCTGGCCTCGATAGCGGCCTACGGCATGAAACTGCCCGACGCCGTCATGGCGCACATCAACTCGCCAGAGGCCGATGCGCCAGATCTGGATGACCAGCGCTTTTCACGCAATGAAGTGCACCTGATCGCCTCGGCTGGCGTGTCGCTGGAAGCGGCAGCCGCTGAGGCAAAACGGCAGGGCATCGAAGCCGTCATCCTCTCCGATTCCATCGAGGGCGAGGCGCGCGAGGTCGGTGGCGTGCATGCAGCCATTGCGCGCGAAGTGGCGACGCGCAACCGGCCGTTCAAAAAGCCGGTGCTGATCCTGTCCGGCGGCGAGACGACCGTGACCTTGCGGGCCCCTGTTGACGGAAAAAGGGGCAAGGGCGGCCGCAACTCCGAATTCCTGCTCGCCTTTGCCATCGGCATCAGCGGCGCGGAAGGTATTCATGCACTGGCCGCCGATACCGACGGCATCGATGGCTCGGAAGACAATGCCGGCGCCTTTGCCGACGGCTCGACCGTCTCGCGCATGCGTGCCGCCGGCGTCGACGCCAAGGCGATGCTGGCCGGCAACAATGCCTGGACGGCGTTCAACGCGATCGGCGATCTGTTCGTGCCGGGGCCGACGGGTACGAATGTGAATGATCTGAGGGCAATCCTGATCAGTTAATTCGGCCGTGGCGGCCGAAGTTTCCAACGTTGGATTCACGACCGTAGGTGATTGGCTGAAGCAACTCAGCTTCGTCGCTGAGGCTTTCGCTCATCTCACGACCCCATCAGCCGCTTCACCTCTTTCATATCCTTTAGGAACCGCTCGCGCTCAGCCTCCTTGTCCGTCGGCTCGTGAATGCGCAGGATAAAGGAGGGCTGGATGGTGATGAACACGCGCAAGCCATCCTCGCGTTCGATCAACTGGCCGCGCATTTTCGTCACGGCAATGGCCTTGCCCAGCAGCGACAACGCCGCCGTTGCCCCAAGCGCCACGGCGAGGTCCGGCTTGATCAGCTCAAGCTCCCGGCCGATCCACCAGCGGCAGGCCTGGACTTCGCCGGTATTTGGCTTCGAGTGGATGCGGCGCTTGCCGCGCGGCTCGAACTTGAAGTGCTTGACGGCGTTGGTGACGTAGACTTTTTGCCGGTCGACGCCTGCGTCATCGAGAATCGCATCGAACACTTTGCCCGCTGGCCCGACAAAAGGTTTGCCGGCGAGATCTTCCTGATCGCCAGGTTGTTCGCCGACGAAGACCACTTTGGCGTCATCCGGCCCCTCGCCGAACACGGTCTGTGTCGCGTCGCGCCAGAGCGGGCAGCGACGACAACCCTTTGCAGCCTCGCGCAAATCGGAAATCGTCTTGGCATCGTCTTCATCCGGCGCCTCGGCCGGCTCGGGCTTCGGCCAATGTCTTGCCTGCAGCTTGGCGTGGTGCGGCGCCGGCGTTGTCGGCAGTCTGGCAATCATATCCCTGGCGGCCTCGTCCGCTCCTGCGATCAGATCTGGAATGAGCGAGGCCTCGGGAAGGTTCCGCCAATATTTCTTCGGCATCTCCTTCTGCATCGCCTTCACCTTGAGCCGCGCCGGGTTGAAGATGTTTTCGAAATAGGTCCGCCACAACGCCTCGGTGTCGTCCTGATCGGGTGCATCGCCCTTGGCCGCACCCGGCCCGATCGCCAGCCTTTCGCCGTTCCAGTCGGCGGAGGCATAGGGCGTCAGAATGGTCCAGCGCATGCCGGTGAACCGCCGGACGAAGAAATCCGCGTTGCGCTCGACAATGAAATGCTCCGGCTCGAACCAGGCGACGTAGCGCTCGTTCTCGCCGTCGCCGATCTTCCGGAAGCGTACGAAGGCATGCATCTTATGGCTGTCGCGCCGCACCGCCTTTTCCATGGCTTCGAGCCGCCTGGTGTCGGGATCGGATGCGATCGCCAGCAGTTTCGGCTCAGTGCGCAGGCGCCAAAGCATCCAGTAGAGAAAGGCAAACCGGCCGGGGTCGGAGTGGCAGAAGGCGGTTTCGGCATGGGCGATGAACTCGCGCGGGACGGTAAGCTGCGCGCCCTCTGGCACCGCCGGCAAGGCATCTTGAGGATCATTGGCGTCGGACCCGACACCCCAACTAATATCCTCAGGCCGGACCTCATTCAGCGCCAGACGCCGTGCCGCATCGCGCCAACCGGCGAAATCGGTCTGGCTCGCTAGCCGGACAGTGTATCGGGCAAGGTCGAGCTGAGCCGGCTGCATGGTCAAAACAGCGACAGTTGTTCGCAGGACTTTACGATCGTGTCGCGCAGGCCTGTCTTGTCGGTGAGTCCGCCCGGCGACCAGCCTTCGGCGATGATGAAGGGCCTCAGCTTGGCGATCGAATGGCAGATCCGTCCGACATCTTCCAGCCGCATGCGTCGGTGGCGGCGGGTTTCAAGGATCTTCGCCACCACCTTGGTGCCCAGACCCGGAACCCGCAGCAGCGCTTCGCGGTCGGCGCGGTTGATGTCGACGGGAAACCTCGCCCGATTGCGCAAAGCCCAGGCGAGCTTGGGGTCAATGGCGAGATCGAGCATGCCGTCGCTGCTGCCGGCGAGGATTTCCGGCTGCGAAAAGCCGTAGAAACGCATCAGCCAGTCGGCCTGATAGAGCCGGTGCTCGCGCATCAGCGGCGGTTTTTGCAGCGGCAGCGACGATGACGAATCCGGGATCGGGCTGAAGGCGGAATAATAGACGCGCCGCAGGTGATAGCTGCCATAGAGCCGCGCGCTGGTGTGCAAAATGCCGTCGTCGGATGTTTTGTCGGCGCCGACAATCATCTGCGTCGACTGACCTCCGGGCGCAAAGCGTTCGCGCTTCTTGGTCCTCAGCGTCGGCTCGGCTTTTTCCTCCATCTTCCGGCGCAGGTTCGCCATGGAAAGCCGGATCGTTTCCGGCTTCTTCTCCGGCGCCAGTTTCTTGACGCCCTCATCGGTCGGCAGTTCGACGTTGATAGACAGCCGATCGGCGTAGAGCCCGGCCTGCTCGACCAGTTCGGCCGAGCTTTCCGGAATGGTCTTCAGATGAATATAGCCGGAGAATTTTTCGTCCAGCCGCAGCCGCCGCGCCACTTCCACCATTTCGGCCATGGTCTCGTCGGGCGAACGGATGACGCCGGAGGACAGGAACAGGCCTTCGATGTAGTTGCGCCGATAAAAGTCCATGGTCAGCTGCACCACCTCGTCGATGCTAAAGCGGGCGCGGCGCACATTCGATGACGAGCGGTTGATGCAGTAGCTGCAATCGTAAATGCAGAAATTGGTGAGCAGGATTTTCAGGAGCGAAATGCAGCGGCCATCCGGCGCGTAGGAATGGCAGATGCCCATGCCTTCTGTGGAGCCGATACCGCCGGATTGGAGCGAATCCTTCTTCGCCGAGCCGGACGAAGCACAGGAGGCGTCGTATTTGGCGGCGTCAGACAGGATTGCCAGCTTTTCACGGACGGTGGGCGCGCTCATCTGTTCATGATATGTTCTTGAAGGCTGCAGCGCCACCTCATTTGATGCAGGCGGCGAAAAAGTGATCGCCGCCCGCCGTCAGGGCAATCAGAGACCGTTTCGAAATTCGCTCTGGCGAGTCATATGGTGGTGGTTTCGAGAACCGAAGCGCAGCGGACATTTGGTCCGTGAGCATCGGAAGCGCAGAAACCACCATCGATGGCCGCCGGAGTAGAATTTCGAAACGGTCTCTCAGACCTCGTGCAGGTAGAGGTGGTAGTCCAGCTCGCTCACCGTACGCGCGACGCGCAGATACTCCGACTGCTTGATCGCCACGAAGGTGCGATGCAGATCCTCGCCAAGCGCCTCTTTCAGGAAGCTCGAGGCCCGCGCCGCCTCGATCGCGGCGCGCCAGTCGACCGGCATGGTCGTGCGCGTGACAGCGGCTTCATAGCCATTCCCAGTGGTTTCAGGGCCGGGGTCGAGGCCTTCGTCCAGACCCTTGATGATGCCGGCCAGCACCGTTGCCGCGATCAGGTAGGGATTGGCGTCGACGCCCGACGGCCGGTGCTCGATGCGCCGGTTCTTGGCGTCGCCGGCCGGCACGCGCAGCGCCACCGAACGGTTGTTGACGCCCCAGGTCGGCGCCACCGGCGCATAGGACTGCGAGACGAAGCGCCGCCAGGAATTGGCGTGCGGCGCAAACACCAGCATCGATTCGGCCATGGTCTGGATCAGCCCGCCGAGCCCCTGCAGCAGCGGCAGCGACCAGCTTTCGCCGCCGGCTTCGGCAAAAACGTTGCGGCCGTTCTTGTCCTGCAGCGAAACATGGAAATGCATGCCGGAGCCGGCATATTTTTCGATCGGCTTGGCCATGAAGCAGGCGGTAACACCATGGCGGCGCGCCTGCGCCCGCACCAGCCGCTTCAACATGACGAGGTCGTCGGCCGCCCGCATGACATCCTTGCGGTAATTCAGCGTCAGCTCGTACTGGCCGGGCGCGTATTCCGAAATCACCGTTTCGGCCGGAATGCCTTGCGCCTTAGCCGCGGCATAGATGTCGGAAAACAACGGCTCCATGCCGTGCAGATGGTCGACGGAATAGACTTCCGTCTTGGCCGAGCGGCGGCCGTCGAGCACGGCGTCCGCCGGTTTTACCTTGCCGTCGGCGTCACGCTCATTGGCAAGCAGGAAAAATTCGAGTTCGAAGGCGCCGGCGGGATAGAGGCCCTTGGCCGCCAAGATGTCGACCTGCCTGGCCAGCGCCAGCCGTGGGTCCGACGACATAGGCTGTCCCTCGAGATGGTACATCGCCATCAGCAACTGGCCGCGCGGCGGGTTCGTGCCGTAAAGCGGCACCAGCGTGCCGGGGATCGGCCATGCCCTGAGATCGCCGTCTCCAGTCGTCCAGATCAGCCCGGTTTCGTGCACATCCTCGCCGGTGATGTCGAGGCCGAGGATCGAGATCGGCATGTGGCGGCCGCCCTCGAAGATGCTTTTCAGCTCATGCCGGCGCACGATCTTGCCGCGGCCGACCCCGTTGGCGTCGGTCAAGACGATATCGAAGGCTTCGATTTCGGGATGGGCGTCGAGAAAGGCTTGCGCCTCGGCGGGCGTCGAGCCCGAAGGTGAAGTCATGATTAGTGTACTCGAGTTTGGCTTGGCAGCTTGTCTCATGCCGTCAGCCTTGCCGCAACCGTGGCGAAGGCGGTGATCAGCCGGTTGACCTGGGCGCCGGTGGTGGCCGGTGAGATCAGCATCATGTTGTGAAAGGGCGCGATCAGCACGCCCTGGTTGACCAGCGCGACATGGATAGCCGCCTCAAGCTCCGGCGCATGGGCAGTCTCGGCTTCGGCGCCGTTCCTGAGCGGGCCAGGGGCGCAGATGAACTCGACGCGGGCGCCGACGCGGGCGACATGCCAGGGCAGATTGTAGCGATCGATGACGCCGGTCAGCCCGGCATCGAGCCGCAGGGCGAGGCGATCCATCCGGGCATAATTCTCCTGCGTCATCACCTCTTCGAGCGTTGCGCGCATGGCTGCGAACTGCAGCGGGTTCGCCGACAGCGTCGTGCCCATGCCGGAATAGCCCGGCTCCTTGGTTCGATTGTAGTCGGCATAGCGCGAGGCGACCTCGTCGCTCATGCCCCACACGCTTGCCGGCACTCCGCCGGCGATCGGCTTGCCCAGCACGAACAGGTCGGGCTGCAGCCCGAATTTCCTGGTGTAGCCGCCGGGTCCAGTCGAAATCGTGTGCGTCTCGTCTATCAGAAGCAGCGTTCCGGCCGCGCGCGTCAGTTTGCGCAAGGCGTCGTGAAAACCCGGATCGGGCAGCACCATGCAGGAATTGGTCAGCACCGGCTCAGCAATGACGCAGGCGACATCCTTGTCCTTGAGCGCTGCTTGCAGCGCGGCGACATCGTTGAATTCAATGACCTTCGCCGTCTTGGTCAGGTCGCGAAACTCACCCGCCAGCCCCGGCCGATTCACGGGCTTGCCGTCGACCATCCGGACCATCGTCTCGTCGACCGAGCCGTGATAGCAGCCGTTGAAGACCAGTATCTTTTCGCGGCCGGTGACGGCGCGGGCGACGCGCAGCGCGAAGCGGTTGGCGTCGGTGGCGGTGGTGGCGATCTGCCAGAACGGCAGACCGAAACGCTGAGTGAGCAGCGGCCCGATGGCCAGCGCATCTTCCGAAGGCAGCATATAGGTCAGGCCGCGCCCGGCCTGGCGGCGGATGGCGCGCGCCACCGGCGGCGGCGAATGGCCGAACATCGAGCCGGTGTCACCGAGGCAGAAATCGTCCAGCCTGTTGCCGTCGATATCCGTGATGGCGGCGCCCTTGGCGCTTTCGACCAGGATCGGGAATGGCGTCGGCCAGTCGTTCATCCAGTGCATCGGCACACCGCCGAAGAAGCCTGGCAGGCCGTTACCGACCTTGGCCTGCGATTTCGGCCGCGCCTTGCGGAAGGTGTTCGCCTCGCTTGTCCGCAATGCAGCGATGCGGTCACGGCTGATACCGCCAATGGACGCCTTTGAACTGTTCGTGCTGTGCATGAAATCCCTCTCGGCCGGCACACTACCCAATTGGCGACGGCAACCGCAATTGGCCGTGTTGGTGCGCTGCATTGGGTCAGCAGCAAGTTCGGCAGACTTGACCTTCCGGCGCAGTCGGGCGCCAATGCGATCGGGTCTGTGGTTTGGGGAGAAAAATGCGGACGATCATCTGCGCTATTGCGCTACTCTTGTCGGCCGCTGCGGCTTCCGCATCGGGCGGCGTCTGGTGTTCCGTCGATGACAAAGCGGTGCAATTCGAGGTCGGCGCCGGGGTCACCAGAGGTATGGGCGGCCCGACCTTCAATTTTCGCGGCGATCTCGAGATACTTGGCCGGCCGGAAGGCGACAGTCTGCGCAAGACCGTCTTCGAGGATTCCGACCTCACCCAGTACTGGCTGGACGACAAGGAGTTGCGGCTGAACGTCTACCACGAGCATCAGCTCGGAGATAAATTCAACTCTGTCGAACTGACGATCCTGACCAAGACCAGTGACGAGGGCGTCTATGACGGCCGGTACACGCTTGCCGTCTACGACAACGCCGCCGACACGGAACAGGACGGCAAGCCGAAAGAATTGACCGGCAAGGTGTCGTGCGGAGCCGAATAGGTCACGCCGAGATATCGATGACGCCGCAGTCGCCGGCGGCACTGCCGAAGGCGACCCGGCGCTCTTCCTTATCCCACATCATCGCGGTGATGGCGCCCTTGCCCGGGCGGCGCAACAGCACCTCTTTGGCATCGGTAAAGCGCACCGCCATGACCATGCCGTCATCATAGCCGACGGCGACGACATCCTGGCTCGGATGGCAGGCAACCGATGTCACCATGGCGTTGCCGCGCGTGCCGAGCTCCAGCGGCGCCTTGCCCATCGGGCCGTCCTTGCCCGAAAACGGCCAGACGATCGCCGCCGGCGCGCCGGAACTCGCCAGCCATTTGCCCTTCACGCTCCACGACAGGCTTTTGACCTTGCCGGGATAGCCGGTCATGCGCATGTGCTTGCCGTCGGCGAGCTTCCAGCCATGCAGCGCGTTTTCCTGCATGGTGGTGACGAGGAAGGCGCCATCCGGCGAGAAGGTGACGCCGGTATGGGCACCGGCCCATTCCAGCTCCACCGGCTTGCCGTCGGCGGCCGGGAAATGCAGCGTCGCGCCATTGTAGCGGGCGACGCCGAAGCGTATGCCCTTGGGGGAGAAGGCCAGCCCCTCGACCGAACGCGGATGGGCAAACTCTTTGGTCTTGCCGTCGGCAAAGCGCACGAACGCAGTCTTGCCTGTGGCATAGGCGATAGCGCCTTGCGGCCCGGCGGCGACGCTGGTGATCCACTTCTTGCCGGCGCTCGCCAATTCGCCGACGGTGCCACCTGCGGTGACAGCAAAAATCTTGCCGTCCTCGCCGCCGGTGATCAGGCGGTCGTTGGCGGCGTCATGGAACGTGGAGAGCAGGCCGTCATTGGCCTGAATTGTCTTGTGGCCGTTGTCGAGCCTATGAACTGTCCCATCGGCCAGCGCATAATGCGGCACGTTGTCGAGGAAGACGGCGGCAAGGCAGTGACCTTCCAGGTCGAGGGGAGCAACTGTGGGCATCAGGACCATTCCAATGAAGCTGTCACCACTCCCGGGAAGCCATTGAGGCGGCCAGGCCTGGCGTCAACCTTCCCCTTTGTGGGAGAAGGTGGATCGGCGCGCAGCGCCGAGACGGATGAGGGGTGTTGGACGGATCGCCGTCGGTGCCGAGCTGGAGCACCCCTCATCCGACCTCGCTTCGCGAGGCCACCTACTCCCACAAGGGGAGAAGGAAGAGCGGGCAGCGCTAGCGCCATAGAGTCCGGAAATCAAGCCGCCTGGCAGGCGTCAAAGCTCTTCTTCAGCCGTTCGGCGTCAAGCTCGCGGCCGATGAACACCAGCCGGCTCTCATGCTTTTCGCCGTCTTTCCAGGCGCGCTGGTGGTCGCCTTCGATGATCATGTGCACGCCTTGGATGACATAGCGCTCGTCGTCGCCCTTGAGCGCGATGATGCCTTTCAGCCGCAGGATGTTGGGACCTTCCATCTGAGTGATCTTCTCGATCCACGGGAAGAATTTCTTCGGGTCCATCTCGCCGCCGCGCAGCGACACCGACTGCACGGTCACGTCATGGATGTCGGAGGGATGCGCGTGATCGTGATGATGATGGTCGTGATCATGGTCGTGGTGATCGTGGTCGTGATCATGGTGGTCGTGATCATGATCGTGCGCCTCGAGAAAATGCGGATCGTTTTCCAATGCGCGCGACAGGTCGAAGGCGCCGCGGTCGAGCACTTCGGACAGCGCCACGCCGGCGCGCGTGGTGCGGTGAATCCTGGCCGCCGGGTTGATGGCGCGGATGGTCGCTTCGACCTTGGCCAGCTCTTCGGGCGTCACCAGGTCGGTCTTGTTCAGCACGACAACATCGGCAAACGCGATCTGGTCCTCGGCTTCCTTGGAATCCTTCAACCTGAGCGGCAGGTGCTTGGCGTCGACCAGGGCCACGACAGCGTCGAGTTTGGTCTTGGAGCGCACGTCGTCGTCCATGAAGAAGGTCTGCGCCACCGGCACCGGATCGGCGAGGCCGGTGGTCTCGACGACGATGGCGTCGAAGCGGCCGGGACGGCGCATCAGGCCTTCGACGACGCGGATCAGGTCGCCGCGCACCGTGCAGCAGACGCAGCCATTGTTCATTTCGTAGATTTCCTCGTCGGATTCCACGATCAAATCATTGTCGATGCCGATCTCGCCGAATTCATTGACGATGACGGCATAACGCTTGCCATGGTTTTCCGACAGGATGCGGTTGAGCAGCGTCGTCTTGCCGGCGCCGAGATAGCCGGTGAGAACGGTCACGGGGATTTGCGTCTGTGCTTCGCTCATATCTTGCCTCGAAATGGCTGGGCCACGGAATTGCGGGCCGCAAGAAGGGATTGTTGGCCTGATATAGGATGTGTGCCGGCCTTTTGCACGAGGCAAACCGCCTGGGTGTTTGACCCAGGATTGACGAAGCGGATGGGTAGACCCGAGAGGCCGAGTGCGAGGGATGCCGATCATCAACGTGTCGCTGGAAACGCCTCTTCGTTGACCTGTGCTGAGCCGCGCCGCGTCAAACCGTTGCAATCGCCTTGGCGGAAACTCGTTTGTCATCTAACTGAAATAAACATCTGGCATCACCATTTCGAGCACCACAAATGCTTGCCGGCAAAGCTGTTTCGAAAGCCGGAATCTTTTTGATCGTCGATTGCCAACCGGCCGGCTGCGTCTATGCTGCACGCACCGGTACGGCCGAAGAGGGATCACCATGGCCAAGGCGGACAAGACTGCAACGATGAGCCGGCTGCATTCGGCGGCAAGGCTGGCAAGGACCGCGCTGGCGGCGCGGCTTCTGGCGCACGGCTTCTATGCCGGCCAGGACCAGATCATGCTGACGCTCGACCGCGAGGACGGCCAGACGCCCGGCAATCTCGCCGGCCGCCTCGGCGTGCGCCCGCCGACCATCACCAAGACCATCAACCGGCTGCAGGCCCAGGGCTTTTTGGAAAAGCGCGCTTCTTCCGCGGATGCACGCCAGGCGCATATCTTTCTCACCGACACCGGCCGCGAGATCATCCACGCCATCGAGAAGTCGGTGAAGAAGACCGAGAAGCAGGCGTTGAAGGGCCTCGACAAGAAAGAACAGAAGACGCTGTTCAAGCTGCTCGCCCGCATCGAGGCCAATTTGTCGAACGAGGAGCTGGTGCTTGTCGACGACGATGGCGACATCGACGATTGATCTTCCTCACCTAGGCGGCTACCGAAGGCCCGCGCACCAGGGTCGACCAGCGGCCGGGCGTCAGGCCGAATGCTTTCTTGAAATGCCTGTTGAAATGGCTCTGGTCGCTGAAGCCGGCGCCAACGGCAATCTCGGCCAGCGGCTCGCCCACCTCGATCATCCGTCTTGCCTTTTGCAGCCGGCGCATCAGCAGGAACCGATGCGGGCTGGTGGAATAGGTCGCGCGAAAATGGCGTGACAGCGCATAGCGGTCGAGCCCGGTGACGGCTTCCAGCTCATCGGAACGAACGGACCGCTCGGCATTCTCCTCGAGATAGCCGCGCGCCAGCGCTGCCGCACGCGAGGCCGACTTCCCCATCGGCTTTGCTTTCTGTCCCGCATGACGCCCCAGATGCTGCGCCAGCTCCGCAACGAAATCGGCGACGAACAGCTCGTCCAGTTCCTCATCGAGCGGCGACAGGGCCGAAAGCAGCGTGCCACGCAAGGCAGGATCGCTGACCACAGCATCCCTGACGAAAGGCAGCGGCGCGCCGTCGAGGCAGTCGAGCAGCAGTGAGGGTTCCAGATAGAGGATCCGGTAGCGCAGACCATCCTCGGTCCCGGCGCCGCCATCGTGCACTTCGTCGGGATGCAGCACGATAACCTGGCCGGGCAGGCTGTGGTTGACAGTGCCCCTGTAGTGGAAGCGCTGCACACCGGAAAGCGTCACGCCGACGGCAAGTGTATCATGACGGTGCAGGTCGAAGGCGTTGCCATGGAAATGCGCCTCGATGCGCTCGATGCCGGTGCTGCCTGGCGCCGAGACGATCCGGTCTTCATCCGCGCACGAACGTCCAAGACCCTGTGTCGCCTCACCGTCTAGATCGTGCGTCATCACCTATCCCTGCCCTTCATGGGCGTGCTCCGGAGTCCTCATTTTGGTGTTCGATACGAAATTTGCAATCGTGCTGCGGGACGATCTCGCCGTCTGGCAAAAGCTCAACGTCACGGCCTTCCTGAGCAGCGGCGTCGTCGCGCAATTCCCCGACATTATCGGCGAACCCTACCGCGACCGCGCCGGCAACCTTTACAATCCTCTGTCCATCCAGCCGGTCATCGTGCTTTCGGCCGATGGGCCGACGCTCAACTCCATCCACCGGAAGGCGCTGGAGCGGAGCGTGACGGCGTCAGCCTATGTCGAGGAGATGTTTGCCACCGGCTTCGATGCGGCCAACCGCGCCGTCTTCGCCGAGTTCGGCCCTGAGGACGCCAAGATCGTCGGCATCGCGCTGCGTGCCGACAAGAAACTCGTCGACAAGATCACCAAGGGCGCCCGCATGCACGCCTAATTCAGCAGGAAGCGTGTAACGGCGCTCATGAATTCAGTCGGCCGCTCGACGTTCAGCATATGGACGCCCGGAAGCAGTGTAAGCGTGGCGCCGGGGATGCTGGCTGCGATCGCCTCGCTGTGGCTTGCCAGCGTTACCTCGTCGTCTTCTCCACCGATCACCAGAGTGGGGGCGGTAATGAGGGAGACAGTCCGGCGCAGATCGCAATCGCGTACGGCGGCGAAGCATCCCGCGAGACCTTGGGGCGGCGTCGCCAGGACCATCGCGCGGAACGCGTCGACGGTTTGGTTTGGGCCGGCAAGCATCGAGGCGGGAAACCAGTTGTGCATGAACATGTCCGCGGCGGCCGACATGTCGCTCGCAGCAAGGACAGTACGGATCTGCTCGTCAAAGTAAGAAGCCGGCCCGAGATGTGGCGAGGTGTTGGAAAGGATGAGACGCTCGATGCGGTCCGGGGCATGGATACCCAGCCACTGCCCTACGAAGCCGCCCAGCGACAGCCCGCAGAAATGCACGCGGGCGATCTGAAGCGCATCCAGCAGCTCAAGGACGTCGCGGCCCAGCCGATCGAGCGAATAGGCTCCGGCCGGAGCATCGGAACTGCCGTGGCCGCGCAGATCATAGCGCAGCACCCGGAAAGATCCGGCAAATTCCGCAAGCTGCCGGTCCCACATATGCAGGTTCGTCGCAATGGAATTCGAGAGCACAAGCACAGGGCCGGCCCCCGCCAGCTGATAGGCGATCCGGCAGCCGTCGCGCGTCGTAAAATAAAGCGTGTCAGTCATCTGGTCCTCATCTCACCCTGGCGAAAGGAGTTCGATGCTCCCGCCGCCCTTTGAATGAGCCACCCTAGGCCTCGTAATTATCCAGGAAAATTACTATGATTGGACAATCTCAGTAGGTTTTGGCGATAATGAATGGTCTAACTCCACGACCTACGGTGCTTTGACGCCGTGGCAAGCGAGGGCAGCTTCCAGGCGGCCGCCCTTGCCTTGAACCGATCGCATCCATCCGTCTTCGCCGCTGTCGCACGCCTCGAGCAGTTGCTCGGGCTCACACTTCTCGACCGCAGCGGATATCGGGTGGGGCTGACGGAGGCGGGCCGCGAGTTTCACGCGCGAGCGCAGCTGACATTGCGCGAGCTCGACCATCTGCGAACCTATGCGGGCCAGTTGGCGAGTGGCGAGGAGACGGTCCTGCGTGTGGTCGTGGGTGATCTGTGCCCGCGACCGCAAATCCTGCCTATGCTCAGCGGCTTCTTTGCCGAACGCACCGGGACACGCCTGCACCTGGAGTACGAGGCGGTCGGCGGTCCGCTCGAACGGTTGATGGAAGGCGAGGCTGACCTCATCTTCCATCGCACGGATCCTTCCGATCCGCATCTCGAGCGGATCCATCTCTGCGCGGTGCCCCTCGTGCCGGTGGTGGCGCCTGGGTTCCTTCCGTTCGCGCCTGGCCGCGAGATTGCGCCGGAGCAGATGCGGCCCTTCACCCAGTGCGTGATCCGCGACACGGCGCGGCGGCCGTCGCCGGAGAGCTATTTCCTCGTCGACGGTGCGCATCAGTGCTCGGTGCCGGATCATCTGATGAAGAAGGAACTGATCCTTCACGGATTGGCCTGGGGCCATCTGCCGGCATGGCTGATCGAGGACGAACTGCGGGATAGGAGGCTGATCTCGATCGCTGGTGCACATCTGCCCGGCCGGACGGAGATCCTGGCGGCGGTGCGCCGGCGCGACCGACCGCATGGACCCGTCGCCGAGGCGTTGTGGCTTCATCTCCAGGCGCAAGTGGCATCCGACGGCAAAGCACCGGGATGTCAGAACGTCGCAGCGGAACGCAAAGCGCCTTAGCTGGCATCGGATCGGCCTGCGCTGAACCTGTCTCAGACGCCTGTTGTGCCAGTCGCTTTTGGCTTGCCGGGCGCTGGAGATTGCCGCAAAGGTTAAGCGTTGATCCTCCCTGCCCGGCCTGACATTTGAACGTTCCCGCAAGATCAGACGAAAGCGCAACGCCGCCCGCGGCGATGCTGTTCATGCTGTCCACCTATGTCTTTTTCACCTTTCTCGACACATCGAGCAAATATCTGGTGCTGGCCGGCGTCTCGGCGCTGATCGTCGCCTGGGCCCGCTTCACCGTCCATGTCCTGCTTGTCGGCGTTTTTCTGCGCGGCTGGCGCGAGCCGTCGCGCTTCCGCGCCAACAATCTGTCGGCCCACATCCTGCGCGGCGGACTGCTGTTCGGCTCGACCATGTGCAACGTCATGGCGCTCAAGACACTGCAATTGGCCGAGACCACCTCGATCTACTTCTTCGGCCCGATGGTGATCACCGCCCTTGCCGGTCCGCTGCTCGGCGAATGGGCGGGCTGGCGGCGCTGGCTGGCGATCCTGACGGGTTTTGTCGGCGTGCTCGTCATCACAAGGCCGGGCGTCGGCGTTTTCGGTGTCGGCCACCTCTTCGCGCTCGGCTCCATGCTGTCGAACTGTTTTTACGTCATCATGACGCGTCGCATGTCGGCCAGCGAAAGCTCGGAAAGCCTGATCCTGTTTTCGGCGCTGGCGCCGGCCGTGCTCCTTTTGCCGATGCTGCCGTTCTCGCATCAGCTGCCGCAGGATGGCTGGCATTGGGTCATACTGGTGATGCTGGGCGTGTTTGGCGCCGGCGGCCACTGGCTTCTGGTGCAGGCCTATCGCCTGGCAACCACCACGGCGCTGGCGCTGTATCCCTATTCGCAGATGGTCTGGATGATCCTGTCCGGCTGGATCATCTTCCACCAGTTCCCCGACCGCTGGACGCTGGTGGGTGCTGCCATCATCGTCGCCAGCGGCCTTTACATCATCCATCGCGAGCACCGTTTGCGGCTGCGCAATCGCACGACCGTCGATGCCGAGGCGGAGGCGCTGGCGAAAAAACTTTGATTTGCTCCGAATCCGATGGCATAACGCCGCATTTAAAAAATTTAAAAACTCGGGGAGCCAAGGGCTGGCACAAAAGATCAAGCTTTCGACGATCGCGGATGCGCTTGGCGTGTCCACGGCCACCGTCTCCCTCGCCTTGCGCGACAGCCCGCTGGTCGCCGGCGCCACGCGTGACCGCATCAAGGAACATGCGCGGGCCATCGGTTATATCTACAACCGCCGCGCCGCCTCACTGCGCACCTCGCGCTCGGGCATTGTCGGCGTCGTCGTGCACGACATCATGAACCCGTTCTTCGCCGAGATCCTGCGCTCGATCGAAAGCGAACTCGATCGCAGCCGGCAGACCTTCATCCTGTCCAACCATTATGACCAGCTGGAAAAGCAACGCACCTTCATCGATACGCTGCTGCAGCTTGGCGCCGACGGCGTCATCATGTCGCCGGCCATCGGCACGCCGGCCTCTGACATCGTCATGGCCGAGGAAAACGGCCTGCCGGCGGTGCTGATCGCACGCAGCGTGGAAGGCGCCGACGTGCCGGTGTTTCGCGGCGACGATGCCTATGGCACGGCACTTGCCACCAATCATCTGATCTCGCTCGGGCACAAGCGCATCGCCATGATCGGCGGCACCGACCAGACCTCGACCGGGCGCGACCGCTACCAGGGCTATCTCAACGCCATGGAGGCCGCCGGGCTTGAGGTCAGGCCGTCCTGGCGCATCGCCGGGCCGCGCACCAAGCAGGGCGGATTCGAGGCGGCTGGACAGTTTCTGGCGCTTAAAGACAAGCCAACCGCCGCTTGCTGCTGGAATGATCTGGTCGCCATCGGCCTGATGAACGGCATTGCCCGCGCCGGCCTGGTGCCGGGCGCCGACATCTCGGTGACCGGTTATGACGATCTCGAGGAGGCGGCAATCGCGACACCGGCGCTCACCACAGTCTGGAATGGCCAGCGAGAGGTCGGCCGCCGTGCCGCCAGCGCGCTGCTCGACAAGCTGAACGGACAGGCGGTACGGCCGTCACAGGAACTGATCAAGCCGGAACTGCATGTGCGCCAGTCGACCGGCAAGCCGGTGGAGCGTGCATGACCAAGACTGATGCGTTGCAGACCGTCGCCGTTCTGGTGCCAGGACATTTCAACGACCATGCGGTCGAGCGCATCGACCGCACCTTCAAGCGGGTCAAGATAGAGCGAGCCGATCCCGCCCTGGTCACCGAGGAGATGCGCCATGACGTGCGCGCCATTGCGTCCTTTGCCGGCGTCAATGCGGCATTGATGGATGCATTGCCCAACCTCGAACTCATCGCCTCCTTCGGCGTCGGCTATGATTCGGTCGATGCCGGCCATGCGGCCAAGAAAAACATCATGGTCACCAACACCCCCGATGTTTTGACCGAGGAGGTCGCCGACACCACGATCGGCCTTTTGCTCAACACCGTGCGTGAACTTTACAACGCCGAGAAATGGCTGCGCGACGGCAGTTGGGTGAAGAAGGGCAACTATCCCCTGAGCCGGCTGACCTTGCGCGGTCGGCATGTCGGCATTTTCGGCATGGGCCGCATCGGCCTTGCCATTGCGCGCCGGCTGGAAGCGTTCGGGCTGCCGGTGGCCTACCACAACAGGCGCAAGGTCGAAGGTCTGGCTTATGAATACCACCCGACGCTGAAGGGCCTTGCCGAAGCGGTCGATACGCTGATTTCCGTAGTGCCGGGCGGCGCTTCCACGGAGAAGGCGGTCAATGCCGAAATCCTGGCGGCGCTTGGCGCCAACGGCGTTTTCGTCAACATCGGCCGTGGCAGCACGGTCGACGAGGCAGACCTCGCCGCAGCGCTTGCCAACGGCACCATCGCCGCGGCCGGGCTCGATGTTTTCGCCGATGAACCGAATGTGCCCAAGGCTTTGCTGGAGGCGCCCAACACCTCGCTTTTGCCCCATGTCGGTTCGGCCTCGCACCACACGCGCCGCGCCATGGCGGATCTGTGCGTCGACAATCTGGTATCCTGGTTCAGCGAGCGCCGGCCACTGACCCCGGTGCCGGAGACGGCGCAAGTCAAGCCACGAAGCTGAGCGGCTGTCTGCCACACTCGTTAACGTCGGCTTAACGCTTTGGAATCATTCTGCATCTGCGCCGGGGGGCGCGGAGTGCAAGATGACGAAACTTCCGGCATTGATTGCGGCAGCGGCACTTTTCGCCGGCTTTCAGCTGTTTCACGGCGGCAGCAGTGAAAGTTCGGCCAATGAAGCAAGGCCGGCAACCACCTTCAGGCTGGTCGCCAATGGCGACGAAGGCGACTGCGCGGTTAGCCGCGGCGCCGCGATTGACGATGGCCTGTCGCTGTTGACCGTGGCGCCGAACTGCCGCGGGTTGCTGCCGGGGATCGAGCGGGCAAAATTCTGGCGAGAGGGCGAGGACGGCACGATCGCGTTCAGCGCCGACGGCACCGACCCGATCGTCACCTTCTCGGTTGCGGATGGCGACGGCTACGAATCCTACGCTCCGGCCACGCCGCTGCTTTCGCTGGCGACAACCGGCGAACGGGATCAATCCGCCGGCAATTGATCGTCGGGATTTATTCCGCCGCCGCCCGCGCGCCGGCCTTCGCCGCCGCATGCAGCCGCACCGCATCGCCGAAGGCGCGGAAGATCTTGGCCGAGTTGTTGTCCGACTTGACCCAGTATTCGGGGTGCCATTGCACGCCGACGGCGAAGGCGCGGGCGTCCTTCACCGAAACTGCCTCCACCGTGCCGTCGCCGGCAACCGCCTCGACCTGCAGCTTCGAGCCGAGCCGGTCGATGCCTTGGCGGTGCAGCGAGTTGACCTTGATGTCGCCGGCGCCAAACACGCCGGCCAGGCAGCTGCCCGGCTTGATCGAAATGGTCTGGTGAATGGCGAAGCGTTCGTCCTGGTTGTCGCTCACCGGCGCGCGATGGTCGAGCGAGCCTTCGCGCTCCTGGATCTCGGTGCCAAGCGTGCCGCCCAGCGCAACGTTCAACTCCTGGATGCCGCGGCAGATGGCAAGCAGCGGCACGCCGCGCTCGATCGCCTTGCGGATTAGCGGCAGCGTGGTGGAATCGCGCGCCGGGTCGTAGGGGCCGTTGGCTTCGCTGGCGTCGCCGCCATAGAGCGATGGATGCACGTTGGACTTCGAGCCAGTGACCATGACACCGTCGACCGAAGACAACAGCTCGTCGAAGTCGAGCCGGTCACCGAATGACGGCACCAAAAGCGGGAACACGCCGGCGCCGGAAAGTGCTGCCTCGATATATTGCTGCGGGACGGCATGCCAGGTGTAGTTGTCGAACTGACGGACGTCGGTTGATATGGCGACGAGCGGCTGGTGCATTTTGGGTCCGGATTCCATTTGGCGCGAAGCGAATAGCTATTGTGCCTGCAAAATAGGCGATCCGAAGGCGCTTTTCCATGGCAAGTTTCGCCATCTCGCATGGGCCACGCGGCGAACGTTAGACTATAGTTGCAGGCTGGCCGGCCGGCCCGCGGATTTGTCGCCAGCGCCGCCGTCAAATCCCGCCACCATGCTGGACTCGACCTTTTGCCCGTGTATTGTTTCGGGCAAATCGATACCGGACGTGAGGAGATGTCCCTGATATCGGTTGTTGGTCCAATAGGGAGGAACTGCATGGATCGTCGTTCATTCATCCGCAAGGCCGGGGTCACCGGCGTGGGCGCAGCGGCGGCTGCCGCTACGCTAGCCGCACCGGCAATCGCCCAGTCCAATCCGAAAGTGACGTGGCGGTTGGCGTCATCCTTTCCCAAGTCACTCGATACGATCTATGGCGGCGCCGAAGTCTTCTCCAAGATGCTGTCTGAGGCGACGGACGGCAATTTCCAGGTCCAGGTCTTCGCCTCCGGCGAACTCGTGCCCGGCCTGCAGGCCGCCGACGCCACCACTGCCGGCACCGTCGAGGCCTGCCACACGGTGTCATACTATTATTGGGGCAAGGACCCGACATGGGCGCTCGGTGCGGCGGTGCCGTTCTCGCTCAACGCGCGCGGCATGAACGCCTGGCACTATCATGGCGGCGGCATCGACCTGTTCAACGAGTTTCTTGCCACGCAGGGTCTTTTCGGCCTGCCCGGCGGCAACACCGGCGTGCAGATGGGCGGCTGGTTCCGCAAGGAGATCAACACCGTCGCCGACCTGTCCGGCCTCAAGATGCGCATCGGCGGCTTTGCCGGCAAAGTGGTGCAGAAGCTCGGCGTCGTGCCGCAGCAGATCGCCGGTGGCGACATCTATCCGGCGCTGGAAAAAGGCACGATCGACGCCGCCGAATGGGTCGGCCCCTATGACGACGAGAAGCTCGGCTTCTACAAGGTCGCGCCCTACTACTATTATCCCGGCTGGTGGGAAGGCGGCCCGACCGTCCATCTCTTGTTCAACAAGGCCAAGTACGAGGAGCTGTCGCCCGCCTACAAGTCGCTTGTGCACACCGCCGCGCAGGCGGCGGACGCCAACATGCTGCAGAAATACGATTTTCTCAATCCTGCGGCGGTGAAGCGGCTGGTGGCCGGCGGCGCGAAATTGCGCCCGTTCAGCCAGGACATCATGGCCGCCTGTTTCGAGAAGGCCAATGAGGTCTACACCGAAATGGAAGCCACCAACGCACCGTTCAAGAAGATCTGGGACTCGATCAAGGGCTTCCGCAAGGAGCACTATCTGTGGGCGCAGGTGGCCGAGTACAATTACGACACCTTCATGATGGTCCAGCAGCGCAACGGCAAACTGTAGGCTGGGATCTGTCCCTTCTCCCCGTCACTATACGGGGAGAAGGTCCCGGCAGGTGGATGAGGGGCGGCGCAAACTTCGGCGATCGATCGCCTTGGGCTTGGTAGCCGCCCCGAAATTATAGCTTATTTTTCCGAGCGTTGACGCTACCCCTCACCTGCCTGCCGGCATCCTGTCCCCGTATAGTGACGGGGAGAGGGGCGCGGTCATCGCCGTTTCGCCAATCGCCAACGCCGCAGGATTGAGGCTGCCCTTCATTCCATGCCCGGCACCACCAACACCTTGACCTCGCCGGGCGCTGCCGGATTGGCGATCACCGAGGCGGCTTCCTCCAGGCCGACCTGCCTTGAGATGAGCTTGTCGATCTCGATTGCGCCGGACGCGACAAGGTCCGCCGCCCGCCTGTGGGTGAAGGGGTTGATGAACGAGCCGAGAACCTTCAGTTCGCGAAACAGGATGTCGAACGGTTCGAAGGGCACTTTCACGCCTTGCGGCATCACGCCGACGATCACCACCGAGCCGCCGGACTTCGCCAGCCGCATCGATTGTTCGACGGTATCGGGGACACCGGCGCATTCGAGCACCACGTCGGCCCCGCCGGGCACAAGGCCGGTTGGGCCGGCGATCGCCTCGATCGGGTCGACCGCGTTTGGGTCGACCGTCGCCGTTGCACCGAGCTCTTCGGCGAGCGCACGGCGGGAGGCCTGCCGCGTCGACAGGATGATGGTCGCCGCTCCTGCGAGCCTCGCCAATTGCACGGTAAGCAGGCCGATGACGCCGCCACCAAGCACCACCACGGCAGCGCCGGGTCTGATTCCGGCGAGGTCGACAGCGTGCAGGCAGCAGGCCAGCGGCTCGCAGAAGGCGCCATGCGTTGGCTTGAGGTTCGCAGGCAGAAGAAAGGCCTGGTTCTGCGGCATCACGACGTAGTCGGCGAAGCCGCCGTCGCGATGGATGCCGATGGCCCTGAGATTGCTGCACAGATTGACGCGGCCGGCTCGGCAATGACTGCAGCGTCCGCAGAAGATGTTGGGATCGCCGGTAACACGGTCACCGATGGCGATGCCGGAAACCGCGTCGCCGACAGCCTCGACGATGCCGCAGAATTCGTGACCAAGCGTCACCGGCGGGCTCGAAGGGAATTCGCCGTGGAGGAGGTGACGGTCGGTGCCGCAAACGCCGCAGGCTTCGACGCGCACCAGAACGTCCTGCGGTCCCGCAACAGGCTTGTCGACCTCCCGTAGCGCAATGCTGCCCACGGCTTCCAGGCGCACGGCTCTCATGACATCCTCACTCAGGTTCTCAGTGTTCACACATCAGTTGAAGTTCGGCGGCTGCGACAGGTCGGTCGCCGGCGCCGCCGGCTTGGCGGGCGGCGTCTCGCCGAAATTCGGCGGCTGCGAGAGATCGTTCGACGGTGGCGCCGCAGGTGATGGGCCACCGTTGGCTGGTGGTGGTGTGCCGAGAGGCGCAAGGCCTGGCATATCAGGCAAGTTGATCTCGATCGTTCCCGGATCGACGGCCGCACCCTTGTAGCGCATGACCATTTGCGGGAAGGCGATGGTCAGCCCGATCATGATCACCTGGATGCAGACGAAGGGCACGGCGCCCCAATAGATCTGGCCGGTGGTCACCGGCGCGATCTGCTTGCCGGTGAGGCGATCGAGATAGGGCACGCGCGCGGCGACAGAGCGCAGGTAGAACAGCGCAAAGCCGAAAGGCGGGTGCATGAAGCTTGTCTGCATGTTGACGCCGAGCAGCACGCCGAACCAGATCAGGTCGATGCCGAGCTTATCGGCAGCCGGCGCCAAGAGCGGTACGATGATGAAGGCGAGCTCGAAGAAGTCGAGGAAGAAGGCGAGCACGAAGACCAGGATGTTGACGCCGATCAGGAAGCCGACTTCGCCGCCCGGCAGCGACGTCAACAAATGCTCGACCCAGACGTGGCCGTTGACGCCGTAGAAGGTCAGCGAGAACACCCGCGCGCCGATCAGGATGAACAGCACGAAGGAGGAAAGCCTGGTGGTCGACGCGAGCGCCTGTTTGATGACATCCAGCGACAACCGCCCCTTCATTGCCGCCATCGCCAGGGCGCCAACCGCGCCCATGGCGCCGCCCTCCGTCGGGGTGGCGATGCCGAGGAAGATGGTGCCCAGCACCAGGAAGATCAGCGCCAGAGGCGGGATCAAAACGATGATCACCTGCTGCGCCAACCTGGACATCATGTTGATGTTCAGACCCTTGTCGGCGATCGCCACGATATAGATCAGGATCACCCCGATGCTGGCGCCAAGGATATCGGCATTGTCGCCATGCGCCGGCGCAAGGTAGCGATAGGCCGCATAGGAAGCCGCGACTGCCACCAGCAGTGCCGCGAGCAGCGACAGCACGCCGTGGCCAAGCGTGCGGGCCGCCAGCGGCAACGCCGGCATCGAGTTCGGCCGGACGATCGACATGATCAGGATGTAGAGCGTGTAAAGGCCGGTCAGCACCAGGCCGGGGATCAGCGCGCCGGCATACATGTCGCCGACCGAACGGCCGAGCTGGTCGGCCAGAACGATCAGCACCAGCGACGGCGGGATGATCTGGGCGAGTGTGCCGGATGCCGCGATGACGCCCGACGCCAGTCGTCGGTCATAGCCGTAGCGCAGCATGATCGGCAGCGAGATCAGGCCCATGGCGATGACCGAAGCCGCGACCACGCCCGTGGTCGCGGCAAGCAGCGCGCCGACGAAAATCACCGCATAGGCAAGGCCGCCGCGAACCGGGCCGAACAGCTGGCCGATCGTGTCGAGCAGGTCCTCGGCCATGCCCGATCGTTCCAGCACGATGCCCATGAAGGTGAAGAACGGGATTGCCAAGAGCGTGTCGTTCGACATCACCCGGCTGCCGTAGAAATTGTCGGGCAGCGCATGCAGCAGCGGCCACGCCAGGTTGATCGAGCCGCCCGAATAGGGCGACAGCACGACACCGATGAAGAAGAACATCAGGCCGTTGGCGGCGAGCGAGAAAGCGACGGGGTAGCCGATCAGCAGGAAGATGATCAGCGAAGCGAACATGATCGGCGCCATGTTCTGGGCGATGAACTCGATCATGGGCGCGCCTCCTGGGCGAGCGCCTTGGCTTCTTCGGCAAGGGCTTTCGCCTCGAGCTCGGCCTGTTCGTGCACCGAGATGAACGGATTGGGATCGTCCATGTCGCCGCGCATGATGGCGATCTTCTTGATGATCTCGGAGATGCCCTGCAGCGCCAGCAGAAAGAAGCCGACGAGCAGGATCGCCTTGGCCGGCCAGATGATCAGGCCGCCGGAATTGTTCGACATTTCGCCGCTGCGGAACGACAGCGACACGTAGGGTATAAAATAGATCACCATCAGCGTCACGAACGGCATCAGGAAGAAGACATGGCCGAGCAGGTCGATCCAGTGCTGCACGCGGCGCGACCACATGCCGTAGACGATGTCGATGCGGATATGGTCGTTCTGTTTCAGCGTGTAGGCGGCGGCCAGCATGAAGGCGGCGCCGAACAGGTACCACTGCAGTTCCAGCCAGGCATTCGACGAGACGTCGAAGACCTTGCGGATGATGGCATTGGCGGCGCTGACCAGGATTGCCAGCAGGATCAGCCACGATATCCACCGGCCGATGAACTCGTTCATACGGTCGATCGTTCTGGATAGAGCGAGCAGCCCTGCCATGCATTTCCTCCCTGAGGTCGAAGGCGCGCCGGCTCCCCTATTTTCCGTCGCGCCGCTGTGGCCCAACGGTATGCCGTGCGTGGTTCGGCGGGTCAACATGGCATGGGCGCGATCAACGCCGTCGTGACGGGAGGCAGGGGATAAGTGCCGACCGGCTGCTGCGTCATGCAACCAAAGTCTGACAGCGGATGCGGCGATCAGGCGATCTTCTGCTGGTCGCGGCCGGGACCGATCAGCACAAGTGCCGCGACCAGGAACAGATACATCCAGCCATCGCGCCATTCGATCGGGAAATAGCCGGCCCATAGCGACTCCGCCATGCCGAAGGCGGCCGCACCGAGCGCGGCCCGAGGCGGAGAGAGATAGCCGCCCACCGCCGTCACGAACAGGATTTTCAGCCCGTAGACGAGGCCGGAGCCGAAGCTGACATTGCCGTAGTAAAGGGCGGCCATGATTCCGGCCAGCGCGGCGCAGAAACCGCCGAACAGCACCGCATGCCGGAACACTGCGCGCACGTCCACGCCGCACATGGCAGCCGCTTTGGGATCGTCGGAGACGGCGCGCCAGCGGCGGCCGAAGCCCGAGCGGGCAAACGCCCATGCAGCGAGCATGATTGCCGCCAGAACCACCGCGCAATCGATGAGCTGGATCAGCGTCAGCGTCGCCTGGAAGCCGGCATCCTGAGCAAAAACGATGGGCTGCGCCAGCATCGGCGGCAGCCACCAATCATGCGTGTCGGCGGCGATACGGCTTGCTTCCGACAGCACCAGCAGGATGCCGAGCGTCGTCACCACAATGGCATTGGGCGTGCGGTCGGCCAGCGGTTCGAAGACGCTGCGCGACAGCACGTGGCCGATCAGCGCGGCATAAAGGAAAGCCGTGACGACGCCGAGCACCACTGCCGCCAGCAAGGTCAGCCACAATACCTGATAGCCGAAGGCCACGGTCAGGATCATCGTCTGGCCGCAAAAGGCGAACAGCGCGCCATAGGCGAGATTGGTCCGGTGCAGGATGCCGTTGGTCAGCACGTAGCCGAAGGCAAGCAGCGCATAGAGCGCGCCGGAATGCAGCCCGTTCAGCACCTGCTGGAAGAAATAGAGCATAGACAGCTTTCCGGGCGCTGGAGCCCGCGCCAATGTTTGCATCCTAGAATCTAACTTGTCAAATGCGGTTTATCGGTTAGATTTCTGATATGACGGTATCTTGGACCTCGCATCGCTTCACCGGCGGCATTCTTGCGCTCGATACGGCCAACACCGTGGTGTTGCGCAACGATCCGGAAAAGACCTTCGACCGTTTTGACGATCCGGCCGAGATCGCGCGCTTCGCCGATGCCGCAAGCGGCTTTCGCGGCGCCGAGCTTGGCGGCAGACCGCTGGAGGCGACCTCGCCGGACAGGATCGCCCCGGTGGTGCTGGCGATCCGCGAGACGACCGACCGCCTGTTTCGCGGCGCGGTGTCGAAAGGCGCGCTTGCCGCCGGCGACCTCGCCGCTTTTCTCAAGGCCTGCGCCGACGGCCTCGATCGGAGCCCGGCCGAAATCGGCGCCCCGGGCAGACCGTTCGGCGATCCGGCGACGCCGATCGCGTTCGAGGCGGCGCTGGCGGTTTCGGCCTTGTCGCTGCTGCGCGACGACACGGTCGCCAGGCTCAGGATCTGTCCCAATTGCAGCTGGCTGTTTCTCGACAGGAGCCGCAATTCCAGCCGCCTTTGGTGCGATATGGCTGTGTGCGGCAACCGCCAGAAAGCAAGCCGTCACTATCGCCGCCGCCGCACGGCGGCACATGAGGTCAACAATGCCTAGGGTTGTTTTTCGTTCGATCCTTGTCGGTGCTGCGCTCATTGCAGCCGTTGCGCTTGGCGCCTGCCGCGACACCGGCGGCGACGGCAAGCTGTTCGAGGTTTCCGGCAAGGTCGTCGTCTTCAATTACCGCCTCGCCCGGGCGACCTATGTCGTGACGCTGCGGCCCCTGCAGCCGATGGGCGAAGGCCAGGTTGCGGTCGCCAGCTTCCAGAATCCGGCCGGCGGTTCTCCCCTGGTGATCGAGCAGAAGGTCTGGCCGAAGCTCGACAAGGTCAGCCTGGAAAGCCCGGCGCTCACCTGTATCGTCAAGGACAAGCCCTATGCGATTTCGATCAGCATCAGGGGTCCTGACGGCACGTTCCTGCAGAAGATCGACACGACGCTGATGTCGAGCGAGGACCAGTCGATCCTTCCCGACCGGCCGCTGGTGGTCGACCAGCTCTATACGGCCAATCCCGATCTTGCCGGCCATCCCGACGGCAAGCTGCCGGGTGAGCCGAAGCCGGATTGCTCGAAAGGCTGACGCGTCTTTGCCCGGCGCGACTGCGTGGAAATTTCTGGTCGCCGGACAACCGCCGCGGACCGATTTCGTGCCGGATACGCGACGGCAGCGGATCGTTCGTTGCGCTTTGCCTGGCACTTTCGATTTCGTTTGACCTGCCTTGCAAGCGGAGAAAGACTGCGCCATCTCACTCCTACGTTGGCTGCGCGCCCCGGTGCTGTCTCCGCAGAGGAAATGCCTGATGACGCTGCACGACGTCGCGCTCGACGACAAGTTCGATCTCGGTAAGGAGCGCATCTTCCTGTCCGGCGCACAGGCGGTCATCCGCATGCTTTTGATGCAGCGCGAGCGCGACCGCCAGGCCGGCCTCAACACGGCCGGCTTCGTGTCCGGTTATCGCGGCTCGCCGCTCGGCGGCCTCGACATGCAGCTGTGGCGGGCGAAAAAGCAGCTGGCGCAGGCCGACATCGTTTTCCAGCCCGGCCTCAACGAGGAGCTTGCCGCCACCGCCTGCTGGGGCTCTCAGCAGACGGGATTGCTGGGTGAAGGCACGCATGACGGCGTGTTTTCGGTCTGGTACGGCAAGGGGCCGGGCGTCGACCGCTCCGGCGACGTTTTCCGCCACGCCAACCTCGCGGGATCGTCGAAGTATGGCGGCGTGCTTGCGCTGATGGGCGACGACCATATGGCCGAATCATCGACCAATGCGCACGCCACCGAATTCCTGTTCGTCGACACCATGGTGCCGATCCTCAACCCGGCCGGCGTTCAGGAGATCATCGACTACGGCCTCTACGGCTTTGCCATGTCGCGCTTCGCCGGCACCTGGGCGGCGATCAAATGCGTCAAGGACAACATCGAATCCTCGGCCTCCGTCGATGCCGCGCTCGAGCGCCTGAACATCGTCGTGCCGGAGTTCGATATGCCGCCCGGCGGCCTCAACATCCGCGATGAGATCGACATGCTCGGCCAGGAGGAGCGCCTGCACGAATACAAGCGCGCCGCTGCGTCCGCCTTCATCCATGCCAACGGCCTGAACCGCATCGTCTATTCGGGCGGGCGCGCGCCGAAGCTCGGTATCATCACGCTCGGCAAAAGCTATCTCGATGTCCGCCAGGCGCTGGAAGATATCGGCATCGACGAGGCCGCCGCCGGCCGCATCGGCATCCGCCTGTTCAAGGTCGGCTGCCCGTGGCCGCTCGACCTGCAGCATATCTCAGAATTCGCCCGCGGCCTCGACACCATCGTCGTCGTCGAGGAGAAGCGCTCGCTTATCGAGGTGCAGCTGCGCGAAAACCTCTACGGCACCGCCACGCAGCCGACGATCGTCGGCAAGAAGGACGAGCGCGGCGACTGGCTGTTCCCGGCCAAGGGCGCGCTCGACCCCAACGAGATCGCCATTGCGCTGGGCGAGCGCATCCTGCGCACAATCGGCTCTTCGGAAGAGATCGCTGCCAAGGTGGCAAAGCTGCGCCAGTTCCAGGCGATGCTTGCCGACACCAGCGATATCGGTTCGCGCACGCCGTTCTTCTGCTCCGGCTGCCCGCACAATTCCTCGACCAAGGTGCCCGACGGCTCGATCGCCGCCGCCGGTATCGGCTGCCATTTCATGGCGCTGTGGATGGACCGCAACACGGTCGGCTTCACCGCCATGGGCGGCGAGGGCGCACAATGGGTCGGCCAGGCGCCATTCTCCAAGCGCGGCCACATTTTCCAGAATCTCGGCGACGGGACCTACAATCACTCCGGCACGCTGGCGATCCGCTTCGCGCTGTCGACCGATGCCAACATCACCTACAAGATCCTCTACAACGACGCCGTCGCCATGACCGGCGGTCAGCCGCATGAGGGCGGCCTGACTGTCGACATGATCGCCAGGCAGGTGCGCGCCGAAGGCGTCGAGCGCATCGCCATCGTCACCGACGAGCCGGAGAAATATGCGGGGAAGGCCGAATTCCCCTCCGGCGCCACCATCCACCACCGCGACGACCTCGACCTCGTCCAGCGCGAGCTGCGCGACGTCAAGGGCGTCTCGGTGCTGCTCTACGACCAGACCTGCGCCGCCGAAAAGCGCCGCCGCCGCAAGCGCGGCACCTTCCCGGATCCCGACAAGCGGGTCTTCATCAACGAACTGGTCTGCGAGGGCTGCGGCGATTGCGGCCTGCAATCGAACTGCGTCTCGATCCAGCCGGTCGAGACCGAGTTCGGCCGCAAGCGCAGAATAGACCAGTCGAGCTGCAACAAGGATTTCTCCTGCGTCAACGGCTTCTGCCCGTCCTTCGTCACCGTGCACGGCGCCAAGATCAGGAAGGCCGAAGGCATTGCCGGCCGCTCCGACCCGCTTGACGGCGTGCCGGTGCCGGCCGAATTCCCGCTCGGTAGCGAGGGTTGGGCGGCGATCATCGACGGCGTCGGCGGCACCGGCGTCGTCACCATAGGTGCTGTGCTCGGCATGGCCGCCCATCTCGAGGACAAGGGCTGCGGCATGATCGACATGGCCGGCCTCGCCCAGAAGGGCGGCTCGGTGTTCACCCATGTCCGCATCGCCCGCACCCCGGACGACATCCACGCGATCCGCGTTTCGGCCGGCAAGGCGGACCTGGTGCTCGGCTGCGACCTCGTCGTCTCGGGCGCCAAGAAGGTGCTTGGCGCGGTACGCGAAGGCCATACCATCTTCCTCGCCAACACCGCCGAGATCATGCCTGGCGAGTTCGCCCGTTCGGCCGATTTCTCGCTGCCGATCGAGCGCCTGAAGAAGGCGATCCGTGCTGCCGCCGGCGAAGACAAGACCCATTTCTTCGACGCCACGCGCACCGCCACCCAATTGTTCGGCAATTCGCTCGGCGCCAACATGTTCATGCTCGGCTTCGCTTTCCAGCATGGCGGGCTGCCGCTGTCCGCGCAAGCCGTTGAAAGAGCGATTGAATTGAATGGCGAGGCGGTGGCGATGAACATCGCCGCCTTCCGCTGGGGCCGGCGCGCCGCGCATCAGCCGGAGTTTGTGCGCGGCCTCATCGCGCAACCGAGCAAGGCCACTGAGATCGCCGAGACGCTGGACGATATCATCGCCCGCCGCGTCGCTTTCCTCTCTGCCTATCAGAATGCCGCCTATGGCAGGCGCTATGTCGAGCGGCTGGCGGTCCTGCGTGCCGCCGAGGCAAAGGCCGTGCCCGGCTCGACCGCGGTGACCGAGGCAGCCGCCAAAAATCTGTTCAAGCTGATGGCGATCAAGGACGAATATGAGGTGGCGCGGCTCTACACTGACGGCTCCTTCGCTATGGAGCTGTCAAAACAGTTCCAGAGCTACGAAAAGCTCGAATTTCATCTGGCGCCGCCGATCATGGGCAGGCGCGGCAATGACGGCAAGCCGAGGAAATCGAGCTTCGGCCCGTGGATGATGAAGGGTTTTCGCCTGCTGGCGGCGCTGAAAAGCCTGCGCGGCACGGCCTTCGACGTGTTCGGCTACAGCGCCGAGCGGCGCATGGAGCGGCAGCTTCTGGCCCGCTATGAGGCCGATCTGGAGCTTGTCGCCAAAGCACTTGCGCCAGGCAGGATCGAGGCCGCCATCGCCCTTGTCTCGGTGCCGGCGCTCATTCGCGGCTACGGCCATGTCAGGCAAGCCAGCGCCGAAAAGGCAGAGGGCGAGCGCACAAGGCTTGTCGAGCGGCTGGCCAACACGCCGGCGCGGCCTGAACTTCAGGCCGCCGAGTGATCGATACGCCTTGTTTACCTGAACACGAATTTTCGCGGTTTACGCCGATGGAGCCGACTTGACGCCAGGCGTCGGAACGGCATCTCTAAACCTTTCTTAAGGCGAATGTGACATGACTGCGGTTCGTGCGACACCGCAGGCCATGCAAGAAAACAAAGCCGCAGAGATAGGTGAGGACGTCTATGCTGGGTTCGTGCGATCGTTGTTCAACGATCCCGGGATCCTGCTGATTGGCGCATTTTGCCATGGCCTCATCGGCATTCTGGTTTATTTTACCTCGGGGCATCCGGCCTATCTTGCATTGGCCGCGCTTATGCTTGCGGCGGGGCTTTACCGTTACTACGGCATCCGCAAAGGCCTGCGCATAGGCAGTTTCGAAACTTATGAACAAGCCAAGAAGTGGGAACGCTACTACCTGGTTGGCGGCACCATCCAGGCTTTCTTCATGGGGCTTTTCTGCTTCACCTCAATCTATCTCATTCCCGATGTCTTCGGGGAAAGCGCCGCCATCGCCGTCATAATGGGCTCGACGGTGACCATTGTCGGCCGCAATTACGGCTCCAAGACCATGGTTGCGGTGCAGGCCTTCACGGTCGTGCTGCCGATCGCGGTCGGGCTGATGCTCAAGGGACATCTCGGCGATTTCATCCTCGGCCTCTACATCGTGCCGTTCATCTTCATCATCACCCGGATGGCCAGCCACGTCCGCACCGTGCTGTTCAACGCCATTTCGGAGCGCAAGACGGCCGCCAGGCTCGCCGAGCGCTTCAACCGCGCGCTCAACACCATGTCGCATGGCCTGGTCATGCTCGGCCCCGACGGCAAGGTCGTGGTCGGCAATGCCGAAGCCGCGCATCTGATGTCGCTGCGCTCGCCTGACCAACTGCTCGGGCGGTCGATCCATTCGCTGCTCCTGCGCGGCGTCGCCGGAGGCATGCTGGCGCCGAAAGACTGTCGTTATGTCGAAGCGCAGCTGACGCGCGCCTTGCGCGAGGGCCGCGACCGCAAGGTGCTGGTCTCCTTCTCCAATGGCCAGCACTATGAGTTCTCGGCCCGCGAAGGCAATCAGGATCTCGGTGTCATCACCTTCGAGGACGTCACCGCCCGCGTCGAGGCTGAGGAAAAAATCCGCTTCATGGCGCGCTATGACAGCCTTACCGGCCTGCCGAACCGCGCGTATTTCCATGAGCTGGTCGGCGAGGCCATGGCGTCGGGCAGCCGCGACCGCCTGTGCGCCCTGGCGGTGCTCGATCTCGACGATTTCAAGAGCGTCAACGACACCCTCGGCCATCCGGTCGGCGACGGACTTATCTATGCCGTTGCCGAGCGGCTGGCGGCCGTCGCCGGGCAAGGCGTCAATGTCAGCCGTTTCGGCGGCGACGAGTTCATGATCTTCTTCGACCGCGTCGAGGATGAAAGCCATCTGACGGGCCTGCTCGACCAGATCTTTGCCGATCTGCAGGGCGAGGTCGACGTCGCAGGCCACGGTCTGCGCATCCAGGCAAGCGCGGGCGCCGTGCTGTCCAGGGTCGACGACACCGATGTCGACGCCATGATCGTCAAGGCCGATCTGGCGCTCTACAAGGCCAAGGAACTCGGCAAGAACAACTGGCGGCTGTTCGAGGCAGCGATGGATGCGGCGTTCCGCAACCGCCAGCTGATGAAGGCCGACCTGCGCACGGCGGTCGAAGGCAAGGCGCTGCGGGTGGTCTATCAGCCGATCGTGGCGATGAACACCATGCGCATCGCCAGCTGCGAGGCCCTGTGCCGCTGGGATCATCCCGATCTCGGGCCGGTTTCGCCCAGCATCTTCATTCCGCTGGCCGAAGAAATGGGCATCATCTCCGAGATCAGCACTTTTGTGCTCGCGGCTGCCTGCGCCGAATGCGCCAAATGGCCGGGCCAGACCAGCGTCTCGGTCAACCTTTCGGCCAAGGATTTCCGCAACCGCGACGTTGTCCAGAAGGTTCGCGACGCGCTTGCCACTTCGGGGCTCGCCGCCGGCCGCCTCGAGATCGAAGTCACCGAAACCGCGCTGCTCGACGACAAATCGCTAACGCGCCAGTATATCGAGGAACTGAAGCAGCTTGGCGTGCGCATTGCGCTCGACGATTTCGGCACCGGCTATTCAAGCCTGAGCTACCTCCACAAGCTGCCGCTCGACAAGATCAAGATCGACCGTTCGTTCCTGATGGACGTGACCCAGAACAAGCGTTCGCTCGACTTGTTGAAGGGCATCGTCGACCTGACCCGCGTGCTCGGGCTGACCGTCACCATCGAAGGTGTGGAAACCTTCGAACAGCTGAAGATCCTGGTGCATTCGGTCAAGCCGGACCTCGTCCAGGGCTTCCTGTTTGGCGCAGCACTTAGTGCCTCGGGCATAGAGACCATGTCCAACGTGACCTGGCCTTTCGCCGCCGAGCTGCGGCCGGCGGCAAAACTCGCCACGCCCTGACCCGTCATTAAATTGCGCTTGAAAAGCCCGTCTAAAAAGCGTTGTATTGTCTAGACGTTAACTGATTGTTAAGGTTAATGATCGGTAAACACAGACGATTAGAGTTTCATCTTCTTGTTCCTTCGGTCGTCCGGTATTGTTCTCCTGCGGCGGTACGAGGGGAAGTAATGGACACGCATCAGTCAGGTGTGCTTTCGGGTGCGGCAGTCAAATCTGGCCCGCCTTCCCTGTTCGCCCGCAACGTCCTCGACGTCCTCGAGCGTGTCGAATACCGGCGCTGCGAAAGCGGCGAGGATCTCGAAGCGGTCTACCGGCTGCGCTACAAGGCCTTTCATACACACGGCCTGCTTGACACCATTACCGAACAGAAGCTCGTCGATCACCTTGACGAAGTGCGCAATTGCTACTGTTTCGGCGTCTTCATGGATGGCGAGCTGGTCAGCACCGTCAGGCTCCACCATTTGACCCGTGAGACCCCCGAAGCGCCGATCATGACCGTTTTCGGCGACCGGCTGCTGCTGCGGCTGGCGCGCGGTGAGACCTTCATCGACCCGAGCCGGTTGGCGATCGATCCGCAAATGTCGTCGGCCAACCGCGCCCTGCCCTATGTCACGCTGCGGCTCGCGGTTATCGCCAACACCTTCTTCAACGCCACCAGCTGCATTTCGATGATCCGCGAGGAGCACACGGCCTTCTACCATCGCATCTTCGGATCGGTGCAGGTCGGCGAGCCGCGCCTCTACCCGCCCTTCACCATGCCGATCTTCTTCTATGAATCGATCTGCGAGCAGAACATGGCCCCGACGCTGGAGCGCTTTCCCTTCTTCCAGTCGACGGCGCTGGAGCGGCGTATGCTGTTTGCCAAGGCGCCGGCCGGCGAGCTCGCGCCGCTGACCATCCTGCCCACCGCTAAATATTTTCGCGAAGCAGCGTAATGTCGGCAAAGCCGGCGCACTTTAGCGCCCGGTGCGAGGAGCTTTCCGGCCGCTTCGGCGTTCTGGACGTCACGACCCCGACGCGGCCATAGAAAGGAACCGACATGCATATTCCCGAGCTAGCACTGACCCCGCTGATCTCGCTGATTGCCGGCGTGCTGATCCTGGTGATGCCGCGGCTGCTCAACTACATCGTCGCGCTCTATCTGATCGTCATTGGGCTGCTCGGGCTGTTTCCGCATCTAGCCGGTTGAAACGCAAAACCCTCAACGTTCGACGTTAGGCCGGCGACAAGCCCTGCCGCCGGCTTTCAACATTCCTTTGAGGCTGTTGTCACTGGTCGTGCGGCAATAGCGCCATTGCTCTTGGCCCGGCTTTTCGCTATGTGCCTCAAAGATGTCTTCGAAGGGGTATTCCTATGGCTGATCACACGCCGACCGGTCCTGTCGAACTGGGCGCGAAGATGGACTATGCCGAACATGACCGCACCTATCATGGCTTTCTGACGCTGGCCAAATACGGCTCGCTGTTCTGCGGCGCCCTGCTCCTGGCCATGGCTTTCGGCTTCTTCGCAGGCGGCTTCTTCTCCGCGACCATCCTGTTCGTGCTGATCCTCGCCCTCGGCGCCTTCATTCTCCGATAGTCTCTTCAGACCCTTGCCAAGGGCGTAGCCGGACATCCGGCCGCACTCTTTCGCAAAGCCGCACTCTTGCGCAAACAGGTTCCAGCCGAAAGGATCATGCGGTGGGACAGACGGTTTTCATCCCTCGCGAGCTCGATGCCAGCGAGCCTCGTGTCGCGGCCTCGCCCGATACCGTGAAGCGGCTGGCGGCGCTGGGCTTCGACGTCACCGTCGAGACGGGCGCCGGCACCAGGTCGCGCATCCCCGATGAGGAGTTCGCCAAGGCGGGTGCCGCGATCGGCAAGGCTTCGAATGCGAGCCGGGCGGATGTGGTGCTGAAGGTGCGCCGGCCGACCGACGCCGAGCTGAAGGGCTACAAATCGGGTGCGGCGGTCATCGCCATCATGGATCCCTACGGCAATGATGCCGCGGTCGCGGCGCTTGCCGAGGCTGGGGTCACCGCCTTCTCGATGGAATTCATGCCGCGCATCACCCGCGCCCAGTCGATGGACGTGCTGTCGTCGCAGGCCAATCTCGCCGGCTACCAGGCCGTGATCGACGGCGCATCGGAGTATGACCGCGCGCTGCCGATGATGATGACGGCGGCCGGCACGGTGCCGGCGGCGAAGATCTTCATTATGGGCGTCGGCGTTGCCGGCCTGCAGGCGATCGCCACGGCGCGCCGTCTCGGCGCCGTCGTCACCGCCACCGACGTTCGTCCCGCCGCCAAGGAACAGGTGGCGTCGCTCGGCGCAAAGTTCCTCGCCGTCGAGGACGAGGAGTTCAAGGCGGCCGAGACCGCCGGCGGCTACGCCAAGGAAATGTCGAAGGAGTACCAGGCCAAGCAGGCAGCGCTCACCGCTGAGCACATAGCCAAGCAGGACATCGTCATCACCACGGCGCTGATCCCCGGCCGTCCGGCGCCGAAGCTGGTGTCGGCGGCGATGGTCGCCTCGATGAAGCCGGGCTCGGTGATCGTCGACCTCGCCGTCGAGCGCGGCGGCAATGTCGAAGGCGCAGTTGCAGGCCAGGTGGTGACCACGGCCAATGGCGTGAAAATCGTCGGCCACCTCAACGTGCCCGGCCGCGTCGCCGCATCGGCCTCGCTGCTCTACGCCAGGAACCTGTTCGCCTTCCTCGAGACGCTGGTCGACAAGACCAGCAAGACGCTCGCCATCAACCGCGAAGACGATCTGGTCAAGGCGACGATGCTGACCGACGCTGGCCGCGTGGTGCATCCGGCCTTCGCCAAGGCGGCGGAACAGCCCCATGTCGAACCGGCGGCCATTCCGGCGGAGACCATGGTGGCTGATGCCACGCCGAAGAAGGCTGCACCGAAAAAGGCGTCCGACAAAGCCACTGCCGGCAAGTCCGCCGCCAAGCCGAAGGGGATCGCGTGATGGATCAGACCTTGCAGAAAGCCCTCGATCAGCTTGACCAGGCAAGTGCCGCCGTCCGGCTGGCTGTGCAGAACCTGGCCAATGCGCCCGGTGGCGCCGATGCGGCGGGCGATGCCGCGCACGCACTGTCCGGCGGCGCCATCGATCCCTTCGTCTTCCGCTTCGCCATCTTCGTACTTGCGATCTTCGTCGGATACTACGTCGTCTGGTCGGTGACGCCGGCGCTGCACACGCCGCTGATGGCGGTCACCAACGCCATCTCCTCGGTCATCGTCGTCGGCGCGCTGCTGGCCGTCGGCATCTCGGCCTCCGGCATTGCCACCGGCTTCGGCTTCGTCGCGCTGATGCTGGTCTCGGTCAACATCTTTGGCGGCTTCCTGGTCACCCAGCGCATGCTGGCCATGTACAAGAAGAAGGACCGGTAGAGAGCCATGAACGCCAACTTCGCGTCCTTCCTCTACCTGGTCTCCGGCGTCCTGTTCATCATGGCGCTGCGCGGCCTGTCGCATCCGACCACCAGCCGCCAAGGCAATCTCTACGGCATGATCGGCATGGGCATTGCCGTTGCCACCACGCTGGCGCTGGCGACTCCGTCCGCCGGGCGCTTCGGCCTGATCGTGCTTGGTCTGGCCATCGGCGGCGGCGTCGGCGCCGTTACAGCGCGCCGCATCGCCATGACGTCGATGCCGCAGCTGGTCGCCGCCTTCCACTCGCTGGTCGGCCTTGCCGCCGTCATGGTAGCGGCAGCCGCCATCTACGCGCCGGAAAGTTTCGGCATCGGCACGAATGGCGACATCCACGCCCAGGCGCTGATCGAGATGAGCCTTGGCGTTGCCATCGGCGCCATCACTTTCACCGGCTCCGTCATCGCCTTCCTCAAGCTCGATGGCCGCATGTCGGGCAAGCCGATCATGATCGGCGGCCGTCACATCATCAACGCGGTCCTCGGCATCGCGCTGATCGTGCTGATCGTGCTTCTGGTCACCACCGAGGCCAAGCTGGTGTTCTGGCTCATCGTCGCGGCGTCGCTGGCGCTCGGCGTCCTCTTGATCATCCCGATCGGCGGCGCCGACATGCCGGTCGTCGTCTCGATGCTGAATTCCTATTCCGGCTGGGCGGCGGCCGCACTCGGCTTCACGCTTGGCAATCTGGCGCTGATCATCACCGGCGCTCTGGTCGGCTCGTCCGGCGCCATCCTGTCCTACATCATGTGCAAGGGCATGAACCGGTCGTTCATCTCGGTCATCCTCGGCGGCTTCGGCGGCGAGACCGCGGCGGTTGCCGATGACGGCATCGAACGCACGGTCAAGCAGGGCTCGGCCGACGACGCCGCCTATCTGATGATGAACGCACAGAAGGTCATCATCGTGCCGGGCTACGGCATGGCGGTCGCCCAGGCCCAGCACGCGCTGCGCGAAATGGCCGACAAGCTCAAGGCCAATGGCGTGGACGTCAAATACGCCATCCACCCCGTGGCCGGCCGCATGCCCGGCCACATGAACGTGCTGCTCGCCGAAGCCAATGTTCCCTATGACGAAGTGTTCGAACTGGAAGACATCAACTCCGAGTTCGCGCAGGCCGATGTCGCCTATGTCATCGGCGCCAATGACGTCACCAATCCGTCCGCGCGCGACGACAAGTCGTCGCCGATCTACGGTATGCCGATCCTCGACGTCGACAAGGCCCGCACCTGCCTGTTCGTCAAGCGCTCGCTCGGCTCGGGCTACGCCGGCATCGACAACACGCTGTTCTACAAGGACGGCACCATGATGCTGCTCGGCGACGCCAAGAAGATGACCGAGGAAATCGTCAAGGCCATGGATCACTGATCCCGCCGCAACTTTCCACTGGAAGGTTGTCGGTCCATCATCGGAAACAAAAAAAGCCCGGTTCGACCGGGCTTTTTATGTTGAAGACCGGTTCAGCGGCTGGTCAGGAAAACCGCTTCCTCGTCGTCGCGCTGCCTGCCGCCCAGTGCTGCCGCAGCGCTGGCGATGAAGGCGCCGATAACCAGCGACAGGGCGCCAAGCAGTGCGAAGGTGGCGCTGCCTTTCCGGGCGGCGTCGGCGGCCTGCTTGGCCTTGACCTTGGCGTCCTCGACCCTGGCCACCAAGGCGTCGACACGCGCCTTGGCGTCAGCCTCGGAAAGCCCGGTGCGGGCGGCGACGAGCTGCGACAGATAGGTCTTGTCGTCAGCCGAAATTTCGCCTGCCGCCGCACTGGCGATGAGGATGCGCGAAGCCTGCCCGGCCGCAGCCGCATCGCTGTCCGGATTGGCCGCCGCGAGCCTGGCGGCATCAGCCGGACGGAACAGCGTATCCACGAGATAGGATGTCGCATTGTCGGTCGGTGCGCTGCCGGCATTGGCGGACGCGCCGGCCGAAGCACCCATGGCGGCGCCCGAGGCAACAGTAGAAGCCGCCTGCACGCCTGAACCAAGCACTGCCGACAGCGCCGACCCGAGAATGCCGACGACCAGCAATGTCGCCAGCGCCCAGGCGAGGAGGCCGTGCGCGGTGTCACGGAAATAGACCTCGTCGGTGTGGATGCCGACCCATTTGGTGCGCAGGCGTCCGGCAAGATAGCCACCGACCCCGGAGGACAGCCATTGCACGATGATGAGCCAGATGGCGCCGGACACCGCGAAGGTGGTCAGCGAGGCACTGGCGCCGGACCACGGCGAGACCATGGTCAGCCCCAGCCCCGAACCGAGCAGCATGAGGATGAAGGTCAGCGTCGAGGCCGCGAAGGCGCCGGCGATGATCGGACCCCAGCTGACGGCCGGGGCGGAGGATTCTGTTGAGGCGGATACGTCGACAGCCGATACGGTGGACTGCATCGACGCCTCCTACCGTACGAACAGCATGATGAGAATGATGATCGGGATCGGAATACCGAGCAACCAGAGCAAAATACCGCGTCCCATAAAGAGCCTCCCTGCGAGAAATTGATCGATGTCGTCACAATGTTCCTGAGCGATTTCCGTTCCGAGGAGCAATGAAATGATTTGCTTGCCGGGAACGGAACTATTTTCCGCGCGGCCCGAGGCACGACTGCGAAACTGTGGATTGGTTCACGGAGTTCCACATGGGCTGCCGTGTATTGTTGGCTCGGTGAGCCGGGGGTAGCATGAGCGATCCCGCCGTCGGATGTCGTCAACGGAGACGCTGATGCCCAAGACTGTCGCATCGCTGGCTTACAAAAAGGCGCAGCCCAGCCAGGCGGTGGTGATCGTGCATGGCATGGGCGAGCAGCGGCCGATGGGTACGCTGAGGGGATTCGTCCAGGCGGTCTGGAGCAGCGATCCCACCCGTGCTCCACCCTACGCCCAGATTCCCGATCCGGCCGTTTCCGGCGCCACGATCAACCAGAGCTGGATCACGCCCGACAGCCGGACCAAGTCACACGAGCTGCGCCGCATCACCACGCCCTACGACGTCGATGGCCGCCGTACCGATTTCTACGAGCTTTATTGGGCCGACATCACGCAAGGCACGACGCGCGGCCGGCTGGCCGCCTGGGTGACGAACCTGTTGTGGCGCAAGCCCGCCGACATTCCGCTCGACGCCCGCAAGCTTTACGTCGCCACACTTCTGATCGTTATCGTCATTCTGGGCGCAGCACTCGTGCTGGCAACATCGGTCTGGCAACAGGCCGTTACCTTGACGACCGGCCTGATGATCACCACCCTCGCTTCTTTTGTCATCTGGGCGGTGGATCAGTTCGCCCTGCCCTATTTCGGTGACGTCGCCGCTTATGTGCGCGCCGAGGCGGCGACGATCGAGAAGCGTGCGCTGATCCGCGACAGAGGCCTGACGTTGCTCAAGACGCTGATGAAGGACGATGCTTACGACCGCATCGTGCTGGTCTCGCACAGCCTTGGGTCGATCATCGCCTATGATTTGCTGCAGATCCTGTGGGCCGAGTTCCGGCCGCGAAGGCTGGAAGCGGTCCGCGACAAGGCCAAACTGGCGGCGGTCGAGGCCGTCGACAAGGCAACGCTCGGCTCTGATGGGTCAGCGTGGCCAAAGAACCTTGAAGACCTCGCCGGATTCCGGCGCGGTCAATGGGCGCTCTACCAGCAGCTTCGGACCAAGGACGCCGACCACCCGCTGCCCTGGAAGATCAGCGATTTCGTCACGCTTGGCAGTCCGCTCTCCCACAGCGAATTCCTGGTGACCTACAATCTCGCGGAATTCAGGCGTGGCCTTGCCGAGCGCCTGTTCTCGGCTTGCCCGCCGATTGCCGATGACGGGCGCCCCGGCGGCACCGTGCTTTACCGGGAAGGACACAGCCAAGGCAAGGCGCAGCGCGCGGTGCATCATGGCGCGGTGTTTGCGGCAACGCGCTGGACGAACGTCTACGACCGCGGCAATGGCTGGGCGACAGGCGATCCGATTTCCGGTCCGATGACGGAAAACTTCGGCCCCGGTGTGGAGAACATCCAGATCGAGCTTCGCAGCTCACTTGGCCGTATCTTCACCCACACGCTTTATTGGTCATCGACGGCAAACGGCGTCGAAATCGCCCTGCCGGCGGGCACCGCGCCGCGCTCGCATCTGCAAGTGCTGCGCGACGCCGTCGATCTCGGGCGAAAGCTGGAACCGAGTTGAGTGGCGGCGTTGAGAACGGTTCATCGCAAACGCTGGAGATTGGCTGAGGCCTCACCCACGTCATCCTAAGGCGAAGCAGGAGCGAAGCTCCGTCGCGAAGACCCTAGGATGACGAAGCGATGGGCGCGCAGCCATCAAATGTCCAAATTGGCCACCGACAGCGCGTTGTCCTGGATGAATTCGCGCCGCGGCTCGACCTCGTCGCCCATCAGCCGCGAGAACAAGCTGTCAGCATCGGTTGCGTCATTCACCTTGACCTGCAGCAGCGAGCGCACATTCGGGTCGAGCGTGGTTTCCCACAGCTGCTCGGCATTCATCTCGCCGAGGCCCTTGTAGCGCTGCATGGTCAGGCCCTTGCGGCCGGTCGCAAACACCGCGTTGAGCAGCGCCAGCGGCCCCGAAATGACTTCGGATACATCCTTGCGGCGCAGCACCGGCGGTTCGCCATAGACCTCGGTGAGGCGCGGCGCATAGCGATCGAGCTGGCGTGCGTCGGCTGAATTTATCAGCCCGGCGTCGATCTGCGCAAATTCCTTGACGCTGCGCACCGTGCGTTCGAACACGTAGCCGCCGACGCCTTCATTGGAGGTCGACAGCCGGCCGGTCCAGCCGCGCTCGGTGTCCTCGGCAATGATGTCGAGGCGCTGGGCGACGCGTTCGGCCATGGCATTGGCGCGGCCGAGGTCGTTTAGCACATCGGCGTTGAGCGCGCCGGCGATCGCCGCCTGTTCGACCACGCCCCTGTTGTAGCGCGTGTGCAGCCCGTTGATGAGCTGGCGCACGGCCAGTGCATCATCGATCGAGCCGCGCAGATCCTGTCCGGCCCGCGCCTCGCCGGAGGCAAGCGTCAGCGACGCCTCCTCCAGCCCGGAGCCGATCAGGAATTCCTCGAAGGCGCTCTCGTCCTTGATGTATTGCGAGCTCTTGCCGCGCGTCACTTTGTAGAGCGGCGGCTGGGCGATGTAGAGATGGCCGCGCTCGATCAGCTCCGGCATCTGGCGGAAGAAGAAGGTGAGCAGCAAGGTCCTGATATGGGCGCCGTCGACGTCGGCGTCGGTCATCAGGATGATCTTGTGGTAGCGCAATTTGTCGGCGTTGAACTCGTCCTTGCCGATCGAGGTGCCGAGCGCGGTGATCAGCGTGCCGATCATCTCGGAGCCGAGCATGCGGTCGAAGCGGGCGCGCTCGACATTGAGGATCTTGCCGCGCAACGGCAGGATCGCCTGGTTCTGGCGCGAACGGCCGCCCTTGGCCGAGCCGCCGGCGGAATCACCCTCAACGATGAAGATTTCGGATTTCGCCGGGTCGCGCTCCTGGCAGTCGGCGAGCTTGCCAGGCAGAGAGGTGACGCCGAGCGAGCTTTTGCGGGTGATGTCTCGGGCCTTGCGCGCGGCTTCGCGCGCCGCAGCCGCCTGGATCACCTTGTCGATGACCACCTTGCCCTCGGTCGGGTGTTCTTCCAGCCAGGTGCCAAGCGCCTCGTTGACCAGGCCTTCGACCACCGGTCGGACTTCCGACGAGACCAGCTTGTCCTTGGTCTGCGAGGAGAATTTCGGGTCGGGAACCTTGACCGACAGCACCGCCGTCAGGCCTTCGCGGCAGTCGTCGCCGATCAGCGCCACCTTTTCCTTCTTGGTCAGGCCCGACGATTCGCCATAGCCGGTGATCTGGCGCGTCAGCGCGCCACGGAAGCCGGCCAGATGGGTGCCGCCATCGCGCTGCGGGATGTTGTTGGTGAAGGCCAGCACGTTCTCGTGGTAGCTGTCGTTCCACCACATCGCCACTTCGACGGTGATGCCGTCGCGCTCGGCCTTGATGGCGATCGGCTTGTCGATCAACGGTTTCTTGACCCGGTCGAGATATTTGACGAACTCTTCCAGGCCGCCATCATAGTGCAGCTCGTGGCGCACGAGATCGGCATGGCGGGCATCGGTCAAAATGATGCGCACGCCGGAATTCAGGAAGGCGAGCTCGCGCAGCCGGTGCTCCAGCGTGCCGAAGTCGAACTCGACCATGGTGAAGGTTTCGGCCGACGGAAAGAAGGTGATTTCGGAACCGCTGCGGCCTTCATAGGTGCCGGGCTGCTTGTTCTGCTCATAGCTGCCGGTCGCCTTGAGCGGCGCATCGGCATTGCCATGCGTGAAGCTCATCTCGAAAATCTGGCCGTTGCGGCGGATTTTCAGCTTCAGCCAGGCCGACAACGCGTTGACCACCGAGACGCCGACGCCGTGCAGGCCGCCAGACACCTTGTAGGAATTCTGGTCGAATTTGCCGCCGGCATGCAGCTGGGTCATGATCACTTCGGCCGCCGAAATGCCTTCTCCGGTGTGGATATCGGTCGGAATCCCGCGGCCATTGTCGATAACGGTGACCGAACCATCGGGATTGAGCGTCACCGTGACCAGGTCGGCATGGCCGGCCAGCGCCTCGTCGATGGCGTTGTCGACCACCTCATAGACCATGTGATGCAGGCCCGAGCCGTCGTCGGTATCGCCGATATACATGCCCGGCCGCTTGCGGACAGCGTCCAACCCCTTCAAAACCTTGATGGAATCGGCGCCGTATTCGGCCTCAGCGCCGTTGGCGTTGTCGCTTTGATCGCTCATGAAAACCTGTCTGATTGATGCCGCATGCCCAGCGCGAAAAAATGGCTTCGAATCACGCCGCTTTGATGTCCTAGATATAGGCGCAAAAGGCGGTTTTTCCAAGGTTTGCGGGCATTTCAGGGCTGATTCCCGAGCTGGCAGCCGGCTATTTTTTCGCGGCTTTCAATTTGGCCAGAAGACCGCGCAGATATTTGATCGTGGGTTTGTCCCTCGGCGCCAGTTTGCCTGTGCGGTCAAGCTCCAGCGTCAGGTCTAACGCCTGCGACAACACAGCCTTCGGATTCTTCGCCACATAGGCATAGTTGATGTAGGCCTGTACCAGATCGAATTGCCAGATCGCATTGTCCGGATCGGACAGGGCCAACCGCTGGCGGATGGCCAGGCTGGCTTCGAAGGCCTTCTTCGAGCCCTCATAGTGGCGCTGCTTGGTCTCCAGCAGGCCTATTTCCTCGAACGTGATCGACAGGTCGCGCTGCCAATCGGAATTGCCCGGGTCGAGCTTTGCCAACCGGTCGGCAATGACGAGACTGTCCTGGTAGTTCTGCAAAGCACCGGCGATATCGCCCTGGGCATCAAACACGCCGGCAATTTTTTCCAGACAGACCGACAGGTCGCGCTGCCAATCGGTGTTGCCTGGGTCGCTGGCGGCAAGGTCTCGCGCCGTGGCCAGCGCCTGCTGGTAGGCCTCCAACGCGAGTGGCCAGTCCTTCTGGTCGCCGTAAGCATTGCCGATCTTGGCGTAACCGACCGACAGGTCGCGCTTCAAATCGGTGTCGTTTGAGTCGCGGCGCACCAGCGCTTCGGCGATTATTTGGCTCTTGTTGTAGGCGTCGAGCGCGCCCGCAGCGTCGCCACGCTCGCGCAGGACGTCGCCGATCCTGGTGTAGCTGACGGAGACGGCGCGCTGATGCCTGGGGTCGTCGGGGTTGTTCTGCGCCAGCGCCAGCCGAATTCTCAGGCTCTCTTCGAATGCAGTCTGGGCGCCATCCAGCTGGCCGGCGGTGCGGGCAAGACCGCCGATTTCGTCGTAGGTAATGGTCAGGTCGCGCAGCAGATAGACGCTGTTCGGCTCGGCATCGGCCAATTGCTGCTTGATGGACAGGCTTTGCTGGTAGGCTTGGGCTGCCGCACCCACATCGCCTTGCGTGGCCAGCACATTGCCGATCTTGTCATGGGCCATGGCGAGATCGCCGAGCCAGTCCTTCTTGTCCGGCACGTCTGTGGTCAGGCCCTGCAACATGTCCTTGGCCGCCTCATAGTTTTGCAGGGAGGCCGGCAGATCGCCTTGCGCCATCTTGATGTTGGCGAACTTGATATGGCCGATGGCGAGGTCGCGCTTGACGCTCGGATCGGTTTCCTGGCGCGCTCGCTGCTCAAGATTGGCGACCAGCGCCGCAAAGGCGCGGCCGGCGGCGTCGGTGTTGCCGACCGTTGTGTAGAGGATGCCGAGCTCTTCCAGCGTGCGGCTTTGGCGGTCGGCCTGTTCCAGGCTGAGCGAGGTCTGCCCGGCTTCGCCATAGAGCGCCAGCACCGTTTCATAGTCCTTGATGGCGGTTGCATAGTCCAGGGTGGCACGCGCCGCGCCGCCCGAGAGAAATCGCGTCGCGGCTTCGGACAGGGTGCGGCTGACGAAATTGGCCTTCAACGCCTGGCGCGAGACATTGTCGACGTCGGCGGCCTTGGCGAGGATCACGCGTGCACCATCGAAAGCGCCGAGCGCCAACTGTTCCTCGGCCTGGCGGCGCAGTTCGGTCACCTGCGGGTCGTCGGCGGCCAGCGTCTTCATCTCGCCGCGCACCTTGACGAAGGCGTCGGCCGCCTCGCGCAGCTTGGCGTCCAGGCTTTCGCCGGAGAGATGGCTGGTGTCGGAACTGATCAGCGCGCCATAGAGCGGCGCCAGCGGCATGTCGGCATCGCTGGCGACCCGTTCGACCGCGCCGCGCATTTCCGGCGTCACATCGGCCATGGCAAGCAACAGCCGCTCGCGCTCCGGCAGTTGTTCCTTGGCCGCCGAGGCGAAGAACAGCTTCGGCAGCCCGCTCTCGACGTAGGGCAGCTGTTTTCCGCGCGAAAGGTCGTAGACCTCCTGCTGCACCAGCGTCAGCACCGAGCGGATTTCGAGCCCGTCGGTGCCGAGGTATTTGATCAGCGCCGCTGTAAAGGGCGAATTCGCACCGGTACCGTCGGCAGCCGTCTCGCCGGGCGCCGCCGAAAAGGCGAACAGGATGTTTTCCGCCTTGCCGACGCGTCCGAGGCCCGGCTTGATCTTGTCCACCAGGTCCTTGATCAGCGATGTGGCGCCACGCCCGTCGCCGTTGCCGCCTGTGAACGGATCGCTGCGGCAGGCGTCGAGCACGATCAGCCCGACCTTCGCCGTGGCGGCAACCGCATCGCGCACTTCCTCCAACGGCAGGCTGGTCTCCTCCAGCTGGTCGAGCGAGGAGGCATCGGCATCGACCGGCAGAAGACGGTTGTCGCCGGAGATTTCGACGCCATGGCCGGAGAAATACACCAGCGCCACGTCGGCGCCCATGGCGTCCTCGCGAAAATCGTCGAGAGCCCGGCGCATGCGCCTGAGATCACGATTGGTCTCGACCACGACCTCGAAGCCGAGCTTCTTCAGCGCCACTTCCATCACCTCGCCGTCATTGACAGGATTGGCCAGCGGCCGCACCAGCCGGTAGTCGTCCTCGGCAATGACCAACGCCACGCGCCGCTCCGCCACCGCTGTGGCGGTGGTCGCAAGCATCAACAGCAAGGCAAACAACAGGCGCAAATCGAACCGCCCCCGGCTCAGTCACCTGCCGACCATTCCACCTCTTTATGGCATGAGCAAGCCGCGGCCGGCTGCGTTACGTAGCCCGCATCGGCTTCAGCGCCCCGCTCCAGCGCGAGAGCTCGTCCAGCATGGTCTTGGTCCCACCCTCTACCTGCTCACTAGCCTGGAAGGAGCCGTCGCTCTCCAGCAGTTTCTGATACATCGGCAGCGCGACGCCTTCCGAGATGGGCATGACGCCCACCGCGGTCAGCAGCGGCTTCAGCGCCTGCGCGGCGCGCAGGCCTCCGGAAACGCCGCCATAGCTGAAGATGGCGGCTGGCTTGTATTTCCATTCGCGCGCAAGGTAGTCGATGGCGTTGACGATCGCAGGCGCCACGAAATAATTGTACTCCGGCGCAACGAACACGAAGGCGTCGGCGGCATCAATGACCTTCGACCAGGCTTTGGTGTGGTCGTTCTGGTAATTGCCGAGCCTGGGGTGATGCGGCTCGTCCAGAACCGGCAGATGGAACGTGGCAATGTCGGTCAGCACCGGTTCGAATTTGCCGTGCTCGCGGGCAAAATCCTCCAGCCAGTGGGCGAAGACCGGCCCGGCGCGGCCCGGCCGCGTGCTGCCGATTATGATGTTCAGCTTGTGCTTCAAGCGGACTCTCCTGGGCGATTGGCAGTAGCTGTTGGTAACTGTCACCTATGGCAGAGTGTCCAACCGGACAAGCCGCAACCGTTTCACCGGCGGTCACGATCCGATGAACACACCGTCTGTCGGGCACACCGGGCGCTGCAGCGTTTCAGTTTGCCGTTCGGTCACATGGACGCCCGGATTGCCAGCCACTACATCTGAGCTATCAGCGGAGCACCTCATGGACACGCAGCCCGTCCCCTTCGTGCCGCCGGCGCCCAGGCCGCGCACGACGCCGCCTTCGACGCTGGAGATGATGCGGATCGTCTACCGCAATCCGCTCGAACTGTGGGGCGAGCACACCTACAACGAGCCCTGGATTTCGGCGAATGGCGTCGGCGGGCATCTGATCGTCGCCAACGATCCCGGCCTTATCCGCCACGTGCTGATCGACAACGCCAAGAACTACAAGATGGCGACGGTGCGCCAGATGATCCTGCGACCGATCTTGCGCGACGGGCTGTTGACCGCCGAAGGCGAGGTGTGGAAGCGCTCGCGCAAGGCGATGGCGCCGGTGTTCACGCCGCGGCATATCTTCGGCTTCGCCGAGCCGATGCTGCGCCGCACGATGCAGTTCGTCGCCCGCTATGACGAAGGCGGCATGACCGATGTCGCCCATGACATGACGCTGCTCACCTACGATATCCTGGCCGAGACGCTGTTTTCGGGCGAGATTGCGGGCGAGCCCGGCAGTTTCGCGCAGGAGATCGACCGCCTGTTCGAAACCATGGGCCGTGTCGATCCGCTCGACCTGTTGCGCGCGCCCGAATGGCTGCCGCGGCTGACCCGCATCCGCGGCCGCAAGACCATGGCCTATTTCCGCAAGATCGTCACCGATACGGTCAAGATGCGCGAGGAGCGGCTGAAGCGCGACCCCGACACCGCGCCGCAGGATTTCCTGACGCTTCTGCTGCGCGCCGAAGGCCCCGACGGGCTGACGCGGGCGGAAGTCGAGGACAACATCATCACCTTCATCGGCGCCGGCCACGAGACCACCGCGCGGGCACTGGGCTGGACGATCTACTGCCTCGCCGAAGCGCCGTGGGAGCGTGAAAAGGTCGAGCGCGAGATCGAGGCCGTGCTGGCGCGCGAACCCGACCCAACGAAATGGCTCGACGCAATGCCGTTCACCCGCGCCGCCTTCGAGGAGGCGCTGCGGCTTTATCCGCCGGCGCCGTCGATCAACCGCGAGCCGATCGAGACGGAGACCTGGAACGATCTGGTGCTCCCCAAGCGCGCGGCCGTACTGGTCATGCCCTGGGTAGTGCACCGCCACAGAAAACTGTGGGACATGCCCGACGCCTTCATGCCCGAACGCTTCCATCCGGGAAACCGCGAGAAGATCGACCGCTTCCAGTATCTGCCGTTCGGCGCCGGTCCGCGCATCTGCATCGGCGCCAGCTTCGCCATGCAGGAGGCGATCATTGCGCTGGCCGTCATGCTGTCGCGCTTCCGCTTCGACGTGACGGCCGAGACCAAGCCGTGGCCGGTGCAGAAACTGACGACACAGCCGCAAGGCGGCCTGCCGATGCAGGTCACGCGGCGCGTTTAACGGCGCAACGCCTTGTTACGCGATCCCGGCAGGCTTGCGCTGGAACTGGCCTGCGGCGCGGAAGCGCCAGAGATAGCTGGGCAGGATTGTGCCGATAGACTGCGGCTGGATGTCGAGGCCGGCAAGGTTCCGGTTGGCCTTGTTGGCCTCCTCCGACACAATATTGGGCTGGCGCAGCAGCAGCACCTGGTCCTTGGTCAGCAACGGGTTGGGCAGCAGGCCGAGGATCGAGGCCTGCAGATTGGCCATCCACCACGGCACCGGCACCAGGAGCCGCTTGCGCTCGATGACGGTGAGCAGCTCTTCCATGCACTGCTTGAAGGTGAGCACTTGCGGCCCGCCGAGTTCATAGATCTGGCCGCCCTTGATCTTGCCCTCGACCGAACGCGCCACCGCTTCGGCGACATCGCCGACATAGACCGGCTGGAACTTGGTCTGGCCGCCGCCGATTAGCGGCAGCACCGGCGAATAGCGCGCCATGTCGGCGAAGCGGTTGAAGAAACTGTCCTCGGGTCCGAAATTGATCGACGGACGGAAGATGACGGCGTCCGGGATCGTCTCCAGGACGGCCTTTTCGCCGAGCGCCTTGGTGCGGGCATAGTCGGATTCGGCGTTGAGGTCGGCGCCCAGCGCCGAGATGTGGGTGAGCCCTGCGCCGACCGAGCGTGCGGCTTCGGCGACGGCGCGGGCGCCGAATTCGTGCACGGTGTTGAATTTCTGCCGGCCGCTTTCATGCGGGATGGCGACCAGATTGATGACATGGTCGGCGCCCTGCACGGCGCGGTCGACAGACCAGCGCACGCGCACATTGGCCTGCACCGGCTGGATCTGGCCGACATTGCCGAGCGGCTGCAGATGTCCCGCTAGATCGGGCCGGCGCACCCCCACCCTGATGCGGTAGCCGCGCTTGGCCAGCGCCCGCAGGATGTGGCGGCCGACGAAGCCGGAGCCGCCGAAGACGACCACGAGCTTGGGGATCTGCAGGATTTCGGTCATGGCTGGCTCCGGCGCTCGAAAGCTTGGCTGAAGCCGTTTCATAGTCCGTTTTGGGCCAAAGGCAAAGGGTGACGCGTCGTCGCTGCCACCCTCTTATGGACCCTTCAGAACGCCTTGCCGAGGCGCGCGTCGACCGACTGGCGGTTGCCGCCGCGGATAACGAAGAACAGCAGGATCGCCGCCCATAGAAGCGACTTTTCAGCGCCGGAAAAGCCCTGGCCGACAGTGATCCAGTGGAACCAGACGGTGACCAGCAGCACGATCATACCGGCAAAGGCTGCGGGCCGAGTCAACAGGCCGATGGCGATCAGAATGCCGCCGAAGAATTCGGTGTAGGACAAAAGCAACGACCAGAACGCGCCGGGATAGAAGCCGAGGCCTTCGACCATCTCGGCGGCGCCGAAAGGGTTGGTGATCTTCTGCGAGCCGTGAATGGTGAGAAACCCGCCGGCGACGACGCGCAGAAGGGTTTCGGCGCCGTCATGCAGCGACGAGTACAGGCGGCCAAACACCGGAATGATCAGTCTGCCGCGGGAGCGTCGGTGGTTGCGGACATCGTAGCTCCTGTTGTTGTGATGACCTCTCGCAAACGCCCGATGGTTCCGGCAAGTCAAGTTAACACGAACGCAGAAAACCCCGCCGAAGCGGGGTTTTCCGGGTGACGCAACTGTCGGGACAGAGCGCAACGCGGCGGATAACCTGAGACGGCATACGCCCGCCCGGGCCCTAAACGCATCCGACAGAAGACACCGACCGGGCAAACCCGACCCGGCAGCTATTGGTCGTTGCGATCGGTAGAAAGGTTCAGCCAGGTCGCGTAAAAATTCGTTGTCGCAGGACTGCTTCAGCCCGAATAGCGCTCGGCGAATTCGGAAATGCGCTGCACTACGGCTTTGGAGGCATTGATGCCGCGCGCCTGCGCCTTCTCGGCCGCTTCGGCCCGCGCCCGGCCCGGCACGTGCACGCCAAAGCGCCGGCGCAGCCGGTCGAGCTGGTCCTTCATGCGCTGCTCGAAATCCGGGTCGAGCAGCTTGGGCTCGACAGCGAGCACGAACAGGCCGGTTCCGGGGCTGTCCGGTCCGCCGGAGAACCACGGCGCGTCGAGCGACCAGTTGGCGCCCGACAGGCCGGCAGCCAGGACTTCGACCATCAGCGCGATGTTGGCGCCACGCTGGCCGCCGAAGGCCAGCATGGCGCCCTTCATGGCCGCGGCCGGATCGGTGGTCGGATTGCCGCTGGCGTCCAGCGCCCAGCCTTCGGGGATCTTCTTGCCGTCCTCGGCCGCCTTGCGGATGTTGACGAAGGCGGTGGCGCTCGACGACTGGTCGATGACCAGCGGCGCGCCATCGGCGGCGGGTGCCGCAAACGACATCGGGTTGGTGCAATAGACCGGCTTGACCGAGCCCGAGCCTGCCAGCACCGCCGGCCCGTTGGTGGCGGCGAAGGAGACCAATCCCAGCTGCGCCAGACGCCCAGTGAAATAGCCTAGTGCGCCGCAGGTATAAGCGTTCTTCTGCGAGAAGATGGCGACGCCGAACAGCTTTGCCGCCTTGGCGAGGTCGTCGATGGTGCGGTCGAAGCCGGTATGGGCGAGGCCGCCACGCGCATCGGATTGATAGACGGCGAGCGCCGGCCTGGTGATCACGGGATCGGCATTGCCGTCGATGCGGCCGGCTTCCAGCGCTTCGAGGTAATCGATGAAATGGGTCAGCCCGACGGTCGAAAGCCCTTCCGCCTCGGCGGCAATGATCGAGGCGGTGAGCGACTTCGCCGCCTCCTCATTGGCGCCGGCGCCGAGCGCCGCCATCCGGCACAGCCCTGTTGCCTGGTCGAGAGAGAGTTGCATGGTGCGGACCCGATTGGTGGTGAGTGATTAGGGAGTAGTCAGTAGGGAGTAGCGAAAGCAAGCGGTTTCCCGGTCATATGCTGACTACTCACTACTGCCTACTCACTATTCCCTAGCCCACCTTGTTCGGTATGCGCGCCTCGATCTTGCTGAATGCAAACACCAGTATGCCGGTGATGATCATGTAGATCAGCGCCAAAAGCAGCAAGGGTTCGTAGGTGAGGTAGGTGTCCTGCCGGACCTTGGACGAGACTGCGAAGATGTCGATGACGCTGATCGTCGCCACCAGCGGCGTCGACTTCAGCTGCAGCACGGTTTCGCCGGTCAGCGTCGGCAGCGCCCGGTAGATGGCCTGCGGCAGCCAGATGCGGCGGAAAATCTTCCAGCGGCTCATGCCGAAAGCGCGGGCCGCCTCTAACTGCCCCTTCGGCACGCCGGCAAAGGCGCCGCGCATCACTTCGCCCTCATAGCCGGCGAAGGACAAGGTCAGCGCCAGCACTCCATAAGGCCAGGCTTGCCTCAGATACGGCCACATCCAGGATTCGCGGATCCAGGGAAATTGCGGAAACAGCGAGCCCAGCCCGTAATAGAGCAGCCATAGCTGGATCAGCAGCGGCGTGCCCCTGATGACGGTGCAGAATGTCCTGGCGGGCGCGGAAAACCAGAAAAAGCCGGCGGCCTGCGCGAGCCCGAGCGGCACGGCGAGCAGGAAGCCGAGAAAGCAGGTGACGGCCAGGATCCACAGCGACCGCCAGATGCCGAGAAGCCCCATTTCATAATATTGCGGCAGCCAGTCCCAGCGCATGAAGAAGGCAGCGCTCAGCACCAGCCCGATCGCGATCAGGATCAGCACGATGCGATGCGGCTGCAGCCACAGCGACGTCCGCGCGGCAACATTGATGATGATCGCTTCTCCGGCCATCAGCGCGCATCCTTGAGCGACGGCATACCGCGCCGCGACCAGGCCTCGAGGCGGCCGATGAGCAGGTTGGAGACCAGCGACAAGATGAGATAGAGCACGCCCGCGGCGAAAAAGAAGGTGAAATAGGCTTTGGTGACGCCCGCCGCCTGCCGCGTCGCCAGCGCCAGTTCGTAAAAGCCGACGACTGCCAGAAGGGCCGTATCCTTGGTGGCGATCAGCCACAGATTGGCGAGCCCGGGTATGGCGAAGGGCAGCATCGCCGGCAAGGTGATGCGCCGCAGCATGAGCCCGGGTGACATGCCATAGGCGCGAGCGGCTTCGATCTGGCCCTGCGGTATGGCCAGGATGGCGCCACGGATCACTTCGGTCGAATAGGCGCCCTGGACAAAGCCGAGCACGGCGATGCCTGCCGCAAGGCCGCTGACGTCGACGCGCTGGTAGCCCATTGCCGTCAGCGCCTGGTTAATCAGGTCTGTTCCGGCATAATAGAGCAGCAGGATCAGCACCAGTTCGGGCACGGCGCGCACGATGGTGGTGTAAACCGCCAGCAAGTCGCGTACGACCGGCCCGCCGTAAAGTTTGCCAAAGGCGCCACCGGTGCCGATCAGGAGACCAAGGACCGTGGCGCCGAGCGCGATCTCGATCGAATGGAGCAGCCCAAGCAACAGCGTGCCGCCCCAGCCCGGCGGATTGGGCGAGAGAAGTTCTATGATGCCGGCCGCCGAGGCCGAAAGAAGTGCGTCGATCAGCGTCGCCCCCGGATTGCTGGCTTCAACCACCGCCGACGGCAGCGTCGGTGGCAGCATGTCTGGGAAAGGTCGGGCAGGAGGGGCATGGCGTTGGCGCCGTGCCCCTCAGCTCATGCGAGGATCGTCAGTTCGACTGCGCGCCGCCACCACCGTAAATGTCGAAATCGAAGTATTTCTTCGATATCTCGTCATATTTGCCGTTCGAGCGGATCGCCTTGATGCCGGCGTTGATCTTGGCCTTAAGGTCGGTGTCTTCCTTGCGCACGCCGGCGCCCACGCCCGGTCCGAGCACTTCATCGTCCGGAGCCACCATGCCCTTCAGATCGCAGCAGGCCTTGCCCTGGTCCGACTTCAGGAATGCGTCGAGCGCGATCGAATCCGCCTGGACGGCGTCGAGGCGGCCTGCGGCCAGATCGTTGTTGGCTTCGTCCTGGGTCTGGTATTCCTTGATCTCGGCGGCCGTGGGGCCGAAATGCTTCTTGGCATAGGCCGAATGGGTGGTCGACACCTGCACGCCGAGCACTTTGCCCTTGAGATCGTCCGGCGTGGCGCCGAATTTCTGGTCCTTCGGGCCGATGATGGCGGTCGGCGTGTTGTAGTACTTATCCGAGAAGTCGATGGTCTTCTCGCGTTCGGCGGTGATCGACATCGAACTGGCGATGACGTCGATCTTCTTGGTCGTCAGCGCCGGGATGATGCCGTCCCAGGCGACAGGCGTGATGACGCAGTCGAGCTTCTCCTCGGCGCAGACGGCGTCGATGAACTCGATTTCCCAGCCAACCCATTTGCCGGAAGCGTCCGGCGAGGTGAAGGGCGGATAGGGCTCGGCGGCGACACCGATCTTGACCGGATCGGCCTTGGCCACGCCCATGGCGGCAACGCCGAGCAGCAGCGCTGCGGCGAATGTTTTCAGAACAGTCTTCATGTCACGACTCCCAGTTTGTTGTTGGTTCCCGGTTTTCTTCCGTCCCGGCTTGTCCTAGCCGATGTTGCGGATGAACTGCTTCAGCCTTTCGGATTTCGGTGCGCCGAATATCTGCTCCGGCGGCCCCTCTTCCTCGACCAGCCCGTTGCAGAGGTAGACGACATGGGTCGCGACCTCGCGGGCGAATTTCATTTCATGCGTGACCAGCACCATGGTGCGGCCCTCGCGCGCCAGGTCGCCGATCACCTTCAGCACCTCGCCGACCAGCTCCGGGTCGAGCGCCGAGGTCGGCTCGTCGAACAGCATGACGCGCGGGTTGATGGCCAGGGCGCGGGCGATCGCCGCGCGCTGCTGCTGGCCGCCCGAGAGATAGGCCGGATAGACGTCGCGCTTTTCGGCCAGGCCGACGCGCGCCAAAAGCTTTTCGGCTTCCCTGATCGCCACGTCGCGCCTGACGCCCAGAACATGCACCGGAACCTCGATGACGTTCTCGATCAGCGTCATGTGGCTCCACAGGTTGAAGTTCTGGAACACCATGCCGAGCTTGGCGCGGATGCGTTCGATCTGCCGGCGGTCGGCGGGCACGGTGTGGCCGTGGCTGTCGGCCTTGAGTTTGATCTCCTCGCCATTGACGCGGATGATGCCGCTGGTCGGGTTTTCCAGGCAGTTGATGCAGCGCAGCAGCGTCGACTTGCCGGAACCCGAGCCGCCGATAATGGCGATCACCTCGCCGTCGCGCGCCGACAGCGAAACGCCTTTCAGCACATGCAGATGGCCGAATTTCTTGTGCAGGTTCTCGACATGGATGGCTTCGGCGGCGCCGTCCTGCGCCTTGCCGGATTGGACTGCGGCGGTTCCCGCCGCGCTCACCGGGGAACCTCTGCCCCAGGGTCCACGGCAGATCGTCGAACGTCTATCCGGCTAATCAACATACGCTGTAATGCCCACTCCAGACTTCAGCATGGACCCAACAGCGCGAGCCCGTCAATCCCGCTCATTACGGCACTTGCGGCCTTATTGTGCAAGTGTATAAATAGCCTCCGATGAAAATTTTTCCATTTTTTTCACCTTGAACACGGCATTGAAAAGGGCACTGATGAGCGCTTTCGGATCACAATCCATGGCGGCGCCGTTGCGGCGCGTGCTGATGCGGTCGGCGGCCAATGCCATGCGCGGTGCCGACCGGGCTACCTGGCACTATGGCCCGGGTTTCGACCCGGCGAAAGCGGCGGCGCAGCACGCGGCTCTCGCTGAGCTGGTGACGGCGTCCGGCGCCGAAATCGAATGGATCGATGACAAGGCCGACGGGCTGTCGGATTCCGTATTCACCCACGACCCGTCGCTGATGACCGACCGCGGCGCGCTGATCCTGTCCATGGGCAAGCCATTGCGCGCCCGGGAGCCATCGCTGCATGAGGAAACCTACACACGCCTGGGTATTCCCATCCTCGGCCGCGTCCAGGCTCCCGGCCAGGTCGAAGGCGGCGATTGCGTATGGCTGGATGCCAGCACGCTGGTGATCGGGCGCGGGGTGCGCTCCAACCAGGAAGGCATACAGCAGGTTTCCAACCTGCTGACGCCGCTCGGCATTTCCGTCTACGGCTTCGATCTGCCGCTGTGGCAGGGCGAGGAGGCGTGCCTGCATCTGATGTCGGTGATCAGCCCGCTGGCCGACGACCTGGCCCTGGTCTATTCACCGCTTTTGCCGGCGCCGTTCTATCAGTTGCTGAAGGCGCGCGGCATCCGGCTGGTGGAAGGCGACGCCGAAGAGTTTGCCGCGTCCAACGGCCTCAGCCTGAACGTGCTGCCGACCAGCCCGCACAAGGTCATTGCCGTCGCCGGCTTTCCCAAGACCAAGGCCGCGATGGAAGCCGCCGGCTGCACGGTTCAAATCTTCGAGGCGGATGCCCTCTGCATCGCCTGCGAAGGTGGGCCGACATGCCTGACGCGGCCCATCCTGCGGCAATGAATGAGCGCCGCAAGTTCCGCCGCGAGGGCGAGGAGCGGCGGCGGCAGGATTTGATCGACGCGACCCTGGACAGCGTGGCCGAACATGGGCTGGAGGGCGCCAGCCTGCGCACCATCGCACTGCGCGCCGGCGTCACCGCGGGGCTGATCCGGCACTATTTCCCCGGCAAGGAAGACTTGCTGCAGGAAGCGTACGCGGCGCTGATGGGCCGTATGACCGAGCAGGCGAAGGCAGCATTGCTCATGGAAGACGCCGCGCCGCGCCAGCGCCTTGCGGCCTTCGTTACCGCCAACCTCAACGCCCCGATCATCGATGCACGCGTGTTTTCGCTCTGGGCAACCTTCATCGGCCGCGCCGGCGCGGATCCGAGCCTGGCTCGCGCCCACCGCGAAGGCTATCTTGGCTTTCGCAACGAGGTGGAAGCAGTCGTTGCTGAAGTGCTCGGCGCCGAGCAGCGCAGGCCAAACGCAAATGAACTGCGCCGCCATGCCATTGCCATCAACGCGATCATCGACGGGCTCTGGATCGAAGGCTGTATGGCCGCAGAGATGTTCTCGCCTGGCGAATTGGCGGCGATCGGCGTCAAAGCCATAGAGGCCGAGCTCGGCCTCGCACCGCAAAAGGGAGAGAAGCCATGACCACCATCGGCGAAGCGCTGATCACGCTGCTCGAAGCGCATGGCGTCGACACCGTTTTCGGCATTCCTGGCGTCCACACTGTCGAGCTTTACCGCGGGCTGGCGCGTTCAAAGATACGCCATGTCACGCCGCGTCACGAACAGGGCGCCGGCTTCATGGCCGACGGCTATGCCCGTGCCAGCGGCCGGCCGGGCGTTGCCTTTGTCATCACCGGACCGGGGCTGACCAACACCATCACCGCAATGGGCCAGGCGCGCGCCGATTCGGTGCCGATGCTGGTGATTTCGGGCGTCAACGCGATGCCGACGCTGGGAAAGGGGCTGGGCTTCCTGCACGAACTGCCGGACCAGCGCGGCATGATGGAGAAGGTGGCGCTGTTTTCGCAGCGTGTCACCGAGGCCAGCGAATTGCCTGGCGCTTTGGCGCGGGCCTTCGCGCTGTTTTCGTCGTCGCGGCCGGGCCCCGTCCATATCGAGATCCCGACCGACGTCATGGTCAAACCGGCCGACGGCATCGCTGCTTCGCTCACCAATGCAGCGCCGCCGGCGCCGGATGGCGCAGCCATTGCCGAGGCAGCCAAACTGATCGCAGCCGCGCGCCGGCCGCTGATCCTTGCCGGTGGCGGCGCCAAGCGCGCCGAACAGCCACTGCAGCGCCTGGCCGAGCGGCTCGGCGCACCTGTCGTCCAGACCGCCAATGCGCGCGGTCTGCTGCACGCGCATCCGCTTTGCGTGCCGGCCAGCCCCAGCCTGAAGGCGGTGCGTGCGCTGATGGCAGACGCCGATCTGGTCATCGCCGCCGGCACCGAATTCGGCCCGACCGACTATGACGGTTACAGCGATGGCGGCTTCGTGCTGCCCGCCAATCTGATCCGCATCGATATCGGCGCCGACCAGCTCGCCCGCCGCCCGGTGAGCGTCGGCATCCAGGCCGATTGCGCGGAGGCGCTTGGCGCACTGCTTGGCGCGCTCCACCCTGATCATGCCGCGGCGAAGGACGGCGAGAGCCGCGCAGCCGCGTCGAGAAAGGCGGCCTTTGCCGAGCTCAGCCCGGCCTATGCCGCGCAGGTGCGTGCGGTGGAAACCATTCGCGACGCGCTGCCGGGCGCCATCATCGTCGGCGATTCCACCCAGCCGATCTACGCCGCCAACCTTTACTACGACCATGACCGGCCAGGCGGCTGGTTCAATGCCGCCACCGGTTTCGGCGCGCTCGGCTACGGACCACCGGCGGCGATCGGCGCAGCCCTTGCCATGCCCGGCGTGCCGGTGGTCTGCCTCACCGGCGACGGCGGCTTCCAGTTCACCTTGCCGGAGCTGGGCGCGGCGCTCGATGCACCCGCACCGGTCATCTTCGTCGTCTGGAACAACAGATGCTATCGCGAGATCGAAACGTCGATGCTCGATGTCGGCGTCGAGCCGGTCGGCGTGTCGCCGGCGCCGCCGGATTTCTGCAAGCTGGCCGAGGCCTACGGCATATCAGCCGAACGGCTTGCCGGTACTGCCGGTCTCGCCGATGCGCTCAAACGCGCACGCGCAACGGGCATGCCTCACGTCGTCGAAATCACCATCGACTGACGCTTGACCGCGCGCTTTACGTCAATGCGCGGGTCAGAAGGGGGCGGTCGGCGACTTCGAGCGATGCAAAGACGCAACAACTGCCATGTCGAGATGTCGGTTGAGTGATCGTGCAAAAGGCGCGACGCTCTGCGTCGGCGCGGCACGACAAGCGACATAATCATAAGAAACGACAGGAGCGTCCAGGATGACGGAAACAGTTCAGGGCAAGCATATCGTGGTGACCGGTGGCACCGGGGCGCTGGGTGCCGCGGTCGTCGGCAAATTGCTGGGGGACGGCGCGATCTGCCATGTGCCGAATGCCCACGCGTCGGCCCCCTCGCATTTCCCCTTCGCGGCCCATGATCGCGTCCGGCTGGCGCACAATGTCGATCTCGCCGATCCTGCCAAGGTCGATGCCTTCTATGACAGCGTCCCCGAATTGTGGGCCTCCATCCATCTGGCCGGCGGCTTTGCCATGGCCCCCGTCGAGAAGATCGAATCCGCATCCTTTGCCGAAATGATGGACACCAACGCCCGCACCGCCTTTCTGTGCTGCCGCGCTGCGGTGCGCTCCATGCTGGGCTCGAACACAGCGGGCCGCATCGTCAATGTCACGGCACGCGCCGGGCTCGATCCGCGCCGAGGCGCCGGCATGGTCGCCTATACCGCCAGCAAAGCGGCGGTGGCGGCGATGACCGTGGCGATGGCGGAAGAGCTGAAGCACAAAGGCATACTGGTCAACGCGGTGGCGCCCTCGACGCTCGATACGCCAGCCAACCGCGCCGACATGCCGGACGCCGATTTCGGCAGATGGGTCAGCCTCGAAGCCGCCGCCGAGGCAATCGCCTATCTGGCATCACCGGCCAATCTGGCAATGAGCGGAACGCTGGCGCCGCTCTACGGCCGCGCCTGAAGTTCCGCCGCGCAGAGCGGCTCATTTGGTTTGGCTTCCGATGGCGGCCTTTGCCGACCTCGCCTGATCTACAGCGGAGGTTGGCCATTCAATCATGGCGACCCGCCGACGCCTCCACGGCATTAGAAGGGCTGCGACTACGTCAGGTTCGAGACGCCCGCTTCCACGACCTCGACTGCGTCGCCGATGGCGATCGTGCCGGCGTTGTTGGGAATGGCATTCTGGCCGAAAATGATGCCGCCCTTGGCGGAGCGGTGGAGTTTGCCAAGCGTCTGCAACGGCTCGCGCGGGTCCGGCTGCTCGCCGCTCAACGGATCTCGGGTGGTGATGACGCAGCGCGAGCAGGGCTTTGCGATCCGCAACTCCACCGTGCCGATGCGGATCGTCTTCCAGCTGTCTTCAGGCCATGCGCCGTCTGCGTCGACGACGATGTTTGGCCGGAACCGCGCCATCTCGATGGGCCTGGCAAGATGGCTGTTCAGATGGTTCAGCGAGCCTGTCGTGGCGATCAGCAGCGGAAAACCGTCGGCAAAGCCGACGAAATCGCCGGGCTGGCCGAATTCCGCATCGACCGGCCGGTTTTGCGGATCGTCGAAATAGACGAGATCGACAGGCCGGCCAAGAATAGCCGAGAGATAGGCGCCGGCGGCCGGATCGCCCGGCCGCGCGGCAGCCATATCCTTCCAGATCTTGACTTGCCGGAGCGCGGTGCCGGGAGCCGGAGCCTCGACGAAGTGCGAGCCATGCCTGTCATGTTTCAACAGGATGCCCGTTCCGCGATGCTCGACGTCGATCGTCGTCATATCAGGTATCTGGCGAATGGTGAGGAACTGCCCATCCTTGTCGACGACCATCCAGCGGCGGTCGCCTTCCATGCCCATTGTCTCGATGTCGGCGCTCGGCACGGCATGGCCGCGCAGGCTCTTGACCGGATAGCGATAGAGTTCGACGACCTTCATCGCGCATGCTTCTCCGTTGCCCGAAGGGCCGGACTTCCGTGTTTACGTCTGCAACGACGGCCGAGCCTACAACCGCGCGTGTGGAATTGAAGGGGTTGCACAGTCTTAGTCTAGTGCCAATCGCGCAGCCGAGCATGAAAAACCCGCGAGCCTTGCGGCCCGCGGGTTTTCTTGTTCAGGCTGCGCGCGAGGCGCAGCCGAGGCTTACGCTTGCGCGAAGCGGCTTACGCGCTGCGCGCAAAGCGGCTTAGCTGCCCTGCTTCTTCAGCGCGGCGCCAAGGATGTCGCCCAGCGAAGCGCCGGAGTCGGTAGAGCCGTACTGTGCGACGGCTTCCTTCTCTTCGGCGATTTCCAGCGCCTTGATCGAGACCTGCAGCTTGCGGGTCTTCTTGTCGAAGGCGATGACGCGGGCGTCCAGCTTCTGGCCGACCGAGAAGCGCTCGGGGCGCTGCTCGTCACGGTCACGGCTGAGGTCGTTGCGCTTGATGAAGGTCTCTATGCCGCTGTCGACCAGCCGCACTTCCAGGCCGCCATCCTTGATGCCGGTGACTTCGCAGGTGACGACCGCGTTCTTGCGCAGTTCGCCTGAAGTCGCCGCTTCGCCGACCGTATCCTTGGCCAGCTGCTTGATGCCGAGCGAGATGCGCTCCTTGTCGATGTCGACGTCGAGCACCTGCGCCTTGACCATGTCGCCGCGATTGTACTCTTCGATGACCTGCTCACCCGGACGGGTCCAGTCGAGGTCCGAGAGGTGCACCATGCCGTCCACGTCGCCTTCAAGGCCGATGAACAGGCCGAACTCGGTCTTGTTCTTGACCTCGCCCTCGACCTGGCTGCCGACCGGATGGCTCGCGGCAAAAGCCTGCCACGGATTCTCGAGCGTCTGCTTGAGGCCGAGCGAGATGCGGCGCTTGGCCGGATCGACCTCGAGCACGACCACGTCGACTTCCTGCGTCGTCGACAGGATCTTGCCGGGGTGCACGTTCTTCTTGGTCCACGACATTTCCGAAACGTGGATGAGGCCTTCGATGCCCGGCTCCAGCTCGACGAACGCGCCGTAGTCGGTGATGTTGGTGACGGTACCCTTGATCTTCTTGCCGATCGGGAACTTGGTGCCGATCTCGGACCACGGATCGCTCTCGAGCTGCTTCATGCCGAGCGAGATGCGGTGGGTTTCCTGGTTGATGCGGATGATCTGCACCTTGACCGTCTGACCGATGTTGAGGATCTCGGTCGGGTGGTTGACGCGGCGCCATGCCATGTCGGTGACATGCAGCAGGCCATCGATGCCGCCGAGGTCGACGAACGCACCGTAATCGGTGATGTTCTTGACGACGCCTTCGACAACCTGGCCTTCTTCGAGGTTCTGCACGATTTCCGAACGCTGTTCGGCGCGGCTTTCCTCGAGCACGGTGCGGCGCGACACAACGATGTTGCCGCGGCGGCGATCCATCTTGAGGATCTCGAAGGGCTGCGGGTTGTGCATCAGCGGGGAGACATCGCGGATCGGGCGGATATCGACCTGGCTGCGCGGCAGAAAGGCCACGGCGCCGTCGAGGTCGACAGTGAAGCCGCCCTTGACCTGGTTGAAGATGACGCCTTCGACGCGCTCACCCTTGGTGAACTTCTCTTCGAGCTTGACCCAGCTCTCTTCGCGGCGGGCCTTGTCGCGCGACAGGACGGCTTCGCCCAGCGCGTTTTCGATGCGCTCAACCATAACCTCGACCGTGTCGCCGACCTTGAGCGTCGAGTCCTTGCCCTTGACGCCGAATTCCTTCAGCGGCACGCGGCCTTCGACCTTGAGGCCGACATCGATGATGGCCATGTCTTTTTCGATCGCCAGGATCGTGCCCTTGACGACCTGACCTTCGCCGGAGTGACCGGTGGTAAATGATTCTTCGAGCAGGCTCGCGAAATCGTCGCGAGTGGGATTTGCAGCTGACATATTTTCTCCTGGAGTGCCCCGCATCTGAAGCGGAACGGGCGCCGTGGGTTAGCGTTGCGTTGGCCTGCCGGCGTTCCGGGCTACAAAAGCCCTGGGCCGCCTAAGCGGCAATTCCGGCGCATGAAGAATGCTGGCAGGCTGGTTCGTGCCCGATATGGGTATTTTCTTCGCTTCCGGCAATCGGTGGAGCGGGAAAACCCTGGATCAGGCTTTGTCTCTCTTAGCCAGGGCGTCGTCGATGATCGCTTTGGCCGCTAGAAACGCGGCCTCTATAGCCATTTCGGAGGTATCAAGCAAGTGCGCGTCCGCCGCCGGCTTCAGCGGCGAGTCGGCGCGGCCCATGTCGCGCTCGTCGCGCCGCACGATATCGGCAAGGATTTCGGCGTAATCGGCAGTGCCGCCAATGCTCTCGATCTCCGCCAGCCGGCGCTGCGCGCGCACCTGCGCGCTCGCCGTCACATAGAGTTTTATGTCGGCATCGGGGCACACGACGGTGCCGATATCGCGCCCGTCGAGCACCGCGCCTGGCGGTGTCCTGGCGAAATCGCGCTGCTTTTCGACCAGGATGCGCCGGACGGTAGGGTAAATCGCGACCTTCGAGGCCGCCTCGCCAACCGCATGCGCCGACAGCACCGCACGGTCGAGCTTTGCCAGATCGACCTGGCGTGCGGCGGTTTCGGCTGCTGAGACATTGTCGAGTGGCAGCGCGTGCCGGATCAACGCATAGGCGACGGCGCGGTAGGTGAGGCCGGTGTCGAGCAGGTTGAGGCGGTAGTGGTCGGCCAGCCGTCGGGCCAGCGTGCCTTTGCCGGCGCCGGCGGGACCGTCGATGGCGATGGTGAAGGTCATTGGCGGGCCAACACGAAAGACAGACGCCGCGATCCTTCGCGCCCCCCTCTGTCCTGCCGGACATCTCCCCCTCCAGAGGGGAGATCAGAAGCTTCTGCGCCCCACTCTTTCCTGCAATTTCGAAAACTGGCGAAAGCCGCTGTGACGGCCGATCTCCCCCCTTGAGGGGGAGATGTCCGGCAGGACAGAGGGGGGCGCTGTCCCGCCGACATCTCTGCTTGCTTTGCGCTTGGCATCAACCTACCCGATCTCCGCACCGAGCCCCGTCATCAGACCCATGAACTCCGGGAAACTCGTCGCGATCATGGCGGCGTCGTCGATGGTCACCGGCTTTTCCGTTGCCAGCCCCATTACCAGGAAGCTCATGGCGATACGATGGTCGAGATGCGTCTGCACCGTCGTGTCCTGGCCATTGGGATGGCCGCCCAGCCCCTTGCCGCCGGGCTTTCCGCGCACCGCGAGCGAAGCTTCGCCTTCGGCGCAGTCGACGCCGTTGAGCTTCAGCCCATTGGCAACCGCTGCCAGTCGGTCGGATTCCTTCACCCGCAGCTCTTCCAGCCCCTGCATCAACGTCTCGCCCTCGGCGAAGCTCGCGGCAACCGCCAGCACCGGATATTCGTCGATCATAGACGGCGCCCGCTCGGGCGGCACGGTGACGCCCTTGAGCTCGGAGTAGCGCACGCGCAGATCGGCAACATCCTCGCCGCCGGCATTGCGCGGGTTCAAGATGTCGATCTGGCCGCCCATTTCCTGCAACGTTAGAAGCAGGCCGGTGCGGGTGGGGTTCATCAGCACGTTCTCGATGACGATGTCCGAACCCGGCACGATCAGTGCCGCGACCAGCGGGAAGCCGGCCGAGGAGGGGTCGCCGGGCACGGCGATGGTCTGCCCCGTCAATTTGCCCTGGCCCTCGATGAAGATGTGGCGCACGCCGCGCTCGTCGGTCTCGACCGAGAGATTGGCGCCAAATCCCCTAAGCATCTTTTCGGTATGATCGCGCGTCATCACCGGTTCGATCACGGTGGTGATGCCGGGCGTGTTGAGGCCTGCCAGCAGCACGGCCGACTTCACCTGCGCCGAGGCCATCGGCACGCGGTAGGTAATGGGTGCGGCGTGTTTCGGCCCATGCAGCGTGATCGGCATGCGGTCGCCCGGCGTCGCCTTCAGCACCTGCACGCCCATCTGGCGCAAGGGTTCGAGCACGCGGCCCATCGGCCGTCCCGACAGCGATGCGTCGCCGATGAAGGTCGTTTCCATGTCGTAAGTGCCGACGAGGCCCATTGTGAGGCGGGAGCCGGTACCGGCATTGCCGAAATCGAGCGGGCCTTCCGGCTGCAGCAGCGCGCCATTGCCGGTGCCGCGGATCACCCACTCGGCGCCGCGCTTCTCGATATGCGCGCCCATCGCCTTCATGGCGGCCGCCGTGCGCATCACATCCTCGCCTTCGAGCAGGCCGGTGACGCGGGTTTCGCCGGAGGCAAGGCCGCCGAACATCATGGAACGGTGCGAAATCGACTTGTCGCCCGGCACGCGAGCGGTGCCGGAAAGGGCGGATGATTTGCGGGCGGTGGCCGGCTTGGCAGCGGCGGCGTGAGACATGGAATTTCCCTGGACGGAATGCCGGCGCACCGGCGCTTTTCATTTGTTGCGGCGGTCTCGTATCACGGCGGGCACGAATGGTCATCCCCATGGTCGTCGCTTGGCGCGAGGCCTTTCAGTGCTTGGTTTTGTGACGCCGGCTTTTCGCTTTGACAGCGCGGTAAACTGTGGTTAAGGGGACCACTCTTTTACTGACGAGGCTTGACGTGGCAAAAAACGAACTTGGCACAAAGCGTGTCGACCCTGAAACGGGCCGAAAATTCTACGACCTGAACAAGGACCCTGTCGTCTCGCCCTATACGGGCAAGACGTATCCGCGTTCCTATTTCGAGGACGGCAAGATCGCCGCCCTCGAAGAGGAAGAGGAAGTGGCCGAGAAGGAAGTGGACGCCGAGGAAGAAGAAGGCGTTGAAGTCGTCTCGCTTGAAGAGGCCGACGAAGACGTCAAGGCCGGCGACGAGCTTCCCGACCTGGGCGACGACGAGGACGATGTCGATCTAGGCGACGATGAGGACGATACTTTCCTTGCCGACGAAGAGGAAGAAGACGACGATGTCGCCGACATGATCGGCGTCGGCGACGACGACGACGAAGTCTAAGAACGCTTCGAACGCATGCATTTAGCGGCGTTCACGGGCTATGACGAAAAAGCGGCCCTCGAAGGCTTGATCTTCAGGGAAGGCGGGGTTAGAAGCCGCCTGCACTAAACGGCGCGGTCCTGAAACCCGCGCCGGACCTCTCGCCGGCAACGGCGACGGCTGACTGCCGGAGTGGGGCCATAGCTCAGTTGGGAGAGCGCTTGAATGGCATTCAAGAGGTCGTCGGTTCGATCCCGATTGGCTCCACCAAACAGTCTCTTTCCGACGCTCGGTTTCGCGGCATTCATGCTTGTCGCCTGCCAGTCGGCGCCTGAACCATCATCGCCGCCCGCACCTCAGCCCATGGAGCCTGCCGCGATCTCTGCTCCTGATGGTGCGGCGGTCCTCGATCCATCCGTGCGGGTTATGCCGCCCGGCGAAGGCGTCCCGGCCAAATATGTCGCGTTTTCCGGCATATGGGGCGGACAGCTGGACGGGATGTATGACGGCAAGCTCGCCGTGCTGACGATTACGCGCGGCGGCAATGTCACCGCCACCTATGCCTGGGGCGATGTCGCCGACAACAAACCGGGCGTGGCCGATGGCGAAGGCAAGATTTTCGGCAACACGTTGAAACTGCGGCGCCTTCCCAATGGCGCGGACGTCAGCGCGGTCATTCAGGCGGACGGAACGCTGGCCGTCACCTATGGGCTTGCCGACCGAACCTATACGGGCACGTTCACCAAGCAATAATCGCGAGAGCTAATCTTCCGGGGGAGCCACGGCTGGCCCCTTCCCTTGATCAGTGCAATCCGAATTCGCGCAGCAATTCTTCACGGTAGCGCACGAAGCGGCTCTCGCTGCGCTCGCGCGGGCGTGGCAGGTCGATGTCGATCAACCGCGCCGCGCCGCCTTTCTCCTTGGGCAGGATCAGCACCCGGTCAGCCAGATAGATCGCCTCCTCCAGATCGTGGGTGACCATCACCATGGTGACGTTCTCCTCGCTCCAGATGCGCGCCAGTTCCTCCTGCATGCCGATCTTGGTCATGGCGTCCAGGGCCCCCAGCGGCTCGTCGAGCAGGAGGATCTCGGGCTGCACGGTGAGCGCCCGGGCGATGCCGACGCGCTGCGCCATGCCGCCGGAAAGCTGGCTCGGAAAAGCATCGGCGAATTCGGCAAGGCCGACCAGGGCGACGTAGAAGCGGGCGCGTTCCTCGGCCTGCCTCTTGGGAACACCGCGCACTTCGAGGCCGAACGCGACATTGCCGAGCACGCTCAGCCACGGCAGCAGCCGCGGCTCCTGGAAGATCACGGCACGCTCGGCGCCGACGCCATGCACCGGCTGGCCGTCGATCGCGACACCGCCGCTGTCGGCCGCCTCCAGCCCGGCCAGAATACGCAGCAGCGTGGTCTTGCCGGAGCCGCTGGCGCCGACAATGACCAGGCATTCCCCCGAACGAATGTCGAGGTTGAGCGTCCGCAGCACGGCAAGCTGGCGCCCGCCGAGGCTGAAGGATTTGGACAGGTCGCGGATCGAGACCTCCCCGCCGCGGTTGGAACCGGTCATCTCATCTCTCAGCTATTTCAGAGCTCAGTTGATCTTGGTTTCGCCGGGCCGGTACAGAATGTCGGCGGCTTTCAGCTTGCCCTTGGCCAGACGGCCGTCGCGCTCCAGCACGGCGACCCAGAAGTCGATGTCGCGGTCGGTCGCCTGCGCACCTTCGCGCAGACCAAAGCCGGTCCAGTAGCGGGCGAGATCGCCGTTTTCACCGCGCTTGTCGAGGATAGTGGCCAGCACCTTGCGGGCTTCGTCCGGGTTCTGGCGCGACCAGTCCGAGGCGCGCGCCGACTGTTCGACGAAGTTGCGCGCCGCATCCGGGTTGGCGGCAATGAAGTCGCGCCTGAGTACGACGAAGCCGCCGGCGAGTTCGCCGAGCACCTGCGTGTCGTCGAACACGCCGCGCACGCCGCCATTGGCGACCAGCGCGCCGGCAAAGGTCGCCTGCCAGTAGCCGAGGCCGGCAATGTCGACCTGGCGCGAGCGCAGCGTCTGCTCAAGCTGCGGGCCGGGCACGACAATGAGGTTGGCGGCGGTCGGCGGCAGGCCGACGCTGTGCAGGGCCTCACGCACCGTATAGTCGAGATGAGCGCCGAGCGTGTTGACCGAGATGGTCTTGCCGGCAATGTCGGCGATCGATTTGATCGGGCTGTCTTCCAGCACGTAGAAGACGCTCTTCACATCCTTGTTGATACCGTTGCTCGGATACGCCGCGACGAAGTCGTTGCCGCCCGAGATCGAGTTGATCACCGCCGCGGTGGCGGCCGAGCCGATGTCGACGCTGCCGGAAGACAGCGCAAACAGCGATTCCGGTCCACCCGAGGAATAGCCGACATTCTCCAGCTCGACGCCGAGCCCTTTGAAGTAGCCGAGCTCGTCGGCCAGCTCATGCGGGGAGATGCTGCCACGGCTGGCGAGGTAGCGGAACTTGACGGCTGCGGCTTGCGCAAAGGCCAGGCGCGGCAGGCCGGCGGCGATGAGGCCGGCGGCAAGCGGCGCGCCGGCAAGCAGCGAACGGCGGGTGATTTTCATGATCGGGTCCTTGTGAGGTAAACGGTGAGGGGCGGACTGCTCAGTTGACAGGATTGCTCCAGCGACAGAGCCGCCGCTGCAGGGTGACCAATGCCTGGTTGGCGATCAGGCCAAGCCCGGCGAGGATGACGATTGCCGCAAACATCAGCGGGATCTGGAAATTGTACTGCGCGTTCATCACCTGGAAGCCGATGCCCTTGTTGGCACCGATCATCTCGGACGCGATCAGCAGCAGCAGCGCCGTGGTGGCGCTCAGCCGCAAGCCGACGAAGATCGACGGCACGGCGCCCGGCAGTACGACGCGGCGAAACACGGTGAGCCGGCTCGCACCATAGACGCGCGCCATTTCAAGCAGCTTGGGATCGACTTCCTTGACGCCGCTGGTGGTGTTGAGCAGCAGCGGAAACAGCGTCGCCCAGAAGATGACGAAGATCTTCGAGGTCTCGCCAAGTCCCAAGAGCAGGATGAACACCGGATAGAGCGCCAGTGCAGAGGTCTGCCGGAACACCTGCAGGATCGGATCGAGCGCGGTTTCGACCGGGCGCACCTGGCCCATGAACAGGCCAAGCGGAATGGCGACGGCGACGGCTGCGGCAAAGGCGATGCCGGCGCGCTGCAGGCTGATGGCGATGTCGCCGAGCAGGCTGCCGCCGGCAAGCCCCTTCCAGAGCGCTTCGACGATCATGTCGATCGGCGGCAGCACCGCCGCGTTGACCCATCCGACGCTGCTCGCCACCTGCCAGAGCGCCAGGAAGCCGGCAAGCACGCCGTAGCGCTTCAGGAAGCGAACAGCAGCCCGGCCGCCGAGGCGCAGAAAGTCGGTGCCGAGCCCGGTTTCGCCACCACTGCGGCGAACCGTGATTTGCCGATCGATGTGCTGCAACGTCATTGCTTCACCCCTTCGATGCCAAGGTCATTCGGCGGCAAGGACGGTCGAGCGGGCGACGGTCCATGGATTTTCCGGGCGCCTGAGGCCGAGATTCTCGCGCAGCGTGCGGCCTTCGTAAGCCGTGCGGAACAGGCCGCGCCGCTGCAGCTCGGGAATGACCAGGTCGACGAAATCGTCGAGCGCGCCGGGCAGCCAGGGCGGCAGGATGTTGAAGCCGTCGGCCGCCTCGCTGGTGAACCATTCCTCCAGCTGATCGGCGACCTGCGTGACGCTGCCGACGATGGCGTAGTGGCCGCGCGCCGTCGCTACCCATTGGTAAAGCTGGCGGATGCTGAAATTGTGCTCGTCGGCAATCTGCCGGATCAGCGCCTGGCGGCTTTTCATGCCTTCGGTTTCCTTGCTCGGCGGCAACGGGCCGTCGAGCGGATAGCCCCTGATGTCGAGCGTCTGGCCGGCCAGCCCGTTGAGGAGCGCAACACCGTCCTCGGGCAGGATAAGGTCGTTAAGCTGTTGGTATTTGGCGCGGGCCTCGTCCTCGGTGCGGCCGACAAAGGGCGCGACGCCCGGCATGATCAGCACCTGGTCGGGATCGCGGCCGACTTCAGCCACGCGCGCCTTGATGTCGCGGTAGAATTCCTGCGCCGTCTCGAGCTTCTGATGGGCGGTGAAGATGACCTCGGCCGAGTGCGCGGCAAGCCCGCGTCCGTCTTCCGACTGCCCGGCTTGTACGACAACCGGATGCCCCTGCACCGGGCGCGGCACGTTGAGCGGACCCTTGACGCTGAAATGCTCGCCCTTGTGGTCGATGTCGTGCAATCTGTCCTTGTCGTAGAAACGGCCCGACTGCTTGTCGCGGATGAAGGCGTCATCCTCCCAGCTGTCCCACAGCGCCTTGACCGTCTCGACATGCTCATGCGCCCTGGCATAGCGCTCGGCATGGCTGGGCTGGACGTCGCGGTTGAAATTGCGTGCCGTTTCGTCGCCGGCCGAGGTCACCACGTTCCAGCCGGCGCGGCCGTTCGACAACAGGTCGAGCGAAGCGAATTTGCGCGCCAGCGTGTAAGGCTCCTCATAAGTGGTGGACGCCGTTGCGATGAAGCCGAGATGCGTCGTCAGCGGCGCCAGCGCCGCAAACAGCGTCACCGGCTCGAAACCGGCGATCTTGGCATTGCCGCCCTCGCGGGCGCCGAGGCCGACGGTCAGGTTGTCGGCCAGGAAATAGGCGTCGAACAGGCCGCGCTCGGCGGTCAGCGCCAGTTGCTTGTGGAACTCGAAATTGGTGGCCCCGTCGGCCGGCGCATCGGGATGACGCCAGGCGGCGATATGCTGCCCGCCGCCGGGCAGGAAAGCGCCGAGCTTGATCTGCCGCGGCCTGCTATCGGACTTGCTGGCTCGAGTCATTTGCAGGCGTCCTTCTGGTCTATGCGGGATGGAATGTTGCGTCGCGGATCGTTGGTTTTCAGGCGGCAAGGACGACGCTGTAGGGCACGCCGGCCACCCGGCATGCCTCGGCGACCGCCTGCCGGGCTCGCGCCTTGACTGCCTCTGACACCAGCACGCCATCTGCAAAGTCCTTGTCCGAGGCGTAGATCGCGGTCGGCAGGGTCTGCGCCTCGAAGAAGCCGAACAACGGCCGCAACTGGTGTTCGACGACTAGCGAATGACGCTCGCCGCCGCCTGTTGCCGCCAGGATGATCGGCTTGCCGCGCAGCGACGACGGGTCGAGCAGGTCGAAGAAGTGCTTGAACAGCCCGGTGTAGCTGCCCTTGAAGGTCGGGGAGCCGACCACCAGCACGTCGGCGCCGAGCAGCTGCTCGATAATACCGCGCGCCGCCGGATCGAGATCGCCAAGCTGTCTTGCAGGCGCAAAGGACGGGCCGAGATCCTCGATGTCGAAAACGCTCAAAGCCGAGCCGGCCCGGCTCGCCACCTCACCGGCGATGTGGCTGACGAATGCCTTCGTCTTGGACGGACGGGTCAGGTTGCCGGACAACCCCACCACCAGCTTTTTTGACATCCGAGGCTCCTTCTCGCAGACGCACTATCCGCATTAAGCCTACCGATTTTGTAGAATTAAATGAGCGAGAAGATTTCAAAACCGGGCTCTGAAGCGAATGGAGTTTGCGGTACATCGCCTTTGGTTGGTTCATTTGGCCCCAAAAGCGCCGCGGCAGATGCTGACGCGGTCGCGCAAGGCATCGCCGGGGACCATGGCCTTGGTCCTTTGCGCACCGATGGGTATCGTTGCGAAACCGTCAAGGGCCGGCGGCATTGACACTGCGTTGTGTGAGTGTCGATTGAACCCGATCGCGTGGGCGACGAAGTAGGCAACTGGAATCAAAGAACAGGATGCGCGCATGAAAAAGATCGGCTTTCTTTCCTTCGGCCATTGGTCGCCCTCGTCGCAATCGCAGACGCGCTCGGCGTCCGACGCGCTGCTGCAGTCGATCGACCTGGCCGTCGCCGCCGAGGAGCTGGGCGCGGACGGCGCCTATTTCCGCGTCCATCATTTTGCCCGCCAGCTCGCTTCGCCGTTTCCGCTTCTGGCCGCGGTCGGCGCCCGCACCAGCCGCATCGAGATCGGCACCGCCGTCATCGACATGCGCTATGAGAATCCGCTGTATATGGCCGAGGATGCGGGTGCTGCCGACCTGATCGCCGGTGGCCGGCTGCAGCTTGGCATCAGCCGCGGTTCGCCGGAGCAGGTGATCGACGGCTGGCGCTACTTCGGCTACGTGCCGCAGGACGGCAAAAGCGATGCCGACATGGCGCGCAACCATGCCGAGGTGTTTCTGGACGTGCTGCGCGGCGAAGGTTTCGCGCAACCCAATCCGCGGCCGATGTTCCCCAATCCTCCGGGAATGCTGCGGCTCGAGCCGTTCTCGGCCGGCCTGCGCGACCGGATCTGGTGGGGCGCCGCTACCAACGCGACCGCCGAATGGGCGGGCAAGCTCGGCATGAACCTGCAAAGTTCGACGCTGAAGTTCGATGAGGGCGGCCAGCCGCTCCACATCCAGCAGGCCGAACAGATCCGCGCCTATCGCGCGGCGTGGAAGGCGGCCGACCACACACGCGAGCCGCGCGTGTCGGTCAGCCGCAGCATCTTTGCGCTGGTGAACGACCGCGACCGCGCCTATTTCGGCGGCGGCAGCAGCGAAGATCATTTCGGCTATATCGAGCCTGAGAAGCTTGCCGTCTTCGGCCGCTCCTATGCCGCGGAGCCCGATGTGCTGATCGATCAGCTGAAAGAGGACGAAGCGATCGCCGAGGCCGACACGCTGCTTCTGACCGTCCCCAACCAGCTTGGCGTCGAGTACAACGCCCACGTCATCGAGGCGATCCTGAAGCACGTCGCGCCGGCTCTGGGCTGGCGCTGACAAGAGGCGCCAGCCGCCCGGCAAACAAAGAGATAGACCGTTTCGCCGGCAAACGGTGAAACGCTCTAAGGGCAGAGGCGGCTAGGCATCCGCCTTGAAGGTCTGCTTCTGCTGGCCTAGCCCCTCGATGCCCAGTTCCACCACATCGCCGGGCTTCAGGAACACGGGCGGCTTCATGCCCAGCCCAACGCCGGGCGGGGTGCCGGTGGAGATGATGTCGCCAGGATGCAGCGACATGAACTGGCTGAGATAGGAAACGAGATAGGCGACGCCGTAGACCATGGTCCTGGTCGAGCCGTTCTGCATCGTCTTGCCGTTGACCGTCAGCCACATTTTGAGGTTCTGCGGATCGGCAACCTCGTCCTTGGTGACAAGCCACGGCCCGGTCGGACCAAACGTGTCGCAGCTCTTGCCCTTGGTCCACTGGCCCTGGCGCTCGGCCTGGAAGGCGCGCTCGGACACGTCATGGGCAACGGCATAGCCGGCGACATAATCCAGCGCATCGGCCTCGCTGACATATTTGGCTTTTCTGCCGATGACCACGGCGAGTTCAACCTCCCAGTCGGTCTTTTCCGAGCCGCGCGGGATCAGCACATCATCGTCGGGGCCGACAATGGCCGAGCTCGCCTTCATGAAGATGATCGGCTCCGGCGGCACGGTGGCGCCGGTTTCGGCGGCATGGTCGGAATAATTCAGGCCGATGCAGATGAACTTGCCCGTGCCGGCGACGCAGGCGCCGAGGCGCGGCTTGCCGGAAACCGCCGGCAGCGAGTTCGGATCGAGCTTCGACAATGTCTCGAGCGACGCCGGATCGAGCGCCTTGCCAGCAATGTCGGTGACATGACCCGAAAGATCGCGGATCGTTCCATCCGCATCGAGCAGGCCGGGGCGTTCGCTCCCTATCTCGCCATAGCGCAGCAGTTTCATCTTGCTCTCCAAATTGCGGCCCAAGGCCGTTTTCAAAACTCGCTCCGCCAAGCGATGACTGGGCGGACTCTGGCTATCGGACCCGACCTAGGGCAAGCCGGACTTTAGAACTGTTCGAGCCTGGACCTGCGGATCGAGGCTATTGCTCAGATCGACCAGCCGCCGTCGATATTATAGGCCTGGCCCGAGGTGTACGTGGCGCCGGCGAGGTAGACGGCAAGGTCGGCGATTTCCTCGGGCGTGCCGAGACGGCCCATCGGCTGGCGGGCAATGAAGGCTGCGCGGGCCGCCTCGTAATCGCCCTGCGCATGCATGCGGTCCTGCAGCGACGGGCTCTCGACGGTGCCGGGGCAGATGGCGTTGCAGCGAATGCCCTTGGCGACATAGTCCGCGGCAACCGCCTTGGTGAGACCGATCACGGCCGCCTTGGAGACGCCATAGGCGAAGCGGTTGGGCACGCCCTTGCCGGCGCCGGCGACGGACGACATGTTGATGATCGAGCCATCGCCGCGCTCCAGCATGCCGGGCAGTACGGCCCGAATGGTGCGGATCATGGCGCGGACATTGAGGTTGAAGGCGAAATCGAGATCGGCGTCCTTCATCTCGAGGATGGACCCGGAATGGACGAAGCCGGCGCAGTTGAACAGCACGTCGACGCGGCCGATTTCGGCGAAGCCGGATGCCACCGCATCGTCGTTGAGAACGTCGAGCTTGCGGGTCTTGATGCCGGAGGTCTTGGCGAGTTCGGCCAGCAGCGCCTCGTTGATGTCGGTGGCGTGCACGACGGCACCTGCCTTGGCGAAGGCCAATGCGCTCGCTCTGCCGATGCCTTGTGCCGCCGCGGTGACGACAACGACCTTGCCTGCCAGATCCGCCATGCGTTTCTCCTCGCCCTCTTTGGCCACTTCTCGGCCCGATTTACTGCCGGCTGACCGGGGCGTCCCGTGCCAGACAGGCGCGACTATGCGGCCCTGCACAATCCATCAGTCCAAAATAACAAATGTTTTTTCTGGTTAAAGAACACACGTCCGGGCGTCAAGCCCGAACGCAATCACCTTCACGACGGCCGATGTAATGCACATCGCTTGCTCTGATGCAACAACATGTATGACAACCGGGCAACGAGTGACGCTGCCATGGTTCGCTCAAGCACAGCGCGTTTCAGGCGGCATTAGTCGCCGTATGGCACCCAGACGTTCTTCACTTCGACGGCGCGGCGCAGCAGGGCATCGCCGGCGGCCTCGTCGGACGCCCAGTCGAGGCTGCGGCCGTTGCCGGTCCAGACGCGCTTGAGATTGCCGACGGAATCGGCCTCCGCTTTGGCGCAAGTGTCGGCATCGGCAAACAGCCAGAGCCCGTCGACATCGTCATGCTTGGCCAGCACGCCGGCAAGCTCCGCCGTGCGGCCGGTGACGATGTTGATGGCGCCTGCCGGAACGTCGGAATATTGGATCACCTGGTAGAGATCGGTGGCGAGCAGCGGGTATTTTTCCGACGGCACGGCCACCACCGTGTTGCCCATGGCAAGCGCAGGTGCGATCAGGGAGATCAAGCCGAGCAGCGGCGCGCTGTCCGGGGCGACGATGCCGACGACGCCGACCGGCTCGTGCAAAGCGAGCGTGACGGCGCGGGCCGGTGGCTGATGCACCCTGCCCTCATACTTGTCGGCAAGGCCGGCATAGAGGAACAGGCGCTCGATCGATTGTTCCACTTCCTCCCGCGCGGCCTTGGCGTTGGCGCCGGTCAGTTCGGACAAGCGTGCGGTAAATTCGCCGGTGCGGCCGGACAGGTTTTCGGCGAGATAAAAGAGCACCTGGGAACGGTTGTAGGCGGTCGCTTCCGTCCAGGCCTTGCAGGCGCAGGCGGCGGCAACGGCGTCGCGGATGTCCTTGCGGCTGCCGAGACCGACTTCGCCGGCCAGCTTGCCCCTGGCAGTGGCGACAGAAAGCGAATAATTACCATCGGGCCGCACCTGCTTGCCGCCGATGAACAGTTTGGCCGTACGATCGATGGCGCCGCCATCCGATTGCTCGACGGGCTGCGCCGAAGAGGTCGCCGGCTTGATCACGGGACCAAGCGGCAGTTTTGCCGAGAGATATTCGAACATGCCCTCGCGCCCGCCCTCGCGGCCAAAGCCGCTTTCGCGATAGCCGCCGAAGCCGCAGGCGGCGTCGAACATGTTGGTGCCGTTGATCCAGACGACGCCGGCCTTCAATTGCGGCGCGACATGCAGCGCGAGATTGATGTTTTCGCTCCACACCGAGGCGGCCAGCCCATAGCGCGTGTTGTTGGCGAGTTCGACCGCTTCCTCGGTGTTGCGGAAGGTCATGGTGGCCAGAACCGGACCGAACACCTCTTGCTGCGCCAATATATTTGCCGGCGAAACACCGGTGGCGAGCGTCGGCAGGTGGTAGTAGCCGGAAGACGGCAGCACCGCGTCGGGCTGCCAGCAGACGGCGCCCTGTCTGGCGCCTTCGGCGACCAGACCCTTGACGCGATCGAGCTGTGTGGCGTCGACCAGCGGTCCGATATCGGTGTTCTTGTCGAGCGGGCTGCCGACGCGAAGCCGGCTCATCCTGACCTTGACCTTTGCGATCAACGCGTCGGCAATGCCTTCCTGCACCAGAAGCCGCGAGCCTGCGCAGCAGACCTGGCCCTGGTTGAACCAGATGCCGTCGACCAGTCCTTCGACGGCGCTGTCGAGATCGGCGTCCTCGAAGACGATGAAGGCCGATTTGCCGCCAAGCTCCAATGACAGCTTCTTGCCCGATCCAGCCGTGGCTTTCCTGATGATCTTGCCGACCTCCGAAGAGCCGGTGAAGGCGATCTTCTGGATGCCGGGATGGTTGACGATGGCGACGCCCGCTTCCGGCCCGCCCTGGACGATGTTGACGACGCCCTTGGGCACGCCGGCACGCTCGCAGATCTCGGCAAACAGGATGGCGGTGAGCGGCGTGAACTCGGCCGGCTTCAGCACCACCGTGCAGCCGGCGGCGAGCGCCGGCGCAACCTTCCAGGCCAGCATCAGCAGCGGGAAATTCCATGGGATGATCTGGCCGACAACGCCGACACCCTTATGGCCTGGGAAATCCTTGTCCAGCGCCTGTGCCCAGCCGGCATGATGGATGAAATGGCGGATGGCCAGCGGCACGTCGATGTCGCGGCTTTCGCGGATCGGCTTGCCGTTGTCGATTGACTCAAGCACTGCGAACAGGCGCTGATGACGCTGCATCGCGCGGCCAATGGCGTAAAGCACTTTTGCGCGCTGGTAGCCCGAGGATGCCGACCATTTCGGTAAGGCCCTGATGGCTGCGGCGACGGCTGCGTCGATATCGGCGGCGCCGGCATCGGAGATCTTGGCCAGCAGCTTGCCGGATGAGGGTTCGCTGGTCTCGAAGGTCTTGCCGCCGCCTGCTGCCTTCCAGCCGCCGTCGATGAACAGCGCCTTGCCGAAATCGCGTCCGGCAAGCCAGGCATCGGCCTCGGTGCGGGCTTCCGGCGCCGGGCCGTATTCCATGGCGTGATAGCGTTCGAGAATGTTCATGACGCGCTCCAGATAATCGTCTTGGCAGGCGCTCTGTGGCGCCCCCCTCTGTCCTGCCGGACATCTCCCCCACAAGGAGGGAGATTAGCCTTCGCGCCTGTCGGCTCTGAAACGTCGACAACTGGCGAAATCGCCGACGTTAGCCAATCTCCCCCCAAGTGGGGGAGATGTCCGGCAGGACAGAGGGAGGCGCGAAGGAACACGACGTTCAAGGCCTTCATCCGCCTCACGCCATTGCGTGGCGGTGATTGGCCGAATAATGCCCGGTCAGATGATGCTCGAGCTGGCGCTCGATATCGGTGAGGAGGCTCGAGGCGCCGAAGCGGAACAGGTCTGGCTCCAGCCAGGGCCGGCCGAGCTCCTCCTTCATCAGCACCAGCCAGTCGAGCGAGGCCTTGGCGGTAGAGATGCCGCCGGCCGGCTTGAAGCCGATGAGAAAGCCGGTCTCCTCGAAATAGGCTCGGATGGCGCGCACCATGGCAAGGCCGACGGGCAGCGTGGCGTTGACGCTTTCCTTGCCGGTCGAGGTCTTGATGAAATCGGCGCCGGCCATCATCGCCACCATCGAGGCTAGCATGACATTTCGCAGCGTGGCGAGGTCGCCGGTGCCGAGAATGACCTTGAGATGCGCATCGCCGCAGGCTTCGCGCATCGAGACGATCTCGTTGTAGAGCTCCTGCCACTTGGCGCCGAAGACCAGGCCGCGCGGGATGACGACGTCGATCTCGTCCGCGCCGTCGCGCACCGATGCCTCGATCTCCTGCAGGCGGGTCGACAGCGGCGCAAGGCCGTGCGGGAAAGCGGTGGAGACGGCGGCGACATGGATGCCGGTGCCGCGCACGGCATCAACAGCCGTCGCGACGAATGGATGATAGACGCAGACCGCCGCCGGGCGGATTTTTTCGCCCTCGATGCCAAGCCCCTCGACGATGTCGCGGCGGAACGGGTTGATCGCCTTGGCGCACAGGCGGCGCACGCGCTCTTCGGTGTCGTTGGAATTCAGCGTCGTCAAATCCATGCAGGAGACGGCGCGCAGCAGCCATGCCGCCTGGTTGTCGGCCTTGATCGAACGACGCTTGGTCAGGCTGGCGACGCGGCGCTCCAGCGCCGAGCGATTGACCGAGCGCACCGATTCCATGAAGCCGAGATCGAGCCGCATGCCGGTGTTGCGGGCGATGCCATGCGATTGCGGAACGGGCGTGTTGGCTGCGGCACGCGCCGGCAGCGGCGTGACCTTGGACGCGCCGAGATCGGCTTCGCGGATTGTGCTGCTCATCTCCTGCCCTTTCGCTCGACGATTTTACGTCGTGGTGCGTGTCGTTGCTCCCGGACCGCACGGCGGCTTTAGGCGACGCACACCGAAGATAGCCCGTGAAGCATCGCTTCACGAGTCCTTCAAGCGGTCATAGCGGAAAAAGGCGGCGAAAGCAGCTGAATTTTGACCGCATGGTCAAAATTCCAATCGAGAAGCAGGCGCCGAGGCGCCTGCTGATGTCAGCCGACGAAAGCGCGCTCGACGACGAAGGTCGAGGGATGGCTGAGCGAGCCCTCATGGAAGCCGAGGCCTTCGGCCATTTCCTTGACGTCCTTCAGCATATGCATCGAGCCGCAGATCATGATGCGGTCCGTCTCCGGATTGAGCTTCTCGATGCCGAGGTCGGCGTAGAACTTGCCCGAGCCGATCAGCGCCGTGATGCGGCCCATGCGCGCCGATTCTTCGCGGGTCGTCGAATTGTAGAGGGTGACGCGGCCGCCGGTCAGTTCGCCGATCAGGGGATCGTTCTCGAGCGCGGCCACCAGTTCCTGGCCATAGGTCAGTTCGGCATTGTCGCGGCAGGTGTGGGTCAGGATGACCTGATCGAATTTTTCGTAGGTATCGGGGTCGCGCAGAAGGCTGGCGAAGGGCGCGATGCCGGTGCCGGTCGAGATCATGAACAGGCGCTTTGCCGGGGTCAGCGCGTCGACAACCAGCGTGCCGGTCGACTTCTGGCGCATGATGACGGTGTCGCCGACCTGGATCTTCTGCAGTTCGGAGGTCAGCGGACCATCCGGCACCTTGATCGAGAAGAATTCCAGCTCTTCGTCCCAGGCCGGGCTGGCGACCGAATAGGCGCGGTACACCGGCTTTTCGGCATTGGGCAGCCCGATCATGACGAACTCGCCGGAGCGGAAGCGCAGCGACTGCGGACGGGTGATGCGGAACGAGAACAGGCGGTCGGTGTAATGCTTCACCGAGACGACGGTTTCGGCATAGACATTGGCCGGAATCGGAAACTGCAGCGGACGGGCGCCGGCTGTGTTGAGTGCGGATGTGGTGTTCATCAATCCAACTCTGTCTTGCCCACGCCTGTGCGGGCGCCAAACCGTTTCCTGCGCGCCCAGACCATTCAGGTCCCGGCGAGCCGTTCACACACTCCAAAGCAGTGAGCTCTTGTGTCCCAAATTTATTAGTATACAAACGATATTTGTGTCAAGATACCACGCTAAAACAGCTTTCCAAACTGCGGCATATTCGTAGTTCCGCCATTTCGGATTTCGACAATGAAAGAGAATTTTTCGGTGAAGCAGCCGGATTCCGCAGGCGACGTCGTTGCCGGCATCGATGTTGGCGGAACCTTCACCGACCTCATTTTGATCGACGGAAATGACGGCGGAAAGGTGCATATCGCCAAGACGCCGACGACGGTCGACAACCAGGCGTTCGGCGTGGTTTCAGCGCTGGGCGCCACAGGCTTTGCCATAGACGGCATCGACCTCATCGTGCATGGCACGACCACCACCACCAATGCGGTGCTGGAACGCAGGCTGGCGAAAACCGGCATGATCACCACGCGCGGTTTTCGCGACGTGATCGAGCTTGGCCGCCGCACACGGCCGCAGCCCTACGGCATGACCGGAAGCTTCGTTCCGATCATCCCGCGCGATCTCCGGCTCGAAGTGTCGGAGCGCGTCGAGGCGTCGGGCGCGGTGCGCACGCCGCTCGACGAGGCCGAGATGCGCGACGCCGTGAAGACGCTGATCGGGGCCGGCTGCGAGTCCCTGGTCATCCATTTCCTGCATTCCTACGCCAACCCTTCGCATGAGCGGCGCGCGGCCGAAATCGCCGCCGAGCTTTGGCCGAACGGCTACATCACGACTGGCCATGCGCTGCTGTCGGAAGCCCGCGAATTCGAGCGCGGCGTGACCGCCGCGGTGAACGCCTCGGTGCAGCCGATCCTCGAGCGTTATGTCGAGCGGCTGCGCAAGGAATTGGCTGCCAAGGGCTATGCCCGCGACTTCCTGATCATGAACGGCAATGGCGGCATGATCTCGGCCCGCTTCGTCACGCGCGAGTCGGCCAAGACCGTGATGTCAGGCCCGGCTTCGGGTGTCATCGCGGCCGCCTATACGGGCAAGCGCGCCGGCTTTGAAAACCTCGTCACCTACGACATGGGCGGCACCTCGACCGATGTGGCGCTGATCCGCAACGCCGAGCCGGCGGTCTCCAACGAGATCGAGATCGAATATGCGATGCCGATCCATGTGCCGATGGTGGCGGTGCATACGGTCGGCGCCGGCGGCGGCTCGATCGCGCGCGTTGATGCGGCCGGCCTGATCCAGATCGGCCCGGAAAGTGCCGGCGCCAATCCCGGTCCGATCTGCTACGGCCGCGGCGGCTTGGAGCCGACCATCACCGATGCCAATCTGGTGCTGGGACGGCTGGCGCCGAAAAAACTGCTGGCGGTCGAAAATCCGGTCACCGTCGAGCGCGTCACCGGCATCTTCGAAGACAGAATAGGCAAGGCCACCGGCCTCTCCGGCGTCGAGGCGGCGGGTGCAATCCTGCGGCTCGGCAACATGAAAATGGCCGGCGCCATCCGCTTGGTCTCGGTGTCGCGCGGCCATGATCCGCGTGATTTCGCGCTGTTCGCCTTCGGCGGCGCCGGGCCGCTGCATGCAACCGCGCTGGCGCGCGAACTCGGCCTGCCCCGCGTGCTGGTGCCGGCCCGTCCGGGCATCACCAACGCGCTCGGCTGCGTCGTGGCCGATCTGCGCCATGACTTCGTCAACACCATCAACCAGCCGGTCGCCGTGCTTGATGAAGCCCGGCTTCGCGAGGTGCTGGAACGTCACCGCGGGGAAGGCGAGGAACTGATCGGCAAGGAAGCGGTGAAGCCGGAAACGATCCGCGTTACGCACTCTGCCGACATGCAGTTCGTCGGCCAGACCCACATCATCAACGTGGCGCTGCCGTCTTCATCGGTGACAAGGCAGGAGTTGCAGGCGCTGTTCGAAAAAGCCTATTTCGCCCGCTTCAAGGTCGAGTTGCCGGAGATCCGCGCCAATCTGGTCAACCTCAACACGTCGGTGACGGGCGTGCGGCCGGCAATCGACCTGTCACGGCTGATCGACCCGGCCGGACGTACAAAGACGCTAGACGAGGCGCTGCGCGAGACAAGGCCGGTCTGGTATGCCGGACGCTGGCACGATACGCCGATATACGCACGCGAAAAATTGCCGCTCGATGCCGTTATCCAAGGGCCGGCGATCCTCGAACAGATGGACGCCACCACCGTGCTCGAACCCGGCGACCGCGCAAGATCGGACGCCGACGGCAACATCATCATCGACATTGGCGAGGCCTGAGATGCAAAAGCTCGACGCCATCACGCTTTCGGTCCTGCAGGCAGCCTTGCAGCAGGTCTGCGACGAGATGGATCTCACTTTCTCCCGCGCTGCCTTCTCGCCTGTCATCGCCGAGGCCAATGACCGCTCCGACGGCATCTACTCGGCCGTCGATGGTTCGTTGATCGCACAAGGCAGCCAGGGCCTGCCGGTGTTCGTCGGCGTCATGCAGTATTCGACCAAAACGGTGATCGAGATGATCGCCGACGGCCGTTGCCTGCCGCCTGAGCCGGGCGACATCTACATCGTCAACGATCCCTATCTCGGCGGCACGCATCTCATGGACGTGCGCTTCGCCATGCCAGTCTACCGCGACGGCAAGATATTTTGCTGGCTATCGAATACCGGCCACTGGCCCGATATCGGTGGCTCGGTGCCGGGCGGCTTCTCCGCCTCCGCCACAGCCGTCGAGCAGGAAGGCCTGCGGCTGCCGCCGGTCAAGCTGTTCAAGAAGGGCGTGCTCGACACCGAAATCTACGCCATCATCTGCTCCAACATCCGCGTCGCCGACCAGCGCATCGGCGATATAAGGGCGCAAGCCGCGGCACTGTTGATCGGTCAGGACCGGCTCAATGGAATCCTCGATCGTTACGGGGACGAAACCGTCGTCGGGGCGATCGCCGAACTGCGTCGCCGCGCCGCCGAGCAGATGCGCGCCAACATCTCCGCCATTCCCGACGGCACCTACAGCTCGAAGGCCTTTGTCGACTCGGACGGCGTGGTCAACGAGCCGCTGACCATCGCGCTCGCGGTGGAGAAGAAGGGCGATACGCTGACCTTCGATTTCACAGGTTCGTCAAAACCCTGTGCCGGGCCGATGAACAGCGTGCTGGCGACGACATTGTCGTCGGTCTATCTCGCCATGCGCCATATTTTCCCTGATGTGCCGATCAGCGCCGGCGCTTTCGAGCCGCTGATCGTCAAGCGGCCGGAAGGCACGTTCCTCGACGCCAAATACCCGCGTCCCGTCTCCGGCTGTGCGGCTGAAGTCTCGCAGCGCATCGCCGAGGCGGTGTTCGCGGCGATGGTGCAGGCGCTGCCGGAAAAGGTGACGGCCGCGCCCGCCGGCTCCAGCGGCAATTTCGCGCTGGGCGGCAACGATCCGGCGCGCGGCCGCGACTATGTGATGTATCAGATCTCCGGCGGCGGCTATGGCGGCAATTCCGGCCATGACGGCCTGACCAATGGCTGCTCGACCATCGGCATTTCGAAATCGCCGCCGGTCGAGATCATGGAGCAGGCCTTTCCGGTTCTCTACCGCCACTATGCCTTGCGCGAAGGCTCGGGCGGCGCCGGCAAGCAGCGCGGCGGCTTCGGCCTCGCCTATGAGGTCGAGATATTGCGAGGAGAGGCGCGCGCGTCCTTCGTCATGGACCATGGCCGTTTCGGCCCGCAAGGCGCGCTCGGCGGCAAGGACGGCGCGGTGAACACGGTGACCGTGTTCCGCGACGGCGAGGCACATGTGCCGCCGCATCTGTCCAAGGAACAGGACATCGCGCTCAAGGCCGGCGACCGCGTGAGGGTCGGCACGCCCGGGGGCGGCGGCTATGGCGATCCGCGTGAGCGCGACCCGAAACTGGTCGCCGAAGACATCAGGCTTGGTTACTACACCGTTGAACAAGCCAAAGAGCTGTTCGGAACCTGACAGCCGACAGGCCCGAGCCGCGTCAGGTCTGCAGCTTGGCCTTCAGCGCATCGGCGAATTTTTGCGCGATCTTCTTGAAGCCGGCGGGATCGGGATGCAGTTCGTTGGCCCAGTCGGCCACCTTCAACGTTCCCTGCGTGTCGACCAGATGGAAATTGTTGTTGGGATCGTCGGCCAGGCGCTTCACCACATCGCGGAACGCCGCCAGCGCGTCGTGAACGATGACCGTGCCCTTGGCGACCGTCCAGTTGCAGAAATCGAGCGACGGTTTCAGCCACGGGCCGACACAGGACGGATGCGCTCCGTTCGGGATCGGAAAATCATAGCAATGGCCAAAGATCGGCACGCCTGGCGCGACGCGGTCGCGCAGCGCGAACAAATCGAGATAGCAGGCCTCGACCATGCCGAGCGCCTTGGTGAAGCGGTTCTTGTTCAGCCCGGGGGCGTGGCCGTCATTGAAGTCGAGGAAGATGCAGAACTGGTCGCCGGCAATGTCGTTGCCACCGGCAGAGAACAGGATGGCATCGGGCTTGCCGTCCAGCCAGTTGGCCTTGTTGCGCAGGGCGGCGATCATGCGCTGCTGCTTGGGCAGCGACATCTCGTCGGTCGCCGCATCGCCATGATGGGCAAGGTTGAGGATGGTCGGCGGCATCGAGCCGATGCGGCGCAGCTGCGCGATCACATCGGTGTCGACGAACGGAAATCCGTTCCCGGTGAGCGGATAGTCGAACCAGGAATCGCCCTGCGCCAGCATCACCAGCGGCCGGTTGGCGACGGCCGCCTCGAGATTGCCGGCACTTTCCCTTGCGGTTTCGAGCCGCTCGATGTTGGCCTGGTGAACCCTGATGCGCTTGGCGATGTCGTCGTCTATGCGCCGCTGCGCGGCTTCCTGCACGAATTCCTGCTGGTCCATCCCCAGGTCCCTCCCACGACCGTCTACTTCCAGCTGAGCATGCGCCCATGTCCATGATCGGTCTGTAATTTAGATCACAGTAAGATTCCTGGGGAAGGACGGCTTGCCACGCCGTGATCGCCGCAGAGCATGTCGTTTCCGTCTCCGTGGGGCCTGCAAAAGACCATAGACTTCTATCCTTGTTTTCGCGCAATTCCGGACGGGAAACCGCCAACACCTTCCCTGGAATTGCTTAGTCAACGGAGATCAGGAACATGCGTCTTTTCGGTCGTTTCGTGCTTGCCGCTTCCGCCGCCCTGCTGCTTGGGACCGGTGCTGCCTCCGCCGAGAAACTCAGGATCGGGACCGAGGGCGCCTATCCGCCCTTCAACTATGCCAATTCGGACGGCACGCTGGGCGGCTTCGACATCGACCTCGGCAAGGCGCTGTGTGCCGAGATGAAGGCCGAGTGCGAATTCTCCGTACAGGATTTCGATGGTTCCATTCCGGCGCTGCAGGCCGGCAAGTTCGACGCCATCATCAACATCACCATCACGCCGGAACGGGCCGAGAAGGTCGAGTTCACCCACAAATATTACCAGACGCCACCGGCCATCGCCGTGCCGAAGGATTCGACCATTGCAGGCACGTCGCCTGACGATCTGAAGGGCAAGGTGCTGGGCGTGCAGAGCGCCACCATCCACCAGAATTTCGCCGAGAAGAAATACTCCGGCTCGACCGTCAAGGCCTATCCGACCGGCGACGACGCCCGCACCGACATGGCCAATGGCCGGCTGGACGCGATGATGGACGGCTCGATCATCCTGACCGAATGGCTGAAGAAGCCCGATGGCGCCTGCTGCAAATTGCTCGGCACGCTGGCCGCCGATCCGGCCATTCATGGACCCGGCGTCGGCATCGCCCTGCAAAAGGGCAACAAGGAACTGGCCGACAAGTTCAATGCCGCCATCGACGCCCTGCGTGCCAACGGCAAGTACAAGGAAATCAACGACAAATACTTCTTGTTCGACGTCTACGGAAGTTAACCCCTTCACCGCTCCTACCTCGGCAGCGCCATCAGGCGCTGCCGTTTTCATGAGATGACGGAGAAGTTTCTTGGTTGAGCGGCGCTCCCCTTTCTACACCAGCATCGTTGGCCTCGGCGCCACGATGGGCCGGGTCGGCGGCGATTTCGTCTCGGCCAAAACTTACTCCGGCATTGCCGACGAGCACCTGAACACGCGCAAGAATGTCGGCGTGCAGGATCTCAGCACCATGGGCAAGATGGACATCAAGGGGGCGGAAGCCGAGGCGCTGGTCAACCACATCATCGTCAACGATGCGGCCGCGATGAGCCCCGGCCAGGTGCGCTATTCCACCGTCTGCCGCGACGATGGCGGCATCATGGACGACCTCACCGTGTTCCGGCTGGGATCGGAGCATTTCATGCTGGTGACCGGTTCGGTCAACCGGCTGAAGATGCTGCCCTGGCTGCAGCATCATGCTGAAGCGCGAAAGGCCTATGTCACCGACATCACGGCGGCCGTCGCCTTTCCGACGATACAGGGGCCGCGTTCACGCGAGCTGCTGAAAGCACTGGTTTCGGATGCCGATCTCGATGAGTTGAAACGCTGGGCGTTCACTTCAGGGCGCGTCGGCGAGACCAAAGTCCTGATCTCACGCACCGGGGTGACCGGCGAGCTCGGCTTCGAACTGTTCGTGCCGGCGGACGAGGCCACTTCCGTCTGGGACGCGCTGATGCGGACCGGTAGCGATTTCGGCCTGAAGCCATACGGCGTGCTGGCCATGTTCACGCTCGGGCTGGAAAAGGCCTATCCGGCGCATGGCATCGACATGGACGAGAGCCGTACGCCCTTCCATGTCGGGCTCGATCGCTGGATCAAGTTCGACAAGGGCGAGTTCATCGGCCGCGAGGCATTGCTCACAATTCGCGGCAAGGGGCTCGACGAACGCTGGACCGGGCTGATTCTCGACGGTGACAAGCCGGCCGCGACGGATGCCAGGGTTTTCGCCGACGGCGAGGATGCCGGTGTCGTCACCTATAGCGATCACGGCTATTCGCTGGGCAAGGTGCTGGCGACCGCGCATCTGCGGCTGCCGTTCACCGCCATCGGCACCGAACTCAGCACCGACATTGACGGCAAGCGGACACGCGCGGTGGTGGCGCCGATGCCGTTCTTCGATCCAGAAGGCACGAGACTGCGCGCCTAGGCGAGTTTCGCCAGCAGCCGCATAAACGTAGCGGCCTCCTTGGCGGTCAGCGGCGCCAGCGTTTCCTGGGTGATGGCGCGGGCCAGCGGGATCAGCCGCTCGATCGCCTCGCGTCCCTCTGGCGTGAGGTTGACCAGCAGCCGCCTCTTGTCGACCTCGTGTTTGGTCAGATCGACCAGGCCACGCGCCTTCAGCCGGTCGATGACGCCCTTGACCGTCGCCGCATCCATGGCGATCAGCGTGCCCAACTGGTTCTGCGAGGTCTCGCCGACGTCGTGCAGCTTGGCAAGTGCAGCGAATTGCGGCGGCGTCAGGTCGCTGATCTGGGCGGCAAAGATCGAGACATGGCGCTGATGCGCCTTGCGCAGGATGAAGCCGACCTGCTCCTGCAGGCGGTAGTCATGTTCGTCGGGCTCTTCGGCCTCGACGAGCTTGAGAAGATTGTCCCCGCCGCTCATCGCAAGCCGTCCCAGGCCTTGATGTCGCCGACCGCCAGGCCGCCCATGCGGTCGTGCACGCGGGGGCCGCAGCTCATGGCGAGGCAGAACAGGATTTCGTCGGCGCGCGGCCCGTCGCTGAGACCGACCTCCATGGCGTCGAAATGGCTACGCACATAGGCGGCGTTGGTGTGGCCGAGCGGCACGTCGAGCCGCGAGCCGAAGGCGCCGACCTTGGTTGCCGACGGCACGATCGCCTTGGCGTCGCCCAGCCGCTCGCGCATGGCGTAACCGCCCGGCACATGCCACAGCGCGCCGTGTTCCAGCTCCCCTGACGAACCGACGATGGTGCCCTTGCCGTAGGCGTCGATCTGCTTGATGTCGCCGCCCAATGCGGCAATGAGCTTGTCGGTGAGCAGCAGGCCGAGCGGCTTCAGATCGTCCATGGCGCTCTGCAGTTCTTCGACGTAGCGGCCGGCGAACGGGTTCTTCACCAGGGCCACGGCTGCAGCGCGGCGGCGCGGCAGAGCAGCGACCGGCCCGCCATCGTGAAAGATCTCTTCGGTCAGAACCGCGATCTTGCGGATCGGAAACTCAGGCATGGGCAACTTCCTTCCCTGGATTTTTGTTGGGCGCGGCAAGCGCCATGGAACCACTGATGCGGGCTTCCCCACCTAGAAACAGCGCCGATGCGGCAATCAGGCCGCGCCGGCGAAAATCTTCGGCGACGGCAAGGCCATTGTCCAGCGCCCGCTCCACATCGCCACGCGCGAGCATGCCGACGGCTTGTGTCACCAGCCGCGCGCCGAGATCGCTGTCGGGCGCCAAGTCCTGCGCGGGAATGCGCTTGATGGCGGGATTGCCGGGCAGGTCGACGGCGTTGGCAATGAGTGTCGCGGCCGCATCGGCCTCGGCGCCGGTGTGCGCCAGCACGGTGACGGCGTCGGCAATGCCAAGCGAGAACGAACGGCCGCGCCAGCCGCTGGTGGCGACGCCGCGCACGCCGTCCGCCGAGCGAATGGTGAGGCGGTCGGCCATGCCGTTGCCGGTGCCGGCGATCGCCAGGTTCATCGACTGGCCCTTGCCGATATGGAGGGCGCTGTCGCCGCCATTGTTGACATAGGCCCGGTCGAGCTTGCGACCGGCAAGCAGCGCGGCGAGCACTTCGTCGGCTACTGATCCGGCGACGGCGGCCATCGGCGTGATGAAGCATTCCGCCAAGGGCATGACGGCTGCTTCCATGCGCCGCGCCGTCGGGCCGGCGAAGGTGCGCGGCGCCAGGAAAAATGCCGGCAGCCGCAATTCGGGAAGCTCCTCGACCAACTCGATCAGGATCGTCTGGAAGCGCTCGATCGCCTGATCGTAGGCGGCACGACACTCAGCCGCCTCACCAAAGGCCTCGACGATCAGGTCGATCGGCCCGTGGTTGAGGTGCAGCCGCTTGCCGTCCTGCAGCCAGTGGACTTGCGGGCCTTGCATCAAGAGGCCCCGTTCGAGCCGACGCGGCGCAACTGCGCCAGCGGCGGCCATGGATTGTGGGCCTCGGCGCCTGAGCCGCGGCGCGGGTTGAGATATTCGCCGCCTTTGGCAACGATATCCTCGACGCTGCGTATCTCGGCCTCGTAGCCGCCCAGCCGGACATAGTCGTCGCGGCGTAGCGTGAATTCGATCGGCGCCACCAGCGCCGGCGTCGGCACATAGCCGAAGGCGCCTTCCGGCACGCGCATGACGTCGACCATCAGCGTGATGCCGCCGCCCGGCCAGACATAGACCGGCGCGCCGCCAACGGTAACATAGGTATTCAAGCCCTGCACCGAGCGGGTGAGATTGACCGGGTTTTCGGTGACGCCGGCGCGCAGCGAACCGCCGGCGCCGCCGATGAACAGCACGGTGCAGAGCGCCGGCTCGCAATTGTCCTCGATCAGGCCGACCGATTTCTGCAGCCGCTCGGGGAACGGTTTTTCCACCGGCTTCAACTCGTCGTCGAGCTCGTAATAGGCGAACTGCTCGCCGGTGGTCGACACCATCAGCAGCGACAGGCCGGGGCGGGCGCCCTTCTTGGCGTTCCATTCGCCGAGGATCGACAGCGGGTCGGAAATCGAGGTGCCGCCCCAGCCGAGGCCGGGCTCGGAAACCTTGAAATAGCGGCCCGGCGTCGAACGGCGGCCGATGATCTTGATGCCGGTATCCTGCCAGCCCAGCACCTTGCCGGCCTGATGCTCGGAGACGACGCCGGTGATATGGTCGTCGACCACCACCACCTCGTCGACAAGGCCGCGCCATTGCGTGGCGAACATGCCGATGGTGGCCGACCCGCAGCCGACCCGCATACGGTGTTCCTGCTTGCCGTCGATGACAGGTGGTTTGCCGGCTTCGACGATGATGGTGGCGCCGCCATCGATGGTCAGTTCGACCGGCTTGCGATTGCACAGACTGAGCATCGCGTCGCAGGTTGCCCGGCCTTCGGCCTTAGAGCCACCGGTCAAATGATGCACTCCGCCGAGCGACAGCATCTGCGAGCCGTATTCGCCTGTCGTGACGTGGCCGATCGGCTCGCCTTGCGCGCGCACGATTGCCGTTTCGGGACCGAGATGGCGGTCGGTGTCGATCTTCACCTTGACGCCGCAGTACGAAAAAATGCCTTCGGTGACCACGGTCACCAGATCGACCCCCTCGACCTCCTGGCTGACGATGAAGGGAGCCGGCTTGTAGTCGGGATAGGTGGTGCCGGCGCCGATTGCAGTGACGAAGCGGCGGCCGGTGTTGACCAGTTCGCCGTCCCATTGCTCGCCCTCGGCAGTGAAAGGCACGACCGCGGCGCCGCTCTCTGCCGCATGGTCGAGGATGGTCAGCGGGTCCATACGCACGATGCGGCCACCGACATTGCCGTAGCGGTCGCAGGCGCCGGTGCGGCCATCGGCGATGTAGCACATCACCGGACAGGCATCGCAGCGGATCTTTTCCGCCACCAGCTTTTCGCCCGGATCGTGGGTTTCGAAGCGTTCGGCAAGCTCGCTCATCGGCGTGCCTCCTTGTCGCGGATGCCATCTTTTTCGCGGATGGCGGCGCGGATGCGCGCCGGCGTCGCCGGAACCTTGGTGATGAGAACGCCGGTGGCGTGGCGTATGGCGTTGAGGATGGCGGGTGCGGTCGGGATCAGCACATGCTCGCCCAGGCCCTTGGCGCCGAACGGTCCCTCCGGATCGGGAACCTCGATCAATATGTGCTCGATCTCAGGCACATCGCCGATGGTCGGGATGAGATAGTCGTGCAAATTCTCGGTGCGACCGGGGATGTATTCCTCCATCAGCGCCATGCCGATGCCTTGCGCGATGCCACCTTCGATCTGGCCTTCGACCAGCAGCGGGTTGATAGCCTTGCCGACATCGTGCGCGGCGGTGATTTTCAAGAGCTTCACCGTGCCGAGCTTGAGATCGACTTCGAGTTCGGCGATCTGCGCGCCATAGCCATAGACGGCGTAAGGCTTGCCCTGGCCCTTGGCATCGAGCGGCAGCGTCGGCGGATCGTAGGTCTCCTCGGCGCGGAAGACGAAACCGCCCGCATCGACATCGAGGGCGGGGAGATCGATGCGCCGAGTGGCTTCGCCCTCGCGAATGACGATCACCGGACCGTCCAATTGCAGGGCAGCTTTCTCCGAGACATTGGCAAAACGCAGGATCTTTTCGCGCAAGGCGCGGCCGGCTTTTTCGGCCGCCTTGCCGGTGACAAAAGTCTGGCGCGAGGCCGATGTTTTGCCGGCGTCCGGGCTGATCGCGGTGTCGGCGCTTCTCAGCTTGAATTTTTCCAGCGGCAGGCCGAGTGCGTCGGCGCAGATCTGGGCGATGACGGTGTTGGAGCCCTGGCCGATATCGACGGCGCCCTGGTGCAGGATGACGTCGCCGTCTGGCGAGATACCGACCCTTATGGTCGACGGATTGGGCAGCGAGGTGTTGCCGCAGCCATACCAGCAGGACGCGATGCCGACGCCGCGCCTTTTGCTCGTATTGGCATTGTTGAATGTATCTGCGTCGACCTTCGCGCGAGCCCAATGCGGCCGCAAGGAGTCGAGGCACTCGAAGATACCGACTCCCGACTCCAGTCGCTGTCCGGTAACCGTTTCGGATCCGTTCCGAAGGCAGTTTCTCAGGCGAAAATCGAGCCGGTCCATGCCGAGCTTGCCGGCAAGCTCATCATAGAGCGTCTCCTGCATGATCGTCGCCTGCGGCACGCCGAAGCCACGGAAGGCGCCGGAAATCGGCCCGTGGGTGTGGATGGCGCGGCCTTCGGCGCGGTAATTCGGCGTCGCATAGGGACCGGAGGCATGCACCGGCACGCGGTTGGCGACAGTCGGCCCCCAACTGGCATAGGCGCCGGTGTTGAAATCGCCGGAAAAGATCATGCCGGTGACATGGCCTTCGGCGTCAGTGCCGATGGTCGCCTTCATCTCGGCGGGGTGGCGCTTGGTGGTCGACATCATCGATTCGGTGCGGGTGTAGGCAAGCGCCGCCGGCCGGCCGGTTTTCAGTGCCACAAGGCCGATGAGCGGCTGCAGCGACACGTCGAGCTTCGAGCCGAAGCCGCCGCCGGTCGCGGTCGGCACGATGCGCACCTTGTCGACGGCAAGACCGAGCACCTTTGCCGTTTCGTCACGGTCCATATAGGGGGCCTGGGTGCAGGCGACGACGACCAGCGTGTCGCCGTCCATGTAGGCATGGCCGGCTTCCGGCTCGATATAGGCGTGCTCGACATAGGAGGTGTCGATGGCACCGGACACCGTGTAAGCAGCCTCGCCAAGCGCCGCCTCGGGGTCGCCGCGCTCGACAAAGCCCTTGGTCAACAAATTGGCCGGGCGGTTCGCGTGGATGAGCGCAGCCCCTTCTGCCTGCGCGTCGCCGGGCTGCAGAAAATGCGGCAGCTCGGTCCAGCGGACCGGGAAATCCTGGAGGTCGAGATCGAGCATGGCCTCGCGCTCGCCGGCGACCAGCGCCACTGCCTCGCCGCGCAGCCGCGCAAAGCCTTCGGCCAGCGCCGGCTGGTCGGCAAACGGGCCGATGACGCCGAAACAGTTTTTTCCCGGGATGTCGGCGGCGGTGAAGACGCCGGCGATGCCGGGATGCGACTTCACCCAGCCCTCCAGGTCGCCGAAGGCGAAGCCGGCATGATAATGCGGCGAGCGGACCACCAGCACAGCCAGCGCATCGGCGGGAAAGGAATCGCCGCCGAATTTTTCAGCGCCGGTGACTTTTGGCACGCCGTCGAGCCGGACCGGGGAGGCGCCTACAGCATTCCCTGTGGTTGGCATTCTACGTTCAAAGTTGAATTCCAACGAATGACGTTGGCGCTGCCCCTCACCCTTACCCTCTCCCCGTGAAGAACGGGGAGCGGGGAGCGTCGGCGCTGGAGCACTTCCCTTCTCCCCGTCACTATACGGGGTGAGGGTGCCGGCAGGCGGATGAGGGGCAGCGCCGTCGGTCGACGTCTCGAACCGTCCCGCATCCATCACTGCCGCGATGATCTTTCTGTAGCCGGTGCAACGGCAGAGGATGCCGCCCAGCGCATCCTGCACCTCGGTCTCGGTCGGATTCGGCGTGCCATCCAGCAGCGCCGTTGCCGCGACCAGCAGCGCCGGCGTGCAGATGCCGCATTGCGCGGCGCCATGCGCCAGGAAAGACGCCTGCAGCGCCGACAGCCGGCGATCGGCGAGGCCTTCGACGGTCGTTACGGACGTCCCGGCTGCGGAGGCCGCCGGCATCAGGCAGGCGCAGACGGCGTCGCCGTCGACCAGCACTGTGCAGGCGCCGCAATCGCCGGCATCGCAGCCAACCTTGGTGCCCGTCAGCTGCAATTCGTCGCGCAAAACCTGCGACAGCCGGCGCAGCGGCGGCACATTGACCGAGACGGCGGCGCCATTGACGGCGAAGGCGATCTCGGCGCGCTCGATGCCGAGGCCCGGCACGAGGTCGGGCAGGGCTTCAATCATCTCAGAGTGGCTCATGCCGCCACCATGCTGTTGTCGTTCGTCAGCCCGCAGGCCCCCAGCACGGCGCGAGCGACAAGCTCGCGCGCTGCGTCGAGCCGGTATTCGGCGCTGCCGCGCACGTCGGCAATCGGCGAGAGCTCGGCCATCGGCGCGGACAGGAGAGCATCGGCGAGTGCCGGGCCGACAGGCTTGCCCACCAGCACGGCTTCGACAGCGGCGAGCCGCCTGGCGACGGCCGAGCAGGACCCGACCGCGACAGCGGCTTCCATGACTATGCCACTCTCGGCAACGAGGCGCGCCGCCACCATGGCGATGGAGATGACGAGGTAGCGCCGCGCACCGAGCTTGACGAAGGCCGACGTGCCGGCAGAGGCCCGCTTCGTGATGCGGATGGCGGTGACCAGTTCGCCCGGCAGCAAAGCGGTGCGGCGGTTGCCGAGAATGAACTCCTGCAGCGGCAGATGACGCGTCGCGGCTGCAGAGCGCAGCTCGACCTCGGCGTCCAGCACCAGCAGTCCCGGAACGCCATCGGCGGCAGGCGAAGCATTGCAGAGATTGCCGGCGATCGAGGCGACATTCTGGATCTGCAGGGAGCCCACTTCGCGCGCGGCCTGCTTCAGCGCATCGAAAGCCGCCGGCAATGGATGGCGGACAAGGTCGGTCCAGGTGGTGCGGGCGCCCAAAACCCAATGGGTTTCGGTCTCGGCAATGCCGCGCAGCGAGACCAGGCCGTTAATATCGAGAACATTGTCGCGGAACGGTTTGGCGCCCTGCGCCGGATAGAAATCGGTGCCGCCGGCAAGCACGCGCCAGGCGCCCTCGCCCAGCAGAGCGAGCGCCTCGTCGAGCGTGGCGGGTTTCGCGTAACGGATCACGCTTTGCCTTCCAAAAAAATAGGCCTTCCCATTGGGACCTTCAAAAGGTGGGGTCTTCCCGAACCCCGCCAATGTCTGATCAGGCCAAATTCATTCGTATGCAAATGATATCAAGCTGGCGGAAATTGTCAAAGCCGGAGTTTAAGGGAACCCGGCCGCCAAGCATTTCTTACGCTTGCAGAGGTTGACGCAGGCGGCCATCCGGTCAAGTTTCAGCATCCGGTCGCATCAGCGGCGTATTTCACTCGATCCCCCGTTCGAGACTAGAAGAGGAGAGGCGCCATGGCCGACGAAGCGCTTGTTGTCATCGACCTGCAAAACGACTTCTGCCCCGGCGGCGCACTGGCGGTTGCCGGCGGCGACGAAATCGTGCCGCTGGTCAACGATCTGATTCGGCATGCCGAGCATGTCGTGCTGACGCAGGACTGGCACCCGGCCGGACATTCGAGCTTTGCCTCCAGCCATCCGGGGGCGCAGCCCTTTAGCGCGATCGAGATGCCCTATGGGCCGCAGACGCTGTGGCCGGACCATTGCATCCAGGGCAGCCTCGGCTCGGATTTTCACTCGGGGCTCGCCTGGACCAAGGCCGAGCTGGTAATCCGCAAGGGATTTCGCCCTGATATCGACAGCTACTCCGCCTTCTTCGAGAACGACCACAAGACGCCGACGGGGCTCGCCGGCTACCTCAAGGAGCGCAGCATCGACAGTGTGACCCTGGTTGGCCTGGCGACCGACTTCTGCGTTGCCTTTTCGGCCCTCGACGCGGTCAAGCAAGGCTTCAAGACGACGGTGCGGCTCGACGCGTGCCGCGGCATCGATCTAAACGGTTCGGTCGAGGCGATGCTGAAGAGGATGCGCGATGCCGGGGTGAAGCTCGAAGACCCGATCTCGGAGTGACTGGATCGTGACGCAGCGAGGGGGCTGCACACAGTTGGGGAAGGCTTTCGCGGCAGGTGTACTCGCTTCCGCTGTGTCTCCGCAAATGGCCTTCGCGGCCGAGGCCCGCGGCCTGCCCGATGCTGCCATGTCGCTGTGGTGGGCGCTGCCTTTCGCCGGCCTGCTGCTCTCGATCGCCACCGGACCGCTGCTGTTCCACCATGTCTGGGAGCATCATTACGGCAAGATCGCCGCCGGCTGGGGAGCGCTGGCGGTCATCCCGCTGATGGTTGCATTCGGCGTTCCGGTAGCCGGTGAAGCCGTGCTGCACACGCTGCTCACCGAATACATGTCGTTCATTATCCTGCTGTTCGCGCTCTACACCATTTCGGGCGGCATCCTTGTCGCCGGCAACATCCATGGCACGCCGCTGGTCAATGCCGGGCTGCTGCTCGTCGGGGCGATGCTGGCCTCGGTGATCGGCACCACCGGCGCCTCGATGATCCTGATCCGGCCGATGCTGCGCGCCAACGACAACCGGCAGTTCAACGCCCATGTCGTCATCTTCTTCATCTTCCTGGTGTCTAACATCGGCGGCTCGTTGACGCCCTTGGGCGACCCGCCATTGTTCGTCGGCTTCCTGCGCGGCGTCGACTTCTTCTGGACGTCGGCGAACCTCTGGCGCGAGACGCTGTTTACCGGCGGCCTGGTGCTGCTTGTCTTCCTGGCCATCGACATCATGCTGCATCGCCGTGAAGGCGGCGCGCCGAAGATCAAGGATCCGACGCCGGATACGAAGGTGCGCCTTCGCGGCCTGGCCAATCTGCCGTTGCTGGCCGGCGTCATTGCCGCGATCCTGCTTTCAGCTGCCTGGAAGCCGGGCGTGACTTTCTCCATCCTCGGCGTCGGCCTCGAACTGCAGAACCTGGTGCGCGATGCCATCATCCTGGCGCTCGCCGGGCTGTCGCTTGTCGTTTCCCTCAAGAGCCATCGCGAGGCCAACGGCTTCACCTGGGGCCCGATCGCGGAGGTGGCAAAACTGTTTGCCGGCATCTTCATCTGCATCGTGCCGGTCATTGCCATCCTTCGCGCCGGCCATGACGGCGCGCTGGCGCCGCTGGTGGCGCTGGTGACGTCACCCACCGGCCAGCCCAATGATCTCGCCTATTTCTGGCTGACCGGCGGGCTGTCGTCCTTCCTCGACAATGCGCCGACCTATCTGGTGTTTTTCGAACTCGCAGGCGGCGACGCGCGGCACCTGATGACGGAGGCGGCCTCGACGCTGGCCGCGATCTCGGCCGGCGCGGTGTTCATGGGCGCCAACACCTATATCGGCAATGCACCCAACTTCATGGTCTACGCCATTGCCCGACACCGCGGTGTGAAGATGCCGGGCTTCTTCGGCTACATGGCGTGGTCGGGCCTGGTGCTGATCCCGGTTTTCCTGATTGCGGGTTTTTTGTTCTTTGCGTGATGCGAAGGGCGCTGGGCCCTTACCTACCCCTTGTGGGGAGGTCGGACCGAAGGTCCGGGTGGGGGTCGGTGCCGCCCCCACCCGGCTGCTTCGCAGCCACTTGCCGGGGCGAGCCACGGGTCCCGCCCGTCCTTCGGACCCCCACAAGGGGGAGGGTAATCTTAGCCGACGCCTACATATCGGCGCACCGCCGACGGATCGGCGCGAAGCTGTTCGACATCCACCGTCTCGCGGTTACGGCCGTTTTCGATGAAGCAGACGCGGTCGGCGACGGACAGCACGGCGTCGACGCGCTGTTCGACCAGAATGGTGGAGACACCTAGCTCACGCAGCTTCACCACCGTCTCGCGAATCTTGGCGATCATCGACGGCATCAGCCCCTCCGTCGGCTCGTCTAGCAACAGCACCTGCGGCTCAAGGCAAAGCGCACGGGCCATGGCCAGCATCTGCTGCTCGCCGCCGGACAAAGTGCCGGAGCGCTGGCGCAGCCGCTGGCGCAGCAGCGGGAAGAGATCGAGCACCCTCTCGCGCGTCGCTCTGCCCTTGCCGCGCGCCATCAGACCGATCTCGATGTTTTCCGCCACCGTCATCTCGGCGAACAGCCGCCTGCCTTGCGGTACATAGGCGACGCCGGCCTTGGGCACCTCATGCGCCGGCAGGCCTGTCAATTCCTTGCCGGCGAGCCGNGTTCAGACGTGTGCTCTTCCGATCTTTGCGGTACATAGGCGACGCCGGCCTTGGGCACCTCATGCGCCGGCAGGCCTGTCAATTCCTTGCCGGCGAGCCGGATCGAGCCGGCGCTCGACGGAACCAGCCCCATGATTGCTTTCAGCGCCGTCGTCTTGCCGGCGCCGTTGCGACCGAACAGGCACAGCACCTCGCCCTTGTTGAGCACGAGATCAAGCTCGTAGAGCACCTGAACCTCGCCATAGAAGCAATCGAGCCTGGAGATGGTCAGCGCTTCAGTCTTGTGGGCTTCAGTCTTGGGGGCCTCAGTCTTGGGGGCCTCAGTCTTGGGGGCTTCGCTCATGGCGCCGTCCCCAGATAGGCTTCCTGCACCTGTGTGTTGGCGCGAACCTGTTCGGGCGAGCCTTCGGCCAGGATCCTGCCGGCGTTGAAGACCGTGATGCGGTCGGCCAGCTGCATGACGACCGGCATGTTGTGCTCGATCAGGAGCACGGTGGCGCTCTTGGCAATCTCGCGCACCAGTCCGATGAAATTGTCGATCTCGCTGTCGGCCAGCCCCTGCGTCGGCTCGTCGAGGATCAAAAGCCGCGGCTTAAGCGCCAGGCCCATCGCGACTTCCAGCAGGCGCTGGTGGCCGTAGGAAAGCTGGCCGGCCGGCATATGGGCGCGGCCGGCAAGTCCGGTGCGTTCCAGCGCGGCCATGACGCCGGTGCGCACCGCAACTTTCGAGCGGCCATCGGTCAGCGTGCGCTGCACCGGCAGCGCGACATTATCGTAGGCAGAGAGGTTGGCGAAGACGCTGGTGATCTGGAAGGTGTAGGCGATGCCCCGGCGCACCCTGAGATAGGCCGGCTGGCTGGTGATGTCGGCGCCGTCGAAGACGATCATGCCGGACGATGGCTGAATGCGGCCGCTGACCAGGCTGACGAAGGTGGTCTTGCCGGCGCCATTGGGGCCGATGACGGCGCGGATCTCGCCCGGCATCAGCTGAAAATCGACACCGTCGACGGCGCGCAGGCCGCCGAAACTGCGCGCCAGGCCTTTGGTGGTCAGCAACGGCATCATGGGAGCCACCCGAGCCAGCGCTGGCGGATGGTGCCCAGAATGCCTTTGGGGAAAAACAGCACCAGCAGGATGAGCGCAATACCGACTATCAGGAGATAGGCGGAGGTGTAGCCGCTGGCGGTGTCGATGACATAGTACATGAACACCGTGCCGAGCAGCGCGCCCAGCGTCGTTGCGGCGCCGCCGAGCAGCACCCAGAGCAGCGGCAGGATGGAATACTGCACCGAGGCAAAGCTCGAGCCGACATAGCCGAACAGCAGCGCATAGGCCGCACCCGAGGCGGCGCAGATGGTGCCGGAGACGACGACGGCGATCAGCTTGTTGGAGAAGGTGTCGTAGCCCAGCATTTTCGTGCGCTCCTCGTTCTCGCGCACCGCGACCAGCACGCGGCCATAGCGGGAGCGGACGATGGCGAGGGTGATCAGCAGCACGACCGAGAACAGCGCCAGCGCGCTCATGTAGCGCACGGTCGGGTTGGTTAGGTCGAGCGATGTCGCGCCGAAGGCCAGAACCCGCGCCGGCTGCGGCACGACCAGACCCTGGTCGCCGCCGGTCCAGGCGGCGAAATAGAGGATGACGAGGTAAAACACCTGCGCGAACATCATGGTAACGATCATGAAGGCGACGCCGGTGGTGCGCAGCGCCAGCAGGCCGATCACCAGTGCCAGCAGCGCGCCGCAGGCGATGCCGGCGAGGAAAGCGAAAGGCACGTTCCAGCCGAGATGGATGACGGCGAGACCAGCGCCATAGAGCCCGGCGGCGAAGAACATGGCGTGGCCGAGGCTGAGCAGGCCGACATAGCCGAACAGCATGTTGTAGCCCATGGCGAACACCGCCAGCACCATGATGCGGGCGACGAGGCCGTGATGATAATCCGGCAGGACGAAGCTCAGGGCGAACAGCAGCGCGATGGCGCCGATGTGCAGAGCATAGGCTTTTGCCGGCGAAGCTTCGCTCATCGCGGCGCCTGCCCGAACAGGCCTTGCGGCCTGAACACCAGCACCATGGCCACCAGCAGCGTGGCGATGATCTTGGCCAAAGTCGGCGAGAAGAACACCGAGATGATGCCGTCGGACAGCCCGATCAGCACGGCGGCGACGACCGTGCCGCGCAGCGAGCCGAGGCCGCCGATGATGACGACGATGAAGGACAACAGCAGCGGGTCCTGCCCCATCAGGTAGTGCGCCTGACTGATCGGCACGATCAGCACGGCGGCGATGGCCGCCAGCATGGCGCCGAGCGCGAAGACGCCGGCATAGACGCGGGCGACCGGAATGCCGAAGGCCTGCGCCGTCTCGCTGTCATATTGGGTGGCGCGCATGATGAGGCCGATCTTGGTGCGCGTCAGCACCAGCCAGGTGGCGATGAGCAGAAGGGCCGAAGCGGCAATGATCGACAGCTTGTAGCCGGAATAGCCGAACCAGGGCAAAAGGATGCGGTAGCTGAAGGGCGGCTCCACCGGGCGCGCTTCCGGGCCATAGAAGCTCAACGCCAGCTGCTGGATGATGTAGAGCATGCCGATCGTGGCGACGATGGTGGCTTCCGGATTGTAATTGACCCGGCGCAGCACAAGCCGCTCGGCTACCAGCGCAATGGCGCCGACAATCAGCGGCGCAATCACCAGCGCCGCCAGGAAGCCGAGCGTGGGATGGCCGGGTATCGCCGTCGAGATCGCCCAGGCCAGCACCGCGCCCAGCATGAAGAACTCGCCATGGGCGACGTTGACGACGCGCATGACGCCGAACACCAGCGACAGCCCAAGCGCCGTCAGCGCCAACACGGCGGAGGTGACAAGGCCTTCGAGGGCGGCGAGGAGGAGGTGGGGTCCGAAATGCATTCAGGGCGCCCTTACCCTCCACTTGTGGGGAGGGTGACCGCGCAGCGGTCGGGTGGGGGTTGGGCACGGGCCGTCGCGACCCCCACCCCGTCTCGCAAGCTTCGCAAAGTGCGAAGCTTGCGTGCCGACCCTCCCCACAAGGGGGAGGGTAAGGCGCCTCACAGCGCCTGCGTCGTATAATCCCCTTCGGCCTCGTAAAGCCCGTCCTCGATCTTGGTCTTGTGGACGACATTCAGCTTGCCACCTTCGACCTTGGAGATGTTCTGGATGCCAAAACACTGGTGGATCTTGCCTTTGAAGGTCTTCGGCCCCTGCGGATGCTCCGGCCCTTCGGCGAATTCGGTCAGCGCCTCGGTCGCCTCGACCAGCTTGGCGCGGTCTTCCGGGCCCTTGTAGCCGGCGTCTTCCATCGCCTTCTTGACGACATAGAGCGTCTCCCAGCAGCCGAACATGTGGGCGGCGGTGGAGACGTCCTTGGGGTCGCCAACGGCAGCGCCATTTTCGTCGATGCCGACGGCGGCGCGGTAGGCTTTCTGCGCGGCCGAGTCATTGGCCTGCGCATAGCGCGGCGAACCTTCCCAGAAATGGCTGCCGTCCAAAAATTCGAGGCCGGGGCTATTTATGTCGGTGGCTTCGAGCGAATCGATAAAGCCGAACAGTTGCGGCCGGTTGGAGCCGTAGAACTCGCCGAGTTCCTTGACGAAGGTGAGCACGGCCGGGCCGACCATCACGTGGTAGATGACTTCGGTCTCGGCGGGTATCTGCGGGAAGTATTTCGTGAAAGATGACTCTGTCGGCGGGATGGCGATCTGGGCGATGACCTCGGCGCCTTGCGCCTTCAGCGCCGGCGGCAGGTAGTCGCGATGGTCGTAGCCGAAGGCGAAATCGGGGAAGATCTGCGTCACCTTCTTGCCGGCATTGGCCGCGATCCATGGCGCCATCGACTGGATCTGGCTCTTCACATCGGTGATGCCAGGCTGGAAGACATAGCGGTTGAGCTTGGTCGAAGCGACGTGGTGGCCTTCGCTGACGACGAAATACGGGATCTTGTTTTCGCCGGCGGCCGGCGCCGAGCCGATCACCACATGCGAGAACAGCGTGCCGAAGACGATGTCGGTCTTGTGCTGGGTGGCGAACTTGCCGACCACCTCGGCGCCACGGCCGGGATCGGTGCCGTCATCCTCGATCACCAGTTCGACAGGTCGGCCATTGATGCCGCCGGCGTCGTTGATCGCCTTGACCGCGGCGGCACTGGTCTTTTCATACCAGCGGCCATAGGCGGCGCCGATGCCGGTGCGGTGCGACTGGAAGCCGATCTTGATTGGCGCCGAACTCTGCGCCTGGCTGTAGCGGACGAAGCCGGGCGCGAGCGTCAGCCCGGCGCCGGCGGCGAGACCTTTCAGCGCGGTGCGGCGGCTAAGGGTGGATTTGGAGAGATCGAAAAACCCATTCTTGTCAGTCACGGCAGTTCCCCTGTTTTTGAGTTTTGACTGTCTGTAACGAGGCAAGGCCACTCCCTTGCAGGAGGGGCAGAAATTGCATGTGTACAAACTAAATCACCAAAGCACAGAGCTTGCAAGCGGGCTTTCCGCAAAGGCATATTGATCAGCTTGTCTCATCCGGCCGTCGGCGTGGCAAGCAACCACAGGCCGAAGATCGTGTAGGCAATCATCAGCATGGTGAGCGGCAACTGGCTGAGGGCGGCGCGCGATGGCACCTGGTGCAGTCGCCAGGCCAGTCCATGGGCAACGAGCACCGCCAGCATGTGCCCGGCGATGATGATGCCGGCCTGCAGGTTCCACAGCCACCAGGCGGAGTGGGCCCCGGCGACGATGCCGGCCTCGATCTGCATGTCGGCGGCGCCGAACAGGTTCCATCCCAGCGCGAACGGGTCGGACAAAGCGGCGATCGCATACTGGCCGTCGACCAGCAGCGCCGTCAGATAGTGCGCGACATGATAGGCGAGCGCGATCGGTACGATCGACCAGACCAGCAGCCCGGCGGCCTCGCCGTGGGAATGTCGGCTGCCGGCAAGGCGCTGGCCGAGTATGACGGCCAGCAGGAATGCCGCCGCGAGCAAGACGAAGGTCAGCACGAGGCCAAAGCTGCTTATGCCGATGAGCGCGGTGCGGCCGGGATATTCCAGCGGGTTGATGCCGAACAGGCCGAGCCAGAAGAAGGTTTTCGACAGGCCGTCGAAGGACACCGATGACAGGCTGAGCAGCAGGAAGGCGATACCGCTTGCCGGCAGGGGCGCTGCGCCGAGCAGTTTTGCGCCGGGCCAGCAGAGAGCGAGGCGGCCGTGTTCATCGCGCTCGACGATGGCGAAACGAGCCACCATGGCGAAAAAGATCGTCAGGAATTCGCCGCGCCGGCTCCAATCGCGGTAGCCGAAGGCGAGCATGGCGATGAAGGTAAGCAACCAGTAGAGGCCGGCGGCATAGGCCAGCCGCGCCGGATCGTCGGGCGCCGGATAGATCAGTTCGAACCAGGCGAAGGCGAAGAACAGGATAACGGCCGGCCAGCAGCCGAGCCATGAAGGCAAACGCGATTCCTGTCCCTCACCGCCACGAAGCTCGAACAGGCGGCTTACGATCCGCCACGGGCCATACCATGGGTTCAGCCACGACCAGAGATCGCCGAACAGGCCTTGGGCGATGGCAAGGCCGACCCAGAGCAGCGTCCAGATGGTTAGCGGCAGCGGATTGGAGAGCGGGTCGCGGCTGCCGAACAGGCCGGCGGCGATGAGGGTTGCGAAGCCGGCAAAGGAGATGAGGCTGATGATTATGCGGGCGGTGTCGGCGAATGGGAAGAGCGGCAGGCGGCGGCGCCAGAAGCGGTCGAGGGTTGCGGGTGGCAGCAGGGCGAGGACGAGGAAGCTGACCGCGACGGCAAGCGCGCCGCCGGCGATGTAGTAGCCGGTCGGGAGGAGGAGGACGTGGCCGCGGTCGGAGGCGTGGGCGAAGGCAGGGGTGGGGAGGAGTGTGAGGGTGGGGGAGCAGGCGACATATGTCAGCCTGACGCGATCCTTCACACCCCCCTCTGGCCTGCCGGCCATCTCCCCCGCAAGGGGGGAGATTGGATGTCGCCGGGGCTTTCGCCAACTTTCAAGGGTGAAGAAAGAGGCGCGGTACTCGACGCTGCCAATCTCCCCCCTTGCGGGGGAGATGTCCGGCAGGACAGAGGGGGGTGGGCGGGAACTCACGCTATCGCGATTTCCATTTCGTCCAGCAAGGCACCCGCCGACCCTCAAACCTTGACCAGCTGCTCCACGCGATCCTTCGCCCCAAAAATCCGGAGATAGCGCTCGATCTCCTTCTTGTCGCCCGTCGCTTTCGCCGGATTGTCCGACAGCTTCACCGCCGGCCGGCCATTGGCCTCCGTCACCTTGCAGACCAGCGATATCGCATCCAGGCTGTTGGTTTCGGTCGGCGCGCAGGCTTCGAAATCGTTGGTGAGGTTGGTGCCCCAGCCGAAGGACATGCGCACCTTGCCCTTGAAGTGCCTGTAGGTCTCCTCGATGGTTTCGACCTCGAGACCGTCGGAGAAGATCAGCAGCTTCTGCCTGGGGTCCTTGCCCTTCTCGCGCCACCAGTCGATGATTTTTTCGCCGCCTTCGATCGGCGGCGCGCTGTCGGGGCGGAAGCCGGTCCAGTCGGCGACCCAGTCCGGGGCGTCGCGCAGGAAGGATGCGGTGCCGAAAGCGTCGGGCAGCACGATCAGCAGGTTGCCGCCGTAATAGCGCTGCCAGTCCTGCAGCACCTTGTAGGGTGATTCCTTCAATTCCTTTTCCGACTTGGCAAGGGCGGCAAAAACCATCGGCAATTCATGCGCGTTGGTGCCGAGCGCTTCGAGGTCGTTGTCCATCGCCAGCAGCACGTTCGAGGTGCCGGTGAAGGCTTCGCCAATGCCTTCCTTGAGCGCCTCGACGCACCAGCGCTGCCACAGGAAGGAATGGCGGCGGCGGGTGCCGAAATCGGAGATGCGGATGCCGGGCAGCGCCTTCAAGCGTTCGGTCTTGGCCCACATCTTCCCCTTGGCGCGTGCATAGAGCACGTCAAGCGCGAAGGGACCGAAGGCGCGCATGGCGGCGCGGGAACGAAGCTCATTGATGATCGCCAGCGCCGGGATTTCCCACAGGGTGGTGTACATCCAGGGACCGCTGAAGGAGAGCTCGTACTGACCGTCGCGCTTGGACAGCTCGTAGTCGGGCAGCCGAAAACCTTCCAGCCAGGCGAGGAATTCCGGCTCGAAGATCTGCTTGCGGCCATAGAAATTGTTACCGCCAAGCCAGATCATCTCCTTCTTGGAGAAGCGCAGCGTGCGGGCATGGTCGAGCTGGTCGCGCAATTCGCCTTCGTCGATGTCGTCGGCAAGCCGCACCGAGGTGGTGCGGTTGATCAGCGAAAAGGTGGCGTCGACCTTGGGGTACATGCCCCAGATCATCTGCAGCATCAGAAGCTTGTAGAAATCGGTGTCGAGCAGGCTGCGGACGATCGGGTCCAGCTTCCAGGTGTGGTTGTAGACGCGCCGCGCTATATCGGTTCTTGCCATGTCCTGCCGTCGCCTTCGCTGCTCACGTCTGTCTTACGCAATTCCGGACGGAAAACCGCCGCACTCGTTTCCTGGAATTGCCTGGCAAGAGCTTAGTAGCATTGAATTTTTGAAAGCGCTTCCCGCTTTCCGGGCTGGCCCGACAAAAAGCAGTCGCTCCGGTCCAGCCTCAACTCTTGGCGCCCACCACCCGCAGCGCCGGACGCTTCCGGCGGCTGCCGGTGCGGCCGGCCACCGGCGCGTCGGCGCGGCTGTCGGCCTGTTCCTTTTCGGCAAACAGCCAGTCGACGAACAATTGCACGATCGGCGCCGAACGCATCTCGTTGCGGCAGACGACGTAGAAATCATCGACCGCCGGCACCGACAGGCTGAACGGCGCCACCAGCAGGCCCCTGGCGAGCAGCATGCTGGCGGTGACGGAATCGCCGAGCGCCACGCCATGGCCATGCACCGCGGCTTCGATCGCGGTGCGGGCGTCGCCGAGATGGTGACGGCGGCCACGTTCGAGGTCGAGCCCATCGGCGGCGGCCAGCCAGGTGTGCCATTCGCGGCCATCATCGCCATGCAGGATGACATGGCCAGCAAGATCCCGGCAGATGCGGAGCGGCCGGTTGTTGATCAACGTCGGGCTGACCACCGGGAACAGTTCGAGGCCCGACCATTTGCGCATCCAGCAATCGGTCCAGCTGCCGTCGCCATAGAGCACGCAGAGATCGACCTGTGGGGCGCGGATGTCCTTGGGGTCGTTGGACGGGATCAGCGTCAGCCTGATGTCGGGGTATTGCGCCATGAAGCTGCCGAGCCGCGGCGTCATCCACAGAAGCAGCAGCGCCGGCACGCAGGAGACCGACAGCGTACCGGCGCTGGCTGGCCTGGTCATGCGCTGGGTGGCGGCGGCGATGCCGTCGAAGGCGGTCGAGACCGCCGGCAGCAATTCGGCGCCGTGCGGGGTGAGCTTTACCCGCTGTCCGGTGCGTTCGAACAGTTTTACGCCGAGTGATTGCTCGAGCGCCTTGATCTGGTGGCTGATCGCGCCGTGGGTGACGTTGAGCTCACTCGCCGCCTTGGTCAGCGAGGCATGCCGCGCCGTCGCCTCGAAGGCGCGCAAGGGATTCAAGGGGGGCAGACGCTTGGCCATGAGCAACCGGATACTCTGTGAGATTTTCTCACAATCAGCACCGTAACAATATCAATTGATTTTTCAATGCGGCTGCCGGACACTTTGGCAGGTCAACAGCATCAATGACGTGAAATCTACAGGCAGCCAGCGGGACAGCGACCCGGCCGGATAATGGTCAGTTTGCAGACGCTGCCGCATGCACCAGCCCGGCAGGAGGAGACCGACATGGGTTATGACAGAGGCAAGCTTGACGCGCTGCGCCGCAAATATGGCGAGAGCCATGGCGGCGAGATGTTCGACCCGAAGTTCCGCAAGGTCGCCGACAAGATCTTCTCCAAGAGCGGCACCCGACTCGCGCCCTATGCCGGCATCCCGACCTTCCTTGCCGCGCCCTATCGCGAAATCGCAGCCGACAATCCCGATTTCGGCGATTTGCAGGTGGCGATCATCGGCGTGCCGATGGATCTCGGCGTCACCAACCGGCCCGGCTCGCGCTTCGGGCCCAGGGCACTGCGCGCCATCGAGCGCATAGGCCCCTACAATCATGTGCTGGAATGCGCGCCGACGCATGAGCTGCGCGTCGCCGACATCGGCGATACGCCGTTCCGCAGCCGCTACCGGCTGGAGGTCAGCCACGAAGACATCGAGCGCCGCACCAACCAGATCGTCGATGCCGGCGTGCTGCCGCTATCGGTCGGCGGCGACCACTCGATCAGCCATCCGATCCTGAAGGCGGTCGGCAAAAAGGCGCCGGTCGGCATGATCCATATCGACGCCCATTGCGACACAAGCGGGCTGTTCGACATGACCAAGTTCCATCATGGCGGACCGTTCCGCAACGCGGTGCTGGACGGCGTGCTCGACCCGACCCGCACTATCCAGATCGGCATCCGCGGCTCGGCGGAGTATCTGTGGGAGTTCACCTATGAATCCGGCATGACGGTCGTGCATGCCGAAGAGGTGACGGGTCTCGGCATCCCGGCCATCATCGAGAAGGCGCGCAGAATAGTCGGCGACGGCCCGACCTACATTTCCTTCGACGTCGACAGTGTCGATCCGGCCTTCGCGCCGGGTACCGGCACGCCGGAAATAGGCGGCCTGACGACGCGCGAGGTGCTCGAACTGCTGCGCGGCTTGAAAGGTCTCAACATTGTCGGCGGCGATGTCGTCGAGGTGGCGCCGCAATATGACGCGACCACCAACACCGCCCATGTCGGCGCCCAGGTCCTGTTCGAGATCCTGAGCCTGATGGTGTTCAGCCCGGCGATCACCGGCAAGGGGGCCTGACGGATTTCACATGCAAAGGCGGCCGCCGCGCTGGAGCCGGCGGCCGTTTCCAAAACAAACAAGCTTCCAGAAGGGGAATACCAATGACAATCCAAATGAAATCAACCATCGCCGCCGCGCTGATGCTCGCCGGCCTCGGCTTCGCCTCCCCGGCCAATGCCGACGCCGTCGACGACATCACCAAGGCCGGCGCCATCAATGTCGGCATCTTCTCCGACTTTCCGCCCTTCTCCTCGGCCAGCGCCGATATGAGCATCAAGGGTTACGACGTCGACGTCGCGCAGGCGATCGCCGATTCACTCAAGGTGAAGCTCAATCTGGTCAGCGTCACCGGCCAGAACCGCATCCCGTATCTCACCGACAAGCGCGTCGATATCCTGATGAGCGTCGGCTATTCCAAGGAGCGCGAGGAGGTGATCGATTTCGCCGCCGCCTATGCGCCCTATTACATCGCCGTCATCGGTCCGGCAGCGCTTTCGATCAAAGGCAAGGAAGATCTCGCCGACAAGTCGATCGCCGTCAATCGCGGCACGCTGGAGGATACGTCGCTGACCGAAGCGGCGCCGGCATCGGCCGACATCAAGCGCTTCGACAACTACAATTCCGTCATCCAGGCCTTCATCTCGGGCCAGACCCAGCTGATGGTGGTCGGCAATGATGTCGGCGCCCAGGTGCTGGCCAAGCAGGACGCGCTGAAGCCGGAGCAGAAGTTCCAGCTTCTGACCTCGCCTTCGCATATCGGCCTCAACAAGAAAGAGGACCGGCTGAAGACGGCGGTCAATGATGCGGTTGCCAAGATGCTGGCCGACGGCAAGCTCGATGAGAGCTCGAAGGCCTGGCTGAAGACGCCGCTCAATCCCGACAACCTCAAGGATTGAGTTTTCTCGTGGCCTTTGCCTGGCTCCCAGGCGCTGTGGGCGACATCGCGCGCGGCGCGGCCACGACGATCCTGTTGATCGTCGTGACCACGCTCGTAGGCACGCTGCTCAGCATCCTGGGCGCTGCCGGCCGGCGCAACGGCCCGGTATTCGTGAAGCGCGCCATCGCGGTCTATGTCGAGGTGATGCGCAACACGCCGTTCCTGGTGCAGCTGTTCTTCATCTTCTTCGGCCTGCCCAGCCTCGGCATAAGGCTCGATCCGATCCTGGCCGCCATGCTGGCAATGACGCTCAACATGGCAGCCTACACCATTGAAATCGTCGGCGCCGGTCTCGATGCCGTGCCCGGCGGACAAACGGAAGCAGCGCTTGCACTGGGCTTGAGACCGCGCCAGGTGTTCATCAAGATCGTGCTGCCGCAGGCGCTCAAGGTGATCTACCCGGCGCTGACCAGCCAGATCGTCATCATGATGCTGGAATCGGCCGTGGTGTCGCAGATCGCCGTGCGTGAGCTGACCTATGAGGCCGACATGCTGCAAGCCCGCACCTTCCGCTCCTTCGAAACCTATTTCGTCGTGACCCTGGTCTACCTCGTCCTGTCCATGGCCTTGCGCCGGCTGCTGGTCACAGGCGGGCGCCGCGTATTGGGGGCAGGTGTCACATGATCGAATTCACCTTCTGGGACATCGTTCGCAATCTGCTGCTCGCCGCCCGCTGGACGGTGCTGTTGTCGCTGGCCGCCTTTGTCGGCGGGGCGCTGGTCGGGCTGATCGTGCTGTTCTTCAGGATCGCAGAGAATAAATGGAGCCAGCGGGTCGCTTCCGGCTACATCGCCCTGTTCCAGGGAACGCCGCTGTTGATGCAGCTGTTCCTGATGTTCTTCGGCCTGCCGATGCTCGGCCTGCGCATCGAGCCATGGACGGCAGCGGTGCTCGGCCTGACCTTCTTCGCCAGCGCCTATCTGGCCGAGATCTGGCGCAGCGGCGTCGATGCGCTGCCGCGCGGGCAGTGGGACGCTGGCGCCAGCCTTGGGCTGCACCGTCTGCAGGAGCTCAGGCTGATCATCCTGCCGCAGGCGTTCTCGATCACAAGGGCGCCGATCGTCGGCTTCCTGGTGCAGTTGATCAAATCGACGGCGCTGACCTCGATCATCGGCTTCGAGGAGCTGGTCAGAACCTCCAACGCCATCAACAACGCCACCTTCGAACCGTTCAAGGTCTACGGGCTGGTGGCGCTGATCTTCTTCGTCATGTGCTTTCCACTGACGCAATACGCCCGTACGCTCGAACAACGAGCGGCGGCCCACTGACGCCAGGCGGCGACAGTGCGTGAAGGGAACCTGCCGGAATAGAACGGCATCAACTGAGGAGAAACCAGATGAACAGACTGATTGGAAAATCCCTGACACGGCGCGGCGTGCTTGGTGCGGGCCTCGCTACAGCCGGCGTGCTCGCCATGCCGTCGATCCTGCGCGCGCAGGACAAGTCGCTGAAGGTCGGCGTCTATGGCGGCTATTTCAAGAAATCCTTCGACGAGCACGTCTTCCCAGATTTCACCAAGGCCACCGGCATTGCAGTGGAATCGGTCGCCGAGCCGACCGGCGAAGCCTGGCTGGTGCAGCTCGAACAGGCGTCCAAGGCCGGCCAGGCGCCGGCCGACCTTTCGATGATGTCGCAGACCTCGACGCTGAAGGGCCAGTCGACCGAATTGTGGACGCCGCTCGATACGTCGAAGTTCAAGCACTACAACGACCTCTTGCCGCGCTTCGTCAACAAATATCCGGATGGCCGGGTCGCCGGCATCGGCGCCGTCGCCTGGTGGATCACGCTGGTCTCCAACACCGACGTCTACAAGGATGCGCCGACCTCATGGGAGACTCTGTGGGACAATGCCAATGAGGACAAGCTTGGCCTTCTGGCACTTGCCTCGAACTCGTTCCTGCTCGAAGTGACAGCCAAGACCTTCATGGGCGGCACCAATGCGCTCGACACCGAGGACGGACTGAACAAGGCGTTCGAAAAGCTCGCCGAGCTCAAGCCGAATGTCCGGCTGTGGTATCGCGACGAGGCGCAGTTCGAGCAGGCGCTGAAGTCGGGCGAGATCCCGATGGGCCAGTATTATCACGACGTCACCGGCCTCGCGGTCGCCGACGGCTTCCATGTCCGCTCGACCTTCCCGAAGGAAGGCGGCATCCAGGATTCCGGCAATTGGGTGCTGTCGCGCGCCTCGACCAAGGTCGACGAGGCGCATGCCTTCATCGACTATATGAGCCAGCCGTCGATGCAGGGCCTGATGTCGCGCAAGGTCGGAACCACGCCGACGCTGAAGAAAGAGGTGCTCGACCTCAAGCCGGAAGAGTTCGCAGCCGTGTCGTCGGATATCGATCCGATCATCCCGCGCTACGACCTCTATACGTCGAAGGCCGACTGGATCAACCAGAAGTGGACCGAGCTGATCGTCGGCTGAGCCGTTCGATCCGTCTGAACCACAGCGGCCGCCGGCATAGTCCGGCGGCCCCTTAGCAAACCCTCCAAGGGATGAGCATGTCCGGACTAGACATCAACGCCGTCACCAAAAAATTCGGCAACTTCGCCGCCGTCGACAATGTCCAGCTCAACGTGCCGCATGGCACGTTCGTGTGTCTGCTCGGCCCGTCGGGCTGCGGCAAGACCACGCTGCTGCGCATGATTGCCGGACTGGAGGAGCCGACCAGCGGCGCCATCGTGCTCGACGGCGAGGACATCACGCCTTTGCCGACGCACAAGCGCAATCTCGGCATGGTGTTCCAGTCGCTGGCGCTGTTTCCGCATCTCTCCGTCGGCGACAACATCGCCTATGCGCTGCGCATTCGCGGCGCCTCGAAGGAGGAGCAGAAGAAACGCGTCGACGAGTTGCTGGGCCTCATCCATCTGACCGGCTTTGCCGACCGTCCGGTGGCCAAACTATCGGGCGGTCAGCGCCAGCGCGTGGCAATTGCGCGGGCCTTGGCGCTGTCGCCGAAACTGTTCCTGCTCGACGAGCCGCTGTCGGCGCTCGACGCCAAACTGCGCGAGGCCATGCAGGTAGAACTGCGCCAGTTGCAGCAGCGGTTGGGCATCACCACCATCGTCGTCACCCACGACCAGCGCGAAGCCATGACCATGGCCGACCTGGTCGTCGTCATGGGCCACGGCAGGATCCTGCAGGCGGCGCCGCCAATCGAGATCTACCGCAAGCCGGCCGACGCCTTCGTCGCGGACTTCATCGGCATCACCAATCTGCTGCCGGCCGAGATCGACAGCACCGGGCGCACCACCATTCTGGGCACAGCCATTCCAGGTCTTGCCATGCCGGCGGGTCAGACCAAAGCTTCTGTATCGGTCCGCCCCGAGGATGTGCATCTCGGCAGCCCCGGCGGCTCGGCCATCACCGGCGAGGTGAGTTTCGTGCGCGATCTCGGCGGCACCATCGAGACCTTCGTCGACGTCGGCGGCACCAGCATCATTGCGGTGACGACGCCGCGCGAGCGGCATGACGTGCCGGTCGGCGCCAAGGTCGGCGTAACATTGCCGCCGGCAAGCTGCGTGGTGCTCGGCGCATGAGACGCGAAGCCCCGAAGTCGCTAGCCGACTACACGCCGCTGTTCTTTCCGGCGCTGATGCTGGTCGTCTTCTTCGTCGTGCCGTTCTCGACGATGATCGCGGTCAGCTTCTTCAAACGCAACCCGTCCGGTTTCTACACGCCGGATTTCGTGTTCGACAATTACGCCCGCTTCCTGTCGGTGTTCTTCGGCGGCGTGCTCGGCTTTTCGCTGATGCTGGCGGTGCTGGTCGCCGTCTGCTGCGTCGCCATCGCCTTCCCCTTCACCTACCTCCTGACCCGCCGGCCGCGCCGCGTGCAGACGCTATGGCTGGTCGGCCTGCTGTCGGTGCTGTCGCTGTCGGAAGTCATCATCGGCTTTGCCTGGTCGACGCTGTTTTCGCGCACGGCGGGCATCACCAATCTGTTCGTGGCGATCGGGCTGATGGACAAGCCGGTGGCGCTGCTGCCGACCTTCGGCGCGGTGCTGACCGGCATGGTTTACCAGGCGCTGCCCTATACGATCCTGGTGCTTTACCCCGCTTTGGTCCGCCTCGATCCGACTCTGTTAGAGGCCGCGCGCACGCTCGGCGCCTCGCCTATCCGGGCCTTCTTCAACGTCGTCGCGCCGGCGCTGCGCAACACCATCGTGGCGACGCTGATCATGGTCTTCGTCTTTGCGCTCGGCTCCTATCTGCTACCGCAGATTCTGGGACGCCCGCAACACTGGACGCTGTCGGTGCTGATCACCGACCAGGCGATCTACCAGTCCAACATGCCGTTCGCAGCCGCGATGGCGGTGTTCCTGGTGCTGATCTCGCTGGCGCTGGTCGGACTGACGCTGCTCGTCGGACGAAGGGAGAACGCCCTATGACCGCGACCTTGCTGCGCCGTGTCTATTTCACCATCGTCGCTTTGTTTCTGGCGGCGCCGCTGATCGTCGTCGCCGGCGTGTCGGTGAATTCGCGGCAGGAGCTCAGCTTCCCCCCGGTCGGCTTCTCGCTCGCCTGGTACGCCCAGATCTTCACCGATCCGGAATGGCGGCTGGCGCTGATCCATTCGGTGACGCTGGCCGTCTGCTCGGCAGCCATTGCCGTGGCGGTCGCGCTGCCGCTGGCCTGGTTCCTGTGGCGGCGCATCGCGCCATGGGCGAACATCTTCCAGGTGCTGGGGCTTGCCCCCTTCATCCTGCCGCCGGTCATCACCGCGCTCGGCTTCCTCTCCTTCTGGGCGACGGTCGGGCTGTTCGGCCAGTTCTTCACCGCCATCATCAGCCACGCCATCTTCTTCGTGACGCTGCCGCTGGTGACGCTGTCGCTCGGCTTTGCCTCGATCGACCGCTCGCTGGTCGAGGCCGCGGCGACCATGGGCGCCGATGACCGCACAGTGCTGAAAACCGTGGTGCTGCCGTTGATCCTGCCCTACCTCGTCTCGGGCTACGCCTTCGCCTTCGTCTTGTCGCTCAACGAATACATCGTCGCCTACATGACGATCGGCTTCACCACCGAGACGCTGCCCATCAAGATCTTCAACGCGCTGCGCTACGGCTACACACCGACCATGGCTTCGGTGTCGGTGTTCTTCGTCGCGGTGGCGGCACTGGTGTTCGGCTCGATCGCCAGGTTCGGCGATATACGCAGACTGCTCGGCGCGATGTCGTCGGACGGGAGCTGAGCGCAATCATTCTAAGTAACAGCACCAGTACAGCACCCCTCGATCGCTGCTCAGACCACCAATGCCATGAAGGTGCTGAGTGCACCCTATGCACTCGCGCAGGCGGCAGCTTCGCGCCTTTGCTGGCCGTTCAGAAGTCCGGGCTGGCCGCCCGAAAGCGGTCGTCCTAGCAGATGACTTGCTCATACGCTTGAGTTGACCGGCCGAATGTTCGCGGAGGAATAACGCGCAGCCTACGACTGAGCGCCGCCTCGTCGACGGAAAGAGCTAGAAGACTCGCCGCTCGGCTGATCTGATCGAGTAGCAGCCGGTGGTGGCCTGAGGTCTAGCTAAGATGCGATCGCTGCTCCATCGGAGGCGATTTGCGATTAACTGACATCATCCCACAATTCGTTCCATGGAAGCGCGTTGTATCGAACGGGGTGTCAGGCGATTGGAAAATGCAACGATCTTGTTCAAGAGCCCGGGAATCACGATCGCCTTGCCTTGTCCTAGTGCCCGCAGACCGCTTTCGGCGACAGGACGGGGCTTCATCGTCAGAAGGCGCAGAATGGGCGAAACGGGAGCGCCGGCCGCTGCATCGAAGCCCGTTTCGGTGTGCCCGGGGCAAAGACTGGTGACGACCACACCTTGCGGGCGAAGTTCATCGTGCAGAGCCTCTCCAAAAGCCAGCACATAGGACTTCGTCGCTGCGTAAGCGGCAAAGGTGGGAACAGGCTGGAGCGCCAGGAGACTCGCAATGAGAAGGATCTGGCCGGATCCCCGGGCTGCCATGTCTCGCCCGAAAACATAGCTCAGTTCGGTGAGCGCCGTGATGTTGAGCTGTATCATCTCGGTGGTACGCTCGATCGGCGTTTCCAGAAATTCGCCGTGCAACCCGTATCCGCATTGTTCACCAGAATGTCGATCTGCAGCGACCTCGCTTCCAGGCTGCTTTTCAAATGGTCAGCGGCTCCAGGCGCGGCAAGGTCGACTGGCTCGACGAGGATGTCGACGCCATGATTCCGGCGAAGTTCAGCGGCGAGCTTTTCCATCGGCTCGCGTCGCCGGGCTGCGAGCACCAGATTGACCTTCTGCGCCGCCAGCAGCTCGGCAAATTCGAGCCCGAGCCCGCTAGATGCGCCTGTGATCAGGGCCCGTTTTCGCGGGACGCCATGCTTTTCACCAGCGGAGATTTGCGTTCCCGTGTCATCAGCGTGTGGCATCTTTCTTCCTTTCAATTGAACGGGCGACATCGCGCGCGGATGCCATCATGTTTCTGCGCGATATGCCCCCGCGTGCTGTTGGACGAACTCCAGAACACCGAGCGGCGGCATTTTGGCGACCTGTTCGACGTCGGCGGTCAGCCGATCATAGCGGTTCTGCTGGATGAGAAGCGCCATCGTGGCCAAATGAGCGAGCACATGTCGGGTCAGCATGCCGCTGTCCTCCAGCGCCTTACGCCAGGGTTCCCAAGGCACGTCCACGTAAGTGATCGACCGCCCAAGCGCCTGGGAGAATTCCTCGGCAATGTCATGCATATCCTGCGAACGAAGGCCGGTCAGTTCATAGATTTTGCCGATGTGCTCGGCTGGTGCCTTCAGCACCGTCGCGATGACCCTCGCGACATCGTCACTTGCGATAGGCGAGATCTTGCCATTCCCGAAGGGGAGGCGAATTTGCTGATGTTGATGGATCGACTGCATGGAAAGGCGAAGGAAGAAGGTATCGAGGAACGCTGTCGGACGGATATGCACAACGGGCAGGCCGGACCAGTTCAGCGCCTGCTCCGCAAGCCAGTGCAGCTTCTGCTGCGGGCTGTCGGTGGTCGACGTGATACCCATCTGCGATACGGTCATTTGCGAGATGTTCACGAACGCACCAACTTGGTGATGTTTCGCGACGGCGGCCGCATTGATCGTTGCCTCAAGGTAGGACGGCGATACGCTCATTCCGAAGTAGACCCGGTCGCAGCCTTCAATCGCGCGATGCGCAGCTTGAAGATCGAGAAGGTCGCCAACCGCGATCTCCACTCCTCGTTCCGCCAGCTTGGCCGATCGCTCATCGGCCTTGCGGACCATCGCCCTTACCTTAAGTCCGCATTTCACCAGCTGCTCGCACACGGCGTAACCGACGGCGCCGGCAGCACCAGTGACCAAGATCGGGTTTGTCATTTCCTACTCCTTGCAGGTCGATGCCGAGCATGTCCCGGCAATTTCGCCTGAATTCAAATCTGACCACCTGCTTGCAGGCTTAGTTGGAACGCGTCGTCGGTATGGTCTTGACGAAGGCCAACATAATGCCCGCGAGACCCTGCGTTGTTAGCGCAACATGATATTCAGAAGGCGATCGACCGGTTTCCCGAACGGCGGGCGGAAAAGTTTGAGGGCGTTCCACCGGCCCTGGGCGTAGACGCCCTTGGCGTGGCTAAGACGCTTGAAGCCTTCGATGCCGTGATAGGCACCGATGCCGCTGGTGCCGATGCCGCCGAACGGTAGATCGTCCTGCGCGACATGCATAATGGTGCCGTTTATCATGGCGTTGCCCGACGTCGTGTTGTCCAGTACCTTGCGTCGGTCCGCGTCATTGCCGAAGTAGTAGAGCGCGAGTGGTCGGGGCCGGGCGTTCACATAGGCGATGGCGTCATCGATTCTGCCGTAGCTCAAGATCGGCAGGATGGGACCGAAGATCTCCTCGTGCGCGATCTTCATCTCGTCGGTGACGCCGAGCACGACGGTCGGCGCCAGGGTGTGAGGACGACGGGTTGCGTCGCCGGGCCGGTGTCCAACCTCAATGATCCGTGCGCCGTGGGCGCGAGCGTCGTTGATCAGGTCGGTCAGCATCGAATATTGCTGGTCGTTGACGATTGAAGTGTAGTCCGCGCTCGTCGGGCCATCGGGGTAGGCAGTCTTCACCAGCCTGTCGTAGCTCTCGACGAAGGTGCTGACCTCGGATTCGTGGACAAGGGCGTAGTCCGGGGCGATGCAGGTCTGCCCGCCACTGAGAAGCTTCCCGTATACGATCGCGGACACCGTGCGGTCACACACGCTACCCTTGGAGACAATGGTCGGGGACTTGCCGCCGAGTTCGAGAGTGACGGGGACGAGGTTTTTGCTAGCCGCCTCCATCACCGCTCGCCCCACGGCGGGGCTCCCGGTGAAGACGAGATGATCGAACGGCAGCGAAGAGAATGCGGAGCCGTCGCCATTGACAAGGGTGACCTGTTGTTCGGGGAAGATCTCGCGGAGCATCGAGGCTAACACCGCGTTCGTCGCCGGCGTTAGCTTCGAAGGTTTGAGCATCACGCGGTTTCCCGCTGCGATCGCGGTAACCACCGGCATCATCGACAGGTTGACGGGGTAGTTCCACGGCGAGATGACGCCGACCACGCCAACGGGCTGGTACTCGATCCAAGCCCTGCCGAATTGCATGAGGAGCGAAACATGGCGCCGCTCCGGCCGCATGAACCGGCGCAGGTTCTTGCGAAGATAGTCGATCCCGCCGACAACGCCGAAGATTTCCATGATCGCCGTCTCGTGCCGCGAACGATGGCCAAAGTCTGAATCGATCGCAGCCTCTATCGCGTCACGACGATCGATCAGGGCCTTCTTGAGTTTGGCGAGATCGGCGCGGCGATGGGCGAGTGACGGAGAACCGTCGCGCAGGAATGCGGCGCGCTGTGCATCGAGGAGCGCAGCGAGCTGCTCTGCATCGACGTTTTTTGTGATGGCATTCATGACGAACTCTATGTAGACAGAGGAAACATGACGCCTATCTATGCTCCAAAGTGAACGCTGTCAACATATGTTTACATGGGACACTTCAAATGCAGAAAACAACACCGGAACGGCCCTACCACCACGGCAACCTTCGCCGCTCGCTCATCGACACGGCCTTGGAGGTGATGCGGCAGGAGCGGAACTGGCAGTTCACATTGCGGGAAATCGCGCGACGCGCTGGCGTGAGCCACGCGGCGCCGTACAAGCACTTTCCCGACAAGGGTGCATTGCTCACCGCGCTGGCATTGATTGGGTTCGATCAGTTGCGCGCAGCATTGATTCAGGCGCAGTCGAACGCTGGAGGGGAGCCGCGCGAGGCGCTGTTGCCCATGGCGCGCGCCTATATCGATTTCGGCGTCGACAATCCCGCCCTTTATCGCCTGATGTTCGGCGCGGAGAGCGGCTACCAGTGCGACGTCCATCTCGGCGAGAGTGCGATCAGCGTGTTCAACACAGTCATGGATGTCCTGGCCCGCGGCCAGGCTGAAGGTGTATTCCGCCGACGGCCGGTTCGCGATTATGCAACGGCGTGCTGGTCGCTTCTTCACGGGATGACCATGCTGTCAATCGATGGCCTGCTAATGCCCGAAAAGGTTGGCTTGGAGCCGCTGAAGGCTGCATTTGGGTCACTTATGGAGGGGATCGCGAGCGAGGGAATGTGAAGCGCCCGATCTCCCGTCAACGCAAGGGCGTTCCGAAGAGTGCGGCGGCAAGCCAAACCGATAGAGGCAAGCTTGCCGGCCTGTTTGGTGGATTCCTGCCCTAAGCAGACATTCTGCTTCCGGTCCAAAAGGCGACAACCAGACATCTGCTCTGCAGTGACTGCTTCGGGCAGTTGGCGGACCGCTTGGTGCGTCTTCAATGGCTGAAGACGAGCGGCGGTGCGATGCGGTCCCGCCGCAGCCAGCGCGCGAGCAGCAGCACCGCCACCACGGCCAGACCCGACGCCAGGCCGATCCAAATGCCGACGCCGTGCAGGCCGAAATGGAAGGCGAGCAGCACGCCGAGCGGCAGGCCGATGCCCCAATAGCCGATGGCGGCATAGATCATCGGCAGCTTGGTGTCGTGCAGGCCGCGCAGCATGCCGGCGGCAACGGCCTGCGCGCCGTCGAAGATCTGAAACAGCGCGGCAAAGGCCAGGAACGACACGGCCAGCGCGATCACCCTGGCATTGGCCGGATCGGTCATGTCGATGAAGGCGCTGATCAACAGATGCGGCCACAGCACCATCACCAGCGCCATCAGCGCCATGGACGAGACGCCGATGACGAAGGCGGTCCAGCCAGCGCGCGAAACGCCTGCCGGATTGCCTGCGCCATGCGCCAGCCCGACACGCACGGTGACCGCCTGGTTGAGGCCGAGCGGCACCATGAAGGAGATCGAGGCGATCTGGATGGCGATGGCGTGCGCGGCGAGCGAATCCGCATCGATCAGGCCCATCAGCAGGGCTGCGGCGTTGAAGATCGTCACCTCGAAGGCGAGGATGCCGGCGATCGGCATGCCGAGCCGCAGCAGACCCTTGAAGCGCGGCCAGTCGGAGCGCCAGAAGCGGCCGAACAGGCGGTAGCGGCGGAACTTCTTCTCCAGCATCACCACGGCTGCCAGGCCGCAGAACATCAGCGTGCTCGACAGCGTGGTCGCCAGCCCCGAACCGGCAATGCCGATCGAGGTGACGCCGAGATTGCCAAACATGAACACCCAGTTGAAAAAGGCGTTGCAGGCAACGGCGACGAAAACGATGACCAACGCCCAGCCTGGCCGCTCCAGCGCCGAGATGAACGAGCGCAGCACGATATAGCCGTAGAAGGGCAGCACCGCCCATTCCAGCCAGCGCAGATAGATGCCGGCCTGATGTGCCAATGCCGGCTCCTGGCCCATGGCCAGCAGAATGGCCTCGCCATGCCACAGCACGATCCAGATCGGGATCGAGATCAGGATCGCCAGCCACAGCCCTTGGCGCACGGTGCGACGCAAATCGCGCACCGAATAGCGGCGGCGGCCAAGCTCGGTGGCGATCATCGGCGAGGTCGCCAGCATCAGGCCAAGGCCGAAGATCAGCGGCATGAAATAGAGGTTGGCGCCGAGCGCGCCGCTGGCCAGCGTATCCGCGCCCAGACGCCCCATCATCATGACGTCGGTGGCGGTCATCGCGGTCTGGCCGAGATTGGTCAGCACCATCGGCCAGGCCAGCGCCAGCGTCGCCCTGATTTCCTGACGCCAAAGATTTTCCGGCGCACGAGCGCCGGCTTCGATCGCAGACATTGTCCTGCTCTTTCCGGTTGCGGCGCGTCGGCAACGAGGCCGGAAGCCGCACTTCCAAACGGCAAAACCTTCGGTTTCGCAGCGTTTGCGTCGTTCTATTGGACGAAATGCGGCATGAAGGCAAGGGAGGACGGGCAGCCGGCGATTGAGCCAGAGGCGGGAACCCTCCTATCCGGCTGCCTTTGGATCAACCGATGCTTTCGCCGCCGTCGATCACCAGCGCCTGGCCGGTCATGAAGGATGAGCGGTCCGAGACGAGGAACAGGATCGCTTCGGCGATCTCTTCGGCGCTCGCCCAGCGCCCCATCGGGATCTTGGTGCGGACATAGGTCTCGATCGCCTCGCGTCCGCCCATCTGGGCGATGAACGGCTCGTTGAAAGGCGTGTCGACCCAGCCCGGGCAGAGCGCGTTGACGCGCACATTGTGGCGGGCATAGTCGAGCGACATCTGTCTGGTCATCGCCACCACCGCATGTTTGGACGTGGCATAGGCGATCATCTCGCGGTCGTAGAAGACGCCCGAATTCGAAGCCGTGTTGAGGATGACGCCGCCGCCTTGCGCGACCATCGCCGGCATGGCCAGCCGCGCGGCCAGGAACTGCGCCCGTACATTGATGCGCCAGGACGCATCCATGCCATCGACCTCGACCTCGGTCAGCGTGCCGCCGACCTGAATGCCGGCGTGGTTGTGCAGGATGTCGATGCGGCCATACTTGCCGAGCGTGCCTGTGATGAGCTGCCCGACCGCCGCGTCGTCAGAGACGTCGGTGACAATCGCCTCGGCCTGCCCGCCCACTGCCCGGATGTCCGCCGCTGTCGTCTCGCCGCTGGTCTTATCCCGGTCGGCGATGACCACCACAGCGCCTTCCCTGGCCATGATCATGGCGCCGGCTCGGCCGATGCCGGAACCGGCGCCCGTCACCACGGCGATGCGGTCTCTAAGGATCATGAATTTGTCTTTCAGCTGGATGGCTTGTTCAGTTTGACGGCTGGCGCTGGCGCAGCTGCCATTGGGCAAGCACCACCAGAAGAACCGAGGCGACGAGCACGATGGTGGCGATGGCGTTGATTTCCGGCGTCACGCCGCGCCGGATCGAGGCGAAGACATAGATCGGCAGCGTCGTCTGCGCGCCGGCGACGAAGAAGGCGACGATGAAATCGTCGAAGGAGAAGGTGAAGGCGAGCAGGAAGCCGGCGATCACCGCCGGCATGATCTGCGGCAGCACGATCGAGCGAAACGTCGTCAGCGGCGTGGCGTAGAGATCGCTCGAGGCCTCGACCAGGTTGCGGTCGAGGCTGGCGAGACGCGTGCCGACGATCATCGTCACCAACGCCATCGAAAACAGGCCGTGGGCGGCGATGATCGATCCATAGCCGAGCGACAGGCGCGGCGGCTGGTCGTTTGGCCAGATCGAGGCGAGGAACGGGTTGAGCACGCCAAACAGCTGGACCAGCGCGACAAGCGTCGAGATGCCGATGACGACGCCGGGAACGACGATCGCGGCACCCATCAGCGCGTCGAAGACGGCGCGGGTTCTGAGCCCGACCCGCGCCAGGCCGAGTGCCGCCGCCGTGCCGCACACCGCCGCCAGAAGGGCGCTGGTGGTGGCGATGAACAGGCTGTTCTTCAACGCCTCGACCAGGAACGGGTTCGACAGCGCCGTGCCGTACCACTGCACCGAAAAGCCGGTGAACTCGCTGGCATGGCGGCCGGCGTTGAAGGAAAACAGCACGACCAACGCGATCGGCAGATAGAGGAAGGCGAAGACGGCTGTGACGAAGGCGCGCATCAGATCAGATCCACCCTGCGGGCGCCCGACACCCGTGTCGAAATGCGGTTTGCCGCGATCAGCACCACCACCGAAACCGCCACCAGCGTGATGGCGATGGCCGATCCGAACGGCCAGTTGCGCGACTGCAGGAACAGGTCGACCAGCGCATTGCCGATGAAGAACACCTTGCCGCCGCCAAGCAGCGTCGGGATCAGGTATTCTCCGAGCAGCAGGATCATGACCAGTGAGAAGCCGGTCATGACGCCCGGCAGCGACAGCTTCAGCGTCACCCCCAGAAAGGTTGAGAGCGGGGTCGCGCCGAGATCGGCGGAGGCTTCCAGCAGCCTTCGGTCGAGCCGCTCGAGACTGACATAGATCGGCAGGATCATCAGCGGCAGATAGCCATAGACGATGCCGAGCAGCACGGCGCCCGGCGTGTTGATCAGCCTGACATCCTCGATACCGACAAAGGCCAGCAGCGCGGGAATGCCGCGTCCGCCCAGAATGTACATCCAGGCATAGGTACGCATCAAAAGGCTGGTCCAGAACGGAATGACGACGAGCGCAAGCAGGATCAGCCGCCAGCGTTGCGGCGCCTTCAGGGCAAGGTAGTAGGCGACGGGGTAGGCGACGAGCAGGCAGGCAAGCGCGCCCACCGGCGCCAGCATCATGGTGTTCCAGAAGGCAGTCGCCCGCGCCGGGAGGTTGGCATATTGCGCCAGCGTGAAGGCGGCCTGGTAGCCGCCCTCCGGCGCCCGCTCGCCGACGCTGAACACGGCAATGGCGACGAACGGCAACACCAGAAACACCACCAGCCACGCTGTAGCCGGAGCGAGCAGCAGCGCTGTCAGGATGTTATACCGAAATCTGTTGCCGTGCATGGAAACCGCCCCGATGCCGGCGGACATAGGCCCACCGGTTTCCGTTTGCGTCAGGCCGGCCTCAAGCCGACTTGAAGCGCGCCATCAGCTCGGCGCGGCCGGGATCGGTCAGCGTCGCCGCCGCACCGAATTCCAGCGGTGTCAACAGGTCGGCCGCCGGATAGAGGATCGGATTGTCCAGCACTTCCTTGGGCAGCAGCTTGTTGACGCGTGCGTCGGTCGACGGCGCGCCGTTGGCCAGATGCTCCTTCACCGCGACCTCAGGGGTCATCAGATAGTTGAGCAAGGCATAGCCGGCCGGCTTGTTCGGCGCGTCCTTCGGGATGGCGTAGAAATCGGTCCAGATTTCGCCGCCCTCCTTGCCCAGCACATAGGCGATCTCCGGGATATCGCGATGCAGCTGTGCGCCGTCATTCGTCCAGCACATGGTCATCCAGGCGTCGCCCGCCCGCATGCCCGGCTGGTAGTCGGACGAGACCGCGAACAGATGCGGCTTGACCTTGAGCAGCAGCTCCTCGGCCTTGGCGAGTTCGTCCTGCTTCAGCGAGTTGAAGGAATAGCCGTGATATTTCAGCGCGTTGCCGATTGTGGTCAGCTGGTAGTCGTGGACCATGGTGCGGCCATCGCCCTCGGCCATGGCGACGTCCCAGAATTCCTTCCAGCTGGTCATCGGCTTGGCCAGCTTCTTGGTGTTGACGGCAAAGCCCGTGGTGCCCCAGTTCTTCGGCACCGCGTAGGTCGTGCCGTCGATCGTGCCTTCCGAGGTGAAGCGCGGGTCCTCCTGGGAGCTGTCGAAATTCGGCAGCTTGGCCATGTCGAGCGGATCGATGATGCCGAGTTTCTTGTAGGTCGAGATCGTGTAGTTGGTCGGCACGAACAGGCTCCAGCCCGAGGCGCCGGCCTGCAGCTTGGCCAGCATCTCCTCATTGGAGCCGAACACGTTGACCTCGACGGCGACGCCGGTGTCCTTCTTGAAATTCTCGAAGGTCTGCGGGTCGTGATAGTTCGGCCAGGTGGCGATCGACATGCGGTCGCCGAGGTTTTCGGCGGCGAAGGCCGGCGTCGGCATGATGCCGAGCTCGCGCGCCATCACCGCGGTTGCGATGCCAAGGCCGGTGAGGCGGAGGAAGTCGCGGCGGCCGATCGAGCCGCGCTTCAGGCGCATCAGCTGGTCGACGAAGTTCTCAGGGCTAATCGGCAGTCCGTCACGATATGATTTCGACATTTTTTGCTACCCTCTGGTTGGTCCCGTTGTTCTTGGTCTCCGGAAACGCCAGCGGCGTCCCGGAGGCAAAGCCGATGGCGACGGGTTCACCCGGCTTGAAGAGGTTGCCATGGCCGATCACATGGTCGGCCTTGGCCAGCAGCGTTCCGATGCCCTGCACCTCGATGGCGTATTCCGCCGTCGAGCCCAAGAAGATCCGGTTGCGCACGATGCCCTTGAAAGGGCTGCCTTTGGTGGCGCCGAGGCTTAGCGATTCAGGACGCAGGCTGACAGAAACGGTCTCGCCCTGCTGCAAGGCGGTTCGTTTGCGCGCGGCAATGACGGTTCCGTCCGCCAGCGCCACATTGACAAGATCGCCTGTATGCCCGGCAACCTTGCCGCTCAACAGATTGGTCTTTCCGACGAAGTCGGCGACGAACAGGTCGGCCGGCTCGTCATAGATCTCGCTCGGCTGGCCGAGTTGTACGATGCGGCCGCCATTCATGACGCAGACGAAGTCGCTCATCGACAGCGCTTCCTCCTGGTCGTGGGTGACCAGCACGAAGGTGATGCCGATCTCGCGCTGCAGGTTCTGCAACTCGATCTGCATATCGGTGCGCAGTTTCTTGTCGAGTGCCGCCAGCGGCTCGTCGAGCAACAGCACCGCCGGCTTGTTGACCAGTGCGCGCGCCAGCGCGACGCGCTGCTGCTGGCCGCCGGAGAGTTCGTGGATCTTGCGGCGGCCATAGCCGGCGAGCCGCACCATTTCGAGCGCCTCGCCGGCGCGCCGGCCGATTTCCTGCGACGACAGGCGTGGCTGTGCCTGGCGCAGCCCGTAGGACACATTGGCTTCCACATCGAGGTGCGGAAACAGCGCGTATTGCTGGAACACCATGTTGACCGGCCGACGATAGGGTGGCGTTCCGGCCATGTCCCGGCCACGGATGAACACCTGGCCTTCGCTCGGCTGCTCGAAGCCGCCGATCATGCGCAGGCATGTGGTCTTGCCGCAGCCGGACGGTCCGAGAAGGGCGACAAAGGCGGAGGGCGGCACAGCCAGATCGATGCCGCTGACAGCGGTCACGGCGCCATAGCGCTTGGTGACGCCGCGAAACTCGATGTCGGGCACTGCGGTCAAAGTGCTGGCTCCAGCAACAGGGCTATTTCAGGACGCTACCAGAGCCAATGGCGGCTAGTATATACCTCGCTGGTGGTATATCTGATCTATTTTCTCGTTTAAGGGGGTATATTTTGAGCGCATCTCGCAGCGACGAATACAGCCGGCTCGCTGCCCTTGTCGCGGCAACGCGAGAGACCAGCGGCGACCTGTTCGGCCAGGCTATGGTCGATTGGTTGAGGCAGCATGTCAGCTTCGACCACTGCGTGATCTTCGGCTATCGCGGCGCTTCGCGGCCGCCGTTGCTGTTCGAAACCTTCTCGCCTGACGAGAGCCATGTCTTCGTCACGCTTTATCAGGAAGGGCCTTACCTGCTCGACCCGTTTCATCACGCGGCGGTGGAGCGCAAGGAGGGGTTCTGGCGCATGCGCGAACTGGCGCCCGACCGCTTCTATGCCAGCGAGTATTTTCGCACCTACTACAGTCAGACAAGGCTCGCCGAGGAGGTCGGCTTCTTCGTGCCATTGCCCGGCAAGGATGCGCTGGTGCTGTCGCTGATGCGATTGCAGGCCTCCGGCCCCTTCGGCACCGCCGATGCCAGGCTGCTGCGCGACATGGCGCCGGCGGTCATCAACTTCGCCCGGTTGCGCTGGCCCGCACTTGCGGCCGAGGAGCAGGACGAAGCGGAGCAGGGCGAGACGATCGCCGCCGTCAACGAGTTCGACCGCGCCCACATTTGGGAAAGCCTGTCGCTGACCCCGCGCGAAAAGCATGTCGTCGATCTGGTGCTGCAGGGGCATTCCACCGAGTCGATCGCGAGAGCCATGCGCATCGTGCCGGGAACGGTGAAGGTTCATCGCCGCAACATCCATCGCAAACTCGGCGTCAAATCCCAAGCCGGGCTGTTCGCCCGCTTCATTGAGATCATCGAGAGCCGGCGTTGAAATCGCTGAGGCAGACATCGTTCACTTGCGGGCAACAGACTGCTACGGATTACCCGAAACCAGTCGCTTCCTCATACGCCCCGGAGAGCAGACGATGGCATTCAGGCGCAGAAAGAACACGGCCGCGATCCCTCGCACGGTGCCGGCTTTCGAGCACATCGTCACCGAGGCGAGCGACAGTTTCCTGTGGCGGCTCGACGACTATCCCTGGGAGCGCAATGTCTGGAATTTTCATCCGGAATACGAGATCCATCTCCTGAGGAAGTCTTCCGGGGTCGCGCTGGTCGGCGATCACATCGGCGAATTCGGGCCGGGCTACCTGAGCATCGTCGGCGGCGGGCTGCCGCATGACTGGGTGACATCGGTGCAACCCGGCGAGCTGATCGAAGGACGCGACATCGTGCTGCAATTCGATCCGCAGCGGCTGCGCGGCTCGGCGGGACTGCTGCCGGAGCTGCGCGAACTAGAACCGTTCCTGGAGCGATCGCTGCGCGGCATCGTCTTCCATGGCCGCGCCGCGCTCGACGGCGCTGCGCTGATGGAAAGGATGGGCACCGTGCACGGGCTCGCCCGGTTTTGCCTCTTCCTCGAACTGGTCGATCTGCTGGCCAGGACAGACGAATACGAGCTTTTGTCCTCGCCGGATTTCTCACCCGCGCTCGACGCAACCTCGCTGGACATCATCCAGCGCACGCTGACCTATCTCTTCCAGCACTTCGCCGAGGACCTGAAGCTGCCGGAGGCGGCGGAGCTGGCGGGGATGAGCGAAAGCACGTTTTCGCGCTTCTTCCAGAAAAACACCGGCAACAGTTTCAGCGACCACATCGCCAAGCTCCGGCTCTGGCAAGCCTGCAAGCTGCTGGCGGACACCGATATTCCGATCACCGACATCTGCTTCCAGGTCGGCTACATGAACATCGCCAACTTCAACCGCGCCTTCCTGCGCAAGCACCGGATGACGCCAACATCTTACCGCAAGCTGTCGAAGCAGCGGATGACGATGCGCGCCTGAAAACCGGCCTTCCTCACTCCATCGGTACTCATGTGACAGAGGCTGTGCAGGCGGGCCGGATTTTGCAGCGCACAATGCATAAAAGTACAGGTCTGCTGCAACGGGGCTTCTAGCGCGGCCTTTAGCAACTCCTCATTTTGGCGATGGGCGGCTTGTCGCTCGGGCGATGGCGAGGATCGCGCAACCGAAGACTTCCGCTTCCTGCGACTGTTCCTGGAGGAGTAAATCAATGAAACCAATTCGGCTCGCTGCGAGCATAAGCGCAGCTTTCATGCTTACCACGACCCTCTCGACCATGGCGCTGGCGGCGCCGGTCTGCTCGGCGCCGGTCAAGGTGCTGGCGCAACCGCGTGACGGGCTGACGCTGCTGGAAGCGTCCAAGGACGAGTTCCAGAAACTGGCCGGCGCCAGCTTCCAGATCGACTATCTCAACGAGAACGACCGCCGGGCAAAGTCGCGCGCCGATGCGTCCACGGTCGGCAACTACAACGTCTACTATGTCGACGAAGCCAATGTCGCGCTGTTCGCCTCGTCGAAATGGATCGTGCCGCTCACCGACTATTACCCGGCTGACTACGACTACGCCGATTTCGACCCGGGCCGGCAGAAGGTCGCCACCTATGACGGCAAGGTGTGGTTCGCGCCGCTGACCGGCGGCGGCGACCTGATGGTCTACCGCAAGGACATTCTGGAAGCCGCCGGCATCCAGCCGCCGAAGACGCTGGACGAGTTGATCGCCGACGTGCCGAAGCTGACCGATCCCGACAAGGGCATGTACGGCATCGCGCTGCGCGGCGCGCGTGGCTCGGGCGCCAATGTCTGGCGCTGGATGCCGTTCTTCAAGGCCTATGGCGGAAAATGGTTCGACGGTGACAAGCCGGCTTTCAACTCCGAGGCCGCGGTCAAAGCGACCGAGACCTATCTTAAACTGTTCAAGGATTCAGCGCCCGGCACGCAGACCGGCAGCTGGGATGAATCGACCGGCGCCTTCCTGTCGGGCCAGGTTGCCATCTTGGTCGAATCGACGCCACTGTCGGGCATGGCGGTCGACCCGAAGACCTCGCAAGTGGTCGGCAAGATCGGCTTCCTGCCGCCGCCCTCGCCACTGACCGGCGGCGGCTACGGCCACGGCCTCGCCATCGCCGCCAAGGCCAATGCCGATGACGCCGCGAAGCAATGCGCCGGCCTGTTCATCGCCTGGGCGACGTCGAAAGAGAACGAGAAGCGCCGGCTCGACGCGCACCAATTCGGCGAGCTCAACCGCACCAGCGTGCTGTCCAGCAAGGAGTTCGCCGACATCTATGGCGCCGATCTCGGCCAGGCGCTTGCCGATACCGGCAAGGTGACGGCGGTGAACTTCTGGCAGGATCCGCGCTGGCCGGATCTCGGCGACCGCTGGGGCATCATCCTGGAAGAGCTGGTCACCGGCACGCGCACCGACGTCAAGGGCGGCCTCGACGAACTCGAGGCCTACGCCAACGAGCTGGTGAAGAAGAAGTAATCCTCCCGCCCGCGGCGCGCGGTCCACGGCATTCGACCGGATGCCGGGACCTGTGCGCCGCGGGTCTCTCCAAAAGGGCACAGCCCGAGGATAGGCAATGCGCCGACGCTCTTCCCTGCCCGTGACGTTTCTGGTTCCGACGCTCGCCATTCTTCTGGTGCTGTCGATGGTGCCGACGCTGTACGCCATCGTCATTGCGCTGCAGAACCGCGAGCTGAGCTCGTCGGACTATTCCTGGGTCTGGCTGTCGAACTTCATCGACCTGTTCGCCGACCGGCGTTTCCTCAACGCGGTCTGGGTTTCGGTGAAGTGGGAAATCGTCACCGTGGTGGCGACGATGATGGTGGCGATCGGGCTCGGCGTGCTGATGTTCGAAGTAGCGTCGCCGCGGCTGCGCAACATCTACTGCCTGCTGTTCATCATCCCGGTGCTGTTGCCGCGTGTCTCGGCGGCCTTCGTGTGGAAGTTTGCCTATCATCCGCTCTACGGCATCGCCACCTATCCCTACAGGCTGATCACCGGCGGGCTGATCTTCGACCCGCTGTCGAAGCCGTCGACGGCCCTGTTTGCCGTCGCCTCGGTCGATGTCTGGCAGTGGGGACTGTTCTTCGCGGTCATCGTGCTGAAGCTTCTGGAGACCTTGCCGCCGCAGCCGATCGAAGCGGCGCGGCTCGACCACGCCCAACGCTGGCAGATCCATGCCTATGTGACCTTGCCTATGCTGAAGGCGCCGCTGATCAGCCTGATGTTCGTCAAGATGATCGAATCGCTGCGCTCCTTCGACCTGATTTATGTGATGACGCGCGGCGGGCCGGGCGTGGCGACCGAGACGCTCGACATGTACGCCTTCTCGCAAGGCTTCATCGAATCCGGCAAGGTGTCCTATGCCTCGGCCATGGCGGTGCTGATGATGATCGCGACTGTCATCACCTTCACCATGCTGTGGAAGCGGGTGCAGGCATGAGGCCGTATCGCATGAGACCGGGCCGCCTTATCGGCAAGATCATCCTGGCCTTCGCCGGCTTCATGGCGGTGTTTCCGCTCGCCTGGACGGCGGTCAATTCGCTGAAGAACAATGTCGACATCATCACCCGCGTGCCGCGCCTGGTGTTTACCCCGACCTTCGACAATATCAGCTACATCATCGGCCGCGACAGCGTAATGACCGGTCTCTATAACTCGGTCATTTCCTGCGGCGTCGCCGTGCTGATCGGCGTCATGCTCGGCCTTCCGGCAGCCTATGCGGTGGCGCGCTATCCCAATCGCTTCGCTGGCGACATCCAGTTCTTCGTGTTGTCGCTGCGCTTCCTGCCCCCGGTGGCAGTCGCCATTCCGCTGATGGTGATCTGGCTGCAGATCGGGCTCTACGACACCTTGCCGGCGCTGATCGTCACCTATTCGCTGCTCACCATCTCGGTGATCATGTGGCTCGCCATTCCCGCCTTCCAGGCCGTGCCGAAGGAAATCGAGGAAGCCGCTTTCGTCGACGGCTACGGCGCTTACTCGGTGTTCTGGCGCATTGCGCTGCCGGTAGCGGCGCGCTCGCTGATCGGCGCCGTCGCCTTCAGCTTCGTGCTGGTGTGGAACGAATTCCTGATCGCGCTGATGCTGTCCAGTTCCAACGCCAAGACATTGCCGATCGTCGCTTCCGAACTTTCACAGCAAGGCATGAACGTGCCGTGGGGAATCCTCAACGCCTCGGTCGTGCTGTTGTCGCTACCGCCGCTGCTGTTCCTCGGCGTGCTCAGCGGCTTCCTGAATTCCGTTTTCCGGCAAAAAAAGACTTGATGCGAGGACTTACCTATGCGGGCACTGGTGCTTGAGAAAAAAGGCGAACTGTCGCTGCGCGAGATCGCGCTGCCGCTCGACGTCGGACCGGGCGATGTCAAGATCGCCATCCACACGGTCGGCGTCTGCGGCAGCGACGTGCACTATTACACCCATGGCGCCATCGGCAGCTATGTCGTGCGGGCCCCGATGGTGCTCGGCCACGAAGCCGCGGGAACGATCGTCGAGATCGGCGCCAATGTCGGCACGCTGAAGGTCGGCGACCGCGTCTGCATGGAGCCGGGCGTGCCGAACCTGTCGTCGCGCGCGACCAGGCTCGGCATCTACAATGTCGACCCTGACGTCTCCTTCTGGGCGACGCCGCCTGTGCATGGCGTGCTGGCGCCCTATGCCGTGCACCCGGCCGCCTTCACCTACAGACTGCCGGACAATGTCACCTTCGCCGAAGGCGCGATGGTCGAACCCTTTGCCATCGGCATGCAGGCGGCGCGCCGCGCCCGCATCGTGCCTGGCGACGTCGCCGTCGTCGTCGGCTGCGGCCCGATCGGCATCATGATCGCGCTGGCGGCGCTGGCCGGCGGCTGCTCGAAGGTGCTGATCTCCGATTTTTCCGCACCCAAGCTCAAGATTGCCGCGCAATATCCCGGCATCGTGCCGGTCAATATAGGTGAGCAATCGCTGGTCGACGCAGTCTCCGCCGCGACCGACAATTGGGGCGCGGATATCGTGTTCGAGGCGAGCGGCAGCCCGAAGGCATTCTCCGACCTGTTCGATGTCGTGCGGCCGGGCGGCGCGGTGGTGCTGGTCGGACTGCCGGTCGAACCGGTCAGCCTCAACGTTCCGGCGGCGATCTCCAAGGAAGTGCGCATCGAGACGGTGTTCCGTTACGCCAACATCTTCGACCGCGCGCTGCAGCTGATCGCCTCGGGGAAGGTCGACCTCAAGCCGCTGATCACCGGCACTTATGATTTCTCGGACAGCATCGAGGCCTTCGAGCGGGCGGCGCAAGGCAAGCCGCAAGACGTCAAGCTGCAAATCCTTCTTACCGGCGAGAAGGGCTGACCATGTCCGCGATCGTTTGCTCCCATGTCGACAAGGCTTACGGCGCCACTACCGTCATCCGAGACCTCAATCTCTCGATCGAGGAGCACGAATTCGTCGTATTCCTCGGCCCGTCCGGCTGCGGCAAGTCGACCTTGCTCAGGATGCTGGCCGGACTGGAGGATATCAGCGGCGGGGAAGTGTCGATCGGCGGCAAAGTGGTCAACGATCTCGAGCCCGGCGAGCGCGGCATTGCCATGGTTTTCCAGAACTATGCGCTCTACCCGCATATGACGATCTTCGACAATATCGCCTTTGGGCTCAAGCGACAGAAAGTGCCCCCGGCCGAGATCCGGAAGCGGGTCGAGGCGGTGGCAACGACGCTCGGCCTCGAACCTTACCTCGCCCGCAAGCCGACCGAACTTTCCGGCGGCCAGCAGCAGCGCGTGGCGATTGCGCGCGCCATGATCAAGACGCCGAAAGTGTTCCTGTTCGACGAGCCGCTGTCGAATCTCGACGCCAAACTTCGCAACCATATGCGGGTCGAAATCGCCCGCCTGCACCAGTCGCTGAAGACCACTACCGTCTATGTCACCCACGACCAGCTCGAAGCGATGACGCTGGCCGACCGGATAGTGCTGCTCAGGGATGGCGTCATCGAACAGATCGGCTCGCCGGCCGAGATCTATCGCCAGCCGGGCAATCTGTTCGTCGCCGGCTTCATCGGTACGCCGAACATGAATTTCATCGACGTGGCCGTCGGGCGGAAGGACGAACGCTGGACGCTGACAGGCGGCGGCTCGACCTTCTTCATAGAAGGCCTGGGCTTCGATCTGCGCGGCGTCCATCGCGCCGTGCTTGGAATCCGACCGCCGGACCTGAAGACCGCCGGTGCTCAGAGCATCAATCTTCTGCAAGGCACCGCCGACCTCATCGAGTTCCACGGCAATGACGCGCTGGTGACGTTCGCCTGCGGCGGCAAGGAGGTCGGCGCGTTGGTATCGGCCCGCGAATGCCCGGCGTTGCGCGCGCCTGTGCGCTACACATTCGAGGAGGAGAGCGTGCATCTGTTCGACGCGGCGACCGGCGCATCCTTGCGCCGGCGAGAGGAGGCCTAGATTTGGTACGCAATTCCGGACGGAAAACCGTTTCGCGCTTTTCCTGGAATTGCTCTAGTTGATGGCGTCGAGCGCCTGCCGCTGGCGGTGCATTTCGAGGAAGATCCTGTAGTCGCGGTCGAAGCGGCCTGACGCGGTCGGGTTCGAGGTGCGCGCCCTGCCGCCTTGCTGCATGGCGACGCAGGCGGCATTCAGGTCCGGGAACAGGCCAGCGGCAGTGGCGGCGACCATGCCGGTGCCGAGCAGAACGGCTTCGTCGGCCAGCGGCTCGATCACCGCGCAGCCGGTGGCGTCGGCATAGAGCTCCATCAGCAACGGGTTCTTGGTGTGGCCGCCGGTGACATGCAGCGTGTCTATGAGATAGCCGTTCTCGTTCAGCGCCTCCAGCACATGGCGCACGCCGAGCGCGATGCCGACGGCGGTGCGCCAATACAGCTTGCACAGACTGTCGAAGGAGGAATCCAGCGTCAGCCCGCTGACCACACCGACCGCATGCGGATCGGCAAGCGGCGAGCGGTTGCCATGGAAATCCGGCAGCACATGCAGCCTTGCCGCCAGCTTGTCACCTTCGGTGCTGCGCAGTTCGGCGACGCGCCTGGCGATTTTTGCATGCATGGCCGCGTCCGGCTCGCCGCCGGCGCCGTGCCAGCGGATGATATGGTCGAGCAGCGCACCGGTCGCCGACTGGCCGCCTTCCGACAGCCAGAGTTTTGGCAGTGCGGCGCCATAGTATGGACCCCAGACGCCGGCGAAAGGCTGCGGGTCGGGCGACATCGCCATGACGCAGGACGAGGTGCCGGCGATCAATGCCAGATGGCGGCCGATATTCTGCTCGTCGCCAGCAAAGCCGCCGAGCACGCCAAGCGCGCCGGCATAGGCATCGATGACGCCGGCGCCGACCCGACAGTTTTCGCTCAAGCCCAACTCCGCCGCCGCTTCAGGGGTGAGCGTGCCGATGTCTGCGCCGACAGCACTTGCCTTCTCCGGCAGGCTGCCGTGTTCGAACAGATCGCCAAGCCCGACCCTGTCGAAGAAGTCACGGCGCCAGCCGGTTTCCTCATGCGCCAGATAGGTCCATTTGGCGGTCAGCGTGCATTGCGAGCGCGCCAGCGACCCGGTCGCCTTCCAGGTCAGGAAATCGGTGAGGTCGAATAGGTAGCCGGCTTCATGCCAAGTTCCCGGCAGATTGCGCTTCAGCCACATCAGCTTCGGCGTCGCCATTTCCGGCGACATGACGCCACCGATATAGTCGAGTACGGCGTGGCCGCTATCGGTGCATTCATCTGCCTCGGCGATGGCGCGATGGTCGAGCCAGACGATGGTGTCCCAGCGCCGTTCGCCCGTCACCGAGACGCTGAGCTGGCCGGCATTCCTGTCCAGCACCACCAGCGAGCAGGTGGCGTCGAACGACATGCCGACAATATCGTCGGCTGACACACCGGCCTTTTCGCGCGCGGCACGCACCGCGATGCACACAGCCGACCAGATATCCTGCGAATTGTGCTCGGCGTGATCGGCCTGCGGCTGGTTCATGACGATCGGATGCTCGGCGCGGCCGAGCAAGGTGCCTGACGTGTCGAGAATGCCCGCGCGGGCGCTCCCGGTGCCGACATCGACCGCGCAAACGAAGCTTTTCGTCAAGATGCTTTTACTCTCGCTCCCTAGAGCCGGATGATTTCAGGTCTGTTCGACCTGAAATCTGAATCCGTCTCTAAATCAAAGAAGTAGAGCATGATGTCGTCCGAAAACCGCTTCACACTTTTCGGCATCATGCTCTAGCCTGCAATCAGATCGGGCAATTGCAGCATGTCCGCGAATATAAAGTCCGGTTCACTCGACGCAAGCCGCGCTTTCAAGGCCGGGTTGCCGGCGTGCGAACCGCCGGTGAAAGCAAAGACGCGCATACCGGCCGCACGCGCCGCCGCGATGCCGGCAGGGCTGTCCTCGATTACGATGCAATTACCGGGATGCGCGCGCATAGCAGCGGCGGCATGGAGAAAAAGATCCGGCGCCGGCTTGCCGCGCGCGACCATGGCAGCGCTGAACAGATGGGGCTCGAGCAGGCCGAGCAGGCCGGTAACGTCGAGCGCATAGCGAATGCGGTCGAGCGTGCCGGAGGAAGCGACGCAGCAGGGCACGCCCAGCTTCGGCAGGATGTCGCTGATGCCGGGAATCGGCTTCAGCTCCTCGCGGAATTTGCGCATCAGCTCGACGCGCATATCGGTCAGGTGCACGTCGGTGATGTCGATGGTGAAATCGCGAAGAAGTATCTCGCGCACGCTCTTCATGCTCTTGCCGAGGAAATGCTCGTAGGCCGCATCCTCGCTGACCGAGCCCCCGGCGGCAGAGATCATGCCGAGCAGAGCCGAAACCGACAGCGCCTCGCTGTCGACCAGCACGCCGTCACAGTCGAAGATGACCAGTTCGGGCGTCATTGCGGCTGGCGTCAGAGCTTGCCGGAGATGTAGCGCGTCAGCGTCGCGCGCGTGCCATTCGCCCACAAGACGTTGAGCGCATGGGCAAAGGCCTCGGCGAACGCCGCCGAGCGGCCGACATCGCCATAGATGTCCTCCATCGCAAGCCAGGCGCCGGGCGCATCCTTCGCCGCCTTGGCGGTTGCCTGCAGCCGGTCCCAGCTGGGATCGTTGGCTTCGATGTCGGCGCCGCTGTCGGTGGTGCCGAAGCAATAGCGGCACCACAGCGCCGATTCCAGCGCGAGACCCGCAACGCTCTTCCCGGCTTTCAGCCGGTCGGCGATGGTCGGGATGATGAATTTCGGCTGCCGGTTGGAACCGTCGAGGCAAAGCCGGCGGATGGTGTCGCCGATCTTCGGGTTGGAAAAGCGGTGCTCGATGAGCTGGTAATAATCCTCCAGCACGGTGTCCGGCACCGGCGGCACGGTCGGGATGATCTCGTCATGCTCGAGCTTGGCGAGGAAGCCGCGCACCAGCGGCTCCTGCATCGCCTCATGGACGAAATGGATGTCCATCAACCCTGCGGGATAAGCGATCGTGGCATGACCGCCATTGAGGATGCGGATCTTCATCAGCTCATAGGGCGCGACATCCCTCACGAATTGCACACCGACCTTTTCCAGCGGCGGGCGGCCGTCGGTGAAACGGTCTTCCAGCACCCATTGCTTGAACGGCTCGCAGAACACCGGCCAGTTGTCCTCGAGGCCGAACTCGGTGGCGAGAATGCCGCGCTCGCGGTCGGAGGTGGCGGGGGTGATGCGGTCGACCATGCCGTTGGGAAAGGCGACATTGTCGCTGACCCAGTTTGCCAGATCCTCGTCGATCAGCCGGGCGAGGCCGATGACGCCATCCGAGGTGACATGGCCATTGTGAGGGATGTTGTCGCAGGACATGACGGTGAACGGCACGATGCCGTCGGCCCGGCGGCGCATCAGCCCGGCCAGGATGAGGCCGAACACCGTCTTCGGCGTCGTACCTGCCTGCGCGTCGGCAACGATATCAGGATGGGTCGGGTTGAACTTTCCCGAGGCCGGATCGATGAAATACCCGCCTTCGGTGATGGTCAGCGAGACGATCTTGATCGCCGGATCGGCGAGCTGGTCGATGATCGCATCCGCATCGCCGGGCGTCAGGAAATCGATCATGACGCCGGTGACGCGGGCGCTCATATGGTCGGAATCCTGCTCGACCACGGTGGTCAGCCAGTCCTGCTCCTGCAGCTTGGAACGACCGATTTTTTCGCCCTCGAAGACCCCGGCGCCGACCAGCGCCCAGTCATGGCCGATGCCTGCATTGAAGAGATCGTCGAGGTAGACCGCCTGATGCGACCGATGGAAATTGCCGACGCCGAAATGGACGATACCGGGTTTGAGCCTGGAGCGATCATATCTGGGACCGGCGACCTTGGCGGGGAGTTCCGAGAGGATCGAGGAGGAGAGTTTCACGGTCATTTTTCTACCCTTTTGGCCGGGCTGCGGCCTTCGTGATCCCGGCCCATCAACTCATCCATTGGCCGCCATCGACATTGTAGGTCTGGGCGACGATGTATTCGGCGTCGTCGCTGGCCAGGAAGACCGCCATGCCGGTCAGGTCCTCCGGCTTGCCCATGCGGCCATAGGGCACGCCCTCACCGACCAGCCGCCTCTTCTCGCCTTTCGGCCGGTTCTCATATTTGGCGAACAGCGCATCGACCTCATCCCACATATCGCTGTCGACGACGCCGGGCGCGATGCCATTGACGTTGATGCGGTGCTTGATCAGATCGAGCCCGGCGGACTGGGTCAGCGAAATCACCGCGGCCTTGGTGGCGCAATAGACGGCGACCAGCGGCTCGCCGCGGCGTCCTGCCTGGCTGGCGATGTTGATGATCTTGCCGCCCTTGCCCCTTGCGATCATCGAACGCGCCGCTGCCTGCAGCATGAACAAGGTGCCGGCGACGTTGACGGAGAACAATTTGTCGTAGCTTGCTTTGGTGATCTCGACGATCGGCGCCAGGTCGAACAAAGCAGCGTTGTTGATCAGTATGTCGAGGCCGCCGGTCTTTGTTTCGACCGCATTGACCGCCGCCTGGATCGAAGCGAGGTCGCTGACGTCGAGCCTGACCGGATAGGCGTTGGCGCCAATCTCGGCGACCGTCTTTTCGGCAGCCGCCAGATTGATATCGGCAATGGCCACCGTGGCGCCCTCGCGGGTGTAGGCTTCGGCAAAAGCCCTGCCGATGCCGCGCGCGGATCCGGTGATCAGCGCCGATTTGCCTTTCAGTCTCACTGCGTCAGCGCCTTTCCATCGGGGCCGAAGCGATGCATGCGGACCTTGTCCGGCGTCAAATAGATGGTGTCGCCGTGGCGTACGGCCAGTTCGCCATCGGCGCGTACCGTCAGCGGACCGACGCCGTCGGCCTGGACATGCAGGAAGGTGTCGGAGCCCAGATGCTCGGCGACGCCGACGAGGGCTTTCCAGTCACCCGCTGTGGTCGATATCCCCATATGCTCAGGACGAATGCCGATGGTCTTGGCGTTGTATTTGGCCGCCGGCGCACCTTCGATCAGGTTCATTTTCGGCGAACCGATGAAGCCCGCCACGAATAGGTTCTTCGGCGACTTGTAGAGTTCCATCGGCGAGCCGACCTGTTCGATGTTGCCGGCGTTGAGCACGACGATCTTGTCGGCCATGGTCATGGCTTCGATCTGGTCGTGGGTGACGTAGACCATCGTCGTCTTGAGCTGATGGTGGAGCTCGCTGATTTCGAGCCGCATGGTGCCGCGCAGTGCGGCATCGAGGTTGGACAGCGGCTCGTCGAACAGGAAGGCCGAGGGCTGGCGCACGATGGCGCGGCCGATGGCGACGCGTTGCCGCTGGCCGCCGGAGAGCTGGCCGGGCCGGCGTTCGAGATAGTTGGTGAGGTTGAGGACCCGGGCTGCGTCCTTCACCTTCTTGTCGATCGTCGCCACATCCTCGCCCGCCATCTTCAGCGGGAAGCCGATGTTCTTGGCCACCGTCATATGCGGATAGAGCGCATAGGACTGGAATACCATGGCCAGCTTGCGCTTGGCCGGCGCCTCGCCGGTGACGTCACGGCCATCGATGTTGATGGTGCCCCCGCTGGTGTCCTCGAGCCCGGCAATGAGGCGCAGCAACGTGGACTTGCCGCAACCCGACGGCCCGACGAAGACGACGAACTCGCCATTCTCGATGACGAGGTCGAGGCCTGGAATGATGACCGTCGATCCGAAATGCTTGGAGACGTTCTTGAGCGTGATGTTTCCCATGGTTTCCTCCCCGAGGGGTTATTTGGCCGGATTGCTTCAGGCAACGTCCGTTATTTTACCGCGCCGAATGTCAGGCCGCGCACCAGCTGCTTCTGGCTGAACCAGCCCATGATCAGGATGGGGGCGATGGCCAGCGTCGAGGCCGCCGAAAGCTTGGCCCAGAACAGGCCTTGCGGGCTCGAGAACGAACTGATGAAGGCCGTCAGCGGCGCCGCCTCGGTGGTGGTCAGGCGGATGGTCCAGAAGGCTTCGTTCCACGCCAGGATGATGTTGAGCAGCATGGTCGATGCGATGCCCGGCACGGCCATGGGGGTCAGCACATAGACGATCTCGCCCCACAAGGTGGCGCCGTCCATGCGTGCCGCTTCCAGGATCTCGCCGGGGATTTCGCGGAAGTAGGTGTAGAGCATCCAGATCACGATGGGCAGGTTGATCAGCATCAGCATGATCATCAGGCCGATGCGGCTGTCGAGCAGTCCGGCATCGCGGAAGATGAGGTAGATCGGGAACAGCACGGCAACCGCCGGCATCATCTTGGTCGAGAGCATCCACATCAGGATGTCCTTGGTCCACTTGCCCGGCGAGAAGGCCATCGACCAGGCGGCCGGAACCGCGACTATCAGGGCCAGGATGGTCGAGCCGACCGAGAGCAGCACCGAGTTGAAGAAGAACTTGAAGTAGCCGCTCTGCGCCTGGACCTCGGTATAGCTCTCGAACGTCCCCGACGGGATCAGCGCGAAGCCCTGGATGGCCTCCTGCTCCGACTTGAACGAGGTGATGATCGTGTAGAGGATCGGGAAGAAGATCAGCAGCGCGACGATCCAGGCGGCGCCTGTCGCAATGACCTTGTGTTGGGTGGTGACTGCACGTGCCATCGTATCCTCCCTTACTTGTCCAGGTTCTTGCCCACCGCGCGCATGGCGAAGAAGGCGACGATGTTGGCGAGAATGACGGCGATGACACCGCCGGCCGATGCCTGGCCGATTTTGAACTCCAGCAATGCCTTCTGGTAGACGAGGAAGGGCAGGTTGGTGGAGGCATAGCCGGGTCCGCCATTGGTGGTGACCAGGATCTCGGCATAGACCGACAGCAGGAAGATGGTCTGGATCAGGATGACGACGGTGATGGCGCGCGACATGTGCGGCAGCGTCAGATAGATGAAGCGGCTGACGAAGCCGGCGCCGTCCATCTCGGCGGCTTCCTTCTGCTCGCCGTCGAGCGACTGCAATGCGGTCAGCAGGATCAGCGTGGCGAAGGGAAGCCATTGCCAGGCGACGATGATGATGATGGCCAGCATCGGATGCTGCCCGAACCAGTCGATCGGTTGAGCCCCGAAGAAGCGCGCAATGTCGGCAAAGACGCCGTATTGCGGGTGCATGATCATGTTCTTCCAGACAAGTGCAGCCACCGGCGGCATGACGAAGAACGGAGAGATGACGAGGATGCGGACGATCCCCTGTCCCCACATCGGCTGATCGATCAACAGCGCCAGCATGATGCCTCCGATGACGGTGATCAGCAGCACGCTGCCCACCAGGACCAGCGTGTTGAGGATCGACTGCAGGAATGCCGGGTTGGAATAGAACAGCGAGTAATTCGAGAACCAGACAAACCCGTCGCGGATCGGATTGAGCGGATTGTACTGCTGGAAGGAGAACCAGATCGTGAGTGCCAGCGGCACGATCATCCAGACGAACAGCAGCACCACGGATGGCGCCAACATAAAGCGGGCAAGCGAACGGGTCTGCTGAGTAGCCATGACGGTCACCCTTCACTAGTCGGACTGAATTTTCACAGCGGGGAAAAAGCGGCCGCCCGAACTGGGACTCGGGCGGCCATCGCCGGTCAGGAGGCGACCGGCGTTCGGCACCGGGAGGAGCCTTACTTGATATAACCGCCTTCGGTCATGGTCGCCGTGGCGGCGTCCTGCGCCTGCTTGAGCGCGTCGTCTACGCTGGTCTGGCCGGCGAGCGCCGCCGAGAACAGCTGGCCAACGGTTGTGCCGAGGCCCTGGAACTCAGGAATGGCGACGAACTGCACACCGACATAGGGCACCGGCTTGACCGTCGGATGCGCCGGATCGGCGGCATTGATCGAGTCCAGCGTCATCTTGGCGAACGGGGCCGCCTTCTGGTACTCGGGATTGGCGTAGAGCGAGGAACGCGTTCCCGGAGGAACGTTGGCCCAGCCTTCCTTGGAAGCGACCAGTTCCGCATAGTGCTTGCTGGTCGCCCATGAGACGAACTTCTGGGCGGATTCCGCCTTCTGCGTGCCTGCGGGGATCGCCAGCGACCATGCCCAGAGCCAGTTGGCGCGCTTGCCGAGGCCATTGTCCGGCGCCAAAGCATAACCGACCTTGTCGGCCACCTTCGAGGCCTTCGGATCCGAGACGAAGGACGCCGCCACGGTGGCGTCGATCCACATGCCGCACTTGCCCTGCTGGAACAGAGCCAGATTCTCGTTGAAGCCGTTGGACGAAGCGCCTTCCGGACCGTCGGCCTTCATCAGGTCGACATAGAACTGCAGTGTGTTCTTCCATTCCGGCTGGTCGAACTGCGGCTTCCAGTTCTCGTCGAACCAGCGGGCGCCAAACGAGTTGGACATGGCCGTCAGGAACGCCGTGTTCTCGCCCCAGCCGGCCTTGCCGCGCAGGCATACGCCGTTCACGCCATTGGCGCGGTCGGTCATCTTGTCGGCCGCCTGCTTGATGAAGTCCCAGGTCGGGGCGTCGGGCATCTTCAGCCCCGCCTTCTCGATCAGGTCCTTGCGGTACATGACGAAGGAGCTTTCGCCGTAGAAGGGCGCTGCATAGAGCTTGCCGTCGACCGACAGGCCGCCGGCGATGGCCGGGATGATGTCCTTGGCGTCATAGTCGTCGCCGAGCTTGTCGAGCGGCAACAGCCAGTTCTGCTTGGCCCAGATCGGAACTTCGTAGGTGCCGATGGTCATGACGTCGTACTGACCGCCCTTGGTTGCGATGTCGGTGGTGACGCGCTCGCGCAGCACGTTCTCTTCGAGCGTGACCCAGTTCAGCTGGATGTCGGGGTTCGCCTTGGTGAAGTCGTCCGTCAGCTTCTGCATGCGGACCATGTCGCCATTGTTGACCGTGGCGATGGTGATGGATTCGGCGTGTGCGGCAAAAGCGAAAGCGCTGGCCGACAACAAGCCCAAAGTGAGCGTGCGCAGTTTCATCAAATTCCTCCCATGAACCAAGATGAGCATTTGCCTTGGTAATGGGCAATTACTCACTTGGTGTTAATTATGTCAAGCCGGATTCGATGCTGCAGCGCAGCACACGGGGCAGGTGCGACATTGCGCGCGTAGAGGATATTGAATGGATTTGGGAAGCTGTTTGCACGGGATGTGAGAGCGGGTTGATGCCGACCCATCGCAACCCAATCATGGGCCCAGCCCGTCAGCCGTGGGACGGGTAGCTTCCCACGGAATATTCGAAAACCCTGCCGTCGCGTGTTTGCTTGGCTCTGGTCAGCACTTCCGTCACCTGGATCCAGCTGGGCTCGTCCTTGCGCAGCCTAACTTCCCGGCCGATTACCTTCACGGCAGCTTGAAACGGCGTAAATGCTTCGATCACGTGCGTCGTGCGCACGGTGTTGTTTTCGATTTCTTCGACGCGATAGACTTTCATCAGCCGGCTGATCGACCCTGTTTCAATCTGCAGACGATTGATCCTGCTCAATTGGGTCGTCACAAGCACAAGCCTATGCCGGGCGAGTGATATCGACAGCGTTTTTGTCAAGCTTGGTTAACCGAGTGGCCCGATCGCAGCTGTTTGTCCGCGAAAGCGAGCATTCGTCGCGGATCCATGGCTCGCTTTGCATCTCGGAAATCAATCCGCGAATCGCTCGCCCTCAGGCGCAGGCGATCTCGGCCAGGATCCAGTCCCGGAAGGCTTTTATCTTCGGCACGTTGCGACGCGCCGTCGGGTAGACCAGCCAATAGGCGTGGCCGTCGTCGCCGACCAGGTCGAAGGGCTGGATCAGGCGGCCGGCGGCGAGCTCGGTCTTGAACAATGCGGTGGTCAGGATCGCAACACCATGGCCGGCGATGGCCGCGTTCGCCTCATAGGCCTGCGCGCCCATGCTGGTGCCGGTGCGCCTGGCAAGTTCGTCCGCCGGGACGCCGGCAAGGGCGAACCATTCCCGCCACCAGATGTCGCCGGGATCGAGAATGGGCAGCTTGAACAGGTCGGCGGGTTCGTGGACGCCACCTATGGTGGCAGCGAGTGCCGGGCTCAGCACCGGGGTGAAATCGGCCTTGAACAAAAGATGGGTCTCCACTCCAGGCCACTTGCCGCTGCCGGAGCGGATAGCGATGTCCATGTCCTCGCGGGCAAAATCGATCACCCTGTTCGAGGTATCGACGCGCACCGCCAGCGACGGATGCGCGACCTGGAAGGAGCCGAGATGCTGCGCCAGCCAGTTCGAGGCAAAGGTCAGCAGCGTCGAGACGCACAGCACACCATCGGCGCCCCCACGCGCGGCGGAGTAGGCGCTTGAGAGCAGGCTGAACGCCTCGCTGACGGCGGGCGCCAGGCGCTGGCCGGGTTCGGTCAGCACGATCTGGCGCGGCTGGCGCAGGAACAGCGGCGAACCGATGCGCTCTTCCAGAAGCTTGATCTGATAGCTGGCCGCGGCCTGCGTCATGCCGAGTTCCTGCGCGGCCTTGGTGAAGGAGAGATGCCGCGCGACGGCTTCGAAGACCCTGATGGCCTGCAGCGGCGGCAACTGGGCGAGCTGTGGTGCCTTGAGATCGGGCATAAGCCCTCCTTATGGGTCGTGATCGACGTTTGATTGGCGGCAAGAGCCAATCAGGCCGATATCTGGTGTCAACGATCAATCAAGTTCAAGCATAGCGGAGGCTGAAGATCATGACCACGGTACAGCAAAAACTCCATTCCACCCCGGCGCAGAGCTGGTTTTCCCTGCTGGCGCATGAATTCTCCCTGCTTGTGCACCGCCGGCGCGGCTACATCGACGTCCGGGAGCTGTCGCCGCATTTGCAGCGCGACATGGGCTTCCTCGACGGCAACGACCCGTCCGGGCGCTGCAAATAACGTGTTGGATTTTATCGATGGGCTGCTTAATTGGTAATCAGGCACCGTCGAGCAGGGCCGTGGCGGTCCGCTCGTCGGTGATGAGGCCATTGACCAGCCGGCGGTTCACCGCGGCCAGGATGCCCGGCAATTTGCGCTCGCCCATGGCGAGCGCAATGACCAGCGACTTTTCGCGTGACGGCAAGGCTGCCGACGATACCCGGTCGTTGGTGATGCCCTCGATCATGCGGCCTTCCCGATCGAACACCCAGCCGACGATCTCGGCGACGCCGCCAGCCTTTTGCAACGCCTTCAACTCGCTTTCCGAGATAAAACCGTCCTCGTAGAGCGGCGCCTTCGGGCCGAGATCGCCGATGCCGACAAAGGTCACGTCGGCTTCCGCGGCCAGCGCCAGCGTCGGTTGGATCATCGGCTGGGCAAGCAGCATCTCGCGCTCTTCCGGCGACGAGGCGATGACCGGCAGCGGCATCGGGAACGAGCGCGCCTTGACCCGGTCGGCCATGGTGAAGATGACGTTGTAGAAGGCGGCCGAACCGTCGGGCGAGATGTTGCCGGTCAAGGACACAACCTTGTGCTGCGAGCATTCCATCGGCGGCAATTGCTCGATCGCCGCCTTCAGCGTGCGGCCGGTGCCGATGGCCAAGACGATGGGCGTCGGTGACCGCAGCCGCCGCTCGATCTCGGCCGCAGCCGCCTCGGCAATGCCGATCGTGGTCGAGGATGAGGTTGGATCGCTCGGCACCACTTCGACGAGGTCGAGCGCGAAGCGTGACTTCAGTCTAGCTGCGAGATCAAGGCAATTGGCGATCGGGTGATCGACGCGAACCTTGATCAGCCCCTCCGACACCGCCAGCGACACCAGCCGCTGCGCCGTCTGCCGGGAAATGCCGAGCGTGGCGGCGATCTGGTCCTGGGTGTTGCCGGCAACATAATAAAGCCAGCCGGCGCGCGCTGCCTCGTCCAGCCTGCTGCTGCCGCCGTCTTGCCGCGAATTCAAAATGTGCCTCCAGCCCTGCCCCTTTGCCCGCCCTTAGGCGAAGCGTCATAGTCTTGCAGGGAATGTGTCGGCGCGCAATTGTCTATCGGCAGGGCAATTGCTTGCTGCTTCGATCCGGCCGCCGCGCGGCAACCAACCAAGCGAAAATCGCCAGCGGACGGGCTCGGCGGTTTATCTCCTGATACAAACGCTTTAAGGGGATCGGCAAAAGGAGCCTCGCATGACGCCGAAAGCGGTTTTCTGGGATATGGACGGCACGCTGGTCGACAGCGAGCCGCTGCATGAGGCGGCCTTGGTGGCGGCGCTGCGCAGCGTCGGTATCACGCCGCCGGCCGACCTGCATGAGCGGGTGCTGGGCGTCGCCGCCGCGCCGGTCTACGAGATGCTGCGCAGCGAGTTCGGCCTCGACCTGCCCTTCGACGACTGGATCGTGCGCAAATACGATCACTACATGCCGATGGCAGAGACGCTGAAGCCGCGCCCCGGCGCGATCGAAGTGTATAACGAATTGCGCGCGCTCGGTGTGCAGCAGGCGGTGGTGTCCAATTCCGACCGGGTGATCGTCGATGCAAATCTGAGCGCCGTCGGGCTGATCTATCCCGGCATGCGCACGATCAGCCGAAACGACGTGCGCGAAGGCAAGCCGCATCCCGAACCGTTCCTGCGCGCCGCGTGGCTGGCCGGCGTCGATCCTTCAGACGCGGTGGCCGTCGACGACAGCGTTACCGGCGCCACATCAGGCCTGGCCGCGGGGATGCGGACGATCTTCTGGCCGGAAGCGCCGATGGCAGGACCCAAGGGCGCTGTCGTGATCAACAGTGCGGAAGAGTTGCGGGCTCAGTTGGGACTCTGAGTGAGCCTATGAACGTCGGCGCTGCCCTTCATCCCCCTGCCGGGACCTTCTCCCCGTGAACGGGGAGAAGGGTGAACTCATTCAGCTCCGGTACACCGGCTCTTCCTCGTCGAGGATCGCCTTCAGCTCGGCAAGGTGACGCTCTGCCTGGCCGGGATAGTCGTCCATCTCGCCGGCGGCCTTTTCGGCAATGGCATCGGACAGCGTGCGCAGCGGACGGCCGGTCCACAGAGCCTTGATGTAGGTTTCGGCGGCGCGCTCGAAATAGAACATGCGGTTGAAGGCGTCGGCGACGGTGTCGCCGATGACCATGACGCCGTGATTGCCCATCACCATCACTTTGACCTTCGGGTCGGTGAGCAGTTGCGAGCAGCGCTCGCCTTCCTCCTCGAAGGCCAGCCCGCCATAATGGGCATCGACGACGTGGCGGTTGAAGAACATGGCCGAGTTCTGGTCGATCGGCGGCAGAGTCGAGTCGGCCAGCGATGCAAGCACAGTGGCATGAATGGAATGCACATGCATGGCGCAGTGCGCATGCGGCACGTTGCGGTGAATGGCGCCGTGCAGACCCCAGGCGGTCGGGTCGGGCGCATTCGGGCCGGACAATGTCTCGGGATCGTTGGCGTCGATCAGCAAAAGGTCGCTCGCCTTGATGCGCGAGAAATGCACCTGGTTGGGGTTCATCAGGAATTTGCTGCCGTCCTCGTTGACCGACAGCGAGAAGTGGTTGGCCACGGCTTCATGCATGTTGAGCCGCGCCGTCCAGCGGAAGGCGGCGGCCAGATCGACGCGCTCCTCATAGTAGGGCAGGTTGGTCAGCGGCTCTTTCTGCAAACGGGCGATGCTCATCAAAAATCCTCCATTTCCCCGAGAATGCCGCGCCCAATGCCGACCAGCAACCGGTAAGTACTGGGTCAGGCCGCCGAGCGGGCCGACTGCAGCCCGCCATGTTCGACGATGAAGTCGATGACTTCCTGCAGTCCCTTGCCGCGCGATAGATCGGTGAAGCCGAACGGGCGCTTGCCCCGCATTCGGGCGGCGTCGCTCTCCATGACATCGAGGTTGACGTTTACATAGGGCGCCAGATCGCTCTTGTTGATGACCAGGAAATCGGAACGGGTGATCGCCGGCCCGCCCTTCCTGGGGATTTCCTCGCCCTGGCAAACCGAGATGACATAGAGGGTCAGGTCGGCAAGGTCCGGCGAGAAGGTGGCGGCAAGATTGTCGCCGCCGGATTCGATGAAGACGATGTCGAGATCGGGGAATTTCCTGTTCAGCCCGGCGATCGCCTGCAAATTGATCGAGGCGTCCTCACGGATGGCGGTGTGCGGGCAGCCGCCGGTCTCCACGCCGACGATGCGGTCCTCAGGCAGCGCCTGCAGGCGAGCCAGCATCATGGCGTCTTCCTTGGTGTAGATGTCGTTGGTGACGACGGCGATGGAGAAATCGTCGCGCAGCGCCTTGCAGAGCTTTTCGGTTAGCGTCGTCTTGCCGGAGCCGACGGGACCGCCGATGCCGATGCGCAGGGGACCGTTGGCCTGAGTCATAGCGAAAAATCCGTCATGCCGAAAAACTCCGTGATGGCGAGGATGGCGAAGCTGAGTCCGATCAACAGGCAGAGCGGCGAATAGAAGCTGACATCGAGCCGCGCAAAAGGCTGTTCCGGCGCCAGACGGCGCCACCACGGCGTGAAGCCGGCAATGCCGCGGCCGAGGAAGACCAGCCCTATGAGCAGCGCTGTGGCGGCAAGGCCTTCCCTTGGAAAGGGGGTGGCGAAGACCCCGGTCAGCGCCAGCGGCCACAGGGTTGCGAGGCACAGGCACGCGGCAACGGCGAAACAGGCAAACGGCGTCGGCATCTCGTCGACGCCGCGAAAGCCGACGACGGCGTGGGCGCAGGAGACGCCGTCCCTGCCCGGCCAGATGCCGCCAAGGCCCCAATAGACATGCAGCGCGGTGATCAGCAGCAGGACGGCCGAGAGGGCGAAGGCGAGGACGATCATGAGCGGAACAGCCTGGAATACTGCGTCTCGTGCTTCATCGCCATGATGTCGGAGATGAAGGCGCAGCCGCCGAGATCGTCCAATGTCGAGCCGGCGGCGCGCGCGGCCGTCGACAGCGCCAACGGCTCGAAGCCGGCGAGCAAGGCCATGGCGTCCGTCTGGCCGACGATTCCGAGTCGGATCGCCGCCTGGACGAGGTTGGAGAAGAAGGCCTGCAGGAAGGCCGACATCGCGTCCTGAATCGCGATGCCGTTGCCGCCGGCAACGGCGCCGACGGCGACACAGTAGGCGCATTCGGCCGGCAGGCGGCCCAACACCGGATTCGCCCACGCCGCTGCCGCTTTCAGGAAGGCGGCGCCTTGCAGCATGGTTTCGGTGTGACGCTCACGCGAGCCGGCCAGCGCTTCGGCGAGATCGGCAATTTCATGGAGATCGCCGCCGTCGCGGGCGCGACGCCAGGCTTCCGTGAAGAGCACGGCGTCGTTCCAGCCCGAGCCCATCTCGACCAGCGTCTCCAGCCAGAAGGCGAGGCTGGCGGTATCGGCAACCAGCCCGTCTTGCCCGGCGCGTTCGAGACCATGGCTGTAGGCAAAGCCGCCGACCGGAAAGGCCGGCGACAGCCACGCCATGAGCCGCAGCAAAGCGATGCCGGATGGCTGGTCAGTCATGATCGTGATGATGCCCGTCATGGGAATGGCTGTGCGAATGCGACTCGCTGTGTGCGTGGGAACGTCCATCATGGGAATGCGCTTCGGCGTGCGCATGCGCATGGCCATGATCGTGACCATGCGCACCTTGGGCGGAATAGGCGCCGCGCACCGGCTTGAACGGTTCGGAGACTTCGCGCACCGTGGCGCCCAGCCCTTCCAGCATAGCCTTGATGACATGGTCGCGCAAAATCAGGATGCGGCTGGGCTCGATCGCAGCCGCCAGATGCCGGTTGCCGATATGCCAGGCAAGCTCCGTCAGATGCACCGCATCGCGGGCGCGGATATCATAGACCTCTTCGGGTGCCGCGGTGATCTCGACCTGGCCGCCATCCTCCAGCACCAGCCGGTCGCCATCGTTCAAGGTCACGGGCTCGGGCAGATCGACCAGCACCTTGCTGCCGTCGGCAAGCTCAATGGCGCGGCGGCGCAAATGACGCTCGTCATGGGGCAGGACGGCACGGCCGGATGGGGCCGTGGTTCCGGCAGTGCCGGCAGGCACCACCGAGACGGCGCGCGGGAACTTGGTGAAGTCGGTGTTCAGGTTGAGTTTCATCGCATGGCTCCACCGTTAGCCTGGGCTCTCGCACGGGCAGGCCGCGCCAGGACGCGGTCGAAATACGCGTTGACGCGCTCGGATTCGATCGGAAATTTTCCGGCGCGGGCCCAGCCGCCCATGTCGCCCAACAGCACGTCGACGGCGGAAAACCGGTCGCCCAGCGCAAACTCCCGATCCTCCAGCCGGCCGTCGAGCGCCTTGGCCTCCGAGGCGAAATCGTAGGCGGCGGCGGGGCCGACATCGACCCGCACGTCCTTCGGCAACAGGAAGCGGTGGCGCAGCTTGTTCCACAGCGGCGCTTCGAACTCGGACTGGGCAAAATGCATCCAGGAATCCATTTCGGCGCGTCCGGCCACACCTGGATTGGCGCCCATGCCTTTGTCGGCGTGCTTGTCGGCGAGATAGACGCAGATTGCCGCCGAATCAGTCACCGTCAGTTCGCCATCGATCAGGATCGGCACCTTGCCCGACGGGTTGAGCGCATAGGCTTCGGGCGAACGCAATTTGACCTCGACGAATTCATAGGGCTGCCCGAGTTCCTCGAGCATCCACAGAACGCGGCTGACGCGGGATCCACGCGATCCGATGGCCTTGTACATGGTTGAACCCTCTTTCCTGCGACCCTAAACCATAGCCACTGTTCAGACGATGGTGTCGAAGAGCCGCAGGATGAACGATATCTGATAGATCAGCGTGCCGGCGACGAAGGCGATGTGGAAGCGGCGGTCACGCACCAGTATGGCGGCGATGCACAACACCACGAAAACCGGCGTTCGGAACAGATATTCATTGCCGTAGCGGGCGAAATGCTCGGGACCCTTCAGCAGCGTGTCGACGACGTCGAGCAGATAGGTCGTCGCCAGCAGGCCGAAGAACCAGCCACGGCGTGAATAGAAGAAATCCTCGTAGCTGGTGTAGTCGAGCATCGAATCCGGAAACAGCAGCGCGCACAGCAGGAACAGCGTGATGGCGTAGAAGATCAGGAACAGGTACTTGCCGAAAGTCCAGACCTCTATGGTGTAGAGGCCGAACTCCCACCACCAGAAATGCACCAGCAGCAACAGCATGGAGGCGACCCAGCCGAGGTGCACGGGATAGAGCCTGTACTGGCCGGGATGCTGGACGATTCGCGCCACCCCCGACAGCAGGCGAGCGACGCCAAGTCCGATCACCATGCCCATGACGATGCGGATATGCGGGAAGATGTCGTGGGCGGAGGCTATTTCGGTGACCATGACCTGCTACGCGGTTTCTTTGAGCCGCATATTGCGGTGGGACCGACCGGCTCGCAATGGAATTTGCCGGGTCGATCAAATCGCCCCTCGCCTCAAAACAGGAAATACCGCTGCGCCATCGGCAGCACGGTTGCCGGCTCGCAAGTCAAGAGTTCGCCATCGGCGCGAACCTCATAGGTTTCGGGATCGACCTCGATATGCGGCGTGGCGTCGTTGAGGATCATCGAGTGCTTGCCGATGCCGCCGCGGGTATTTTCCACCGCCACGAACTGCTTGTCGACGCCGAGCCTGCCATGCAGGCCGGACTCCAGCGCCGCCTTCGAAACGAAGGTCACCGACGAGTTGGTCCTGGCCTTGCCATAGGCGCCGAACATCGGGCGGTAGTGCATCGGCTGCGGTGTCGGGATAGAGGCGTTTGGGTCGCCCATCGGGGCTGCGGCTATCATGCCGCCGATCAGCACCATGTCCGGTTTGACGCCGAAGAAGGCTGGGTTCCACAGCACCAGATCGGCGCGCTTGCCGACCGCGATCGAACCGATGTCCCTGGACAGGCCATGCGCGATTGCCGGGTTGATGGTGTATTTGGCGATGTAGCGGCGGACGCGGAAATTGTCGTTGTTGCCGGTCTCCTGCGGCAATGACCCGCGCTGGCGCTTCATCTTGTCGGCGGTCTGCCAGGTGCGGATCGCCACCTCGCCGACGCGGCCCATTGCCTGCGAGTCCGACGAGATGATCGAGAAGGCGCCGATGTCATGCAGAATGTCTTCCGCCGCGATGGTCTCCTTGCGGATGCGGCTTTCGGCAAAGGCGATGTCTTCGGGGATCGACGGCGACAGATGATGGCAGACCATCAGCATGTCGAGATGCTCGGCCAGCGTGTTGACGGTGTAGGGCCGGGTCGGGTTGGTCGAGGACGGGATGACGTTGGGCAGGCCGCAAACCTTGATGATGTCAGGCGCATGGCCGCCGCCGGCACCCTCGGTGTGGAAGGCGTGGATGGTGCGGCCCTTGATGGCGGCGACGGTGTTCTCGACGAAGCCGGATTCGTTCAGCGTGTCGGTGTGGATCATCACCTGCACGTCGTAATCGTCGGCAACCGACAGGCAGCAGTCGATGGCCGCCGGCGTCGTGCCCCAGTCCTCGTGCAGCTTCAGCGAGCAGGCGCCGCCCAGCACCATTTCCTCGAGCGCCGCCGGCAGCGAGGCATTGCCCTTGCCGGACAGGCCGATGTTCATCGGGAAAGCGTCGAAGGACTGGATCATGCGCGCCATGTGCCAGGGTCCCGGCGTGCAGGTGGTGGCCAGCGTGCCATGCGCCGGGCCGGTGCCGCCGCCGAGCATGGTGGTGATGCCCGACATCAGCGCTTCGTCGATCTGCTGCGGGCAGATGAAGTGGATGTGCGCGTCGAAGCCGCCGGCGGTCAGGATCTTGCCCTCGCCGGCGATGATCTCGGTACCGGGGCCGATGATGATGGTGACACCGTCCTGCGTGTCGGGATTGCCGGCCTTGCCGATCGCCGCGATGCGGCCGTCCCTGAGACCTATATCGGCCTTGAAGATGCCGGCAGTGGCATCGACCACCAGCGCGTTGGTGATGACCGTGTCGACCGCGCCGCCGGCGCGCGACACCTGGCTCTGGCCCATGCCGTCGCGGATGACCTTGCCGCCGCCGAATTTCACCTCCTCGCCATGGACGGTGAGGTCCTTTTCGACCTCGATAAACAGCTCGGTGTCGGCCAGGCGCACTCTGTCGCCGACCGTCGGGCCATACATCTGCGCGTAGGCGGCGCGGGTAATTCTAGCCATCAGTCAATGCTCCCCAAACGAGAGTCCGGCCGCAGCCGAACTCCACATCGTCGCCATCCAATGGTCATGCAATGACCCGCTTGGCGACACCTTCTGATCCCATTTGGCCGTTGAGGTGGACGTGCCACCCCAAACCGCCCGTTTGCCAAACCCTTGGCCAAATCGATGAAAGGAAAATACATGCGCAAAATCATCGTTCTTGCAGCCGCCGCCACGCTGGCCTCCGCAACCGTAGCCGGCGCCCAGCAACAGCCCACGCCGCAACCGAAGCCGGCGGCGCCCAGCGCTCAGCCGGCGGCGCCGGCGATCCAGAAGGTCAACATCGTCGATATCAGCGAATTGCCCAAGGCCACCCAGACGCAGGTCAATCAGGTGATCGCCCAGCGTGGCGATGCCGGGCTGCAGAAACTGCGCTCTTCGATCGACGCGACGCCGCAGATCAAGTCGGCGCTCGAAGCCAAGGGGCTCACCTCGGCACAGGTGGTCGCCGCCAGCATGACCACCGATGGCGCGCTGACCCTTGTCACCAAGAAGGCAAGCTGAAAGAAGCGCTTGGCGGGCCGGCACCCGGCCCGCCAGCCCACAGGGAACCTTCGCCCGACAGGAGGCGTTTCGTTCCTTTGGCGCCGAACGGCGTTGCACAGAAAAGTCCACCAGGAGCGAGCAATGCCTGTCTTTGCCGACACCAGATGGCTCCAGAGCCTTGCTGCCTGCACATTTCTCGCAGCTTTCGGCCCGCAAGCCGCGCAAGGTCTTGAAAGCGCTGACGCCGTCAACCGGGCCGACACCGTCAACAGGATCGTCGGCTCCGATGTCCGGCAGGAGGAGGCGCGGACGGAACCACAGACCAACAAGATCATCACCGCGATCGAGCGGACGCGTGAGAACATCGGCGCCGTGCGCAAGACGTCCAAGCTCGATACTGTGGATATCGTCTTCCTCACCGACGCGGCGCGCAGCGAAGGCGGCCCGCCGCCGGCGGTCGAGAGCAAGGTCGAACAGCATCAGGACGACATTGCGGAACTGCGCAAGGAGATCGACGCCAACGCCTTGCTGTTCAACGCCATCGATTCGCGGCGCGTGCTTACGGAAGACGTCCTTGCGGTGGAATTCGACGGCTCGGCAAGAATCGTCATCTACGCGGCGGCCAGGCCGTCGAACTGACCTCAGGGCGCCCGACCCCGTCGATCTCACAGCCTGCCCATGATCTTCTGCTGAAAACCGTAGACCTCGCGTTTTCCTCCGAACGGCACCAGCGTGACGTCCCGCTCTTGTCCCGGTTCGAAGCGCATCGCGGTGCCGGCGGCAATGTCCAGACGCATGCCGCGCGCTTTGTCGCGATCGAATTTCAACCCCTCATTGGTCTCGAAGAAATGGTAGTGGCTGCCGACCTGGATCGGCCGGTCGCCGCTGTTGGCCACCTTCAGCGTCACCGTCGGCAGCCCCTTGTTGAGCTCGATGTCGCCGCTTGCGGTGATGATTTCGCCGGGAATCATCGTTAGCCTCACAAAACGCCGAAGACCAGGCCGCCGCCGACTGCAGCACAAGCGGCGCCAGCGGCGCGGGCAAGCCCGCGAAAGCGCATGCCGAGGCCAAGGCCGGCAGCGATGCCCATGGCATGGAGAAGTGCGGTGGCAACGGCAAAGCCGGCCATATAGTCAAGCCCACCTGCATTTTCCGGCACTTCGGTGCCATGGGCATGGCCATGGAACAGCGCGAACAGGCCGATGATGGCGACTCCGGCCGAGACCGGCAGATCGACCGCCAACGCCACCAGAAAGCCAAGCGCGACGACGGAGGCAAGGATGCCCGGTTCGACGAAAGGCACCGGCACGTGGAGCATGCCGAGCGCGCCGCCGACCAGCATTACGCCGACAAAGGCCAGCGGCCAGGCCCATATCGCCTTGCCGCCCTTGAGCGCCGCCCAAAGGCCGACGGCGACCATGACGGTCATATGGTCGAGGCCGGACAGCGGATGCGCGAAGCCCGCCGCGAAGGACGAGGTGGTGCCGATGCCGACATGGGCATAAGCGGGCATCGCCGCCGCCAGCAGCAGGATCGCTGCAAGCGTGGTGCGTTTGGTTGAAGCAGAGATCATCGGTCTTCCCTTCGAAGTCACGAAAACAATCACGCAGCCTTGCGCGGGCCGCAGCCCTCGGCCTTGAGCACGCGTTGGGTCGAGGCCGGATATTTCACCAGTTTCTCCACTGGGCGGATCGGGCGTGCGGAAAAATTGCCGCCGCAGTTCGGGCAGACGCCGCCCAGCACATGTTCAGCGCAGTCAGCGCAGAAGGTGCATTCAAAGGTGCAGATCAGCGCGTCCGCCGCTTCCGGCGGCAGGTCCTTGTCGCAGCATTCGCAATTCGGTCGCAGTTCCAGCATCGTTTTCTCCTCACCTGATCGGTTCGTGCACGGTCACCAGCTTGGTGCCATCGGGAAAGGTCGCCTCGACCTGCACGTCGTGGATCATCTCGGCGATGCCTTCCATCACCTGCGCGCGGGTAACCACATGGGCGCCGGCCTCCATAAGTTCGGCGACCGGGCGGCCGTCGCGGGCGCCCTCGACGACGAAATCGGTGATCAGCGCGATCGCTTCGGGGTGATTGAGCTTGACGCCGCGTTCCAGCCGCTTGCGCGCCACGATCGCCGCCATGGCGATGAGCAGCTTGTCCTTTTCACGCGGCGTCAGGTTCATGCGCTTTCCTGGATTTGGCCTGGATTTGGCTCAGAGTGACCATAATTTGGGCAGACCCGCCCGCCCGTTGAGCAGTTCGACGAGCGGAACCAGCCGCTTGCGCAGCTGGTAGCCGTCCTCGGCAAACAGCCTCGCAAGAAGCTTGCCAGATTTTTTGACGCTCCAGGCGCTGGCATCGCCGTCGGCGCCGATGATGTCGCGGGCCGCATCGAGCAAGCCTTCGGCCTGCGGCGAAATCATCAGCAGCGTCGCAGCGGCAATGGCGCCGCCGGCGACCGCCGGGCGGCCAAGTGCCGCCGCGATAGCCGGCCCGATGCGGGAATCCTCGGCATGAACGAGCGCACCATCCTGGCGGACACGCCAACGGTCGTGGAAATGGCCGTGCGCGGCCTCTTCGCCCATGGCGAGGCGGCCGAATATGGTGGCTTCAAGCAGCAACGCCTCGGCGCCTGCGGCAAGCTCGACCTCGAGCGTGCGGGCAAAGGCCGAGCGGTCGAAGACGATGGTTTCCTGGGGCAGCCAGGCGATACGCCCGCCCGCGCCGACGCTGAGCTTCACCCGAACTTCGGCGCGGTCGCTAGCGGCACGATAGATCTTTTCGCAGGCCTGGGTGGTTATCGAGGCGGAGGCACCTGGCCCGACATCGATTTCCCAGCCGAGCCGATCGCCGCCGGTCAGACCGCCGGCGGTGTTGATGAGCACGGCTTCGAGCGGATCGGCCGCAACGGCCGGCATGCGGATTTTGGCCGAGCCGTCCTGATAGAGGCGCAAAAGCCGGGTGCGTCCATCCCTGACGCCGCACGCAAGCCGGGCCGCCCCGGCCGCGCGCTGGGCCGGAAGAGCTGGGATCAAGACATGCTGCAACGTATCCACGGCGCTAACGTTAAGCACTCCCGGCGCTTTGTCGATATGGTGCTTGTTGATATAGCTTGTTGCTTGACAGCGTTTCCGTTTCTATAGAGGGAGCCTCTTTGGAACGGTCATGCTGCGCCTGGCGGGTTTTTGAAGGCGACGGCGATTTCAGTCCAGGCAACAGGGGCGCCAACCAATCGGCACCGCGACGTTATAAAATTGGGGAAGGAATCGAATGGCTGACGAGCTGGCAACGGAAATCATCGCCAAGATCAGGGCACATGCGGAGCCCGGTGGCGAAGAGATCACCACCAATACGGAATTGACCGCGCTTGGCATCCATTCCCTGGAACTGACCGAGATCATCTTCGATCTCGAGGAGCAGTACGGCATCGAGATCGAGATGAACACGGTCGATGCCTGGAGCAATCTCAAGAATGTCGGCGATATGGTTGAGGCTGTTCGCGCGCTGATTGCGAAAAAAGCCTGAGCTGAATGCAAAAGCGCGTCGTCATTACCGGCATCGGCGGCATATGCGGGCTCGGCGCCAATGCGCCTGCAATCTGGAACGAAATGCGGGCCGGCCGATCGGCCATCGGTCAAATCAGCAATCCCGGTTTGCATGATTTGAAGGTCAAGGTCGGCTGCGAAATCAAGACGCTGCCCGACCATGGCATCAGCCACAAGCAGACCGTGTCGATGGACCGCTTCAGCCTTTTGGCGACGATTGCCGCGCGCGAAGCCATGCAGCATGCCGGCCTGACATCGACTGAAGCAACCACCTACCGGATGGGCGCGGTTGTCGGCGTCGGCGTCTGCGGCTGGGAGGCGATCGAGGAGAACTATCGCGCCATCCTGGTCGACGGCAAGAACCGGGCCGGCATCTTCACCGTGCCGAAAGTGATGCCGAGTGCGGCGTCCGGCCATGTCAGCATGAATCTCGGCCTGCGCGGGCCGGTGTTCGGCGTCACTTCGGCCTGCTCCTCGTCCAATCACGCCTTTGCCTCGGCGGTCGACCAGATCCGGCTCGGCCGCGCCGATGTCATGGTCGCCGGCGGCACCGACGCGCCGCTGCTCTGGGGCATCCTGAAAGGCTGGGAAGCCCTGCGGGTGCTGGCGCCCGATACCTGCCGGCCGTTCTCAGCCGATCGCCAGGGCCTGTCGCTCGGCGAAGGTGCTGGAATGGCGGTGCTGGAAACCTATGAACACGCCATGGCGCGCGGCGCGACCATTCTGGCCGAATTTGCCGGCGCCGGCCTTTCCGCCGACGCTTCCGATATCGTCGCGCCGACAGTCGAGGGACCGACGGCGGCGATGCGCGCCTGCCTGGCGGACGCCGGGCTCAATCCCGAGGACGTCGATTATCTCAACGCCCACGGCACCGGCACCAAGGCCAACGACCAGATCGAGACGGCGGCAATCAAGCGCGTCTTCGGCGACCATGCCTACAAGCTGTCGGTGTCGTCGACCAAGTCGATGCATGCCCATTGCCTCGGCGCCTCGGGCGGCCTGGAAATGATCGCCTGCGTGATGGCGATCCGCGAAGGCATCGTGCCGCCGACGGCCAATTTCCGGCAGGCCGACCCCGACTGCGATCTCGACATCACGCCGAATGTGGCGCGCGAGCGCAAGGTGCGCGCGGCGATCAGCAACGGTTTTGCCTTCGGCGGCACCAATGCCGTGGTGGCGTTCAAGGCGGTCTGACGGCAAGCGACTGGCCCTGAGCGACTGGCCCTGAATGACTGCGAAGACGGTGTGCGCACCGTCGGCCGGTTGATCGGCAAAGACGCCGAGGATAATCCTTCGCAACCCGCCAAACGGCGCGAGACCGCGCCAAATTCCCGACCGGAGCTTTCGATGACCGACCTGTCCGTCTTTCCGATCACCAAGCGCTGGCCGGCACGCCACCCCGACCGTCTGCAGCTCTATTCCGCGACGACGCCGAATGGGGTGAAAGTCTCGATCGCGCTGGAAGAACTCGGCCTGCCCTACGAGGCGCATCTGGTGGATATCGGCAAGGACCAGAGCTGGACACCGGAATTCCTGTCGCTGAACCCGAACGGCAAGATACCTGCGATCATCGACCCCGACGGGCCGGGCGGCAAGCCGCTCGGCCTGTTCGAATCCGGCGCCATCCTGCTCTACCTCACCGACAAGACCGGCAAGCTGATCCCGGCCGATCCGGCGCGGCGCTACGAGACCATCCAATGGGTGTTCTTCCAGATGGCGGCGATCGGACCGATTTTCGGACAGGTCGGGTTTTTCAATAAATTCGCCGGGCGCGAGATCGCCGACAAGCGGCCGCTGGATCGCTACCGCAATGAATCGCGGCGGCTGATCGGGGTGCTGGAGACGCGGCTGAAGGGTCGAACCTGGATCATGGACGGCGACTATACGATCGCCGACATTTCGATGCTGGGCTGGGTGCGCAATCTGATCGGCTTCTACGAGGCGCGAGAACTCGTCGGCTTCGACGACTTCCCCACCGTCGCGGCATGGCTGGAGCGCGGGCTGGCGCGGCCCGCGGTGCAGCGCGGCCTGACCATTCCCGCCAGAAATTGACCTCGGCCGGCCGAAGCAACCAGGTCTATTTCGCCTTGGCCTTGCTTTTCGAGCCGCCCTTGCCGATGACGGACGCAGCGAGCGACGCGGCGCCCCTGGCTGTCGCCGCCACCGCACCAGCGGCGACATTGGCGGTCGCCTTGACCGTGCGCATGGCCCCGCCGGCCATCGAGCCGCGGCTTGCCGGCTTCTTGGGTTTGGCGGTTTTCGCCGCCACCTTCGCCGTCGCGACCGGTTCTACCTTCTTTGGCGCCGCTTTGCCGAAAGCCGGCTTTGCGTCCTTGGACCGCTCGGCGATCGCCGGGCCGGCGCCTGCCTTGGCCTGCGTGGCCTTTGCCTGCCTGGCTTTGGGTTGAGCGGTCTTGCTCTTGGCGGGTGTTTTTGCCTTGGTTGCCATCTGACGGTTCCCTCACGGCGGCACGATTGCCGATGAGAGATAACGACCTGAAAGTCTTAAGGTTCCCGTTCCGAAGTCCAGCGAACTATGCGGGATCGCCAACAACCAGGTCGGCGGACCTGCGACGGCCGAGCACGCGATCGATGTTGGGCATGTCGTTGGAAGCGATCCAGGCGCGGGCGTCTTCGTCGGAGCGGCCATGCTCGTGCCAGCGCACCAGAAGGCGGCGCTCGAGTTCGGCCCGCGGCACATCGACAAAGATGGTGAAGTCGAACAGCGGCGCCAGCCGCGACCACGGCTCCTCGTCGAGCAGGAGGTAATTGCCTTCGACCAGGATGAACTTGGTCTCGGCGGCAACGATGGAGGCGGCGGCGCGCGACAATTCCATGCTGCGGTCGAACACCGGAATGGCGATGTCTGGCTCGCCCGAACGGATGCGCTTCAACAGCGTCTCGAAGCCGGCGAAGTCGAAAGTCTCCGGCGCGCCCTTTCTTGACCGCAGGCCGCGCTGGTCGAGCACGATGTCGTCATAGTGGAAGCCGTCCATCGGCACGACTTCAGCCGCGCCCTCCGGCAACAGATCATGCAGGCCGGCCGAGAGCGTCGACTTGCCGGCGCCGGGCGGGCCGGCAATGGCGACGATGAAGCGTTTCGCCTTGCCGGCGCGCTTGAAGATGGTGGCGGCGAGGTGGGCGATTTCGGACATTGGGCGCTTCCAGTTATGCTTTGCATCTTGTCGGCAGTTCGAGGAAATTTCAAACCGCGATTTGGGCAATCTCACGACATCCGCCACGTCAGCGCTGCCCCTCGTCGCCCTGCCGGTGTCCAGCCGACAGATGGGTAACACTTCTCCTCCCAATGCGTCCGCCGCAGCGCCAAGCAGATTGGTTGGCGCGGCGATGCGGCGGACAAGCTCCATGTGCCGTGTGTCGAGGATGCCGGCAGGCAGGTGAGGGGCAGGGCCAGCGTTCGAAAATCAGCCGGGCTGGCCGATCCGCAGGAAATCGCTGTCGAACCTGACATCGCGGGTCGAACCATCGGCTCCGGTGAGACGCATGTGACCTGAGGCTGGCCCGATATCGCGCGGCGGCTCGCCGCTCGTGAGCGGCAGCGTGCCGATGACATGGCGGAAGGAGACTTCGCCGCCGAGGGTAAAAGCGGTCGCGACCCCTTCGCGCTTCAGCCAATTGTCGCCGATCGATGCGGCATGGCCGATGGCGGCGCGGCCGTCCTCGATGCCGAGCACGCCGCGATGGCGGCTGCTCCACGGCGCGTAGTCGCGGCCGCCATTGCTGAACCACAGCATGGTGACCGGCAGCTCCGCCGGGTTCTTCAGCACCAGCACCAGATCCTGTTCGGCCCGGCGCGCCAGCGCCGTCCAGCCCGGACCGCCATGATCGGCTTCGACCAGGGTGATGAAATCCTCGCGCTCATCCTCCATGCGGTAGTCGGTGAGATCGAGCGTGCCGCCGCCAGTGGCTGGAAAGCGCGTCAGATCGGTCGAGCGGGCGGGATAGGAAAGCTTGAAGCGGCCGCGGGCCGGATCGGGCTCCAGCGGTGCGCCCAGTGTCCCGGCAAAGCGCTTCGGCGAAAAGGCGAGCCGGCCGCCATCGCGCATCGCCGCCATCGGATGGTGGGCGGCGGAGACAGCGCCGGAACCGCCGGAAAAGACATGCTCCTGATAGAGGAAGGGATGACTGTTGCGGAGCGTGAAGATCTTGTCGACCGTCGCGCCCATCACCGTGCGGCGCAACCGGAAGACGGCCCGCCAGCCGTCGGATGTCGCTTCGCTGGCCGTGACATCCCAGGCGCTGTTGGCCGGCCAGCCATGCAGCGGTGCGGCCTCGATGTCGCTGGCCGAAAACGGTGCGCATAGGAAATCGCCAGACAGCCGCACCGTGCCTTCAGGCAGGTCCGGCGGCAGCGTCTCGCCGGCATCGATCCAGGGCGCGCGGTGCAGCGGCTTCAGCTGGCGGCCATCGCTGTCGACCGTCATGTCGGCGATATGGCCGACAGTGAGATCGAGCGTGACCGAAATGCCCTTTGCCTTGATCGTGACCGTATCCATCCGCGCACCTGCTGATTCCGATGGCAGCGAACAAACCCGCTCCGCGACGGATGCGCAAGCACAGCGACCGGCATTTTGCATCAGGGCGATTTTTACCCTCCCCCATGTGGGGAGGGTCGGCGAGCGCTCGACGCGAAGCGGAGATTGTTCGACGGGGCGGGGGTAGCGCCCTACAAGGACCCCCACCCCGATCCGCTACGCGGATCGACCCTCCCCACGAGGGGGAGGGTGGACGCCTACTGCCGTTTGTACTCCCGGACCGGCGACTTGGTGCCGTCGGTGTAGGTGACCTGCACCGCCATTGATGTCACGTTGTCGGCGACCTTGAAGTAAGGCTGGTAGTCATAAGGAATGGCGTAGGGGTCCTTCTTGTCGCAAGGCGGCAGCTTGATCTCCTTGTCGAGCGCCGTGCCGTTCAGGCTGTAGCGCACCTCCTTGATGCCGCAGCGGAATGACAGCATCTGGGAGAAATAGACCAGGCCGTGATTGCCGCTGGCGTCGAAGGCGATCCACGACGTCCAGAACTGGTCGAGGATCTGTTTGTTGCCCTGTTGCAGCGCCGCGTCCGGATCGAAACTTATGTCGAACGGCCCGGTCTCGCGGCCCCTGAGATCGAGATATTTGACCCCGATGGTGGTGGCCGTGGTGCTGTCGGGCAATTCGAAGCTCGGATTGGGCATCGGCTTGCCGGTGCGCTGGTCGTTCATCGCCATCAGCCCGGTGTCGGTGAACGGACCTGACACACCCATGCGCCAGGAAATGCCGGTCGCGGCCTCAGGCAGCGAGATGGAGATCGTCCAGCCGGCATTGGAGCGCATCGGCGTCAGCGTCGGGGCAAAGCGTGCTGGGTCGAGCACGTCGCCAAGCGCCGTCAGGCGGGTACGGCTGCGGTCGAGCCAGTCGGCGAGCTGCGTCTGGTCGACGAAATATTTGAGCAGCCCGCCTTCCTTTTCATAGGAGACGAACCTGGTCAGCGCCTCGGCCTCGCTGCGCTTGTCGGACAGCGACTGGACGCCGAGGCGATCCTCGGAAAACTCCTGCGCGAGCAGGTAATAGGCCGGTGCGAAATCCGGATTGGCCGCGATGAAGGCGTTGAGCTTGTCGAGACGTTGGGCATCGTCGAACTGCAGGATATGGACCAGCTTGATCGACAGCGCCTTGGCCTTGTCGGCCAGGGCGCCGAACACTTCGCGGGCGCCGGCCTTGCCGTCCTGCACGCGCAGCAGGGTGGCGAAGCGTGTGTAGGGATCGACGGCGTCGACGTCGAAACCGGCGAAAGCGAGATAGGAGCGCCGCGCATTCAGCATGTCGCCGGAAAGCTCGTAGACGCGGGCATTGTGATAGAATTCGTCCGGCCGCTTCGGCCCGGCGATCGTCCCGCCCTGCGCGGCCAATGCGGCAAAGCCCTTGGCGATGGTGTCGATCGAGGCGGCGATCTGCTCGGTGGTCGCCTGAAGCTTATCCGCCTGCTCGGCCTGTTTCTGCTGGCCGGCAGCGAGCGTTTCGGTCGTCTGCTTGACCGCCTCTACCGACTTTTGCGTCTGCGCGCCCTGCTCAGCCTGCTGCTGCTGGGTCGACGCAATTTCCTCGGTCTTCTTCGCCACCGCGTCGGTCGATTGCTTGACCTGGTCGACCGCCAGCTTCGTCTCGGTTACCGTTTGCTCGATCCTGGCCACCCTGGCCGAGACGATGCCCATCTGCTGCTGCAACTGGGCGATGGCCGGCACCAGGCCGGCGATCACACCGTTCTGCGAATTGGTCTGCTGCTGCAGGCCATAGACGCCGCCGGCGACGGCGGCAGCGCTGGTGGCAAAGATCAGCGCCGGCAGCGCCTTGGCGGCCAGCACCAGCCGCAGAACGATGGCAATGGCGATGATGGCGGCGGCAACCGAAGCGACCAGCGCGATATAGGCGGCGAACGGCGCCAGCGGATTGAGGATGTCGGAAGCAGCGCCGCCGATGAAAGCGACGCTGCCGGCCCATTTGCCGGTGCGGCTGAGCGAAGCCCTGATAAGAGTTGGCGCAGCCGCGCCGATGTCACCGGTCATTGTCAAATCCCCAAGCAATTGCCGCCTCTATAGCAGCACCGCGACCCCGCAGGCAAAACAGGACAGGAAGCAGGCGATTTCGGGGCGGGTGGGCGGATGTCGAGGTTGCCGTTTCAGCGCCGATGGTTGGCGAAGCCGAAGCGACATCTGATCTCCCCCCTTGCGGGGGAGATTGGCAGCGTCATCGGCAGCTCCGCCGTTAACCAAATGGACGAACACAATGGGTTAGGCTAGGTTCCGGCCCTCTCAGCAACGCCGGACTTGCCTTGCCAAACTTCCATTTCCCCTCCCTCAAACAAAAATTCGTCGCGGCCTTGCTGCTGCTCGTCTTCGTTGCCGGCTGCAGCACCACCGCGCCGCCCGACAGCGTGCTGGCGGTGCCGGCGCCGCAGGAGAAATATGCCGCCATCGTAATCGATGCCGGCAGTGGCAAGACGCTGTTCGAGGTCAGTTCGAGGGCGCAACGCTATCCGGCGTCGCTGACCAAGATGATGACGCTCTACCTGCTGTTCGAGGCGCTGGAGACCGGCCGCGTCTCGAAGGAAACCCGGATCCCGGTCTCCGAGAATGCCGCCCGGCAGCCGCCGACCAAATTGCGCTTCAAGCGCGGCGAGAGCATCGATGTCGATTCGGCGATCCGGGCGATCGTGGTCAAGTCGGCCAATGACGTGGCGGTGGCGGTGGGCGAATATCTCGGCGGCTCGGAGAACCAGTTCGCCGCCATGATGACCTCGAAGGCGCGCCAGATCGGCATGAGCAGCACCGTCTTCCGCAACGCATCGGGCCTGCCCGACGATGGCCAGCACACATCGGCGCGCGACATGGCGACGCTGGGGATGGCGCTGCGCGCCCGCTTCCCGCAGCAGTTCCACTATTTCTCCGAAAGCGACTTCATGTTCCGCGGTCGGCTGGTGCGCGGCCACAACGACATGCTCGGCCGGGTGCGCGGCGTCGACGGCATCAAGACCGGCTATATCAGGGCATCCGGTTACAATATCGTCACGTCCTACAATGCCGACGGCCGGCATCTGATCGTGGTGGTGATGGGCGCCGACAGCGCCCGTCAGCGCAACGACCATGTCGAAGCGCTGATCCAGCGCAGTCTTTCGCCGACGCTGGCCGATACCAAGACGCGGCTGATGTTTGCGGGAGACCAGCCGGCAGCATCGCCGCTTCCCGGCCTGCCGCCGCCTGGTTTGCCGGCGCAGTGGTCGCAGTTGCCTGGTTTACCGCCGCAATAGAACCCGTTGTTGGGTGGAGGAACTCTGAAACGCCGGCGGGACAGCACCCCCCTCTGGCCTGCCAGCCATCTCCCCCTCAAGTGGGGAGATTAGCAGCTTCGGCGTCTCGCCTCTTTTTCGTGTTTGGCGAAGCCATGGCGACATCTGATCTCCCCCCTTGAGGGGGAGATGTCCGGCAGGACAGAGGGGGGGGGTCGTGAAGGATCGCTGCCTCATCTTAACTCTGCAGCAGGCGCAACAGCACTTCGGCGGTCTGGTTGCCGAGCAGCAGGCGAGCGAGGCCCCGGGGGGCTGCGCCGCCACAGGCAATTGCAGCAGGCATTCATCACAAGCGCTTGCACAAGCCCCCAATCTTCACCGCCACAGTGGCTATGGCGTGCCGGCTTGGCGTATCGTGGGCGCGACAGCAGGAGCCGGCATCATGAGCCCAAAACCATCCGAACAGGCCGCCAATGAAAACGACAGCGGCGGCGAGTATTTCGAGGCGCCGACCGACCACGACGCCGAGCTGGTGGCCGACGAGGCGCTGGAAGCGCCCGATGTGCCGGACTCCGAACCTCATGGCCGCCTGAAGCCGAAGCGGAAACCATCGGCGATATCGGGCCGCAAATTCCGCAAGCGCGACCTGGTGCGCATCGACGACCTGCGGCCAAGCCTGGCCGACCGCATCCGCTCCGACCATCCCGACCTGCCGCGCGGCGCCCGCATCAGCCGCGAAGAGCTCGGCCGCTACCGCATGCGCTACATGGAGGAGTTGCTGCAGCAGGAGCATGGCGAATTCTCCGAGCTCGACCGCCAGGTGGTCGAATCGATCGCCAGGCAGGACACCATTTCGGAAAACTCGGAAGAGGAGTTCGAGGAGCACCGCTCGTTCGCCGACCGCGTCTCCGACAACATGGCGGCTTTCGGCGGCAGCTGGTGGTTCCTGATCTCGTTCGGCAGCGTGCTTGCGGTGTGGATCGGCATCAATTTGATCGCGGGCGTGAGCAGCGCCTTCGACCCCTACCCCTTCATCCTGCTCAACCTGCTGCTCTCCTGCATCGCCGCCATCCAGGCGCCGATCATCATGATGAGCCAGAGACGGACGGAGGCCAAGGACCGCCTGCGCTCCTTCAACGACTACCGGGTGAACCTGAAAGCCGAGCTGGAAGTGCGCCACCTGCACGAAAAGCTCGACTACCTGATCTCGCGCCAATGGACGCGGCTGGCCGAAATGCAGCAGATGCAGTTGGACGCGATGCACGAGCTGACGGGGGCGAAGAAGGCGAAGCGGGCGCCACGCAGGGTGCGCAGGCGGGTGGCGAAGGTGGAGGTGGCGGGGTGAGTCCCCGGCTGAGGCTGCAGGGCGGACGCGAACTTGCCAGGCCGCGCAAGGTGGCTTCGAAAATATCGCCACGCCAATTGCCCGTTGAAGCCCGGCGCGGCTTCCGCTAAGAAGCCGTGGCTGGCCGGCCTATCGGCTGGTTCGTTTTCAGGTTCCTTGAAGGCACCCGTAGCTCAGCTGGATAGAGCGCTGCCCTCCGAAGGCAGAGGTCACAGGTTCGAATCCTGTCGGGTGCGCCATTTTCGTTTGAATTTCAATGTATTAGATGGCCATAGGCGAAATGCTCTTGCGCAAGGCAATATGCCCGTAAGCAGTGGAGCGAGCTTTGGCCACTGGCTGACTGACGTCGACGGGTACAAGTGTGCGTTGGATTCATTGATTTTTGCGGAGGCGGCGCGCCCCATGATCCAAGGGAACGGTTGAGCGTTGCTCCTGGAGGCAGCACTCAAACCGTTCGGTTCGTGGTGGTTTTGACCGGTATGCGCCCAATGTCGGTCATTGAGCAAGCCATAGTTGCATCCGAAAGCGGACACTTCCGCCACCGGCCACCTTTGCGCTTACCGGCTATCCCAACGGAGCAACAGGCGGTTACGCTCGACGCCGCTCGGCGCCTCGGTAATCGACGCTCTTCAAAATTCAGACTGGACCCGGTGCCCCTACTGACGAAGCCAGTAGCACTAACGCCTTCCCGCCCTGGGCCGCGTTCGCTATGTCTGGCCGCGCCGTCCGCCTTGGATCCACCTGATGTGCCCAGGACAGCTTGTATGACCACAAGCTAATATGCTACCTTGCACAATGCGCGGATTGCTGGCACTTGGAATGCTGGTTTTGGCGGCTACGACAGCAGCCGCAGGTGAGCAGTTGTTCGACTCCATCGCCGCCGGCGACAAGGGTGCCGTGGAGCAAGCCCTGGCAGGCGGTGCCGACGTCGACAGCCGGGCGCGCGACCAGGCAACGCTGCTCATCGCTGCAGCGCTCGATAACCAGCCGGAAATCGCCGACTTCTTGCTGGCCAAGGGTGCCGACATCATGGCGCGTAACTCGGGCGGCTTTACCCCGCTTCATGCGGCGGCCTTCTCGGGCAGCCTGCCGATCGCCAAGCTGCTGCTGGAAAAAGGCGCGGTGCTCGACGATGCCGCCAACAAGGCGGGTGCTACGCCGTTGCTGGTGGCCGGCGAGGAAAACCACATTGAACTGGCCGAGTTCCTCATTGCGAAAGGTGCCAATGTGAACCATGCCGAGGGGCATGGCTACATGCCGATAACGCGCGCATTCTGGAAGGGCAACACGGATATCATACGACTTTTCAAACGCCATGGTGCTACCTGCCAAGCCAAAATTCTTGGCGAGGCGAACGCGGCGAAGTGCGCCGAGATCCACGATTAACGGAGGATACAGATGAGCACGATGATCAAGCCACGACTGGTTCGGAGTTTGGGGACGGCTGCCCTGGTCGCGGTAGCTGTGGTCGCCGGCGCGGGATCGGCATGTGCCGACGATTCGGTAAACACCGGCTATTTTGGTGGTGTGGCGATCATGGGCTACGACACGGTCGCTTACTTCACTGACGGCAAGGCCGTGAAGGGCTCCGAAGAGTTCACTTATGAATGGCTGGGGACACCTTGGCATTTCGCCAGCAAGAAACACCAGGAAATGTTCATGAGCGAACCGGTCAAGTACGCTCCTCAATATGGCGGGTACTGCGCCGGCGAAGTCGTGGGCGGGGGGGTCACGGTCAATGTCGATCCTGAGGCATTCAAGATTATCGACGGCAAGCTCTACCTGATCTACGACGTCGACAATGCGGATGATTTCGCCGCGCATGCAGCTGAAAATATCCCGAAAGCCGATGCCAACTGGCCGAAGGTCGCGGCCAATTTGGAACTCGATCACTATCATTGAGACGCGCGTGTGCGTCTACCGAACCACGGTGAAGTGAAACACCTTGCTTGTATTGGCATAGGAGTAGCTTTTGCCGGCTGCGTCGTTGCGTCTGTAGACGGGACCACAGTCGGGGCGACCGAACAGGTTCTCGCTCTGCTCGCACAACAGATCGCCATCGACGTAGACGGTCTCGGTGACTAGCCGCGTCGTAGAGCGGAAGGCCGCCTTGCCGTCGCTTCCAATCTGAAGGAAGGCTGGTTGGAGACCGGGTTCGATCTGGCCTTGCAGTGTATGGCCAATGACGAGGGACGCGATCTCGGCACCCTTTAACTGGTCCTGTTCGGCCGGGGTAAAGCCGAAGCGCCATTGGGGTAGGCCCGCCTGGCGCAGTGCGGCGACGAGTATCGCCAGATCCTGCGGATTCCGAAAATGTGCATGAGTCATCTCCCACCCAGCCAAAGAGTCCACGTAGCTGGACCCTGCTACGAGGCGGAGCCCCTCGGCGATTGCGGCTTTCGCATCCGGTAGGCGGCCGCCCCGGACATACGCCGCAGCGAGCGTAAACCGAAAGTTGCCAACCGTGGACGCATCGTCGCGTGTGTGCTCGAGAGTCTCGATCGCTTTCTCGACATTGCCCTGGAGCAGAAAAACCAGCCCAGCAGTTTCCCGGTTGATCGCTGAGAGGTCGGGGTCGAGCCTGAGCGCCGTCTCGACCGCAGTGGCTGCCTCGGCATGATTGCCGGCGTATAACTGAACATATCCAAGGGCTGCTTGCGCCTCTGCATCGCCCGGACCGATTGAAACAGCCTTCTTGGCAGAGGCAATCGCATCTTCGTAGCGGCGATTCACGACCTGCATGATCCCAAGAATAGCATAGGGCGACGAAAGGTCAGGGTCGAGTTCCAAAGCTCGGCTCGCCTTCTCATAGGCTCTCTTTCGTGCTGGCGCGCTCTGGATGACGTCGTTGAAGGCCTCCCGCCAGATATAGACTGTGGTGCGCGCGTCGGCCGCGAAGGCTTCGGCAAAGGCGGGGTCAAGCTCCTCCGCCTTGTCGTAGAGCGCAAGCGCCTCCCGCAGCCCGGCCTGCAGGACGCTGCGTGACGCCGTCTCGGCTTGTAGATAGTAATCATAGGCCTCGAGATTGCTCGTCGGCGGCCGCGCCATGCGCTCGCTTTCCGCTGCCGAAGGTTGCATGCCAAGCGCCTTGGCGATCTCGCCGCTCATCTCGTGCTGGACGGCAAACNTCGCTTTCCGCTGCCGAAGGTTGCATGCCAAGCGCCTTGGCGATCTCGCCGCTCATCTCGTGCTGGACGGCAAACACGCCGGCCATGCCACGGTCGAACCGGTTGGCCCACAGATTGTCGCCCGTTGCCGTATCGATGAGCTGGGCATTGAGGCGAATCTGCTCGCCCGTGCGGCGGACGCTCCCCTCGACAACGAAGCGGACGCGAAGGTCGCGCGCGACGTCCGCCAGCGCTGCAGGCTTGTTCTTGTAGGCGAACACCGAGTTGCGCGCGATGACGTCCAGACCGGACAGCTTGGTGAGGTCGGTGATCAGATCCTCGGTGATGCCGTCAGCGAAATAGTCCTGGCCTGGATCGCCGCCGAGGTTTGCAAACGGCAGCACGGCAACCGATGGCCGCGATGGCACTGAGAACTTCTGCCATGCGAAAATGCCGGCAATCGCGGCGATCGCCAAGGCGGCGGCGCCTGCCAGGATGATGACGCGCGAGCTCGGCCGGTGTGGCGCGGCCGTGACCTTTCCCGATGCTGCGGGATCCAGCAGCAATCGATAGGCGCGAACCGGATCGGCGATGTTCTTGAGGCGCTGCTCGCCAAGACTGGCAAAGCCGACATCAACCTTGTGAACGGCATGATCAAATGCGGTTCCGGAGATACATACACCCCCCGGCTCGGCCATAGCCTCGAGGCGCGCGGCGATGTTGACNGAACGGCATGATCAAATGCGGTTCCGGAGATACATACACCCCCCGGCTCGGCCATAGCCTCGAGGCGCGCGGCGATGTTGACGCCATCGCCGTAGATGTCATTTTCCTCTACGATGACATCACCGAGATTGACGCCGATGCGAAACCGGATGTGGCGGGGGTCGGAGGTGCCCGGGTCTCGGACAGCCATCCGGCGCTGAATCGCGGCAGCGCATTGGACGGCATCAACGACGCTGGCGAATTCGACCAGCGCCCCGTCTCCCATGAGCTTGATAATCCGACCGTGGAATTCCTTGATCGCGGGGTCGACCAGTTCTCGACGGCAACCCTTCAGTCGTTCGAGCGTGCCGACCTCATCCTCGCCCATGAGCGTGCTGTAGCCGACCACGTCGGCAGCAAGGATCGCGGTAAGCCTTCGCTCCATACCTGCCTGCGCCCTCCTTGGTCGATCAAGCGGCTTCGCGCAGCCTATTCTACTCCCGCATCGGACGCGAGTGTGTGCGTCCGTTATGACGCGCGTGTGCTTCTACTGAACAACCGTAAAGTGAAACACCTTGCTTGAGTTGACGAAGGAATAGCCGCCGCCTCCATCGTCGCGGCGTTTATAGACGGGTCCACAGTCGGGGCGCCCGAACATATTCTCGCTCAGCTCGCACAATAAGTCGCCATCGACACGGACGGTCTCGGTGACTAGCCGCGTCGTAGAGCGGAAGGCCGCCTTGCCGTCGCTTCCGATCTGAAGGAAGGCTGGTTGGAGACCGGGCTCAAGCTGACCCTGCAGAGTATGGCCCAGCACCAGCGAGGCGATCTCCTTGCCCTTCAAGCGGTTGTGCTCATCGCCGGTGAAACCGAACGGCCATTCGGGCAAGCCCGCCTGCTGCAACGCGTCGACGATGAGAGCCAAATCCTGCGGGTTACGATATTGGGCACCGTTGAGTCGGTATGCGGACAATGAATCGAAACCTGGTGTGGACATGGCACCTAGCCCCTCGGCCACTGCCGCCCTGGCATCCTGCAGGCGGCCGGCGCGGGCGTAGGCGGCACCAAGCGTGATCGTGAAATCTCCGACTGACGGCGCATCGTCGCGGGTGCGTTCGAGGGCCTCGATCGCCCTGTCGTTGCTCCCTTGAATTAGAAAGACCAGACCGGCAATTTGCCGGTTTACAGGTGAAAGGTTGGGATCGAGCCTGAGCGCCGTCTCGACCGCTTCGGCAGCCTCAGCATGACTGCCGGCGAACAGTTGCACGTATCCCAGGGCTATTTGCGTCTCAGCATCGCCGGGGCCGAGTGCGACGGCTCGCTCGACCGAAGCGATGGCTTCCTCGTAGCGGCGATCCACGACCTGCATGATCCCAAGAATAGCATAGGGCGACGAAAGGTCAGGGTCGAGTTGCAAAGCTCGGCTCGCCTTCTCATAGGCTCTCTTTCGTGCTGGCGCGCTCTGCATGATGTCATTGAACGATTCACGCCAGATATACACCGTCGTGCTTGCATCCGCCGCGAAGGCTTCCGCAAAAGCGGGGTCGAGCTGCTCGGCCTTGTCGTAGAGCGTGAGCGCCTCCCGCAGGCCGTCGCGCCGACCGGTCCGTGCTGTCTGCTCGGCACGAAGATAGAAGTCGTAGGCTTCGAGGTTTTCGGTCGGCGGCCGCGCCATGCGTTCGCTTTCCGCTGCCGAAGGTTGCATGCCAAGCGCCTTGGCGATCTCGCCGCTCATCTCGTGCTGGACGGCAAAC
>NZ_AYWH01000010.1:0-149297 GCF_000502555.1 Mesorhizobium sp. LNJC394B00
TGGCCGAGGCCTTCGCCGCGGCGCTGGAGCGCTGGCCACAGACCGGCGTGCCCGACAAGCCGGAAGCATGGCTGCTGGCCGTGGCGCGCCGGCGGCGCGTCGACGCGGTGCGCCGTCGGCTGACCAGCGAGGCGAGCCGCGACCATCTCAAGCTGATGGCCGAGGAGATGGAGGCGAGCATGGAAGACGAAGACCTTCCCGACGAACGTCTCAGGCTGATGTTTGCATGTGCGCATCCGGCGATCGAAGCCAGCGTGCGGGCGCCGCTGATCCTGCAGACCATTCTGGGTTTCGACGCGGCGACGATCGCCTCGGCCTTCCTGGTTTCGCCGGCGACGATGGGCCAGCGTCTGGTGCGCGCCAAGAGCCGCATCCGCGAGATCGGCATTCCGTTCCGCGTGCCGGATCGCGCCGAACTCGGCGAGCGGCTGGGAACGGTGCTGGAAGCGATCTACGCGGCTTTCGCCGAAGGCTGGACCGACCCGGCAGGGACCGAGACGAGAGCGCGCAATCTGGCGACCGAAGGCATCTGGCTCGGGCGGCTGGTGGCATCGCTGATGCCGGACGAACCGGAAGCGCTCGGCCTGCTGGCGCTGATGCTGTTTGCCGAGGCGCGCCGCCCGGCGCGGCGCGATGCGGCTGGAGATTATGTGCCGCTCGCCGGCCAGGATTGCCGTCTTTGGGATCACGCGCTGATCGACGAAGCCGAGGCGCTGCTGGGCCACGCCGCCACCATGGGCGTCATCGGCCGCTACCAGCTCGAAGCGGCGGTACAATCGGTGCATGCGACGCGGCGACGGACCGGCCAAACCGATTGGGCGGCGATCCGTAACTTCTACGATGCGCTGTCAGCGATATCAGGCTCGCCGGTGATTTCGATCAACCGCGCCGTGGCGATTGCCGAGGCCGAAGGGGCGGCGGCAGGACTGGCGGCGCTCTACGTGCTGGGCGACGACAAGCGGCTCAACGACTATCAGCCCTATTGGGCCGCTCGCGCCGGCCTGCTGGCCAGGCTCGGCAATGCGGCGCAAGCGGTCGAAGCCTATGACCGGGCGATCGGCCTTGAACGCGACCCCGCCGTGCGCCGCTTCCTGCAGGCGAAACGGGCGATCCTGCGAAATTGAAGCGTCCGTTCAGGCCGGCCACATTTCATGCGTGGTGTTGAGCCGTTTCATCAGCGGATGCGCGCGCAGCGCCGACCATAAGCGTTCGATGTTCGGCCAGTCGGCTCGCGCCTTGTCCATATCGGGGTGCCAGGCCACCAGCATGACGAGGTAGATGTCGGCCAGCGACATCGCGTCGCCGACCAGCCAGCCGCGCCCCTCGAGGGCTGCATCGACAATGGCGAAGCCGCGGTCCATCTCGGCAATGGCTGCCTGCTTGACGGCTTTCTTGCCGTCGGCATCGGCGGTGTAGCGATGGGCATAGTAGAGGCGCAGGATGGCGGGGTAGAGCACCGATGACATGAACGCCATCCAGCGCAGGAAACCGGCGCGATCCGGCGATCCGGCGGCCGGCGCCAGACCCGCCTCCGGATGGCGCTCGGCAAGCAGGATGCAGATCGCCGCCGATTCGGTTATCGATTGACCGTTGGGCAAGGTCAGCACCGGAACCTGGTTCAACGGGCTGATGTCGAGGAAAGCCGGGTCCGGCGGATCCTTCTTCGGCACATCGATCTGGTCGAATTGCGCGTTTGCCAGCGCCAATGCGGCCTCGACGACAAAACCGCCGCTGCCTGGGCGCGTGTAAAGCTTGTACATGTGATTCTCCCCCTGCCCGCGCGAAGCAGGCCGGGGCGATTTGACCCTGAAGCCGCCTCCCGCTCAAGCCGGTGGCGGACGCCACGGCCGGGTTTTCTGCGGTCCAGCCATGAGACTTCCGATGTCGGAGGGACAGCACCCCCGATGCCCGGCAGGGCAGAGGGGGGTGCGAAGGATCGCCGCCTATCCAGTTAAGACGTTAAGCCCCCAGCCCGTCGAACAGGATCGTCGACAGATAGCGCTCGGCGAAGGACGGGATGATCACCACCAGGTTCTTGCCCTTGTTCTCCGGCCGCGACCCGACGGCGATGGCGGCCTGCAGGGCAGCGCCCGACGAGATGCCGACCGGCACGCCTTCAAGGCGGGCGACGAGGCGGGCGTTGGCGACCGAATCCTCGTTGGAGACCTTGACGATCTCGTCATAGATCGAGGTGTCGAGGATCTTGGGCGCAAAGCCGGCGCCGATGCCTTGGATCTTGTGCGGGCCGGGCTGGCCGCCCGACAGCACCGGCGAGGCCTCCGGCTCGACGGCGACGACATGCACCGAGGGCTTGCGTTGCTTCAGCACCTGGCCGACGCCGGTGATCGTGCCGCCGGTACCGATGCCGGCGACGAAGATGTCGACCCCGCCATCGGTGTCGTTCCAGATCTCCTCGGCGGTGGTGCGGCGGTGGATCTCCGGGTTGGCCGGGTTTTCGAACTGCTGCGGGATGACGGCGTCAGGCAGGGTGGCGGCCAATTCGTCGGCCTTGGCGATGGCGCCCTTCATGCCTTTCGGCCCTTCCGTCAGCACCAGTTCGGCGCCGAGCAGCGCCAGCATCTTGCGGCGCTCCACCGACATGGTTTCGGGCATGGTCAGGATCAGCTTGTAGCCCTTGGCGGCGGCGGCGAAGGCGAGCGCGATGCCGGTATTCCCCGAGGTCGGCTCGATCAGCGTCGTCTTGCCGGGTTTGATCCGGCCCGACGCTTCCAGCGCCTCGATCATGGAAACGCCGATGCGGTCCTTGACCGAGGCGATCGGATTGAAGAATTCGAGCTTGGCAAGAAGGTTGGCAACGACGCCCTTCTCCTTGGCGAACTTGTCGAGCCGCACCAGCGGCGTGTCGCCGATCGTCTCGGTGATCGAGTTGTAGACACGGCCGCGGCCGGGCACGCGCGCGGAAGGCTTGTTCATTGGTTTCGCTCCCAAATCAGATCAGGCAATTGGCGTCGGCGGACAGAATAGGGCTTTCGCCCGCGCAAGATAGGCTGCCGGCCGAAAATATCGAGTGGGCCGCTTGCTGAAAACGCTTGTCCCCTCAAGCCGCATTTTCCGGATGGACCGATCGGCGGAATGGATGGGCCTGAACCGATCTACTGACGTGCGGCAATGGCAGCGGCCGCGCCCACCATGAAGCCGGCGGCGGTGCGGTTCAGCGCCTTCAGCGCGCGTGGCGATTTCAGGAACCAGCGCGCCTTGGCGGCCAGCGCAAGATATGGCACCAGCACCACGAAGAGCACAATGACGGTGAGCGCGACCAGGATGCCGTAGTCGGCGAGCGTGATGGTCTTCAGGTCGACGATGGTCGGCGTGATGGCGAGGTAGAAGATCATCGTTTTCGGGTTGCCCAGCGTGACGGAGAGGCCGGCAAGGAAGCTCGATACCAGGCCGCCCTTGCCTTTCCTGGCCTCGACAGTCTCGGGCGTGATCCCGGCCGTCCAGAAACGCCAGCCGAGGAAGGCGAGATAGGAGACGCCCAGCCATTTGATGGCGAGAAACACCATGCCGAAGCTTTGCGCGACAAAGGCAAGGCCGAGCACCACCGCGGTGAGATAAATGAGGTCGCCGAGCATCAGGCCGAACGACATCGCCAGCGATGAGCGGAAGCCGGATCCGAGCGCCCGCGCCACAAGCGCGGTGACGCCGGGCCCGGGAATGGCGGCGGCGATGCCCAGCGCAGCACTATAGGCAAGGAAGCCGGCGAGGGTCATGACGGTCGCACCTCGTGAAACGACTCTGATGCCATGAAAGCCTGCAACGGCAAAACGGATTCGATTGCGCCAAGCAGGGCATGAAAGCCGGTCATCCTCGCCTGAAAGCGAGAGATGGTTCACTTACGCCCCGAAGGCGGTCGGCTATCTCGCATGGCTCCGAACGGCAGGAGCACCCATGTTAGCCAAAAGACTTCACATCCAGCTCATGAAGTGGATGCCCAACAACTATTCCGAAGCACGCGGTCACGTCCACGAGCTGGAATGGTATCTGTGGTTCGAGGGGCGTCAGGCTTTCAGCCTGTTCGACAAGGGCGATAGCGATGTCGTTCCGCAGACTGGATATTTTACCGACAGCCGGAACCCTGGCGCCTACCCCGTTCGTCCGATGATCTATCCGCTGGTCGTCAACAACCGCTTCAAGGTGCGGCTGGTGGCGATCGAGCGTGACGGACCGCAAAAGATAGACCCCGACGACACCGCCAAAGGCGAATTCTACATCGACCTCGACACCAAATATCCGCCGGTCTCGGACTGGCGCATCATTGCTGCCGATCCGCGCAATACCGACCTCAACGTGGAAGCGTCGTTCCAGCTGCAATGGCTGGATTATGTCGATACCGCCGAGATTGCCGAGGATGGCCCGCCACGCATCATCGACAAGTCCAATTATCCCTATCCCTGGGGCGCCAATGTGATGGTGTTCGAGCACTGGCTCGGGCTTGGCCGCAAGGCGCCGCTCAAACTCATCGACCCGAACCGCGCATCGCGCCGCGAATACTGGATGATCAATGGCAATGCGGCCCGGCGCATGGTGCAGGACCTCTATCGCTTCCACATCAACCAACTGGGCGTCGCCAACGACACCATCAGCAGTGTTTACGTGCCGAAGCTCAATGCCGGCCACGTCACGGTGAGCCTTTACGAGCACGATTTCAGCGACAGCCGCTTCGCGCAAGGGGCGAAGAAGTCCTTCGGCTCGGTCGGGCTCTTCAATCTCAGGGATACCGGTTTTGATGACCGCGTCTCATCGGCCGAGGTGATCCATACCTATCCCAAGGTGATCCATCGGGACGTGCATTAGGGCCGGATTGCGCTGTTCGCCGGCTCAGGATGGGCCATCGACATGGGTGATGCGCCAGATGGTGCCGTTGCCATCCTCGGTGACGATAAGCGCGCCGTCCTTGGCCACCGCGACGCCGACCGGCCGGCCCCAGACGGCGTCGTCGGAGAGGACGAAGCCGGTGATGAAATCCTGGTACTCGCCGGTCGGCTTGCCGTCGCTGAATCTCAGCCGCACCACCTTGTAGCCGGTCCTCATACCACGGTTCCAGGAGCCGTGCAGGGCGACGAAGGCGTCACCCTTGTACTCTGCCGGGAAATTGCCGCCGCCATAGAAGGCGATGTTGAGCGGCGCCGAATGCGCCTGCATCAGCACGTCGGGCACGGTGACCGAGCCGGCGAGGTCTGGGCGCGCGCCCTCGTGACGCGGGTCCTCGTTGGCGCCGATATAATACCAGGGCCAGCCATAGAAGGCGCCGTCCTTGACTGAGGTGGCATATTCGAACGGCACATCGTCGCCGAGACCGTCGCGCTCGTTGACGACACACCACAGCGCGCCGGTGGCCGGCTGCACGGTCATGCCCGAACAATTGCGCAGGCCGGTGGCGAGGATGCGGCCATTCTTGCCGTCGGGGCCGAAGGCCAGCACGTCGGCACGGCCATCCTCGGAACCCCAGGTGGCGCCGAGTGGCTGTGATTTTGCCCAGGCGTCAAGGCCGCCCTTCGGTGCCTTCTGCATGCCCTCCGCGACGTTCGATCCGGAGCCGACCGAGAGATACAGCGTCTTCCCGTCCGGCGAGAAGGCGATATCGCGGGTCCAGTGGCCGCCGGTAGGGATGTCGGAGACAATCGTCTCCGGTTCGCCGGAGGCTTTAAGGTCGCCGTCGCGATAGGCGTAGCGGACCACGCTGTCGTTGTTGGCGACGTAGACCCATTGCGGCTTGTCGCCAGGCGGGTAGAAGGCGATGCCATAGGGCTGGTTGAGATTGTCGGCAAAAATGCCCTCTTCGGCCGGCTTCGCGCTACCCTTGGCCAGCCGATAGACGCGGATCTGGTTGGCGTCACTGTCGGCGACGAACAGGTCGCCGTTCGGCGCCACGCGCACGACCCGCGGATTGGAAATGCCGGAAGCAACCAGTTCGGCCGAAAACCCAGGCAGCAGGACGGGCTTCGCGCCCTCGGGCCGATCGCCAAGGCCGGCGCTGTTGGAGGCGGATTCGGTGATGTTGGGCTTTTGCAGATCATCCGGCTTGATCAGCCGGCGCACACCTGGCTTGTCGGCCGTCCAGTCGCCGAAAGCGTCTTTGCCGGTCAGCAGCGGTTGATCGGCCTGCTGGGCGAAGGCGCTGGTGGCCAGAAGCAGGGCAAGGCCTGCCAAGCCGGCAATCCGGATCATGCTGTTCTCCTCGAACTCGCGCCGGTCGGCGCGTCATGCACAAGGGAGATATTGTGCGGCCGCCGCAAAAGAGAAGCGTGCGCGCGCGCAGATTCGACGAGAGAACCGCTCAACTTTCCTCTTCGACGTCGAGATCGTCGTCGAGACGCTTTTCCAATGCGACGAGATCTTCCGGCAGCGGCAAGCCCATGGCGCGCATTTCGCGCAGTTTTTCGCGCAGCTGCTCCTGGATTTCGTGCTCGTCCTCCGGCTGGTTGACCATCTCTTCGAGAAGCATGCTGATCTGGGCCTTGAACGATTCAAGCGCCATTCTGCGCCCTCCTTTACGGTGATCCCGGCTTCGGAATTATCTTAACATCCGGGTAATCAATTGGGCCGTGTAGTCGACCATCGGCACGATGCGGGCATAATTCAGCCTGGTCGGGCCGATGACACCGAGCGCGCCGACGACGCGGGCGTCCTTGTCGCGGTAGGGCGCCACGACCAGCGACGAGCCGGACAGCGAGAACAGCTTGTTTTCCGAGCCGATGAAGATTCGCACGCCGGGGCCGTCCTCGGCGAGGTCGAGCAGCTGGATCAGCCCGTCCTGCGTCTCCAGATCCTCGAACAGGTGGCGCAGCAATTCGATATCGGCCTGGGCGGTGACGTTTTCGAGCAAATTGGCGCGGCCGCGCACGATAAGGCGCGCCGGCAGGCCGCTGTCGGCGCCGGCCCACACCGCCAGGCCTTTCTCGACCAGATCCTGCGACAGCGTGTCCAGCGCTGCCCTGGTCTCGTCCTTGATGCGGGCGATCTCGATGCGCGCCTCGGCGAGCGTGCGGCCCCTGATATGGGCGTTGAGGAAGTTGGAGGCCTCGTGCAGCTGCGAGACGGTGATGCCGGCCGGCAGGTCGACGACGCGGTTCTCGACATCGCCATTCTGCGACACCATCACCGCCAGCGCCTTGGTCGGCTCGAGCTGGATGAACTCGATGTGCTTCAGCGCCACCTCGTTCTTGGTGGCGAGCACCAGGCCGGCGCCGCGCGACATGCCCGACAGCATCTGGCTGGCCTCGGTCAGCATGTGTTCCAGCGTCGCGCCCGAGCCGGAGGCGCGCACCTGCGCCTCGATGACCCGGCGTTCCTCGTCGGAGAGATCGCCAAGCTCCATGAAGGCATCGACGAAGAAGCGCAGGCCGGTCTGGGTCGGCAGGCGCCCGGCCGAGATGTGCGGGGCATAGATCAGGCCGAGATGCTCGAGGTCGCTCATCACATTGCGGATGGTGGCCGGCGACAGCGACGACGGCAGGATGCGCGACAGGCTGCGCGATCCCACAGGCTCACCGTCCTTCAGATAGGATTCGACGATGCGCCGGAAAATGTCGCGCGAACGCATGTCGAGCGATTGCAGCGCGGGCGCCAGCAGACTGGGTTCGGTGACTGCCTTGGTCATTCGAGCCAAAAACCTCCGGCCCAAGGATATAGACTTCCATCGCCGCCGCGCAACCCGGCGTCGCACTTGCGATCGCCCCAGCGTCTGTGCCGGGGCCTTTTCCTTTGCGCCATGGGCTGCATGCGTCTACAAGCCGCCGACGCAACCATAAAAGAACAGAAAGAGGCCTCGATGCGCCCTTCCAAACGCCAAGCCGACGAAATGCGCGCCATCTCCTTCGAGCGCGGCGTCTCCAAACACGCCGAAGGCTCGTGCCTGGTGAAATTCGGCGACACGCATGTGTTGTGCACGGCGAGCCTGGAGGAAAAGGTGCCGGGCTGGATGCGCAATTCCGGCAAGGGCTGGGTGACGGCGGAATACGGCATGCTGCCGCGTTCGACCGGCGAGCGCATGCGCCGTGAAGCCTCGGCCGGCAAGCAAGGCGGCCGCACGCTGGAAATCCAGCGGCTGATCGGCCGCTCCTTGCGCGCCGTTGTCGACCTGCAGGCCCTGGGCGAACAGCAGATCACCGTCGACTGCGACGTCATCCAGGCCGATGGCGGCACCCGCACGGCCTCGATCACCGGCGGCTGGGTGGCGCTCTACGATTGCCTGCGCTGGATGGAAGCGCGGCAGATGGCCAGTGTTGCCAAGGTGCTGAAGGACCATGTCGCGGCAATTTCCTGCGGCATCCATGACGGCCAGCCGGTCATCGACCTCGACTACATCGAGGATTCATCTGCCGGCACCGACGCCAATTTCGTCATGACCGGCAAGGGCGGCATCGTCGAGATCCAGGGCACCGCCGAGGGCGAGCCGTTCTCGGAAGGGCAGTTCGCGGAGCTGATGGGCCTGGCAAAGAAGGGCATTCAGCGGCTGGTGAGCTTGCAGCAGATGGCTGTGGCCTGATTGAATTTAACGTGATGACGTCGGCGATCCTTCACACCCCCCTCTGGCCTGCCGGCCATCTCCCCCGCAAGGGGGGAGATCAGAGGTCGCTACCGTTTTCGCCAACCATCAACGTTGAGACGCCGCCAGCGGAACTGCCAATCTCCCCCCTTGCGGGGGAGATGCCCGGCAGGGCGGAGGGGGGTGCCTGATGCAACCCTCCGCTATTCTTGAGTCAGCGCTTTACGTCACGGATCTCGCCGCTGCCGAAGCCTTCTACTCCAACGTCCTCGGCCTCCCTCTCCTCGGCAAGGTCGACGGCCGCCATCTCTTCTTCCGCTGCGGCCCGGGCGTGCTGCTGGTCTTCTACGCCGAAGCCACCAAAATCCCGCCGGCGCCCGATGCGCGGCTGAAAGTGCCGCCACATGGCACGGTCGGCGAGGGCCATCTCTGCTTTGCCGCAAGTGCGGATGAACTCGCACAGTGGAAGGCGCAACTTGAGGCGAAAAACATCGCCATCGAAAGCGAATTCGAATGGCCGCAGGGCGGGCGCTCGATCTACATACGCGACCCCTCGGGCAATTCGATCGAATTCGCCGAGCCAAGGATCTGGGGCCTTTGATGCATTCTCTCGATGGAAAGAAGATCGTCGTTGCCAGCAACAATGAAGGCAAGCTGCGCGAATTCGCCGATTTGATGGGTCCGTTCGGCTTCGAGGCGAAGTCGGCCAAGGACTACGGCCTGCCGGAACCGGAGGAGACCGGCACCACCTTCGAGGAAAACGCCTACATCAAGGCCTTCGCCGCGGCTAAGGCGACCGGCCTGCCGGCGCTGTCGGACGATTCGGGCCTGTGCGTCGACGCGCTCGACGGCGCCCCCGGCGTCTACACCGCCAATTGGGCCGAAGCTCCCGATGGCAGCCGCGACTTCGGGATGGCCATGCAGCGCACCGAAGTGGCCTTGCAGGAGGTCGGCGCCGCCAAGCCAGCGCAGCGCAAGGGGCGGTTCGTCGCCGTCATCTGCCTGGCCTTCCCCAATGGCGAGGCTGAATATTATCGCGGCGAAGCTGAGGGAACGCTGGTGTGGCCGCCGCGCGGCGAACTGGGCTTCGGCTACGACCCGGTGTTTTTGCCCGACGGTTTCGACAAGACGTTCGGCGAGATGAGCGCTGAGGAAAAACACGGCTGGAAGCCCGGTCAGCCGACGGCGCTGTCGCACCGCGCCCGCGCCTTCCAGAAATTCGCCCGCGCCAGGTTAGGCTCAGCTTAATGTCGCTGGACCGCAGCCCGGGCTTCGGGGTCTACATCCATTGGCCGTTCTGCGCGGCCAAATGCCCGTATTGCGACTTCAACAGCCATGTCCGTCACCAGCCGGTCGACCAGGAGCGCTTTGCCCGCGCCTTCGAGAACGAGCTGAAGACCATGAGCGAGCGGACCGGGCCGCGCGAAGTGACCAGTATCTTTCTCGGCGGCGGCACACCGTCGCTGATGCAGCCGCAGACGGTGGCGGCGGTGCTGGACGCCGTGGCGAAGAACTGGACGGTGCCCGACGGCATCGAGGTGACGCTGGAAGCCAATCCGTCCTCGGTCGAGGCCGAGCGATTTCGCGGCTACCGCGCCGCCGGCGTCAACCGTGTGTCGCTCGGCGTGCAGGCGCTGAACGACAAGGATCTGCGCTTCCTCGGCCGGCTGCACAATGTCGACGAGGCGCTGCATGCAATTGGCCTGGCACGGGACATATTCCCAAGACTTTCCTTCGACCTGATCTACGCCCGCCCCGGCCAGACGCTGGATGACTGGCAGGCGGAGCTCGAACAGGCGATCGGCCATGCCGCCGACCATCTGTCGCTCTACCAGCTGACCATCGAGGAAGGCACGCCGTTCCATGCCCTTCATGCGGCGAACAAATTCATCATCCCCGATAATGACCGGGCCGCCGATCTCTATGCGCTGACGCAGGAGATCACCGCAGCGCATGGCCTGCCGGCCTATGAGATTTCCAACCACGCCAGGCCGGGCGCCGAGAGCCGGCACAATCTGACCTATTGGCGCTATGGCGAATATGTCGGCGTCGGACCGGGCGCGCATGGCCGCTTTATCGAGAACGGCCACCGCACCGTGACGATCGCCGAGCGGATGCCGGAGACCTGGGCCAATCTGGTGGAGGCCAGGGGCCATGGCGTCACCGGCGGCGAGATCCTGACGCGCTCCGAAGAGGCCGACGAGTTCCTGCTGATGGGGCTGAGGTTGGCCGAAGGCATCGACCTTTCCCGCTACGAGGCGTTTTCCGGGCGCGGCCTGTCGAGCGCCCGGCTGACCGTGCTGCAGGATGAGGGGCTGGTGGCGCCGATCGGCAATGCGAGGCTACGCGCCACGCCAGCCGGCATGATCGTGCTCGATGCCGTGGTGGCGGATTTGGCGCGGTGAGCCCACAGGGCAAATGGCCGGGCTGTTGGACGATTTATCGGCTTGAGCAAGGATGTTAGAAAGTCGACTTGTTGAACCGCTGGCGTGCCAGCGCCGCATCCGAGGTGACTCCTGCGATGACGTTCCTGATCCACGAGACCTTGATGACATTGAACACGGATGATGTGTTCGAGTTTGGATTGACCGAAATCTTGAGATCTCCAGAGCAAGACGACCTCTTTGAGGCTCAGGCGATTTTCATCAGGAACGCAACGGTCACATCGAAACTAAAATTGACCCACTTGAGCGAATTCAGCGTTGTCCTCAGTTTCATAACATATATTGGAAATAAGCTTCGCGGAATCGCCAAGGATGAGTTGCTCGAGTTTGATCTGAATGGACTCACATTTGATCAGTACATCCCTCTCAGCAAAAATCTGCGTAAGATCTGGGATGAGTAGTCGGTGAAGAACGTCCTGTTCGTCTGCAGCCAGAACCGCTTGCGCAGCCCGACCGCCGAGCAGGTGTTCTCCAAACGTAGGGATATCGAGGTCGAGTCGGCCGGCACCAATCACGATGCAGACACGCCGCTGACGCATGAACTGGTCGCCTGGGCCGACATCGTCTTCGTGATGGAAAAAGCGCACCGCACCAAGCTGCAGAAGAATTCAAGGAGAGCCTGAAGAAGGCCCGCGTCATCTGCCTCGACATCCCGGATGACTACGGATCCATGGATCCGGAGTTGATCGACCTTCTGAAGGCACGGGCTTCGCGATATCTCGATTGAACTATGGGGGCTTCGTAACCACGCGTTCGTCATCCTCGAGTCTGCGCCGCGTCGCTTCGCTCCTTGCTCGCCCGTGATGACGAAGTGAGGGTGGTCCTCGCCAATCGCGAAGGTCAAGCGTCGTGCTTGAAGCGGCGCTTGCCGCGGTGTTTCTCGGCATGCGCCTCTCCGGTCCGGGCCGGCTTGGCGTCGCTCTTGTCCCGGCGGACGCTGTTCTGGTCGTTCATCGGATGCGGCGGCGCGCCTTCGCGGGCGCTCTTCGTTTCAAGACGGGTGATGAAGATATCGAAACGATTGGGCATCGTACGGTCAGTGCTCCGTCGTGCTGTCCGGTTTGTTGTCCGAAAGCCTGACATTCGTCGGCAAGGCGGTGGCCGTCCGACTGGCCAGGCCGGTGTCGCTTTCGGCGAGCGCACGCTTGCCCTTTCGCGCAGTGAAGCGCTTGCGCTCGGCATAATAGGGCTCGAAAACGTCCTGCAATTCCAGGCTGTCCATCCTGTCCTCCTCCTCAAGAGACTCAGGTATTCAATCCGCCAGCCACGCTTTCGTTCCCCACTGTGGCAAAGACATGGCCGCCGGGTTACATCGGCGTCAGGTTTGGCCCGACGTTCGGGAGTTTTGCAACCCGGCGCGCGCCATGCCAAACAGGGCGAAATGGAGAGACCCGGTGACCGGCGAGAAACGCAGCTATGTGATCGGGCAGACCGAGGTCGCAGTCCGGCCGCTGGCGCCGGCGCTGTATCTGGTGGCGACGCCGATCGGCAACCTCTCCGACATCACGCTGCGCGCCTTGGAAACGCTGGCTGCCGCCGACATAGTCGCCTGCGAGGACACCCGCGTCTCACGCGTGCTGCTCGACCGCTACGGCATCCGCAGGCGCACAACCGCCTATCACGAACACAATGCCGGCGAGGCGGGACCGAAGCTGATCGCAGCACTCGAGGCCGGGCAGAGCGTGGCGCTGATTTCGGATGCCGGCACGCCGCTGATCTCCGACCCAGGCTACCGGCTGGTCGGCGAAGCGCTGGAGCACGGCCTGCGCGTGGTGCCGATCCCCGGCCCATCGGCGCCGCTGGCGGCGCTGACTGCGTCGGGCCTGCCGTCCGACGCCTTCCTGTTTGCGGGGTTTTTGCCGGTGAAATCTGGGCAGCGGCTGACCAGGCTGGAGACCTTCAAGACGGTGCCGGCAACGCTGATCTTCTTCGAGTCGCCACGCCGGCTGGCCGATACGCTGCTTGCGATGGTCGAGGCGCTGGGTGGTGGGCGCAAGGCCGCCATCGGCCGCGAGCTGACCAAGACTTTTGAAGAGATGCGGACGGGAACGCTGCAGGCGCTGGCCGACCACTATGCGGCGGCTGACACGCCGAAGGGCGAGATCGTCATCTGCGTCGGGCCCGCCGAGATCAAGGCCGACCAACCCGCCGACATCGACAGGCTGCTGCTGTCGCTGGCCGCCGAAATGCCGGCGTCCAAGGCGGCGGCGGAAGCGGCGAAGATGACAGGCGGGCAGAAGCAGTCGCTCTACCGCCGGCTGCTGGAACTCAGGGATGCGGTTGGAGAAGGCGAAGGTGGCTGAGCGCCCGGCCGCCAGCCGCCAAAAAGCCTATCGGCGCGGCCATCGCGGCGAGTGGCTGGCGGCGGCGGCGCTGATGCTGAAAGGTTATCGCATCCTCGCCCGCCGGCATCGCACCCGCTTCGGCGAGATCGACCTGATCGCCAGGCGCGGCGACCTGGTGCTGTTCGTCGAGGTCAAGGCGCGGCGCACGCTGATGGAAGCGATGGAGGCGATTGGCCACGAATCGGAGCGCCGCATCGAGGGCGCGGCCGACATCTGGCTGTCGCGCCAACCGGATTATGGCAGATTGTCGATGCGCTTCGACATGATCGCGGTGCTGCCCTGGCGCTGGCCTGTGCATGTCGAGAACGCGTTTTATGGGAGGAGTTAGCGGCCTTTACCCTCCCCCTTGTGGGGAGGGTCGGTGAGCAAGCGACGCGTCGTTGGCGAAACGGGGCGGGGGTGTGGCGCCGACCCCCACCCCGATCCGCTTTGCGGATCGACTGACCGGGGCGAGCCGCCTGTCTCGCCCGTCCTTCGGACCCCCACAAGGGGGAGGGTAAAGCTCACCCCCAGATCATCAGCGCCACCAACCCCACAGTGCCCACCACCAGGCGCCACCAGCCGAAGAGCGAGTAGCCGTTGCGCGAGACGTAATCGAGCAGGAAGCGCACGACGATCAGCGCGGTAACGAAGGCGGCGACGAAGCCGATGGCGATGATCGGCAGATCGGCGCTGCTCAGCACGTTGCGGTTCTTGAACAGATCGAAGGCGAAGGCGCCGACCATGGTCGGTATGGCGAGGAAGAAGGAGAATTCCGCCGCCGCGCGCTTGTCGACGCCCAGCAGCAGCGCGCCGACGATGGTCGAACCGGAGCGCGACGTCCCGGGGATCAGCGACAGGCACTGGAACAGGCCGATTTGCAAATAAAGCCTTGTCGGGAAGCGCTCGACGTCGCGGTAGACCGGCTGCAGCTTCATGCGGTCGACGACCAGCAGCACGACGCCGCCGATGATCAGCATGATGCAGATCAGCCTTGGCGATTCGAACAGCACCGTCTTGATGAAATCATGCGCCAGCGCGCCGATGATGGCGGCCGGCAGGAAGGCAATCAGGATGCCGATGACGAAATGCCGCGTCAGCCGATCATGCGGCAGGTCGAGCAGCATCTGCCACAGACGGCGGAAATAGACGCTGAGGATCGCCAGGATGGCGCCGAGCTGGATCAGGATCTCGAACGCCTTGCCGGTGGAATGGAAGCCGAGGAAATGGCCGGCGAGCAGGATATGGCCGGTCGAGGAGACCGGGATGAACTCGGTCAGCCCCTCCAGCAGGCCGAGCAGCAGGGCTTCGACGATGGTGTGGCTATCCATGGCAACCTCGGCATTCAAGGGACGGAAGGAAACGGCTGGCAAAAGGGCTTGCTTGTCACGGCGCGGAAGTCCCCCTATAGGTCGCAGCACCGTGACGGCCGCATGACGGGCCGCCAAGACTTACCGGTGCGGACGGCGATTCGCCAGTGCGCCTTAATATCGCGGAATCATGCTGACGCTTTTCCATCACCCGATGTTCGCCACCTGCCGCTTCGTGCGCCTCGCCTTCGGCGAATATGGCGAGGAGCTGGCGCTGATCGAGGAAAAACCGTGGACGCGGCGCAAGGAGTTTTTGGCGCTGAACCCCGCCGGCACCTTGCCTATCCTGCTGGCCGAAGGCGACGTGCCGATCGTCGGCGCCATGGTGATCGCTGAATATCTCGACGAAACACGTGGTGTCCTGAAGCGCGACAAGCGCCTGTTTGCGGAAGACCCGATGCAGCGCGCCGAAATCCGCCGCCTGACCGACTGGTATCTCAACAAGGCCGAGAGCGAAGTGACCCGGCATCTGGTGCGCGAGCGCGTGCTGAAGCCGGTGATGCCGGAAACGGCGGGCGGCGGTTCCCCCGATTCGGCGGCGATCCGCGCGGCGCGCGCCAACATTCGCCAGCACATGAAGTACACCAACTGGCTGGCCGGCACCCGTCATTGGCTGGCCGGCAGCAAGGTCACCTATGCCGACCTGGCGGCAGCGGCGACGCTGTCGGTGCTGGATTATCTCGGCGAGATCGATTGGCGCGAGCATGCCGCGGCGCGCGAATGGTACACGCGGGTGAAATCGCGGCCGTCGTTCCGGCCGCTGCTCTCCGACCGGGTGCGCGGCCTGTCGCCGGTGTCGCATTATGCGGACCTCGACTTCTAGAAGCCAAACCCTGCGCGCGCTAGTCGACGCCGAGGCGCGGCGCGCCGGCTTCGATGCGGTTGCCGTCACCACGCCCGATGCGATCCCGCTGGCGCCAGCCAGATTGGCCGAATTCGTCGCCGATGGTTTTCACGGTTCGATGGCGTGGATTGCGGAGACGCTTCAACGCCGTAGCGAGCCTTCGACGCTGTGGCCCGAGGTGCGCTCGATCATCGTGCTGGCAATGAATTACGGCCCCGACCACGATCCGCGTGCGCTGCAGGCAAGGCGCGATCGCGGCGCGATCTCGGTCTATGCGCAAAACCGCGACTATCACGAGGTGATGAAGGGCCGGCTGAAGGAGATCGCCGGCAAGATCGTCGCGCGGGCCGGCGGCGACGTGAAGGTTTTCGTCGATACGGCGCCCGTGATGGAAAAGCCGCTGGCTGAGGCCGCCGGGCTCGGCTGGCAAGGCAAGCATACCAATCTGGTCAGCCGCGAGCACGGCTCCTGGCTGTTTCTCGGCACCATCTTCACCACGGCTGAGCTCACGCCCGATGCGACCGAGGTAGACCATTGCGGTTCCTGCCGCGCCTGTCTCGACGCCTGCCCGACCGATGCCTTTCCGGCGCCCTATCGGCTCGATGCCAGGCGCTGCATCTCCTACCTGACCATCGAGAACAAGGGGCCGATCCCGCAAGAATTCCGCGAAAAGATCGGCAACCGCATCTATGGCTGCGACGATTGTCTCGCCGCCTGCCCGTGGAACAAGTTTGCCCGCGCCGCTTCGGAAGCCAAGCTTGCTGCCCGCGACGAACTGCGCGAGCCGCCGCTGGGCGAGCTGTTGCAGCTGGACGACACGGCGTTCCGGTCTTTCTTCTCGGGCTCGCCGATTAAACGCATCGGCCGCGACCGCTTTGTCCGCAACGTGCTGACCGCCGCCGGCAATTCCGGCGATGTTTCGCTGGCCGGCCCGGTGCGCGCCCTCCTTGGCGACGCCTCGCCGCTGGTGCGCGGCGCGGCGATCTGGGCGCTGGCGCGGCTGGTGCCGGCCGCCGAATTCAACAGGCAGGCGGCGATCTACTCGAACACTGAAACCGACAAGACAGTGCGGGGCGAATGGCTGTCCGTATTGCCAATTGAGGCGCACGCATGAGCGAAAAACAGGTTTTTATCTTTGGCGCCGGCTATTCGGGCAAAGCCTTTGCACGGGCCAATGCGGGCTGGCACGGTTTGCGCACTACGAATACCCCCACCCCTAACCCCTCCCCACAAGGGGGAGGGGAACTCGCGGAAGCGCCTACCTTCGCAGACCCAGCGACTGGGATCGGTAAGAGCGCGCGGCAACGTTCCCTCCCCCTTGTGGGGAGGGGTAGTGTGGGCGCCCCTGTTCACAAGAATCTCATTTTTGGCACCACGCGCTCATTGGAAAAATTCGACGCGCTGCGGCAGGTCGGCATCGCGCCGCTGCTGTTCGACGGCGCCCTGACCCCTGAAATCGGCGATGCGCTGGAAAAGACCACCCATCTCGTCGTCTCGGTGGCACCGGAGGAGGCCGGCGACCCTGTGCTTCTCGCCGCGCGCAAGGCGATCGAGGCGATGCCGGCGCTTCGCTGGATCGGCTATCTCTCGACCGTCGGCGTCTATGGCAATTATGACGGTGCCTGGGTCGATGAAACGGCCGAATGCCGGCCGGTGTCGAAACGCTCGTCGATGCGAGTGGCGGCCGAGCGGGGCTGGCTGCAGCTTGGACTCGAGACCGGCAAGCCGGTGGCCATCCTGCGGCTTTCCGGCATTTACGGGCCGGGTCGCAACGCGCTGGTCAATCTGGAAAACGGCACGGCCAGGCGGCTGGTCAAGCCCGACCAGGTGTTCAACCGCATCCATTGCGACGACATCGCCGGCGCGCTCTGGCACCTCATCGGTGGCAATAGAGGCGGCATTTTCAACATCACCGATGACGAGCCGGCGCCGCCGCAGGATGTCGTCACCTATGCCGCTTCGCTGATGGGCGTCGAGCCGCCGCCGGAGATTCCTTTCGAGACCGCCCAACTTTCGCCCATGGCGCGGTCCTTCTATGGCGAGAACAAGCGCGTCGCCAACGCCGCGATCAAGGCAGCGGGCTACCGGTTCCGCTATCCGGACTACCGCCAGGCGTTCGATCGGATGTGGGCCGACGGCAGCTGGCGCGACGGCGAGCCGCGCAGCCCGATGAAGGTAGATAATCGAAACGCGAGCCCGAGGGTGATATGATTCGATTGTGTTGCGGACTTTTGCAGTGGGGTTCATGACGATTTCGATGCGATCCTTGACCGGCAGACGGCCGTTCCTGACGGCGGCGCTGGCGGTCGTGGCGCTGGCCGGGCTGGTGGCGGGCGCAATCACGGCCGAGCCACGGGCAAAAGACCTGTTCGGCGCCAAGAAGCTGCCGGCGGTGGCTGCGGCGCAATCCTTCGGCTTCTATTCAAAGGGCTGCTTCACCGGCGGCGTCGCCATTCCGATGGACGGCCAGAACTGGGAGGTGATGCGTCCCTCGCGCAACCGGCGCTGGGGTCATCCAACGATGATCGCGCTGATCGAGAAACTGTCGCGCGATGCCGCCGCCGACGGCTGGCCGGGGCTTCTGATCGGCGACATTTCGCAGCCGCGCGGCGGCCCGATGCTGACCGGGCACGCCTCGCACCAGATCGGCCTCGACGCCGACATCTGGCTGACGCCGATGCCCGACCGCAAGCTTACGACCCAGGAGCGCGAAAACATCAGCGCCACGCTGATGGTCGACGACAAGACGCATCTGGTGAAGGACAGGCTGTGGAAGCCGATACATACCAAGCTGTTGAAGCGCGCCGCGAGCTATCCGGAAGTCGAGCGCATCCTGGTCAATCCAGGCATCAAGAAGAAGCTGTGCGACACCGTCACCGGCGACCGTACCTGGCTGAGAAAAATCCGGCCGTTCTGGGGCCATGACTATCATTTCCACATCCGCATCGGCTGCCAGCCGGGTTCGCCCAACTGCAAGGGACAGGAAGCGACGCCCGACGATGACGGCTGCGGCAAGCCGCTGGCCTGGTGGTTTACCGAGGAGCCGTGGCGGCCCAACAAGAACCCGGACGCGCCCAAGGCGCGCGACCTGATGACGATGGCGAACCTGCCGAAACAATGCCAGTTCGTGCTCGACCAGCCCGATGCCGACTCGGCCGAAGCCGTCACCTATCGCGGCGGCGGCGTGCCGATCGCCGCCAGGGCGCCGGAACCCGACGCGCCTCCGCCTATTGCGGGCAATGCGGGCGGGTTGCCAAACGCAGCCAACGCATTCACCGCCACGCCGGAGATCGGCATTCCCCTGCCAAGGCGACGGCCGCCGGCAAACGTCGGACAGTGATGGCGAACTGACGCTTTCCCTTTCCGGGGCCATGCGCTAGTCAATCGATTGAACACCGGGCGATTGAACACCGGGCGATTGAAAAACCGGGCGATTGAAACGGTCGCAACGGCGCCGCAAAGGGGACGAGCAAGAGCATGTCAGGCGACGACGACACCGCGTTGCGGTTTCCAGTGCTGATCGGCGACATCGGCGGCACCAATGCGCGCTTTTCGATCGTGCTCGACGCAAATTCGGAAGCCGGTGAGCCGCATATCGTGCAAACCGCCAATTTCGCCACCATAGACGAGGCGATCCAGGCGGCGGTGCTCGACCGGTCGTCCATCCGGCCGAATTCGGCAGTGCTGGCGATCGCCGGACCAGTCGATGGCGACGAGATCCCGCTTACCAACTGTCCCTGGGTGGTGAAGCCGAAGCAGATGTTTGCCAATCTGGGCCTGGGCGACATCGTCGTGCTCAACGATTTCGAGGCGCAGGCGCTGGCCGTCGTGGCGCTCGGCGAAGAGCATATGGAAAAGATCGGCGGCGGCGCGCCGGAGGAGAATGCCGGGCGTGTCGTGCTCGGCCCCGGCACCGGCCTCGGCGTCGCCGGGTTGGTTCATGCCCTCCACCACTGGATCCCGGTGCCTGGCGAAGGCGGCCATATGGATATCGGTCCGCGGACGCCGCGCGATTTCGAGGTGTTCCCGCATATCGAAAAGCTGGACGGCCGCATTTCGGGCGAGCAGATCCTGTGCGGGCGCGGTCTGGTCAATGTCTACCGGGCGGTCGCCAAGGCCGACGGCAAGCCGGCGCCGTTCACCACGCCGGCCGAAATCACCGGGGCGGCGCTGGCCAAGACCGACCCGGTTGCCGAGGAAGCGCTGGCGCTGTTCGTCACCTGCCTCGGCCGCACCGCCGGCGACCTCGCGCTGGTGTTCATGAGCCGCGGCGGCGTGTTTTTGACCGGCGGCATCGCGCAAAAGATCGTTCCGGCACTGAAGGAAGGCAATTTCCGTGCCGCCTTCGAGGACAAAGCGCCGCACAGCGCGCTGATGGCCTCAATGCCGGTCTATGTCATCACCCACCCGCTGGCAGCACTTCTGGGCCTTGCCGCCTATGCCCGCAACCCTTCGCTGTTCGGCGTCCAGACCGCGGGGCGGCGCTGGCGGGCATGATCCATTTCGTCCCGAAAACGGGTATTTTCCTGGAAATGGCTGCCGCTTTCGTGACCCCAACCTCGGGCCGCGACGAAGTTTCGCCATAGGCAAGCCGTAGCCGGGGCGCTAAGAGGGGGCCGAATTCCAGCCTGGCATCCCTAGGGCCGGATGATTTCAGATCGAATCGACCTGAAATCTGAATCCGGCTCTAAATCAAAGAGATAGAGCATGATGTCGTCCGAAAACCGCTTCCCACTTTTCGGCATCATGCTCTAGCAAACCACGAAGCGCCCGCGATTTGACCGCTCAAAGTCCACTCAAACTGAAAGTCCAGCCAGCTGAGGTCACTGCGGTGCTGCGCCGCATCCTGGCCGAAAACGGTAGTGAATATCGCTGGACCTATGTCGTTGCCGTCGGCTGCCTGCTGATTGTTTCCGCCACCACCGCCTTCACGGCGTGGATCATGGCCCCGATGATCAACGAGATCTTCTACGAACGACGCGGCGACATGATCGTCTGGATCTGCGCCGGGTTCATGGCCGCCTCCGTGCTGCGCGGCTTCGCCGGTTACGGCCAGGCGGTCGCGTTGGCCAAGATCGGCAACAATCTGGTCGCCCGCTACCAGAAGCGCAGCTTCGACCATCTGATGAAGCTCGGCGTCGACTTCTTCAACGATACGCGTTCCGGTCGGCTGGCGGCACAGGTCAACGAGAATGTCGGCGGCGTTCGCGATCTGCTGTCGCTGACGCTGACCTCCATCAGCCGCGACGCGGTCTCGCTGATCGCCCTCGTTGGCGTCATGATCTACCAGGATCCGGTGTTGTCGCTCAGCTCGCTGCTGATCGGGCCGCCGCTGATCTGGGCCGTCGTCTACATCACCCGCCGATTGCGGCGCATCAACCGGGAATCGGTGCTGATCAACTCGCGGCTGAACGGGTCCGTACAGGAGGCCACGCAAGGCATCGCCATCGTCAAGGCCTTCACCCTGGAAGCCGAGCTGGCGCGCCGGATCGGCATCATGGCCGATACGGCCGAGCAGCGTAACAACAAGATCGCCCGGGTCGCGGAGCGGCTGTCGCCGATTTCCGAGATTTTGGGCGGTTTCGCCATTACCTCCGTCCTTGCCTATTCCGGCTACCGGGCGCTGGTGCTCGGACAACCACCAGGCGCTGTGTTTTCCTTCATCACCGCGCTGATCATGGCCTACGATCCGGCACGGCGCCTGGCTCGTACGCAGGTGGGTATGGAACGTGCCCTGGTCAACGCCCGGATGATTTACGAGCTGCTCGACCTGGAGCCTAAACAGGGCGATGCGCCCGACGCGGTCGAAGCAAGGATCACCACCGGCGAGGTTCGCTTCGACAATGTGACGTTCGGCTACAGCGCCGACATGCCGGTGATCAGGAACCTGAGTTTCACCGCCGCGGCCGGCAAGGTTACGGCGGTGGTCGGGGCCTCGGGTGCCGGCAAGACGACGCTCGTGGCGCTGCTGCAGCGCTTCTACGATGTCGACAAGGGTTCGATCGAGATCGATGGCCAGGACATTTCCAAAGTCACCAAGCACTCGCTGCGCGGCTCGATCGCCTATGTCTCGCAGGCGCCCTATCTGTTCGAAGGCAGCATACGCGACAACATCCGTTTTGGCCGACTTTCGGCGACCGACGCCGAGATCGAGCGGGCGGCGGTGCTGGCGGCGGCCGACGAGTTCATCCGTCAGCAGCCGCAGGGCTACGACACGCCCGTCGGCGAGGGCGGCTCGACACTTTCCGGCGGCCAGCGCCAGCGCGTCTCGATTGCGCGGGCGATCGTGCGCAACGCGCCGATCCTTTTGCTCGACGAAGCGACCTCGGCGCTCGACAACGAGGCCGAGGCGCGCGTCCAGGAGGCGCTGACCCATGTGATGGAAGGGCGCACCACCATCGTGATAGCGCATCGCCTGTCGACGGTCGTCAACGCCGACCACATTATCGTGCTTGAAGAGGGGCGCCTGGTCGAGGAAGGCACCCATGCCGCACTGATGGCCGATCCAAACAGTGTCTACGCCCGCTTCCACCGCATTCAAGGCAAGAACGGACTGGGGCTTGTCGACGACTCGAAGCCCGTCCAAACTCCGGTCCTGCGCAGCCGCGCCAAGAAGGCGGTGGGGAGAACAGCATGAGCGAATCCGGCGAAATGGGCCTGGTGGTGGTGGGGGCGGCCGGCCGCATGGGCCAGACGCTGATCCGCGCCATCCATTCAATCCCCGGCGCCCGCGTCGTCGGCGCGGTCGAACGAACCGGATCGCCCTATCTCGGCAGGGATGCGGGCGAGCTTGCCGGCATCGGCATCATCAATGTGACGATCGGCGACGATCCGCTGCCGGTGTTCGCCAAGGCCGACGGCGTGCTCGATTTCACCATGCCGGCAGCCACCGTCGAATTCGCAGGCTATGCCGCGCAGGCACGCATTGCCCATGTCATCGGCACCACCGGCTGCTCGGCGGAAGACGACGCCAGGATCGAGGCCGCGGCGCGCCACGCGACGATCGTCAAATCCGGCAATATGAGCCTCGGCGTCAATCTTCTGGCGGTGCTGGTCGGGCAGGCCGCGCGCGCGCTCGGTCCAGAGGATTTCGACATCGAGATCCTCGAAATGCATCACAAGCACAAGGTCGACGCGCCCTCGGGCACCGCCTTGCTGCTCGGCGAAGCGGCGGCGGCGGGACGCGGCATTTCCCTTGCCGGCAACGATGTGCGGTCACGCGACGGCCATACCGGCGTGCGCAAGCCAGGAACGATCGGCTTTGCCAGCTTGCGCGGTGGCTCGGTGGTCGGCGACCACAGCGTCATCCTGGCCGGGACCGGCGAGCGCATCACGCTGTCGCACCATGCCGAGGACCGCGCCATCTTTGCCCGCGGCGCGGTCAAGGCCGCGCTCTGGGCGCGCGGTAAAAAGCCCGGACTTTATTCCATGCGGGACGTGCTCGGCTTGAGCTAAACCATCCATAATTTTGAAGGAGCAAACATGTCGGGAACTCTCGTGCTCGTGCGCCACGGCCAGAGCGAATGGAACCTGAAGAACCTGTTCACCGGCTGGCGCGATGTCGACCTTACCGAGCAGGGCCACAAGGAGGCCAAGGAAGCCGGCCAGAAGCTCAAGGCACGCGGCTTGAAATTCGACATTGCCTTCACCTCGGCGCTGATCCGGGCGCAGAAGACCTGCCAGCACATTCTCGACGCGGTCGGCCAGAGCGATTTGAAGACGATCCGCGACCAGGCGCTGAACGAGCGCGACTATGGCGATCTCTCCGGCCTCAACAAGGACGACGCGCGCCAGAAGTGGGGCGAGGAGCAGGTGCACATCTGGCGCCGCTCCTACGACGTGCCGCCGCCCGGCGGCGAAAGCCTGAAGGACACCGGCGCCCGCGTCTGGCCCTATTACCTGCACGACATGCAGTCGCATGTTCTGAAAGGCGGCACCGTGCTGGTCGCCGCGCATGGCAATTCGCTGCGCGCGCTGATCATGGCGCTGGACGGCAAGAGCGGCGAGGAGATCGTCAAGCTCGAGCTCGGCACCGGCGTGCCGGTGATCTACAAGCTCAACGCCGATTCCACCGTGGCGTCGAAGGACGTGCTGGAGGGGTGAGGTTTTCGGCCAGCGCATTCGCCAAGTCGGCGCTGCCCCTCATTGCCCTGCCGGGCAGTTCTCCCGGTATAGTGACGGGGAGAAAGGGCTGGCCGCAGCCTCGGCGCTCTTCTTGTGACGCAGGTGACCGGCGAAAATCATCGATGAGAGCGCCCCTCTCCCCGTCACTGTACGGGGAGAGGATGCCGGCAGGCAGGTGAGGGGCGGCGCTGACCCCCGGGAAACTAAGCCGGCAGGCAGCGGCCCTCGAAAAAGCGCGTTGACACATATCGTTTGCCCGCTTACATGAGCCCGCACCAGCCCAGATGGCGGAATTGGTAGACGCGCACGGTTCAGGTCCGTGTTCCGCAAGGAGTGGAGGTTCGAGTCCTCTTCTGGGCACCAAATTCCCGTTTCGGATAAGTCCGAAATGATTTAGACGCGAAGCAAAAAAGCCCGGTTCCCGGGCTTTTTTGCTGATGGATGACAGATAGTCCAGCGGAGGGTCAATGCGGCGGGCGAACCGCTTTCATTGCTTCTTCTTCGAGTGTCTGGAGCTTCTCCCGAATCTCCTCCGGCTCGGCATGCTCCAAGCCGACGACATCGTTTCTGGTCTCATTCAGCGAAACGATAATCTCATCAAGCTTGGCGTGAATGGCGGCCGTGTCGCGGTAACCCTGGATCAGCACAACGCCGGTGATCACGATGGCCGCTACCGACAATGCGTAGGTGACCACATTGGTCAGGCCGAATGGCACCAATGCAGTACAGAGCAGCATGGCTACAAGAAGGACATAGAAGCCCGGTGGCCGGGATAGAAAGTCGCCCATCACAAACAGGAAGCGATTCATATCCAGGCCGCGGTCAAAAATGCCACGAGTGCGGTGACGGCTACGCAAATTGGAATTGCCGCGAGTAAGGCAGCTTCCAGGACCCAAGTTTCCTTGTCGCTAAACATCAGACATCCTCCCGTTGAGAAAACGGCCGCCCATAGAGCCTTCACAGGGCAGCCACAGCCCGCCGCTCCAGACCGGAGCGGCGGGCTCGCGCGTTATTCGATGATCTGCACGACCTTGCGAGTGTCGGGATCGACGAGAACCGCATGATCTCCGACAACCGTATACTTGTAGCGGACATCCGGAACGTCGATTGCGTGGAGCTCGACAGTGTCTGGAAGTGCCGTGCCGACATTGAGTTCGACGCCGAGCAAACTGACTGAGGCCAGCTTCTGCTTATGGATATATTCGCGAATGACCGTCTGTTGTTCGGGCTTGAGAACAATAACGTCCTCGGCAAACGAGGTGCCGATGCCCGCCATAAGGACGAGGGCGCCGGCGGCGCTGACGAAATATCTGGTCATGGGAATTTCCTTTTCATAGGTCAGTTCGGAAGCGTGGATACGAGCAGATCAGCCGCCACTCGCAGGGGCTGGGGCAGGTGCCGCAGGCTTTGCAGGTGCAGCCGGAGCTTCCACCTTTGGCGCTTCAACCTTGACGTCGATATCCTTGCCGCCGTCGCCGCGGATATTGATGACGCCGGTAAAAATAAGCAATACTACGACTGCAATAAGTGCAAGAACAACAGCAATTGCAGTGCCGCCCCCACCACCAGAATTAACAACAGTTGGGCCGTCGGCCATGTGTTCCTCTCCTGTTTTATTTAGTTGCATTTGGGAAACGCCTGCCCCGCTTGAACGTTCCGCCTCGGGACTTGGGTCTTAGCTGATATCCGACTTTGGTCTGGTTCGCCGCGGACTGAAGTCACAGGAACAATCTGGCTGATCTCAAGTTCGGTCCCTCGGCGAACAGGCGTGGTGCCGTCGCCGGATTACGCGAGGAGAAAACCATGAAAATCCACTTTGCAAGTGCCGCTGCAGGCTTGTTGCTTTTGGCTGGGGTCAGCGCCGCCGCAGCTCAGGATGTCGTCATCACACCGGAGCAGGATACGGTCGTCCGCGAATACGTAAAAAAGCAGCCGCTGGCTTCGGTGAAGATCCCGGGCGTGGAGCTGAACGTCGGCAGTGCCTTGCCTGATACGGTCGAGCTGCACGAAGTTCCCAACGTCAAATACCGCTACGTCGTGGTCGACAACCGCACCGTCCTGGTCGATCCCAGCACCCGGAAAATTGTGAAGGTCTACGACTGATCGAATAGCTGCCGCCCGCCGCCGGCCATGGCGGCGGGCAGCGGATTTCACGTTGCGCTCCAGGATGATCGAAGATGATCGATGACGTCGAGACATCGCCAGCCCTTGATACCCGCTTGGGTTCTCTCAGGGCGAGAATGCGCGATGCGCGCATAACAGAGGCCGACATGAAGACCTTTCAGAAAGTCGCATCCATCATGGTTGGCGGCAGTGGCCGCATCAGCGGCGATGACCTGATTGCAGCGTCGTTCGTCCTCGAGGACCAGCCGGAAGGCTTGTGAGGCGGAGTACTCACGTGTGCAGGCTCCCGCAACGCTGATCCCAAGTGTTCTGGTGCTGAACACATTCCTGCTACGGGCCGGCGTCGAAGGCGTGCCCGCTGGCGAGGTGGCGTCGCGCTCAAGCATCGTCCAGAACACCATGTCGCCGCATGTGACGATACTCGGCCATGCTAGCCGATGCGGGCGCCATAGAAAATCACCGCGGCCGGCAGAACCGGGCAGGCCGGTCCAGAGCATCGCCACGCCTATGGTCAGAAATGTCACCGAGGCCAGTTTGGTGCAGATCGGATGATGGTAGCGGGCGATCGCCATCTCGACCGTACGGGCGCCGGCCTGGGAAGGACCCACCAGCGCGCCAAGGCCGACCGCCGCGCCCAGCGTGGTCGGCGCGCTGTTTGCCCTGCAACGCGGGGCTATGCTGCATGTTCGCACAAGTTAGCTCCAACTTGAGGCACGGCGTGAAGTCTCGGTGCTTGCCCCACGATGGCGAGGTACGAAGTCAAAAGCGGTCAATGTGCTTAGCGATCTACAGTCGACTTCAGCCGCCTTCGGATGATAGCGCCACAATCACGAGATTTGTCGATAATAAGCGATATTAAGCTGTATTCGCGACTATTCGATCGCTCTTCCATAGTGGGCGATTAGATAAAATTGGAAATGATATCCCGGATCGGAGGAGATCGAGCCATTCGGACCGGCATCAGCATGATTGAACCGCAGCCACCGGAAGTTGACAGCGATCATCGGGCGGATCTGGTTTGGTACGAAGTCTTAATACGTCTCACCTAAGGTCCAACTTTGACTTCGGGAGCGCGACGTACGACAGACATATCTCCGCAGGTTACATTCGCCAGTCAGACAGCGCTCCGCACTCGAATGGATGTCTCTGAATGCCGGGCCTCACGCCTTCACGACCGCACCCGAGAACCTTGGGATGGATGGGCACGACAGCGCTCGCCATGGGTGGCAGCAATCAAAGCCTGTTTCTGATTGCCGCCCTTTTTGTCGGTCAGGGGAATATTCCCGGTCAAGGAAGCGCTGCGGTTCCTTTGCTCGTTGTTGGTCTGCTTCTAAGCTGGGCCGCCGCGCCTGCGTGGACCGAATTGGTTCTCATGTGGCCAAACCGCGTCGGCGGTATCTCTGCAGCGTGCGCCGAAGCCTTCCGACCTTACAGTCCCGTTCTCTCGGCTCTGACGGGCACCTGCTATTGGTGGGGTTGGGTGCCGACCTGCGGACTGACAGCGGTTCTTTCAGCGTCTGCAATCCAGCAATGGTACCTGCCGGGCCTCCCCGTGGAGGCGGTCGCCTGCGGGCTTATCGCATTCTTTACGGCGGTCAACCTGTGTGGAATCAAGTGGGTGGTCCAACTGGCGATCCCGATCGCCACTGCCTCCGCGACGCTTGCGTTTCTCTCATCCCTTGTCCCGGTCATCAGTGGCTCGGTCGACTGGCGGCAAGCGACGGATTTTGCCCTGACCAGCCCGTTTGCCGGCCTGTTCGGCGATATCACGTCGGTGATGGCGGGACTGTACCTGATCGGGTTTGCCGCACCGGCATTTGAGGCTGCAGCCTGCCATGTTGGCGAAACCATCGATCCCAACCGCAACATTCCTCTGGCGATGTGGGCCAGCGCCGCAATGGCGGGCGTCTATTTCCTGGTCCTGCCGGTTGTCTGGCTGGGTGTGCTCGGGCCGGAGCCGCTCGGCACCGACCTCGCCATAGCTCTTGGGCCTACCTTTGCGCCCTTGTTGGGGAGTTTCGGCAAGGCGGCCGCCATCTGGCTCATCATGCTGAACATGTTCCATGGAACGTTGCAGCCATTGGCAGGCGCCGCGCGGACCCTTGCGCAGCTGAGCGAAGACGGCCTGCTGCCGAGCTTCCTGGCCAGGCGCACCTCAACAGATTGTCCCTGGGCGGCAACGCTGCTCACAGCTGCCGCGGCAATCGGCTTCATGCTGTGCGGGTATCCGCTCTGGATGATCGCCGCGGCCAATTTTACGTACCTGATCAGCATCTGCATGCCAAACATCGCAGTCTGGCTATTGCGCCGTGACAGTCCCGAAGCCGAGCGACCCTTCCGGGCTCCCAGGGGAACCATCATCCTTGGCGTAGGCGCGGCTGCAATATGGCTGTTGACCGCCATACTGGGATTTCAGCAATTTGGCCTTCCTACCGTCCTGTTCGGTCTGGCTTTGGCATATTCGGGTGCTGCGCTCTACGCCTGGCGCACGATGGAGGATCGATACGCACTCGGTCTACCCTTGCTGCCACATACGCTTCACCTGAAGCTTACCGGAGCCATGCTTTTTGTGCTCGTGCTTGACGGTGCCGGCTATTTCCTGGCGATCGGCAGCGTTCCCCAAGGCGACACTTCATTGGTCGCCGCGCTGGAGGACATTTTTGTCGTTGTCGCGCTGCTGACCATCAGCGTTGGCCTGATCTTGCCGGGAATGATCACCCATTCGGCGACCGAGGTGAGCAACGCGGCAAAGCGTCTGACATCCGGAACGCTGAAGGATTTCTCTCTCGCCATGGTCGCCCTGGGGCGGGGAGACCTCGCGGCGGCGCATGCCTCCGTGAACATCATGCCGGTTACGGTAAACTCTCGTGACGAACTTGGAGAGATGGCCGAAAGCTTCAACCTGCTCCAGGACAAGGTGAGGGAAGCCGCCCACGGCCTGGACGACGCGCGCGAGAACATGAACGTAGCGCGCACCGAACTGATGGCACGGCACGAGGAAATCGCGCATCTCGCGCACCACGATCCGCTTACCGGCCTAGCGAACCGAGCCGCGCTTGCAGCACACCTGGCCACGACGCTCGAGCGCGCAAAAGCAACGCACGCCAGCTTTGCCGTCTTCAGCATCGACCTTGACCATTTTAAAGAGGCGAACGACGTTTTCGGGCACGCCGCCGGCGACGATCTGCTTTGCACCATTTCCCGGCGTCTCCAAACCGCGGCGCCTGAGGCCTTTATCGCGCGCATGGGCGGCGACGAATTCACGGTTGTCCTGGCCATGGATGACCGGTCCGCGAGTGCCAAGGACGTTGCGGACCGTCTGTTCGAATCGGCGGCAGGCAAATTCGAAATCCGAGGCCAGCACATTTCGATCGGGGTGAGCATCGGCGCGGCGATCTATCCGAAAGACGGAGAGAATGCCGCGGCGCTGATGGCAAATGCCGACGCAGCGCTGTACCGGGCCAAGGCGGACGGTCGTCGAATGGTGCAATTCTTCGATCCTGAGATGGATAAGCGGCTAAGAGAGCGCTACGCCTTGCAGCGAGATTTGCGCTCTGCGGTCGCCCATGGCGAACTTGTGCTTCATTATCAGCCGCAAGCCAGGATGGACGGCGAAATCTTCGGTTTCGAGGCACTCGCCCGATGGCACCATCCAAAGCATGGGCTCATCTCGCCAAACGCGTTTGTCTCGCTTGCCGAACAGGATGGCACGATCGTTGAGATAGGTGAATGGACGCTCAGGCAGGCGTGCAGAGACGCGGCCTCCTGGCCCTCACCGCTGCAGATCGCCGTCAACCTCTCTCCCGTGCAATTCCGTTTCGGGGACCTGGTAGGCCTCGTTCATTCTATCCTCTACGAGACCGGCCTTGCTCCGGGGCGGCTGGAACTGGAAATCACGGAAGGGGTTCTCATCCGCGACCGGGCAACTGCCTTGTCGGTTTTGCGGAGGTTGAAGGCGTTGGGCGTCAGGGTCTCGATGGATGATTTTGGCACCGGGTATGCCTCACTGTCCTCGCTGCAGGCGTTTCCATTCGACAAGATCAAGATCGATCGCAGTTTTGTTTCGGGTGTCGGTTCGAATGTCCAATCGGCCGCCATCGTGCGCACGATACTCAGCCTGGGGAATGCGCTGGCCTTGCCTGTCATCGCGGAGGGTGTCGAAACAGAGGACGAGCGTGCCTTCCTGATGAAGGAAGGATGTCCCGAAATCCAAGGATATCTGGTGGGGCGCCCGCATCCGATAGCGCTCTACAAAGATGTGACGAATGGGCTTTCGCCGGGATCTGCCTTCGGGGAGCCCGAGGATACCACCGCACCCCAGGCGCTTGGCGTAACGCGATAGCCGCGGCGCCGTTCGTCGGCGCGCTGCTCCTGCAACACACCGGTGAGCGAGGACTGCCGACGGTACTGCTCGGGCTCGCCCTTATAAAGGTCGCACTGGTCGGCGCGCTGTTTGCCTTGCAGCGCGGGGCCATGCGAAGCATCCGAACCAGTTGGCGCGGGAGCCACCTCCCCTTCCGGCCAGTCCTCCAACAAACCACTTCAAACCCGGCCGTCTCGGCGCTACGTTCTACCTATGGCCCCACCCACCCAGCCGATCACCGTCACCCGCCGCGACCAGATGTTTCCCATCCTGGGCGACGCCGATATCGAGCGCATGCGCCGGTTCGGCGAGGCGAGTTCCTATGCCGCCGGCGAGCACATCGTCACCGCCGGCACTGTGGCGCCGGGGCTGATCGTCATCCTGTCGGGCACGGCCGATATCACCCAGGATGTCAGGCCCGGCCGGCGCGAGACCATCGTCACCCATGGCCCAGGCAATTTCATCGGCGAGCTGGCGCAGCTTTCCAGCCGGCCGTCGCTGGTCAATGCGGAGGCGGCCGAGCCGGTCGAGGCCTTCGTCATCCCCTCGCAGCGGCTGCGCGACCTGATGGTGCAGGAGGCAAGCCTTGGCGAGCGGATCATGCGGGCGCTGATCCTGCGCCGCGTCGGGCTCCTGGAAAGTGGCAGCAGCGGACCGATCGTCGTAGGCCCGGCCGGCAATGGCGACACGCTGCGGCTGCAGGGGTTTCTGCGCCGCAGCGGCCAGCCGCACCGCGCGCTCGATTCCGACAGCGACCCGTGCGCCAAGACGCTGATTGAGCATTTTCATGTCGACCCGCACCATCTGCCGATCGTGCTCTGCCCCAACGGCAAGCTGATGCACAATCCCGGCGAAACCGAACTTGCCCGCTGCATCGGCCTGCTGCGGCCGATCGATCCCGACATGGTCTATGACGTCGCCATTGTCGGCGCCGGGCCGGCGGGGCTGGCGGCCGCGGTCTATGCGGCATCCGAAGGGCTGTCGACCATCGTGCTCGATTGCCGCGCCTTCGGCGGCCAGGCCGGCGCCTCCGCGCGCATCGAGAACTATCTGGGTTTCCCCACCGGCATTTCCGGCATGGCGCTGATGGCGCGCGCCTACAACCAGGCGCAGAAATTCGGCGTCGAAATAGTCATCCCCGACGAGGCCAAGCTGCTCGGTGCAGCAGGCGAGGGCTACACGCTCGCCGTCGGCGACGGTGAAAGCCTGCGCGCGCGCACGGTGGTGATCGCCAGCGGCGCCCGCTACCGCCGCCTCGACATCGCCAAGCTGGCCGAGTTCGAGGGCACGTCGGTGCATTACTGGGCCTCGCCGATCGAGGCGCGGCTATGCACAGGGCAAGAAGTGGCGCTGGTCGGCGCCGGCAATTCGGCGGGGCAGGCGGCGGTCTATCTCGCCAGCCAGGTGCGCAAGGTGACGATGCTGGCGCGCCGCGGCGGCCTCAGGGAAACCATGTCGCGCTATCTGGTCGAGCGTATCGAGGCGCAACCGAACATCGAGGTGCTTGGCGAGACAGAGATCAAGGCGCTGGAAGGCGAAGGCGGCAATCTCACCCAGTTGCGCTGGCGCAACCCCGGCGGCGTCGAGACGCGCCCGATCCAGCATCTCTTCCTGTTCATCGGCGCCGACCCCAACACCGATTGGCTGGCTGGGTGCGATATCGCGCTCGACGCCAGGGGTTTCGTGCGCACCGGCGCCGACATAGGGGCGGGCCAGATGGAGACCAGCCGCAGCGGCGTGTTCGCCATCGGCGACGTGCGCGCAGGCTCGGTCAAGCGGGTCGCCGCCGCCGTCGGCGAAGGCGCCCAGGTGGTGGCTGCCTTGCACGCCTATCTCGCGCGACCCGACGCAGCAGCGCCCGAACTGGCCAGGAGAGCATAATGGATGAATGCAAACACACGCGCGACATCAAGACTGTGACGCCGAGCGCGCTCGGTTGCGAGGAGTGCCTGAAGAGCGGCTCGATGTGGGTGCATCTCAGGCTCTGCCGTACCTGCGGCCATGTCGGCTGCTGCGACGACTCGCCCAACCGCCACGCCACCAAGCATTTCCACGCCACCAAGCATCCGGTCATCGAAGGCTACGACCCGCCGGAAGGCTGGGCCTGGTGCTTTGTCGACGAGGCGTTCATCGACCTGGAAGGCGACGTGACGCCGCAGAACGGCCCGATCCCGAAGTTTTTCTGAGGCGGCCGTTCCCGGGCAGGCAAGCCGACGGCCGTGCCGCTATTTCACCGAGCCCGTAACCGTGCGGTCGAGGGCGTCGGAACTGTGGTCGTTGCCGGCAAGAGCGGCAATGATCAGAAGGCTGGCGACGACCGGGACAAACAGGATGGCCACGCGGGCCTGCACATAAAAAATGGCGCGCCATTCGCTGCGCTTTTCCGGGTTGTTGTCCATCACACTCACTCTCGCCATGCCTCCCCGGGGCGGGACATAGCGGCGAAGAGTTAAGCAAAAGCTGCTGAATGTGTTAACGCGCGGCGGATTGGGATTTAATCTCGACGGTCAGCGCCGCCCCTCATTGTCATCGGTACGCATCCGGTACGCCTACCCCCGCAGCGCCTGGTCCAGGTCGGCGATCAGATCATCGCCATCCTCTATCCCCGCCGACAACCGCACCAGCGAATCCGAAATGCCGATTTCCGCGCGCTTTTCCGCCGGGATCGAGCCGTGCGTCATCAGCGCCGGGTGTTCGATCAGGCTTTCGACGCCGCCGAGGCTTTCAGCCAGCGTGAACAGTTGCGTCCGTTCGAGGAAGCGTTTGGTGCCGGCGAGGTCGCGGTCGAGGTCGACCGAGATCATCCCACCGAAAGCATGCATCTGTTGGACGGCGATGGCGTGCTGCGGATGGCTGGCCAGGCCGGGATAGACGACGCGGCGCACATCTTTTCGCGCCTCCAGCCACTGCGCAATCTTCAGGCCGTTCGTGGAATGCCGCTCCATCCTGAGCGCCAGTGTCTTGATGCCGCGCAGCGCGAGAAAACTGTCGAAGGGACCGGAGATGGCGCCGATGGCGTTCTGCAGGAATTTCAGCTGGGCCGCTAGATCCTTGTTGTCGCCGACGATGGCGACGCCGCCGACCATGTCGGAATGGCCGTTGAGATATTTCGTCGTCGAGTGGACGACGATGTCGATGCCGAGTTCAAGCGGCCGCTGGATGTAGGGGCTGCAGAACGTGTTGTCGGCGACCGTCAAAACCCCTTTGCGCCTGGCGAGTGCCGCAACGCCTTCGAGGTCGACGATACGCAGCAGCGGATTGGTCGGAGTTTCGACCCAGAGCAGTTTTGTCTCCGGGCGAATCGCTGCTTCCACCGCCGCCAGATCGGTGAAGTCCACAAAACTCACCTGCAGATTGGCCGAGCGCCTGCGCACCCGCTCCATCAGCCGGAACGAGCCGCCATAGATGTCGTCGGTTGCAACGATATGGGCGCCGCTGTCGAGCAGCTCGAGCACGGTCGAGATCGCCGCCAGGCCGGAAGCGAATGCAAAGGCGGCCGAGCCGCTTTCGAGATCGGCCACCGCGCGCTCGAAGGCAAAGCGGGTCGGGTTTTGGCTGCGGGCATACTCAAACCCCTTGTGCACGCCGGGCGACTGCTGGCCATAGGTCGAGGTCGCGTAGATCGGCACCATCACCGCGCCGGTCAGCGGGTCATGGCTCTGGCCGCCATGGATGGTGCGCGTGGAAAAAGCCAGGCGGTTCTTGCCCGATGGGGATGTTTCAGCAGTCATCGTGCGCGCCTCAAATGGTTGATCAGGTCGATACGGGTTATCAGGCCGACGAACTCGTCGCCATCGAAGATGATGGCGACCTCGTTGCGGTCGAACACCGGCAGCAGCGCATCCAGCGTCTGATTGGCCTGCAGCGTGTGCAGATTGGAGGTCATGGCGGTGCGCACCGGGGCGTTGAAGCGGTCCCAGCGGCCGTCATAGGGGCCGTCGACCTTGGCCAAGATGTCGCCCTCATCGATAATGCCGACCAGCTTGCCATTGTCCAGCACCGGCAGCTGCGAGACATCGGAGCGGCGCATGCGCCCATAGGCGTTGAGCAGGCTTTCGTCGGGGCCGACATAAACGGTGTCGCCGGTGCGGTGCGAGCGCATGACGAGGTCGCGCAGATCGCCATGCTGTTCCTGTTCGGCCAGCCCCTGCTCGGCCAGCCAGAAATCGTCGAACACCTTGGACAGATATTTGTTGCCGCTGTCGCAGACGAAGGTGACGACGCGTTTTGCTGTCGTCTGCTCGCGGCAATAGCGAAGCGCGGCCGACAGCAGCGTGCCGGAAGACGAGCCGGCGAGAATGCCTTCCTTGGAAAGCAGGTCCCGCACGGCCAGCATGCTCTGCTTGTCTGGAATGGAATAGGCTTTCCTGACCAGCGACAGATCGGCATTGGGCGGCACGAAATCCTCGCCGATGCCTTCGACGGTCCAGCTGCCAGCCTCTTCCATCTTGCCGGTCTTGATCAGCGGCGCCAGCACCGATCCGACGGGATCGGCCAGCACCATTTCGGTCTTCGGCGATGTTCTGGCGAAGTAGCGACCAAGCCCGGTCAGCGTGCCGCCGGAGCCGACGCCGACGACCACGGCGTCGAGGTCGCCATCGAGCTGGGCAAGGATTTCCGGTCCGGTGGTGGTCTCATGCGCCTCGGGGTTGGCCGGGTTGGCGAACTGGTTGGCGTAGAAGGCGCCGGGCGTTTCCGATGCGATCTTCTCGGCCATGTCCTGGTAATATTCGGCATGGCCCTTGCCGACATCGGAGCGCGTCATGCGCACTTCGGCGCCGAGCGCGCGCAGATGCTGAATCTTTTCGCGCGACATCTTGTCGGGCACGACGAGGATGATGCGGTAGCCCTTGGGGATGCCGACCTGGGCGAGGCCGAGGCCGGTATTCCCGGCGGTCGCCTCGACGATGGTGCCGCCGCGCTTGAGCTTGCCTTCCTTCTCGGCCGCGGAAATCATAGACAGCGCAATGCGGTCCTTGATCGAGCCGCCTGGATTCTGGCTTTCGAGCTTGATGAACAGCCGGCACTTGCCGGTGTCGAATTTGGTCAGTTCGACCACCGGCGTCTGGCCGATGAGGTCGAGCACCGAGGCGTAGGGCGGACGCAGGCGGGATAACGCGCCGTCCGAACTGCCTGGCGCAGCTTTTCCGTGCTCGCTCATATCGATGTGCTCCCTTGAACAAGCGACCGCCTCGGGGGCAGAGCGGCAGCGTAGCTTCTTTTCCGGCCGTTTGCAGTCGGAAAGAAGGTAGATCGTGCCAATCAACCGGCGAGAGGGGGAATGGAATTCCAGTTTTAGGCCGGCTTTGGACTCAAGCCCAACACCCTCCGTAGCGATCCTTCCCACCCCCCTCTGAGGGGCGTGCTATCCCGCCGACGTCAACAGCTTTACCCTAGCAGCTGCTTGCTCAGCCTAGCGCATTGCACGCGGATGTCGGGGATGGCGTCGATCTCGAAGAAGGTGCCGCGGGTCAGCGGCCCGACGGCGAGGATCTTGGCCGATGCGGTGCCGTCGCCGGCGATGATTTCGCACTTGGCCGTTACATCGAGGCCAAGCCGCAGCGGGTCGGGCCGCGCCAGGCCGCGGTCGACCAGCGAGCGCACGACGCTGTTCGACGTCGTCGAGATGTCGCGGGCGATGCCGGTGCAATCATAGATGCGGGCGACCTGCAGCGTTTCCAGCGCCTTTGTGTGGCGAGACTGGATGCCGACGGTGAATCCATCGCCAGCCTCGATGCCGACGACACGGCCGGCGACCGGGCGGATGCGGCCGGTGCGCACCGCTTCGGTGACGCGGGCATGCACCTCGGGCGCCAGCCGATGGCGATGGATGTCCCACCAGGCCTTGGTGTGCTCAACGAAGCGGCGCTTGGCCGAGGACGGCCAGTTCTGCCAGATCTTCTGATTGAAGGGTCGCAGCCCATCGACGACGTCGCGCCAGTCGATGCCGGCCTTCTGGTTTTCGCGGATCAGGTCGCGGAACCAGCCGACGAAATAGGAGAGCTGCGTGCCGAGCGGAATGTCGGCGACGTCGAGCTTGATCGGGTTGCCCTTGCGGTGCGGCGACGGCAGCAGCCCGCGCCGCGATACGGCGACGATCTCGCCGCGATGGCCGCGCTGCTCGAGCGACAGGAAGGCATCGACCATGCTGAGCCCGGTGCCCAGCACCAGCACGCGGGCTTCAGGATCGAGCGCGGTGTCGGCCTCGGTGCCCATGCGGATGGCGTGGCCCTGGCCGGCGCCGGGCTGCTCGTCATGGCCGGTGGCAAGCACCGCCAGATGCGCGACGACGCTGGTGCCGTTGGCCAGCACCACTTCGACACCGGACGATGTCGGCGAGATCGATAGGCTTTCCTCGCGAATCAGCCTGAGACGGCCGGTTTCCTTTTCGCGCGCTTCGAGCTCGTCGAGCACTTCCTTGAGGTAGCGGGCATAGACGCTGCGCGGCGCATAGAAGGGTGTCTGCGGCGTCTGTTCCTGGCTTATCAGGCCGCGCCCCTGCAACCAGCGCCAGAAATTCAGGGGATCGTCGGCATAGGCGCTCATCCCCGCGGCGCTGACATTCAGCACGTGCGCCGACAAAAGCGTCGAATAGGCGATGCCCTGGCCGAAATGCGGACGCTTTTCGATCAGCGTGACGCGAAGGTCCGGGTTGGGCGACTTCAGCAGATGCGCGGCCAACACGACGCCGCTGGCGCCGCCGCCGACGATGATGATCGAGCTGGGGATGATCGAATTGGCGCGCGCGACGCTCATGCGAGCACGCTCAAGATCAGGCGGGGACCTTTTGCGCCGGCGCAAGCTCGTCGATGTCCCTCGCGACCGGAAGGTCGTCGAGGACGATGTCGCGCATTTCGGCCAGCGTGCGCTGGTCGAGCACCTCGGCGATCGCCTGCCGGACCTCGAGCATCAGATGTCGGACTTGGCATGTCGCCTCATTGCAGTCTTCACAGCGCTGATACTGGGTGCGGCTGGCGCAGGGGATGGGCGCCAGCGGTCCGTCGAGCACGCGCACGACATGGCCGACCTTGATCTCGTCGGCCGGGCGCGCCAAGCGATAGCCGCCATCCTTGCCCTTGCGGCTCTGGACGAAACCGGCATTGCGCAATTCGCCCAGAATGGCGTCGAGGAATTTCTTCGGAATGTTGTTGCCGCTGGCGATGTCGCCGACAAAGGCGAGCTGTCCCACCGGCAGATGCGCCAGATGGACCAGCGCCTTGAGGCCGTACTTGCCTTTTTTGGTGAGCATAGACCGAATGTTTCTCTGTCAGGCGATGGCCCAAACCATCGGTTGCGAAACGCCTGACGTGCCTCCCCGCCGCGTGCAAGCTGCTTCGACACATAAATTCTACTGACATGATATACAAGCCGAGAAACCTTGATTTTGCTTCGTTTTCACGCCGCAGGGGCCACTTTAGCAAGGCTTTGTGCCGTTACGGTCACAGCCAGCCGCGAGCGATTGCGGCGATGAGCGGCGGCTCCTGCTCCCAATGTCGATAAGATTACTATACTTACCCTCGAACACGCGGAACGTGTTTTCAAATCAACCGTCTTTTACAGCATGGATTTGCGCCATTTGGGGCTTTGCCGGGAATTTTGGGTCGCAGCCCGCGGATCGGCGAAACATGACTCCCGACAACTCGGGCGCCGCCCTGCGCCCGATATCAGGACGCCGCCTTGCCGCTCTGAGGCCGGGCGGCCTTGGCGGCCACCGGCACGCCGCTTGACCGCAGCATCCAGCGGTGGCCGTCGCTGCGGAAGTCGGTGAGGCTCAACGGCTCGACATCGATCCTGCGGCAGGCCGCAAGCGGCGCGCCGAGCACCAAATCAGGCCTCTTCCGTAGGAGGGTTGGCAGGACCACCAACTCTTCAGCACCTTGGGGGCGCCGTTTGCGTTTGCGCAAGGTTCGGCACGGGCCGGTCACCGCGCCCGCATCAGCCGGTGGTTTTTTTCTAACAAGTGCTTCTTGCTTGGAAGGATTTAACTCTACAAGAATGATAGAATTAGCTGACTATGAACAGGCATCCGGTTTTTCTCATTTTTCATGGAGCCTTTCATGTCCAGCATTTCGCGACGCATTGTCCTCCTGTCGTCGGCAGCTTTGGCGGGTGCGGCCTTCCTCGGCCCGGCCCAGGCGCAGGACCTCAACATCACCATCGGCTACCAGACGGTGGTCGAACCTTCCAAAGTAGCGCAGGCCGACGGCGCCTATGAAAAGGCGACCAAGGCCACGATCGACTGGCGCAAATTCGATTCCGGCGCCGATGTCATCGCCGCCGTCGCATCCGGTTCGGTCGATATCGGCTATGTCGGCTCGAGTCCGCTGGCCGCGGCCGCCAGCCGCGAACTGCCGATCCAGACCATCTTTGTCGTCGGCCTGATCGGCCAGTCCGAGGCGCTGGTCGCCCGCAATGGATCCGGCATCGAGAAGATCGCCGACCTCGCCGGCAAGAAGGTGGCGGTGCCGTTCGTGTCGACCACGCATTACAGCCTGCTTGCCGCGCTGAAGCACGAAAACGTCGACCCGAAGTCGGTCGAAATCCTTAATCTCAGGCCACCGGAAATAGCCGCCGCGTTCGCTCGCGGCGACATAGACGCGGCCTATGTCTGGGATCCGGCGCTCGGCCAGATCAAGACGACAGGCAAGGTGGTGCTGGATTCCTCGCAGGTTGCCGCCTGGGGCGCGCCGACCTTTGACGCCTGGATCGTGCGCACCGACTTCGCCGAAAAGAACCCGGACGCCGTGCGCGATTTCGTCAAGGTGACCGGCGAATCCTATGCCCAGTTCCTGGCCAAGCCCGAGGCATGGTCGGTTTCGTCGCCGGAAGCGGCCAAGATCGCCAAGATCACCGGCGCCAAACTGGAAGAGGTGCCGCAGCTCCTCAAGGGTTACGTCTTCCCGACATTGGAAGAGCAGGCTTCCGACAAATTCCTCGGCGGCGGCACGGTCAAGGCGATCGAGGCAGCTTCGGCCTTCCTCAAGGAGCAGGGCAAGATCGACGCCGTGCTGCCCGACTATTCGAAATACGTGTCGTCGAAATACGTGACCGAGGCTCTGGCCTCGAACTGACAGCTGAGTTTTAGAGCGTCCTTTTCGTGCCCCAGCGGCACGCGGCGCTCTAGTGCCACGCGCGGTTCTTCTTCCCTGACGCCGCGTGCTGCCTGTCCCGGATCCGCTTAACCGGGCCGGGGCAGGCTGATTTTCTTCCGGAGCCCCTTTTCATGCCGCATCTCGTACTCGACCCGCATCTCGTACTCGACAAGGTCTCGGTTCACTATGACGGCCAAGCAGCGCCGGCGGTCGACCGAGTTTCCATCGATGTCGCCAAGGGCGATTTCGTCGTGCTGGTCGGCCGCTCCGGCTGCGGCAAGACCTCGCTGCTCAATGTCGCCGCCGGCCTGGTCGAACCCGCGCGCGGGGTCGCCACGATCGGCGGCAGGCCGATCACCGGCCCAGGCTCCGACCGGGCGGTCGTGTTCCAGAACGATGCGCTGTTTCCCTGGCTGACGGCTCGTGAAAACGTCGCCTTTGCGCTCAGGCTACGCGGCGTGCCGCAAGCCGAGCGGGCGCGCCGCGCCGACCAGTTGCTGGCGCTGGTCAAGCTCGACAGCGTCGGCGACAAACGCATCTGGGAATTGTCCGGCGGCATGCGCCAGCGCGTCGGCCTCGCCCGTGCGCTTGCCGCCGAACCGGAATTCCTGCTGCTCGACGAACCGCTCGGCGCGCTCGATGCGCTGACGCGCGAGCGCATGCAGACGACGCTGCTCGACCTGTGGACCGCAAGCCGGGTTGGCGTGCTGATGGTCACGCATGGCATCGAGGAGGCGCTGGTGCTGGCCACAAGCATCGTCGTGCTGGCGCCGGGACCTGGCCATGTGGTGCGGACATTCGAGACCGGTTTCAGCCGGCGCTATGCCGCAGGCGAGCCGATCCGCGCCATCAAGGCCGATCCGGTCTTTGCCGCGGCGCGCGGCGAACTGACCGACGCGATCTTCGAAGGAGAGGTGGCATGAGCGTCACCTCCTACAGCGAGCGGCCGGCCGCCGCGACCGGCGAGGCCGATGCCCTTTCGGTGCCGTGGTCGCGGCCGGTGCGGAAGCGGCGCAGGGTTTCCTCGCGGGCGATCAGCGCCGTCACCATCCTGGTCGTGCTGGCGGCATGGGCGCTGTCTGCGCGCCTGCAACTGGTGTCGCCGGTGTTCTTGCCGTCGCCCGCCGCCGTGTGGACCAAGTTCATCGTGGTGATCAAGGACGGCTTCGTCGACGCGACTTTGCTCCAGCATATCGTCGCCAGCCTCGGCCGCGTGTTCGCGGCGCTGCTCGCGGCCATCGTCATCGGCGTTCCGGTTGGGCTGGCTATCGGCATTTCGACGGTCGGGCGCGGCATCTTCGATCCCTTGCTCGAATTTTTGCGGCCGATCCCGCCGCTCGCCTATCTGCCGCTGGTCATCATCTGGTTCGGTATCGGCGAACCGTCAAAGATCCTGGTGATCGCCATTGCCATGCTGGCGCCGGTGGCGCTGTCGACGGCCTCGGGCGTGCGCGGTGTCTCAAAGGAGCGCATCGATGCGGCCCGTTCGCTTGGTGCGACGCAGCGCCAAGTGGTGCGCCATGTCATCCTGCCCAGCGCGCTGCCGTCGATCCTCACCGGCCTGCGCATCGCGCTCGGCGCCGGCTGGTCGACGCTGGTTGCAGCCGAGCTGGTGGCGGCAACGCGCGGCCTCGGCTTCATGATCCAGTCGGCCGCCCAGTTCCTGGTCACCGATGTCGTGGTGATGGGAATAGTGGTGATCGCGACAATAGCCTTCGTGCTGGAATTCATCATCCGCCTGATCGAGCGTCAGCTGGTTCCGTGGGCGGGAAAGGAATGACAACAAGTTTCTGCCGGTTTGACCGGCTGCTTCCCTTCGCAGCACGGCGACCGCCGACCCTGGAACAGAAGGAGTGATGTCATGACCCAGTCCACCGCGGTGCTGTTCGCCCATCTCGGCAACTGGCTGCTCGCCTGGCGGGAGAACTCGTCGTCGCAGCCGCAACCGAAATCGCCGGCCCCGGTGCAACTCGACGCCGAACGCGACCGCCTGCCGCCACGCGACGAGGGATTTTACTGGGCCTGGCAGTATTGGTCGCAGTGAGGTGATTGGCGCTCCTCGCCCCGTGAACGGCGAGAAAGAGGCTTTCGCGACCCGCCCGTAGAAAACAATTCCGTTCCGCCTATTCATCTCGCAAAATCGTTTCTCTACTAAATTTATAGACCTACCTAGCCTTGTCTCTCATCCACGGCAGGGAGCCCTTCCCGGCGCCGGTTCGCAGCGAAGGAAGAGGGATCATGTTCAGCCTGACCAGACGCGTTTTCGGCCTTGGCCTTTTGGCGGCGGGCATTGCTGCCTCGCTCAGTGCCTCGGCGCAGGAGTTGAAGCAGCTCAACATCGGCTATCAGAAGACCGGCCTGCCGGTCATCGCCCGGCAGCAGCAGGTGATCGAGAAGGCGCTGAGCGACAAGGGCGTCGCGGTGAAATGGGTCGAATTCACCGCCGGCCCGCCGCTGGTCGAGGCGCTCAATGTCGGCGCCATCGATGTCGGCTGGACCGGCGACGCACCGCCAATCTTCGGCCAGTCGGCCGGCGCCAACATCGTCTATGCGGCGGCACTGCCGGCCAATGGCGACGGCGAAGCGATCTTCGTCAAGCCGGCATCGCCGATCCAGTCGCTCGCCGACCTCAAGGGAAAGCGCATCGGCGTCGGCAAAGGCACCAGCGCGCACAATCTGCTGGTCGCGGCACTCGAAAAAGCAAACATCCCCTTCGACCAGATCACCCCGGTCTATCTCAGCCCGGCCGATGCTGCGGCGGCTTTCGCCAGCGACCAGATCGATGCCTGGGCGGTCTGGGATCCGTTCTACGCCATCGCCGAGACACGCTACCAGCCGCGCGTGCTGGCGCGCTCCAGCGAGGTGCTGAAGGTGAACACCTATTTCCTCGCCAACAAGGATTTCGCCAAGGCGCATCCGGAGACGATCACCACGACGATAGCGGCGCTCGGCGTGGCGGCGAAATGGGCGGACCAGAATCGCGACAAGGTCGCCGCCGCCCTGCATGAGGTGACCGGCGTGCCGCTCGACGCGCAGACCATCGCCGCCAATCGCACCAAATTCGGCATCTTCCCGATCACCGACGAGATCATCGCCGGCCAGCAGGCGACCGCCGATCGCTTCTACAAGCTCAAACTGATCCCGAATGCGGTGCGCATCTCCGACGCCGTGTGGACCGCACCGGGCAATTGAACTTTCACGTGCGGCGCCGGGCGGAAAACGCCCGGCGCCTTTTTGCCGTTTCCGCTTCAGGGATTTCGCCATGACCGCTCCAGCCAATCCGCAAGCCAGCCCGCTCGATTTCTTCTGGTTCATTCCAACGCATGGCGACGGCTCCTATCTCGGCTCCGAACAGCAGCAGCGGCCGCCGGAGTTCGCTTACTTCAAGGAGATCGCACAGGCCGTCGACCGGCTCGGCTTTCCCGGCGTGCTTTTGCCGACCGGGCAGAATTGCGAGGATTCCTGGATCACCGCCTCCGGCCTTGCAGCGCTGACGGAAAAGCTAAAATTCCTGGTGGCGCTACGGCCCGGCGTGACGTTGCCGACCTTCGCGGCGCGCCAGACGGCGGCGCTCGACCGGCTGAGCAATGGCCGCCTGCTGCTCAATGTCGTGGTCGGCGGCAACCCGACCGAGCTTGCCGGCGATGGCGTGTTCCTGCCGCATGATGAGCGCTATGCGCAAGCGCAAGAGTTCCTGACCATCTGGCGCGCGCTGGTGTCGGGCGAGAGCGTCAACTTCAACGGCAAATATTACCGCGTCGACAATGGCCGCCTTGACCTTCTGCCGCAACAGGAGCGGCCGCCGCTCTATTTCGGCGGCTCGTCCGATGCCGGCCAGGAGCTCGCCGCCGATCTCGTCGATATGTACCTGACCTGGGGCGAGCCGCCGGCGCAGGTGGCGGAAAAACTCAGCGCGGCGCGCAAAAAGGCTGAACGGCGCGGCCGCAAACTGCGTTTCGGCATCAGGCTTCATTTCATCGTGCGCGAGACCGAGGAAGAGGCCTGGCGCGCCGCCTACCGGCTGATCAGCCACGTCACCGATGCCCAGATCGAAAATGCCCAGGCCCGCTTCACCAGGGAGATGGACTCTGTGGGACAGCGGCGCATGGCCGAACTGCATGGCGGCCGCCGCGACAGGCTGGTGGTTTCGCCCAATCTGTGGGCCGGCGTCGGCCTGGTGCGCGGCGGCGCCGGCACAGCTTTGGTCGGCTCGCCCGAGCAGATCGTCGAGCGCATCCGCGAGTATCAGGCGATCGGCATCGACACCATCATCGGCTCCGGCTACCCGCATCTCGAGGAAGCCTACCGCGTCGCCGAGCTTCTGTTCCCGCGTCTCGGCCTGGGCACCAGGCGGGCACGGGCGCATGAGAACATCGCCAATGAATTCGCCGTCGGCTTCCACGGCGCCAACCGCCTTCAGGCGTCGTCATGAGCCTGGCTCAACGGGTCAAACAGAACGGCATCGGCTGGCTGCTGCCGGCGTTGGTCATAATTGGCTGGGAAGCCGCCAGCCGCGTCGGCGTGATGCCGGCCAATGTGCTGCCGGCGCCGAGCGCGGTGGCCGAGGCCTTCTGGCGGCTGACGCTGTCGGGCGAGCTGATACAGAACATCGGCGTCAGCACGCTGCGCGCGCTGGCCGGCTTTGCCATCGGCGGCTCGATCGGCTTTGCACTCGGCCTTGCCAACGGGCTGTCGGCGCTCAGCCGCGGCCTGACCGACACGACGCTGCAGATGATCCGCAACATCCCGCATCTGGCGCTGATTCCGCTGGTCATCCTGTGGTTCGGCATCGACGAGGAAGCAAAACTGTTCCTGGTGGCGCTCGGCGTGTTCTTCCCGATCTACGTCAACACGCTGCTCGGCATCCAGAGCGTCGACCCGCATCTGGTCGAGATGGGCCGGGTCTACGGCATGGACCGCCGCGCGTTGTTTTTTCAGGTGATCCTGCCCGGCGCGCTGCCGGCGATCTTCGTCGGCCTGCGCTATGCGCTGGGCATCATGTGGCTGACGCTGATCGTTGCCGAAACCATCTCGGCCAGTTCCGGCCTCGGCTACATGGCCATGCAGGCACGCGAATTCCTGCTGATCGATGTGGTCGTGCTGTCGATCCTGATCTATGCGCTGCTCGGCAAGCTTGCCGACAGCTTCGCCCGCCTGCTCGAGCGGCTGTCGCTCGGCTGGCATCCCGCCTTCCAGAACGCCTGAGGGTTCGATGCCAACCGCCAGCCTGACCGCCATCCGTTCCTTCGTCGCCGCGCCGGAACCGTCACGGCCGGAGGAGGCCGTCGAAAGGCAGCGCGCCTTTGCCTTCAAGGGCGTGGAAAAGCGCTTTGGCGACAAGGTCGTGCTCGACGGCATCGATCTCGATGTGCCCGTCGGACAGTTTGTGGCCGTCATCGGCAAGAGCGGCTGCGGCAAGAGTACGCTGTTGCGGCTGCTGGCCGGGCTCGATCGGCCAACCGCTGGATCCCTTACATTCGGGCCGGAGGCGAAGGCCGGCGCCGGCGAAGAGAGCCGCTTCATGTTCCAGGAGCCGCGGCTGTTGCCCTGGGCCAGCGTGGTGAAAAACGTCGAGGTCGGGCTGACCGGGCTTGCCACCGGTGCGGAAGCCAGGCGGTGCGCGCTCGCCATCCTGGGTGAAGTCGGCCTCGCCGACCGCGCCGACGAATGGCCCTCGGTGCTGTCGGGCGGCCAGAAGCAGCGCGTGGCGCTGGCGCGTGCACTGATCGGACAGCCAAAGATTCTGGCGCTCGACGAGCCGCTCGGCGCACTCGATGCGCTGACCCGCATCGAAATGCAGCAGCTTCTGGAACGCATCTGGCTGGAGCAAAAATTCACCGCCGTGCTGGTCACGCATGACGTCGCCGAGGCGGTTGCGCTCGCCGACCGGGTGGTGGTGATCGACGAGGGCCGCATCGCGCTCGATCGCGACGTGTCGGTGGCGCGGCCGCGCCGGCGCGGTTCGGTCGAGCTTGCCAGGCTGGAGGGAAGGATTCTGGATCAGCTGTTCGGGTAGTGCTGTCGCGGGCAGGGCATTCTATCCGAGCCGGATAGATAGGTAACAGAATGGACCGGCAATATGGGGTGGCTGTTTTCTTGCTCGCCGGGTTGGCCCTGTTTGCGACTGCGGATTTGACCAGCGCCTTCCCCCACTCCGTCACCGCTTCGCGGCGCCACCTCTCCCCCTCCGGAGGGAGAGGAAGGGAGCCAGGCCGCATAAGTTCGCGCCCCTGCAAGGCTCGCGCCTTTCCTCTCCCCCGTCGATCGGGGGAGAGGTGTCGAGCGAAGCTCGACGGAGTGGGGTCGATCTGTGGCGGTCGACTTTCGTCGCAACTCACCCCGGCGAACGGCTCGCCCATACCAGCCCGGCGAAACCGACCAGCATGGTCACGATGCCGATATAGAGCCATTGCGACTGGCCGGTCATGAAGCTGCCGCCGACCACGCCAATGCCTTGCAGCGACCACAGCGCGCCGATGGCCAGTACGATCAGCGCCAGCAGATATCTGAACAGTCTCATCGCCAAGATTCCTTTCCGAAGTCGATCGTCAACTGCGCCATGACCGTGATGACAGAGCGAAAGGACGGCGCCCAATCGCGCTCTCTTCTACTTGTACTATAACGTCCTGCCTTGCTCACGGAATCTGTGAAACAGCTCGCAATATCGCCGGCGATACGGCCGCGCCACACGAAAGATGCCTGACAAACTGTTTCCCAGCGACTCCAAACGTGTGCCGGTGCCACGGAACTGCCCGATGCTTGCCGCATTTCCTGCCTTATTCGACACTTAACGGCTGGGGTCTGTCGAAAACGGAGCCAATCCCCCCAACATGAAGAAAACAAACCAGACCGCGCTTGTCGCGGTAACGATCGCGGCTGGCCTGATGGTCGGTGCATCCGCCTCCTCCGCCGCTGGCCAGTGCGGCCGCGCCTCCTGGTACGCACTGCATTCCAGGACCGCCAATGGCGAACGCATGAACCCGTCGGCGCTGACCGCCGCGCACCGCAGCCTGCCTTTCGGCACCAAGTTGAAAGTGACCAACCAGAATAATGGCCGCAGCGTCATCGTGCGCATCAACGACCGCGGCCCGTTCATCAAAGGGCGCGTGCTCGATCTGTCCAAGGGCGCCGCCGGCCAACTCGGCTTCATCGGCTCCGGCCATACCTCGGTGTGCATGGCGCGCGTCTAGATCTGTCCAAGTCCGGCCCGATCGGGCCGGACACATCCTGCCCCGTCGTCCAACAGCCTTGCATTTTGCAGTGCACATTGAGCCGGCTGCACCCGCCCAACGCGGTTTCTCAAGGCCTTGGACGAAAGATTGGCATATGTCACGCCACGTGACGTATTGCATCGCAGCAATATCTTGTTAACCTCCGCGCGAGACATTCAAGGCTCGGCGCTGTCCGTCGTCCCTTCGGTCACGGCAGCTGCGGAGTACCTGATGTTCTACCAGCTCTATGAAATGAACCATGCCGCCCTGCAGCCCGCGCGGCTTTATGCCGATGCAGTGCGGCTGTTCTACACCAACCCGCTCAATCCGTTTTCGCATACGCCGTGGGGCCGCTCGGTCGCCGCCACCGCCGAACTGTTCGAGCGCACGACGCGCCGCTACAGCAAGCCGCATTTCGGCCTGAGCAAGACCGTGGTCGACTGGAAGAGCGTCGAGGTCAGCGAAAAGACGGTGTGGTCGAAGCCGTTCTGCAATCTTACCCGCTTCGAGCGGTCGGTGCCCGCCGGGCGAAAGGCCGACCCCAAGCTTCTCATTGTGGCGCCGATGTCGGGCCATTATGCGACGCTGCTGCGCGGCACGGTCGAGGCGATGCTGCCCTATGCCGACGTGCACATCACCGACTGGGTCGATGCCCGCATGGTGCCGGTGACCGACGGCCATTTCGACCTCGACGATTATATCGACTACATCATCGACATGCTGCATGCGCTGGGGCCGGACACCCATGTGATGGCGGTGTGCCAGCCTTCGGTGCCGGTGCTGGCAGCGGTGGCGCTGATGGAAAAGCGCGGCGATCCCTTCGTGCCCTCGACCATGACGTTGATGGGCGGGCCGATCGACACCCGCCGCAATCCGACCGCGGTCAATCTTCTGGCCAAGGAAAAGGGCATCGACTGGTTCCGCGACAACGTCATCATGCACGCGCCCTGGCCGGTGCCGGGCTTCGGCCGCGAAGTCTATCCGGGCTTCCTGCAGTTGTCGGGCTTCATGAGCATGAACCTCGACCGGCACATCACCGCCCACAAGGACTTCTTCATGCACCTGGTCAAGCATGACGGCGACAATGCCGAGAAGCACCGCGATTTCTACGACGAATATCTGGCGGTGATGGACCTGACGGCGGAATTCTATCTGCAGACCGTCGACACGGTGTTCGTGCGCCATGCGCTGCCCAAGGGCGAGATGACGCATCGCGGCGAGGTGGTCGACACCAAGGCGATCCGCAATGTCGCGCTGTTCACGGTCGAAGGCGAGAACGACGACATTTCCGGTCTCGGCCAGACCCAGGCCGCCCACGATCTCTGCCCCAACATCCCGGCTGACCGGCATGCGCATTACATGCAGCCGGCCGTCGGCCATTACGGCGTCTTCAACGGGTCGCGATTCCGCTCGGAAATCGTGCCGCGCATCGTCGATTTCATCACAAGCTACGGCCGCCAAACACGCGTAGCGGTGAAACCCAAGCTGGTCCGCTCCGCCAAAGGCTGAGGCTCGATCCGGCTGCAGCGTGCATTGCCCGCAAAAGCGGGGCGATTTTGCGCGCCACAGGCGTTCTGTTGCACAATAGACGCTGTTGGGCGGGCGCGGGTAACCATGCCGAAGAATCTGGCTCCCCCGATAATTGACACGGAGTGTAAATCCCCTTTAACCTTTCGTTAAGAACAAGGGCGAACGGGGACAATGACTTCCTCACCGATGGCACGGACGCTGCGCTTGTGGGCGGCAGCAGGGCTGGCGATCTCTGCGTGCTGGGCAGTGCCGGCACTTGCAGGCGGCGCCATGGCGACGGGCGGCATGACCTCGCAGCCGATCGGCCACTATGATTTCTGTAAAACCCAGCCCGGCGAATGCTCGATCCGGCCGAGCAACCTCAACCCCGCCGCGATGACCGACGCCTTCATGCGCAAGCTGATCAACGTGACGTCAAGGGTCAACGCCGCCGTCAAGCCGATGAGCGACTACGACATCTATGGCAAGGACGAGGTCTGGGCCTATCCCGACAAGGGCGTCGGCGACTGCGAAGACTATGTGCTGGAAAAGCGCCGCCAGCTCTCGCGCTCTGGCGTGTCGCTGGCCGATCTCTTGATCACCGTCGTGCGCAAGCCGGACGGCGAAGGCCATGCCGTGCTGACGGTGCGCACCGACAAGGGCGACTACGTCCTCGACAATCTGACCGACAAGGTGAAGATCTGGGACGCCACCGGCTATCGCTTCCTCAAGCGGCAGGCCATCGACAACACCGGCCGCTGGGTCTCGATCCGCGGCGGCCAGCAGGTTCTGGTCGGCGCGGTTCAGTAAATAAGGACGATGCATGTGAGCGCGTCGCTGCGAACAGCTTCGTCGGAAGCCCGCGGCTAATAACTTTCACGAGATAACCGCAAGTCGGCGCTGCCCCTCATTGCCCTACCGGGCATTTCTCCCCGTATAGTGACTGTGAGAAAGATGCCATCGGTGATTTCGCCAATCGTCCACGTTGCAAAATAGTCGCCGGCAGCCGGATGAGGGCAGCGCTGCCCTCGAAATCTTATCTCTCGAAACGCCTCCTCAAAAAATTTCGCTACCTGCGTGAACCAAACCGTCTCCAGCGGCGACACACAGCCGTAAACAGAAACCCAACCATGGAGACTTCAAATGACTGCTTTCCTGCGTAATGCTTTCCTCGCCGCCATCGCGGTGTCGTCCCTGGCCGGATCCGCTATGGCCGACCAGACCGGCTGCGCCAAGAACAACCAGTGGGGCAATCGCTGTTGCGATCTCACCTCGGACTGCCTGGGTGGCGGTCGCGGCGGCGATCATGACAGCACTGGCGGCCGTGGCGGCCAGGCCGGCGCGAAGTAATCTCGCTATATGCCCGCTGGCTAACGGCCGGCGGGCATCGCCTTCAGGATGAAATGCCGGCGCTATTGATGAGCATTCGTGGCCTTGGCGCCGCCCTACTTACGCCGCTCCAGTGCCGCCCGGATCGAGCCGGTGATGCGGGCAAGCTCGGCTTCGTCCAGCTTCTCGATGTTTTCGGCCAACAGATTGGCCAACTCGGTGGCAGCAGGACTGAGGCCGGACGTATCGAGTCTCACCCGCGGATGTGAGGCCTCGGCCAGACGCGCCAGCTCTTCGGCATCGTCCCAGATGACGTTGAAATAGCCGATGATCTTCTGGATCAGCGTCCAGGTCGGCGCGCCGCGGCGGCCATGTTCCAGCGCCGACAGATAGGCGGCGCTGACTCCGATCGCCTGCGCCATGTCCTTCTGGCGCAAGCCGCGCTCGGCTCGAAGCGCCCGCAGTTTTTCGCCGAACGGCGTCATCAGCGGGTTCGCCTGAGCCGAACGTAGAGCGCGCCCGAACCGCCGTGGTTGCGGGCGGCGTGATCGTGGCTGGAGACCAGCGGCCGAAAGGCAGGCGTCGACAACCAGGCAGGCACGGCGCGCCGCAAGACGCCGTCGCCGCCCGACGACGACCCTTTTCCCGTAATGACGAGGACATAGCGGACCCCGCCGGCATGGGCCCGGTGCAGGAACGAAAACAGCAGCGAATAGGCCTCGTCCTGGGTCATGCCATGCAGATCGACGCGGCCTTCGATCGACAGCCGGCCCTTCTTCAGCTTGTCCAATGTCGGCTCGTCCAGCGCGTGCGATACATGCTGCGCCTTCGGCTTGGCGGCAAGGACCGGACCGACAGCGACCGGCGTCTGTGCCGGCTTAGGGTCTACGACGATGTCGGGAATCTCGACCGCGGTCCGGCCCTTCAGCGGTCGGGCGGTACGCGCCACCAGGTTCCACAGCACCCGATCGTCTTCGTTGAGTTTATCGGGGCGCTTGCTCATCGATTCGATTCCGAAACGAGAGCGCGTGGAACCAAGGCATAGAAATCGGCCGCATTGCGAACGACGCCGGCGATCTCGCCGGCCGCATCGCCGGAGCCGGCGAACAGATCGCCCCGCGCCGGTCCGATGATGGCCGAGCCGGTGTCCTGCGCAATCATCAGCCGCCGGAACGGTTTTCCGTCGAAGGCGGTCAGCGACGGAGCGTCGATGTAGAAGGGGGTACCGAATGTGTGCAGCAGCCGGTCGACCGCGAGCGAACGGCCCGGCGTCAACGGCACCTTGGCGGCGGCGATTGGACCGGATGCGGCATCGTCGACATCGGCTTCGCGAAAGAAGATGTAGGAGCGGTTCTGCCAGAGGATCTCGTCGACGCGATCCGGATGCGCCCTGAACCAGGCGCGGATAGACTGCATCGTCACTTTTTCCAGTGGGATTTCGCCGAGTTCGGCGAGAATCTTCCCCGGACCGCTGAAACGTTGGCCGGATTTGGCGGCGTAGGAGACGCGGCAAAGCCGGCCGTCGGTCATCTTCAGCCTGGCCGCACCTTGCACATGGATGAAGAAGACGTCGACCTTGTCGGCAAGCCAGGCGATTTCCAGGCCTTGGCCGGCCAGCGCGCCTCTCTCGATCTCACTGCGGTCGAAATACTCCACCAGGCCCTGCGGCGCATCGCGGGCGAAGGCGAGATAGTCGTCCATCCCTCGAGGACGGTTGGCATCATCGATGTCGACGAGATCGGAAGGCCGCGCCAGCAGCGGCACCGTGAATTCATCCGTGCGCACTGGTGAGGCCTCGGCCTCGGGCTCGTAGAAGCCGGTGACCAGGCCGAGGTTTTCGGATCGAATCTGGACTGGCGCGAAATGGCGCTCGAAAAAAGCCTTGGCCGCCGACCGATTCGCCGGCGAAACGGTGCGCGCCTCGTCATAAGCGCCGGCAAACGCGTTGAACCGGACGCCCAACGAACCGGTGCGGTAGGGCTTGTTCAGGACATGAAAGGCCGAACGGCGGAAGGCTTCGAAAGCGGGCAGATGGTCATCGGAATTCCAACCGGGAAGATCATCGAAGGACTTTTCCACGAAAAGCGGCGAGAGCGACACCTCAGCCTCGCCACTGCCCATGTTTGCCTGCATGTCGCTATCCCAAAAAAGCTGCCCGCACCGGGCGACATGCATAGGCTCAGTCTTCTTCCTCGGTGGCGACCAGCTTCCAGTTCGGATCGCGCGAGCGTGTGTCGCGGGCGAAGGTCCAGACATCCTTGACCTCGGCCACCGTCTCGGGATCGCCATCGATGACGGCACCCGCCTTGTCGCGGGTCGCCGAAATCAGTTCGCTCACGATGCGCAGCGTGATGTGGGCCTCGCCGCCCTTCATCTCGGCCGATACGATGTCGGCCTTGTCGATGCCGACGAAGGAGGACTGGATCTTTTCGGCTTTCGCCTCGCGGTCGCCAATCGCGGCAACGAAGCCGTCAAAAACCTCGCGCGACAACAGGTTCTTCAGCGTTTTGCGGTCGCCATCGGCATAGGCCATGACGATCATCTCATAAGCCATCTTGGCGCCGTCGACGAAGACTTTGGGGTCGAAGGAGGGATCATTGTCCTTGATCGCGCGCAGGCCCTTGTTGAGGTCGGTGTCGGGCTTGGCGAAGGCATCGATGGCCGCGTAGGTCTCGGCAGCCGTCTCGCCCGGCATGCGCTTGCGTGGCAGCGAAACCACATTTTCGGGCTTCTGGGTCGCGTCCTTCTCGGTGCGGCTGGCCGTGTACGGATCGAAGGGCGGGCGCTCGCTGCCCGTGCGGCGGCCAAGCACGTTGCGCAGCTGGAAAAAGATCACCACCGCCGCAATCAGAAAGAAAATGGTGCCGAAGTCGAAGAATCCCATATCTTTCGCCAATCAATCCCTGACCTGGCCGGGACCGCCAGCCAATCGGGCGGCGGTCGCATGGCGTTAAACATGCAAAGCATATAGAACGCATGGCGCAATCATTCAAATCAAAGGCAGGCATACCTATCTAACGGCCTCAGTGCCAGCGGCGATTATGCGCCGCCCGGCAAACATGGAAACGATCGGTCAAGATTTGCGCATTTCCTTCCTTCCTCTGTTCCTGCTTGCGCTGCCGCTGCTGGAAATCGTCGGTTTCGTCATTGTCGGCCGCGAGGTCGGGGCGCTGGCGACGGTCGGCCTGGTGCTGGCTTCAGGCATTGCCGGCGTGCTTCTGCTCCGGCACCAGGGTTTTGGCGTCATGGCGCGGGTCCGCGCCGAGATGGCCGGCGGCGGCGACCCCAGCCGCCAGCTCGCGCATGGCGCCATGATCGTGGTCGCCGCGATCCTGTTGATTATCCCCGGCTTCATCACCGATATTATCGGCCTGCTGCTGTTCCTGCCGCCGGTGCGCGACCTTGCCTGGCGCAGGCTCAAGGGCCGCATCGTCGTCGCGACCGATTTCACCGCCGGCGGTTTTCGCGGCAGGTCGCGCGACAAGGTCATCGACCTCGACGACGGCGACTATTCGCGCGAGGACGATTTCAACCGCGGTCCCGACCATAACTCGCCGTGGCGCCGCCTGAAGGACGACTGAGCGTCGCCTTGAGGACGACTGACTATTGACCCTTTCCTGCCTGAAGGCGGCAAACCTTGTCTTGTCTTGCCGACCATGCTAGCCAACGCCCGATTTCAATTCGGTCAGCGCTGCTGTCCAGGCAAAAGGAACAAGGCTCATGGCCAGCAAAGATGACGCGCCGGTCGGCGCCGCCAACGGCAACGGCGAAACGGCGCAGCCGTCGCTCAACGTGCTTGCCCAGTATGTGAAGGACCTGTCCTTCGAAAGCCCCGGCGCGCCGAACTCGCTGCGCGGCCGCGACAAGGCCCCCGGCATCGCGATCAACGTCAATGTCAACGCCAACCCGCTCTCCGACAAGCAGTTCGACGTCAATCTGACCTTGAACGCCAAGGCGTCCTTCGACCAGGAAGTGCTGTTCAATGTCGAACTTGTCTATGGCGGCGTCTTCGCCATCGCCGGCTTCCCGCAGGAGCACATGCTGCCGATCCTGTTCATCGAATGCCCGCGGCTTTTGTTCCCGTTCGCCCGCCAGATCATCGCCGAAGCCACCCGCAATGGCGGCTTCCCGCCCCTGATGCTCGACCCGATCGATTTCGCCCAGATGTTCCAGCAGAAGCTGGCCGAGGACCAGGCGGCATCGAAGGTCAAGGTGAGCTGAAGGCAAGCGTCACGCGCATAAGTTGAAAGCCCGGCTTCGTGCCGGGCTTTTGTATACTGAGATGCTGGCGGGACAGCACCCCCCTCTGCCTTGCCAGGCATCTCCCCCTCAAGGGGGGAGATTGGCCGTCATCGCGACCTTCGCCAACTTTAGACGTTGCAGGAATGGGCTGGAGCGGCGAAGCTGCTGATCTCCCCCCTTGAGGGGGAGATGGCCGGCAGGCCAGAGAGGGGTGTGACGGAACGCTACCTCCGCGATCCGTTCACCCCGCCGCCACCTTCAGCCACAGCGCCTTTTCGCCCAGCGTCGCCACCAGCCCCGCATGCGCCGCTCGCTCGCCCTCGGTCAGGCGCGGCGGCAGGGCGATTGGCCTGGCGGCGATCGAGATGTCGATGTCGGCAACGTCGCCATTGCTGTTGAGCTGCACCACGACCGCGTCGAGGACAAGTGCGGCCTGCTTGCCGCCGATGAGTTCGATGTAGACTTCGGCCAGGAGCTCGGAATCGAGCAGCGCGCCGTGCTTGGTGCGGTGGCCGTTGTCGATGCCGTAGCGGCGGCAGAGCGCGTCGAGCGAATTGGGGCCCATCGGATGCTTGCGCCGCGCCAGCGCCAGCGTGTCGACGACGCGCCCGGTGTCTATGGCCGGCTGGCCGAGCCGCCCGAATTCCGTGTTGAGGAAGCCGATGTCGAAATTGGCGTTGTGGGCGACGAGCTTGGCGCCGTCGGTGAAGGCGAGCCATTCCTCGGCGATTTCGGCAAAGGTCGGCTTGCCGACGAGGTCGGCGGCGCTGATGCCGTGCACGGCTTGCGCCTCGACATGGACGGCGCGCCCCTGCGGATTGATGAATTTGTGGAAGGTGCGGCCGGTCGGGAAGCGGTTGACCAGCTCGACGCCGCCAAGCTCGATGATGCGGTCGTCGCGCATGTCGAGTCCGGTGGTTTCGGTATCGAAAATGATCTCACGCATAGAATCAACCCAATCCTGGAGGAGTAGAACCATGGAGCGGAACAAAATGGCAATGGGCAATGCCGACAGCCTGCCGTCAGGAGCCTGATGGGCGCGACTTATCCCCCAGGAGTTAGCAGGCGAGTTCAGCGCCCTGAGAGCTCGGCAATGATCGCGCCGACCGCGGTGCGGGCGGCGTCCATGCCTTCACCGGTGTCGATGACGAAATCGGCCTGCCGGCGTTTTTCGGCATCGGGCACCTGCTTGGCCAGGATGGCCGCCAGCTTTTCCTCGCTCATGTCAGGACGCGCCAGCACACGGGCGCGCTGGATATCGGCCGGCGCGGTGACGACGACGACCTTGTCGACACGGTTGCGGCCGCCGGTTTCGAACAGCAGCGGAATGTCGAGCACAACGAGCGGCGCGGCGGCGGCGCGGTGCCTTGCCAGAAAGGCGTCGGCATCGGCCCGCACCAGCGGATGAACGATCGCCTCCAATGTCTTCAGCGCGGCGGCGTTGCCGATCACCCGTGCACCCAGTTTTGTACGGTCGACCACGCCGGACACGGTTGTGCCGGGAAAGGCCGCTTCGACGAGAGGTGCTGCCTTGCCGGCATAGAGGCGATGCACGGTCTCGTCGGAATCATGCACCGGCACGCCGGCGTCGACGAACATCTTCGCCGTCGTCGACTTGCCCATGCCGATCGATCCGGTGAGGCCAAGCACGATCATCATTTGGCGCCCATCATTTGCGACCTTTCGTTTGGCGAGGATGTCGGCGACGATCATCTGCCGCAGTTCGGCAGTGATCTCCGGCCTCTTGCCGAACCAGCGTTCGAATCCGGGCACAGCCTGGTGCAACAGCATGCCGAGCCCGTCGACCGTCTTCAAATTTCTCGCGCGAGCAGCGGCAAGCAGCGGTGTTTCCAGCGGCACATAGACGATGTCGGCGACGATGGCGTGAGCTGGCAGGCAGGCCGGATCGGCGGCCAGCGTCTCATCGCCGTGCATGCCGAGCGCCGTGGTGTTGATCAGCAAGCCGGCATCGCCAAGCAAGTCGCCGACCGCGCCATGCGCCGAGACGCCGGCGCCGAAGCGGCCGGCGAGTTCCTGCGCCCGCGCCAAGGTGCGGTTGACGATGCGGATATCGTTGATGCCGCGCACTTTAAGCGCGTGGATGACCGCGCGCGACGCGCCACCGGCGCCGAGCACCACGGCCGGACTATTCCTGTCCCAACCCGGGGCATGCTCGTCGAGGTTGCCGGCAAAGCCGATCCAGTCCGAATTGCCGCCCCACAGCACGCCGTCGTCCAGCCACAGCATGTTGACCGCGCCGATCATCTCCGCCGCCTCGTCGCGGCGCTCGACCCGGGCGAAGGCGACTTCCTTGTGCGGGATGGTGACGTTGCCGCCCTGATAGCCATTGGCCTGGAGGGAAGAGAGGAACTCGGGAAAATCGGCCGGCGCGACATCGATCGCATGATAGCTGCCGTCGATGCCGTATGTGTTCAGCCAATAGCCGTGGATCTTCGGCGAGCGCGAATGCGCGATCGGATGGCCGGTGACGAAAGCTTTTTTCTCAACCATCGATGGCTCCGAGCGCACGCAATTCCGCCAGCACCGGTAACAGCGGCAGGCCGACAATGGTGAAATAATCGCCTTCGATCTTTTCGAACAGCTGGATGCCTTCGCCCTCGATCTGGTAGGCGCCGACGCTCGACAACGCCTTGGCGCCGACGCGGGCCAGGTGCCGGCCGACGAAGGCCGGATCGAGCTTGCGCATGGTAAGGCTGGCGATGCCGACATGGCGCCACAGCACCTTGCCGTTGCGGCAGAGCACGGCGGCGCTGTTCAGCTGATGCGTCTTGCCTGACAGCGCCAACAGATGGCGGCGGGCGCCTTCCATGTCGGCCGGCTTGTGGAACACTTCATCTCCCAGTGACAAAGTCTGGTCGCAGCCGAGCACCAGGGCGCCCGGTCTGCGTTCGCTGACCTCGGTCGCCTTGGCTTCGGCGAGTATCAGGGCGACATCTTCCGGCGACACACCGCTGTCCTGCAACGGCGCCTCGAGCGCACGCTCGTCGACATCGGCAGGCAGCGCTTCGATGCCGAGCCCGGCATTGATGAGCATTGCTTTGCGGAACGGGCTGCCGGAGGCGAGGATGATTTTTTCGGTCATGGGTTCTGGGCCTGGTCGATAGTGGTTGATTGGGGCAGGAGGTCGCGTTGCCATCCCATCATCTATTCTTCCCCCGCAGGGCAACAATGGCTGCCGCGGTCTCTTCGATCGAGCGGCGGCTGACGTCTATCATCGGCCAATTGTGGCGGGTGCAGATCTGGCGGGCATAGGCGAGCTCTTCGGCGATCGAGGCACGGTCGACATAATCGGTCGCTTCGTAGGTGCTGCTGTTGCCGAGCACGCGGTTCTGCCGGACATGCGAGATGCGTTCGGCGGTGGCGATCAGCCCGACGATCAGCGGCTTGGTGGCAGCGACCAGGCTTTCGGGCACCGGCACGCCGAGCACGATCGGGATGTTGGCGGTCTTGATACCGCGGTTGGCGAGATAGATGCTGGTCGGCGTCTTCGATGTCCTGGAAATGCCGATCAGCACCACATCCGCGTCGTCCATATTGAGCGGCAGCTGGCCGTCATCATGCTCCATGGTGAAATTGAGTGCGTCGATACGGTGGAAATAATCGGCGTCGAGCACATGCTGGGCGCCGACGCGGCGGCCGGCCGGCGTGCCGAGATAGGACTGGAAGACGGTGAGGACCGGCTCCAGCACCGAAACACAGGGCAGCCCCATGGCGGCGCAGCGCTCGTCAATACCGCGCGCCAGCTTCTGGTCGACGACGGTGTAGAGGATGATGCCCGGTTCCTCTTCTATGTCCTCGAAGACTTTCGCCACCTGCTTTTCGGTGCGGATGAGCGGATAGATATGCTCGATGGCGCGCGCATCCTTGTATTGCGCCGAGGCGGCTCGGCCGGCCGCCAGCAGCGTCTCGCCGGTGGCGTCGGAAATCAGGTGCAGGTGAAAGAAGCTCTGGGGTTTGTTCACAGGGGGCGCCTCAGGCTGTGGGCTTGTGTGGATAAACCGGGGCCGCAAAGGCGACCGGCTGGAGGCGACTGTATCAGAAGGCCAGTTGTCCACAATTCGATGCGCTGTCAGCTTCACTGTGCGGTTGGGGACAAATCTGGGGACGGGCGTTTTTGCCAGCGCTTCATCCACAGAGGCGGTTTTTCAGCGGCTACGTCAAACCATTGACTCCAGTGATGGAATCCTGGTCATCCACACTCTTTGCCAATCCCGCGGAAGAAACACGCGACAAAATGCTGGCTGGCCTTTTCCAGGGCAAAGCGGGACAGGTGACAACCACCGATACCAACAGACTCTTAGAATCAGAAGATTCTAGAAATAGACTATTTAATTATAGAGAAGGCAGGGAAGAGAGCGCTCAATGCCCGAGAACCGCATCGTGCTGGACGTGCTGAGAGGCGAGGCAGTGTTTCCGCCGCCGCTCTGGATGATGCGCCAGGCCGGGCGCTATCTGCCGGAGTACCGCGAGACCAGAAAGCGGGCCGGGTCCTTTCTCGATCTTTGCTACAATCCTGATCTGGCCGTCGAAGTGACGCTGCAGCCGATCGAGCGCTTCGGCTTCGATGCCTCGATCCTGTTCTCGGACATTCTGGTCGTGCCGAATGCGCTGGGACGCGATGTCCGCTTCGAGGAGGGCCGCGGGCCGCTGCTGACGCCAATCACTGCAGCTGAGATTTCGGCTCTCAACAGTGAAACGTTTCACGTGAATCTCGAACCGGTCTACGAGACGGTTCGCCGGCTGCGGGCAAGATTGCCTGACGAGACCACGCTGATCGGCTTCTGCGGCGCGCCATGGACGGTGGCGACCTACATGATCGCTGGCCACGGCACACCCGACCAAGCGCCGGCGCGGCTGTTTGCCTATCGCGAACCGACGGCCTTCAAGCATCTCCTGAAAGTGCTCGCCGATCACTCCGCGGCCTATTTGATCCGCCAGATCGAAGCCGGTGCCGACGTGGTGCAGATTTTCGATTCCTGGTCCGGCGTGCTTGATGATGCGTCTTTCGATCAGTTCTGCGTGCAACCGGTGGCGGAGATCGTCAGGCAGGTTCGTGCGGTTCATCGCGATGTTCCGATCATAGGCTTTCCCAAGGGCGCCGGCGCCCGCTACGAGACCTATCGTGAGAAGACCGGGGTGACGGGGCTGGGGATCGACTGGACCGTGCCCCTGTCGGCTGCGAACGAACTGCAGCATTCAGGGGCGGTCCAGGGCAATCTCGATCCCTTGCGGCTCGTGGCTGGCGGCAAAGCCCTGTCGGACGGCGTCGATGCGATCCTCAAGGCGCTGAGCGACGGACCGCTGATCTTCAATCTCGGCCATGGCATCACGCCGGAGACGCCGGTGGCACATGTCGAGGCGATGGTGAAGCAGGTGCGGAGCGCGACACGCTGATGGCTCAATCGGATAATACGCGCGGCAACGGCACTCGTGGGGCGATGATGCGGATGACCATCGGCATCGGAGTGCTGGTTGTTCTCACCGCACTTTTGTTTTTCTTTGCGCCTGAGGGTTTCTATCCCTGGGCGAAGGCAATCCATATCCTGGCCGTCATCTCCTGGATGGCCGGCATGCTCTATCTGCCGCGATTGCTGGTCTACCACGCCGACGCCGAGAAGGGGTCCGTCCAGTCGGAGACCTTCAAGGTGATGGAGCGGCGTCTGCTGCGCGGCATCATCAATCCGGCGATGATCGTCACCTGGGTGTTCGGGCTTTGGCTTGCCTGGAAAGTGTTTGGCTTTCACGGCGGCTGGCTGCACGCCAAGATAGGCTTGGTGCTGTTGCTGTCGGGCGTGCATGGCTATCTGGCCGGTGCTGTCAGGAAATTCGCCGAGGACCGCAATGAAAAACCGGCGCGGCACTGGCGAATCGTCAACGAGATCCCCACATTGCTGATGATCGCCATCGTCATCCTGGTTGTCGTCAAGCCGTTCTAGGCCCATTTCGGTCGACAAAACGCAGCTTGCTCTTTCCCCCGACCGACGATAAAAGACGGGTCTTCCTTCCCGTCATGCGCCGCCCTTGATTGCTTTCGGCCGCGCCCGGCATTTATCGCATCCAGCCGATATATTTTCCCCAAAGCAGATTCAGAGTCCGTCTATGCAAGAAATGAAACTCGCAGAGTTCAAGAACAAGAAGCCGCCAGAGCTGATCGCCTATGCCGAATCGCTCGAAGTGGAAAACGCCAGCGTCATGCGCAAGCAGGAGTTGATGTTTGCCATCCTGAAGAAACTGGCCGCCCAGGACGTCGAGATCATCGGCGACGGCGTGGTCGAGTTGCTGCAGGACGGTTTCGGCTTCCTGCGCTCAGCCAACGCCAATTATCTGCCAGGTCCCGACGATATCTACATCTCGCCCTCGCAGATCCGCCGCTTCTCCTTGAAGACCGGCGATACCGTCGAAGGGCCGATCCGCAGCCCAAAAGAGGGCGAGCGCTATTTCGCCCTTCTCAAGGTCAACACGATCAATTTCGACGATCCCGAAAAGATCCGTCACAAGATCCATTTCGACAATCTGACGCCGCTCTATCCGACCAAGCGGCTGAAGATGGAGATCGACAATCCGACCGGCAAGGACATCTCGTCGCGCGTGATCGACCTGGTGGCGCCGATCGGCAAGGGACAGCGCGCGCTCATCAACGCGCAGCCGCGTACCGGCAAAACGGTGCTGATGCAGAATATCGCCCACTCGATCACGGCCAATCATCCGGAATGCTATCTGATCGTACTTCTGATCGACGAACGGCCAGAAGAAGTGACCGACATGCAGCGTTCGGTGAAGGGCGAGGTCGTGTCCTCGACCTTTGACGAACCGGCGGTGCGCCACGTCCAGGTCGCCGAAATGGTCATCGAAAAGGCCAAGCGCCTGGTCGAGCATGGCCGCGACGTCGTTATTCTGCTCGATTCGATCACCCGCCTCGGCCGTGCCTACAACACCGTTGTGCCGTCCTCCGGCAAGGTGCTGACCGGCGGTGTCGACGCCAACGCGCTGCAGCGGCCGAAGCGCTTCTTCGGCGCGGCCCGCAACATCGAGGAAGGCGGCTCGCTGACCATCATCGCCACCGCGCTGATCGACACCGGCAGCCGCATGGACGAAGTCATCTTCGAAGAGTTCAAGGGCACCGGCAACTGCGAAATCCAGCTCGACCGCAAGGTCGCCGACAAGCGCATCTACCCGGCCATGGACATTTTGAAGTCCGGCACCCGCAAGGAAGACCTGCTGGTCTCCAAGCAGGATCTGCAGAAGATCTTCGTCCTGCGCCGCATCCTGGCGCCGATGGGAACCACGGATGCGATCGAGTTCCTGATCGACAAGCTGAAGCAGACCAAGACCAACGCCGATTTCTTCGATTCGATGAACACGTAAGCTTCTCGTCGGACCATCGGTTCGCATTGAAGCCCCGTTCCGGGAACTGGGACGGGGCTTTTTGCTGGGCGGGTCGCATTCCCGATATCGAACGGCCGCTTGCGGCAGCGTGGGGCACCGCCTTTATGCGAATACTCACGCATGTCGCTCAAGTGACCCCGTGACCCCGGTTTTGAGAGAACGACATGCATAAAAACAAAGACCTAAAGCGTGTCGCCTGAGTCCGTTCAAATGCGACGCGCTTTCGGTGTTTCGGGGCTGGGAACGTGCGACGTGAAGAAAACCATTCCGACCCTGATCGGCTTCTCGGCCATTCTGACATGGTCGTTCCTGGCGCTGCTTTCGACTGCGGCTGGACCGATTCCGCCCTTTCAGCTGGCGGCGATGACGTTTCTGCTTGGCGGGTTGGTCGGCGCGTCGAGCTGGCTTGTCCGTCCGGCGGCGATCAAGCCGCTGCGCCAGCCGTGGCAGGTCTGGGCGCTCGGCACAGCGGGGCTGTGCATCTATCACTGCGCCTATTTCTTCGCCATCCAGTCGGCGCCGCCGGTCGAGGTCAGCCTGATCGCCTATCTCTGGCCGTTGCTGATCGTCGTCTTTGCCGCCTTCCTGCCTGGAGAAAAGCTTAGGGGCCACCACATCGCCGGCGTCGTGCTCGGCCTTGCCGGCGCCATTGTGGTGATCACCAAGGGCGGCACGATCGGACTGGCCAATGGTGTGATGAAGGGGCATGTCATCGCGCTGTTCTGCGCTTTCATCTGGGCCGGCTATTCGGTTTTATCGCGCCGCTTTGGCAAGGTGCCGACCGATGTGGTCGTCGGTTACTGCTTCATCACTGCTGCGGTCGCCTTGGTGCTGCACCTCACCCTTGAGACCACCGTCTGGCCACAGACGGCGACGGAGTGGAGCGCCATCGTCATCTTGGGCGTAATACCGCTAGGCGCCGGCTTTTACGCCTGGGACTATGGCTGCAAGCACGGGGACATCATGATCCTCGGCGCCCTCTCCTATGCCGCGCCCCTCTTCTCGGTCATCGTGCTTCTGCTGGCAGGCTTTGGTGTGTTTCACTGGTCGGTGGCTGTTGCTTGCATCCTGATCACGGTCGGAGCGGTGGTCGCGGCCAAGGATTTGCTGTTCGGGCCGCGGTCGCCATCCATTGATGCGACGCCGCTTCCTTCGGCGTTGGACGGAAACACCGGTTGACCTGCCGTCGCAATAGCGGCTCGGTTCCTACGGATCCGGCGCCACGGGCAGGATAGCCGGCGCATAGCTCCGGTCTGCCGGTTGGCGGCCGGATGCCACTGGCCAATGTTCGATCGATTCGCATGCGTTCCGATCGGGGCGGCAATATCGGCGTGACGCGGGTCGGGATTCTGATTCGCAGCCGGAACGAAGCTTGCCTGTCGGGGGCGAAGGATCCAGCTTCACGGCTCGGGGCCAGGCACAAGCGTTAACGATGCGGCCTGCGTAGGGCTTGCTGGCCCGCCCAGAACTGCTTGGCGTCGGAATTAGGACCCGCCTGCTCGCACATGGATGACAAGGCGGCTATACAGATTTGGTAATGTCCGGCCGCTCCTCGCGATCGACCTTGATATTGACGAACAGCCGGTTCATGACGGCCGCATACTGTGGGATTGTTGACCGGACAGCTAGGCGACCGGTGAGACGGGCAAATGATTTCAGGCGATTCGATTGTTGCGCTGTCCAGCGGCCGCCTGCCTGCCGGCATCGCTGTCATCCGCATCTCCGGACCAAGAACTCGATTCGCTGTCGAAACGGTTGCCGACGGCATGATCAAGGACCGGGTTGCGACCCTGCGCAAGCTCCGAACAGTGGACGGGTCGCTTATCGACAACGGCCTGGTGCTGTTTTTTCCGGGGCCGAACAGTTTTACCGGCGAGGATGTCGCCGAGTTCCACGTCCATGGCGGCCGCGCCGTCGCCAGCAAGATGCTGGAGATCATTGCCGGGTTTGACGGCGTGCGTCATGCGGAACCTGGTGAATTTACGCGCCGGGCTCTTCTCAACGGCAAGCTGGATCTGGTCGAGACGGAGGCGTTGGCCGATCTGGTCAACGCCGAAACCGAAGCGCAGCGGCGCTTTGCCGTGCAGAATGCCGAAGGAGTGCAAAGCGAACTCTATCTTGGCTGGCGCCGTCGGCTGATCCATGCACGGGCGATGATCGAGGCGGAAATCGACTTCGCCGACGAAGACGACGTGCCCGGTTCGGTTTCGGACACGGTTTGGTCCGATGTGCGCGCAATGGTGGGCGAGATCGGCCGGCATGTCGATGGCTTCCATGCCGCCGAGATCATCCGTGACGGGTTTGAGGTTGTCATCCTCGGTGCACCGAACGCCGGCAAATCCAGCCTGTTCAACGCGCTGGCCAGGCGTGAGGCGGCGATTGTTACCGACGAGCCCGGCACGACGCGGGACTTGCTCGAAGTGGTGCTGGATCTCCACGGAGTGCGGGTCAGGGTAACCGACACCGCGGGCCTGCGCGAGTCGCCCGGCAAGATCGAAGCGATCGGTATCGAAAAGGCGCGGGCCAAGGCGCACACGGCTGACCTGGTGCTGTTGCTGGAAGATCTGGCGGACCCTACTGCGATCGGCAACATGCCTGTTGACGCACCGGCTTTGAGAATCGGCACCAAGGTCGATCTCTTGAAAGGTTCGCCGCGATTGGAGGCGTATGATGCGTTGATCTCGACGGTGGACGGCACTGGGTTGGCTGAACTCCTGGCCGAGATCGGCAGGCGCGCCGCGGCTGCTATCGGCGATGCCGGTGACATCCTGCCGTCTCGGTTGCGGCATGTGGAGCTGCTCAATGAGACCAGGCGCTTTCTGATCTCGGCTTTGTCGGGGCAAGAGCGCGGCCAGGAGCTGCGGGCGGAGGAGCTGCGTCTTGCGGCGGACCGGCTCGGCCGGATTGTCGGCGCGGTGGATGTCGAGGACCTGCTGGACGTAATCTTTTCGCAGTTTTGCATTGGAAAGTGACTCACGTGAAACAGGGGGGCGCGCCGTGTGAGTGACTCACGTGAAACACAGGGGGCCGCCCTAGTGCGTGTTTCACGTGAAATGAGGAGTTTGGCAAAACGGCAAGTGCCGAAGGCCGGCCCCGCCCCTCATTGTCCTCCCGGGCATTTCTCACGTGCAGTGACGGGGAGAAAGATACTGTTATCCGGGATTTCGCCGAAGCGCGCCAGCGCTTGAGCTCCTCCTTGTTCACCGGGAGAAGATGCCGGCAGGCAGATGAGGGGCAGCGCCAGCCGAGGTAATTGTCGCCGCTTCCCTGACTCACGTGAAACACTCTGCGGCTTTCAGCACTCCGTTCCCCGTGAACGAATCAACCTGCAATCCTTGACAGCGTCCTCTCGTGGGGACATGTGTCGGGAAATCTCTGAATCTGGAAGGGACAATGATCGATCACTATGATGTGGTTGTGGTGGGCGGTGGCCATGCCGGGTGCGAGGCTGCGAGCGCTGCCGCGCGCGCCGGTGCCAGGACCGCGCTGATCACGCTGCGCTTCGACACGATCGGTGTCATGTCCTGCAATCCGGCGATCGGCGGCCTCGGGAAGGGCCATCTGGTGCGTGAGATCGACGCCATGGACGGGCTGATGGGCCGCATCGCCGATGCTGCCGGCATCCAATTCCGCCTGCTTAATCGCCGCAAAGGCCCTGCCGTGCGCGGGCCGCGCACGCAGGCCGACCGCAAGCTTTACCGGCTGGCCATGCAGGAAGCGATTCGGCAGCAGAACGGTCTCGACGTCGTCGAAGGCGAAGTCTTGGATTTCGAGATCGAAGAAGGACGGATCGCCGCTGTGCTCCTGGCCGACGGGCGCCGGTTGGCGTGCGGTGCAGTCGTCCTGACCACCGGCACTTTTCTTCGCGGCCTCATCCACATTGGCGACAGGAAGATTGTCGCCGGGCGGATGAACGAGCAGGCGAGCCTTGGCCTGTCGGCGACGATGAGCCGCGCCGGTTTCGCGCTTGGACGGCTGAAGACCGGCACGCCGCCGCGGCTCGATGGCCGCACCATCGACTGGGCGTCGCTGGAAAGCCAGGCGGCCGACGAACATCCAGTGCCGTTCTCGCTGCTCACCGACACAATCAAGAATCCGCAAATCCATTGCGGCATCACGCGTACGACACCGGCGACGCACGAGCTGATCCGCGCCAATCTCGGCCGCTCCGCCATGTATTCCGGCTCGATAGAGGGGGTCGGACCACGCTATTGCCCGTCGATCGAAGACAAGATCGTCAAGTTCGGCGATCGCGAAGGCCACCAGATTTTCCTCGAGCCGGAAGGGTTGGACGACGACACGGTCTACCCCAATGGCATTTCGACCTCCCTGCCCGAGGATGTGCAACTCGACATTCTCAAAACTATACCCGGGCTATTGCGGGCGACCATGCTGCAGCCCGGCTACGCCATCGAATACGACCATGTCGATCCGCGCGAGTTGGAGCCGACGCTTGAGGCCAAACGTATTGCGGGGCTTTTCCTAGCCGGTCAGATCAACGGCACCACCGGTTATGAAGAAGCCGGAGCGCAGGGCCTGCTCGCCGGGCTCAACGCCGCGCGCAAGGCGGCGGCCGACGACCAAATCGTGCTCAGCCGCACCGAAGCCTACATCGGTGTGATGGTGGACGACCTCACCAGCCGCGGCATTGCCGAGCCCTACCGCATGTTCACTTCGCGGGCGGAGTTTCGCCTATCGCTGCGCGCCGACAATGCCGATGAAAGGCTTACGCCTCTGGCAAATCGGCTTGGTATCGTGTCGCCGGAGCGGATGCAGCGGTTCAATCAAGTCACACAGGATCTTGATAGGGCGCGCGAACTCGCAGTTGCGACGACGATGACGCCCAACGAAGCGGCGCGGCATGGGCTGGAGATCAACAGGGACGGCGTGCGCCGCTCCGCTTATGAATTGCTCGCTCATCCCGGCGTCGATATAGCCTGGCTGGCCCGTGTTGCGCCGGCCTTTGGCGCAATCGACGTCAAAACCGCTGAGCGGCTCGAAACGGAAGCGAAATATTCGGTTTACCTTGATCGCCAGCAGGCGGATGTCGGACAGATCCGCCGCGAGGAAAGCCGGCTGATCCCGGCGTCGGTGGATTTCGCCGATGTTCCTGGCCTGTCCAATGAGCTGAAGCAGAAGATGCTAACGCGTCAGCCACGGTCGATCGCTGACGCGCAGCGTATGGAAGGCATGACGCCGGCGGCGCTGGCCATCATCGTCGCGCACGTCCGCAACGCCGAATCGGCCGCCCAAAGGGCCGTTGCGTGAGCGCTGCCTCATGGGCGAGCCTGCAAGAGGCCGCGGGACCGGTTTCACGTGAAACATTCGATCGGTTGGTGACGTTCGAACAGTTGTTCCTGAAATGGAACCGCAGCATCAATCTGGCCGCGCCGTCGACGCTGGACGATGTCTGGGGCCGCCATATTCTGGACAGCGCGCAGCTGGCCCGAATCGCCCCCCAGGCCAAACGCTGGGCCGATCTCGGTTCGGGCGGCGGTTTTCCGGGCCTGGTAATGGCCTTCCTGCTGGGCGAGCGTGACGGCGCGTCGATCGATCTGGTCGAGAGCAACCGCAAGAAAGCATCGTTTTTGCAGGCGGTCATTGGCCAGTTCGGTTTGCCGGCACGGGTCGTCGCCCGGCGCATCGACGACAGCTATGCGCTTGTTTCCGCACCGGAAATCATCACGGCGCGGGCGCTTGCCCCGCTGCCGGCGCTGCTCGATCTGTCGGCGCCGTGGTTGACCAAGGGATCGCGGGCGCTGTTCCACAAAGGCCGGGATTACCGCTCCGAGGTGGAAGAAAGCACTCACCGCTGGGCTTTCGATCTGGTAGAACATCCGAGCATGACCGACGCCCATGGCGTCATCCTCGAAGTGACCGATCTGCGGACGGCGTAAGCTCTCCTTCGCAACCTTGGCGACGCAATGAATACCTGGCCCACATGAATACCTGGCACGGACCCATGAAAACCGGACCTCGCATCATCACCGTCGCCAACCAGAAGGGCGGCGTCGGCAAGACTACCACCGCCATCAATCTGGCCACGGCGCTGGCCGCGATCGGCGAAAAGGTGCTGATCGTCGATCTCGACCCGCAAGGCAATGCCTCGACGGGTCTCGGTATCGACCGCAAGGACCGCACCGTCTCCTCCTACGATGTGCTGACCGGCGAACTCGGCCTGGAAGAGGCCGCCATTCCAACGGCGGTGCCCGGCCTGTCGATCGTGCCGTCGACGCTCGATCTGCTCGGCATCGAGATGGAAATCGCCTCGGCGCCGGATCGCGTGCTTAAGCTGCGCAACGCGCTGCGCGCCGCCACCGAGCGCGGTGCGCCGTTCGGCTATGTGCTGATCGACTGCCCGCCCTCGCTCAACCTTTTGACTTTGAATTCAATGGCGGCAGCCGATTCTGTTCTTGTGCCGCTGCAGTGCGAGTTCTTCGCGCTGGAAGGGCTAAGCCAACTCCTGGAAACGGTGGAGCAGGTGCGCCGTTCGATCAATCCGGACTTGATCATCCAGGGCATCGTGCTGACCATGTATGACGGCCGCAACAACCTCGCCAACCAGGTGGTGCAGGACGTGCGGGCACATATGGGCGACAAGGTCTACGAGACCATCATTCCTAGGAATGTGCGAGTGTCCGAGGCGCCCTCCTATGGCAAGCCGGCGATCCTCTATGACCTGAAATGCTCCGGCAGCCAAGCCTATCTGCAATTGGCATCCGAAGTGATCCGCCGCGAGCGAAAATTGCGCGCTGCATGATTAGGCAGGGTCGATAAACAAAGCGATCCGGCACCGAAACGATCAAGAATCTGGAATTGAGATGAGCGAAGACCTTTCGAGAAAGAGACTGGGGCGTGGACTGGCGGCGCTGATCGGGGAGATCGACCGCCCGGTGGCAGCGGCCGAAAAGCCAGGCCTGAATGCCGACGGCAAGGTGCCGATCGAGTTTCTGAGCCCGAACCCGAAAAACCCGCGCCGGCATTTCGGCGACGCCGATCTGACGGATCTCGCGCAATCGATCCGCGAACATGGCGTCGTGCAGCCGGTAGTGGCGCGGCCTTCGCCGACGCAGGCCGGGCGCTACGAGATCATCGCCGGCGAGCGCCGCTGGCGGGCGGCGCAGCGCGCCGGGCTGACCGAGATCCCGATCATCGTGCGCGACGTCAACGACCGCACAGCGCTGGAACTGGCGATCATAGAAAACGTCCAGCGCACCGATCTCAACCCGGTCGAGGAGGCGCTCGGCTACCAGCAGTTGATCGACGACCACGGCTACACACAGGCCGACCTCGGCAATGTCATCGGCAAGAGCCGCAGCCACGTCGCCAACACGCTCAGGCTGTTGAAGCTGCCCGACGTAATCCGCGACATGCTGGTCGACGGCGTGCTGTCGGCCGGCCATGCCCGGACGCTGGTGACGGCGCAGGATCCCGCCGGGCTAGCCAAGCAGATCGTCGAAGAAGGGCTTTCGGTGCGCCAGGCTGAGGCGCTGGCGCAGATGCCGGCGGGCGGCACGCCGCCCAAGGCAAAACCAGCACACGGCGCATCGGGCAAGGATGCCGACACGCTGGCGCTGGAAAGGCTGATGACCAACACGATCGGCATGATCGTGACCATCGAGCACAAGGGCAAAGGCGGCGCGATCCGCGTGGACTACCGCAGTCTGGAGCAGCTCGACGAGCTATGCCGGCGGTTGAAGGATGAGCGGTAGAGGGTTGGGGCTGCGCCATATTTAGCCGGCGAATGAAGTTCTGGCTTAGGATGAAGAAAGGGCTTGGCGGTTGCCGGCCCTTCTTTTTTATTGGCGATTGCCGAAGGGATCGAACTGCTGATCTCCCCCCTGGGGGAGATGGCCGGCAGGCCAGAAGGGGTCGTCTCCCATCAAGCGCCGACCTCGTTTGTCGTTGCGAAAGGCGCCAGCGCTCCACGCGCCGCGACCCCCTCTGTCGCCTTTGGCGACATCTCCCCCTCAAGGGGAGAGATCACCGCTGCGCCAGCCTCGCGCTCTCCACCGCAATGCCGAGCAGCGCCTGCCGCGCCAGCGCTTCCGACAAATCCGGCCTGCGCCTGGTCTGCAGCACGGCCGATTGCAGCCGGTTCAGCGCGCGGCTGAGCGCCTCGACGTTCCAGCGCTCCAGCGCCTTCTCCACCAGCTTGCGCCGCGAGAAAAACACCGGCGGACGGGCGCCGGCCACTGCCGAGGCGGCGTTGCGGCCGGCGGTGTCCATCTGGCCGCGCATGACCTGAAGCTGCTGCAGCTGCCGCATCGCCGAGGACAGTACCAGGAAAGGATGGCCGCCGGACAGGCAGTGGCGGGTGAAGGCGGTGTCGAAGTCACCGATCCTGCCCTCCAGCACAGCATCGACCGCGTCGTCGAAGGAGGCGCCGGAGACGTCGCCGGACATCGCCCTTACGTCGTCGAGGCTGATGTCCTTCTGGCCGTGGGCATAAAGCACCAGTTTTTCGATCTCACCGCGTGAGGCCAACCGGTCGCCGCCGAGATTGCGGCGCAGCGCCTGGCGTGCGTCGAGCGCCATCGACATGCCGGCCTTGCGCAACTCGTCGTCGATGACGCTGTCGATGTCGCGGGCTTCATCGGCGTAGCAAGGCAGCGCCATGGCGGTGTCGGCGGCCTCGACGATCGCGCGCAGTCCGACGCCCTTTTTCAGGTCGCCGGCCTCGATGAGAATGATGGCGTCGCGCGCGGGCTCCGCGGTCAGCGCCTTGACGTCGTCGGCCAGGGCCTTCTGGCCGCTGGCATTTCGCACCCACAGAAGCCGCCGGTCGGAGAACATCGGCACGGTGCGGGCTTCGTCGAGCAGCCGGCCCTGGTCGCGATCGACCTCCGCGCCATCGAGCCGGACGACTGAGAACGGATCGTCGAGCGACAGGCCGGTTTTCGCGGCAAAGGCTTTGGCCCGCTCGGCGACCAAGCCGCGGTCGGGACCGTAAAGCAGGACGATCGATATGCGCGCGTCAGGCTTCGCCAGCCACGAATCGACCTCGTATCCTTTTTTCTGCGCCATGGAGGGTGGTTAGCATGATGCGGTCGCTGAGTGAACGTTCTCCAAAGCGTTCGAGACCTTGGCGCCCTTCCTCTCCCTCCGGAGGGGGGAGAGGTGGCTCGGCGAAGCCGAGACGGAGTGGGGGAACCACCTGGCAATCGCCGCGAACGGACAAAGGAAGGGCACTATCTCAAGCGTTGCCTAGCGCCCAAGGGTCGACCCCCACTCCGTCGAGCTTCGCTCGACACCTCTCCCCCGATCGACGGGGGAGAGGAAAGCGCCAGTTCNCTCCGGCGGACAAGAAAACTGTCACCCATGCTATCGGTCCATTCTGTTACCTATCTATCCGGTTCGGACAGGGGCTCCTTTCCTCTCCCTCCGGAGGGGGGAGAGGTGGCTCGGCGAAGCCGAGACGGAGTGGGGGAACCACCTGGCAATCGCCGCGAACGGACAAAGGAACGGCACTGAGCGCATTGCTCGCTTGCGCTCAAGGGTCGACCCCCCACTCCGTCGAGCTTCGCTCGACACCTCTCCCCCGATCGACGGGGGAGAGGAAAGCGCCAGTTCGCCGACCTTGGTGCTTCATCCCTCCCGGAAGCCGTGAAGTGACTATCTGCTGGAAATCCTGCAAAACTTTGCGCCTAATTGCGCGCCGCTCCCCAACATCGACAAGAAATTTCGCCGACATATCTGCATCTTGCGGTCGCCTGCCGGCCGTGACGCCGGATGGGTTGCGGCGCCCCATGAATTGGCGCTGTGCCGGGCGCGCGGATGTGCAAATATCACCGCAGCAAATGGGAGGACCATGGTCATGACCGATGCTGGGATGTTGCGGTTTCATGTGCCGGAGCCGGAAGTGCGGCCGGGCGGAACGCCCGACTTCTCCAACGTGCCTATCCCCAAGGCGGGCTCGGTGCCGCGACCGGACATCGATGTCGATCCGCGCACAATCCGCGACATGGCGTTTTCCATCATCCGTGTGCTCAACCGCACCGGTGAGGCGGTCGGGCCGTGGGCCGGGCTGCTCACCGACGAGGAGCTGCTCGAGGGGTTGCGCCACATGATGACGCTGCGCAGCTTCGATGCGCGCATGCAGATGGCGCAGCGCCAGGGCAAGACCTCGTTCTACATGCAGCATCTGGGCGAAGAGGCGGTGAGCTGCGCTTTCCGCAAGGCGCTGGCGCCAGGCGACATGAATTTCCCGACCTATCGGCAAGCCGGCCTGCTCATCGCCGACGGCTATCCGATGGTCACGATGATGAACCAGATCTATTCCAACGAGGCCGATCCGCTCAAAGGGCGGCAGCTGCCGATCATGTATTCGTCGAAGGAGCATGGCTTCTTCTCGATCTCCGGCAATCTGGCGACGCAATACATCCAGGCGGTCGGCTGGGCGATGGCTTCCGCTATCAGCAACGATTCGAAAATCGCGGCGGCGTGGATCGGCGACGGCTCGACGGCCGAATCCGATTTCCATTCCGCACTGGTGTTCGCCTCGACGTACAAGGCGCCGGTCATCCTCAACGTCGTCAACAACCAGTGGGCGATCTCGACGTTTCAAGGCATTGCGCGTGGCGGCTCCGGCACCTTTGCCGCGCGCGGCCTCGGCTTCGGTATTCCGGCGTTGCGCGTCGACGGCAACGACTATCTCGCCGTTCATGCCGTGGCCAAATGGGCCGCGGAGCGGGCGCGGCAGAACCTCGGGCCGACGCTGATCGAATATGTCACCTACCGTGCCGGCGCGCATTCGAGCTCGGACGATCCGTCGGCCTACCGGCCGAAAACCGAATCCGACGCCTGGCCGCTCGGTGATCCGGTGATGCGGCTGAAGAACCATCTGATCCTGCGCGGGGTCTGGTCGGATGAGCGCCATGCCCAGGCGGAAGCCGAAATCCTCGACACGGTGATCGCGGCGCAGAAGGAAGCTGAAGGCCACGGCACGCTGCATGCCGGCGGCAAGCCGTCGACGCGCGAGATGTTCGAGGGCGTGTTTGCCGAGATGCCGCCGCATCTCAGGCGCCAGCGCCAGCAGGCGGGAGTCTGACCATGCCGAGACGGACCATGATCGAGGCGATCCGCGACGCCATGGACGTGTCGATGGCGCGCGACGAACGCGTCATCGTCTATGGCGAGGATGTCGGCTTCTTCGGGGGTGTCTTCCGCTGCACGGCAGGCCTGCAAGCGAAGTACGGCAAGAGCCGCTGCTTCGATGCGCCGATCAACGAATCCGGTATTGTCGGCTCGGCCATCGGCATGGCCGCCTACGGGCTGAAGCCATGCGTGGAAATTCAGTTTGCCGACTACATGTACCCGGCGTACGACCAGCTGACGCAGGAAGCAGCACGCCTGCGCTACCGCTCGAACGGCGATTTCACCTGCCCGATCGTTGTCCGCATGCCGACCGGCGGCGGCATCTTTGGCGGCCAGACGCACAGCCAGAGCCCGGAAGCGCTGTTCACCCATGTGTCGGGGCTGAAGACGGTGGTGCCGTCCAATCCGCACGACGCCAAGGGACTGCTGATCGCGGCGATCGAGGATCCCGATCCGGTGATTTTTCTGGAGCCGAAGCGGCTCTATAACGGACCGTTCGATGGCCATCACGACCGACCGGTGACGCCATGGTCGAAGCATGAACTGGGCGAGGTCGCCGACGGCCATTACACGGTGCCGCTCGGCACGGCGGCGATCCGCCGGGCGGGCTCGGCCGTCACCGTGCTCGCCTACGGCACCATGGTCTATGTCGCGCAGGCGGCTGTGGAAGAAACCGGCATCGATGCCGAGATCATCGATTTGCGGACCCTGCTGCCGCTCGATCTCGACGCGATAGTCGCTTCGGTGAAGAAGACCGGACGCTGCGTCGTCGTGCACGAGGCGACACTGACCTCCGGCTTCGGCGCCGAGCTGTCGGCGCTGGTGCAGGAAAATTGTTTCTACCATCTGGAAGCGCCGGTGGCGCGCGTCACCGGTTGGGACACGCCCTACCCGCATGCGCAGGAATGGGACTATTTCCCGGGGCCGGCCCGTGTCGGCCGCGCGCTTCTCGAAACCATGGGAGCCTAGGGATGGGCGAACACATCATCAAGCTGCCGGATGTCGGCGAAGGCGTCGCCGAGGCCGAACTTGTGGAGTGGCACGTCAAGGTCGGCGACCTCGTGCGCGAGGACTCGGTGCTTGCCGCCGTGATGACCGACAAGGCGACGGTGGAAATACCTTCGCCGGTCGATGGCGAGATCCTGTGGCTGGGCGCGGAGATCGGCGACACGGTGGCGATCGGCTCGCCGATCGTGCGGCTGAAAGTGGCGGGGGAGGGCAATGTCGGCGAAGGCTCGAAATCGTCAGAGGTCACGGCGGCACCGACCCCCACCCCTGCCGGGGCGAGCCACGGGTCTCGCCCGTCCTCCGGACCCCCACAAGAGGGAGGCGTTTCGGCCACGAAATCCGACGCCAAGTCGCCACCACCTGCACCAGCAGCCAAAAGCGCACGGGCAGCTGAGACTGAATCCCCCTCCCCCTTGTGGGGAGGGGCCAGGGGTGGGGGTACTGCGCCGACATCTAAAGGTGCGGCACCCACCGGCGCGCCGCGCCCGGAGGGCGAAAAGCCCCTGGCGTCGCCCGCCATCCGGCTCAGGGCGAAGGAGGCGGGGATCGATCTGCGCCAGGTGTCGGGTACCGGCCCTGCCGGCCGCATCAGCCACGAAGATATCGAGGCATTCCTGGCACGCGGACCGCAGGTAGCGAAGGCGTCGGGTCTGGCGCGCAATGACAGCGTCGAGGATATCAAGGTCATCGGACTGCGGCGCAAGATCGCCGAAAAAATGTCGCTGGCGAAGTCACGCATCCCGCACATCACCTATGTCGAGGAGATCGACGTCACAGCACTCGAGGAGTTGCGCGCGGCGCTCAACAAGGAAAAGCGCAAGGGTGTGGAGAGGCCGAAGCTGACGCTGCTGCCGTTCCTGATGCGGGCGATGGTCAAGGCGATTGCCGACCAGCCCAACATCAACGCGCTGTTCGACGACGAGGCCGGCATCATCCATCAGCATGGCGGCGTCCATATCGGCATTGCCGCGCAGACGCCGTCGGGCCTGGTGGTGCCGGTGGTCAAGCACGCCGAGGCGCGCGACCTCTGGGATTGCGCGGCCGAGCTCAACCGCCTGGCCGAAGCGGCGAAGTCCGGCACGGCCAGCCGCGACGAGCTGTCGGGATCGACCATCACCATTACCTCGCTCGGCGCCATGGGCGGCGTGGCGACGACGCCGGTCATCAATCATCCTGAGGTGGCGATCGTCGGCGTCAACAAGATGATGGTGCGGCCGGTCTGGGACGGCACCAAGTTCATCCCGCGCAAGATGATGAACCTGTCGTCGAGCTTCGATCACCGGGTGGTCGACGGCTGGGATGCGGCGGTGTTTGTGCAGCGGATCAAGGCGCTGATTGAGACGCCAGCGCTGATATTTGTGGATTGAGGGGCGGAACGACCGAGATGACGGCGGGACAGCGCCCCCCTCTGCCTTACCAGCCATCTCCCCCACAAGGGGGGAGATTGGACGTCACGCAGGGTTTCGCCAATCTCCATCGTTGCAGGAATGAGCGAAGCGAAGAAGCTGCTGATCTCCCCCCTCGTGGGGGAGATGTCCGGCAGGACAGAGGGGGGCGCGAAGGATCGCGACGGAACATTCCCTCGCATCAAAGGGTCACGCCATGAAAGAAATCTCCTGCAAGCTGCTGGTCATCGGCGCCGGGCCCGGCGGCTACGTCTGCGCTATCCGTGCCGGCCAGCTCGGCATCGATACGGTGATCGTTGAAGCCGGCAAACCGGGCGGCACCTGTCTCAATGTCGGCTGCATCCCGTCCAAGGCGATGATCCATGCGGCGGAAGAGTTCGAGAAGGTCGCGCATATGGCCGGCGGCAGCAGTCCGCTCGGCATCTCGGTAGCAGCGCCCGTGCTCGATCTCGGCAAGACGGTTGCGTGGAAGGACGGCATTGTTAGCCGGCTGACCGGGGGCGTTGCCGGGCTACTGAAGAAGGCCAAGGTCAAGACCGTCTATGGCTGGGCGACGTTCCGCGACGGCAAGACCGTCGCGGTCGAGACCGAGACCGGCACCCAGATCATCCGCGCCGAAACGGTTGTGATCGCCACCGGCTCGGCGACGGTGGAACTGCCGTTCCTGCCGTTCGGCGGCCCGGTGATTTCATCCACAGAAGCGCTGGCTCTCGGCGAGGTGCCGAAAAAGCTCGCCGTGGTCGGCGGCGGCTATATCGGGCTGGAACTCGGCATGGCGTTCGCCAAAATGGGCGCCGCGGTGACCGTGGTCGAGGCGCTGCCGCGCGTGCTGGCGCAGTATGATGCGGAACTGACCCGGCCGGTGGTGAAACGGCTGGCCCAGATCGGCGTCGAGGTGATGCTTGGCGCCAAGGCCAAGGGGGTCAAGGGCGACGCGCTGCTGGTCGAGACCGCGGACGGCAAGAGCACCAAAATCGCGGCAGACAAGATCCTGGTCACGGTCGGCCGCAAGCCGGTGACGGAGGGCTGGGGCCTCGATCAGATCGATCTCGACGTGGCCGGCAAGTTCATCAAGATCGACGACCAGTGCCGCAGCTCGATGCGCGGCATCTATGCCATTGGCGACGTCACCGGCGAGCCGATGCTGGCGCACCGGGCGATGGCGCAAGGCGAAATGGTGGCCGAGATCGTCGCCGGCCACAAGCGCAGCTGGGACAAGCGCTCGATCCCGGCCGTCTGCTTCACCGATCCGGAGCTGGTGACGGCAGGGCTAACGCCGGAGGAGGCGAAGGCTTCAGGCGAAATCAAGATCGGCCAGTTCCCCTTCGCCGCCAACGGCCGGGCGATGACGAAACTCGGCGAGGACGGGTTTGTTCGTGTTGTCGCCCGCGCGGACAACCATCTGGTGCTGGGCATCCAGGCGGTCGGGCAAGGCGTGTCGGAACTGGCGGCGGCGTTCGGCCTGGCGCTGGAAATGGGCGCGCGGCTGGAGGATATCGCCGGGACCATCCATGCGCATCCGACGCAAGGCGAAGGCTTCCAGGAAGCGGCGCTGAAGGCGCTGGGCCACGCGCTGCATATTTGAAGTGCGCTTACCCTCCCCCTTGTGGGGAGGGTCGATCCGCGTAGCGGAGCGGGGTGGGGGTCCTCGCCGACCGTCAGCGCTCACCCCCACCCCGTCTCGCCATCTCCGCTTCGCTCCGACCGCGAGCCGACCCTCCCCACAAGGGGGAGGGTGGCCGCCCAGCCGTTGGTTGTCGCAGATCAGCGGAATGTACTAAGTGTCGGTCCATGGACACCGGCCTGAAGAAATACATCGCCATACGCTACAACATCGCCGCTGGCTTCAAGCCAAGCCAGTGGGACGGAAAGGGCCGCGCCAATCTCGACCCGGTCTGGCTGGTCGAGCGCCTGGCGTTGTTCGACACCTATTGCGCGTCGTCGCTCGAAGGCCAGTCGCTGAAGGATTTTACCGTCCTTGTGGCGTTCGATGCCGATACGCACGAGAACTATATTCGCACCGTGTGCAGCTGCGTGGCCGGTGTCGACGTCAGGCCGATCCTTGTCGAGGCCGGCGACGATTACAACAATCGCTTCAATGCTTTCGTCCACGACGACAGCGATGCCGAGTATGTCTCGCTAACGCGGCTCGACAGCGACGACGCGCTGGCGCCGACCTTCATGGAGCGCGTCGACCACTACGCGCGCCGGGAGATCGAAAAGCGTGTGGTGGACCTGCAGCCGCTCTACATTGCCTTTCCGGACGGCCAGAATTTCGAGACGGCAAGCGGACGCTACACGCACCACGACTATGTCACGTCGGCGTTCGGCACGCTGGTCGAAAGGAGATCGCCGGCGATGAGCGGCGTCTACAGCGAGCACCACGCAAAAATGGCGACGCGCTTCAACACCGTCGTGGCGGCATCGAAGGGCGCGCAATGGTGCATCGTCATCCATGACAACAACGCCGCCAACGTGTTGAGGGGGAAGCCGGTCTCGGGGCCCTCCTTCACGGTGGGCCGACCGGGTGTCGAACCCAAGGTGCCAGCGCGAAGGCAAAGCGCGCCACGACAGGCGACGCAGCCCCGCATGGCGCCGCGGACCGCGGGCAACTTCATCCGGTTTCTGCTCGGACGACCGATGGCTCTGCGGAAGTAGCGGGCGCTTTACCCTCCCCCTTGTGGGGAGGGTCGATCGCGGAGCGGAGCAGGGTGGGGGTCCTCGCCAACCGTCGGCGCTCACCCCCCACCCCGTCTCGCCATCTCCGCTTCGCTCCGATTGCGCGCCGACCCTCCCCACAAGGGGGAGGGTGAAGTAGCTCAGCTCGCCAGCCGGCTCACCATCTCGTGCTGCGCATAAGCGCGCCCAAAACGATTGGCGAGAAACGCATCCAGCGCGATGTCTTCCTGCTTGACGAAACCGGTCGCCGGCAAGGTGCCGTCGGCCAGCATGTCGAGCACGGCGCAGATGCCTGAGGCAGTGGTGATCTGGATTGCGCTGCGCACCTGGCTGCCAATGCGCTGCGAATAGATCTTGTTGGCGTAGGTTTCCTGCAGCAGGCGGCCATTGCGGCGGCCCGAGACGGTGACGAAGACGATGACCACGTCCTGCAGCGTTGCCGGCAGGGCGCTCTCGAAAATGTCCTTCAGCACGTCGCGGCGGTGGCGCAGGCCGAGATCGTTGAGCAGCGCCTTCATGATCGCCGCGTGGCCGGAATAGCGGATGGTGCGGTAGTTCAGCGTGCGCACCTTGCCCTTCAGCGTCTCGGCCAGCGTGCCGAGACCGCCAGAGGTGTTGAAGGCCTCATAGGTGACGCCGTCGAGCGAGAACTCTTCGCGCTCCTCCAGCGGCGGCACCTCGATCAGCTCGCCCTCGACGATCGCCTCGCAGGGTTCGCAATATTCGTTGATGACGCCGTCGGTGCTCCAGGTCAGATTGTAGTTCAGCGCATTGGACGGGTATTGCGGCAGCGCGCCGACGCGCATGCGAACGCTTTCCAGCGTGTCGAAGCGGCTGGCGAGATCGTTGGCGACGATCGAGATGAAGCCCGGCGCCAGGCCACATTGCGGAATGAAGGCGCTGTTGCCCGACTTGGCCAGCTCCTTGACGCGGCGGGTCGAGACGACATCCTCGGTCAAATCGAGATAGTGCACGCCGGTGGCGGCGGCCGCTTCGGCGATGCGCGTGGTCAAATGGAAGGGGGCGGCGCTCAGCACGGCGAAGGCGCCGGCAAGGGCGGCCTCGAGTGCGCCCGGCGCTGCGATATCGAGCTCCAGCCCCTCGACGCCGGCGGGAAGTTCGGCCGCGGCAAGCTGCGCCGCCGCGCGGTCGATAACGGTGACGTGGTAGTCGCCGCTGTCGGCGAGCATGCCTGCAATGGTGGAGCCGATCTTGCCGGCGCCGACGACGATGATTTTCTTCATGACCTTGCCCCTCGTGAAAACTCTTTGGCCCAGACCGCCGCGCGGTGGACGCGATGCCTTCAAGAATCGCAGCTTGCCTGTCGAAAGGAAGCGTGGGATCGTTCGAAATGAACCCTGCAATTGAACGATACGCCGACGAGGTTCGTCGAAATGCTCAGTGACGCCGAACAAAAACTGCTTTCCCTGCTGCGCGCCAATGCCCGCGCGTCGACCACTGAGCTGGCGCGCCAGCTCGGCGTTTCGCGCACGACGGTGCAGAGCCGGATCGAGCGGCTGGAACAGCGCGGCATCATCACCGGCTATGGCGTGCGGATGGCGCCGGACTACGAGCAGGGGCTTGTGCGGGCGCATGTGCTGCTCACCGTCACGCCCAAGCTCGCCGACAAGGTGGTGCGGGCGCTGCAGGCGCTGCCGCCGGTACGGACGCTGCACTCGGTGAGCGGCAATTTCGACATGATCGTCATCGTCGACGCGCCGTCGATCAGGGATCTGGATGCGTTGCTGGACGAGATCGGGGCGATGGACGGGGTCGAGCGGACGTCGTCGTCGATTATTTTGTCGACACGGATCGATCGGTAGGTGGAACGCATGAGCTGCTAATCTCCCCCCTTGCGGGGGAGATGGCCGGCAGGCCAGAGGGGGTCGTTCGACTGGGCTCGGCCTACCTGCCGCTGCAGAAGGAGGTTAGCGCTCCACGCGAGGCGACCCCCTCTGTCGCCTTCGGCGACATCTCCCCCTCAAGGGGGGAGATTAGCTGCTAAGCCCGCCGCCTTTCCGGCCCGCTATCCAGCCACGCCACATCCTCCGCCGACAGCTTGATATCCAGCGCCTTCAAACTGTCCTCCAACTCGTCCAGCGTGCGCGGGCCGATCAACGGCACCGACGGAAAAGGCTGCGCCAGCACATAGGCGAGCGCGATGTGGATCGGACTTTTGCCCAGGCGCTGCGCCAGCTCGATGGCGCGGTCGCGGCGGCCGAAATTCTTCTCCGAATACCAGACCCGCACCAGCTCCTCATTGTCCTGCTTGTCGCGGCCGGCGCGGTCGGTGAAGAAGCCGCGGCCCTGGCTCGACCAGGCGAAGTTGGGCATCTGCCTTTTCGTCAGCCAGGATTTCCAGTCGTCGGTGGACGAGGTGATGCAGCCGGCCCAGATCGGCTCCAGCATCTCGGCCAGCGAGAAATTGTTGGAGAGCACGCCGGGCTTCTGCTTGCCGGTGCGCTCGGCATAGGCAATCGCCTCGTCCATGCGCGCCATCGTCCAGTTCGAGCCGCCGAACGGGCCACGGATGCGGCCGGCCTTGACCTCGGCGTCCATCGCATCGACGAATTCGCCGACCGGCACATCGGGGTTGTCGCGGTGCATGAAATAGAGGTCGACATGGTCGGTCTGCAGCCGGTCCAACGACTGGGCGAGCTGCTTGCCGATGACATCGGGATAACAGAGCGGCGAGTGCGCGCCCTTGGCGATGATCACCGACTGCTCGCGCACGCCGCGATTCCTGAGCCACTGGCCAAGCAGCGTTTCGGTGTAGCCGGCGCCGTAGACATAGCCGGTGTCGAACAGATTGCCGCCGGCCTCGAAGAAGGCGTCGAGCAGGATTGCGCCCGACGAGAAGGTGCGGAAATCCTCGAAGCCGAGCGCCACCACGGAGGCCGGCTTCGACAGGCCCGGAATCTTGCGCTTGCCGATGGCGGTGCCGCCGGTGCGCAGCGGCCGGCCCGAAAGGGTGTTGGTTCGCTTAGCCGGCTTTTCGATTTCATATTCGAGCCCTACGGCAGCGCGCCATTTGTCGAGCACACGCAGCGTGCCGAGACTGTCGGCCCAGCCCATGCCCGGCCAGGCGAATTCCTGTTTGCCGGCCAGGATCGCCTCGCCGGCGGCGTCGACCTCAAAGGAATAGAGATGGCGGGTTTCGTTGAGGCTGATGGTCTCGCGCGTGTCGTCGGCGAGAATTACATCGATCCGGCCAGGGCCGCCATCGCGGTTGCCGCCGCCGGCGAACCAGAAATCCGGCACCTCGATGCGGCCCTTGGTGCCGAGGATGCGCAGGACATTGTCCTGTTTGAGCGAGATGCTGCAGGATACCTCGGCAACGATTCCACCGGGAAAATGCAGCAGCGCCGAGGCCCATTCGTCGACGCCGGACTTGCCGAGATGGGCGGTGCCGACAACCTTGTCCGGCTCGGCGAAGGGTTTGCCTGTGGCAGCGCCCGCGATCAGCCGCACCATGGAGACGGGATAGCCGCCGACGTCGAGAATGCCGCCACCGGCGAGATCGTTGGCGTAGAGCCGGTGCTCGGGCATGAAGCCCGGCATGGCGAAGCCGAAGCTCGACTTGATCAGCCTGACATCGCCAATGACGCCCGACTGGATCACCTCGACCAGCTTCGCCGTCTGCGGGTGCAGGCGGTACATGAAGGCTTCGCCGAGGAAGGTGCCGGCCTTGCGCGCGGCATGGATCATGGCGTCGGCCTCGAAGGCGGTCAGCGCCAGCGGCTTTTCGCACAGCACATGCTTGCCGGCTTCCGCCGCCTTGATTCCCCATTCGGCATGGCCGGGATGCGGGATGGCGATATAGACGGCGTCGACCTCGGGGTCGGCGAGCAGCGCGTCGTAACCGTCGAGGATGCGGGCGCCGGGAAACGTCTCGGCCAGGCCTGCCTTGCCGGGATTGCGGGCGCCGAGCGCCACGATCGTGCCGGTGCGCGAGCCTGCCACGCCGCGGGCGAACGCTTTGGCGATGTCGCCGGGCCCAAGTATCCCCCAGCGGAGGGGCGCGGTTGCAGTCATGATCATTCTCCTTGCAAGGCTGGAAGCGCTCAGCGCAGCCGCTGGCCGTCTTCATCGAACAGATAGGATTTGCGGATGGACACGGTGATCTCCTGGGTGTCGGGGACCTTTGCCGCGTCGCGCTGGATCACCAGGTCTTCGCCATGGGCGGTCCTGGCATAGATGAAGCTGGTGCCGCCGAGATGCTCGACCACGTCGATGCCGACGGTGAGGTCGGCTTCGCCTTCGCCGCCATTGCCGAAATGTTCGGGCCGCACGCCGACAATGACCTTGGCTCCTGTTTCTGGCACGGCGCCGGTCAACGGTTGCATAATGCGGGTCTTTTCCTCGCCTACCAGCTCGACGGTGACGCTGCTCGTGTTGCGCCCGACGACGCGGCCCTTGATGAAATTCATCTTCGGCGAGCCTACAAAGCCGGCGACGAACTGGTTGTCGGGATTGTCGTAGAGATCGAGCGGCCGGCCGATCTGCTCGACATGGCCGCCGCGCAGCACGACGATCCGGTCGGCCAGCGTCATCGCTTCGGTCTGGTCGTGGGTGACATAGATCATCGTCGTGCCGAGCTCCTTGTGCAGGCGCGAGATCTCGACCCGCATCTGGACGCGCAGCTCGGCGTCGAGATTGCTCAACGGCTCGTCGAACAGGAAGACTTGCGGTTCGCGCACGATGGCGCGGCCAATGGCGACGCGCTGGCGCTGGCCGCCGGACAATTGCCTCGGCCGCCGCGCCATCAACTCTGTGATGCGCAGGATTTCGGAGGCCCGCTTCACCCGCCGCTCGGTGTCCTCCTTGGGGTTGCCGGTCATCCTGAGGCCAAAGCTCAGATTCTGCTCGACACTCATGTGCGGGTAGAGCGCGTAGGACTGGAACACCATGGCGATGCCGCGCTCGGCCGGCTCGACATCGTTCATCACCTTGCCGCCAATGGCGATCTCGCCGCCGCTGATATCCTCCAGCCCGGCGATCATCCTGAGCAGCGTCGATTTTCCACAACCCGACGGGCCTACGAAGACGACGAACTCGCCATCGGCGATATCGATGTTGGCGTCATGGATAATCTCATAGACGCCGAAGCGTTTTACGACATTGGTGAGGGTGACTGCCGCCATATCGCTGTTGTCCCTACTTGACGGCGCCGGCGGCGATGCCGGCGATGAAATGGCGCTGCAGCAGCACGAAGACGACCAGCATCGGTACGGTCAGCATGACGGCGCCGGCCATGATGCCCCCCCATGAGACCTTGGTCAGGCCGATCAGCGTGCCGAGCGCCACAGGGGCCGTCATCGCGCCGGGCTGGCTGTTGATCAAAAGCGGCCAGAGATAATTGTTCCACGAGGCGAGGAACAGAATGATGGCGAGCGCCGCCAGCATCGGCCGCGCCAGCGGCAAAGCGACGAACAGGAAGATACGCCATTCCTTGACGCCTTCGACTCGCGCGGCGTCGAAAAGGTCGGCCGGCATCATCGAGAAAGCCTGGCGCATGAACAGCACGCCCAGCGAATTGAACAAGGGTGGCACGATCAACGCAATCCAGGTGTTGGCGAGCTGGAAGTCGCGCGCCACCATGATGAATTGCGGGATCAGCACCACCGCATAGGGCAGCGTGATGGTGCCGAGGATGATCGCCACCACCGCGCCCTTGCCGAAGAACTGATAGCGGGCGAGCGCCCAGCCGGCCATCGAGGTCAGCAGCACCGAGAAGAAGGTGTAGGTCACCGCCACCGCCACCGAAATACCGATAGCGCCGATGAAATTGGTGTCGCGCTGCAGGTTGTTGAAATTGTCGACGAAATTGCCGTGCGGCAGAAGCTCGATGCCGGGGCTGAAAATGCCGTTATCGGGCATGGTCGAAAACACCACCATCATCCATAGCGGAAACAGCCAGATCACCGCCAGCGGCGTCAGGACCAGATGCAGCAGGACGCTGCGGCCGAGCCGGCGTTGCGAGAGCGAACTCATTTCGGCGCCCCTCTCATTTCGGCTCTCGTGTCAGCCACAGCTGCACCAGCGTGATGGCGATTGCCAAGCCCGCCATGGTGTAGGCGACGGCCGAGGCATAGCCGAAATTGAGCGAACGGAAGCCCTGGCGGTAAAGCAAGAGGCCGAGCGTCTCGGTGCCGCCGCCGGGACCGCCGCGCTCGGTGATCAGGAACGGTTCGGTGAAAAGCTGCATGGTGCCGATGATCGACAGCACGGCGCAAAACACGATGACCGGCTTGAGCAGCGGCAGCGTTATGTAGAAGAACTGCTTGAGCTTGCTGACGCGGTCGAGCGTCGCCGCCTCATAGACATCCTCGGGGATCGACTGCAGGCCGGCGAGCAGGATGATGGCGTTGTAGCCGGCCCAGCGCCAGGTCACCGCGATCATGATCAGCGCCATGGCCGGTGTGACGTTGGAGAACCAGTCGATCTTGGACAGGCCGACGCCGGCGAGCAATTTGTTGATGATGCCGAAATCGAGATTGAACATCAGCCGGAACACGGCGGAATAGGCGACCTCGCCGACCACCACCGGAGCGAAGAAGGCGAAGCGGTAGAGGCCACGTGCTTTCAGCAGCGGCGAGTTCAGCAGCACCGCCATGACGATCGCCAGCGAGATCATCACCGGCACCTGGATCACGAGGATGAGCAGCGTGTTCTTCAGCGCGTTGAAGAAAGCGGGGTCGCCGATCAGGCGGCCCCAGTTGAACGTCGGCGCAAAGCGCCAGGGCACCGTGCGCGTCGCCTGGAAGGAAATCATGAACGAGGAGATGATCGGCCACACCCAGAAGATGGCGAAGATCAGGAGGTAGGGCGTGAGGAAGCGATAGGCCGTGGCGTTCTGGTAGCGCATAGTTCCTCCTCCTTCCTCTTTCCCGGCTGATATCCGGCGTGTTGTTAGCCGGCGTCAATTATTAAGGCTTGGCGCCGCCCCTCATCCCCCTGCCGGGACCTTCTCCCCGTATAGTGACGGGGAGAAGGGGCTTGTTGGGACGCCGCCGGCGATTGGCGAAGTGTTGGGCGAGAGCGTCCCCCTCTCCGTCACTATACGGGGAGAGGATGCCGGCAGGCAGGTGAGGGGCAGCGCCAACGGTCCGGCAAATTGCCCTATATCTGGCCCGCCATAATCACCGCCTTGGTCACTTGATCGGCAGTCCCGTCGCCGAAGCGATCTGGCTGGCGGCGTCGTCGAGGGCGGCCTTGGCATCGGGATAGCCGCCGCCGAGATATTTGGTCTGCACGGCGCGCATGATGATTTCGGCGTCGCTCTGGAACGGCGTGCCGCGGCTCGGCACCACCTTGGGCAGCGTGGCGAGAATGTCCTTCCACACTGCCTGGCCGCCCCAATAGGGCAGGCCCTGCGAGACGTAGGGGTCGTCGAGGGCCGAGATCAGTGACGGCACCAGGCCGAAATCCCTGAGCATGGTGATCTGGCCTTCATTGGTCTCGAGCGTGTATTTCAGATAGGCGTAGGCGGCCTCCTTGTTCTTCGAGGCTGAGGTGATGGCGAGCGACGAGCCTCCGAGATTGGCGGCGCGCGGGCCGTCGGCGGTCAGGCTCGGCATCAGATAGACACCCCATTTGCCGTTTTCGCCGGCGGATTCGGTGCGGATGGTGCCCTCATACCAGCCGCCATAGACCTGGGTGGCGACGGTGCCGGCGGTGTTGTTGGTGATCTTGGTGCCCCAGTCGGCCGACGAGATGATGCCGGCGTCCTTCATGTCCTTGATCTTGGCCAGCGTGTCGACGCATTTCGGCTGGTTGACGGTGATCGACTGCCCATCGGCGGCGAAATAGCCGCAGCCCTGTTCGTTGGAAATCATGCGGAAGAATTCGGTGTCGCCGTTGAAATCGGCATTGGTCATGGTGACGCCGGGATTGGCGGCCTGGACCTTCTTGCCGGCGGCGATGAAATCGTCCCAGGTCTTGATCGAGGCCGGATCGACGCCGGCCTTCTCGTAGAAGTCGCGGCGGTAGAAGGCGGCGACTGGGCCGGAATCCCACGGCATGGCATAGGCCTTGTCGCCGACCTCCAATTCGGTGCGCTTGAAATCCGGGAATTTCTTCTGGTCGTCGGCGGTGTAGCCCAGCGTGTGCAAATCGACGAAGCAATCGGGGAACTGGCTCCAGTAGTTCTCGGCCTCGCCGTTTTCGATCGAGACGATATCGGGCAGGCCGACGCCGCCGGCCGCACAGCCGGCGATCGACTTGTCATAGGTCGGCTGGTTGCCGAGATCCTGAACGGTGACCTTGACGTCGGGATGCTGTTTGTTGAAGCCGGCCACCGTCGCCTTCAGCGACGAAGCGGCGATATTCCAGCTCCAGATCGTGATTTCGCCGGACTGCGCCAAAGCCGGGGTTGAGCCCAGGCCAAGCGCCAGCGCGGCACAGATCAGTGTCGTGCGCATTGAAATCCTCCCATTTCATTTGCTCTCTCTTCGCGAGCATGGCTAGACTAGGCGGCGCGGAAGGCTTGTCCCTGACAACGGGAATAAAAGATGGGCGGAAAGTAAGATGCCGGAACGGCCGTTTTACCAGCCTGGCGCCAGCAGCGTCGAAGGCCTGCCGATGGCTTTGCAGATGTTTCACAACCATCCGCTGGTGATGCTGAAGCCGCACTGGCATGCCCAGGTCGAGGTCAATTTCATCGTCCGCGGCAGCGTGCATTACCGCATGAACGAGCACGAGATCTCGCTGTCGGCCGGCGACATGTGCCTGTTCTGGGGCGGGCTGCCGCACCAGATGGACGATCTCTCCGACGACGCCATCTATGCCGGCGCGCATCTGCCGCTGGTGCATTTCTTCCGCCTGCATCTGCCGACGGATGTCCGCCACAGGCTGATGACCGGCGCCACGCTGGTGACATCGGCGACCGACCAGGCCGACCATCACAATTTCGAGCGCTGGAACCGCTATTTCCGCTCGGGCGATGCGGCGATAACCGAGCACGCCGTGAACGAGCTGCTGCTGCGGTTGGAGCGGGTGCGCTTCGAGCCCTACCGGCTGGTGCCGGAAACCGCCATCGGCCAGGAACCCGGCGGCCCGTTCGACCAGCAATCGTTGCGCAATGTCGGTCGCATGTGCGACTTCATCGCCGAGAATTTCCTCTACGACATAGACTGCGTCGACATCGCGGCGGCGGCCGACATCCATCCCAAATACGCCATGAGCATTTTCAAGAAATCGACCGGCATGACGCTCAACGAATATATGAATCTGCTGCGGCTGAGCTACGCGCAGGCGCTGCTGATGCATGAAGACGCCAATGTGCTGCGCGTCGCCATGGATTCAGGCTTCGGCTCGCTCAGCGCCTTCAACAAATCCTTCCGCAAGCTGGCAGGGATGTCGCCCTCGGATTTTCGCCGGGGTGCGGTGGGCCGATAGGTTCAACGGTCATCTTGATCAACCCGCAGCCGTTCCGGGTGGAAACATGTGCAAGGCTAATCGCGACCGCCTTTGTCGGATGCGATCATCAACTTGGAGAAAGTTGTCAGCGACTTGGCGTTTCATGAGCGCCTTCCCCCACTCCGTCGCTGCTTCGCTCGACGGAGTGGGGTCGACCTGGCTCTGGCGTTGTCATTTCAAGCCGGGACCGGTGCCCTCCGCCCGAGGAAACCCGACAATTACCGCCAGCCCAGGCCGGCGATCCTCCAGCGCAATCGTTGCACCATGCAGGTCGGCGATGGCCCGCACAAGGCTGAGGCCCAGGCCGCTGCCGGGCGTGGTGCGGCTGGAGTCCAGCCGGTAGAGCCGCTGGAACACTTTTTCGCGCTCCTGCGCCGGGATGCCGGGGCCATTGTCGGCGACCTCAGCCAGAATGCGGTCGCCTTGCCGCCNCTTTTTCGCGCTCCTGCGCCGGGATGCCGGGGCCATTGTCGGCGACCTCAGCCAGAATGCGGTCGCCTTGCCGCCGCACCGATAGAAGGATCGCCGTGCCATCGGGGCAATGCCGCAGCGCGTTCTCAACCAGATTGGCAAACAATTGCGTCAGCAGGTCGCGGTCGCCGTGGACCAGGCATGGGGTGCCGTGGACGATCGTGGCCGACAGCGACTTGCCGTCATCCTCGGCGACACCGGCGTAGATTTCGGCAATGGCATCGATGACGCCGGTGAGGTCGAGATCGACAAAGCGCGACTTGCGGGCGCCGGCCTCGATCTGGGCAATACGCAACAGCGCATCGAAAGTATCGTTGATCTGCAGGCTTTCCCCACGTGCCTCCGCCAGCTCATCGGCAACGGCCTCACCCCGCGCGGTCCTGTCGGCCGCAGCTTCCAAAATCATCTGCAGCCGGTTGAGCGGCGTCTTCAGATCATGCGCGATGTCGGCGCTGACCTGGCGCATGCCGTCCACCAGCGCCGCCAGCCGCTCCAGCGCGGCGTTGACCTGGCGCGAGACGCCGTCAATGTCGTCGCCATTGCCGAGCAGTGGAATGCGGGCGTCGAGCCGGCCGTTGGAGACATCGTCCATGGTGGTGGCAATGCCGTCGAGGCGACGCTGCACACGCGACGCCAGCAAGGCGCCGCCAGCCACCGCCAGCCCTGAAATGATCAGGGTGGCCCAGCCGAAGCTCATCAAAACGATGTTTTCCAACTCCCTTATCTCAGACAGCGAGAAGGCGACGGTCAGGCTGTTCGGCCCGACCGAGCCGGACCAGGCGCGGTACATGGTGCCGGGCGTCACATCGGGCAGGGACGCTGCAAAATCCGAAAAGCCATCGGGAAGGTCGGCGGCGGTGAAATTCCCGGCCAGGCGATTGCCGGCGGGATCGGTGAGCGAGAACAGCTGTTCCTTGCTCGGGCTGAGCGCGGCGTGGCTGTCGACTGCCGAAACCAGATCCTCCCGGTCGTTTCCGGCATAGGTCACCGCCACGACCGAATAGGTCTCCTTGACCGACTGGTCGAGCTGCTCGGCAAGATCCGCGCTCATCAGCTGGTAGACGATGGCGCCTGACAGGATGAAGGCGAGCACGAACAGCAAGGCGAAGGTCAGGGCCAGCCGAAACGGCGTGCTGCGCAGCAGGCGAGAGCCTGTCTCAGTCATAGTGCGTTTCAGTCATGGCAAGCTTCAGTCATGGCAAGTTTCTGTCATGCCGCGCCTCAGTCGTGAACACTGTAGCCAGTGTTGCGCACGGTGTGGATCAACGCGGTTTCGAACGGCCTGTCGATCTTGGCGCGCAGCCGGCTGATATGGGTTTCGACGACGCTGGTCTTGGGGTCGAAGTGAAAATCCCAGACCCGTTCCAGAAGCATGGTGCGGGTGATGACGCGGCCCTCGCCGCGCATCAGCACTTCGAGCAGGCTGAATTCGCGCGGCTGCAGGTCGATCGCCTGGCCCTGCCTGGTGACGCGGCGCTGGATCAGGTCCATTTCGAGGTCTGCGATGCGCAGCGTCGTCTTCAGCTCCTGCACCGCAGGGCGACGGCCGAGCGCGTTGATGCGGGCGAGCAGTTCGGAAAAGGCGAATGGCTTGACGAGATAGTCGTCGCCGCCGGCCTCGAGCCCTTCAACCCTGTCGTCGACGCCGCCGACCGAGGTCAGAAAGATCGCCGGCGTGCGCACGCCCGCCGCCCGCACCGCCTTGATCATCGACAGGCCGTCGAGGCCGGGCAGCATGCGGTCGACGACGATCACGTCATAGGCGTCGCGTGTCGCGGCAAACAGCGCGTCATGCCCGTCGCGCAGCAGATCGCAGACATGCCCGGCTTCGCTCAGACCCTTGACGACATAGTCTGCGGTCCTGGGGTCATCCTCAACAAGGAGAAGTCGCATCTCTGTTCCGGTCTGTTGCCGAGGCTTTGCCAGAGCGGCATGCTAGCACCGGCGGCGGTCCGTTCCTAGAATATCCGCCGGCGCCTGGTCGCTCGTGGTCGTTGCACATGTCCATAAGTGTCATCCGACCGGATCGCGCGCAGGGACAAGCATCCTGCGCAGCACGGCGTCTTTCAGAATAAAATGATGGAAGAGTGCCGCACCGGAATGAATGCAGATCAGAACGATGAATACCGGCTTTGCCCAAGTATGGACATCGCCCAAGGCAATCGTGGTGGTTTGCAGACGGACGCCCAAATTGTCGACCAGATTGTCGGTGATCAAGGTGCCGACGACGCTGATCAGCACCACCGCCAGCCAATAGGCATGGCACATAACGCTTCTGCGCGAATTGCAGCGCCAGCGCGACGACAAGGATGCCGGTCATGATCAGCGAGGTGACGGTCAGTCCGAAGCCAAGATTGACGGCCAGATAGTCGGCCGCCGTCTCGCTAGTGGGTGGCGAGACACCGGCGCTATGAGCCCTGCCGGGGTGCAGGAACTATGATGAGCTACGCTCCCCCCAAGCCGGCAGCGAAGGCGTTCGACCAGCACAAGCGCCTGCTCGTCATACAAGTGGCGGCAGCCCTCGCCGTCATGCTGTTGCTGTTCACCAAGCCCTTTCTCGTCGAAGGCTCGGACGGGCACGGATACATTGAGGCGCTGGGCATCGGCTTCGTGCTGGTCTGCTTCCTTGGCCGTCTGTGGAGCATTCTCTATGTCGGCGGAAGGAAGAACGACGAGCTGGTCACCATCGGCCCGTTCTCGATGAGCCGGAACCCGCTCTACTTCTTTTCCACGGTCGGCGCGGCGGGCGTCGGGTTGATGTACGGCTCGGTGCTGGTGGCGGCGGCGCTGGCTCTGGTGAGCTACCTGGTGTTCCGGGTGACGGTGCGCAAGGAAGCCGAGTTCCTGTTTGGAAAGTTCGGCCCCGCCTACAGCGTCTATGCCGAACGCACGCCGCCTTTCTGGCCGAACCCGCTGCTGTTTCACGATCAAGCCGAACGCCGGTTCTCGACAAAGGCGTTGCGGCGGACATTCACGGACGGGCTCTATTTCCTGGCGCTGTTCCCGGCCATCGAGACGATTGAGCAGTTGCGGATCAGCGGCATGCTGCCGGTGTTTTTCACCCTCTACTGACCGGAGCGCCGTGCCGCGCGGCGCACGCTGTAGAGCAGGATGACGAGGCAGCCGGGCAGAAGCAGGACGCCGCCGGCAAGCGGCGGCAACGCCAGCAGCTTCACTGCCGCGGCAATCGCTACGATCAACAGCAGCGCCAGCGTCGCAAGGCTGCCGTCGTCGATGAACATGCCGACGAGCTCCTTTAGAATGAGGCGGACGACGTTCATCGAGCAACTCCTTGTGCAGCCTTGGGGTAGCTGGCGCGCAACCAGCGCACCATGGCGAAGCACGCGACGGCGATGATTGCGAAGATGGCCAGCAGCGCCAGATCGGCGCCCGGCCAGTGGGTGCCCAGGCCTTCGCCGGTCCAGAAAATGCCGAAGCTTGTCAACATCAGGCCGACGGCGAATTTGAGCGCGTTTTCCGGCACCCGCGCCAGCGGCCTGTGCACCGCAAGGCCGATGATCGTTACCAGGACGAAGGCTGCCAACGCGCCAAGGCTGGCATAGAAGGTCTGTGCATGCGCGGCGCCGACGGCAATGACGATGAACACCACCTCGACACCTTCGAGCAGCACCGCCTTGAAGGCCGCGAGCCCGGCCAGATAATCGGCGCGGCGGTCATTGGCCTGCTGCTGCAAAGCGGCGGTTTCCCTTGAAAAGGCCGCGTCCTCGTCATGCAGGGCGATGACGCCGACACTGCGCAAAATGGCCTTTCTCAACCAGCGCATGCCAAACAGGACTAGGAGCACGCCGACGACGAACTGCAGCACCGCAATGGGAATCAGCGCCAGCAGCGGTCCGAAGGCCAGCACCAGAGCCGCCAGCACCGCCAGCGCCAGCGCCGCGCCTGTCAGCGCTGGCCGCCAGCTGCGGGTGACGCCTACCGCCAGCACGATTGTGAAGGCCTCGACCACTTCGACGAAGGAGGCAAGGAACGAGGCGGTCACGGTGGAAAGTATGGGCGTCAGGCCGTTCATGAAGGTTTCCTGTCTGCGGGAATCACTAGCCTGAGAAGGATACAGCGCTCCGGCGGAAGGGAGAACGCGCCGGCATCGTCGCCATGGTCTATCTGTTGCGTCAACATCGGTGGCCCGGTCGCCGGCGTCGCTACGAGCTGCTCGGCGTCGGCGACAATTTCAAGCCGATCGTGCTAGGCCTTGTCATTGTGCTCGCCGTCATTCTGGATGCCTATCGGGAAAAGCTGTTGAGGGTGATCCGATAAAGCGCGTCGCGCTTTTTGGTTTTTGTTTTATGGATGTCATTTTCCCAGATCCGCCGGACACTCCGGGCGACATGCACTAGGGGACAAGAAATGACGACGATTGCCGATGTCGCGCGCCATGCCGGAGTGTCGGTCGCAACCGTCTCGCATGTGATGAACCGCACGCGCCATGTCGAGCCGGAGACGGCCGAGCGCGTGCATTCTGCCATCGCCGCCTTGCGCTACAGCCCGAACACGCTGGCGCGCAGCCTTAGGCGCGGCGAGACCAAGACCATCGGCCTGCTGCTGCCGGACAATTCCAACCCGTTCTTCGCCGGCGTGGCGCGCCAGATCGAGGATGCCGGCTTCCTTGCCGGCTATACGGTGATCTTGTGCAACTCCGACGGCAGCGCCGAGAAGGAGGAGCGCTATCTCCAGGTGCTGATGGCCAAGCAGATCGACGGGCTGATCTTCGCCGGCTCGTCGGATCATGCGCGGGTGTTCTCCAGCCTTCTGCCCGGCGTGCCGGCGGTGCTGATCGACCGCGAGATCCATTCGGTCAATGTCGATTCCGTTCTGGTCGATCACGATCATGGCGGCTATCTCGCCGGCCGCTATCTGGCCGGGCTCGGCCACGAGAAGATCGGCGTCATCGGCGGCCCGCGCGATTCCAGCTCCAGCCCGGCCCGCCTGCGCGGCTTCGCCAGGGCGCTGCAGGAAGCCGGCCTCGACCTGCCGGTGGCCTCGGTGGTGGATTCCGACTATCACTTCGCCGGCGGCCGCACGGCGATGGAGCGGCTGATGGCGCAGGCGCCTGGGATCACGGCGCTGTTTGCCTGCAACGATCTGATGGCCATGGGCGCGCTAACGGTGCTGCACGGGCGCGGACTGCGGGTCCCCGACTACATATCGATGATCGGCTTCGACGACATCCCCTATGCCGTCACCACCTGGCCGCCGCTGACGACGATCGCACAGCCGGTCGAGAAGATCGGCACCCGCGCCGTCAGCCTGCTGCTCGAGCGGGTTGCCGAGCCGGCGGCGCATTCGCGCCGCGAAGTGCTCACTCCTGTGCTCGTCGAGCGGGAGAGCTGCGCGCCGTTGCGCGGCTGAAGCCCCTCAGGCGGCGGCCGGCTGCAGCGCTGCCCTGAGCAGCATGCCGAAGAGGTCGCGCGGCTCGTCGGGATCGGCGAGCAGGTCGAGCTCCTCGTAGAGGCCGGTGGCCTGAAGCTGGTCTCTGATATAGCGCAGCGCGGAAAAATCCTCGGTGGCGAAGCCGACGGAATCGAACAGGGTGATCTGTTCCGCCGTCTTGCGGCCTTCCGCCTTGCCGGTCATCACCTGCCACAACTCGGTCACCGGATGGTCGGCGTGGAGCTGCTGGATTTCGCCCTCGATGCGCGTCTGCGGCGGGAACTCGACGAAGATGTCGGAGCGCAAAAGGATGTCGCGGTGCAGTTCCGTCTTGCCGGGGCAGTCGCCGCCGACCGCGTTGATGTGCACGCCGGAGCCGACCATGTTGTCGGTGAGGATGGTGGCGCACTGCTTGTCGGCGGTCACCGTGGTGATGATGTCGACGCCTTCGACAGCATCCTGGCCCGTTGTGCAGATGGTGATGTCAAAGCCCTTGCCGGCGAGGTTGCGGGCGCATTTCTCGGAAGCCGAGCGGTCGATGTCGTAGAGCCGCAGCCGGTCGATGCCGAGCAGCGCTTTGAAGGCGACAGCCTGGAATTCGGACTGGGCGCCATTGCCGATGATGGCCATCGAGCGCGCGCCTTTCGGCGCCAGATATTTGGCCGCGACCGCGGAGGTGGCCGCGGTGCGCAGCGCCGTCAGGATCGTCATTTCGGTCAGCAGCATCGGATAGCCGGAACCGACATCGGCGAGCACGCCGAAGGCGGTGACGGTCTGGCGCCCCTCGCGCATGTTCTTGGGATGGCCGTTGACATATTTGAAGCCGTATAGCCGGCCGTCGCTGGTCGGCATCAGTTCGATGACGCCGTCATGGCTGTGCGAGGCGATGCGCGGCGTCTTGTCGAACAGCTCCCAGCGGCGAAAATCCTCCTCGATATAGGCGGCGAGTTCGGTGAGGAACCGCTCGACGCCGATGGTCAGCACCAGCTTCATCATGCGGTCGACGCTGACGAAGGGGACGATGGCAAGGCGGGAAGGCTGGGTCATGCAATGCTTCCGGAATGGCTGCGGGTCGGGCGGTCCATGATGCGCCGGCCCATCAGGCTGGCGGCGAGGTCGACAATCAGCGTGGCGGTGCGGCCGCGCTCGTCGAGGAACGGGTTGAGCTCGACCAGATCAAGGCTGGAGACCAGGCCGCTGTCGGACAGCATCTCCATCACCAGATGCGCCTCGCGGAAGGTGGCGCCGCCGGGCACGGTGGTGCCGACGGCCGGCGCGATGGAGGGGTCGAGGAAGTCGACGTCGAGGCTGACATGCAGCAGGCCGTTTGCCTTTTCGACGATGGTCAGGAAGGCGCGCAGCAAAGGTGCGACGCCGTGCTCGTCAATGGTGCGCATGTCGTGCACGGTAACCCCCGCTTCGCTCAGCGCCCGGCGCTCCGCCGGATCGACGCTGCGCAGGCCCATGACGCAGATGTGGGCAGGGTCGACGGCGACAGGCAGGTCCGGGAAATAACCGTTGAAGCCCGGTCGGCCGCTGGCATAGGCGAGCGGCACGCCGTGCAGATTGCCGCTGACGGTGGTATCGAGCGTGTGGAAATCCGGATGCGCGTCGAGCCACAGCACGAAGAGCGGCCGGCCGCGTTCGGCGGCGCGGCGGGCTATGCCCGACACCGTGCCGGCCGATATCGCGTGGTCGCCGCCAAGGAAGATCGGCATGGCGTCCCGCGAAGCCGCATAGGCGGTCTCGGCAATTGCCGCCGTCCAGGCGGAAATCTCCGGCAGGGCCTTCAGCGCGAGATTGCCATGGACGATAGCGCGCACTGCGGCCGGTTGCACCGCGCCCCAGTCCTCGACCTCGTGGCCGAGTTCCGACAACACCGAGACAAGCCCGGCCGTGCGCAGCGCGCTCGGCCCCATCTCGCATCCCATCCTGCCGGCGCCGTCCTGCACCGGCGCGCCAACGATCCTGCAGCGCATGGTTCTTGTTGTCCTTGTAAATTGATTGGGCGATTGATGCGTGGAATGAACCATCTCGGCCTGGCAGTATGAACAGGCGAAATTGGCATTTCGAGAAGAATGATTTATCATTCCGATAAGTCAGTTTGGTCAAAGTGGATAGAATCATGGACTTGCTCGATGAAAGGCTGGTCACGCTGCTCAGGCATGATGCCCGGCGCAGCATCTCCGATCTCGCGGTCGATCTCGGGGTGTCGCGCGCCACGGTCAGGGCGCGCATGGAGCGGCTGGAAAAGTCGGGTGAGATCATCGGCTACACGGTGGTGCTGCGCGCCGACGCGGTCGACCAGCGGATACGCGGCGTGATGATGATCGAGATCGAGGGCCATGCCGCCGACCGCGTGGTCCGGGCGCTCGGCGGCCTCGCCGAGGTTTCGACCATTCACACCACCAATGGCCGCTGGGACCTGGTGGTCGAACTCGGAACGGCGTCGCTCACCGATTTCGACGCGGTGCTTAGGCGGATACGGCTCATCCCGGGGATAACCGGCAGCGAGACAAGTCTGCTGCTGGCAACGCCGAGGACGACAAGGGCAAGGTTGGCGTAGCCGTCCTTCCGGCCGGCGTGTTCACGCAAAGCTTTGTGACGGATCTGGCGAATGGGTCGCCTGGCTGACGAATCTCATTGGGGCCGCAGCTATCCTCCACATGACGGAGCAAGCCGGATGACGCGAGATTGCACCAGCTTGAACGGTGCAAGGACCGGACGCTTGCCACAGGCCAAGGCTGATGGCAGGATAAAAGGCCGCAACGTGCGGCCTCTGGCGGCCGTTGTGTTTCGATGGATTATGAAGCATTTTCCCAAGGTGCGGGTTCTCCTCACAATGTGCGGCAGCCTCGTTTCGCCTTGGTCGCCCTTGATTTTTCGCAATGTGCGCTTTGCCTGCCTCAGGCCGCAGGGCATTTAATTCCACGGGGTCAAGCCTCATGACAGAGATTTGTGCTCGGGCCGTCTATCGTCGGCGAAGACAAGGCATGGCGCCACAATCAGCGCCCCCTGGCATTCGTGACCAGGTGAAGAATGCCGTTGCGTACCTCTCGCCCCCATGTTTCAAAACAGGTCGATAGACCCGCGAGAATGGTTTCGAAGCCTGCGGGGTTGCCCACGGTCCGGCGAGAATTCTAAAAGACGTTCACAATGACACAGCACGCAAAAGACGCACGAATTCTCATGTACAGCCACGACACGTTCGGGCTCGGCCATTTGCAGCGTTGCCGAACGATCGCTCATTCGCTGGTCGGGGATTTCCGCGGACTTCAGGTGCTAATCATTTCGGGCGCCACCATCGCCGGCGCCTTCGACTACCGCGCCCGCGTCGACTTCGTGAAGATCCCCAGCGTCATCAAGCTGCGCAACGGCGAATACACCTCGCTGGAAAAGGACATCGATCTGCACGAGACGCTAAGGATGCGGCAGTCGATTATCCGCCACACGGCCGAGAGCTTCCGGCCGGATATCTTCATCGTCGACAAGGAACCGCTGGGGCTGCGCGGTGAGATCGAGGATACGCTGTCCTACCTCAAGACGCGGGGCACCACGCTCGTGCTTGGCCTGCGCGAGGTGATGGACGCGCCGCATTTGCTCGAAGCGGAGTGGGCACGCAGGGATGTGATTCGTAAGATCGGCCTGTTCTACGACAAGGTCTGGGTCTATGGCCCGCCGGATTTCTACGATCCGTTGACCGGCCTGGACGTGCCGCCGGCGGTCAGGGCAAAGATGAAGTTCGTCGGTTTCCTGCAACGGAGCCTGCAGCAGAACCAGTTGCCCGGCCACCGGCCCGAGGGCGACTATATCCTGGTTACCACCGGTGGCGGCGGTGACGGCGCCGACCTGATCCACAACGTCATCGAGGCCTATCAGCAGGATCCGCGATTGCAGCACCGGGCGCTGATCGTGCTTGGGCCCTACATGCCGGCGCGCAAGCGCAACAAGCTGGTCCGGAAGGGGGCCAAGATCCCCTATGTCAAGATCATCGAATTCGACAACCGGATGGAAGAGCTGATTGCCGGCGCCAAGGCGGTGGTGGCGATGGGCGGTTACAACACCTATTGCGAGATACTGTCTTTCGACAAGCCGGCGCTGATCGTGCCGCGCGTCACGCCGCGCGAGGAACAGCTGATCCGGGCACGGCGCGCAGCCGAACTCGGCCTCATCGAGATGCTTTTGCCCGAGGAGGCCGAGGATGCCCAGCGGTTTGCCGATGCGCTGCAGGTTTTGCCGGGCCGGCCGCGCCCATCGCAGAGCAATGCGCATCTGACGCTGGAAGGGCTGCCTCATATTTCCGAAATCGTCGCGGAACTGCTCGACCGGCGGGCCGGCCATCACCTTTCGGTCATTGAAGGCATGAACTGAGTTGCAACACCGCAAGATCGTCGTGGTTCTGAAGGGCTACCCGCGGCTGTCGGAAACCTTCATCGCGCAGGAGCTGCTCGGTCTGGAGCGTGCGGGGTTCGACCTGATACTTTTCGCGCTCAGGCGGCCGACCGACGCAAAACGTCATCCCGTGCATGACGAGATCAAGGCCCCCGTCCATTATCTGCCGGAATATCTGCACAGAGAGCCGCTGCGCGTGCTTCGGTCGCTGTTTGCCTGTCTGCCGCGGCCTGGCTTCTGGCGCGCGCTCAAATCGCTCGCTGCCGATATCCGCCGCGACTTTACCCGCAATCGCGCGCGGCGCTTCGGGCAAGCGCTGGTGCTGGCGGCCGAATGGCCGCAAGATGCCGGATGGCTGCATGCCCATTTCGCGCACACGCCGGCATCGGTGACGCGCTATGCCAGCCAGCTTCGTGGCTTGCCCTGGAGCTGCTCAGCCCATGCCAAGGACATCTGGACGTCGGCGGACTGGGATCTGGCCGGCAAGCTTTCCTCGGCGCGCTGGACGGTCACGTGCACGAAAACCGGCTTCGACCATCTGAAAAAACTCGCCAACGGCAGTTCGTCCGTGCATCTGAGCTATCATGGGCTCGACCTTGACCGCTTCGGCAGTTTCGGCGAGGCGCGAAAACAGCGTGACGGCTCGGCGCCGGCCGAACCTGTCATCATCCTGAGTGTCGGACGCGCCGTTGAAAAGAAAGGCTATGATACGTTGCTGGAGGCTCTTGCCCTCTTGCCTGGCGATCTGGCGTGGTGTTTCGAGCATATCGGTGGCGGCGAGGAACTGAAACGGCTGAAGGCGCTGGCGCAAAGGCTCGGACTGGAGGGGCGCGTCTCCTGGAAAGGCGCGCTGGCGCAGGAGGAGGTGCTTGAGCACTACCGCAGCGCCGACATCTTCGCTTTGGCCTGCAGGATCACCGCGGATGGCGACCGGGACGGCCTGCCGAATGTTCTGGTGGAGGCGGCCAGCCAGCGGCTTGCCTGCGTGTCGACCGATATTTCCGGCGTGCCGGAGCTTTTATCGTCGGATGAAACCGGGCTGCTGATTCCCTCGGAAAACCCGACTGCCCTGGCACAGGCGCTGGAGCGCCTGATCCGCGATCCCGTCCTGCGCGCCCGCCTCGGCGACGCCGCGGAGCGGCGCGTGCGAAGCAATTTCGACCATGTGGCAGGCATTGGACAGCTCAAGGAACTGTTCGAGCGGGAGTGGCGGGCCGCCGAATGAAGCGGCTGCGCGCTTTCTTCTATGTTCAGCACCTGCTCGGCATCGGCCATCTCGCGCGCGCCAGCCGCATTGCGGCGGCTCTGGTCGATGACGGGTTCGACGTCACCGTCGTGACCGGCGGAGCGCCGATCGCGGGATTTCCGGGATCGGGTGTAAAATCCGTGACCCTGCCGCCTGTCACCTCCGGTGACGAAGGATTTTCCGGACTTGTCGACCTGCAGGGCAAAGCCATCGACGATGATTTCAAGAGGCGGCGCTCAGAGATGCTGCTGCAGGCTTTCCGGGATTACAGGCCCGACATCGTCATTATCGAGGCGTTTCCCTTTGGACGCCGGCAGATGCGTTTCGAACTCTTGCCACTGATCGAGGCCATCGAAGCGACATCGCCCAGACCGCTGCTGGCGGCGTCCGTCCGCGACATCCTTCAGGAGCGCGTGAAGCCGAGCCGAAACGAAGAAACGGTCGATCTCGTCAACAGGCATTTCGATCTTGTCATGGTCCATGGCGATCCGGCTTTCGCAACCATCGACAAGACATTTCCGCTGGCTGGGGCGATCAGGGCCGAGGTCGCCTACACCGGGCTCGTTGCTGCGCCGCCGGCGCAAGCGGCCTCAGAGCGCTTCGACGTTCTGGTGTCGGTTGGCGGCGGGGCGGCCGGAAAGAGCCTTGTCAGATCCACCGTCGCGGCGGCGCGAAATGCCGACAACGCCTGGACATGGTGTTTGATCACCGGCCCAAACCTGCCGAAGGACGAGTTTGACGCGATTTCACGCGATGCCTCCCCACGCCTGTCCATCTTCCGGTTCCGCGAGGATTTCGCCAGCCTGCTGACCGGCGCCCGCCTGTCGGTCTCGCAGGCGGGTTACAACACGGTCTGCGATGTCATGCGCGCGGGGTGTCGCTCGCTGCTCGTTCCATTTGCAGCCGGCGGGGAAACCGAGCAGACGCGTCGCGCTCTGATGCTCGAAGAGCTCGGTCTTGCAACGGTGCTGACGGAACAGGACCTGACGCCTGAAGGTCTGGCGCATGCGATCGAGCAGGCGCTTGCGGGACCGCCGCCAGCCGCGCATCGTCTCGATCTGGAAGGGGCGCGGCGCTCGGCGCAAATCCTGCGCGAGCGCTTCAAACAGTTCCAATCAGCATGAAGCGTGTATAATTTTTTGTCGGCAATTCGCCGGAGAACCTGATCTGCCGCAGCGCCGCCATGGCTTCGAAGGCTGCAAGTGACGCCACGCAGTTGATGTGCGTCGGCTCGCTGAAATAGTCGTTCGACTGCAGCAGGACATTCGTGCCCCGCGGAAGCAGGGCAAGCCAGGCGCTGAGATCGGCGATGTGTTCGCAGCTCGTATTGACCACCAGGTCGGGTCGGACGGCGCCATAGTCGAGTGCGTACATATCTGCCGTCAGTGCTTGAAACCGCTCGCCGGCTTGCCGGTTGAGTGTCCGGGCGACCGCGCCGACTTCGGGATCGATGTCGATGCTGTCGATCGCCCCGATGTCGAAGCGGGCGTCGTTGAAAAGCATCGCCGGCAATACGCCGTACCATCCACCCAGAACCCATATGCGTTCGAACCGGCCGCCGTCGCTTTCGAACAGCCTGTCAAGCGCCCACATCTTGCAGGCGACCTGCTTGTGGTTGAAGGCATTGGCGATATCGGCCTGCGGATGCTTGGCGATGACGCGCGCCAGCCCGGTCACGAGAGGGTGGTCGACATAGGCGGCAATTCCCCGCGTGAGGTCCAGGGCTTGCTCATGCCCATCCATGCCGGCATTGCGTGGTTGCGTGACATCCATCATATTCGTCTTCTATGTTGGGATTTCGGGCGACACAACGCAATCTTGCCTCATGCAAGGCTGTTCGACTTGCGGACGCGACTGTGCCGCAAGCCGTTTCGCCATTGCCCGGAGGCGGCCGATTGCATTTGTCCGGACCATCGGCGCCCATCCGCCTGGCGCGCAGCTGCCGCTTCGAGGTCTTCGGTGGCGGCGAAGACATGGCCGATACACCATTCGCCAGCAGGTGCCTTTACATTCCGCATCCTTCAAACTGACAATCGCATATGGAAACCAGCCTAGCCCGCTATATCTGGACGCACACCAGGAAGCAGCAGCTCTGGATATTGATGATCGTCGTGCTTTCGATGGTCCCGTATTTCATGTCGTTCGACCTGCCGAAGCTGATCGTCAACGGCCCGATCCAGGGCAAGGGGTTCGAGCAACCGGGCGCGACCCTGCCATTCATGCGGTTGCACTATAACCTGCCGTTCATCGGCGAGGTCCAGTTCTTCTCCGGTTTTCAACTGGACCGCACGTCGACGCTGCTTGCGCTCAGCCTTGTTTTCCTCTTGCTGGTCGTCATCAACGGCTTGTTCAAGCTCTACATCAACACTTACAAGGGCCGGCTCGGCGAACGCATGCTGCGGCGTATTCGTTTCGATCTGGTCGATCGTGTGCTGCGGTTTCCGCCGGTTTACTTCAAGCGGGTGAAATCCGCCGAAGTGGCGACCATGGTGAAGGACGAGGTGGAGCCGCTGGGCGGCTTCATTGGCGATGCCTTCCTGCAGCCGGTGCTGCTCGGCGGCCAGGCGCTGACGGCCATGCTGTTCATCATGGTCCAGAACGTCTGGCTCGGAATGATAGCGGTCGTGATCGTGGCGATCCAAATCGTGCTTATCCCGCGAATGCGGCGGCGGCTGCTCGTGCTCGGGCGCCAGCGGCAGTTGACGGCGCGCGCGCTTTCAGGCCGGGTTGGCGAAATCGTCGACGGCATCGGCGCGGTTCACGTCCACGATACGTCGAACTACGAGCGCGCCGACATAGCAGCCCGGCTCGGGCTCATCTTCAAAATCCGCTTCGATCTTTACCAATGGAAATTCATGGTAAAGTTCCTCAACAATTTTCTCGCGCAGCTCACGCCCTTTCTGTTTTACATGATCGGTGGCTATCTGGTCATCCAGGGGAGGTTGGATGTCGGCCAGCTCGTGGCCGTGATCGGCGCTTACAAGGACTTGCCCGGACCGATGAAGGAACTGATCGACTGGGATCAGGACCGGCAGGATGTCCAGGTCAAATATCAGCAGGTCGTCGAACAGTTCACCGTCGAGAATATCATCGCGCCGGAAATCGGAGCACTGACGGTCGACGATCCCGATCCGATGACCAAGCCGCTGTCGGCGGTCAGCCTGTCGATAGCCGACGATGGCGGCGCAATGCTCCTCAATCGCATCTCGCTCGAGGTCAAGCCGGGTGAGACGGTGGCGCTGGTCAGCACCGCAACAGGGGGAGCGGAGGCGCTTGCGGAAGCCTTTGCGCGGCTGACCTGGCCGGACAGCGGAAGGATCGTTTCGGGCTCCGATGACTTGCTTGATCTCCCCGAAGCCGTGACCGGCCGGCGCATGTCCTACGCTTCGTCGGATGTTTTCCTGTTCCAGGCAAGCCTGCGCGACAATTTGCTCTACGGTTTGAAGCATGCGCCGCTGACATCGGTGACATATGACGGCGCAGCGGCGGACCAGCACCGTTGGAATATCGACGAGGCGCGCCGGTCGGGCAATCCGGATCTCGATATCCGCAGCGACTGGATCAACTATGCCTCCGCCGGCGCCACCGGCCCGCACGACCTCTTCGAAGCCGTGCGCCGGGTGCTCGACGCGGTTCTTCTGTCGCGCGACATTCTGGATCTTGGCTTGCGCTCTTCGGCCGACCTCAAGCGCCACACGAAGCTTGCCGAGCGGATCGTCGAATTGCGTGCGGCGCTGCGAACCCGGTTGGAGGAAGAAGGCCTGAGCGCGCTGGTGGTTCCTTTTGAACCGGGCGCCTACAACAAGGAAGCGACGATCGGCCAGAACCTGCTCTTCGGCGCCGCGGCCGGCCCCGAACTGGCTCACAAGGCACTGGCGTCCAATCCCTATTTTGCTTCCGTGCTGAAGCAAGCCGGCCTCGACCGCACGCTCTACGAAATGGGCATGGAGATCGCCGAACAGGCGATCGAGCTGTTTGCCGACCTGCCGCCCGAACACCAGTTCTTCCAGCAGCTCGCCTTCATGAGCGCCGAGGAGATACCCGCCTACGAAACCTTGCTGCAACGGCTCAAGAATCGCCCCTACGATGCGGTTTCGGAGAACGACCGCGCCATGATGGTCACCTTAAGCTTTGCCTATATCGAGCCCCGGCATCGCTTCGGCCTGTTGACCGACGAGCTGATGAGCAAGATCATCGCTGCACGCAACCAGTTCTATGAAAACCTGCCGGCCGAGCTGGAGAAAGCTGTCGAACGGTTTGATCCTGCCAAATACATCGCCGCGGCCACCGTCATGGACAACGTCCTGTTCGGGCGTGTCGGCAACAACCATCCCGACGCGCCGGACCGTATTCGCTCCATCGTCTATGATATTCTTGACGAACTGGGACTTTATGCCGAGCTTCTGGATGTCGGCCTGGACTTCAACGTCGGCGCCGCCGGCAGGCGGCTGACCGGCGGACAGCGACAGAAGCTCGATGTTGCCCGCGCCTTGCTCAAGCGTCCCGATTTCCTCATTCTCAATCGGCCGCTGTCGGCGCTCGACCAGCGCGTGCAGGACAAAGTGTTGCGGAATGTGCTCGACGAAGCCAGACGCGACGGCCATTCGCCGGCAATTGTGTGGGTGGTGACGAATCCGGCAATGGCGGCGATGTTCGATCGGGTTGTGGTCTTTGACTCAGGCCAATTGGTGGAAGACGGAACACACGAGACACTCTTGGCGGGAAACGGTATCTTCAAGGAACTTGTGTCATAGTCTGGCAAACGCGAATTCAGGAAGGTTTGCGACAATGCTGCTCAAGGATGAAGTTGGAATGCTGCAACGCGTTCCCTTGTTCTCTGGCATCGAGCCGACAAAGCTCAAGCTGCTCGCGTTCACGTCCGATCGCGTGAACTACAGTGCCGGCCAGATTCTTTTCCGGCAGGGCGACGAGGCAGACGCCGCCTATGTCATCCTTTCGGGCAGCGCGGATATTCTGGTCGATTCCGACAATGGGCCGATCAAAGTTGCTGAATTGCTGCCAAATTCGATCGTTGGCGAGATTGCCATATTGTGCAACAGCTCCCGTACTGCCACCGTCAAAGCGGCAAGTGAGCTGGAGGCCTTGAGAATCCGCAAGGACCATTTCCTGAGGCTTATGAAGGAGTTTCCCGAAATGACCATCGAGATATTGCGGGTTCTTGCCGATAGGCTAAGCAGTACGACCGCGGACCTGATCGACGCACGAACGGCCGAGAGCGATTCACAGTTGCACTGAAGCGGCGAGCCGCTCTGTTTCTTTGTTTTGATGCAGTTTCCGGAACCGTGTCACACCTTTCCTGGAACGACTCTGGCAGCAGTTGGTTGGCTACGATGGGCGAAAGGGTGCATGGACGACGATTTCTTCCTTGTCAGGTTTTGGGGCGTGCGCGGCAGCATTGCGGTGTCGGGGCCAGAATTTGCTCGCTATGGCGGCAACACGATCTGCATCGAGATGCAATGCGGCAAGCATACGCTTCTGTTCGACGCGGGCTCCGGCTTGCGGCCTGCCGGCAGGACGCTTCGGGCGGCGGGCGTCACCGATTTCGACCTGTTTTTCACCCATTGCCATTACGATCACATCATCGGGCTGCCGGCTTTCAAGCCTATTTATGAACGAGGCATCAAAGTTACGCTTTGGTCCGGGCATCTGGCTGGACGCATGACGACGCGGCAGATGGTCGATGAATTCATTCGGCCGCCATGGTTTCCGGTGACACTCGGTGTCTGCAAGGCGAGCCTCGACTGCCGCGATTTCGCATCCGGAGACCTGCTTCGGCCACGCGAAGGAGTTGTTGTACGAACCGGTAGTCTTACCCATCCGGGCGGCTGCATCGGCTACCGGGTCGAATGGGGGGGCCGCGTCGTGGCGGTCATCACAGACACCGAGCACGAGCCGGGCAAACTCGACCAGGCGGTGCTCGGCCTGATCAGAGATGCCGACCTCGTCATTTACGACTGCACCTACACCGAGGAGGAAATGGAGCGCTACCGCGGCAACGGGCACTCGACATGGCAACAGGGCGTCAAGCTCTGCGAGGCGGCCGGCGCGCGCGGGCTTGCGCTGTTTCACCACGATCCGGCACGCACCGACGATGAGCTGGACGAGATGGAGAAACTGGCCAAGGACAGGTTTGCCGGCGCTTTTGCGGCGCGGGATGGCCAGACGCTCACATTCCCAACTTCAGTGAACAAAAAGCGCTGAGCTATTTTCCGGCGCTGCGTTCGGTCAATGTGCTGATCGGAAGCCATGCGCAGGCTTCGGTCCGCGCGGTGATCGTGAACAGCCGTTCGAGGAAAAGCCATGCCGATTCATCATGGACGAGATGGTGGGTGAGCAGGCCGACCGGTTCGCCGCCGTCGAATGCACGCTGCAATTGCGCGACGATGGCCTGAACCAACAGACCATGATCGCGGCAGCCGCGCGTGCCATGCCAATCCATGATGTCGACATTGCTGTTGATGACCGCCAAGGAAGCCGGCCTTGGCGGCCCGAACACCGACAATGCCGCAAATCCTATCGATCCGAGGTCGGGTACCAGGCCGGCGTCGATCCGGTTCCAGGGCGGCACCAGCATCGGAACCGCACGTGCGCCGTGCAGGCCGGTTACACGCGACAGCCCGCCGGCCAGCTCATCCAGCACCACCTCGCGTGGCCGATGCGCGCCGAGCTCCTGCTTTTTTTGACCCTCGGGCGCATGATTTCGGTGCGCCCAGCCATGAATGGCGACCGTGGCATGCGGCGCGGCGTCAAGCCGGACGACAAGCTTCCCGTCGGTCTGGGCCGGAATGACGGCCAGAGTGACCGGAACCGCGAAGTCACCGGTGAGGTCGAGCAACCGATCGAGCGCCGGCGTCGGATCCACGGCGTCGTCGTCGCGCAGCCAGAACTCTGCCTTGCGGCCCCACCGTTGCCGATGCGCCAGCTCGTCAACCAGAGGCTGCCAAATCGGGTCGGACGTCATGACAACGGGATCATCTTGAGAAGTTCCGCCAGACGGGCCTTTGCAGCACCGAGAGAGCGTTCTTCGAGAACGAAACGTCTGGCCTCTGCAGCCATGATGGTTCTTTCGTCATTATTGGCCAGAAGCCTTGCGATGGCCGAAGCGAACGCCCCCACATCGCCCGGCGGGGTGAGAAACCCGGTCTGGCCATGCCGCACGACCTCCGGCACGCCGGCAATGTCCTGAGCCACCACCGGAAGGCCGGCGGCCTGTGCTTCAAGATAGGCAATGCCATAGGCCTCGCCGTAACCCGGCCAGACGTAGATTCCCCCGCGATAAAGGACATCCGGCACGGCGGCAGGCTCGATGGCGCCAAGCCATTCGATACGGTCGGCGGGCAAGCCGGCGAATTGCGCCTTTACCTCGTCACGGGCAGGTCCGTCCCCGACGACCGATAGCGTCCAGGGGAGATGGCCGATCAACCCGAGCGCCTGCGCCAGCATGCGATAGCTCAAGACCTTGTCGCCCGGGCGCATCATGGCGACGGTCACGAGGCGCGTCGGATAATCCAGTACCGGCATTTCGTGGAATGCCGATGTGTCGATGAAGGGTGAAAGCATACCGAGAGCGGCGTGGGGGACAGCATCCGCCAGCCCCTGGCGATCCCTTTGCGTGAAGCAGATGTTCAGCGCCGCCTGTTCGATGGCTCGCGCGACCAATGCTTGGCTATCGGCCCACGAACCGGCGTTGCGCCGTTCGGAATAGGAGGCTTCGGCCGTCACATAGGGGACGGCAAAGGCCAACGCCAGCTCGGGCCCGATCAGGTCGGGCGCCTTGTAGTAGGGATGATAGGAGAACCAGAGATCGGGCTTGCCGTCACGGTCCCAAAGCCTTGTCAGTCGCGCGGCTTCGTCCCGGGCCTCGATCATGAGCGCATCGAAACTTTTCGGTTCCGGCTGGCGTAGATAGAAGCGCAACTCCGATGCCAGTTCGACGCTATGCCCGCCATGCTGCAGCGCCTGGACCAGCATCCGTGCCATCTGGCGGTCGCCGGAGACAACGGGATGATTGGGCGACTTCAGCGGGGCGTAGAAGGCAATTCGCATCGCGCGATCCTATCATCGCAAAGCCTGCCCAAGTCAATTTCGAGGCATGATCGACTTCACCTTCAAGCGCAGGAATGTGCTATCTGATGCTTATGGAAACAGCAGTCGCGTCCGACCCGTTCGTCGCTTCTTTGCCGGTCTTCGCAAAGTTCGAAAGCGTTGCCGATATCGACAACTATCGGCCTCTCCCCGATGGCTGGGCGCTGGCCACCGCCGACATCGTCGGCTCGACCAAGGCGATCGAGGCCGGGCGCTACAAAACCGTCAATATGGCCGGCGCCAGCGTCATTTCGGCGCTGCTCAATGCACTGGGCCGGCAAGATCTTCCCTTCGTCTTCGGCGGCGACGGCGCGCTCGTGGCGTTTCCCGGCTCGGCGCTGGAGATCGCCCGTAACGCGCTGGCTTCTGTCCAGAGATGGGTGGCGGACGAACTGGACCTGACCTTGCGTGCCGCAATCGTGCCGATAAAGGACATAAGAGCGCAAGGCCTCGACGTTCGCGTGGCGAGGTTCCAGGCCTCCGAAGCAGCCTTCTATGCCATGTTCGCCGGCGGCGGCGGCAGTTGGGCGGAAGCCGAAATGAAAGCCGGGCGCTACCGCGTCGACCCCGCCCCGGCCGGCGCGCGGCCGGATCTGACCGGCCTCTCCTGCCGCTGGAACCCGATCGAAGCCCGGCATGGCGAAATTGTCTCGATCATAGCCGTGCCGGGGGCATCGCGCGACTTGCGTGGTTTCCAGTTTCTGGCTTCCGACATCATCGCCCTTGCCGGCAGGCAGGAGCGCGATGGCCACCCGGTGCCGGTGGACGGTCCGGCCTATAGTCTCTTGCCCGCCGGTCTCGATGTCGAGGCACGGGCCACGGCGCCGCCGGGGCGGCGGTGGCTGGCCAAGCTGTGGGTGATCTTCCTGATGACGCTTACGGCCGTCACCGACAAATTGGGCTGGACGATCGGCGGTTTCGACCCGAAGGTCTACAAGCGCGAGGTGGCCAGCAATTCGGATTTCCGCAAGTTCGACGACGGCTTGAAGATGACCATCGACGTCGACGCGGATGTGTTGCAGCGGATCGAGAACCGGCTGAAACAGGCGGAAGAGGCCGGCATCTGCAACTATGGCCTACACCGCCAGAAGTCGGCCTTGATGACATGCCTCGTCATCTCGCCGCTGCAGCGCGATCATGTTCACTTCATCGATGGCGCCGCCGGCGGCTATGCAATGGCTGCCGCAAGCCTGAAGGCGAAGGCGCCGGTCTGACGACGGCTTGGGGAAATCGATTTTCCGCAATGCGCCTCGGCCATGGTTCTTGAGACCCGGCGAGCCCGACGGTGCCTGAGCCGACCAATTTTTTGCGCGATGTCAGGATCGGGATTGCACTTCGCCGGCAGCCTCGCCACATAGTGTCGCAGGTGATTTGTGCGGTCGACGTCTGCTTGCTTCCTGCAAGGACAGTCATTTGGGATATTCTTCGCCGGCTTCTGCCCCCGAAGCCGGCTTCATTGACTTCGAGAATTTGCGGATCAAAGGAGATGGCTCGTCTTCGACGGGTTTCGAGATAGCATGAGCACAGCGCAAGCAGAAATTTCCAACATTCTCATGGATAAGGTTGCCGATTGGCTGACCCAATCGGCGTTGGCGGGCGACGACCTGGAAACATTGGTCAAGGGTTTTTGTGAACGGCTGGCTGCTGCCGGCCTGCCGCTGAAGCGGGTGCATTTGAGCTTTTCGATGCTGCATCCGCTTTATGACGCGCTCGGTTTCACCTGGATTCGCGGCCAAGGCCTGGAAGTGGAAGGCTTCCGGAGTGAGAACGGCGTCCATTCCGACAGATTCCTGACCAGCCCATACTACCATCTGCTCAGCAACAAGCTCGACCATCTGCGGCGCCGGCTCGACCCGTCGGTGCGGTCGGAGTTTCCTGTTTTCGATGAGCTCAGGCTTATGGGCGTCACCGATTACATGGCTTTCGTCCATCCCTTCAACGGCGATACAAGTCAGGGCATGTTGGGGTCCTGGTCCACCGACAGTGCTTCAGGCTTCAGCGACAGCATGATTTCGGCGCTGCTGCGGATCCAGAACCATCTCGCTATAGCAAGCAAGATGGCGGTGCTCACCAAGCTCGCCGACAACATGATGACCACGTATCTCGGCGGTGACGCCGGCAGGCGCGTGCTGGACGGCCAGATCAAGCGCGGCGAGGGCGATACAATCCGGGCCGCGCTGGTGATGGGCGATATGCGCGGGTCGACAAGGCTCGCCGAAACCTCCGGCCGCGAAGTCTATATCGATACGCTGAACCAGTTTTTCGATGCCATCGCAGCACCTTTCAATCGCAAAGGCGGGCAGATCATGAGTTTCCTGGGGGATGGATTCATTGCCGTCTACCCCTGCGAAAGGCACCGCGCGCAGTCAGAGATCGCCTGCCAGGCTGCTCTTGCGGCTGCGCACAAGGCCAGCATGCGCATGATGGAGCTCAATCTGCGCAGAAAAGAGCAAGGACTGGGCGATATAAAATTTGGTATCGGCCTGCATGTCGGCAATGTGATGTTCGGCAATGTCGGGCTTACCGACCGACTCACATTCTCCGTCTTCGGCTCGGCTGTAAACGAGGTCCAGCGTCTCCAGACCCTCACCAAGAAATATCCGCACAGCGTTCTCGCCAGCAAGGACTTCGCCGGTTATTGCGGGGCCAACAGTTGGCTGACGCTCGGCGAGGAGGAACTGGCGGGCAGCAAGCAGAAGCTGACGGTGCTTTCACCCGATCTGTCGGGTGCTCTCGCACTCGATGAAGACGCTGCGCTGCAGCCGTTTCACGATCGGATATCGGACGCCGAGCAGGTCATGCTGCTTCATCGCGATGCCGCGCGGCTGTCGGCGGGCGACCGGAGGAAGCTCCAGTAGTCACCACCATCCGATCTGGACGCCCTGGTATGCTGTCCGGCCGCCGGTCGCCGGGGAATTCGTTTCGAATCCAAGTTGCTCTGCGCTGACAATGCGCTAGTCTTGCTTTTTGGGGCCGGTCGGGAGGCGCCAGATTGGGGCTGGTGTGGGAATGGATGCAGGCGTTGATCTGCTGCGGATCGAAGATGTTGGCATCTCTTTTGCCATTGTCGGGGGACCGTTGCATGCCGTCAGGCGGGCAAATCTTCGCGTCCTGCCCGGCAAGGTCACCGCACTTGTCGGTGAGTCCGGTTCCGGAAAATCGGTTCTCAGCCAGGCGGTGATGGGCATCTTGCCGAACACGGCCCATGTTCGCGGCCGTATCCTGTTTTCCGATCCCAAAAAGCCCGGCACGACGCAGGATATCCTGCAGATGCCGCGAGACGGACCCGAAATCCGGGCGTTGAGAGGCAGCCGCATCGGCAAGATCTTTCAGGAGCCGATGACATCGCTGTCGCCGCTGCACACGATCGGCAACCAGGTCAGCGAATCCCTGCAGATTCATACGCACATGGACCGGACGGAGCGCAAGGCACGGACCGAGGAAATGCTCGGCCTCGTCGGGTTTCCCAATCCCAAGCGCGCCTACGACATGTATCCGTTCGAACTTTCGGGAGGATTGCGGCAACGCGCTATGATCGCCATGGCGCTTATCTGCCGGCCCGCTCTGTTGATCGCCGATGAGCCGACAACGGCGTTGGACGTCACCATCCAGGCGCAAATCCTGCAATTGCTTCGTGGACTCCAGACCAAGCTCAACATGGCAATGCTGCTGATCACACACGACCTCGGCGTGGTTGCCAATGTCGCCGACGAGGTGGTCGTCATGTACCATGGCGAGATCATGGAAGCGGGCCCTGTGGAGGCAATATTCCGCCGGCCAGGCCACCCTTACCTGAAGGGCCTCATGGCAGCCGTTCCGCATTTCGACCTGAAGCCTGGCGAAAGGCTGAAGGCGCTCCGCGAGGTGCCGGTGAATGTCGGGACCCTGCTGGGCAAGCAGACGGCGCCGGAAGCGAAAGGGCCGGACGACATTCTGCTGTCGGTCAGGGATCTGAAAAAGGTCTACACCATCCGCAACTCCGGATGGTTCAGCGGGAGCAATCAAACCTCTGTTCGCGCCGTGGACGGCGTGAGCTTCGACATCAGGCGGGGTGAGTGCCTGGGCCTGGTTGGCGAAAGCGGCTGCGGCAAAACCACCGTCAGCAAGATCCTGATGCGGGCCGTCACCCCTACCGGCGGCTCCGTGATCTTCAACGGCCGCGACGGACCGATCGACGTCCTGGAAGCAGAGGGAGACGCCCTGCGCTTGCTGCGGGCGAAACTCCAGATGGTCTTCCAGGATCCGGTTTCGTCGCTTTCGCCTCGCATGACAGTGGAAAACATCTTGAGCGAGCCGCTGGAAATCCATCAACGTGGCAATGCCGCGTCCCGGCTAGCCACAGTCAAGAGCCTGATGCAGGCAATCGGGCTCGATCCGCGCTTCATCCAGCGTTATCCCCACAGCTTCTCCGGCGGGCAGCGTCAGCGTATCGGCATTGCGCGCGCGTTGGCGCTGGGGCCTGAGCTGCTGATCTGCGACGAGCCGGTTTCGGCGCTCGATGTCTCCGTGCAGGCGCAGATCCTGAACCTTCTGAAGGACCTGCAGAAGGAACTGGGCCTGACCTACCTGTTCATATCCCACAATCTTGCGGTGGTGGACTACATGGCGGACCGCATCGCTGTGATGTGCGGCGGGCGTATCGTCGAGCTTGCACCGCGCGAAATTCTGCTCAGGAAACCGATCCACCCCTACACGCGCTCACTGCTCGCCGCAGTCCCCTTCCCTGATCTCGACCGGCCGATGGATTTCAAGATGCTGAACCTCGGCGGCGCTTCCGACACCAGCGCATGGGGACCGCAATTCCACGACGAGGGTGAGGAGGATACGCTGTCGCCGATCGATCTTGGCGGCGGCCACCTCGTGCTGGCCCGACGTTCGGCCGATATCAGCGAGCTACGCCATTGATCAGTCGTCGCACCGTCCTTGGACTGATGGCTTCGGCACTTCTTCCGGGCACGGCGCGTGCCGGAGATCTGGAGCCGGATTTTCTTCAGCCGCAGCTGACGGCCAAGGCGTTGCCGGCACTCGCTGAGCGCTTGCCCAAGAGCCCGCGCGCGTTGAACCTCGCTGCGATGGGCCGGCAGCCCGGCCAGTATGGCGGCACGCTGCGTACGATCATCGGCAGCCAGAAAGATATCCGGATGATGACGATCTACGGGTATTCCCGGCTGGTCGGTTATGACGAAAAACTTAACTTGCATGCCGACATTCTCGAAAGTTTCGACGTAGCGGATGATCGCATCTTCACTTTCAAGATACGGGAAGGCCATAAATGGTCCGACGGCAGCCTGCTGACGCCGGAGGATTTTCGCTATTGCTGGGAAGATGTCTGGCTGAACGATGAGCTTTCGCAAGGGGGGCTCGCCCCGACCCTGCTGGCGGACGGCCAGCCGCCGCGCTTCGAGATCGTCGATCCGCTGACGGTGCGCTACAGTTGGGACGCGCCCAATCCCGACTTCCTGCCCAAGCTCGCTGCTGCCGCGCCGATATCGCTCGTTCTGCCGGCCGCCTATCTCAAGCAGTTCCACAAGAAATACCAGGATCCATTCCGGCTCGCCGGCCTGATGAAGGAGAACCGGGCCAAGAAATGGACGCTCCTGCATATCCGCATGTCGCGGCAGTATCGCCCAGAGAACCCGGAATTGCCGACGCTCGATCCCTGGCGGAACCGGACCAAGCCGCCAGCCGAGCAGTTTATCTTCGAGCGCAACCCGTTCTTTCATCGAATAGACGAGAATGGCCGGCAACTGCCCTATGTCGACCAGATCATCATGAATGTCAGCTCGTCGGCGATCATCTCGGCCAAGACCGGTGCGGGGGAGAGCGACCTGCAATGCATGGGAATTGACTTCAGCGATTACTCCTTCCTGAAGGATGCGGAGAAGCGCTACCCGGTGAAGATGCATCTATGGAAACGCACTCAGGGCTCGCGGCTGGCGCTGCTGCCCAATCTGAATTGTGCCGACCCGGTGTGGCGTGCCCTTTTGAGAGACGTGCGCGTGCGCCGCGCACTTTCGCTTGCTGTAGACAGGCGTGAGATCAACATGGCCGTGTTCTATGGATTGGCGCAGGAAAGTGCCGATACGGTGTTGCCGGAGAGCCCGCTCTACCGGCCGGAATACGCGAAAGCCTGGATCGCCCATGATCCCGACAAGGCCAATGCCCTGCTAGACGAGGTCGGGCTTCAGGCCCGTGACGATGACGGCGTGCGGATGCTTCCGGATGGACGCTCTGCGCAGATCATCGTGGAAACGGCCGGCGAAAGCACGCTGGAAACCGACGCGCTCGAACTTATCACCGATCACTGGCGCAAGATCGGCATCGCTTTGTTCATCCGGACTTCGCAGCGCGACATCTTCCGCAGCCGCGCGCTTGGCGGCCAGATCATGATGTCGATGTGGTCGGGCATCGACAATGGCGTGCCGACCGCCGACATGAATCCGTACCAACTGGCCCCCACCATCGACGACCAATTGCAGTGGCCGCTCTGGGGTGCTCACTATCTGTCCCATGGCAAGATGGGTGAGGCGCCCGATCTTCCTGAAGTGGTCGAGTTGATGGCTTTGCTCAAGCGATGGAACGGATCGACCGAAGCCAGCGAGCGCGCCGAAATCTGGAACTCCATGCTGTCGATCTACACCGATCAGGTGTTTTCAATAGGCACGGTGAACGCAACGCATCAGCCGATTCTGGTATCCTCGCGGCTGCGCAACCTGCCTGACAAGGCACTTTTCGGCTATGACCCGACCTCCTATTTCGGTGTCTACATGCCGGACACATTCTGGCTTGGAGGCTCCTGAGCGTGCTTCGATATCTTGTCTGGCGCATCGCCGTGATGGTTCCAACGCTGCTGGTCATATCGGCGCTGGTGTTCACCATCATCGAACTTCCACCGGGCGATTATTTCGACAGCTATGTCGCTGAGCTTCGGGCCCAGGGCGAAGCGGTGGATTCCGACCGCATCCAGATGATGCGCAAGGAATATGGTTTCGACCAGCCGCCGGTCATTCGCTACTTCTACTGGGTGGGCGGGATGCTGCACGGCGATTTCGGCTATTCCTTCGAATATGAGCTGCCGGTTCGCGACGTCGTCGGCGACCGAATGTGGCTGACCGTGCTGGTTTCCTTCGTCACGATCATCTTCACCTGGCTCATCGCCTTTCCGATCGGCATGTACTCCGCCACGCATCAATACAGCTGGGGCGACTACGGCCTGACTTTCTTCGGCCTTCTCGGCCTTGCCATTCCGAATTTCATGCTGGCGCTGATCCTGATGTATTTCGCCAACATCTGGTTCGGCACGTCCATCGGCCACCTCATGGACCAGCAATATCTCGGCGAGCCGATGAGCTGGGCCAAGGCGAAGTCGATCCTCGCCCATCTCTGGATCCCGGTCCTGATCATCGGCACCGGCGGCACGGCGAGCATGATCCGGCGGCTGCGCGCCAATCTGCTCGACGAACTGCACAAGCAATATGTCGTTACGGCGCGCGCCAAGGGCCTGCATCCGTTCAAGGCGCTGGTCAAATATCCGCTGCGCATGGCGCTCAACTTCTTCATTTCCGACATCGGCTCGATCCTGCCGGCCATCATCTCCGGCGCTGAGATCACGGCTATCGTTCTGTCTTTGGAAACGACCGGGCCGATGCTGATCAAGGCGCTGCAAAGCCAGGATATGTATCTGGCAGGGTCATTCCTGATGTTCCTTGCCTTCCTGACGGTTATCGGCGTGCTGATTTCCGACCTGGCGCTGGCGCTGCTTGATCCACGAATTCGTTTGCAGGGTGGCAGCACCAAATGAAGCAGGACTCGCCGCTGCCCGCTCCGGGTGCTCCACTGCAACACTACATTTCCGGCGCGCCTTTCGACCTGCAGTCGGTCGAGGCGATGACGCCGGAGCAATCGAAGGTCTTTCAGGCATCGCAGTTGCGGCTGATGTGGTGGAAATTCCGCAAACACCGGCTTGCGCTTATATCCGGCATATTCCTGGCAGTGCTGTATTTAGGGATACTGATCTGCGAGTTCCTGGCGCCCTACAATCTGCACTCGCGCAACATGGACTACATCTATGCGCCGCCGCAGCACGTGCACCTGTTCCACAATGGCGAGTTCGTCGGGCCGTTCGTCTATGGCCGCCAGATGACGCTGGATATGGACACGCTCAAGCGGAACTACATCGAGAACCACGACGACGTTCAACGGCTCCGTTTCTTCTGCAAGGGCGACACTTATCGGTTCTGGGGCCTGATCGAAGGTGACAGGCATTTTGTCTGTCCTGCCGAAAACGGGCAGCTGTTTCTGGCCGGCACCGACAGGCTGGGGCGCGACGTGCTCTCGCGCATGATCTATGGCGCACGCATTTCACTGACTATCGGCCTCGTCGGCATCAGTTTCAGCTTCCTGCTCGGCATCGTCATCGGCGGACTGGCCGGCTATCACGGCGGTATCTTCGACTTGATCGTCCAACGGATAATCGAAGTCCTGCAATCGATTCCCAGCATTCCGCTATGGCTGGCCCTGGCGGCGATCATGCCGATAACGTGGAGTCCGATCCTGATCTATTTCGGCATCACCGTCATCCTCGGGCTGCTCGACTGGACCGGACTGGCGCGAGCCGTGCGTTCAAAGCTTCTGGCCTTGCGCGAGGAGGATTACGTTCTGGCCGCGCAGTTGATGGGCGCGGGGAGCAGCCGCATCATCAGGCGGCATCTCATTCCCGGCTTCATGTCGCATCTGATCGCGACGGCGACGCTCTCCATCCCTGGCATGATCCTGGGCGAAACGGCGCTGAGCTTCCTCGGGCTCGGCTTGAGGGCGCCGATAACCAGCTGGGGCATCCTGCTCACCGAGGCGCGCAGCGTCAGCGTGATCGCGTTCTATCCATGGCTGCTTTTGCCGATGCTGCCCGTCATCCTCGTCATCATGGCGTTCAACTTCCTCGGCGACGGCTTGCGGGACGCCGCAGACCCCTACAAGTGATATCGCTGTTCCACCGCCCGGCCTGCCGAACACTCCACCCGGTATGACGCTTGTCGGCGGCCGGTTGCGTTATTGCAGGGTTCGTCGTTCGCCTTTATATGCAGCAAGCCTCGATCGGGGCTGCTGGTTCAGGACACACAATCGCATATGAGTCGCCTCGATAATTTCATCAGCAGGATGACCGCGCAGCGCGACATTCTCAATCGAATCTGCCCCGAGGTGGCGAAGATGGAGGGGCTTGTGCTTGAGCTCGGCCTCGGCAATGGCCGGACATTCCACCATCTGCGCGAGCTTCTGCCCGGGCGCCGGATCGTGGTGTTCGACCGCGAAGTTGGCGCGCACACTAGCTCAATTCCCGAAGCTGAAAACCTCGTGCTCGGCGAAATACGCGAGACGGGCCGCAAGTTCATTGGCATCGAAGCCGCCCTTGTTCATGCCGACATTGGCACCGGCTATGACGATCGCGATGCAGTGACCGCTACCTGGCTTCCCGATCTGATTGCGAGCCTGCTTCGCGTCGGCGGCTTCGCGGTCAGTGGCACGCCGCTCGATCACCCGCTGCTGCAACACCTCCCGGCGCCCACTTCGGAGCCCGCCGACCGTTATTTCCTCTGCAAGCGCGTGTGAGCGGTAGAGAACTCTTCAGGGGATCGTATAAACCGCAATCTCCCGCTCGATGCCGCGCAGCGAGACCTCGTGCGGCACGGGCGTCAGCGCGTTCCTGTGCAACAGATCGGCGGTGAGATTATCGTCGACCACCGCACGCGTGGCGAAGATCGCCTGTGCGTTGGCGAGGTTCTGGACCCGCGAAGCAATGTTGACCGTCTGGCCGAAATAATCCTGCCGCTCGTTCATGGACACGGCTATGCAGGGGCCGGCATGAACACCGATCTTGAGCAGAAGGTCCTCGCGCCCGCTTTTGTCATTGAGCGCCCGCATGGCGTCGCGCATCCGCAGCGCCGCGGCAATCGCACGGTCAGGCGTCGCGAAGGTCGCCATCACCGCATCGCCGATCGTCTTCACAACCGCGCCTGCCTCCGCCGCGACGATCTCGTGCAGAACCTGGAAATGCTCGCGCACGAGATCGAAGGCTGAAAGATCGCCCACCCGTTCGTAAAGCTCGGTCGATCCGCGCAGATCGGTGAACAGGAAGGTCAGGCTGGTGATCTTCAGGCGCTGGTTGATGTCGAGCGTATCCGTGCGATAGAGATCCCGGAACGTCTGGTTGGTGAGCAGGCGCTTGGCGGTCACGAAGGGCCGGCGCTTGCCCAGGAAATCATGCAATACCGGGCAGGCGATGAAGACCGTCGGCAGCACGCGCGTGTCGGTCCTGTTTTCCAGCGAAATGCGCAATGGGCCGGGTTGCATCTCCAGCGTCTGGCTCTGGACATGGTCGCGGTCGAAGGCCAGAGAGAGGTTTCGCCGCTCTTTTGCCGGTTCGCCCTTCGCGTCGATGAACTGGGCCGAATGCGTGACCGGCTCGAAGACGATGATGAATTGGGGCGGAAGCTGGATGTGCAGAACCGCCTTTTCACCGGGCGCAAGCTCGATATCTTCCAGCGAGAACGCTTCCATCTTTTCCGCCAGATCCTCGTCCGGCAGATCGGCCCCGGACGCCCAGTAGATCTGGCGGTAATATTCCACCAACGGCAGTTCGTGTGGATTGTGGGCGGCAATCCTGCGCACGCGGGGACTGACGGTGAATGTCACCTCGACCATCTCGTCGAGGGTCGGCGAATAGCCCTGGGAGCACAGCGCGCAGGTGTATTCGTCCTTCTGCATGGTTTTCAGCGTGGCGTTGGTGTCGAGCACGCCGCCACAGCCGGGGCACAGAACATTCCAGGAAATGTCGAAGATGCCCACCCGCGCCGCATGGAGAAAGGCGCTTATGGTGCGTTCCTCGTCGAGGCCATGCTTGCTGGCGAAGGCGAGCGCATTGATGCGGCAAAGTTCGCGGTCCTTGCCCTCGGCGATGGTTTGCCGGATTGCGTCGATTGCCTGCGGATCGACATCGGTCGATTGCCGCAGAAGCGAGAACAGATCCTGAGCTTCGGTCATCGTGCAGGCTCCGGAAATTGCGCCGCTAGAGCATGATGCCGAAAAGTGTGAAGCGGTTTTCGGACGACATCATGCTCTATTTCCTGATTTAGAGGCGGATTCAGATTTCAGGTCGGACAGACCTGAAATCATCCGGCTCTAGGCGTGTTGGCCGGACCGATCTTCGACCCGAACGCTCCATCATACTGCGAAACGGACCGTACGGCCATTCGAATGGACAAGCCTGGTGACAGGTCAATTTCCATTTGTTGAATTCCAAACTATGATAGCCCATGGGGCATTCATCTCTGGGGTTTTCTCCATGCCGACACGCGACAACCCGCCATTTCCGGCGGCCCTTCGCCTTTTCTCGGCGGGGGTCATCATCGTCCTGATCGTTGGGGCCGGCCTGTTTTTCGCGCCTGCGCTGGTCAAGCCGCGCTGGCCCTGGGCCGTCACGCCGTTCAATGCCCGCTTCCTCGGCGGCTTCTACACCGCCGAAATGGCAGTGATGGCGGTGCTGCTGGTCTGGAATCGCTGGTCGCCCGGCAGGCTTGTGCTGGTCATGGCCTTCATCTTCACCGTCATCGTGTCGGCGGCTTCGTTCATCAACCTTGGCTATTTCAACTTCGAGCGCAAAGCCCCCTGGCTATGGTTTCTGGTCTATCTTGCGTCGGCCGCTGTATCCGCGCTGTTCCTGTGGCGGGCAAGGGCCCGCCCTTCTGCAAAAGGCGTGATCTTAAACCCCGCATGGCGCGCCTACCTACCGGTGGAGATGGCGATCCTCGGGCTCTACGGCGTCGGCCTGTTGCTGTTTCCCCTGACATTCGGTGGCTTCTGGCCGTGGCCGATCGATGCCTTCCACGCCCAGGTCTACAGCGCCATCTTCCTGGCGGGTGCAGGCGGCACCTATCTCGTCTGGAGAAGTGCGCCGCGCGAGGAACTGCTGGTGCTCGGCCTGGCGCAGTTTCTGGTTGGCCTGCTTGCTGTTCTTGGCCTCTTCATCACCGACGCCGCCGTGCACCGGATCGACTGGACGGCGGCCGGGACATTGTGCTGGCTCGCCCTTTTCGGCTGGATCGGCATCAGCGGTATCCTCAAACTCTGCGCCGCCCACCGGCATTTTGCCGCGCAATCGGCATAGGTCGCAGAGACGGCTGGATTTTCAGGTGACGTCCGGTGCATCGTGCCGGGCATATTGCCTCTGTCCTTTGTTCTGACGCAATTCCGGACGGAAAACCGCTCACACTTTTCCTGGAATTGCTGTAGCCGGAAAAGCCATGACCAGCACGCCACCCCTAGAGAAAATCCAGCCGCAGCTCCGGGCCGTCCGGCCAAGCGATGCCGAGGCGCTTTGCGCTATCTTCAATATGCCGGGCTTCCGCTGGGGCACACTCAGGATGCCATTCGAGATGGTGGAGCAGGTGGAGCGGCGCATCGCCAAGTCCGGCCCGGAAACCACCTGGATCGTTGCCGAGTCGGACGGCAAGGTTGTCGGCCATGGCAGCCTGGTCGCGCAGGGTTCGCCGCGCCGCTCGCATATCGGCGAGATCAATATCGGCCTTGACGATGGTTTTGTCGGCAGAGGCATCGGCTCTGCCATCCTAGGCGCGCTGCTTGACGTGGCCGACAATTGGCGCGCCCTTAAGCGGGTCGAGTTGACTGTCTATGCCGACAACGAACCGGCCATCCGTCTCTACACAAGCCATGGCTTCGAGGTCGAAGGCCGGCATGTGAAGGCCGGTTTTACCGACGGGCAGTACCACGACCTCCTGAGCATGGCCCGGCTGCGGTTCTGATGACCACCGTCCCTGCCCTTGCCCCTCCGGTGGACATTTTGGCCGTGCTGTCGCTGCTCTGCCCCGAGGTCGTGCGTGACATCGAGCAGAACTGGAATGCACCGGTTTCCGATTATGCCCGCCATCTGTGGCGGCCGGTGGCAAGGCCTGGATCGGCCCCGTCGATTGCTGCCCGCTCGATCCTGCGCGACGTCCTGCAGCAGCGCCTCGGTGCGATCATGCAGCCTGAAGCGATCGGCAAGGCCCTCGACGAATTCGACCACAGACCGGTTATCCAGTCCGGCCTGCACTGCCTGCTTCTGATGGATCGCATCACCTTCGATGCCCTGCTGCTTGCCTGGCTCGGCGCGGTCGAAAACAGGCTGTCGGCTTTTTTCGGCTTCATGGGAACGACCATGACCATGGAGACAACCGGCCGGGAGGGGCCGGGATGGCTCGATGTCGGCGACGACAAGGTCAATTTGTTTGGCATGGGGCGCCACAAACTGTGCCGCAAAAGCGCCTGCGCGGCCGGTCCCGTCGCCCTCAACGGGCGCGCGCTCGAAACGGTGGGCAATGAGACGGATGCCAGAAGCTGGCTGGGCACGCTGCTTGCCAGCCAGGACAAGGTGTTTGCAACCGCCGCCGATGCGCTGACAGAACTCAACGAGGATCTGGTCGCCGATTGGGATCGTTCCGGCATGGCTCGGCCGGTTTTCATCGATGATAGGCTGGCCGCGACTGTCGTGTCGCGGCATCTGGAAGATGAAGGCAGCCTTCTTTCCAGGCTGCTCCTCGAGCCCGCAAGGCGCCGGCGTCTCGACCATGCCTTGCAAGAAGCCGCATCTGGCCCATTTGGCAGGTTCCTGCCCAATGCCACGGACTATTTCTGGGGCATCCGCGAGCAGCGCGTGCGCAAGCTCGTCCTCGAGAAGGGGCGGCTGATCGAGCCTGACAGGCCGCATGGTCTTTCCATCCCGTTCGAGCGGCCGCATCTCCAGCAGGCACTGCTGGACGGCCTGCTTTTGCCGGACTTGTTCCTGATGTTCCTTGCCCTTGCCATATTGCCGCGCGTGCGGGTTGTGGGCGGCCTGAGACAGATTGGCTATGTCGCGCTTTTCCACTCGATCCTGCTGGCTGCGCTGGATGAAAACGCGCCAGAAGAGCGCGATCTGGCCGCCGAGCTGCAGGTTCGGGAAAATGCCTGGGGCATGCGGGTCATCGATGAAAAGATCTCGGTCCGCGAGCAGCTTGCCGGCCTGCCGGAAGGGGCGCTCTTCCCGGACCTGCTGCGGCAATACCGGTTGCGGACATTTGCCGAGACGACCGACGACCTGAAACCGGTTCGCGAAAACGCCCGATGGTGCAAGATCGGCCGGGCCTCAGGCCTCTGATCCGGCCGGGCTTTAGCCCGTCATTGCACCAAGCCGGCCTTGCGGAGCCCCTCGACCATCAGTTCGAAATCGGCAGGGTTCTTGTAAGGCAAGACCTTGCGACGATGTTCCAGCGAATAGGCGGGATTAACGCGAAGCAGGTCCTGCCATGCCGCATGGGCCTCCTCCAAACGGCCCAGATGGCCGTAGCATGCGGCCAGAAGCGCACGCGAGACGTCGGTGACAGCGTTGCGAGCCAGCCGTTGCAGCAAGAGGTCGACGGCCTCTTCGTACCTTCCCAGTTGAAACGATGCCAAAGCCTGGAAGTGCAGAAGCACATCCGGGAAGTATGGATTCAAGGTCTTTCCCCGGGCGAAACTCTCTAGCGCCTCCGCGGATCTACCCGAATAATACAGCGCCTCGCCGCGGGCGACGTGCGCTTCGGCGAAGTTCGGATTGAGAGCTATCGCGCGCTCGACCTCGCCGATGGCTTCATCGTGCCGCCGTGTGTAAAGCTTGGCCGATGCCAGCGCCCAGTGCGCCCAGGGATCGCTGTCATCCAGCGTTACCGCTCGCGTTGCTGCCTCTTCCGATTGCGCCATCGAGTCCGACGCACCCCACCTGTTGAGGTAATCGAGCCCGTACGTGAGGGCTAGGAAAGCGTGGGCAGAGGCAAATTTCGGGTCCAGTTCGATGGCCCGCTGCAAGAGCTCGCGGGCCGCGACGTTCGTGTCCTTCGTCAGCCGGTGCCACAGCTCTCGGCCCCGCAGGAAACAGTCATACGCCTCCGGGTTGCGCTGGTGTTCGGGTGCCAGCCGCAGACGGTCATCCTCGGTCAGATTGAGCGCCAGCGCACCGACGATGTGCTGCGTCACGTCATCCTGCACGGCGAATATGTCGGTCAGATCGCGATCGAACCGCTCCGCCCAAAGATGGCCGCCTGAAATTGCATCGATGAGCTGCGCGGTGATGCGTACCTTGTTCCCCGACTTGCGTACGCTGCCTTCAAGGACATAGCGCACGCCGAGCTTCGTGCCGACATCCTGCACATGGACGTTCTGGCCCTTGAAGATGAAGGACGAATTGCGAGCGATGACGAAGAGCTGTGACAGTTTGGACAGCGCCGTGATGATGTCTTCGGAGATGCCGTCGGCGAAGTAGTCCTGTTCGGCATCACCGCTCATATTGGCGAACGGCAGCACGGCGATCGACAGTTTCGGCGGCGCTGCCGCAGCCGGAGGGCTCGTCGCGGTTTGCGAGGTCGCGGCCGCCTTGGCCCCGGCGCCGACTTGCAGCGAATAGACCCGGATCGGCTCGGCGATGTTCTTGAGCTGTGTGCTGCCGAGATCGCTGACCGAGAGGTCAAGCCTGGCCTTGACCTGGCGATAGGCATCCTCGGACAGGCAGATGGCGCCGGGCGCCGCAACGCCCTCCAGACGCGAGGCGATGTTGACGCCGTCACCCATCAGATCGCCATCGCTCTCTTCGACCACATCGCCCAGATGGATGCCGATCCTGAACTCGATGCGGCGCTCCTGCGGTACGCCGGCATTGCGCTCAACCATACCGTTTTGAATCTCAACGGCGCAGCGCACGGCATCGACCACACTGCGAAACTCAACCAGTGCCCCATCTCCGGTACGCTTGATAACCCGCCCGTGGTGCACTGCAATGATCGGATCGATCAGGTCGCTGCGCAGTGCCCGCAACCGCGCCAAGGTACGATCTTCGTCCGCGCTCGCGAGCCGGCTGTATCCGACCACATCTGCAGCCAGGATTGCGGCCAGCTTACGGTTCTCGCTCATGGGTCGCCTCCTCATCTCCATCATAGCAGGAAGACGGCGGGACGAGGGAATTTTCGCAAATCACGGCCACGCGGCCGCCCGTATCGGCAGTGCTCCACCGCCGAACCCAGACCGATGCCCATTTGCGCTGCCGCTTGCCGGTTGACGACTATCGGTTCATCCTTGTGAATACCCCGGCCGTGACGAGCGTGGCGAGATCACGCGTCATGGCCCAAGGTCAAAGAGATAGAGCATGATGTCGTCCGAAAACCGCTTCACACTCTTCGGCATCATGCTCTGGTGAGGTGTCCATGAACTGCTCGGGCTGCGGTTTCGAGATCGAGGGCGGTTACGCCTTCTGTCCGAAGTGTGGCCGCCGCCAGCCCGTGCCATGCGCCAGTTGCGGCTACGCCTGCGCACCTGATTTCGAATTCTGTCCTAAATGTGGGGCAAGCGTCGGTGCGTCCGCAAAAGCTGCCGAACGGCCTGCTCCGACACCAAGCCGCACCATTGCGCAGCCCTCTCGAGCTCCGTCGCCGAACATCGAAAGCGAAGAGGGGCCGCATTCCGTCTCCGACGCCGATCGACGAACGGTAACGGTGCTGTTCGCCGATCTCTGCGGCTTCACGACACTCAGCGAGCAGCTCGACCCCGAGGTCATGCAGGCGCTGCAGAACGAACTGTTCAAGGAATTGACGGCGGCCGTGCAAGGCTTTGGTGGTTTCGTCGACAAATTCATCGGCGACGCTCTGCTCGCCTTGTTCGGTGCGCCGGTCGCGCATGAGGACGATCCGGAACGTGCGCTTCGAGCCGCTCTCGACATGATCGCCCGGACGGCGCGGCTCGGTGAAAGCACCCGCCACTCCGGCTCGCCGCTGCTGCTCCACATAGGCATAAACACGGGTCCGGTCGTTACTGGCGGATTGGGCATCGGCACCGCCAAATCTTATTCGGTGACCGGCGACACGGTGAATACGGCGCAACGCCTGCAATCGCTGGCTGCACCGGGTGAGGTGCTGGTGGGCGAACTCACGCACAGGCTGACCCGGCATGCCTTCTCGTACGAGTCGCTGGGCGATGTCGTGTTTCGCGGCAAGGCTGGCAGTGTGCTCGTCCACCGACTGGATGCACCGCTTGCGGCGCCGCGTGCAGCGCGCGGGCTCGAGGCGCTCGGCCTCAGTGCGCCCATAATAGGTCGTGATGCGGAGCTCAACAGAATGCTGGCGAGCCTTGACTTGGCGTGCGGCGGCTCGGCCCAGCTTGTCCGCATCGTCGGCGAAGCCGGTATCGGGAAGTCGCGGTTGGTGAAGGAGTTCGTCGCCCGCGTCGGCGACGAGGATCGTTTTCGCAACGTCGCCGTGCGGCAGGCCACGTGCTCACCGCTGGGTGAACAATCATTTGGCGCCTTGGGTGCAGTGGTGCGCAGCGCTGCCGGGATGATGCAAAACGACAATGGGGACGAAATGCGGGGCAAGCTCGCAGCCTTGCTTGCCGATCTCGGCCTGCAGGGCGAGGAGGCGAAGCGGCTGATGCCTTTGCTCTACCATGTGCTTGGCCTCGGCGACCCCCATGCCACCTTGCAGCATGTCGAGCCCGAGCAGCTGCGGCGGCAAATTCTCTACGCGGTCCGCACAATCATGGAATGGCGGCTTGCGTTGTCGCCGCTGTTGATTGTCGTCGAAGACCTGCACTGGGCCGACTCCGTCTCGCTCGAGGCACTGCGTTTCGTGATGGACAGACTGGAACGCACGCGGCTGATGTTGCTGGTCACGCATCGTCCGGCGTCGGACAACGACCAACTCGACTCAAGTCGGGTCAGCCACACAGCGCTCAGGCTTTCGCCGCTCGACAGCGATGACGGACGCCGCCTGGTGGCGGCGCTTTTCGGCGATAACTGGGTAAACGCCGCAAGAGGGCTTCTCGACCAGATCCTCGAGCGCGCGGGCGGCAACCCGCTTTTCTTGGAGGAGATCGTTCGCGGCCTTATCGATCGCGGTGTATTGGTGCGCGAGGGCCAGCAATGGCGGACCGTGGCAGGCGAAGTCGCAACCGGCATCCCCGCCACGATCCAGGCAATGTTGCTTGCTCGCGTCGACCGGCTGCCGCAAGGGGTGCGCCGGTTGGCCCAGGAAGCCGCGGTAATCGGCCCGCGCTTCGATGCCACGCTTCTGAAAGCCGTGGCAGCCGACCCCGGCCGACTGGAAGCGGGCTGCGAACTGCTTTGCGATGCGGAAATCATCGAGGAAGTTGCCGGATCAGGCTCGGTCTCGTCGCAAAGCTACCGCTTTACACAAACATTGCTGCAGGACGTGATCTACCAGAATCTGCTCCTGCAACGCCGGACCGACATCCACGGCCGGGTAGGTGCCGCCCTGGAGCAACTGTGCGGCGACAAGCCGGAACGGTTCGAGGATCTGGCCGTGCTCGGTCACCATTTCGCTCAGAGCGCCGAGCGGGAGAGGGGCGCGCATTACCTGCAGGCGGCGGGAGATCGCGCTCGCATGATATACGCCAATGACGACGCCCTTCGTTTCTACGAGCGAGCACTGACTGCGTTGGGCGCGATCGGGCAAACACCGCTCAAACTGGCAATTGCAGAGCGCATTGCCGATTTGAGCGGCCCGGCAGGCCGCCGCGAGATTGCACACCGCCACTACGAGGCGGTGCTGCAGGCCTATCGCGAGTCAGCCGATCGTGTCGCGGCGGCGCGCGTTTTGCGCAAGATCGGTCGGCTGTTTTGGGACGTGGGCAAGCGGGACGACGCGGAATCGCGCTACGCTGAAGCGGCAGCGCTCCTCGATGGAGCGGATGCCCCGATCGAGCAGGCGCATCTCTGGCAAGAACGTGGCCGACAGGCGTTCCGCAGCGGAGATCACACTCTCGCGGCAAAATGGGCAGACGCGGCGCTGGATTGCGTACGCTCTCTGACAACGGAACATGTCTCCGATGATGCCACCCTCGTGACCGCCGAGGCACTTAATACCAAGGCTGTTGCGCTGGCTCGCCTTGGGCGAAACCATGAAGCCGTGCGTGAGGTTGAGCGCAGCATTGAATTGGCCGAAGCCGCCGGTCTGCTGGGCGCGGCCTGCCGCGGCTACACCAATCTCGGGGTGCTCTACACGACCATCGATCCGGCGAAGGCGATGGAGGTCTGTCGGCGCGGTCTTGAAGTGGCGCGCCGTATTGGCGATTTGGGTTTCCAGGCGCGCCTCCTCGCCAATCTGGCGGTAGCTTGTTGTACTTTCACGGATCGCTGTCCAACGGAGGGCGTGCCTGCTGCCGAGAAGGCCATCGAGATTGACCGGGCGCTCGACCAGCGCGAGCACCTGCCAGTGCCGTTGATCGTGCTTGGGCAGATCCACCAGTGCAACGGCCATCCGGAACTGGCGATCGGCTTGTTCCACGAAGCACTGGAGGTAGCCCGCGAAACGGGCGAGCCCCAACTTCTGTTTCCGTGCTATGATGGACTCGCAACGCTTAATCTCGACCTCGACAATCTGGCCGAGGCCGAACGCTTCTTTTCCCTGGCGCAGGGTATATGCGCCCAGCACGGGCTCGACCCGGAAGCGCTTGTGGTGCTGCCTTTTCTCGACTAGCCGGGATAGGGGGTTGGACATGTCCGCGCCTAGTGGATTGATACCGCTTCAACCGGGCGACCGGGCGCCGAACCTGATACTCGACGCCATTACCCAGGAAGGCAAGATTGCGCTTGACGACTTTCGCGGGCAAAAACCGGTGCTGGTCGGCCTGTTTCGAGGTCTGCATTGTGCGTTTTGCCGGCGCCACATCGCCGCTCAGGCGCGTCTCGATCCGGAGCTGCGCGAAAAGGGCGTGGAGAGCCTGACGGTGGTCAACACGCCGATCGAACGGGCGCGGCTCTATTTCCGCTACCATCCAATGCCGAACCTGCTTGCGGCGTCGGACCCGGAACGCGCTTCACATCGTGCTTTTGGACTGCCCAATCTCGAATTCACCGAGAACGAGACGAACTGGCCGTACAAGGTCGCGATGGCAGCGGCACAGGACATGCGGGTCGACATACCTGGCGAATTGCCCGGTCCCATGGATCCGATGACAGCCGCCGCAATCCTCGACAAGAAGGACCACTACGAACTGACCGAAGCCGACGAGCAGATGATGGCCACGGGACACGGACAACTGGTTGGTCAGTTCCTGCTGGACCGGCAGGGGATCGTCCGCTGGAGCTTCACGGAGGTCCCGGAGGGTGGGCGATACATGTTTGGCGCCCCAAACCCGAAGGAGCTGATGTCAGCCGTGTCGCAAGTCGCCCAATAATGAACTGACAAGTTCACCGTTTATCCGAGCACGGCCTCGACAGTGGCGACAAAGTCATCGAGCGAGCGGTCGCCGCGAATCTCGATGCGCGGAAGGTCGATGAGATCGCTATGGAGGTCCGCCGGCCCGTGCCTGCGGCCGAAGCCTACTCGATAGCCGCACTCCCTAGCCAGCCGGCCAAGCCGTCGGTCGGTGACGGAGAAGGGGGCCGCGAACGCCCTGGTTGGCCGGCCGGTCCAGCGTTCGATGAACAGACGAGAGCGCAGGAGCTCGGCGGCCAGGTCAGCGCTCGACAGACCATCTATGGCGCGATGCGTCGCCATGTGGCTGCCGAAGAAGGCGCCTTCGGCAGCGAGGCGTCGCACCGTCCCGGCGCCCATAAGCGGCGTCGGCGGACCGATGTCGGTGTCCCACTTTGCACTTTCGCCCACCAGGTCCGTCACCAGGAACACTTCCGCGTTCAGGTCGTTGGCGCGCAAGATCGGCCAGGCATGGTCGGCGAAGTTCTGGAAGCCGTCATCGAAGGTGATGAGCACCGGGCGGCCGACGAAAGGCTGACGGTTGGCGATGGATGCTTCCAGCTGCTCGGAGCCAATGGCGTGAAAGCCATTGGCGCGCAGCCATCCCATCTGGCTGGCGAATGCGGCGGGCGTGAGCCGAAAGCGAGCGAGCGCGGCCGGACCTTCATCGGCAACGCCGTGATACATGAGGACAGGGATATGCTGGCGCTGCTCGTTACGTGCGACGTCGCGGCGCAAGGCTCGCGCCCCACCCCAGACGATATTTCGCGCGACGCCGATTTCGATGGGCGCGCGGATCGGCACATGATCGATCACCGGGTCCGTCGCCACATCGCCCGGCGATAGGCGGCGGAAGCGGTCTATGCGGTAGAGCTCGGTCTGGATCGATTGCTCGAGCACCAGGCCTTCGGTCGCTGCCAGCGTCTCGGAGATCGCCTGGGCACCGAATGTGTTCCAGTCGAAGCCCGTCTTTTCGACATTGTCACGCAGCACGAATGCGTGTGCGCTGATGAAACTACCGCCAGGCGCCAACGCCTCGGCAAATTTCTTGGCGATGCGCCGCAACTCGGCGAGATCGTCCAGATAGTAGAGCACCTCCGAACAGAAGATCAGATCCATCTCACCCGGCAGCGTGTCGGCAGCGAAATCGAGTACGCCGAACTCGACATTCGCCTGATTGTTGCATCGGGCGCGGGCTCGCTCGATGGCTATGGCGGAGATGTCGGTTGCGGTCAGATGGCCCACGCGCGGCGCCAGCTGCCGCGTGAAATGGCCCTCCGCACAGGCCAGCTCAAGCGCCCGGCCGATGGGACCGGCAGGCAGGATCTCGATCTGCCGCTCATATTTTTCCTGCTCATAGAGCGAGCTGTAGTTCCAGGGATCCTCGGTCGCGAAATAGCTGTTCCAGAACGCCGTGCGATCCTTGTCGTGCTTGTCCGCGACCCGTGCGCGGCGCGGCGTAACAGGCTCTGACGGTTCAGCGCTCGACCGAACCAGGTCATGCGCCTGTGCGGCCAATTGCGCGAGTTTGCCGAAGTGGCTGTCCTGATCGGGCTCGCTTCCCGCCATGGCAAACGATACCTCGGCTGCAGGCGTGTTTGACGTGGTCGCGCCGGCGCCCTTTTGCGGTCCAGGCGATCCTCCCGCAAGCCGCTCAGCAGGCACTACATCCAGGATCAATTCAATCCAATGATCGCTCGTCACCGTCCCGAGTGCACCGAACTGCACGACAGCCTCGATCCGGCCATCCAGCATCAGATGGGCATAGATCTGATCGATGCCTTCCGGCAGTTCGGTCGCGGTCGGATTGCGAGCGTCGACGCGAATTCCGAGCGTTCGCGCCAGCCTGCGCGGCGTGGCAAGATCGTCGGGTTCGAGAAGCATTTGCTCAAGCTGGTACTGGACGCGGCGAGCCGCTGCGGGATTGTCCCAGTCCTTGCCGAGTTCGATGATCAATGCGGTGGTTGCGCTGCCGAAGCTGTCCCACCGGGCAGCCAGTTGCCCCGGCACCGAAAGGCTTCCTGCCACAAGGCCATCGAAGATTACCTTGGCAATCTCATGCGCCCACTTGCGTCCCGCCGGGAGTGCGCGCAGGGGCTGCGGGTCGATCAAGCGCGAGCCTGAGCCACATTCGGACGCGGCGTTCCGCAACGCCAGCCAAGCAAGCGCTTCGGATGCGGTGCCGCCGTTCGCCGAACTGGAAACCAAGGGATTATGCGCCACGCCGTACTACCCGCGCCTGGTTTTGAGGGAGAACAAGTGTCCCGCAACGCGCTTACATCGCCGGTCTGGAAAAAGCAAAAGGCGCCCCGAAAGGCGCCTCTTCATCGCTTGATTCCCCCTGAAGGAAACTGGAGCGGGTGAAGCGATTCGAACGCTCGACCCCAACCTTGGCAACCCTTGATTCTACGACACTTCTCGTCACAACCCGTAACCTATTCAGCCAGAAAATGATTGTCCAAAGCCGATAGGGGCATTTGCATGAATGAAGTCGAGGATGAATTTGACGATGATGAGGCTGTGCGCGCCGAGATAATCCGACGCGTTCGGGTGGAGGGCGTCAAGGTCGCATACGAGAGCGCGCTGGAGATTTGCCGCGACAAAACACAGACGGCCGTTGCAAGGGCGTCGTCGCAACGGACTCTCCTTCAAATTGGGGGTATGCTCGACCGAGCGGACCGCAACGCGGGCGTCGTGAAAGATCCGGCAGAGATGGATGGCACCGAATTGGAGAAAGCCACCCAGGACCTCATGCGCAGACAGCGCCGCCCAGCGGCAGTTAAGCCAGCCGGCGGCGCCTTCGATTAGTCACTACTCGACAGGCGCGCTCCACTCAACCGGGCAGGCGATCCTGCTTAAGAACACCGACAACATCGCCGCCATGACCGTGGGTGGGGTCAACGTCGCCCCGCTCCTTTTTTTGGATTCGACAGACAACACCTGGGTGGCGGCTGGTGGGAAATCGAAGGCGGTTTTCTTTGGCAATTCGGACTTTGAGAAACAACTTGCGATTCTATCGACCGACAACGCCGTCAACAATTTCGAATTCTCCGGCGCCGTCGCCGGGCAGTCGCCGCTGTTGTGGATGAAGGGTTCAGATACCGATGTCGGGTCCAGCTTCGGCACAAAGGGAGTCGGCGTCCATTCGTTCTATACGAACGGCGCCAGCTTCGCCAAACAGGTTGAAATCGGCCATGTCGCTTCGCCGACAAGCTTCCTTTCGCTCAAGGGAGCAGCGGCGGCCGGGCATCCGATCATCCAGCCGAGCGGCACGGAAACCAATCCCAGCATCATCGTGCAGGGCAAAGGCACGGGCGGTGTGAAGATCAATGATGGCGCGGCCGCCACCAAGTTCGAGGTCAACACCACCGGCATCGGCTTCTTCGGCACTGCGCCTGCCGCACGGGGCGCTGTCGCCCTACCCACCGGCACAATCCAGCGCACCACCTACGCAACCTCGACCGTGACGCTGGCTCAGCTTGCCGGCGTCGTGATGGCCATGATCGCCGATGATCGTGCCATGGGCCTACGCAGCTAAGGAGACGACAAGAATGGTTACGCTGAACTTCACCGACACCGATCTAATTCTACTCGAACTAGCTCTCCAGGAACTACCTGAAAAGGCACGCAACGCGCTTGGGACAAGGATCAATCAGCAGATCATCGCCCAGCGGGAGGCCCTTGCCAAGGCGGCCGAAGATGAGCCCAAGAGCCCCGAGAAACGAGAAGGGCGAGAACGGACTGCCTCGCGAGCTAGATGACCGGCCTCGCAGCGACAACGCGGCGATCCGCCCAGGCGTCAACTTTTCGACGCAGATAGCGATTTGACGGCATCTCGATGTACCTGTTCAGCGCTACTGAACCGACCAAGACAATGCAGAGGTAGGCCGGCACATCCGACGGGGTTGCAAAGCCAATAGCCATTGCCTTGTCCTGCACCATGAGGTGTAGGAGATATATCGCGAAAGATGCCTCGCCCAGAATGATCAGAGGGCGTACCGAGAGCGCCTGTGAAAGGCGGCCTCGCCCGATTGCCAGCACGAAAATTAGCGGAGTGAAAAAGACCGCACCCATGGCATTCTGCATCCACAGTGCAGGGATTCCACCAACATGAAGGAAGTTCGCGATCGACCCAGCGATCTGCTCGTTCCGCAAAAAGTAGGCTCCTGCAAACAGGAGGCACAGAACCTCCCATACTGTGGCGGCGCGCGGTCCAATTTGCCACTCGCGCGATATAAACATTCGACAGGCGAGTATGCCTGCTGCAAAAAGCACGAAAAACGATCCCGGATGCATCCTGACAATCCCAGCGGCGGTCGTTCCAGGCAGGTCCAATGGTGCACTAAGTACTGGCACTGCAAATGCCCAAGACAAGGTCAACGTTGTAACTAGCAATGTAATTGCCACAATCCAGCGACTGGACATGATCGTTAGGAGTGGGAAAGTCAGATAAAAAAACAACTCCAAAGACAGTGTCCAAGCGACGGGGTTCCCATTAAACGAATATGTGTAATCTCCAAACCAAGCCTGCAAGAGAAACACCGAGGCCCAGAGTTTGTGAATGTCATGGAATGGGTTTGAGGCGTCGTAGACTAGCAGATAGAAAAGCCCGAGCATTGCGATGTGTAGCGGCCAGATACGGGCCACGCGGTATGCGACTATCTTGATCGCATGATCAAACCCATCGATCCGCCGGTATGTGTACGCGAGGATGAACCCTGAGAGCACAAAGAACAGGTTCACTCCGATGCCAAACATCAATCCGGTGTCTTGGGGCCCGGGCAGCCCCCAGTTATTATGAAGATGAAAAACAACGATCGCCGCAGCGGCGAAAAAGCGCATCGCCGTAAGCGGCGCCAGATTTTGCCGCTGTTCCATTCTATAACCCCCCCGGTCAAATAATCGATATTTAGACCGCCAAAGCCACAAGTATCGTTATTTAGCTCATTCTAATGTATAGCATGGATTCCTTTCAAGTCAGGAAGCATGCTGCACCTGCTCAGAACGGATCGATACATGTGCGTATGTTGCCGAATTGCACCGGAAAACCTAGGCTCACCTTCCCAATTGGTTTTGAGGCTAACGAGAAGCTCCAAGTCGGCAGGCCGGATTTAGCTTGACGGCTTCTCACTTGGCTGCGCCGCTCATTCCATTGGATGAACTGCGCCTTGTTGCCCGTGATCATCTCGATCGATTTCAGCAGTGGCATGGACGTCAAGAAGCGCGCGGTATTGCTCGTAGTGGTACGCCAGGAGCACGAGAAGCGTGATCTTGATCTGCGGCTTGCACCGGTTGCAGTCAAACTTCAGCTTCTGCGGGTCGACGCCGCCGCCGTAGACCATCATGAGATCGGCGGATCGGCAGTAGCGGACGTTGCCGCAGCTGCATTCGGCTTTCACAAGCATGTTGTGCCGGGTCGCCTTGCCCAGCGTGTCGATCGGATCGTGCGCCATAGCGGACAAAATGAGGAACATATTCCTGTCAAGTCAAGACGGATGGAGCTATTTACTTCGCCAAGGGCCGGCAGGACGACTGACGACGGTTTTGCAACCCTGAAGTGGCAAGGTGGACTCGGCGGTGATACCGTAGTTATTTGTCGTCCATGCTGATCAGCCCGCCCACAGGTTGGAAACCTCCCGGCAGGACGCTTATCATTGCGACCTTGCAGCGATCCGGTAGCACGCTTCTTAGCGAAAAGATGCGCAGCACGGGGGTGCTGGGAGATCCGAAAGAATACTTCAACCGAGAAGAGAAGACCCCGACGGTTGAGCGTTGCACCCGTATTGCCGCCAGCGCCACGCCAAACGGAGTAGCAGCTACCAAACTGTTCCCGTCCCATTTCTATGAGCTAAGCAGGGATATCAGGCTTACGGAGTGGTTTCCTGACCCGGGGTGGATATACCTTGAAAGGCGCGATCGGCTCGGCCAGGCAATTTCCTGGGCAAAAGCATCGCAGGATGGTGCTTGGACCAGCAAGACTGCTGCCGTGAAGAAGGCCGAGTACTCGGCGTATGGCATCGACTTCGCCCTTGCCCAGATTGCCATCGGCACCGGTCGCTGGAATTCGTTTTTTGCTAGGGCCGGGATCGAACCACTCCGCCTGTTCTACGAAGACAGCTTGACGATTTCGACAGCGTTAGCCCGCACATCGGCCTTCTGGCGGGGTTGGATGCTCCCGTGCCTCGTGGGGGCAAGCTGAGTCTCAGACGGCAGCGAAACGAGCAAAGCGATGAATGGCGGCGGCGGTTTCTTGCCGAGTGCGACCCGGATGACTTCGACAGGCCGATTGTGCGGCTTCGTAAGCGCAGAAGGTCCAAATGGATATTCTGGAGGAAATGGTTCCGCGGCTAGAGCATTTCACCCGTGCGACGCCGCGTTACCTCCAAAACCAATTCAAATACGCTTTCGACCTCGCCGTTGATTTCGTCGGCAGGGATGCCGGCCTTCTCGGCTGCGGTCATCCGTTGATCTGCCAGGTCGCTGGCAGCGATCGGATCTCCCCCGCGCCACAATAGGCAGTTGCTCGGCAACCCACTTGTCGAGAAACCTTACGCCACTGTGTGCTCACTTTGTTCGGCGCTCGGGCGCGCATTAACCACCTCCAAAGATGTGATGCACCCTAAAGATCGCGCTAGGCGTTGTGCAGATATGGAAAATCATCAACACAGATTTTACTGCCACATGGAAGCCAAGGGAACCTGGGGTGTTTGGGACTGCCTCGCCAATAGGCCTGCCAGGCTAGGAGGTGGTGAACTCCGCGGATGCACTGCTCAAAGGGCAGAAGCCGCAGAGCACGTCCTCACCAGGATTTACAAAAGCGGACTTGATGCAGTCGCCCTCCGGATCGCTGGAATTGTCCGTTAGCCATCAGTGCGGGCCGAGCGCGGCAAGGGTCAGGGACATAACTAGGGCGAGCACGATAAGCGTTGTGAGAACCCCGACGACAATCCAAAACCGTTTCGATTTCGGCATGGTGTCACCCGCCCTCGCCGCCGCCAGCGCGGTTCTTCATCGCCTCAAGGATGACCTCGAATAGGCTGCCAACCTCTTCGCTGACCTCGTCGGAACTGATGCCCTCACGGTCGGCCGCCTTCATTGCCTGGTCGGCAAGATCGCTGATCGCCACGGGATCATCCATGTCGTCAATCAAGACGTTGGGCAGGTGCTCTGCCATCCATTTGTCGAGAAAATTGACGCCGCGTGTGCTCATAGCGGCATAAGGTCGAATCACGCGGTTAGGTTCCGGTAGGAAGCCCGTTGAGCAATCCCCATCAATTGAGGAATAAGGCGGGGTTCATTGGACTCGGCCGCGAACTTCAATCGCCGAGACAGCCTTCAAAGCAATTTCGTGAGCCAGACCGACCAGGCAATCGATCTCGTACATGGCATCGATGTGCCCGCGATCACGGACTGACCGTCGCAAGAGGTGCAGCGCGTCTCGCGTTTCACACAAAGTGGTTCGAAGGGAAAGTGGCATGTTGAGCCCGCCTTATTAGGCTCAACAACCTCGCGCACTGTCTGTTCCGTACAATCGCGCTTAAATTGCAATCAGGATGATCTGGCCAGCAGCGACTTTGCGACTATTCTTCCTCCCGGAAATCTTGCAACGAAGCGTGTCGCAAATCTTCCTCACCCCGCAAGTGCTTCACGCGGCCGATAAGCCCGGGCTTAACCCACTGCGTCGCCGGCCGCTTCATCCCCTTCGGCGCCGGCCCGGCGTGCTCCTGCACGCGCTTCCACAGCCGCTCCCGGATTGCGCCGCGGGAGTTGATGAACGCTGAGCCGACATACTGGCCGGTCTCCCGGTCGGCCATCAGCGCAAAGGCCGGCTTGCCGGGTCCCGCTCGACACCGAGCAAATCGTATTCTTCCACCATGTAGCTTTTGACCTTCAGCCAGGCAGTCGACCGGCCGCTGCGGTATTTGCTGTCGCGGCGCTTCGAAACCATGCCCTCGATGCCGGCTTCGTCGATCAGATGGAAGATGGCTTTGGCATCGCCAGGCAGCGCCTGGCTGAACTGAATGCGGTCATCAGGCAGGATGATGCCTTCAAGAACTTCGCGTCGGTCTTCGAGATCCATGTCCCGCAGATCGTGACCGTTAAGGTGAAGCAGATCGAAGGCGACGAAATACAGGTCGTGCTGGCGGCGGGTAATGGCCGTGCGCAGGGCTTGGTAGTCCGACAAGCCGGCTTCGTTGAGCACGACAATCTCGCCATCGATGATGGCATTCTCAACCCCGAGCCGTTTCGCTGCTCCGGCCAGATCGCTGTATTTCGCCGTCCAGTTGTGGCCGTTGCGCGTGAAGATGCGCACGTCGTGATCGATGATGACCTGGCTGCGGTAGCCGTCGAACTCGACCTCGTGAATCCATTCGTCGCCTTCGGGAGGCTTCTCGACAAGGGTCGGCAGCAAAGGCTCGACGAATTTTAAACGCATGAACTCACCCGCAACCCGGTGATTCAATTAGCTTGCGCTGAAATGGTTCGAAACCTTTGCGCGATGGAAAATGAAACGGTCGAGTGTGACCGTCGGCCTCGGCATAGCGGGGCCGAAGTCGATGGGCTCAAGGCAGAATCCAAGTGGTAACGGCGCGATCGGAACCCAGATAACGAACAAGCGGAGCGTCAGTTAGCTATCGCCTGGTAGCCCTCGGAGATGGACCGGTTGCATATTCGAGTTCGTAGTGGCCGAGCTCAAACCGCTTTCGTTTGGAAGGGCTGATCTCGTTTTTGACACTTCGAGATGCCCCTTCAATATCAAGAACAAACGCAAATGCCAGTTGCCCCTTGTTTGTAATCTCGGTCAGGGTTCCGTTGGCGTTGTGGTAGAATATCTCTAGCCCGTCGGTCGAGACGAAGGAAAGGGGCGACTTTTGGTCGGCCATACTCCACATATTACTTTCGCGCAGAAGCTGAATGGCAGGTTTAATGCGTCGGATCTCGATCCCCGACAGAGAAAAGTTATTAAGTAGACGCGCAATGACCAAATCTCGATACGAATAATAACGGACGACACCCCTTCGGCCAACTGTCGCATGGGAGGCTGTGAGGTAGTTTTCCCGCGCCAGATAGTTGACCATATGGAGGCTTAGCCCCGAGATCGCCGCTACCTCTCGGGCCGTGAATCCGTTGAGGACTTTACGGGGCGTGGGCACCTGTGAAAAACCTTGTTAACAAAATTGAAGTTATAGCTTACTTCAATTATACTGATTTGCAAAGGATACCCCTTCGGTACTGGCGACTACACCCACTGATCTGTTGACAACCTCGCTGGAGAAAAGCGCGCCGGAAGAACTGGCACGGCAGCGTACAATCGCAGCCTTGGCGGCATTACGAAGCGATGATCTCGAGCGCGTAGTGGTCATGGTCGTAGCGCTAGCGAACGAACGGCGATAGTGTCTCGCTTGTTTGGCGGCCTGAAGCAAGCATCGTTCATATGTGCGGTTCAGCTCTTGAGCGCACTTTCAAGCAAATCACGCAAGTCGTCTGCCATTTGGCCTGATAAGACTGCTGGAACAATCAATGAGTAGCTCTGCCCCGTCTTCAGGCCTGCCTTGTGCGCCACCTTTCGTATCGCGTTTCGCAGATCTTTTCCGAGAACCACATACTGTTTTCCGTGCTCGGCGGCCTCGACTTCAACCTCAGAGTCGCCGAATTGCGGTAGATTGCCCTTTTTGTTAAACTTGTTTGCAGCGTCGTTGCGCTTGCGTCGACGTGTTTCTAGCGCAACGTTATTTGCCGCAGCTTCCGCGACTGCATCTTCAAGTAACTGCCGGGCGGTTTCTTCCGAGATGCCGAAGTGCGAAGCGATCGCCGATTCATTGGTCCAGTACGCCTCCATGTCGGAATACTTGGTGAACCAGACGACATGGCCCTTGTCGGAATAGGGGCCGCCAAGAGCGGCTAACTCTCCGGGCATTAAGAAGTCACGATCGCGATGTATAACAACCTTAAGACTACCAGCGGTGATCTCAATAAAATCCTTGATGACCTCTGCTTCCGGCACTTTTCCTGATCCGCGCACAGGCCAAACGGCCACCGCACGGTCCAGATGGGGCCATTGAGACAAAATTGTCCTTATCATCCCGGCATCTTCATCCTCGGTCAGCATAAGGATCTTCCGATCCAATAGACCCCAGCCCATTAGCCGCCGGCCTTCGGTGTCGCCGCCATCCTGCACCTTCCCTTCCTTCATCCAAATGACCCGCGCATCGCTTGGAAGGGCACGAACCACTGATGGGCTATGGGTCGTCAGAACAACTTGTGTGTCCGTCCTCTGAGAAGCTGCCACCAATACTGGTACGAGCCGCTCTTGAGCTGTGGGATGCAGATGGGCGTCAGGCTCATCCACCAGCAACAGCGCCGGTCGAAAGTAAAGCAGATAGGCAAATATCTGGATGACCTGTAGAAAGCCAACACCGGCGAGTTCAAGTGGCCTCCATTTCTTTTCCGACGCTTGCATGTCAGCCGTTGTAAAGCGAGCCGAGATGGTAGAGTCCCTTTTGTCCAAGAACGTCACATCGAGCGAGAGTTTCCCCATTACTTGCGATACATACTCTTCAAGCAGCATCAGGCCATTCTTGCCGTCTATTGCGGTGCCTTTTAGGAGGAGGAGGACGTTGCGTAAGACCGTATTTGCGTCGCCAGCTGCTGCCAAGCGTTGAACGATTGCTCGACTTCGCTTTTCTTCGCTGAGAGGAATGCCGGCCAAGCCGGGGATGTATGCACTAAATTCCCGAGAAGGGTCTCGAAGGTTGCTGATGAACGCATTGCCGCTGGGGATATGGACCAGGATACCCGCGTTACGAGCTGACTTGATCCAAAGCTCTGCCGTCACCTCAGAGCCATCATCCATGATAGCTACTACGCCCATATCAAGCTGGGGCGTACCTGTCTTATTCCCGTACTCCGACGAGTGACCAGCATTTCGGTAGTCGGGGGATGGCATATATGTGGCATTTTTTTCGGAAAGCGTGACCCCGTCTGACGACTTTGACCGAGCCTCAATCCGACGGTTCCTCCCCGACTGAAACATCCAGTGCATGGCCTGCAGCACGGAGCTTTTGCCGGAGCCATTCGCACCAACAATGACATTGAAGTCTACAAGATTGACCTTCGTCGAACTGATGGCTTTGAAATTGCCGATGTCGATGGATTTGATTCTCACTTATTGCGCCTCCGCCCCAATCGGTAAGGATAGAGCGAGTGGCGATCAATCAGTCAACTGCAGCCCAGCATTCATGGTAAAGTTGTGACCGTTTGGATTGAATATACTGCGCGTCCGGCAACACACTAATCCCCACTGCGCCGGATCCGCGAAAAACTGGTAACCCGCATGTAACCCTGGTATTCCAAGCCGCTTGCCACAAGCGCGATTCAGTCGGCCCTAAAAACGAAAAAGCCGCGGCGAACCGCGGCTTTTCGATGCCTGATTTCCCGGAGGAAACTGGAGCGGGTGAAGCGATTCGAACGCTCGACCCCAACCTTGGCAAGGTTGTGCTCTACCCCTGAGCTACACCCGCTCACACGGCCCTCGGGGCCGCAAGCCGGGCCTATATGGCTGAAGAGCGCGGCGATTGCAACAAGGAAATGACGGGCTTTTTAGCCGCGCCAAATTCGCCTGGCCGAACCTTGTCGGCCACGCGGGTGGTTCATCGACTTCCCGCATGACGGTCTTGTCTCGGCGGCATCATTGGCCGTAAACGGCTTTGCCGCGCGCCGATACAGGGGAAGACCACCAATGCCGAAGACCGAAGCCGAGCTTTTCGCCTTTCTTGCCGATCTCGGCATATCAGTGTCGACCGTGCGCCATCCGCCGCTCTATACGGTGGCCGATTCGCAGTCGCTGCGCGGCGAGATACCGGGCGGGCACACGAAAAATCTGTTTCTCAAGGACAAGAAGGACAATTTCTTCCTGGTCAGCGTCGGCGAGGAGGCGGTGGTCGACCTGAAGCAGATCCACACGATCATCGGCGCCGCCGGCCGGGTGTCGTTCGGCAAGCCGGAGATGCTGATGGAGCTGCTCGGTGTCATTCCGGGCGCGGTCACCGTGTTCGGGCTGATCAACGACACCGAAAGACGGGTCAAGGTGGTGCTCGACCAGGATTTGATGGCACATGCGACAGTCAACGCGCATCCGCTGACCAATGAGGCGACGACGTCGATCGCGTCCGCCGACCTCATCAGATTCGTCGAGGCAACCGGACATGATGCTGCTATCTTGAAAGTCTCGGCTTGATCGCCACATGGATGGCGAAAACTGACCTCTAGTTAAGGACGTCGCGCTGCTCCGCTGGGCGCGACCGGAAGGGCGACGAGATGAGCGACAACAACAATCCGTTTGGCGGCCAATTCGGCGGCAATTCGGGCCAATACACCACTTCCGTGCGATATGGCGGCGCCGAGCCGGCCAAGTCGGCACTTGGCCCGACACCCGGCGCAGCACCTGCCGCTGGTGAGCTGATCAAGGACACCACGACCGCCACTTTCGCCGCCGACGTCATCCAGGAATCGCGCAAACAGCCGGTACTGGTCGATTTCTGGGCGCCGTGGTGCGGGCCCTGCAAGCAGCTCACGCCGCTTCTGGAAAAGGCGATCAAGGCCGCCGGCGGCAAGGTCAAGCTGGTCAAGATGAACATTGACGATCATCCCTCGATCGCCGGCCAGCTCGGCATCCAATCGATCCCGGCGGTCATCGCCTTCAAGGACGGCCAGCCTGTCGACGGCTTCATGGGCGCCATCCCCGAGAGCCAGATTGCCGAGTTCATCACCAAGGTCGGCGGCAAGGGCAATGGCGCGCCGCCCGTCGCCGAAGCACTGGCCGCGGCGGCGGAAGCGCATGCGGCGGGCGATGCGCAGACCGCAGCCGACATTTACGACGCCATCCTGGCGCAGGCGCCGGAGACGATCGAGGCGATTGCCGGGCTGGGCGAGCTTCTGTTCGAGGACGGCGACAGCGACGGCGCCGAGGCGCTGCTGGCAACGGCGCCGGAGGCCAAGAAGAATGCGCCGGCACTTGCCGCGCTGCGTGCCAAGATGACGCTGGCTGCGGAAGCGGCAGCACTTGGCAATCCAGCTGAATTCGAGCAGCGACTGGCCGCCAATCCCGGCGACCACCAGGCGCGTTTCGACCTCGCCATGATCCAGAACGCCAAGGGCGAGCGCCATGCGGCGGCCGACAATCTTCTGGCGATTATAAAAGCCGACCGGACGTGGAACGAGGACGGCGCCAGGGCGCAGCTGCTGAAACTGTTCGAGGCCTGGGGCATGACCGACGAGGCGACGCTGGCGGCACGGCGCAAATTGTCGTCGCTGCTGTTTTCCTGAGCCGTTTGCCGGCCAAATTGCCGGGGCGTGGCTGTCGGGCCTTGCGGTCGGCGGCCGCCGCGCCAGATTAGGCCGATAACATCGCGCGCGAGCGGGTCGGAGGAGTGAAGGTGCAGGTCGGAAACGCATTTTACCGGGTCGGCAAGGATCTGCCGGCAACCATTCCGGTGTTTCCGCTTGCCGGCGCGCTGCTGCTGCCGGGCGGGCGCATGCCGCTCAACATTTTCGAGCCGCGCTATCTGCAGATGGTGGATGAGGCGATCGCCGGCGCGCGGCTGATCGGCATCGTCCAGCCCAGCCTCAATGGCGCGTTGCGCGCCGACGGCGAGCCGGAACTGTGCAATGTCGGCTGCGCCGGGCGCATCATCTCGATGGCCGAGAGCGGCGACGGCCGATATCTGATTTCGCTGCAGGGCGTCTGCCGTTTCCGCATCACCAGCGAATTGCCGGTGAAGACGCCGTTCCGGCAATGCAAGCTGGCGCCGTTCCTCACCGATCTCACCGAAGACCAGGCGGCAAGCGAGATCGACCGGCCGGCGCTGTTGAAAGCGTTTCGCGCCTATCTGCAGGCCAACGATCTCGAAGCCGATTGGGAAAGCGTCAGCCGCGCCGAGAATACCATGCTGGTCAATGCGCTGTCGATGATGTCGCCCTACGGACCGGCCGAGAAACAGGCGCTGCTGGAGGCGCCCGACCTGAAAGCCCGCGCGGAGACGCTGATCGCGATCACCGAAATGGCGCTGGCGCGCGAGAATGAGGACTTTGGTTCCAGCCTGCAATAAGGGCTGAGCCGATGGCTGAAGGGGGATCCAATGGCTGCGGATGGGCGTGACGGCAAGTCGGTCAATGTCGATCCAAAATTGCTGGAGCTGCTGGCCTGCCCGCTGACCAAGGGGCCGCTGGCCTGGGACCCGGTGCGCGGCGAGTTGATCTCGCGGCTTGCCAAGCTCGCTTATCCCGTGCGCGACGGCATCCCGATCATGCTGCCCTCGGAGGCGCGGACTATTTCGGCGGAAGACGTGCTGTCGCCGCCGCGATTGGGTGGGCCGGGCTGAAGGGCCAGGGGTGGTTCAAACGGACCTCAGCCTAAGAAGCCATTCTGTTGGCGATCCTTGCGCCCCCCTCTGCCCTTGCCGGCATTAATGTCATGGGCTCCCGACCGCCCTGCACTTGCCTACTGAAAATTCCGCCCCTTGGGCATGACCCTTTCAGCTTTGTCCGAGAGGGTGGCAATGTCGGGCCGGGCAGCCGGCGTCATCTCTTCCAGCAGCACCGTCAGCCACGGCGTCAAATCCTCGATCTTCTCGGCGACGATGTGGATGACGTCGGATTCCGACTGCAGCTTGCCGGTGACCTTGACGAAGCGCGCGCCCATGACGATGGGCCGGAAACGGGTAAAGGTCCGCTCCCAGAAAATGACGTTGGCGACGGCCTTGTCGTCTTCCAGCGTCAGGAAGATCGCATTGCCCTTGCCGGGCCGCTGCCGCACCAGCACCAGGCCGGCGACCGAGACCCGCCTGCCGTCGCGCACCGAGCCGAGATTGGCATTGGGAATGACGCCGGCGCGGTCGAGCCGCTCGCGCAGGAAGGCGACCGGATGCGCCTTCAGCGACAGGCCGAGCGCGCGGTAGTCGTGGATGACGTGCTCGCCGAGCGGCATTGTCGGCAGTTTTGTCTCGGGCTCGAGTTCGCGCAGCCGGATCGCCGGCTGGTCGAACAGCGGCAGCCGTTCGGCGGCGCTCTTGCCATCCAGCGCGCGCACCGCCCACAAGGCTTCACGACGGTCGAGGCCGAGCGAGCGGAAGGCGTCAGCCTGCGCCAGTCTTTCGATTTCGCCGACATTGAGGCCCGAGCGCAGCCAGACATCCCTGACGCTTGTATAGCCGGCGCCGCGCCGCGCGGTGAAAGCTTCCATACGCTTCTCGGCCAAGCCCTTGATCTGACGGAAGCCAAGCCGGACGGCGCACCGGGTCTTGATGACACCGCGCATTTCGGCATGGCGCGCAAGGATGCGGCCCGGATCGAATTGGGCTTTCTCCAGGGTGCAGTCCCAGTCGGAAAAATTGACGTCGACGTCGCGGATATCGACGCCATGGTCGCGCGCGTCGCGCACCAGCTGGGCCGGCTGGTAAAACCCCATCGGCTGCGAATTCAGGATCGCGGCGCAGAACACGTCGGGATAAAAGGTCTTGAACCAGCAGGAGGCATAGACGAGCAAAGCGAAGGAGGCGGCGTGGCTTTCGGGAAAGCCGTATTCGCCGAAGCCTTCGATCTGCTTGAAGCAGCGCTCGGCGAAGTCCTTGGTGTATCCCTTGCCGACCATGCCGTCGATCATGCGCTGGCGGTAATTGCCGATGGTGCCGGTGCGCTTGAAGGTGGCCATGGCGCGGCGTAGTTCGTCCGCCTCGCCCGGCCTGAAGCCGCCGGCGACGATGGCGATCTTCATCGCCTGTTCCTGGAACAACGGCACGCCCAGCGTCTTGCCCAGGATTTCTTCCAGTTCCGGCTTGGGGTACTCAGGCATTTCCTTTTTCTGCCGGCGGCGCAGATAGGGATGCACCATATCACCCTGGATCGGACCGGGCCGCACGATCGCCACCTCGATGACCAGGTCGTAGAATTCGCGCGGGCGTAGACGCGGCAGCATAGACATCTGCGCGCGCGATTCGATCTGGAAGACGCCGAGCGTGTCGGCGCGGCAGATCATGTCGTACACGTCGTTCTCTTCCGGCGGCAGGGTGGCCAGCACATAGGGTCGGCCGTAATCATCCCGGGCCTTCGGATAATAGTCGGTGAGCAAGGTGAAGGCGCGTTTGAGGCAGGTCAGCATGCCGAGCGCCAGAATATCCACCTTCAGGATCTTCACCGCGTCGAGATCGTCCTTATCCCACTCGACCATCTTGCGCGCCTCCATCGCCGTCTTGACGATGGGGACGATCTCGTCGAGCCGGTCGCGGGTAATGACGAAGCCGCCGACATGCTGCGACAGGTGCCGGGGAAAGCCCATGATCTCGTTGGCGTGGGCGATCACGCGACGGGTCGAGGTCTCGTTGCGGTCGAGGCCGCCGGCATGCGCCTCCTTCTCGCCGAGCTCCGAGGTCGACCAGCCCCAGATCGAACTGGAGAGCGCACTGCGGACATCGTCCGACAGGCCCATGGCCTTGGCCACCTCGCGCAGCGCCGAGCGGCCGCGATAGCTGATGACGGCGGCAGCCAGCGCGGTGCGCTTGGCGCTGTATTTGGAGTAGATGTACTGGATCACCTCCTCACGCCGCTCATGCTCGAAATCGACGTCGATGTCGGGCGGCTCGTTGCGCTCCTCGGAAATGAAGCGCTCGAACAACGTGTCGATGCGCTCGGGGCCGACCTCGGTGATGCCGATGCAGTAGCAGACGATCGAGTTGGCGGCCGAGCCTCTGCCCTGGCACAGAATGCCCTCATTGCGGGCGAACTGGACGATGTCGTAAACGGTCAGGAAATAGCGCGCATAATTCAGACGCTCGATCAGAGCGAGCTCCTCACTGATGCGCTGCAAGACGGAAGCGGGGACGCCCGCCGGATAGCGCGTGGCGGCCCCCTCCCTGGCCAGACGCTCTAGCTCGGCCTGCGGCCCAAGCCCTGATTGCGTCGGCTCGTCGGGATAATTGTACTGGAGGTCGCTGAGCGAGAAGGTCAGTTCGCCGGCAAAGCGCAGCGTCTCGGCCAGCGCCCGTGGATGGCGGCGGAAGAGACGGGCCATTTCCAGCGGCGGCTTCAGATGGCGCTCGGCGTTGGCCGTCAATTCCAGCCCGACCTCGGCGACCGGCAAATTGAGGCGGATGGCGGTGAGCACATCTTGCAGCGAGCGGCGCTCGGCGCTGTGATAAAGCACGTCGTTGGTCGCCATCAGCGGCACGCCGGCGATGTCCGCCATGCCCGCCGCCTGCTCGATGCGGAAACGGTCATTGCCGCGATAATCCGGCGCCATGCCTAGCCGCAAATTAGCGCCGAAACGGTCTTTCAGTTGACGGACCAATGCCAGGGGATCGTCGGCATTCGCCGAGAGATCCGGCAGCACCGCCAGCGACAGCAGGTCGCCCCATTCGAGCAGGTCGCTGCGCTGGAGAAGGGTCGCGCCCTTCTCGTTTTCATCGCGCAAATTGGCTTGCGTCAGCATGCGGCAGAGATGGCCCCAGCCCTTGCGGTTCTGCGGATAGGCGAGAATGTCCGGCGTGCCGTCGCCGAACACCAGGCGGCAACCGGGGTGATAGGCGAGCTTCTCGACCTTGGCCTGCTGCCAGGCGCGCACGACGCCGGCCACCGTGTTGCGGTCTGCCAGTCCGATCGAGGAAAAGCCGAGGAATTTGGCCGCCACCACCAGCTCCTCCGGCTTGGAGGCGCCGCGCAGGAAGGAGAAGTTCGACTGGATGCCGAATTCCGCATAGGGGATGACGGTCAGCGCGTTCATGCGAAGACTCCATGCATGAACCAGCGCGGCGGCACCTGCGGGTTGCCATAGAGGCCTTGCCGGTAGAGCCAGTAGCGGCGGCCGTCGGCATCCTCGATCCGGAAATAGTCACGCGTCGATGTGAGCGGATCGCTTGACGTTTCACGCCACCATTCCGGCGCGATGCGTTCCGGCCCCTCGGCGCGCGCGACCCGGTAGAGCGCGCGGCGCCAGCGGAAATTCATCGGCGGACCCTCAGGCATTTCGGTGGCCGGCACCTCGATCGGCTCGGGCGAACGGAACAGCCGGATCGGCCGTTCCGGCGGGAAGATGGTTGCGCGCGGCGCGTCTTTCGAGCCCGGCTTCCTGAGCGGTGGTTTGCGTTGTGGCGCTTCCGAGAACGGGATGGTGGCGATGGCGCGCTCCGGCAGATGGCTCTCGAGGGCGACCGGTTTCAGCACCGCACTGTCGCCGAGCCTGGCGCGGATGCGGTCGGCAAAGAGTGCCATGTCGGCGCCGTCATCCTCGGTCTCGCCGGTCAAATCGGCCTGCTGCATGTCGAAGCCGGCGGCCGCCAGCACCGAAAGCCGCACCAGGTCGAAGCCGTAGCCGGCATCGATGTCCTGTTCGAGCGCGGCCAGCCGCTCATGGAACAGGCGCTGGATAAGCTTGGGTTCGCGCAACGGTCGCGAGGTACCGACAGCGATGCGGCTGACGGCGCCGTCGACGCGAAACAAAAGCAGCGCCAGCATCCTTGCGCCCTCGCCGCGGCGTTCGAGATCGGCCTTCAGCGTCACCGCCAGCAAGAGCACCAGCCGTTCGATCTCGGCGGTCAGCACGACCGGCTCGGCCAGGTGGCGTTCGACCGAAAGCGGGGCCACGGGCAGGCGCGGCGATACCGCCTCGTCGAGGCGGCCGAGCGCCTGGTCGAGCCGCAACAGCAAGGTCGCGCCGAAGCGACGGGCGAGCGGCGCGCGCGGCGCTGCCATGACCGCGCCGGCGGTCCGCAGGCCGACGCTTTCCAAGCTGGCGCGGATATCGGCCTCGATGCGCAGTGCCGCCAGCGGCAAGGGGGCGAGCAGCGCTTCCTCCTCGCCGGAGACAACGATGCGGTTGCCGCAGAAGCGCGCCGCCGCCCAGGCTGCACCCGGCGTCGCGGCCAACCCGGCGCGGACATCGAAACCCTGCTGGAAAAACCGCGCAAGGATGTCGTCCAGCATGGCGCGCTCGCCGCCGAACAGATGCGTGCAGCCGGTGACGTCGAGATAAAGGCCATCAGTACCGTCGAGCGCCACCAGCGGCGTATAGCGATCGCACCAGTCGGCGAGGCCTTCGAGCAGCCGGCGATCGGCGTCCGGATCGGCCTCGACGATGTCGATCGAGGGATGCATGGCGCGCGCATCGGCAATGCCCATGCCAGGCTTCAGATGCAGCGCCTCAGCCCGCTCGTCGAGGGCCGATATGCGCTGGGCGTTGCGGTCGCGATGGCTGATCACGAGCGGTGGGTGAGATGGCGGCAGATGATCCGAAGGCCGGGAACGCCACGACCGTCCCAGGCGCTGGCGCAGGATCCGTTCTGCCGCCAGATGCGGGAACCACAGCGACAGAATTCTCTGCCCGTTTTTCGCGGGGCTTTCTTTCTTCGAATGCGTGTTCATCGGGGTTCCACTCCAGTGTGAATTGTCCAGGCAGAGCGGTGCGGCTCTTGCCGATGCTGACGGTGAAGGCAGGCCGGCCGATCGAGCCGGCGAGCGACCCGGCGATCGTCCGGCGGCTCGCCGCTGGTGCAGCCGACACGATGAGGCGCACCGGGGCGGCGGTCGGCTCGGCTTCGCCGGCCTGGCGCAGCAGGAACACCGGCCGGCCGGCGTTTTGGGCGCGCGCGTGCAGCCGGCGCGTCGCGGTGAGGTCGAGCCGCTGCGGGCTGCCACGGATTTCGAGGATGATTGCGGCGAGCGCCGTCATCTTCGCGGCCTCCTCGGCTACCCACAGCGCATCGGTGAGTTTCGGCGCCTCGGAAAACAGCAACTGCTCCGGTGCGATACCGAACATGCCCTGCACTCCCCTGGCATAGGGAAAGCCGGCCTCGCGAAAAATCTCCGACGTGCCGATCCACAGCACGGGCAAGGGCTGGCCCTTGAGGATCAGGCTGACCAGCGACAGCACAAAGCCGGCGACGGCCCCGGCATTGCGGGTCTCAAGGCCATGGATTTCGCTCAAGGCGGCTTTCGGAAGGCCGCCGCTCAGCGCCGCATCGAGGCGCTCGACGCCGGTGGCCAGGAAAGCATCCGGCGAAGCCACGGCAAGCCCGCGCCGGATGATGGTGACATCGGCATCGGGTTCAGGCGCGGCGTCGAGACCGCCGCCAGGACCCGCGCGCAGCCCCTCGCCAGCCGGCGCGGCCAGGCGCTCGGGCAGCGTTCCCTCGATCTTCGCGATCTGGCGGCGCAGGGCAAAAACAGTCTCCCGCGCCACGGCTGATGTCGCCATGACGGTCAATTTCTCTCACAACTGTTCCTGTTATGTTCCTATAGATTCCAGAGGGTGCCGGAAGAGTCAAGCGGAGTCAGAAGGAATTTATTCCTTGATCAAAGGTGACGAGGCCAACCTTGGACTTTGGTCGCAGCCATTCGGCGCAAAGAAACAGTCATTGGCCAGGTACCCGGTCCATTTGCCGAGTCCGGAGGGAAAGCCTATATGCCGGATCAAAGGACAAAGCATGGCCCGCATCTACAAGACCCGCACCTGGCACGATGAACTCTCGCCTTCGATCGAGGAGATCGAGTTTCTGGCGCTGGAGGCGTACGCACATCTGCCCGACGATTTTCGCAAGCTGACCGGCGAGATCGTCATCATGATCGCCGAATTCCCGACCGACGAGATCATGGACGATCTGTCGCTGGAGACACCGTTTGATCTGCTTGGCCTGTTCGAGGGCCGCGGCATCGCCGAGCGCTGGAACCCGCAGACCGGCGAAGGCCCGAACCGCATCACCCTCTACCGCCGCGCCATCCTCGACTATTGGGCCGAAAACGAAGAGACGCTGGGCGACATCGTCACCCACGTGCTGATCCACGAGATCGGCCACCATTTCGGCCTGTCGGACGACGATATGGAAAAGCTTGAAGAGGCGGCGGAGTAAGGCTGTGCGATATTCAGGTGGCGAGCCTGCTTGTGAAATTATACAAGTTTTGATATAAAGTCTGTATGCCGACCAAGCGACTGGAGTTTCTTGGAGATTCTCTTGCCAAGCTCCGGGCTTTTCCAGAGGCGGTGCGCAAGGAAACGGGCGTTCAACTGCACAAGGTTCAACTCGGATTTGAGCCAAGCGATTGGAAGCCGATGACGACGATAGGCCTAGGCGTACGGGAAATCCGTGTCCGAGACGATGCTGGCGCGTTCCGGGTGCTTTACGTCGCCAGCATAGGTGACGCCGTCTTTGTCTTGCACGCCTTCCAGAAGAAGACGCAACAGACGGCGAAACGAGACTTGGCTCTTGCCGCATCGCGGTTCAGGCAAATTCAGTGAGACATGCTCATGGAACGTCAAAGCTTTGAAAATGTCTGGGATGCGCTGGAAGACACCCCGGCTCAGTCCGCCAACATGACTATGCGCTCCAATTTGCTGATCGCGATCGAACAGCGGGTGCGGAGTTGGGACGTTACCCAAGCCGAAGCAGCCAACCGGCTCGGGATTACCCAGCCACGCCTTAGCGATCTTCTGCGGGGCAGGATCGCGAATTTTAGTCTGGACACCTTGATCAATCTGGCCACACAGGCCGGACTTACAGTGCGTCTTGATATTGCCGAGGCAGCCTAGCGCTGTCTTAGACAGGCTGGCAAAGCTCGCCTACCAATCACTCAGCTTCGTATCCGGCCCGTATTCCTGGCCGTCGATATCCTTCACCACCGCCTGGCCGCAGCGCATCGATTTGGTCTTCTTGTCATAGGCGTAGGTCGGTGAGCCGTACAGGTGCCAGCCCTTGTTCAGCGCCGCGGTGACCTTGTGGCAGAAGGTTGAATCGTCGGGGGCGGACAGAAAGCGGTAAAGTCTCATGGGTCAGATCCTGTCGTGAGTTCGTCTTTTCGGGGCGGATCATGCGCCGATGGCGGCGGCCTTCGCCAGCAGTTTTTCGGCTTGCACCAGGTGCAGCCGTTCGACCATCCTGCCATCCAGCGCAATCACGCCCTTGCCGGCATTTTCGGGCAAGGCGAAAGCCTCTTTCACCGCGTGCGCCTCGGCCAAGGCTTCGGGCGCGGGCGCAAAGGCGCGGTTGGCGGTTTCGATCTGGGCGGGGTGGATCAGCGTCTTGCCGTCGAACCCCATGGCGGCGGCTTCCGTGCATTCGCGCGCAAACGCGTCGAGGTCGCGAAAATCGTTGGAGACGCCGTCGAGTATGTCGATGCCGCCGGCTCGCGCCGCCAGCACCATCTGCATCAGCCAAGGCACGAGGTAGCGCCGATCAGGCGTCGCCAGAATGCCGGTTTCCTTGACCAGATCGTTCGTTCCGGCGACGAAACAATTTAGCCGCGAAGCGCGATCGCGGCCGAGTTCGGCAATGGCGCCGATATTGAGCATGGCCTTGGGCGTCTCGATCATCGCCCAGAGCTTGACGCTGTCGGGGGCAAAATTATCGTCGAGCACGTCGCCGACTTCGAGGATGTCACGCGGCGTGGCGACCTTGGACAACAGGATGCCGTCGGGAACGAATTTCGCCGCGGCCAGCAGGTCATCGTTGCCCCATTCGCTGGACAGCGCGTTGACGCGCACGATCATTTCGCAGCGGCGTTTCGGTCGGCTGGCGAAAATGCCGGCCAATTTGTCCCGCGCGGCGATCTTGTCTGAGGGCGCGACGGCGTCTTCGAGGTCGATGATCACGGCATCGCAGGCAAGCGTTGCGATCTTGGCCAGCGCCTTGTCGTTGGAGGCCGGGACGTAAAGCACCGAGCGGCGCGGGCAGTAGAGTTCGCTTGTCATGGCCGATCTATGCCGCGTGTGGGCGGGGGAGGCAAGCGTCCGACCGGTACCTGATGACGAGCCAACCGCGAAAGCTTGCGCTGCCCCGCCCGTCCCGCAGCAGTTGCGGAAGGGAGCCTTCCTCTCCCCCGTCGATCGGGGGAGAGGTGTCGAGCGAAGCTCGACGGAGTGGGGGGTCGACCCTTGAGCGCAA
>NZ_AYWH01000011.1:0-121164 GCF_000502555.1 Mesorhizobium sp. LNJC394B00
GGGGACCTCGTGGATCTCCACAGTTTCCGGCAGAGCTGTCCCGACGTTCAATTCCACGCCGGGAAGGTTCACCGAAGCCAAGGGCTGCTTCTTGACATACTCACGGATGACCGTGTCCTGTTCCGGCTGGATGATAATGTCGTCAGCGGCGGCGGAGCCGATCCCCGCCAAGAGCAACATGGCTGCGGCGGTGTTCACAAAGTGCATCTTCATATCTTCTCTCCTGCAAGGACCGGCACACGACGATCATCGTCCCGCACTGCCCGGCAACCNCGGCTGGATGATAATGTCGTCAGCGGCGGCGGAGCCGATCCCCGCCAAGAGCAACATGGCTGCGGCGGTGTTCACGAAGTGCATCTTCATATCTTCTCTCCTGCAAGGACCGGCACACGACGATCATCGTCCCGCACTGCCCGGCAACCAACTTTGAACCGGGGTAAACGTTCCCGCCTACGCACCTTTGTCTAATCCGATTGGTCTAAAGTCCGACCGTACAACGCAATGGTCTTACCTTTGGACTAGGCGGAACGGATTAGGGCTTCAGGTTGTTGGTTCTCCACAACGGGAGAGAACAAATGGATCAAAGTGTTGGCCAGGCGCGATGGTTGCTCGCACCGATTTTTGCAACAGCCGTTACCTTTCTGGTAATGGCGGTCGTCCTTAGCTGACATGTCTTGGATCGGCGCAGCCAGGTCCCTTCCTGCGCTGATAGGATTCGCGAGTTGCTTGAGCGGCTGGCGAATCCTCTATTTTACCGTGCGCTGGGCCTGCTCCTTCAGCAGGCGGGGCGCTTCGTTCAGCTCATGTAAGTTGGGAGGTTTACTATGCATCGGCGATCCTTTTTGACAGCGATGTTTGGCGTTGCAGGGGCAGCAGCCTTTGCAAGCGCGGTCCGGCCTATCAACGCATTGGCCGGTGTTCCAGCGGCCNGGCTGGCGAATCCTCTATTTTACCGTGCGCTGGGCCTGCTCCTTCAGCAGGCGGGGCGCTTCGTTCAGCTCATGTAACTTGGGAGGTTTACTATGGATCGGCGATCCTTTTTGACAGCGATATTTGGCGTTGCAGGGGCAGCAGCCTTTGCAAGCGCGGTCCGGCCTATCAACGCATTGGCCGGTGTTCCAGCGGCCAAAAGCGGCATTCTCGAAGAACTCGACGCGCCAGACGCCTTCGACAACGAAGGTACTCACGCGGAAGTGGAGCCGGTCAACCATCGGCGATACTTCGACCAAGATTACGACCCGGACTACTACCACCGGCGCCGCCGCCGCCGGCGGGGCTGGAGAAGAGTCTGCCGTAGTTACTGGCGACACGGGCGCCGTCGGGTCCGGTGCTATCGCCGACGGGGTCCTTCGGTCGTCTTGCGATTTTAGCTAGTCGGCTGCTTCTGCCCATGGCCCGTTCCGGCTGACGTGCTGAGAACGGGCCGGTACGATTCCTTTTTCGTGGCAAACGCAATCCATCTGAGGGCACTCATCAGCAGGGCCGATGGACCTGACTTACAGCTTGGTGGTGCCGCTGTGTGTGGTGCGCCAGGAGCGGTCTGACGGTCCCTCTGTGCAGCGCTTCGGCTGTCGCCAGCCTGGGAAAGCTTTTCGGAACGTTTGGTTCTGGCCGTTAGGCCACGGGGCCAAGCTCAGCCATCAGGACACCCCGCAAGCGATGAGCAGCGGGGCCTGGTAAGGCCCGGCGACCTCCTTTTGACATACGGGGAGAAACCAAGAAGGGCGCCGAGCCTTACCGGCGCTGCTTTGAGGGAGACGACGCCGGACGAGATGAGAGTAGGCGATCATGCTAATTTCTGCGAACCATGCGAATGAGGGAAAGCCGTGTGCGATTCTTCGCTATCCAGCCACGAACCTCTGCCTCGGACATGGCGGTCCGTCGCTCGATCGATGATGAAGAACGCCTGATGTAGCTGCTCGACTTCGTAGAGCCCGACCCGGATCTCGAACCCTGTCTGGCGGGTGGCATCGAAGTCACCGGGACCGATGACAGGGAAGGCGACGACGATGGCGAAGCGGACGACGAGCGCGAAGCCAACGATGCCGAGTATGGCTTCATAGAGGGAGGGCAAGGCCTATAATTGTCCGGTCGAGAATGAATAGCCCGCTGCCTCACGGTGGCTGGCTTCAGTTTTTGTGTGGCACGATGTAGCGACTGCTCACCGCACCCGCCCCTGTGCCCCGCGTGACGACAATCGTGCTATACCCGGCTGGAACGGAACCTGTAGCGGAGGGGTCGATCGAACTGCATCGCCCGACGATCTCCCCGTTGGGAGCGCCCTCGAGCCTCACGGCTAACGCCAACTGGCATGTGTCAAGGGATCCGAACATGGCCGGTGATGTATCGAGTGGCTTGCAGACTCCCTGGGCGGGACTGCAAGAAAGCAAAATCATCACAGCTGCAGTTGCCGGATCCATTCGTGAAGCTCCGTTGTTCGACGAGCCTCAACGCGGAATAGCGAGCTTTGTTTCGCAGGGGCTAAAATATGAGTTTTCTGGTCTGGCACGGTGGCGGGCTTTTCATTGTCACAGCTTTCGCCTCTCAATTGTCCGGATCCCGAACGGTAAAACAGCCATCCGACGAGACACACCGAGAGGATCGCGATGGCCAGAAGGATGCCGCCGGCAATGTTCACCATCAACATGAAATCCATCGGACCTCTCCCTCTTATATGCCGACAATCGGAAACTCGTGAAATCAACATGGTGAACAGGTTGCGAACATGCTGCTACGGTTTTTGCAGAGCCAAGAGATGAGACGAGACGGACCAGCACGACAGGGACTAGCTCTCGTCGCAACAAATTGACACACAAGGACTCGACGGAGTCGAACGGCAAGGGCAGGGACGCCATCAAGCGAATTTCAAAACCGGTGCCTTGGCCGACGGGCAATCGCTGATAACATCAAGGTATGCCCTGAGGCGACGTTACAAGGCAGTGTACTTGGGTGCAGCCGGCCGCAGGCGGCCGAACTCTCGCCTTCCAGAGGTTCTGGAGTGCGCCGACCGACCCCGTCGTGCTCGTCAATGTGTAGGTTTGCAGTGTGGTGTTCCTTCAAGGTCAATCAGCAGCTTAAGCATGGAGGACCACGGCAAGCGGCGTTTTATTCCCGGACAGCGCAAATTCTGTCTCGACAATGTGATTGGTCCGGGCGCCTCGTTTTTTAACGCTCTTTGGCCCGCAACATCGGCCGTCCAGTTCGGGAATATCGGGACCTTTCAAGAATTCGGATATTGTGAGAGCAGCGACGCGTCGTGCGACGAAGGGGAAACAACTTCGCAGTCTCGTGCGACAGCGAGGCGCCTGGCTCAGCGTCTGCTTGCCGGCATCCTGTGTGGGGCGGGAGCGCGGGGGGCAGTCCAGGCGACCGGCAGGCAACGCTCGCGTCTGTCCATCGCGGTGATGGGAGCCTCGTCGAGTTCAGCAGCGTTGTGGAAGCAGTCCGCTGCGCGCGTCAGAACGCTATTGCTAAGCGCAATGCCGGGGTGCCCGATGATCGTCGCATTGAGTTCCGGATTGGCATTCACCTGGGTGACGTCGTGCAGGAGCGCGATGACGACCTGATGGGTAATGGCGTCAACATCGCCGAGGGTATCCGGGTTGCCCGGGCCTAGCGGCTTCGAAGCCGCCGATTATAAGTATTCTCGCCCTGTGGCGGCCGATTCTGCGATTAAGAATTGGACGAATAGGCATGGGGGAGAAAGGCCGTTATTCTAAGCCTCATCCACCCTCGATGCGGGAAATAACGAGATCATGGAGTAGGAAAATCTCATGCTATGCGGCGGAGGTGCTTACAAGGGCGAGATTCACACCCGCCCAACGACAAGGCGCCCATCCCCTGCCCGATGGACGGTGGATAGAGTTTTGGTGCCATGAGCCAAACCCACACATTACAACCGTCATCTATCCGCTTCCCGGTACAACCACGGCTGGTGCCGGCGATCAAGGCGGCGTACTTCGCCGACCTGCCGCCAGCCGACATCACCCTCGAGCTGCTCGACGACTGGTATGGCCGTCTGCTCCGGGTCAAAGGTGTCGACATCGCCTACCGTGCCGTAAAGACGTGGCGTTCGCTGTACAATGTCATGGCCGGCATGAAGCTATGCCCGCCCGGCTCCGACCCATCGCAGGCGATCCGCCGCCAGACGCCACCACCGCGCCACCAGACCTGGACGGCAGGCGAGGCGGTGCGCATGGTCAAGGGCGCCTGGCGCGCCGGCTACCGCGGACTGGCCTGCATCATCGCCGTTGCGTGGGACACGAGCTTCTCACCCGTCGACGTGCGCACGCTCACACCGGCGCAGGCAATGCAGACAGCACAGGAATGGGGTTTTCTGATTGCACGCAGCAGAGTGGCGAGGCGGCTTTCGGCACGCTGTCGTCACGCACGCAGCGCCTGGTGCTGGCCTATGTCGAATCGCTAGGCGTCACCCTGCTTGACGATGCGCCGATCTTTCGCTCGCGCGGTTTCGCGCCGGGCCCGAGGGGCGGCCGGCCGCGCGCCGGCGTGCCTTACACGAAGGATTCTCTGGTCGACGACTTTGCCGATCTGCGTACGCTGGTGTTCGGGACATCGGAGAAGCGGCGGCTGATGGACATGCGGCGTTCCGGCGCGGTCGAGGCGAATGCCGGAGGCGCGTCGGTCGAGGCAATCTCGGCCAAGATGGGCAATTCGATCGATGGGAACAAGGCGCTGCAGAAGACCTATATGCCGGTCAATCTGGCCGCCGTCCGCTCAGCCGATGCCAGCCGCCGCAAGGGCAGAAAGCTGCTTGGCTTGGAACGGAACGAATACAAAATGTTGAAACTCTCAGGAGAATGAGAGTTGAAACTTTTCAAGGGGCGGTAGCTAACCCCTTGAAATTAATGGCGCGAGTGACGGGGCTCGAACCCGCGACCTCCGGCGTGACAGGCCGGCACTCTAACCAACTGAGCTACACCCGCGCATTGGACGAGCACGTGTCAGCCGTGTTCGTCGTTGGGGCGGTGGATAAGGGGTTCGCCACCGGGTGTCAAGCGCAGCTGGACAGCATAAACGCATCAGGAGAAGGTTTTTTGACGGGCGGCACTTTGCCCGCGAAAACCACTGTGCGGCTAAGCTCGCAGCTGTTCATTTGGCCTTGCGAAGCCGGTTGCGACCGCTTAAAGGTCCGGCCGGAGCGGGCGATTAGCTCAGTTGGTAGAGCGCTTCGTTTACACCGAAGATGTCGGCGGTTCGAGCCCGTCATCGCCCACCAAGATCCCGGATTCCGGGCGCGGCCTCAAAGAGCCGCACCCCCTTTCATGCCGGCACCAGTCTACTTCCTGATGTAGCAGGTCTTTTTCGCACGGGGAGCGGGATCCTCGTCAAAGGCATCGTTGCCGCAGCGCACGCCGTTCCTGAAAACGCCTTGCGTGAACCGACCGCGCGCTCCGTATCTGACCACTTGGCGGCCACGGAAATCACAGAACTGATTCTCTCGGGCGCAGGCCACCCATCTGCCGCGGCCCTGGCCGTAATCATCATCGCCGTAATTGTCGCCGTCGTCGTCATTGTCGCCATAGTCGTTACCGCCCCCGCGCTTCACGATATAGCAAGCCTTGTCGCGGCCGGGCGCCGGGTCGCCGAAGACGCGATTCGAGCAAGGCACGGAACGACGATCGAAGAAGCGCGAAGTGGTCTGCCCGCGCGCGCCGTAGACCACTTCCGAGGGGTAGGGCAGGCGGCAGATTTCGCCTTCGTCGGCGCATCGCTGCATCCGCTGGGCGGATGCGGTGGCTGGAAAAAGAATAGACACGGACGAGGCCAGGCCGACCAGGCAGATGAATGTAAACGTCATCCGGATCAAAGCATTGAAGGTTTTTGACACGATTTGTCTCCCGTTCGATTCGACCAGCATGGTACAGCAGCCTTGTTAAATGCACGATGAACGAAAGCCCTCCGGGACGGCAGGACAATGATGGATCATCCAGGGCGCCTGATGCTGCGGTTGCTGTTCGCATTGGCAATCGTCGGCACTGGACGCTCCGCCTTTGCAGGGAATGCGGGCGACGGCGTCGACCAGCCGGCCGCCAAGGCTTCCTTGCTCAAGGCCTATCCCGGACTTTTCACCATCAAGGGCAATGTCCTGACCTGGACCGACGGCACCACAATGGTGTGGGACGACGGCAAGGCGCGCGACGCCGAGGCGCTGCTGGAGAGCCCCGACATCGAAGACATGTTTCGCTACGTCTATCCCGGAGCAGCGGAGGGCGCCCTGGTCCCAGCGGAGGATTTCGATCCCGGCCGCATCCGCAACGAACCTTTCTTCGAAAAGCTCTACGGGGCAAGTGCCGGCGAGGTGGGCAAGCACATCGCCAACGTCAAATGGTTGCCGAAGCTCGGCAAGAAAACCGTGCAGGTGACCAAGGTGTTTGGCATCAACGACCGGCTGGGCAAGGTCTCCGCTGCGCTCGAGGCGATGCCCGCGGAGCTGAGCCGTTATGGGCTCAAGCCCGGCGGCGGCTTTGTCTGGCGGCCGATCGCCGGCACCGACCGGTTGAGCGTTCACTCGTTCGGAGCGGCCTTCGATATCAATGTCGGCTTCTCCGACTATTGGTACAACAACAGGAACAAAACCAACCCGAAGGCCCACATTCCCTTCAAGAACCGGATTCCGCTGGAAATCGTGGAACTGTTCGAGAAAAACGGCTTCATCTGGGGCGGGCGCTGGTATCACTACGACACCATGCATTTCGAGTACCGGCCTGAATTGCTGCTTTACAAGAAATCCGGCTGATCACGGCGGCAGCAGCCGGAAATCCTTGCCTTCGGGCAGCAACTGGCCGCCGTCGACGACGATGGTCGTGCCGGTGATGTAGCTGGCATCGTCCGAGGCGAGGAACAGGAAGGCGTTGGCGACGTCGCGCGGGCTGCCGAGGCGTCCGAGCGGGATCGAATCCTCCATGTTCTTGATGTAGGTGGCGCCCCGATGCAGTTCGATCGCTTCGGTCAGGATGTTGCCGGGCTCGACGCCGTTGACGGCGATGCCGTAGCCGGAAAATTCCAGCGCCGCGGATCGGATGAAGCCGTTGATGCCGGCCTTGCTGGCGGCGTAATGGCCGTGGCCGGGGCTGGTGACGTGCGGACCGGTGATCGACGAGGTGTAGAGCATGCGCCCGTAGCCCTGCGCCTTCATCGGCGCCAGCGCCGCCAGCGTGGCGTTGAAGGTGCCGCGCAGATTGACGGCCATCACCCGGTCCCAGTCGTCCGGGCTGGTGTTCTCGATGAGCTGCCAGGGATAGATGCCGGCATTCTGCACGATGATGTCGAGACGACCGTGGCGGCTCAGCGCCAGCGCAACCGCGGCTTCTGCGTCGGCAATTTGCGAGATGTCGGTTCGGATGAAGGCAGCGCCGAGTTCGTCCGCGGCCGCCTGGCCGGCCTCGGCCTCGCTGTCGGCCAGGACCAGCTTGGCACCTTCCTCGGCAAAGCGCTGCGCAATGCCTTTGCCGATGCCGCGTGCGCTGCCGACGATAAGCGCGACCTTGTTCTCAAGCCGTCCGGTCATGCGAGCCGTCCTCTCATGCCAGTCTTTGGCGAATGGTTTGCTTGAAGGCGTCGAGCAGCACGGCGGCGAGCACCAAAAGGCCGTGGATCACCTGGGTGAAGTTGGCCGGCAAGCCCATCAGATTGATCGCCGTGTTGATGGAGGAGAGCAGCAGCACGCCGGCATAGACGCCGGGCAAGGTGCCGACACCGCCTTTCAGGCTGACGCCGCCGATGACGACGGCGGCAAAGGCGTTGAACAACAGCCCGGTGCCGAGATTGGCGGTGGCGCCCGAGGTGCGGATGGCGAGCAGCCAGCCGGCGAGGCCGGCAATGGCGCCGGCCAGCACGAAGGCGATGATCAGATTGCGGTTGACGCGGATGCCGGCGCGGAAGGTCGCGGTCTCGTTGCCGCCGATCATCACGAGGTGGCGGCCGAACGGCGTCTTGGCCATGATCAGCGAGAACAGGACGAAACAGGCGACGGCGATCCAGGCGGTCAGCGGCAGGCCGGCCAGCCGCTGGATGCCGAACCAGCGGATGGCCGGCGCCAGATCCTGTGCCGAGCGGCCGCCGGAAATCACCAGCACCAGGCCGCGCACCCAGATGTAGGACGCCAGCGTAATGATAAAGGCGCTCATCTTCACCTTGACCACGAGATAGCCGTTGAAGGCGCCGATGAGGCCGCCGACGGCCAGCGCAACCAGCAGCGAAACCGGAACCATCAGCCATTGCGGATTGAGCTGTATGCCCATGCCGATGCCCGATGAGCAGAACAGGATGCCGACCGCCATGGCGCTGAGTGCGGCCACCGATTCCACCGACAGGTCCATATGGCCGGCAATGATGACCAGCGACAGGCCGATCGACATCACGCCGAGAACGCTCGAGGCCTCGATGATGTTGGCGAAGATGCCGAGCTGGAAGTAGTTGGGGACGAAGACGGAAAAGACAACCAGCACAAAGATCAGCATGAACCAGACGAGGTTGTCGAGGACGAACTCCAGGGCTTTGCGGCTGCGCGGGTTCATGGGCTGATCCGGTTGGCGCCCCCGAGAAAATCAGGCTGAGAAATCAACTCGATTTCGTCGGGTTCAGGCGCGGGTTTAGGTTCGCCACGGTGTCCTGGGACGCGGCGTCGTGAATGGGCAGGCTCCGGGCCGCAATGGCCCGGAGCGCTTCGCTAGGCGACTATTCGACAGACTTGATCGTGTCCGTCGGCGGCTTCTGGTTGCCCCAGAAGGCCGGATTGTCGACGTTTTCCTTGGTGATGGCGGCGCCCGGGATCTTGATGTTGGGGCCCCAGCTCTCCTTGGTCACGGTCGACTTCAAGCCGAGCACGTCATACTCGCCAGGCTTGATTTCCTGCTTGCCGGCGATCTTGTCCATGAACATCGCCACGGCCGCGGCCTGCGCGTAGAGCGGCTGCTCGACTTCGACATTGAGCCAGCCCTTGCGGATCAGGTCGAGACCGACCGGAGCGCCGTTCGAGCTCATCAGCATGACGTCGCCCGGCTTCTTGCCGGCGGCCTCGAGCGAGGCGACGGCTGCGACCGACAGGTGCGCGGCATGGCTGAAGATCAGGTCGATGTCGGGGTTGGCGAGCATCTGGTCGGCAACGATCGTGCCGGCGTTGCTGGCTTCCCATTGCATGGCCGGCAGCGAGATGATCTTGACGTCAGGAAACGCCTTCAACTTCTCCTCGAAACCCTTCTGGATGTCGAGCGTGTAGGGATCGCCGGGATCGCCGAGCACCTGCAGGATCTTGCCCTTCACAGAACCGTTCTTGGCGGTCAGAAGCTTTTGCGCCTGCTCGGCGGCGACGTAGCCGATCTCGACCGTGCCCGCCACCGAGGTGAAATCGGACGGGGTCGAGGTGATCTGGCGGTCGAACTCGACCACCGGGATGCCGGCTGCACGCGCCGCTTCGATGGACGGCTTCAGCGCGTTGAAATCGACGGCGGCCAGGATGATCGCCGCCGGCTTCAGCGCAATGACGTCGTTCATCTGCGATTGCTGCGCGTCGGTCTTGTTGTCGGCGTTGAGTGTTTTCACCTCATAGCCGACCTGCTTGAGGAACAGCTCCAGCGCGCTCACCGAGCCGGTCTGGAATTCATCGAGCAGGGTCGGGACCATATAATAGACGGTGCCCTTCGTCTGGGACATTGCCGGCGTGAGCGAGGCAAGAGCCAGTGCCAGGATACCGAAGACAAGAACCAGTATTCGCTTCATGTCGTTCGCTCCTCTTTTATACCGGACCCCTCTTTGGTCCCTCAACCTGCCGGTCCGGCACCGGCAAGCGTCTCACCGGTGATCATGTTGATCACCGCATCGGGACTTGTTTTGTTGCGCGCGACATCGCCGGCCACGACGCCTTGCCGGATCACCACGATCCGGTCGGCGACCTGGAAGGCCTGTTGCATGATGTGGGTGATGATGACGACGCCGATGCCCTGGTTGGCCACTTGGCGGATCATCTCGAGACCGCGCCGCGTCTGCTCGACGCCGAGGGCCGCGAACGGCTCGTCAAGCAGCACAAGCTTGCCGCCCCAGTGCACGAAGCGGTTGAGCTCGATGGCCTGGCGTTGGCCGCCCGAGAGATGCTCGACATTGGTGCGCAGCGACGGGATGCGGGTGCCGGCACTTGCCAGCGCCTTGCCGACCACGGCCTCCATGGCGCGCTCGTCGAGGATGGGGACACCGAGAACCTTGCGGGTGATTTCGCGGCCCATGAAGAAATTGGCGACGACGTCGACATTGGTGCAGAGCGACAGGTCCTGGTAGACGGTCTCGATGCCGGCAGCCTTGGCCTCGGCCGGCGTTTTCGCCAGGAATTCCTTGCCCTCGAACAGCATGCGGCCGGAGCTCGGCTCGAGGCCGCCGGCGATGATCTTGACCAGTGTCGACTTGCCGGCGCCGTTGTCGCCGAGCAGCGCCACGACTTCGCCCTTGCCGATCGAGAAGCTGATGCCCCTCAGCGCATGAATGGCGCCGTAATTCTTGGTGACGTTTTCGAGTACCAGCAGCGGTTCGGTCATGCCGCCACTCCCTTGCTGTGCATGAGGTCGGACCGGCGCTCGCGCTCGGCAATGAACATCTGGCCGAAGCGCGGCGACAGCACGCCCGAAACGGCTAATGCGGCAGCGCCGCGCAGCACCGAATGCTTGCCGCCGGTCGCCACCGTCACGCGCGGTGTCTTGCGGTCGCGCCGCGCCGAGACCGAATTGGGAAGCTGTCCCGCCGCGCCGACCAGCTTTTCGAGCAGGTCGGTGGGCGCAAGCCCGCCGAGGATGACGGTTTCCGGGTCGAACACATTCTCGATGGTGACGATGGCGTCGCGGAAGATCGGCGCGATCTCGGCCACCCAGGCGGCGTCGCTGATGTTGCGGCGGCGACGTGCTTCGAGCGAGAGATACCGTTCGAGGCAGCCGCTGTTACCGCATGGGCAAGGCTCGCCACCGGGAACGGCAGGGATGTGTCCGATTTCGCCGGCATTGCCCCAGGCGCCGCGCATCACCGCGCCGTCATGCACGATGACGCCGCCGAGGCCGACGCCGAAATAGAGGTAGTAGTATTCGGAATAACCGGAGCCGAGACCGTAAAGCCGTTCCCCCATGGCGGCCGCCGCCATGTCGGTTTCGAAGAAGGCCGGCAGCCCGGTCGACGCCGCCAGCCGTTCCGGCAGCGCGACATCCTTCCAGCCGGCCATGGTCGTCGGGCCGACGAAGCTCATCGACTCCACGCCGAACGGTCCAGGCAGCGCCATGCCGATGCCGAGCACGCGCCCGCCGGGCCGCAGCGCCGTCAACTCCGGCACCATCGCGCCGATCAGCTCGAAGGCATGGTTGGGCGTCGCATGCGGCGCCTCGCGATGCATGCTCTCGATGACATCGCCGCTGAGATTGATGAGCGCCGCGTCGATCCCCAGCGGGGTGAGGTGGACGCCGACCGCATAGCCGCCCTCGGGGTTGATCCTGAGCGTCGCCGGCGGCAGCCCGCGTCCGCGCGGCTCTTCGCGCAGCGACAGCACATAGCCGTGCTCTTCGAGTTCGCGAACGATGGTCGATACGGTCTGGACGGTGAGGCCGACCCGGCTGGCAATGTCGCCGCGGGCGATGGGACCGTGAAGACGGATGGACTCCAGCACGATGCGCCGGTTGTAGGGCCGTCCGAACTCCTGATTGGTTCCCCGCAGTGCCATGTCCCGCGCCCCTTAGGAAGACCAAGACTTGCACAGGCAATTTATTCAGTCAAATGGAATTCAAAAATAATTCGGAATGGTTCCCGGACGCGGTGCAGGACCTGTCCCATGCGCCGCGCTGGCCGATTGCAGCCGGGCTGAAACCACCGCAATGATGAATGACGTCAGGCGGGCGCGGGGCTCGCCGGCCAACAATCCAGCAGGAAAACCGATGATCGAATTGCCTTTTGCGCGCGATGAGTACCAGCGGCGGCTCCAGAAGATCCGCGCCGAGATGGCGGCGCGTGGGCTGGAACTGCTGGTCGTCAACGATGTCGCCAACCAGCATTACATCACCGGCTATGACGGCTGGTCGTTCTATACGCCGCAGGTCGTGCTGGTCCCGATCGAAGACGAGGCCGAGCCGGTCTGGATCGGCCGCGCCATGGATGCGGCAGGCGGCTTGCTGACGGCCTGGATGAAGCCGGAGAATGCGGTCGGCTTCCCCGAAGACCACGTGCAGCGAGCCGATCGCCATCCGATGGACTGGATGGCGGCCTGGATCGTCGCCAAGGGCTGGGGCGCGAGACATATCGGCATCGAGCTCGAAGCTTATTATTTCTCGCCGAAGGCGCATGCCCGGCTGGTCGCTGGCCTGCCCAATGCGAAATGGCACGACGCCGATCTCCTGGTGAACTGGATCCGCGCCGTGAAATCCGCTCCGGAAATTGCCTACCTGCGCAAGGCGTCGACCTTGGCTGAAGCAGCTGTTGCGCGGGCCTTCGAAGTCATCGCGCCAGGTGTGCGCGAATGCGATGCGATTGCCGCGATCCAGGCGGCGCAGATCGCCGGCAGCCCGGACTTCGCCGGCGACATCACGGCACTGCCGCCGACCATCCTCGGCGGCGAGAATGCATCGGCTCCGCACATCATGTGGAGTGACCGGCGGTTCGGAAAGGACGAGACGATTGCGCTCGAACTTGCCGGCGTCTGCCGCCGCTATGCCGCAGGCCTCGCCCGAACGATGCAGCTCGGCAAGACGCCGGCCCGTGTCGCCGACACCGCAAAGGCGGTGATCGACGGCATGGATGCGGTGCTCGAGGCGGTCAGACCGGGGACCACAGCCGAAGCGGTCGAGGCCGCTTGGCGCAAGGTTATCCAACGCTACGGACTGAAGAAGGAATCGCGCATCGGCTATTCCATCGGCGTCGCCTATCCCCCGGATTGGGGCGAGCACACGATCAGCCTGCGGCCCGGCGACAAGACCGCGCTGCAGCCCGGCAATGTCGTGCACTCCATTCTTGGCATGTGGATGGATGGCTGGGGCATCGAGATCAGCGAGACCATTCTGGTGACCGAGACCGGCCATGAGACGCTGACCAAATTCCCGCGAGACATCCATGTCAAATCCTGACCGGTCGGCAGCACCGGGCGGTGCCGCGCCCCGCATCGATGCCGGAATTCTCGATCGGATGGTCGAGATCCGCCGTCATCTGCACCGCCATCCCGAATTATCGAACCGAAAGATTGGGACGGGAGCTTATCTCAGGCCGATGCTGGCCGGGCAGGGGATATCAGACATCCGCGACGTCGCCCGCTACGGCCTGGCCGTCGATATCGTCGGCTCCGCGAGGCCGTCAATCGCAATGTGGCGATAAGGTGATGCATGCCTGCGGCCATGACGCCCATGGCTCGATGGGCTTCGCAGTGGCCGTGCATCTGCCTCAGCCCAGGGACAGTTTTGTCGGCACGGGTCCGCGCTTGGTGCGACCCTGGATCGCGGAACCAGCGGGCAGGGCGCGGCGAAGTTGGGCAGCAACCAGCCTGGCTTGACCTTACAAATACTGTTCGACCTTCTTGCCGACGGTCAGGAAGCGCAGCGGGTCGATGGCCTCGCCATTGTGGCGGACTTCGTAGTGCAGGTGCGGGCCGGTCGAGCGGCCGCTGCTGCCGGTCTTGCCGATGATGTCGCCGGCTGCGAGTTTTTGGCCGACGGCAACGTCGATCTCGCTCAGATGGCCGTAGCGCGTGGCAAAGCCGTTGCCGTGATCGACCTCGACCATGCGGCCATAGCCGCCGTTCCAGCCGGCCTTGGTGACGATTCCGGCCGCGGTGACCTTGGCTGGCATGCCGACCGGCGCGCGGAAATCCATGCCTGAATGCAGGGCAGCGGTGCCGAGGATGGGGTCGGTGCGCACGCCGAACGGGCTGGTGACGGAGTGGCCCGGCGCCGGGTTGGCGAGCGGCAGCCGCCGCGCCTCCTTCTTCAACTGGTCGAGCGTATCCAGCGCCTCGTCGAGTTCCTTGACCTTGCTGTCGAACATCATCGAGCTGTCAAGCGGGATCAGCGGCCCGCCGACATCGCTTTCGTTCTTGCCGAAATCGCTGTCGACCGGCAGGCCGGCCGCCTCGAGCGCCTGGGTGATGGCGTCGGCGTTCTTGTAGGCATTGTCGGCCAAGGTCTCGATGCGGGTGAGTTGCTGGCTCTCGATAGCCTTCAGTGAATCATTGATCGAGACGAACAATTTGTCGGCGCGGTCCGCAGCCGTTTCGCTGGGCAGCGGGTCGGAGCGTGTCGACCACAGCGAGAATGGCCTGGTGTCGCCCGAACCAAGGCTGGCGACCGAATAGGCGAGTGGCTCGCCGCCAGTCAGTTCGGCATGCTCGTCGGGTTTTGCCGCCACATCCGCGGCGGCCGGCGTGCCGACCTCGTTTTCCGCCCGTTCGAGGATCGGGCCAAGGCGGCCATGGCGCTGGCTTAGCTGGCTCTGCCGCTCGATCAATTCGCTGACCTTGGTCTCCATCAGTTTCTGGTCGAGAAGCTGGCGGCTGGTGATGCGGTCGACCTGCGCGCGAAGCGCCGAGATGCGATCCTCATAGGCCTGCTGCATGCGCGCCTGCCGGGCCGTGGTGGCGCCGATCAGATCGTCGCGCAGCACGAGATAGGAGGTCGCCAAGAGATAGCCGATGGCGATCGCCGCCAGTGCCGAGCCGAGAAAGGCGACGAGCCACGGGCGGATGGTGAAATGCCGTATTTCATTGCCCCGCGCAATGATGACCGTATGCGGCTCCTTGCGCCTGCCGAAGACCGCTGACTGACCGGTTAGGTTCACGGGACCAAGCTTTCGTTACGACACCAACGAAGCCCGATTACACATTATTAGGGTTAACAAAGTTTTGCCGTCGCGGGCGCGCTAGTGACCAACGGTCAGCCAACCGCATATATGTCTTATGCCCCTAATGCACTGCGCGGCGTTGGCCAGATCGGTGGCGCCTCAGAGCGCGCGGACCGCCTCCAGCACTGCTTCGGCATGGCCTTTCACCCGGACCTTGCGCCAGATCCCGGCGATCCGCCCGTCCTTGCCGATCAGGAACGTCGCCCGCTCGACGCCCATATAGTTGCGGCCATACATCGTCTTCTCGACCCACAGATTGTAGGCCTCGATCACCTTGCGCTCCTCGTCGGCAACAAGGTCGACGGTGAGATCGTATTTGGTTTTGAACTTGTCGTGCTTCTTCACGCTGTCTGGCGACAGGCCGATCACCACGGCGCCGGCCTTTTCGAACTCCGGCTTCAGCTGCGAAAAGCTGATCGCCTCATTGGTACAACTTGTGGTGTCGTCCTGCGGATAGAAATAAAGTACAACGGGCTTCCCCCGCATCGAGGCAAGGCTGAGTGAGCCGCCGCCGTCGCGCGGAAGATCGAATTGCGGCGCAACGTCGCCAACGTCGAGATCAGCCATATCGATGCCCTTGTTTGAGGTTACGCGGCCCTAAATCAAAGAGATAGAGCATGATGCCTGGACAAACGGAAACCGTTTGTCCGAGAAAACCGCCTCACACTTTTCGGCATCATGCTCTAGCCTGCGTCGTTATAGTGTCGGGCGGGGATTCGTCCACGATCGAATTCGCACAACGGAAAATTGCGTGGATCAGGAAGAACCGCAGCACGAGAAAATCCGGTTCAGGCGTGACGAGATCACCGACCTGGGGGCTTTCCCGTCCGCTTGCCGCGTGCCGCCGCTCGGCAAGGCACGGATCGGCCGCGGCTTTCGCATCCTTGCCCGGCTGTTTGCCGGCATTGGAGCCCTTGTGCTGCTGGCAGCGGCCGCCGTCTACGTCATCGGCGCCACCGGCATCGGCAACGAACGGCTGCGGTTGGAAGCCGAAACGGCGATCGAGAAACTGGCCGGTTTCGACGTCAAAGTCGCCGTCGGTCCTGCCAGCCTGACACTTGACGGATCGAGCTTCATTGCGCTGCAGGTCAAGGATGTCAGCGTCGAGACGGCCGACGGCAAGCCGATGGCCGATGCCGGGCGCGTCCGCTTCGGCATCCGGTTGATCCCGCTGCTTTCGGGCGAGGTTCGGCTGACCAGCGCCAGGATTTCCGACGCCCATATCGTCACCGCGGCAATGCCGTCGGGTGGCGACTGGACAGCGCGCCTGCGCAATCAAGACGGTCTCATCGATCCGGAAAAACTGGCCGCCGCCGTCTTCAGTGACGTCAATCGTGCACTCGATGCCGTGCGCGAGGATTCGATGCGCCGCATCGATCTCAAAAATGTCGCGTTCGAGCTGCCCGAGGCCGGATCGGTCAAGCTGGTCACGATCGCCAACGCCACGGTGCTGCAGTCGGGCCCCGGCAGCATGGAGTTCTCGTCCGAGGCGGATGTCGATGGCCGCGCGCTCACCGTCACGGCCACCGCCACCCGCGATACGAGCTCGATGCGCGTCACCGCCTTGAACGCCGCCATCGACATGGCGGATGTCGCGGAGACCACGCCGGCGGCCGGCGGGCGAACCGGCGCGATTGCTTTGAAGCTCACGGGATCCGAAGGCTCGGGCGAGACCGATTCGCGGCTGACGGGCTCGCTGTCGCTAACCGGCTCGGTGCTCGACCTCGGCACACGCGGGCTGTTGCCGGCCGATGTCGATGTCGACGCCGCCCTTGTCTCCGGCTCCAACAAGATCGATGTCGGCAGGCTGGTTCTAAAGACCGGGCGCTCGGTGTTCAATTTCGCCGGCTCGATCGGGCCAAAGCCGTCGACCGGCGCGGCCGGCGAGGAGCCTTCCTATCGTTACGACCTGACCAGCGACGGCTCGACGCTGGCGCCTTCGGAATCGCCCGAGCCGGCGCTGAATTTCTTCGCCCGCATCGCCGGCGTCTATCAGATCAAGAGCCGCAAGCTTGTCGCCGACCAGATCGGCATCAGGTCGGGATCGGGGAGCGAAGTGCTGGGAACCGCTGCGGTTTCCTTCATCGACAACGGACCGCCGGGTATCTCGGTGTCGCTCAACGTCCACGACATGGCGGTCTCGCACGTCAAGCAATTGTGGCCCTGGTTCTCGGCCAAGAACGCGCGGCTGTGGGTGCTGCAGAACCTGTTTGGCGGCCGCGTCGTCGATGCCAGCCTGCAGTTCCAGGTCGTGCCGGGGCGTCTCGGCAACGGCGTGCCGCTTTCGGCCGACGAGGTGTTCGGCCGCTTCCAGGTCGAGGGCTCGCGTTTCGACACCGCCGGCCGCATCCCGCCGATACGCGATGCCGTCGGCGTCGTTTCCTTCCACGGCAACGATGTCGACGTCGCGCTGTCCTCGGGCAGCGTCTATATGCCGAGCGGCCGCACCGTGGCGGCAAGCAATGGCACACTGTCGGTAAAGGCGGCAAACCACCCGCCGGTGATCGGCGCGCTCGACATCGACGTCGCCGGCGAGGCGCCGGCCATCGCCGAACTTGCCTCCTACGAACCGATCAACGCCATGCGCCATGTCGGCATCTTGCCGGACGACCTGTCGGGCAGGGTGACCGGCCACGTCAAGGCCGACATTCCGTTGCAATCCGGCGTCGACACGTCGAAGCTCGATTGGCTGGTATCGCTCGACTACAAGGACCTGTCGCTCGCCAAGCCGTTCGAAGGCCAGATAGTGACCGATGCCGACGGTTCGATCGAAGTCGGGCCCGGCAAGGCGGTGATCTCTGCCAAGGCGCGGCTGAACGGCATTCCAGCCGAGNGAGCTCGATCTGGTCGAGCCGCTCAGGGATGGCGGCCCGCCGCGCAGCCGCAAGGTGGCGCTTGTGCTCGACGACAAGACGCGCGCCATCGCCATGCCTGGCCTGTCGCCGCTGATTTCCGGCACCATCAAGGTGGCAATCGACAAGAGCGGCGAAGGCGGCAGCCAGAACGTCGACGTCGACCTGACGAGCGCCAGGCTGGACATTCCCTGGGCAGGCTGGAGCAAGGGGCCGGGCATTGCCGCCAATGCCACTTTTACCATGAGCAAGTCCGGCGATACCACGACGCTGTCCGACTTCGACCTCGACGGAAAGAGCTTTTCGGTCGAAGGCGATGTCGTCCTGGTCAAGGGCGCGCTGTCTTCGGCCCGCTTCAGCAAAGTCGCCTTGAACCGGGGCGACGATGTCGCCGTGACGGTGAAGCGGTCGGGCAAGGGCTTCGCAGTCGATGTCAGCGGCAACGCGCTCGATGCCCGCTCGCTGATCAAGCAGTTCACCTCCGATGTCGATACCGCCACCAAAACCACCGGCACGGACGCGGTTTCGGTTAGCGCCGACGTCAATTCGCTAAGCGGGTTCCATGACGAGGTCCTGTCCAATTTGAAGCTCGACTACAGTGCCGCCGGCTCCAGGGTGAACAGGCTCAAGGTCAGCGCCGCGGCAAGTTCCGGCGCCGCCATCACCATCAGCAATACGGCAGGCAATGGTGCTCGCGCGCTCACCATGAAGTCGGCCGACGCAGGCGCCATATTGCGCTTCCTCAACATCTACGAGCACATGGAAGGCGGATCGATCACGCTGGCGCTGAGCGGCACAGCCGACGGCCCGATGCGGGGACAGGTCGATTCGAGCAACTTCTTCATCGTCAATGAACCCAAGCTCGCCTCCATCGTCTCGACCACGCCAACCGGCGATAGCCGCAGCTTGAACGAAGCGGTCAAGGGCAAGATCGACACTTCGCGGGTAAAATTCGAGCGCGGCTTTACCGAGATCGACAAGGGGTCGGGCTATTTGAAATTGGCGAATGGCGTGCTGCGCGGCCCGCGCATCGGCACCACCTTCCAGGGCACGCTCTACGACCAGAACAACAATATGGACATGACCGGAACCTTCATGCCGGCCTATGGCCTCAACCGCATCTTCGGCGAGTTGCCGTTGGTCGGCGTTCTGCTCGGCAATGGCCGCGACCGCGGGCTGATCGGCGTCACCTACCGGCTTAAGGGCAACGCCAACAAGCCGGTGCTGGACATCAACCCGCTATCGGTAATCGCGCCGGGCATTTTCCGGTCGATCTTCGAGTATCGCTGAGGATCCCAGAAGACGGCTCAGGCAGGCCGCACAAGCACGTGCTTTTTCTTGCCCACTGAAAGCTTTGCGACGTTTTCCGGACTCAAATCCTGAGGCGTCACCATCCGCCGGTCGTCCGCCACCGGCTGGTCGTTGAGGCGCACGGCGCCACCCTGTATGTGACGCCTTGCCTCGCCGTTGGACCCGGCAAGGCCCGCGCTGACCAGCAGCGACAGGATGCCGATGCCGGCTTCCAGCGCGGCGCCGTCCACTTCCACGGTCGGCAGCGTTTCGGCCGTCACGCCTTCCTCGAACGTCTTGCGCGCGGTTTCCTCGGCCGCGAGCGCCGCCTCGCGGCCGTGCACGATGGCCGTGGTTTCGGTGGCCAGCACCTTCTTGGCCTCGTTGATCTCCGAGCCGCCAAGGGCGGCCAACCGCGCGATCTCCGAAAGCGGCAGCCGGGTGAAGATCTTCAGGAAGCGCTCGACGTCGGCATCCTCGGTGTTGCGCCAGTATTGCCAGAAATCATAGGGCGAGAAGAGGTCGCCGTTCAGCCACACCGCGCCCTTGGCCGATTTGCCCATCTTGGCGCCCGACGATGTCGTCAGCAGCGGCGTGGTCAGCGCATAAAGCTGCGGCGTGCCCATGCGGTGGCCGAGATCGACGCCGTTGATGATGTTGCCCCACTGGTCCGAACCGCCCATCTGCAGCCGGCAGTCGTGGCCGCGGCTGAGCTCTACGAAATCATAGCCCTGCAGGATCATGTAGTTGAATTCGAGGAAGGACAGCGACTGTTCGCGCTCGAGCCGCAGCCTGACGCTGTCGAAGGTCAGCATCCGGTTGACCGAGAAGTGGCGGCCGACATCGCGCAGGAACTCGACATAGTTGAGCTTCATCAGCCAGTCGGCATTGTTGACCATGATGGCGTCGTTGCCAGTGTCGCCGAAGCGCAGGATGCGGCCAAAAATTCGCTTGATGCCTTCGATGTTGGTGGCGATCGCCTCGGGCGTCAAAAGGCTGCGCTGGTCGTCACGGAAGGACGGGTCGCCGATCATCGAGGTGCCGCCGCCCATCAGTGCGATCGGCCGGTGGCCGGTCTCCTGCATCCAGTAGAGCATGGTCGCCGATATCAGATTGCCGATGTGCAGGCTGGTCGCCGTGGCGTCGTAGCCGACATAGGCGGTCACGGTTTCCTTCGCGAAAAGTTGATCCAGCCCGTTCTCATCCGAAATCTGGTGGATGAAGCCGCGCTCGCTCATAACGCGCAGGAAATCGGACTTGAAGGCGGGCATTGTTTCTTCCTGAAAGCGCCGGGTCCGAACGGCCCGGCATGGCCTGAACGCGGGCGTTTAGCATCCAAGCGCGTCAAGCAAAAGTGATTTCCGATTTTGCGCCGGCATGGACAGCCTATTCTGCACTGCCGCGCATGCTTGCTTCATCCTGTCGGCTGGCGTAATGAGGCGCCGCGCCAACGGGTTCGATCCGCTGGAACGGCACCGCACGGCATCCACCGAATGCCATATCTTGTGACAGAGCCCGACGCGATATGCCGGACGCATTGATATCCATCGTCATTCCCTGCCGCAACGAGGCGGCGAACCTGCCGCTGCTGATCGACGAGATCGAGGCGGCGATGACCGGGCGCGACTTCGAAATCATCGTCGTCAATGACGGTTCGACTGACGACACCGCTTCGGTGCTTGCCGCTGAAGCCGCCACACGGCCGTTTCCGCTTCGGCAGCTTCGGCACGAAAAATCCGCCGGCCAGTCGCTTTCGGTGCGCTCGGGCGCCTGGGCGGCGCGCGGCTCGATAATCGCCACCATCGACGGCGACGGCCAGAACGACCCGCAATATATCCCCGTGCTGGTCGATGCGCTGCGTCGGGCAGGGCCCGATTTCGGCGCCGCGCAGGGGCAGCGATTGAAGCGCCGCGACAGCAAGATCAAGCAATTGGCATCGCGTTTCGCCAACTGGCTGCGCGGCGCGATCCTGCATGACGACACCCGCGACACTGGCTGCGGCTTAAAGGCGATCCACACCGATATCTTGCGCAAACTGCCGTTTTTCGACGGTACGCATCGTTTCGTTCCGGCGCTTGTCATCCAGGAAGGCTACCGCGTCGTCCATTGCGACGTCGTCGACCGCTCCCGCCGCCACGGCAAGTCGAATTACGGCATCTTCGATCGCGGCCTGCAGGGCGCGCTCGATCTCGCCGGCGTCTGGTGGCTTCGGCGCCGGCGCCGCAGAATGCCAAAGGTAGAGGAAATCACGCATGGCTAACGTGTTTCAGGAATTGGCGACCTGGCTGCACCAGGTTTTCGTCAAGCAGTTCGACGCCTGGGTTCTGCTCGGCTTCGTTGCCCAGTTCTTCTTCACCATGCGCTTCCTGGTGCAGTGGATCGCTTCGGAAAAGGCCAAGCGCAGCGTCGTGCCGATCGCTTTCTGGTTCTTCTCGCTGTTCGGCGGCGGGCTGCTGCTGGTCTACGCCATCCAGCGTGAGGATCCGGTGTTCATCGCCGGCCAGGCCATGGGCATGGTGATCTATGTCAGAAATTTATGGCTCATCGCCAATGAGCGCAAGGCGGCGATGACCAAGGTCGACTGAGCCACCAGTCCCGCCAAATCCAGTCTGTCCGGTGTCGAAATGAGCAGGAACTACATCTTTCTCTTCCTGTTCAGCCTGATGATGACGGCGTCGGGACTGGCCTCTTTGCCGCCGCTCGACCGCGACGAGCCGCGCTTCGTCCAGGCGACCAAGCAGATGAGGGAGACCGGCGACTATGTCGACATCCGCTTCCAGGACGCGTCGCGCTACCAAAAGCCGATCGGCATCTACTGGCTGCAATCGGCGGCGGTGACGCTGAGCGGCGAGGGGGCACAGGCGCCGATCTGGATCTACCGGCTGATCTCGGCGCTGGGCATCGCCATCGCCGTCGTCGCAATCGCCTGGACCGGGGCCAATCTGTTCGGCGCCAATGCCGGTCTTGCCGCCGGCCTGGTCATGGCGGCGATTTTCGCCACCGCCTTCGAAGGCCGCGACGCCAAGACCGACGCGATGCTGCTTGCCTGCTGCGTTCTGGCGCAAGGCGCGCTGGCGCAGATTTATCTGGCATCGCGCCGCAACGAGCCGGTCGCCGGCCATCTGCCGTGGATTTTCTGGGCTGCGCAGGGCGCGGCGATCCTCATCAAGGGGCCGATTGCACCGCTGCTGTCGGCGCTGACGGTGCTCACGCTGGTTGCCTTCGAGCGCGATTGGTGCTGGCTGACAAAGCTGAAAGCGGCGCGAGGGCTGGCTCTGGTTCTGCTCATCGTGCTGCCTTGGCTCGCCCTCATCACCTGGAAGAGCAACGGCGCCTTCCTGCAGCAGGCCGTCGGCAAGGATATGCTCGGCAAGGTCGCGCAAGGCGAGGAGTCGCACGGCGTTCCGCCGGGCTTCTACGTGCTGACCTATTGCCTGTTCATGTGGCCGTTCGGCCTTGTGGCGCTCGGCGCCGGACTGCAGGCGCTCAACCGATTGCGCGACGATCCGCGCCTGCGTTTCTGCCTCGCCTGGTACATTCCGTTCTGGCTGGTCTTCGAATTGATCCCGACGAAACTGCCGCATTATGTGCTGCCGGCCTATCCCGGCATGGCCCTGCTCATCGGCTGGCTTTTGACGCTGACACCGCAAGAGGCAAATGCGCCGCTCAGGCGCTGGCAGACATGGCTGTGGTGGGCGACCGCATTCGGCACCGTTCTGGTGACAGTCGGTCTCGCCGTGCTTTGCGTCGGTGCGCCGATCTATCTCATGAAGACATTTTTATGGTGGAGCGTTCCGGCCGCCGCGGCAGCATTGGGCGCCGGCTACCTCGCTGTTTCGCGCCAGAAGCTGGTGCCGCTGGTCCGCATCGGCGGGGCTGCGGTTTGCGCCGGTATAACCTACGCCCTGCTGTTCGGTGTCATCGTGCCGTCACTGAAACCGATTTGGATGAGCCGGGAAATCGAGGCTGCGGTTCGCGCCGATCGTCCCTGTGAGATGAGCGTGCTCGCCTCCGCGCAATATCACGAACCGAGCCTGGTATTTCTGGTGGGCACAAAGACGGTACTGACCGATGTCGACGGGGTTGCGCAACATCTGCTTGGCGATCCGGCCTGCGCGCTGGGCCTGGCGCCGGTCGGCGATGAAAAACGGCTGGATGACCTGCTGGCAGGGCAAGGCAAGAAGGCCAGCCGCGTCGCCGAGATCGACGGCATCAACTATTCGTCAGGTGATAAATTGTCGCTCGGCCTGTACCGTGTGGCGAACTGATAGCTCTTCAATGATCGCGCCGAGCTCCGCATGTTGATGAAGTCGCCATCGCCGGCGCGTGCCGCTTTGCCTGCCATGCTCCGGCAGTCTGTCGCTAATTTCCGCGATACCTTCGGGATTGTACGGCATCGCCTGGCGACGCGCCCGGCGCGCTACCCGAAAATCCTGTGGTCGGTCTGGGTTGTGGCCTGGCTTTTGCTGACGATCGCGGTGTCGCTCCGTTTCGACCATCTTGGAGGGACCATGGCGAGGCAGTGGGCTTCAGGCTCGACCAATGTCTTCCGCATCGCCGAGTTTTTTACCTTCTTCGGCCTAGGCGGCTGGTATCTTGTCCCGTCGGTACTGGTGCTGATTGCCGCGAATCTGACGGATTGGCGCAGCCTTTCCCGGCGCGCGCGGATGACCTTCTACAACTGGACCTGCTTTGCTTTCATGGTGCTGGGTTCGATCGCACTCTCGGCCATGGTCGTCAACGTGCTGAAATATGGCGTGGGCAGAGCCAGGCCGATGAATTTCGACAAGCTCGGCGATCTGTCGCTGCATCCTTTTTCCTTGGAGGCGCGCTTTGCCAGCTTCCCGTCCGGCCATGCCACGACCATGGGCGTCATTTTCGGCATTGCACTGCTGTTGTTGCCCCAGCGCAGATGGGTGCTGCTGGCAGCAACCTTGTCGGTCGCATCGACCCGGATCTTTATCGGCGCGCACTACCCGAGCGACACTGTCGCCGGATTCGGCCTTGGCTGTGCTGTTGCCATCGTCTGCGCGATGGTGCTTAGCCGGCTGGGATGTATCTTCCGCTACACGGCGTCGGGGTTGCCGGTGGCAAAAACTACGTTCCGCCTATTCCGTCGGGCTCGCAAACCAAACCAAAACGATGCGCCGAGACAGACGAATTTCGGCATTGGAGCAGCGCCGGCAGGCAACTGAATTGCTGACGCCTTTGGAACCATCTAAGACCACCCCAGCTAGCTGTCGATGCCGCCCCAACTCCGCACCAGCCGAGCCATGTCGGGCGCGCCGGCGGCTTCCTTCTCCAGCCCTTCGGCGACACCGACGCGGTCGGCGACAGGCCGGTTCTGGCTGACTTTCCACTTGCCGCTGATTTCGGCGATCTCGATCTCAAGCCCGACAATGCCCTTGATTTGCGACTGGATGAAGGTAGGCGGCGCATCGGTCACCGCCCAGGGTGCCTCGCGGGCGCCTTCCTGCGACAGCGTCAGCTCGGTGATCTGCTGTGCGATCCAGGCGGAATCCTCGATCACTCTGACGGTTCCTCGCACCTGGACAATGGCGTAGTTCCAGGTCGGCACGACCTTGCCGGTCTCGCGCTTGGTCTCGTACCAGGACGGCGTCACATAGGCGTCGGCGCCCTGGAAGACGACCAGCACCGGCGATGTCGGATTGTCGGCCAGCTGACGCCATTGCGGGTTGGCCCTGGCCAGATGGGCGCGCAGCCGGCCATTCGGCCCAACCTCGGCATCAAGCAGGAAGGGAATGGCATTGGCGACCGGGCCATCGGCGCCGTTGGAGATCAGCAACCCCAGCGGATGCGTCCGGATCAGCCCGTGCAGGACGTCCGGCCGCGTTTCCTGGAAATGGGGAGGCTGGTACATGATCGNTCATGCCTTCTTGCGCTGCTGAACCGGCATTGTGCACCGTTCAGCCGAGCCGCGCCACATGTCAGGCTGGCTTCACCGTTTGGATCAGCCGAAATGGCATTTTCGCGCCCATGATGGGCACGACTGTGACGGCATCGGACCGGGAGTTTTTGTTTTGACGCAATTCCGGACGGAAAACCCGTTTACACTTTTCCTGGAATTGCTCTTAGCGCAGCCGCTTCGGCCGCGGATCGGACAATTCGCCGGCCAGCCGTCGGTCGAGATAGTCGGCGCATTCCTCGAGCAGCAGATCGGCGTCGTTGGCGAAGAAGTGGTTGGCGCCTGGCAAGGTCTTCTGCGTGATGGTGATGCCCTTTTGCGTGTGCAGCTTGTCGACCAGGCCCTGCACATCCTTGGGCGGCGCCACCTTGTCGGCATCGCCATGGATGATCAGACCCGATGACGGGCAGGGCGCCAGGAACGAGAAATCATAGGTGTTTGGCTGCGGCGCGATCGAGATGAAGCCCTCGATCTCGGGCCGGCGCATCAGAAGCTGCATGCCGATCCAGGAGCCGAAGGAATAACCGGCCACCCAGCAGCTCTTGGAATCCGGATGCAGCGACTGCACCCAGTCGAGCGCTGCGGCGGCATCCGACAATTCGCCGGTGCCGTGGTCGAATTCGCCCTGGCTGCGGCCGATGCCGCGGAAGTTGAAGCGAAGCGTGGTGAAATCGCGCTTCTGGAACATGTAGAAGAGGTCATAGACGATCTTGTTGTTCATCGTGCCGCCGAATTGCGGGTGCGGATGCAACACGATGGCAATCGGCGCGCTCTTTTCCTTGGAAGGCTGGTAGCGGCCCTCCAGGCGGCCGGCCGGACCGGTGAAAATGACCTCAGGCATGAACTACTCCAAATGGCATACGAATGCGCGGCGCCCGGAACAACTCTTTACTCTAGCCCCAGCCCTTCCGGGCCTTGACGCAGGGCAAGCGTCTTCTTAGAAGCTAGTTTAGAATTGTTCAAAACTGGATAGCCAGCCGTGACGGCCCGGCCATCCTCGCCGCAAGCCGCGTAAATAGGACGTCTTGCCTTGCAATTTCAAGGAAATAACGCGCTATCCTTGCGGAAAGGGTCTTGACGGGATCGATTGGGTGAAAATGGCCGCAGCACGCGCCTATCTCGACTACAATGCCAGCGCGCCGCTCATTACCGAGGCGCGCGAGGCGATGATTGCCGCGCTCGATCTCGTCGCCAATCCGTCGTCGGTGCATGCCGAGGGGCGCGCGGCGCGGCGCCTGATCGACACTGCCCGGCGCGATGTGGCAGCACTTGTCGGCGCCAAGGCCGAGCATGTCGTCTTCACCTCGGGCGCGACGGAAGCCGCATCAACGCTGCTGACGCCGGATTGGCGGATGGGCCGTGTCACGGTGCGCATGAGCCGGCTCTATGTCTGCGAGGCCGACCACCCTTGCCTGTTGAACGGCGGCCGCTTCCCGGCAACACAGGTTTCGCGGATCGGCGTCGACGCCGATGGCATTGCCGACCTCGCTCAGCTGACAGCCGCTCTGGCCGCGCATGACAAGGCCGAAGGCCTGCCGTTGGTCGCGATCCATGCCGCCAACAACGAGACCGGCGTCATCCAGCCGATCGAGGCAATCGCTGCAATCGTCAAGGCGGCGGGCGGCATTCTGGTGGTCGACGCGGTGCAGGCTGCGGGCCGCGTTCCCATCGACATGTCAGCGGCTTACGCCGACTATTTGATTCTGTCTTCGCACAAGATCGGCGGCCCCAAGGGCGTCGGTGCCATCGTTGCGGCAGCCGATCTGATGATGCCGAAGCCGCTGATCAATGGCGGCGGCCAGGAAAGGGGCCATCGCGGCGGCACCGAAAACTTGGCGGCCATCGCCGGCTTTGGCGCTGCGGCGCGGCAGGCTTTGGCCGGACTGAACCATGTCGATACGCTTGCGCACCGCCGCGACGAAGTCGAAACCATCATCAAAACACTGGTGCCGGACGCAGAAATCTTCGGATCCGGCGCGCCAAGGCTTGCCAACACGACATTCTTCGCTATTCCCGGCGTGAAGGCCGAGACGGCGCAGATCGCGTTCGATCTGGCCGGCGTTGCGCTGTCGGCGGGATCGGCCTGTTCGTCGGGCAAGGTCGGGCCGAGCCATGTGCTGAAAGCCATGGGTTACGGCGACAGCCTGGGCGCTTTGCGCGTGTCCATCGGCCACGCAACGAGTGCCGGGGATATCGAACTGTTCCGTGCTGCGCTGGCCGGTATTGCCCAGCGCCGGGCGGGCAGGGAACAAGCCGCCTGAGGCGGCGACAAAGAATTCAGGCCTCGCGGCCTGGTAGAGCCGTGCGTTTGCAAGTGGCCGGGTGAATTCCCGGCCGAGACGCACTATATGAAACTTACGCCGCCTTCGGCGCCTCATGGGCAGCCCTCGGCGATGCCATAGTTTGAAAACTGTCGGGCCTTGACCCCGGCGTGGATGGAGAACGCTTATGCCTGCTGTGCAGGACACGATCGATCGGGTCCGAAAGATCGACGTCGACCAGTACAAATACGGATTCCAGACAGAGATCGCGATGGACAAGGCCCCCAAGGGCCTGAGCGAAGACATTATTCGCTTCATCTCGGCCAAGAAGGATGAACCGTCCTGGATGCTGGAATGGCGTCTGGAAGCCTATCGGCGCTGGCTGACGCTGGAAGAGCCGACCTGGGCGCGCGTCCATTATCCGAAGATCGACTTTCAGGACCTCTATTACTACGCGGCGCCCAAGAGCACGCCCGGCCCGACCTCGCTGAGCGACGTCGATCCCGAGCTGTTGAAGGTCTACGAGAAGCTCGGCATTCCGCTGCGGGAACAAGAAATCCTCGCCGGCGTGCAGAAAACCGACGTCTCCGATCTCGAGGAGCCCAGCGACAACGTCTACAAATCGGGTCGTGTCGCTGTGGACGCGGTGTTCGATTCCGTTTCCGTCGTCACCACCTTCAAGAAGGAACTGGCGCAGGCCGGCGTCATCTTCTGCTCGATCTCGGAAGCCATCCGTGAGCATCCGGAGCTGGTGCAAAAATATCTCGGCTCGGTCGTGCCGACCTCCGACAATTTCTACGCCACGCTGAATTCGGCCGTGTTCACCGATGGCTCGTTCGTCTTCGTGCCCAAGGGCGTCCGTTGCCCGATGGAGCTGTCGACCTATTTCCGCATGAACGAGAAGAACACCGGCCAGTTCGAGCGCACGCTGATCATCGCCGAGGAAGGGGCTTACGTCTCCTATCTCGAGGGCTGCACGGCGCCGCAGCGCGACGAGAACCAGCTGCATGCCGCAGTCGTCGAACTGGTCGCACTCGACGATGCCGAAATCAAATATTCGACGGTGCAGAACTGGTACCCCGGCGACGCGGAGGGCAAGGGCGGCATCTACAACTTCGTCACCAAACGCGGCGATTGCCGCGGCCACCGCTCGAAGATTTCGTGGACGCAGGTCGAGACCGGCTCGGCCATCACCTGGAAATATCCGAGCTGCATCCTGCGCGGCGACGATTCCTCCGGCGAGTTCTATTCGATCGCGGTGTCGAACGGCTATCAGCAGGTCGACAGCGGCACCAAGATGATCCATCTCGGCAAGAACACGTCGAGCCGCATCATCTCCAAGGGCATCGCCGCCGGCTTCTCGCAGAACACCTATCGCGGCCAGGTCTCGGCGCACCGCAAGGCGACCAACGCCCGCAACTTCACCAATTGCGACTCGCTCTTGATCGGCGATCAGTGCGGCGCGCACACCGTGCCTTACATGGAAGCCAAAAACTCGACGGCGCAGTTCGAACACGAAGCGACGACCTCGAAGATTTCCGAGGACCAGAAATTCTACGTCATGCAGCGTGGCATCCCTGAGGAAGAGGCGATCGCGCTGATCGTCAACGGCTTCGTCAAGGACGTCATCCAGCAGCTGCCGATGGAATTCGCGGTCGAAGCGCAGAAGTTGATCGGCATCTCGCTCGAGGGCTCGGTCGGCTGACCGGACAGATATTCAGGAAACAAAAGAATGCTTGAGATCAAGAACCTGCATGCCCGCATCGTCGATGACGGCACCGAGATCATCCGCGGCCTGAACCTGACGGTGAAAGCCGGCGAGGTCGCCGCCATTATGGGCCCGAACGGCTCGGGCAAGTCGACGCTATCCTACATCCTCGCCGGCCGCGAGGACTATGAGGTCACCGAAGGCGACATCCTCTACAACGGCCAGTCGATCCTCGAAATGGACCCGGCCGAGCGCGCGACTGCCGGCATCTTCCTCGCCTTCCAGTATCCGATGGAGATACCGGGCGTGGCGACCATGGAATTCCTGAAGGTGGCGATGAACGAGCAGCGCAAGGCGCGCGGCGAAGAACCGCTGAAAATCCCGGAATTCCTGAAGCGGGTGAAAGAGGCGGCAGCCTCGCTCAATATGGACATGGCGATGTTGAAGCGGCCGCTCAATGTAGGTTTCTCCGGCGGCGAGAAGAAGCGCGCCGAGATATTGCAGATGAAGCTCCTGGAGCCAAAGCTGTGCGTGCTCGACGAGACCGATTCCGGCCTCGATATCGACGCTCTGAAGATCGTCTCCGACGGCGTCAATGCGCTGCGTTCGCCAGAGCGCGCCATCGTCGTCATCACCCACTACCAGCGCCTGCTCGAGCACATCGTGCCGGATAGCGTGCACGTCCTCTACAAGGGCCAGGTGATCAAGTCCGGCGACAAGTCGCTGGCGCTCGATCTCGAAGCCAATGGCTATGCCGGCGTGATCGGCGAAGCCGCGTGAGATGCCAGAAGGCCATTTTATGCTGAAAGGCGGGGCAAAACTGATGAATATGCATACACAACCCCAGCGCACCCAGGCCGAAACGGCGCTGATCGACGCGTTTGGCGAGCGGCTGTCGCTGCTGCCGGGCGACGGCGCGGTGATGCTGAAGCGCGACGACGCCATCGAGGCGATCAAGCACGGCCTGCCGACGCGCCGCATCGAATCCTGGCACTATACGGACCTGCGCCGGCTGTTGACCTCAGTGCCGGCATTCGATCCCACGGCTGCCACCAAGGCGCTGGCGCCCATCGTCGAAGGTTCCGCTGTCCTGGCGGTGCTGAACGGCGTCTCGAACGCGAAGTTCCCCCTGATCGAAGGCGTGACCGTCCAGCGCCTGTCGGAGAAGCTGACCGACGGCTCGATTGCGCCTGGCCTCGATCCCTATGGCAGCGATGACGCCATCGGCGCGCTGAACACCGCCTTCGTCGCCGACGGCTATTTCGTCGACATCGCCGATGGCGCTGTGCTGGAAAAGCCGATCGAATTGCAGAATTTGCAGGCTGGCGGCCAGGTGCATGTGCGCTTTCCCGTGCGTGTCGGCGCCGGCGCCAAAGTTGCAATCGTCGAGCGTCAGGCAGGCGAGGGCGCGGCACTGGCCAGCTCGGTCAGCCAGTTGGTGCTGGGCGAAGGCGCCGAGGTGACCTGGCTGATCGTGCAGGAACAGCCGGAAACGGCTACACATCTGGCGCAGTTCAAGGCGCATCTCGGCAAGAATTCGAAACTGACCGTGTTCTTCATGAATGCCGGCGGCAAACTGGTGCGCCAGGAGATCGTCGTCAGGACGACGGGCGAAGGCGCCGACTTCAAATTGCGCGGCATCAACCTGCTCGCCGGCGACGCCCACACCGACGTCACCATGGTGCTCGACCATGCCGTGCCGCACACGACCTCGACGGAAGTGATCCGCAATGTCGTCACCGGCAAGGCGCGCGGCGTCTTCCAGGGTCGCATCAACGTCCACCAATATGCGCAGAAGACCAACGCCAAGATGGCTTGCAACACGCTGCTTCTGTCTGATGATGGCGAGTTCTCGACCAAGCCGGAGCTGGAAATCTTCGCCGACGACGTTATCTGCGGCCATGGCGCGACCGTCACCGAGATCGACCACAACCATCTGTTCTACCTGATGGCGCGCNGGCGCGCGGCATCGACGAGAAGAGCGCGCGGGGGCTTCTGGTGAAAGCCTTTGTTGCAGAGGTGATCGAGGAACTGGACGACGAGGCTATCGTCGATGCCCTGGAAACGCGGCTGGACGACTGGTTCGTGGCACACGGGTAAGTGCCTCTTTCCCTTCTCCCCTTGTGGGGTCCGAAGGACGGGCGAGGCAAGTGACTCGCCCCGGGCGGTGGCCGAGCGAAGTTCGGTCGGATGAGGGGTGCGTGACGAAGTGAGGCGGTGCCTCAAGAGAGCTTGTAATGGACCAGAAAATCGAAACCACCCCCTACGACGTCGAGGCGATCCGCCGCGACTTCCCGATCCTGTCGCGCGAAGTCTACGGCAAACCGCTCGTCTATCTCGACAACGGCGCCTCGGCACAGAAGCCGCAGGTGGTGCTTGATACGATCCAGCACGCCTATTCCCAGGAATACGCCAACGTCCATCGCGGCCTGCATTTCCTGTCCAATGCCGCGACCGACGCCTATGAAAAGGCGCGTGAGACGGTGCGCCGCTTCCTCAACGCGCCGAGCACCGACAACATCGTCTTCACCTCGAACACGACCGCGGCGATCAACACCGTCGCCTATGGCTATGGCATGCCCAACATCGGCGAAGGCGACGAGATCGTGCTGTCGATCATGGAGCACCACTCCAACATCGTGCCGTGGCATTTCATCCGGGAGCGGCAGGGCGCCAAGCTGGTCTGGGTGCCGGTCGACGATCTCGGCATCTTCCACATCGAGGAATTCGAAAAGCGGCTGACCGACAAGACCAAGCTCGTCGCCATCACGCATATGTCGAACGCGCTGGGCACGGTAACCCCGATCAAGGAGATCGTGCGCATCGCGCATTCGCGTGGAATTCCCGTACTTGTCGACGGCAGCCAGAGCGCCGTGCACATGCCGATCGACGTCCAGGACCTCGATTGCGATTTCTTCGTCTTCACCGGCCACAAGGTCTACGGGCCCTCCGGCATCGGCGTGCTCTACGGCAAGAAGGACATTCTGCAGGGCATGCGCCCCTTCATGGGCGGCGGCGAAATGATCGAGGAGGTGACTGAAGACATCGTCACCTACAACGAGCCGCCGCACCGCTTCGAGGCCGGCACGCCGCCGATCGTGCAGGCGATTGGCCTGGGTGCAGCATTGGAATACATGGAAAAGGTTGGCCGCGAGCGCATTGCCGCCCATGAGGCCGATCTCAAGACCTATGCGCATGAACGGCTGCGCGCCATCAACTCGCTGCGCATCTTCGGCGACGCGCCGGACAAGGGCGCCATCATTTCCTTCGAATTGCAGGGCATTCATGCCCATGACGTGTCGATGGTGATAGACAGGCAAGGTGTTGCCGTCCGCGCGGGCACCCATTGCGCCCAGCCGCTGTTGAAACGCTTTGGCGTAACCTCCACATGCAGGGCATCGTTCGGCATGTATAATACCAGGGCCGAAGTCGACGCTTTGGCCGATGCGCTGGAAAAAGCGCGCAAGTTCTTCGGGTGACAGGTTCTTTGGATGACGACCATGGATGATGCGAGCCACACCACCGCGCCGGAAGCGGCCGTCAATCCGGTGGTTTCCGCCTCGGCAATTCCCGCCGACGAGCTGGCGCGGCTGACCGACGACATCGTCTCGGCGCTGAAGACGGTCTATGACCCGGAAATACCGGCCGACATCTATGAGCTCGGCCTCATCTACAAGATCGACATCGAGGACAACCGCGCGGTCAAGATCGACATGACGCTGACCGCGCCCGGCTGTCCGGTGGCCGGCGAAATGCCAGGCTGGGTGGAAAACGCCGTCGGCGCCGTCGAAGGCGTCTCCGGCGTCGAGGTCAACATGACCTTCGACCCGCCCTGGTCGCCCGACCGCATGTCGGAAGAGGCGCAGGTGGCGGTGGGCTGGTACTAGGTTGACTGAGGTTGGTGCACTTGCACCAGTGGTAAAACTTCACCATTTTAGGTGAGGAATCATTCGGCAGGCCTTGAACCTGCATGGAATGGAAGAGGAAAAAGAATGGGACGCTTCGCCGTCATCACGATGACCGAAAAGGCCGCCGACCGGGTGCGCGAGATCGTCGCCACGCGCGACAATGCGCATGGCATTCGCCTCGGCATCAAGAAGGGCGGCTGCGCCGGCATGGAATACACGGTCGACCTGGTGACCGAGCCCAATACCAAGGACGACCATATCGAACGCGACGGCGCGCATGTCTATGTCGCGCCCGAGGCTGCCCTTTTCCTGTTCGGCACCGAGATGGATTTCGAGCAGACCACGCTGCGCACCGGCTTCACCTTCCACAACCCGAACCAGAGTTCGGCCTGCGGCTGCGGCGAATCCGTCGAACTGAAGCCCGCCGACCTGAAGGCGCTGGCTGAAGCGCGCGCTTCCGCCTGATCTTTCCTTCGCCCCGTTCACGGGGAGGTGAGGAATGGTCCGCGCAGCGGGCGAAAAGCCAATTGCTTGGCTTTTCGAATGACGAACGGCCCGAAGGGCCGGATGAGGGGCAGCGCTAACCATCGGAAGTCGCGCTCCGAGTCCTCACTTCACCCACATCTTCGTCCGCTTGTGCCAGTCGGCGATCGATTCCTCGGGATAGACGTCGAACGCATTGTCCTTCTTGCCGATCACCGGCTCGACCCAACTCGCCTTGTATTTCAACATCAGATGCACCTTCTCCGGCGGCTTCGGCAACTCGCTGTCGATTGCCGAGGCGAAGGGGTGGACCAGGTCCGGCCATGTCGGATCGTAGAGCCAGAGCGCCGAACCGCACTTCTTGCAGAAATTGCGCTCGCCCGTCGAAATCTCACACTTTGGATGCTCGTCGTCCGCGATCTCGGCCTGGTAGACGCCGAGATTGCGCTTGCCCTTGATTTTCAGCGTCTTGTAATCGGCGCCGAGATTGATGGCGAAGCCGCCGCCGCCCTGCTGCTTGCGGCAGATCGAGCAGTAGCACAGCATGAACGGCACCGGCGTGTTGCTCTCCACCTCGAAATGGACGGCATCGCAGCGGCAGGATCCCTTGAGCAGCAGCGGCATGACAAAACTCCGACGGATGGCTCTCAACTTGCCAGCATGGTTTTTGGTTGCAGCCATGGCAAGCCCGGTGACATGATTGCGGCATGGACAATGAACGCATCGAAGAGCTGTTCGAAGGCCTCGGCCCGGTCAGTATCCGAAAACTGTTCGGCGGCAAGGGTATCTATTTCGACGGCGTCATCGTCGCTATCGTGCTGCGCGGCGAATTGCTGCTCAAGGCTGACGAGCAAAGCGCGCCCGACTTCGAAGCCGCCGGCTGCAAGCAATGGACCTATACCGGCACCCGCCACGGCAAGCTGGTCGCGATGCCGTACTGGAGCATTCCCGACGACGCGTTTGATGATCCTGACGAGATGAGGGTGTGGGCGCGCCGGGCGTATGAGGCGGGGCGGCGGGCGGGGAAGTGAACCGGGACCGTCGCGTTTCTTCCCACCCCCCTCTGTCCTGCCGGACATCTCCCCCGCAAGGGGGGAGATCAGTTGTCACATTGGTCTTCGCCAATCACCATCGTTGAAAATGGGAGCCTGCGGCTAAGCTGTTAATCTCCCTCCTTGCGGGGGAGATGGCCGGCAGGCCAGAGGGGGGTGCTGTCCCGCCGACGTAGGCGATCCTACAGCGCCTTGGCAATCCTCGCCGCCAGCCGCGCATTGTTCTCGACCAGCGCGATGTTGGTCTTCAAGCTCCGGCCGCCGGTCAGTTCGAGGATTTTGCCCAACAGGAACGGCGTCACCGCCTTTCCGGTCACATTCTGCACTTCCGCCGCCTTCTGCGCGGCCTCGATATAGCCGGCCATCTCGTCGGCCGGGATTTCATCGTCCTGCGGCACCGGGTTGGCGATCAGCGTGCCGCCGACCAGGCCAAGTGCCGCCCTGGTCTTGTAGAAATGCGCGATCTCTTCCGGTCTGTGCAGGGTCAGCGGCGCGCGGAACGGCGAATGCCGCGACCAGAAGGCCGGCATCGTCTCGCAGCCATGGCCAATCACCGGCACGCCGCGCGTCTCCAGCACTTCCAGGGTCTTTTCGATGTCGAGGATCGCCTTGGCGCCGGCCGAGACGACGATGACCGGGGTGCGCGCCAACTCGTCGAGATCGGCCGAGATGTCGAAGCTTTTTTCCGCGCCCTTGTGGACGCCGCCAATGCCGCCGGTGGCGAACACCTTTATCCCGACCATGTCGGCCGCGATCATGGTGGCGGCGACCGTGGTGCCGCCGGTGCGGCCTTGCGCCACCGCAAAGCCGAGATCGGCGCGCGACAGCTTCATGGCGTCGCCGGTCATCGCCAGCGACTCGCGCTCGCCGTCGGAAAGCCCGATCTTGATGCGGCCGGCGACCACGGCGATCGTCGCCGGCACCGCGCCATTGTCCAGGATGATCTTTTCGACATTGGCGGCCATGGCGCCATTGTCGGGGTAAGGCATGCCATGGGTGATGATGGTGCTCTCCAGCGCCACGACCGGGCGGCCAGCGGCGAGCGCCTCAGCCACGGGCGCGTGGATGTCGATCAAGGGGCGGGCGCTTTGCGGTGTCATGATGGTCTCCGATCCGGAGATCCGCGCGTCCGCTTGGACGTCGCGCTCCGGCAATGGCAATTGGCCGCCCTCATGCCAATTCCTGCGCGTCGGGCACAAGAGCCAGTGCCTCAGTGAAGGTCGCAATCGTGAAGGCCGGAACCGCGTCGGCGCTTTCAATGGCCAGCGTGGCGGCGGCAACGCCCTCGCGCAATGCCTGGCGCAGGGGCAGGCCGCGCAGCAGGGCAGCGATGGTGGCGCCGGCCAGCGCGTCGCCGGCGCCGGTGACGTCGGCGACTTTTCTCGGCGCCGGCGGCAGGATAGAGAAGGCGCCGGCTTCGTCGAATCCCAGCACCGGGCCATCGCCCGCCGTCACCACGCCACTGGTGAGGCCGCTGCAGCGCAGTCCGTCGATGGTCTCGCGCTCGGTGGCATTGGCATCGACGCCGGCCAGCACCATGGCCTCGCGCCGGTTCATGAAGACCTGCGCGAGCTCCTTCAGCACCGGTATCATCCGCACCACCTTGGCCGGCGAAATGGCAATGGCGAACACCGGCTTGCCGGCGGCGAGCCCCACCAGCCGCTCCAGCGCCGTTGATGGCAGATTGGCGTCGCAGAGCACCGCATCGGCCTCGGCGACCACCTCGCGCACCTTGGAGCGGCGGATCTGCTTGGGGAACGCCAAATCGTAGAGCGCCATGTCGGCAAAGCCGGTGATCAGCTCGCCGTCGCGATCGATCAGCGCCGTGTAGCTCGGCGTCGTGCGGTCGAGGAAAACCGCCGACAGGTCGGCAATGCCGGAGTCGGCGATGGCGCGCGCAACCGTCTCGGCCGAGGCATCGCCGCCGCGCACCGACAAAAGCGAGGCCGAGACGCCGCGCCGCACCAGGCTGCGCAGCGCGTTGAATACGCCGCCGCCGACATCCTCGCGCATCGTGCCGGGGTTGGACGCCGCGGGCACGTACGTGCCCGACACCTGGCCGCGGCGATCGATATGGGCGCCGCCCACCGCCAGTATCTTTGCTGATTTCACCATGCCGGCGATATGACCTTTGTTATTCGAGCCGCACAAGCGCTACGCTGTGCGGCGGAGCTTCGCAGGCAAGCCGGCGATTCGGCCGATCGAAACAGCCGGCGCGTCTGGCCCAATGGTGGATACATCCGGAAACGAAACCATGAGACAAAAAAAGAACAAATCCGGATAAAGATTGCTTTTCAGATATTTGACCCCTCTTGCCAAACGAGAACAAAAGTAGTACAAAATGGGCAGGGATTACGGATTGTCCGGCCTTCATTGACGACCAAGGGGTGATGTATCATGGCTCAGAATTCTTTGCGGCTTGTAGAGGACAAAGCGGTGGACAAATCAAAGGCTCTGGACGCGGCGCTGTCGCAAATCGAGCGCGCCTTCGGCAAGGGCTCGATCATGCGGCTTGGCGCCAACGAGCAGGTCGTCGAGATCGAAACCGTGCCGACCGGATCGCTGGGCCTCGACATCGCGCTTGGCGTCGGCGGCCTGCCGCGCGGCCGCATCGTCGAGATCTACGGGCCGGAAAGCTCGGGCAAGACGACATTGGCGCTGCACACAGTTGCCGAAGCCCAGAAGAAAGGCGGTATCTGCGCCTTCGTCGATGCCGAGCACGCACTCGATCCGGTCTATGCCCGCAAGCTCGGCGTCGATCTGGAAAACCTCTTGATCTCGCAGCCGGACACCGGCGAGCAGGCGCTGGAAATATGCGACACGCTGGTGCGTTCAGGCGCCATCGACGTGCTGGTCGTCGATTCGGTGGCGGCGCTGACGCCGCGCGCCGAAATCGAAGGCGAGATGGGCGATTCTCTGCCCGGTCTCCAGGCGCGTCTGATGAGCCAGGCGCTGCGCAAGCTGACCGCCTCGATCTCGCGCTCCAACACCATGGTCATCTTCATCAACCAGATCCGCATGAAGATCGGCGTCATGTTCGGTTCGCCCGAAACCACGACCGGCGGCAACGCGCTGAAATTCTACGCTTCGGTGCGCCTCGACATCCGCCGCATCGGCTCGGTCAAGGACCGCGACGAGGTCGTCGGCAACCAGACCCGGGTCAAGGTGGTCAAGAACAAGCTGGCGCCGCCCTTCAAGGTGGTCGAGTTCGACATCATGTATGGCGAGGGCGTCTCCAAGACCGGCGAACTGGTCGACCTCGGCGTCAAGGCCGGCGTGGTCGAGAAGTCCGGCGCCTGGTTCTCCTACAATTCGCAGCGTCTCGGCCAAGGTCGCGAAAACGCCAAACTGTTCCTGCGCGACAATCCCGACACGGCGCGTGAGATCGAACTTGCGCTGCGGCAGAATGCCGGGCTGATCGCCGAGAAATTTCTTGAAAATGGTGGCCCCGAGCGCGGCGAAAGCGACGACGGCTTCGAGGAAGAATCCGGCGCCATGTAGGGCACGGCCAGAGTTCGGCCATAAATCCAGTCTATTATCCGATGCTTAAGTGACCGAGTTCTTTAGTATTGCGTTTCAAACCGCCGGCCTTCGCGCCGGCGGTTTTCGTTTTTGGGCAGCGTGAAGCCGGCTTGGCAGTTGCCGGATTGGCCCAATTCCGTGTTTCTGGACAGGGTGGGGCGTGCCCGCTAAAAGGCCAAGTCGATTTCTAAAAAGCAGAGACCAGTGTCCGCCGGCCGTGCCGGCGGTTTTCGCGAAAAGGCAGCACTCATGAGTGGCGTGAACGAGATCCGGTCGACATTCCTCGACTATTTCCGCAAGGAGGGCCACGAGGTCGTGGCCTCGAGCCCGCTGGTGCCGCGCAACGACCCGACGCTGATGTTCACCAATGCCGGCATGGTGCAGTTCAAGAACGTCTTCACCGGCCTGGAGAAGCGGTCCTATTCGCGCGCCACCACTGCGCAGAAAAGCGTGCGCGCCGGCGGCAAGCACAACGACCTCGACAATGTCGGCTACACCGCGCGCCATCTGACCTTCTTCGAAATGCTCGGCAATTTCTCCTTCGGCGACTATTTCAAGGAGCGCGCCATCGAACTGGCCTGGAACCTGATCACCAAGGAGTTCGGGCTGAACAAGGACAAGCTGCTGGTCACCGTCTATCACACCGATGACGAGGCGGCCGGCTTCTGGAAGAAGATCGCCGGTTTCTCCGATGACCGCATCATCCGCATCCCGACCTCCGACAATTTCTGGGCTATGGGCGACACCGGACCGTGCGGGCCGTGCTCGGAAATCTTCATCGACCGTGGCGAGCACATCTGGGGCGGCCCTCCCGGCAGCCCGGAGGAGGACGGCGACCGCTTCCTTGAATTCTGGAACCTGGTGTTCATGCAATATGAGCAGGTCACCAAGGATGAGCGCATCGACCTGCCGCGGCCGTCGATCGACACCGGCATGGGCCTGGAGCGCATGGCCTCCATCCTGCAAGGGGTGGAGAGCGTCTTCGAGACCGACCTGTTCCGTCATCTGATCGATGCGGCCTCGTCGGCGCTCGGGCAGGGACCCGACAAGGAGACGGTTGCCTCCTTCCGCGTCATTGCCGATCATCTGCGCTCGTCCTCTTTCCTGGTTGCCGACGGCGTGCTGCCGTCGAACGAAGGCCGCGGCTATGTGCTGCGCCGCATCATGCGCCGCGCCATGCGCCATGCGCAGTTGCTCGGCGCCAAGGAGCCGTTGATGTGGAAGGTGGTGCCGGCGCTAGTGCGTGAGATGGGCCAGGCCTATCCCGAACTGCTGCGCGGCGAACAGCTGATTACCGAGACGCTGAAGCTCGAGGAGACCAGGTTCCGCAAGACGCTGGTGCGCGGCCTCGGCCTGCTCTCGGAGGCGACGGATACGCTGCACGCCGGCGATATGCTGGATGGCGAGACGGCGTTCAAGCTCTATGACACGTACGGCTTCCCGCTCGATCTGACGCAGGACGCACTGCGCCAGCGCAACATCTCGGTCGACCTTGCCGGCTTCACCCATGCGATGGAGCAGCAGAAGGCCGAAGCGCGCAAGCATTGGGCTGGCTCCGGCGACGCGGCCACCGAGACCATCTGGTTTTCTGTACGCGAGAAGGCCGGCGCCACCGAATTCCTCGGCTACGAGACCGAACAGGCGGAAGGCCTCATCCAGGCCCTGGTCAAGGACGGCAAGACAGTCGATAGCGCCGGCAAGGGCGACGCGGTGGCGGTGGTCGTCAACCAGACGCCGTTCTATGGCGAGTCGGGCGGCCAGATGGGCGACACCGGCATCATCTCCGGCGAAGGTTTCTCGATCGAGGTTTCCGACACGCAGAAAAAGGCCGACGGCCTGTTCGTGCATCTGGGCAAGGTGACGAACGGCACGGTCAAGCCAGGTGCAGCCGTCGAGCTGAAAGTTGACCATGCGCGCCGCACCCGGCTGCGTGCCAACCATTCGGCAACGCATCTGATCCATGAGGCGCTGCGCGAGGTGCTGGGCACCCATGTCGCGCAGAAAGGTTCGCTGGTCGCGCCCGAGCGCCTGCGCTTCGACATCTCGCACAACAAGCCGATCTCGGCCGAAGATCTCGAAGAGGTCGAGCGCATGGCCAACGAAATCGTCGTCCAGAACAGCCCGGTGACGACGCGGCTGATGTCGGTCGACGACGCCATCGCCGAAGGCGCCATGGCGCTATTCGGCGAAAAATACGGCGACGAGGTGCGTGTCGTCTCGATGGGCACCGGCGTGCATGGCGCCAAGGCCAACCGGCCCTATTCCGTCGAGCTGTGCGGCGGCACCCATGTCCGGGCGACCGGCGATATCGGCCTGGTCCGTGTCGTCTCCGACAGCGCGGTCGCCGCCGGCGTGCGCCGCATCGAGGCGCTGACCGGCGAAGCCGCACGAAAATATCTCGACGAGCAGGACAGGCGCCTGAAGGCGACGGCGGCCGTGTTGAAGATTTCGCCGGCCGACGTGCCGGCGCGTGTCGAGACGCTGCTCGAGGAGCGCAAGAAGCTCGAGAAGGAACTGAGCGAAGCGCGCAAGAAACTCGCGCTGGGCGGTGGTGCCGCGGCCGATGCTCCGGCCACCGCCGAAACCGTCGCCGGGATCGGCTTCCTCGGCAAGGCGGTTACCGGCGTCTCACCTAGGGATTTGAAGCCGCTGGCCGATGCCGGCAAGACATCGCTCGGCTCCGGCGTCGTCGTCTTCGTCGGTGCGGGCGAAGACAACAAGGCAAGCGTCGTGGTCGCCGTGACGGACGATCTCGTCGGCCGCTTCAGCGCTGTCGATCTGGTGCGCGTTGCCTCGGCCGCACTGGGCGGGCAGGGCGGCGGCGGACGGCCCGACATGGCGCAAGCCGGCGGCCCGGACGCCTCGAAGGCCAGTGATGCGATCGCCGCGGTGAGGGCGGCGCTGGAGGCAGCCTGAAAGCTTAGCTCTGCTTCGCCGCCTTCAGGGCGCGCGTCATTCTGCTGGAATCGCCCCAGGTGGACAGCCAGATCAGCACGTCCGCGGCCATCGAAATCAGCGACCGTAAAAAGTTCAGCGCCGGGCCGGGCGATTTCAGCTGCTCTTCGGCGTGATGGAGATGGGCGAGCTCTTCCTCGCGGATCGCCAGGATGATGCCGTGCAAGTCGTAGTCGCGATTGGCGAGGAAAAACAGCTGATCGTCCAGATGGCGATGCACCGCCGCTTCAACCGCCGCCGTGCAGGCCCAGATGCCTTGCGGACCGAGCAGGGCGGTGACAAAACCCAGCACCCAGCCACCCCAGCTCCAGAACTGCATCACCCGGCACGGTCGCGACCGCCGCGCCGGCATGGCGGCGCGGAACGCAGCGCAATGCGTGCGCTCGTGTCCAAGCATCTCCGACAAGGATGGCACGCAATCCGGCCATAAGCGCCTGGCGACAAGAATCTGCGCCGAATAGATCCTGATCGCACCAAACTCACCGGCGTGGTTGACCCTGACAATTCTGGCGACGGTGAGCGCGTCCTGGCGAGATGGGTCAGCCATGGCCCGAACCCATATCAGCCCGCCGCCAGGCTCGGACGTTTTGCGATGCCCTCCCACCAGGCCTGGATGTCGGCGAACGCCGCAAGCAGCTTTTGCCCGTCGGCGACCTTGACGAAATAGGCGATGATGGATGCCGCATGCAGGTCGGCCAGCGTCAGATGGTCCCCGAGCAGCCACGGCCCGGGAGGCTTGAGTGCGGTGAGCACCCGCAGCACCGTTTCCGCCTGGCGCAGCCCGTTGGCGACCAGTGCCTCGTCTGGCGCTTCCTTCTCAAGCCGCTCGACGGCGACGTCCCAGACCATCGATCTGTAGGCATAGGCGTCGAGAATGCCGATGAGCTGGTTCATCGTTGCACGGGTGCGGGCGTCTTTTGGCTGCAGTGCCGGGCCGTCGAACGCGTCGTCGACATAGCGGGCGATTGCGCTGGTTTCGAACAGGCGAAACCCGTCGTGCTCGAAGGCCGGAATGCGGCCGAAAGGGTGATGCTCGAAATACCAGGCAGGAGTGCCCTCGGCGGCAAAGACATCGACCGGCACAAGCTCGTAGTCGATGCCTTTTTCCGCCAGCACGAGGCGGACGATGCGCACATAGACGCTGTAGTCCGCCCCGTAGACGACCGGCTTGGCCATGGCTGCCGGCTTACGCCATCGCCTTCTGCAAATTCTCGTCGATCTTGTCGAGGAAGCCGGTGGTCGACAGCCATGGTTGGTCGGGACCGATCAAGAGCGACAGGTCCTTGGTCATGAAGCCGCTCTCAACCGTCTGGATGCAGACCTTCTCCAGCGTGTCGGCAAATCGCTTCAACTCGGCATTATCGTCGAGCTTGGCGCGGTGGGCGAGGCCGCGCGTCCAGGCGAAGATCGAGGCGATCGAATTGGTCGAGGTTTCCTCGCCCTTCTGGTGCTGGCGATAGTGGCGCGTCACGGTGCCGTGCGCGGCCTCCGCTTCCACCGTCTTGCCGTCCGGCGTCATCAGCACGGAGGTCATCAGGCCGAGCGAGCCAAAACCTTGCGCCACCGTGTCGGACTGGACGTCGCCGTCATAATTCTTGCAGGCCCAGACATAGCCGCCAGACCATTTCAGGGCGGAGGCCACCATGTCGTCGATCAGCCGGTGCTCGTACCACAGCTTCTTCGCCTTGAACTCGGCCTCGAATTCAGCCTCGTAGACCTCCTGGAAAATGTCCTTGAAGCGGCCGTCATAGGCTTTGAGGATGGTGTTCTTGGTCGAGAGATAAACCGGATAATTGCGCAGCAGGCCGTAATTCAGCGAGGCGCGGGCGAATTCGCGGATGGAGTCGTCGAGATTGTACATCGCCATGGCAACGCCGGCGCCGGGTGCGTCGTACACGTCATGCTCGATCACCTTGCCGTCCTCGCCGACGAACTTGATGGTCAGCTTGCCCTTGCCGGGGAAGCGGAAGTCGGTGGCGCGATACTGGTCGCCGAAAGCATGACGGCCGACGATGATGGGCTTGGTCCATCCCGGCACCAGACGCGGCACGTTCTTCATGATGATCGGTTCGCGGAAAATGGTGCCGCCGAGAATGTTACGGATGGTGCCGTTCGGCGACTTCCACATCTTCTTCAGCTTGAATTCCTCGACGCGCTGCTCGTCGGGCGTGATCGTCGCGCATTTCACGCCGACGCCCCATTTCTTGATGGCATTGGCCGAATCGATGGTCACCTGGTCGTTGGTGGCGTCGCGGTGCTCGACGCCGAGGTCGTAATATTCGAGCTTCAGGTCGAGATAAGGGTGGATCAGCTTGTCCTTGATGAACTGCCAGATGATGCGGGTCATCTCGTCGCCGTCGAGCTCGACGACCGGGTTCGCCACCTTGATCTTCGCCATGAAAAGAATGCCTCGCTTTTGGGGAACAAAACGGCCTCGCCCGCATGGCTTCGGCCGGGTATGCGGAGCGTATATCAAAGCCTATTTGGCCGCGCAAACCACGATCCGTGCAGAATGGGTCGTCTGTGCCGCGACCGGTGTTTGCAAAAGCTTCATTTTGCCAAGCGGATATGGCAGGGAACGCTGAAATGCCGCAAACAGCAGTTCATTGAGATCATGTCCGCCGTCGATCATCCTGAAAACGCATCCGCCGCCGGGCCGGCGATCATCCTGGTCGAGCCGCAGCTCGGCGAGAATATCGGTATGGTCGCGCGCGCCATGGCCAATTTCGGCCTTGCCGAACTGAGACTGGTCAACCCGCGTGACGGCTGGCCGAGCGAGAAGGCGCGCGCCGCCGCCAGCCGCGCCGACCATGTCATCGATGCCGTAACAGTGTTCGGCGACCTGGCGTCCGCCGTCGCCGACCTCAACTTCGTCTTCGCCACCACGGCGCGGGAGCGCGACGGCTTCAAACCCGTGCGTGGTCCGGTCGAGGCGGGCAGGGCGCTCAGGGCGCGTCAGATGGCCGGCCTGCGCACCGGCATCTTGTTCGGCCGCGAGCGTTTTGGGCTCTACAATGACGAGGTCGGGCTGGCCGACGAGATCGTCACCTTCCCGGTCGTTCCCGGCTTTTCGTCGCTCAACATCGCCCAGGCCGTGCTGTTGATGTCCTATGAATGGATGAAATCCGGCCTGGAGGACGAGACGGCGACCAATTTCTCCAGTCCTGAAATGAAGCCGGCGAGCAAGGAAGAGTTGCACGGCCTGTTTGCCTATCTCGAAGGCGCGCTCGAAGCGCGCGGTTATTTCCGCCCGGCGCCCAAGAAACCCAAGATGGTCGACAATCTGCGCGCCGTCTTGACGCGCGCCGGTTTCGCCGAGCCGGAACTGAAAGTACTGCGTGGCATCATCTCGTCGCTCGACCGGTTTTCGCCGGCCATGCCGCGCGGTGACGGCTCGCCGGGAGACGATCCAAGGCGTTTGCCGGCCGCTGCGCGAAAACGCCAGGCAGACAAAGAAGATTAGAAATCGCTAAGCTTCGAACGGCTGAAGTAACCGAATTTTATTTGCCTCTCATCCATTGTTGTCAAAACGGTGGGGTGGCAAATGTTCACGTCCAAAATCGGCCGTATGCGCTTCTTCTTCTATTCGCTCGGCGTAGCCCTGCTCGAGGCCGTTCTAGCTGTGCTGTGCATCGTTGGCACGGTCGGCTTTGAGGGGCTGGTCAACTCGGCGCCCGGTCCATTGCGGCAAGGGATGGCAGGCGCGGTTCTGGTCGTTTCCCTCCTGGCCGTGGTCATGCGTGCCAACATCGCCTGGCGACGCAGCCGCGACGCCAACGGCAAAGCCTGGATCCTGTGGTCCTACATCGTGTTCTGCGCCATCTACGCCTTTCTGCAGGCAGGCACGCTGCTGGTCATCGATTTCAACAATCCGGAAAGCACGTCCAGCGGTTTGAACCTGCTGGCGCTGTCGATCTTTGGCCTTTGGTGCACGATTCTGGTGGCTAAGCCGGTGGCGGGCATCAATATCGACGAACTGACATCGGTTTTCGATTTCGATGGCGATACGCCCATGCCTGCGGCATCCGGCCGGACGGCCAGCAGCACGACACAGTCTTCCATGCGCAACGCCACACCGGCCACGCGCTCGGTGCCGTCCGCCCAGCCTCTGGGCCGTCCGCGGCCCGCCGGCTTCGGCAAGCGCGGGCTCTAGAGCAACCGAGGCAAGGTCGTCTTCGCCGGCTTTGCATGGAAGTTGCTAACATTCGCCACTTCAAGGCCATGATGGTTGCAGATAGAACGGCATTGGCCAATGACCGCCAAGCCTTCTGATCCAGCCTCTTTCATGGTCCGATATCAATGAGCCACCGTCCGATACTGATGTTCGATTCCGGCGTTGGCGGATTGACCGTGCTGCGCGAAGCGCGCGTGCTGATGCCCGACCGGCGCTTCGTCTACGTCGCCGATGACAAGGCCTTTCCCTACGGCGCGTGGGAAGAGCCGGCGCTGCAGGCCCATATAGTCGAGCTCTTCGCCAAGCTGCTCGACCGTTTTGATCCGGAAATTTCGGTCGTCGCCTGCAATACCGCTTCGACGCTGGTGATCGATGCGTTGCGGGAAAAATTCCCTGGCCATCCCTTTGTCGGCACCGTGCCGGCGATCAAGCCGGCGGCCGAGCGCACCCGGTCCGGGCTGGTCTCGGTGCTGGCGACGCCGGGCACGGTGAAGCGCCAGTACACGCGCGACCTGATCGGCAAATGGGCGCAGAAATGCCATGTCCGGCTGGTCGGCAGCAACAATCTCGCCGGACTGGCCGAGGCCTACATGCGCGAGGGCTTTGTCGACGAGGAGGCCGTGCGTGCCGAGATCGCACCGTGTTTCGTCCAGCATGACGATTTGCGCACGGACATCGTCGTGCTCGCCTGCACGCACTATCCGTTCCTGGCCAATCGCATGCGCAAGACCGCGCCCTGGCCGGTCGACTGGATCGACCCGGCCGAAGCGATTGCGCGGCGTGCTCTGTCGCTGCTTCCGGCTGTCGACGGGCCATTGCCGCAAAGCGAGCCCGACATCGCCGTCTTTACCTCGGGAAAGGCGGACTTCGCCATCAGCCGGCTGATGCAGGGTTTTGGATTGAGCGCGCGCTAGACTAATGCATGTCGCCCAAAAGTGCGCAGCGGTTTTGGGACAACGACATGCATAAAACGAAAAAACTAAAGCGCGTCGCCGACGCGCTTTAGGCAGGCTCGAAGACAATGACGCGCCGATCCGGATCGGGCCGAAACAAGCCTTAGCGTCAGGCCATCGCCCTGCCTGAACCCTGAGGCCTTCACATTAGCAACGACAGGCATGTCCGAGAGCTGAACGCGCACACGCTGATCACCGACGTCGGTGACGACGGCCTTGAATGTTTCACCCATGCGCCCCCTCAGCATCACCGCCTCGGCAAGGTCGATGGCCGCGTGGTTGATCTGCGAGGCGCGGGCGCCTGCGCGGCCCATCACCTTCGGCAGTCTGGAAAACGCCTCGGTAACGGCTTGCGGCACCGGCTGGCCGTTGGCGATGGCCAGCACGCAGCGCACGACGTAGCGATCGGCCAGCCGCCTCAGGGGCGCGGTGGCGTGGGCATAGGTCGCGGCCATCGCCTCGTGCCAGGGGACAACGCCTTCCTCATAGGGTTGGTAGGACGCACCGGAGCCGGCGCGGCGGATTTCCAGCATCAGCGCTGCCTGTTGCCTGTTGGTCGGATCGAGGGTTCGCTGATAGTCGGGCAGGCTGGTCGAAGGAGGCCAGGACAGGCCTAAGGCCCGTGCCGCGCTGCGCAGTCTTTGTACTTTGGAAGCATCGGGCGGCGCCATCACCCGGAACAAGCCGGTCCTGTGTGCCAGCATGGCGTCGGCAATCGCCATGTTGGCGGCCAGCGAAAGTGCTGCGTTGTCTTGCTCGGATTGCAGCAGCGGTCTGAACGCAAGCTGGAACGTGCCATCGGCAAGCTGTTCCACCTCCTGCTCGGGCGGGTCGACGCGCGAAGCGCCGCGACGCTCTTCGGCCGCCGCCATGCGCCGCGCGATTTCGGCGAAGCCGACTGGGACGTCGGCGGCCTGCACGCTGTCATAGGCGAGCTTGGCGCGGCTTTGAATGATTGCCCGCTCCGCGCCATCCAGCCTTACCGCTCCGTCGTCGGCGATCCGGACCGTGAAGATGACAGCCGGACGCGGACCGCTGGGCAGCAAGCTCGCGGCGCCCTCGGCAAGCACCCGGGGATAGAGCCCGGCCTTGCCGTCCGGCAAATACAGGGTTTCGCCCCGCGCCCAGGCTTCGCGATCCACCGCGTCGCCGTCCGCGACGAACCAGGCTACGTCGGCAATCGCATAGTGCAACAGAAGGTCGCTACCGCTCGCTTCGATCGAAAACGCTTGGTCAAGATCGGTGGAAGCCGCGGGATCGAGCGTCACGAAGGGCATCGCGGTGCGGTCGGCATGCTGGTCGGGCACGCGCCTGGCCGCCGTCTGTGCCATGGCCATTACATCAGGGGGAAATGCCTCCGGCACATGGAACTCGGTGCGGATTTTCGCGAGGCCGGTAGCGAGTGCCTGCGAGGGATCGTTCAACGATTTCATGGCGCCGTCCTACACCGGCGTTGCGGGCACGGGAAGGTGGTTTGCCGGCAGTGCCGGCCGACCATGGGCAGGCATGAGCGCGGAACGGAAGTTGACCGCCAGCGCTGGAACCGTCGCCGGAGCGCAACGTTTCTTCCTCTGGCAGCAAAGGAGAAGCCGATATGCCTGCAACCTCAAAAGCACAGCAAAAGGCCGCGGGCGCAGCCCTGTCGGCCAAGCGCGGCGAGACCAGGAAGAGCGAACTTCAAGGCGCGTCGAAGTCGATGTACAATTCGATGAGCGAAAAGCAGCTCGAGGAATTCGCAGAGACCAAGCGCAAAGGCCTGCCGGAGAAGAAATCGGCAGACTGAAACCTTGAACCGAGTCGATAAACAAAGCCCGTGGCCGAAACCACGGGCTTCTTCGGTTCAGGCCAAGCCCGAAACCCCTGACGTCACCAGCAGCGCTTCACCTTGTAGCGGATGACCTTCTTGTGGCCATGCCGCCAGATGACCTTCTTCTTCACCACGACATGGCAGGTCTGACGATGCTTGTGGCCCTGCCAATGCTTGGCCATCGCTGGCTCGGGCACGGCGATCGACATCGTCCCGGCCAGGACGGCCGCACCGACCAACGAGAGGAAAAACTTCTTCATGCGACTTCGGGCTCCTTTGGCTCCAGTCCCTTCCTAAATGCCGTCGGCGCAACAACCTCCCGCCGCATCCGGCACGGCACTCAACGCCAAAGACGTGATATGGTTGCCGGGCCCAGCGCCAGCGACGCGCTTGACTCTGCTCAAATCTCCGTTTAACGAGCGCACCAACACCGGGCCGCAATGCCCGGTTGTTTCTTTTGCATGGCAAGCCCGGGAAAGCAGGTTTATCGTTTCCTGGGTTTTGTCTAGACTGACGTGTCCCGTGGGTTTTCCGCCGCGTTGCGTGGGAAAACCCTGTCAGGCCTCGAAAACGGAGGCCAGAGGAGGGCGCGTTTCCTTCACCCGGACCATGAGGCTCCGGGTGGTTTGTTTTGAAAGGGAATGCGATGAGCAAGCGCGAATCCGCGAAGTACAAGATCGACCGCCGTCTCGGCGAAAACATCTGGGGCCGCCCGAAGTCCCCGGTCAACAAGCGTGAATACGGCCCCGGCCAGCACGGCCAGCGCCGCAAGGGCAAGCTTTCCGATTTCGGCCTGCAGCTGCGCGCCAAGCAGAAGCTGAAGGGTCACTATGGTGATGTCTCCGAAAAGCAGTTCCGCAAAGTCTATGAAGAGGCTGATCGCCGCAAGGGCGACACCTCCGAGAACCTGATCGGCCTGCTCGAGTCGCGTCTCGACGCGGTCGTCTACCGCTCCAAGTTCGTGCCCACCATTTTCGCGGCTCGCCAGTTCGTCAACCACGGCCACGTCAACGTCAACGGCAAGCGCGTCAACATCGGCTCGTACCGTTGCAAGCCGGGCGATGTCGTCGAAGTGCGCGAAAAGTCGAAGCAGCTGGTCATCGTGCTGGAAGCGGTCGGCCTCGCCGAGCGCGACGTGCCGGACTATATCGAAGTCGATCACAACAAGATGGTCGCGACCTTCTCGCGCATCCCCGGCCTGGCCGATGTTCCGTTCGCCGTGCAGATGGAGCCGAACCTGGTCGTCGAATTCTATTCGCGCTAAGCGATCGCTTTTCTGCGATACTGGAAAGGGCCGCCCGTCGAGGCGGCCTTTTCTTTGTCGGCCATGTCCGCTAATCCGGCACTCTCGGCTATGGAAAGCGACAAGCCATGAACATGCTGGCAGACATCGAAACAGTTGAACCGATTGCTGAAGGCGGCTTCCATCCGCTGTTTGCCGAAGTGCCGTCTTCCGTCGAGTTCAACAAACTGCGTAAGCGGCTGTTGCGGTTGACCCGTCAGGCGGTCGAGGATTTCGCCATGGCGAGGCCCGGCGACCGCTGGCTGGTGGCCTTGTCCGGCGGCAAGGATTCCTACGGGCTGCTGGCCGTGCTGCTCGATCTCAAATGGCGCGGGCTGCTGCCGGTCGAGCTGCTGGCCTGCAATCTCGACCAGGGCCAGCCGAATTTTCCGAAGCACATTTTGCCCGACTACCTCGATGCGCATGGCATTGCCCATCGCATCGAGTATCAGGACACCTATTCGGTGGTCACCGACAAGCTGCCTCAGGGCAGCACCTATTGTTCGCTGTGCTCGCGGCTGCGGCGCGGCCATCTCTATCGCATCGCGCGCGAGGAGGGCTGTTCGGCGCTGGTGCTCGGCCACCACCGCGAGGACATTCTCGAAACCTTCTTCATGAATCTGTTCCATGGCGGCCGCCTTGCCGCCATGCCGCCAAAGCTGCTCAACGACGACGGCGACGTCATGGTGCTGCGGCCGCTGAGCTACTGCGCCGAGGTCGATCTGGAAAAATTCGCCGCCGCTATGAAATTCCCGATCATTCCCTGCGATCTCTGCGGCAGCCAGGAAGGCCTGCAGCGCAACGCCATGAAGGCGATGCTGGACGATATGGAAAAGCGCATGCCGGGCCGCAAGGATACGATGCTGCGCGCGCTGTCCAACACCAGGCCGTCGCATCTGCTCGACAGAAAGCTGTTCGACTTTGCCGCCCTCAATGGCAGCCTCAGCACAGGACAAGACATTTCCGATGATATTTGACGACCAAGCGATCGACTGGCTGGCCGAGCTTCTCGCCGATGCAGCCAGGGCCGAAATCATGCCACGCTTTCGCCGGCTGGGCGAGGGCGACATCAGACAGAAGACCTCGGCTGCCGACCTGGTGACCGAGGCCGACATCAACGCCGAGCGGCTGATCACGGCCAGGCTGCGCGAGCGCTATCCCACGGCGATGATCGTCGGCGAGGAAGCCTGTTCCGACAATCCGGCGCTGCTTCAGGGGCTCGGCGATGCCGACCTCGCCTTCGTCGTCGACCCGGTCGACGGCACCTTCAACTTCGCCTCCGGCGTGCCGCTCTTCGGCGTCATGCTGAGCGTCGTCGTCAAGGGCGAAACCGTCGCCGGTATCATCCATGACCCCGTAGGCCGGGACTGGCTGATCGGCGCCAAGGGCGCCGGCAGCCATATCCGCCATGCGCATGGCGCGCTGGAGACGGTGCACGTCGCCGATGCCGTGCCGATCTCGCAGATGACCGGCTCCGTCTCCTGGCAATATCTGGCGGAACCGCAACGCTCGCTCCTGGCGCGCAACCAGACCAAGACCCTGTCGCAGTTCGGCTATCGCTGCGCGGCACATGAATACCGTCTTCTGGCCAGCGGCCATGCCCATTTCGTCGTCTACAACAAACTGATGCCGTGGGACCATCTGGTCGGTGTGCTGATCCACGCCGAGGCCGGCGGCTACACCGCGCGGATCGACGGTAGCGCCTATCTGCCCTCGCATATCGACGGCGGCATTCTTGTCGCCCCGGACAAGGAAAGCTGGCAGGAGTTGCGCAGGGAACTCTGGGCGCAATAGTCGGTCCAACTGCCGGTAGACGCTTTCGTCAAGTATATTGGCTCTGTTATAGTGGTCCAATCTCTCGCGAAGCCGGAGCCGCGAAATGAAACATCGGTCCGCAATTGTCGCAACGGCACTTGCACTTGCCCTGGTCGCCTGCGCCACTGAGGCACGATCGCAGGAGCGCGCGTGTCGTAGCCCCGATCCCATCGACACCATCGACGAAATGTTCGACGCGATCTTTGCCTGTTGGCAGCCGCCGCCTGGAAGTGCTGGCCTGACCCTGACGCTGAGTTTTTCAATTCGCAAAAACGGCACGCTGATGGGCAAGCCGCGCGCCACTTTCTCCCATATGGGAGATGATGCCTCGCTCAACCGGGTCTTTGTGTCATCCGTGCTCGAAGCGCTCGACAAGGCTCTGCCGATGCCGCTGTCGGACAGCATGGGTGGCGCCATCGCAGGGCGCCCGCTGTTCCCTCGTTTCACGGCAGTGATTGGCGGCGCATCCTGAAACGCGTCGCATAAAGGTGGATGCGGTTTTGAGACCAACAATCTCAAGGCGCGTCGCTCAATGCAGGTCGGTGACGTGCCCTGAAATGGGTGGGTTGTGCGGCTGGAACATCTTGCCGCGCTCGGCGATCAGGATCATCAGCAGGGCCGCGACCGAGACGCTGCAGAAGCCGGCGGCAAGCGGCGTCACCGTGCCGTTGAAGGCCTGGCCGATCAGCGTGCCGAGGATGCCGCCGAGAAAAGTCTGCATGAAGCCCAGGATGGACGACGCGGTGCCCGCCAGTTGGCCGAGCGGTTCCATCGCGAGCGCGTTGAAATTGGCGCCGAGCGCGCCGAACGGGAGCATCGCACTGGCGAAGAAGGTGATGAACAGCCAGAGTGGCATCTTCATTTGAAGCGAAACGGTGAGCCAGGCAAGGCTGATCACCAGGAACAACAGCAGTGCGCTCTGCGACAGGCGGCGCATGCCGATGCGGCCGACCAGGCGCGAGTTGAGGTAGTTCGAAAAAGCGAGAACGCCGGCGACACCCGCGAAGATGACAGGAAACAATTCGCCGACATGAAAAATGTCGACATAGATCTGCTGTGCGGAGGCGATGAAGCCGAACATGGCGGCGAAAATGAAGGTGCTGGCAAAGGCGTAGCAAAGCGCCATGCGGTTGGTGAGCACGATGCGGAAACCACCGACGACGGATGAGACTGTCAGCGGCCGGCGGTACTCCGGATGCAGCGTCTCCGGCAGCCGCAGCAGCGACCACGCCGACACGATCAGCGCTCCGACGGCCATGGTGACGAAGATCCAGTGCCATGTTGCGAACAGCATGATGAACTGGCCGATCCCAGGCGCGATCACCGGGATGGCCATGAACACCATGAAGATCAGAGACATCACCTCGGCCATGCGCCGACCGTCGAACGTGTCGCGCACGATCGAGACGGCGATGACGCGGGTCGCCGCCGCACCGATGCCTTGCACCAGCCGGCACAGCAGCAGGACGGCGAATGACGGGGCGATGGCGGCAGCTGCCGCCGCCACGACATAGATCGCCAGCCCGGCAACGAGTGGCGCGCGGCGCCCGAACCGGTCCGAGATCGGTCCGAAGAAAAGCTGTCCGCCACCGAAGCCCAATATATAGGCGGTGATCACATACTGGCGGTGGTTTTCATTCTCAACGCCAAGCGTGGCGCCGATTTGCTGCAGTGCCGGCAGCATGATGTCGATGGCCAGCGAGTTCAACGCCATCAGTGCCGCGCAAAGCGCGATGAATTCCCAGCGCGGAATAGGCAATTTGCGTGCCTGTTGCGGCGCTTTTGCTGGCTGGTCCACGGCGGGTCCGATCTTCAAAACGAATATGCGCCGGCATGCCGGCGCATAAGTTCGTCCTCACTCCGATAGGGGGAGGTAACATTTTGCCGGGGCGGGGCTGCCCCGTCTCAACTCAGAATCAGGCTGTCGCTTTGACGCTGACGCCCTTGTCGACGAGCAACGTCTGCAGCTCGCCCGCCTGGAACATTTCGCGGATGATGTCGCAGCCGCCGACGAATTCGCCCTTGACGTAAAGCTGCGGGATCGTCGGCCAGTTCGAATATTCCTTGATGCCTTGGCGCAGTTCGGCCGAGGTCAGCACGTCGACGCCCTTGTAGTCGGCGCCGATGTAATCGAGGATCTGGACGACCTGGCCGGAAAAGCCGCACTGCGGAAAACCGGGCGTGCCCTTCATGAAAAGGACGACGTCGTTGCCCTTCACTTCGCTGTCGATGTAGTCGTTGATGCCGCTCATGAGATATCCTTTCACGCCTGTGGGAGTCAGGCTCGAAGCATAGCCATCAAATAAACCCATAGATGGGCCGAAACAAGATGTTTGCGCCGCCGTCGCGGAAATGGCGCAAAGGATCGCCTGTCTTGGGCCAAGCATCCCTGCCGATTGCAGCCTCCGGGACATGATGAAAAGACGATATGGCGCCGCCCTTCCGATCGCCATCCTGCTGGCCGCGATTGCCGTTGTCTGGTGGCCGAGACGCCCGGAGCCGCCGCCGCTGGTCATTGGCGGTGACCTGCCCGCGCCTTGCCGGAATGTCGCCTTCGAGGCGGTGACCTATGTCGTCTGCACGGTCGACCTGCGGACCTACAACCTCGCTGTCTTTCACGTCGGTGCCGACGGCAAGCCCTTCGGCTCGCTGGAGGCCTTCGGCAAGGCGGTTGCGGGCGAGGGGAGGCCGGTGCTGCTCGCCATGAATGGCGGCATGTATCACGAGGATTTGTCGCCGGTCGGCCTGCTGGTCGAGAACGGCAGCGAAAAGTCGCCGCTCAACCTTGCCGATAGCGAAGGTAATTTCTTCCTGAAGCCGAACGGCGTCTTTCTGGTCGGCAAGGACGGCAAGGCGGCTGTCATGGAAAGCAACGCCTATGCCGCCGCCAAACCCGATGTCGCCTTCGCCACGCAGTCGGGCCCGATGCTGGTGATCGATGGCCAGATTCATCCACGCTTCGAGCCGAACGGAACCTCGCGCTACGTCCGCAACGGCGTCGGCGTGCGCGATGAAAACACCGTTTTGCTGGCGATCTCGCGGTCTGAGGTAAGTTTCGGCAGCTTTGCGCGGCTGTTTCGCGACGCGCTACAATGCCGCAACGCGCTGTTCCTCGACGGCGCGGTCTCCGCGCTATCGGATGGCGACAGGATGATTGTCGGCGGAAGATATCCGGCAGGGCCGATCATTGCCCTGTTGGCAAGCCAGCCGCCGACGCGCTAGGCCAGCCTGGCGTCAGTCCGGCACACTGGTCTGCAACGCCAGCGCGTGCAGCACGCCGCCCATATTGCCCTTCAGCGCATCATAGACCATCTGGTGCTGCTGGACGCGGCTCTTTCCGCGGAAGCTTTCGGCCACCACTTCGGCTGCATAGTGATCGCCGTCACCGGCGAGGTCGCGGATCGTCACCTTGGCGTCCGGAATCCCGTCCTTGATCAGTTTTTCGATGTCGTGGGCATCCATTGCCATGGCATAATCCTGTTCTGGGCGGCTAGGCACGAAGTGACTCGGACGGCAGCCTAAAGCCTTTCTGGTCCGGGTTGAAGCCGCTCTGTCGGCGACGCAGTGTCTAAGGGCCATCCTGCGGCGGGTGCACCACACCATCTTCGGTGATATCGTCGCGGGTCGAGAACCCCCGGCCAAGGCTGAACACCAGGACATAGAGCGGGATGTTGAGCGCTAGGTTGATGATCGGGAGATAGCTGGTCATCTGCCACAAGGGCGAAAAGAATGGTTGGCCATAGCCGTCGCAGATCAGCGATGACCCGTATTCCCACAGCGCGCCGGTAATGACCGCAATGGCAAAGAGCTTGATGCAGGTGGCGACATGCCTTGCGCGCGCCGGGTTCGGCAAAAGGCGGCTCCACAGCACCAGGCAGATGATGGGGATCGCATAGATCAGACTTTGCAAGGCCAGCATCTGCAGTGTGCCATTGGCCGCCTCAATGAACTGGTCACGCCTTTCCAGCAGCGGACAGACCTCGCTCGAGGTCGTCGACAGCAGGAAAAAGACGAACGGCCCGAGGAACCAGAAGAAGAACAGCGACGGCCAGAAGACGACTGCGATCAGCGTCCGGGCTGCCAGGCTGGTCAAATGGACTTGTCCATGAAGTTCGGGAACCAGCCTTCGTGGGCGGCGGTCAATTCGCTGACCGGGATCGCCCTGGCATCGCCGAGCTTCAGTTCGTTTCCACCGGTCGAGCCGATCCATGGCGCAAAGATGCCGAGCTTGCTCTGTTCCTCGCGGATGGCGTCCCATTCCTTGCTCTGCGGATTGACGGACAGCGTCAGCAGGTAGCGGCCCTGGTCTTCGCCGAACCAGACCGGGATCGGGTCGGTGCCGGCGAGCCCCGGAATGGTGGCGCCGATGCCGGACGCCATCGCCATTTCGGCCAAGGCTATCGCCAAGCCGCCATCGGAAAGGTCATGCGCCGCGGTCACGACGCCCGACGCGATCAGCGCGCGCACGTGGTCGCCGACGCGCTTTTCGTGCGCGAGGTCGACGGATGGCGGCGGCCCGTCGGTACGGCCATGGATGTCCCTGAAATAGGCGGACTGGCCGAGATGGCTGCCCCAGCTTGCGGGTGCGCCGACCAGCAGGATCATCTGGCCCTCGGCGGCAAAGCCGATACGGGTCATCTTCGACCAGTCGGCAATCAGCCCGACGCCGCCGATGGTCGGCGTCGGCAGGATGCCTTGGCCATTGGTTTCGTTGTAGAGCGAGACATTGCCCGACACGATCGGGAAGCCGAGCGCGCGGCAGGCATCGCCAATGCCTTTCACCGCGCCGACCAGCTGGCCCATGATCTCAGGCCGTTCCGGATTGCCGAAATTGAGGTTGTCGGTGGCCGCCAGCGGCAGCGCGCCGGTGGCGGTGAGGTTGCGCCAGCATTCGGCCACCGCCTGCTTGCCGCCTTCATACGGGTCGGCCTCGCAATAGCGCGGCGTCACGTCGGAGGAGAAGGCGAGCGCCTTGGTCGGATGGCCTTCGACGCGCACCACGCCTGCGTCGCCGCCCGGAAGCTGCAGCGAATTGCCCTGGATCAGCGTGTCGTACTGCTCCCACACCCAGCGGCGCGACGACAGGTCCGGCCCGCCGAGCAGTTTCAACAGCGCGTCGGCGACATCGGCCTTCGGCGCATCGCCGGCGGCAAGCGCCGCAGGTTTCTTCGGCTCGACCCAGGGGCGGTCATATTCCGGCGCCTTGTCGCCAAGGTCCTTGATCGGCAGGTTGGCGACCTCGTCACCCTGGTGAATGACGCGGAAGCGCAGATCGTCGGTGGTCTTGCCGACAATGGCGAAGTCGAGGCCCCATTTGTGGAAGATCGCCTCGGCTTCCTTTTCCTTCTCGGGGCGCAGCACCATCAGCATGCGCTCCTGGCTCTCCGACAGCATCATCTCATAGGCGCTCATGCGCTCTTCGCGCACCGGCACCTGGTCGAGGTGAAGCTCGATGCCGAGGTCGCCCTTGGCGCCCATCTCGACCGCCGAACAGGTGAGGCCGGCCGCCCCCATGTCCTGGATGGCGATAACGGCGCCAGACGCCATCAGCTCAAGACAGGCTTCGAGCAGGCATTTTTCGGTGAAGGGATCGCCGACCTGCACGGTCGGGCGCTTCTCGTCGATCTTGTCGTCGAACTCGGCCGAGGCCATCGTGGCGCCGCCGACGCCGTCGCGGCCGGTCTTGGCGCCGAGATAGACGACGGGCAGGCCGACGCCCTTGGCTTCCGACAGGAAGATCGCATCGGTCTTGGCGAGGCCCGCGGCAAAGGCGTTGACCAGGATGTTGCCGTTGTAGCGGGCGTCGAAATTGACCTCGCCGCCGACCGTCGGCACGCCGAACGCATTGCCGTAGCCGCCGACGCCGGAAACCACGCCGCTGACCAGGTGCCTGGTCTTGGGATGGTCCGGTGCGCCGAAGCGCAAAGCGTTCATCGCCGCAATCGGCCGCGCGCCCATGGTGAAGACATCGCGCAATATGCCGCCGACGCCGGTCGCCGCACCCTGGTAGGGCTCGATGTAGGAGGGATGGTTGTGGCTCTCCATCTTGAAGACGACGCAGTCGCCATCGCCGATATCGACCACACCGGCATTCTCGCCCGGACCCTGGATGACCTGAGGCCCGGTGGTCGGTAGCGTGCGCAGCCATTTCTTCGAGGATTTGTAGGAGCAGTGCTCATTCCACATCGCCGAGAAGATGCCGAGTTCGGTAAAGCTCGGTTCGCGCCCGACCAGGTCGAGGATGCGCTGGTATTCGTCGGGCTTCAGCCCATGCGCGGCGATGAGTTCCGGGGTGATCGGCACGGAATTGGAAATGGTCATGGGCGGCGATTGATGTCCATGGGAGAGGGGAATTTGAGTCCCCTCATATCGCAAGCTTTGGCGTGATACACCCCATTGGATGACGAAAAACGCCGGAAAACCACAGGGCGACGATGGTAGCGGGGAGCCGTTGGGGAACGCTATGGCATCCCGGCCGTTAGGCCTCAAACCAATCAGGAGATTTCGACATGGCCACCAAGCAAGGCAAGAAAGACAATCGCCTCTCCGACAAGGAGGCCATGCATATTGCCGAGACCACCGACGTGTCGCCCAAGCAGGCCAAGGACCTGGCCGAGAAGCACGGCAAGGACAAGGGCGCAAAGGAAGCCAAAAACTTCAAGGCAGAGGGCTGAACCTGAGATCGGTACACAGGCGCACGGTTTAGCGCCAACGATTCAGGACGAACTGTCGTAGCCGGCGCGGCCTTCCTCCAGCAGCCGCCGGATCACCGCGACGCCGCCGGTGATGTCCTCGCGCCGCCTTGGCTGCGAGACGCCGAAACGCACGCCGTGAAAAACCTGCTCGGAACGCCCCGCCTTGAACTCGTCCTCGTCGTCGAGGAGCACGCCATTTTCGAGGCATGCGCTCCTGAACGTGCCGGACAGCCAGGGATCGGGCAGCGTCAGCCAGACGAAGGGCACGCTGCCGTGTGACTTGAAGGCGAAACCCGCCAGTGTCTCGCGCACGATGGCGATGCGGGCGGCAATTTCGGCAATGCTGCGTTTGCGGATATCGCCAGCCTGCCCTGACAGCACCAGCCGCGCATTCACCTCCGCCAGCAGGAACGGCATCCCGCCGGTCATCATCTTGTGGGCGACGCGGATGCGATGGCGATAGGCGGGCGGGCAGGAGAGCCAGCCGCCGCGAACACCTGCCGCGACCGATTTCGACAGACCGCCGGCGACAATGGTGCGCTCGGGTGCATATTCGGCGATGAGCGGCGTCGGATCTTCGGTCAGGCCGCCATAGAGATCGTCCTCGATGACGATGACATTGTACGCGCGCGCGACACGAGCGATCGCCTCGCGGCGCGAACCCGACAGGATCGCCAGCGTCGGGTTCTGCACCGTCGGCATCAGGAAGATCATCTTCGGGTGCTTTTGCGCGCAGACGCGTTCGAAATCCTCGGGATCGAGGCCTTCTTCGTCCGATGCCACCAGTGCTATGCGCCGCCCGATCAGCCCGGCGCTGCGGGCGATCTGCGAATAGGTGAGGTGCTCGAAGGCGACATAGTCGCCCGGTGTGGTCAGTGCCGCAATCGCCGCCATCACCGCGGCATGTGTGCCAAGCGTGGGAACGATGGTGTCGGCCGCCGGACGGAACGAATTGCGCGACAGCCAGCGGGCGCCGGCCTCGAACCAGCGCTCCGGAAAATCCCTGGTGTAGCTCGAAATCTCGTGCGGGTGATCCTGCACCGTGCGCGAGAGCATGTCAGCGACAATGGCGCCCTGGCCGATGTCGGGCGCGGCAGTGCTGTCGAAACGCAGCTTGCCGGGCGGCGCATCGACATAGCGCGTGCCTTGCACGGCAGGCTCGGCGAATTCGGGTGACGGTTCCGATTGCTGCGCCAGCACATAGGTCCCGCGTCCGACTTCGCCGCTCACCAGCCCGCGTTCGCGCAGCAGCTGATAGGCTCGGCCGATCGTGCCGACCGTCGTGCCGATATCATAGGCGAGATCGCGCTGCGGCGGCAATTTTGCCCCGGCATCGATGACGCCCTTGTCGATGTCCGACTCGATGCTGTCGGCAAGGCGCTGGTAAAGCGGGCCGGAACCGATGGTGAGGTCAGGGAGCCAATTTGTCATGGTGACAATTCTGTATATTGCACCAGATCGGGTGTCAATGCATATCAGAACCGTACTAAGATGGGTACAATTTGCAAGGTTGGCAGAAAGACAATGGATACAATCGAGACAATCCGCTGCGCGGGCATTGAATTGGTCGGGCCGCGCCCGTCCAGCCGGCGAGGCTTTGTCGGCCGGATCGTGCATGTAGTCAGATCGCTGGCGCGATGGATCGACGTGCTGATCGAGCGCCGTCGCGGCCGCCTGGCTTTGCTCGAAATGACCGACGAGCAGCTCAGGGACATCGGTGTGTCGCGTGACGACGCTCACCGCGAAGGCATCAGGCGAATCTGGGACTAACTTGTAGTCTGGTCAGCGGCGTGTGCCCGGAGCCCTGAGGCGTGAGACGCCCTTATCGGCAAGCACGGCGAGGATGCACAGCACCAGGAAAACACCGGTGACGGCCAGCGCCGCAAGGGCGACGTTGGCCGCGCCGTTTTTCGCAACGTCGAGGAACGGGTAGGGCACTTCGCCTGCGATCGGTGCGCGCGCCAGCGCATAGGCGAGATAGGCGATCGGATAGGCCATCCACCACGAAATGTCGCTCCAGCGTGTCCTGCCGTCAGCGCCTGCAACAAGCCACCACAGCACGAACAGCACCGGCGTCACATAGTGCAGCAGCACGTCACAGAGCAGGAACAGCCCCTGCGGCTGCCAGAGCTGCGCCAGAACTGTCGCGTAGACGATGAAGACCAGGGCGATGGAAGCCGCCACGCCCGCCCGCATCCGCGGCCCGGCAAAGGCCGGCAGCCAGGCGTAGCCCGAAGGCGACAGCAGCGAGACATGGACCAGCACTGCACCGATGTTGGTCAGGATGGTGAAGAAGCTGAACAGAAAGACGATGGAGCCGAGAAAACTGCGGCCGGCTTCCATCGATGCCGGGATGGTGATGCACGCTTGCAGGACAAGCCCGGCCAGACCGATGATCAATCCCGCAAACTGCAGGAAGCGGCCCATGGCGTCAGGCGGCCGCGTTGCAGGAGGGGTTGCCCGTTTGCCAGCGCGCAATGTCGGATCCGATGCGCGCGCCGAGCGGATCGTCCATCAGCGGACCGAACACGTCGACGCGGCTGGAATTGCCTTGCGCCTGGACGACCAGCAGCGGCTTGCCGCCATAATGCTTGGCCGGCACCAGCAGGAAGCGGGGCGTGCCGCTGAACGAATTCAGCTCATTGGCCATCTGATAGGATTTGAAGGCGGGATCCTTGCTGGCGATCCAGCATTTGTGGGCCGATATCGCTACCTGTTCCATGGCCAGCAGCGAAGCGCTCTTGCCCGTGGGGACCGGCGCGCTCTTCGGGCTGGACTGGCAGGACGCCAACGCCAAGCCGGCAGCAGCCAGGGGACCTAGGCGAACAATCGTCAGTCTCATGGTCAACCGCCCCCGCGTTTTGAAAGGAATTCGAAGAGATATCAGGCGGCGATGCCGAGTGCGCCTTCGAACAGCGCCCGGCCGTCACTGCCGCCATGCGCGGCCTCGATCAGGTTTTCCGGATGCGGCATCAGGCCGAGCACATTGCCCTTCTCGCTGATGATGCCGGCAATGTCGTTGATCGAGCCATTGGGATTGGTGCCTTCGGCATAGCGGAACACAACCTGTCCTTCGCCCTCGAGGCGCGCAAGCGTGTCGGCATCGGCGAAATAATTGCCGTCATGATGCGCAACCGGCGTGCGGATGATTTGGCCCGGCTGATAGCGGCGGGTGAACATGGTGTTGGCGTTGGCGATCTGCAGCTTCACCTCACGGCAAACGAATTTCAGCGAAGCATTGCGCATCAGCGCGCCGGGCAGCAGGCCGGCCTCGACCAGAATCTGGAACCCGTTGCAGACGCCAATGACCATGACGCCCTTGGCGGCCTTTTCAGCGACTGCCCGCATCACCGGCATCCGCGCGGCAATGGCGCCGCAGCGCAGATAATCGCCGAAGGAGAAGCCGCCGGGAATGGCGATCAGGTCGACATCGGGGATTTCAGTGTCGGTCTGCCAGACGGTCGCCGGCGCCTGCCCGGAAATCTTGGTCAGCGCCGCAATCATGTCGCGGTCGCGGTTGAGGCCGGGGAGAAGAACGACAGCTGATTTCATATCAAGCGATCTCCACCGCGTAATTCTCGATCACCGTATTCGCCAGCAGCTTGTCGCACATGGCTTTCAGATCGGCTTCAGCCTTGGCCTTGTCGGTCTCCGAGAGCTCGAGGTCGAAGACCTTGCCCTGCCGCACCTGGCCGACGCCGCCGAACCCCAGTCCGGACAGAGCGTGCTCTATGGCTTTTCCCTGCGGGTCGAGCACGCCGTTCTTGAGGGTGACGGTGATGCGGGCCTTGATCATGCTGGACAGGTTCCTGTTCGAAGACTTAGCAATTCCAGGAAAAGTGTGAAGCGGTTTTCCGTCCGGAATTGCGTCAAGAAATGAAGACTTAATGCGGCTTGCCTTTGAGGCCATCGGTCGAGGCGACGAGCACCGGGCCGGTCGGGCGCGGCGGCTCGTTCTCGTTCATGATGCCGAGGCGGCGGGCAACTTCCTGATAGGCTTCGACGAGGCCGCCCATATCGCGGCGGAAACGGTCCTTGTCGAGCTTGTCCTGCGTTGCCACGTCCCACAGCCGGCACGAATCCGGCGAGATCTCGTCGGCAACGACGATGCGCATCATGTCGCCCTCGAACAGGCGGCCGCATTCGATCTTGAAATCCACGAGCTGGATGCCGACACCCATGAACAGGCCGGAGAGGAAGTCGTTGACGCGGATGGCCAGCGCCATGACGTCGTCGATCTCCTGCGGGCTTGCCCAGCCGAAAGCGGTGATGTGCTCTTCCGACACCATCGGATCGTCGAGCGCATCGGCCTTATAATAGAATTCGATGATCGAGCGCGGCAGAACGGTGCCTTCCTCGATGCCGAGGCGCTTGGACAGCGAGCCGGCGGCGATATTGCGCACCACCACTTCGAGCGGAATGATCTCGACTTCCTTGATCAGCTGCTCGCGCATGTTGAGCCGGCGGATGAAGTGGGTCGGAATGCCCATGCGGTTCAGATGGTTGAAGATGTACTCGGAAATGCGGTTGTTGAGCACACCCTTGCCGTCGATGACCTCATGTTTCTTCTTGTTGAATGCGGTCGCATCATCCTTGAAGAACTGGATAAGTGTGCCCGGTTCCGGTCCCTCATAGAGGATCTTGGCCTTGCCTTCATAAATGCGGCGGCGATTTTTCATCTGATTTTTCTCTGGATTTGCGGGCAGGCGGCAAGCGACCAGTTCCTGTCCGTCTGCCTAAATTGGTGCGGCGACGGGTGGGGTTCAATGCCGGGTCTATCCCAATCACAGCGTTTGCTCAATCGGCAAATCCTTTCCATCGACCGCTTTCAGGAATGAAATGCCGCAGCGCAGCAAGTGATGTAGCATATTGACCGGCCCGCGCCCTTTTGGTTTGTGCTGCGGCAACACACATATCCATCGCCAACGCGAATCGATTTCATCGGAGGGAAGCCATGAGCAGCATGAAAGACCGCGAAGAGGGTTTTGAGCGCAAATTCGCCTTCGACGAAGAACTTCGCTTCAAGGCTTCCGCACGCCGCAACAAGGCGCTCGGTCTGTGGGCCGCCGAAAAGCTGGGCAAATCCGGCACTGACGCCGACGCCTATGCCAAGGAAGTTGTGGTTTCCGATATCGAGGAAGCCGGCGATCACGACGTATTCCGCAAGATCCGCAAGGATTTCGACGCCGCCGGCGTCGACCAGTCGGATCACCAGATCCGCCGCACCATGGACGAACTGATGGCGCAGGCGATCGAGCAGATCAAGAACACCTGATCGGACCGAAACAGGTTCCGCAAAAGCGTTCTGCGTTTGTGACAGAACCTGCGACAAACCTGGAATGACTGGACCAATCGACCGCACGGCTCAGCCGGGCGGTTTTTCTTTGCCCTTTCAGCCTTTTCCGGCTGAAACTGTGCGTAGGCCTGTTACAAGGCTCTACCCAACGAGGAAAGCACCCATGTCCCTGAAGTCACGCCTGGCGGCGGATGAAACGCTGTTCACCGCCTGGTCCGGCGTTCCGGACGCTTTGACGGTCGAAATCATCGCCAAGCAGGGTTTTGACGCCGTCACCCTCGATATGCAGCATGGCGGACACCACGAAGACTCGGTCTTGCGCGGCCTGGTGCCGGTGCTGGCCGCCAACAAGCCGGCGCTGGTGCGCATTCCGGTCGGCCGCTTCGACATGGCCAGCCGCGCCCTCGATTTCGGTGCCGAGGCGGTGATTGCACCGATGGTGAATTCGGTGGCCGATGCAAAACTCTTTGCCGCGGCGATGAAATATCCGCCGATGGGCGAGCGCTCCTGGGGCCCGACCTATGCTTTTCCGCGCCATGGCAAAGGCGACCACGCCGAATGGCTGCGCGACACCAATCAACGCACCATGGCCTTTGCCATGGTCGAAACGCGCGCCGCACTCGATGCGCTGGACGGCATCCTCGACACGCCGGGCATTGACGGCATCTTCCTCGGCCCATCGGATTTCTCCATCGCCTGGTCGAATGGCGCCACCGTCAATTCGACGCTGGAAAGCATGATGGAAACCGTCGCCTCCATCGCCGAGCGGACGCGCAAGGCGGGCAAGCATGCGGCGATCTACGTCGTTGAGCCGGCGATTGCCGGCCGCGTCGTGGCGATGGGCTACCGGCTGCTGGCGATGGGCTCGGACCATGCGCTGATTTCGCTCGGCGCAAAGATACTCATCAAAAGCATGAACGATTCGATAAAGGGCTGAGGCGTGGTGCCTTGCCCGGTCAGGCCTTGAGGTCGGTCAGGAACTTGGCGAAGGTCATCGACCCTTCCGGCCACGGGCCGAAGCCGGCATCCTCATTGAGGTGACCGGTTTCGCCGGCATCGATGAACAGCGAACCCCAGGCAGCGGCAATGTCCTCGGCAACCTCGAAGGCGCAGAACGGATCGTTGCGGCTGGCGATGACGATGGACGGGAAGGGCAGCGGTTCGCGCGCATAGGGACCAAAGGTCATCAGGTGACGCGGCCTTATCTCCGGGTTGGCGACGTCGGGCGGCGCGACAAAAAACGCGCCGGCGACCGGCTTCCTGAACTGCGGAATGGCCTGCACCGCGGCCGCCACACCGAGCGAATGGGCAACGATCACCACCGGCCGCTCGGCCTCGTTGACAGCGTTCGCCACGCTCGTCGTCCAGTCCTCGCGCACCGGCTTCGACCACTCCGCCTGTTCGACCCGACGCGCTGTCGACAGTTTCGACTGCCAGCGTGTCTGCCAGTGTTCAGGGCCGGAATTGGTGTAGCCCGGCACGATCAGAATATCTGCGTCTTTGACTTTCATGGCGCTGAGATAGCGAGCGGCCGTGTCTCGTGCAACCCGCGCTGACGCATGCGGTGCATCACAATTGTGAACAACCTGTTCGATTCTTTCCATCTTGTGTGAACGATCAGGATCGACGATTTGAGGCAGGAAGAGATGGACGACAGAATAGACTGGTGGCGCGGCCTGGGATAATGCGCTGAACGGAGAGTTTTATGAGCGAACTGCCTTTTGCCGCGACGACCCCCGTCAGCGTGTCACGCGTGGGCCTGAAGGCGCGCGACGCCGAAGGACTTGCCGATTACTACCGGGCTGTTGTCGGCCTGCAGGAATTGAGCCGCGCCGATGGCGCCATCACGCTGGGCGCTGCCGAGCGCCCGCTGCTGGTGATCGAGCCTGATGCAGCGGCCAAGCCCGACGATCCGCGCAGCGCCGGCCTGTTCCACACCGCTTTCCTGCTGCCCAGCCGCGCCGATCTCGGCCGCTGGATAAACCACGCCGCCGCCAACAAGATCCGCATCGAGGGCGCCTCCGACCATCTGGTCAGCGAGGCTCTCTACCTGACCGACCCCGAAGGCAACGGCATTGAAATCTATAGGGACCGTCTGCCGCAGGAGTGGAAGTGGAACGGCGACAAGATCGCCATGGCGACCGAGCGGCTGAACCTGGCTGCCGTGGTTGGCAGCGTGCCGGCCGGTGACGCCGGCTGGCAGGGCGCGCCGCAAAACAGCATTGTCGGCCATGTCCATCTGCGCGTCGGCCGGCCGGAAGATGCCGAGGCCTGGTGGCACGACGAATTTGGCTTCGACACGGTCGCTAAGTATGGAGGGCAGGCGGTGTTCCTGTCGTCGGGAGGCTACCACCATCATATCGGTGGCAATTCGTGGCACAGCGCCGGCGCCGGGCGCCGCGATCCGTCCCGCTCAGGGCTGGCCTGGGTCGAGATGCGCTCGGACAGGACAACCGCTGAAACCACGCGGGAAGATCCGTGGGGCACGGTGATCCGCACCGTGCCGGGCGCCGCCGGCTGAGCGCCCGCTCGGTTCTTACAAGGAATTGGCGGCGTAGCCCGTCAGCAGCCCATGCGCCCAGCTGTCGAAGCCGGTCGCCGTGGAGCGGCCGGATGCCTCGGTCCAGTCATAATTGACCACGTGATGGCTGAAAAACCATTGTCCGTCCTTGCGCGTAGCGAGGGCGTAGCGGGCATGCGGACTGCCGGTCACGGTCAGGCCGGGGAATGCCTGGACGCCGACGCTGCCCGGATTGAGGATTGTCCGGTTGTCCGACAAACGCACAACGCGCGGCGTATGTGTATGGCCGCACAAGGTCAGCCCGGCGCCGGCGCTGCCCAGCTTGTGCCTGATCTGCTTTTCATTGGACGGGTGGAAGTGGCTGCCTCCGTCTTCCTCGAGCAGGAACACGTCGTCGTCACTGGGGCTGCCATGGCACAGCAGGATGTCCGGGGCAGGCGACAGGGTGACCGGCAAGGCCGAGAGCCAGGTCAGGGATGTCTCAGAGAGGCGTTGGTGGGTGAAAGCATCGACGTCTTCCAACCCGGAAGCAGGCGGCTCGATCAGCACACGGTCGTGATTGCCGCGCACGGTCGGCCAGTTCTGCGCCATCAGATATTGCGCGGTTTCTTCAGGCCATAGCGGCCCGGAAAGACAATCGCCCAGATTGACGATGATGTCGGGAGAAGCGTCTTTGATCTGCGCATGAACCGCCTCAAGCGCGCGCAGATTCCCATGGATGTCGGAAAGGACGGCCAGCCGCATCGAAAAACCTATCCGAAAACCCGCTTGAAGATCGTGTCGACATGCTTGGTGTGATAGCCCAGGTCGAATTTCTCGCGGATCTCGGCTTCGGGCAGCGCTGCGGTGACTTCCTTGTCACCCAACAATTCTTCAAGGAAATCAGCGCCTTGTTCCCATACCTTCATGGCGTTGCGCTGCACCAGGCGGTAGGCGTCCTCGCGGCTGACGCCGGCTTGCGTCAGCGCCAAAAGCACGCGCTGCGAATGCACAAGGCCACGGAACTTGTTCATGTTCTTCAGCATATTGTCGGGATAGACCAGCAATTTGTCGATGACGCCGGTCAACCGCGACAGCGCGAAATCGAGTGTTACCGTGGCGTCCGGGCCGATCATGCGCTCGACCGAGGAATGCGAAATGTCGCGCTCGTGCCAGAGCGCCACATTCTCCATTGCCGGCAAGGCCATGGACCGCACCATGCGGGCAAGGCCGGTGAGGTTTTCAGTCAGCACCGGGTTGCGCTTGTGCGGCATTGCCGACGAGCCCTTCTGGCCCGGCGAAAAATACTCTTCCGCTTCCAGCACCTCAGTGCGCTGCAGATGGCGGATCTCGGTCGCCAGCCGCTCGACCGACGAGGCGATGACCCCGAGCGTGGCAAAGAACATGGCGTGGCGGTCGCGCGGGATGACCTGCGTCGACACCGGTTCCGGCTTCAGCCCAAGCTTTTTCGCCACATGCTCTTCGACATAAGGGTCGATGTTGGCGAAGGTGCCGATCGCGCCCGAGATAGCGCAGGTGGCAATATCCTCTCGCGCGTGCACCAGCCGCTCGCGGCAGCGTGAGAACTCGGCATAGGCCTGCGCCAGCTTGACGCCGAACGTGGTCGGCTCGGCATGAATGCCGTGGCTGCGGCCGATGGTGACGGTGTCCTTGTGCTCGAAGGCCCGGCGCTTCAGCGCGGCGAGCAGGCCGTCGAGGTCGGCCAGCAGGATATCGCTGGCGCGGCCGAGCTGCACCGCAAGGCAGGTGTCGAGAACATCCGATGAGGTCATGCCCTGGTGGATGAAACGCGCATCCGGCCCGACGAATTCGGCGAGATGGGTGAGGAAGGCGATGACGTCGTGCTTGGTGACGGCCTCGATCTCGTCGATCTTGCCGACGTCGAATTGGGCGGCGCCGCCTTTTTCCCAGATGGTTTTGGCGGCTTCCCTGGGAATGACGCCGAGCTCGGCCAGCGCATCGCAGGCATGGGCCTCGATCTCGAACCAGATGCGGAAGCGGGTTTCCGGCGACCAGATGGCGACCATTTCCGGCCGGGAATAGCGAGGGATCATCCGTCAGTCCTGATGTGTCCGTGGTTAAGTGCGCGTCCTAACAGAGGCGGACCGAATGCTCAACGCTGCCGGCGTGCAAACCACACGCTGGCGGCGGCAAGCGCGATGAATCCGAGCGGAAAATAGAGCCTGATACCCAGCACCACGAACTGGTAGAGCGCCGTCAGCGAGGTGAAGACCAGTTCGAACGCCCACCGGGCGGTGAAGGCCTCCGCGTGCCATTCGGCATAGTAGGAGCGGTATTGCAGCGCAAACAACCCGCCGGTGAAGGCGAGCGTCGTGGCAAGCAGGCAGACGAAGGCGGCGGCGAACGCCACCTCCCAATGCCGGTCGAGCGAGACCAGCCGCGCCGCGAACAACCCGACGGGAAAGGCCAATGCCGCGCCGGTCGCAAACAGCAGGGCGACGAAGCGGATCTTTTCCGGGGTCTCCCAATTGTCGAGCCAAAGACCGGTCAGCGCGCTGGCGCCCATGGCCATCGCCCACAGCAAGGCGCCGACAAGCGCCGTGCCCGTCGCTGGTACGGCGCGGCTGACGCGTTTTCCGGCGCGCTTGCGCCAGCTGGATTGATCGAGCGCAGTCACAGGCGTCCGGTCACGGCGATCCAGCGAAAATCCGGCCCTTCGAAGCCGTATTGGCGCACCGCGATCAGCACCGCATAGGCGCTGATGCTGTCCATCGAGAACGTCTGCACCGCGCCGATCCTGTAGCCGTTCGGGCAGCCACGGCTTTTCGGGATCGATTTATCCTCATGCAGCAGATGGGTCTGGCCGCCATCCCTGGCCTCGATCCGCAGCAAGCGAAAACCGTTGATCTCGCCCTGGCTCTGGCAGCTTTCGGTGTCGTTCATGCCGATCTCGTCGAGCCGGAATTCCAGCGGCGGGTCGACCGGCGAAAAGATCGGCCGTGGGTTGACCACCATGCGGAACGGGTCGGCCGACAATTCGGTCACCGGGTTGAAGCCGGCGGTGATGCCGCGGTTGGCGGTAAGCTCGGCCTGGGCAATGATTGCTTCGCCTTTTTGCCTGGCTTGCTGACGGGCCGTCTCGAGCGAGGCGGTCTCATCCTTCAGCCGGACCCGGATTGGCGTGCCCTTCAGGAACGTGTCGTCGGCGGTGTTGATGTAGTAGCGATTGGCATAGGGAAAGCCCGAACCGTCTGCCACACCATATTCCTCGAAGGTGAAGACGCTGCCATCCTTGCTGAAGCCGAGGATTTCAAGCTCGGCGACATCGCCCGCTCGGGCGGCCATGGCGGATGCCAGATGGACCAGCAGGCAAACGCCAATCAGGACGAGATTTCGCATCGGGGTTCCGCTCCGCCTGCCTGGTTCGATCGTTCCCTATCACGAGACAGTCAAAACATCGTGCTATTCGAAAGGCGATGCATCCAATTTCGCCTCTGTTTGTTATCGTCGATCGTTTTCAAAAGGAGAACACCCCATGACTGAGGCCAGCAAGATTCGCGAGCATATGGAAGTGGTCGGCGCCGACGGCGTTCACATCGGCACCGTCGACAGGGTCGATGGCGAGCGGATCAAGTTGACCAAGGCCGACAGCGGCGAGGGCGCCCATCAGGGGCATCACCACTACATTCCCTTGAGCCTGCTTGCCGAGGTCGAGGGCCAGAAAGTCTGGCTGTCGGCGAATTCGGATGTCGCGGTCAGCTTCGAGGAAGAGGAGTCCGACCCGACCTGACTGAAAGTCAGCGCGACGACCACACCGGAAACAGATCGCCATCGGCCGGCGTCGCGGCATGGATGCCGCGGCTGATGGCGCGCGCCATGGTGGCGCCGGCGGCGGCAAAGAAATCGACGGCATCGTCGGCGCTGAGTTCTATGCCGCTCTTCCCCGTCGCCAGCGCGAACACCAGATCGCCGTCAGCCGGCGTGTGCACGGGCCAGATGGCGCGCACGAAGCCGTCATGCGCTGAAATGGCCAGCCGCTTGGCTGCCGCCTTGGTCAGCACGGCGTCGGTGGCGATGACGGCGATGGTGGTGTTGCCACCGGCCTCGGCTTGTCCACCGACACGCTTGTCGCGGTATTTCAACAGGATCCGCCTGGCATCGTCCGGCATTGGCGAGGGATAGCCGAGCCCGCCGAACTCATCGCCGATCTCGAAGGGCGCCGCCCAGAAATAGCGTGTACGGGCAATCGTCACCGAGCCGGTCGGGTTGGCGGCGGCGAGCGCGCCGATGGTGACGCCGCTGTCGAGCACAGTCGAGGCAGAGCCAAGGCCGCCCTTCAGCCCGGAACTCAGCGCCCCGGTGCCGGCGCCGATTGTGCCGAGCGGAAAGTCGACTGTTGCCGCCTGGGCGGCTTGGTAGCCGAGGTCGCGGTAGGGAGGATAACGGCCCCAATCCTTGTCGCCGCCATTGCGCAGGTCGAACAGGATCGCCGCCGGCACGATCGGCACGCGAAAGCCGCCGACATCGATGCCTATGCCGTTTTCACGCAACGCCGCCTGCACCCCCGATGCGGCGTCGAGGCCGAAGGCCGAGCCGCCCGACAGCACGACGGCATGAACCGCCTCGATGGAATTGTGCGGTTCGAGCAGGTCGGTCTCGCGCGTGCCCGGCGCGCCGCCGAGGATCTGCACGCCACCGACCGCCGGTTCATCGCACAGCACGGTCGTGACGCCCGATTTCAACCTTGCGTCCGACGCGTTGCCGACGCGCAGGCCGGCGACATCGGTGATCAGATTGCGCGGCCCGGTGCGAAACATCAATTCTTCTCCGCCGGCACGAAATGCGTCCCGTCGAAGCGGAAGGCGCGATAGAGGTTTTGGCTCAGATCGCCTTTGTCGTCGAACCGCAGCGGGCCGATCGCGGTGGTGAAATCATGCCCGGTTAGCGCGTCGGCCAGCCCCTTGCCCGAGGTCTCGGGCGCGGCCGAGGCCGCCTTGGCAATCTCCACCGCCGCGTAGGCCGGCAAGGCATAGCCATCCGGCGCGATGTTTTTGGCCGTAAACGCCGCCAGCACCTTGGGATCGGCGACATCGGCCCATTCCGGCGGCGCGATCATCAGCGTGCCGATGGCGTAAGGCACATCGCCGGGTGGCGTGCGCAAATTCTCGCCGCCGGCAAAGACGATGCCGGCCTCGAGCTGGCCGGCGTCGCGGCCCATAATGGCGATGTCGTCGCCGTCGCCACCGGCAAAGACATGCGTCGCGCCTGATTTCTTCAGCCGGCCGATCAGCCCGATCTGGTTGTCGAGCTGGGGCCGGAACGTGTCTGTGAAGACCGGCTTCAGCGCCGCCTGTTCGGCCGCTGCGCGCAGCGTCTCGGCGATTTCGCGGCCATAGATGGTGCCGTCATCGACGATGGCGAACAATTCGCTCTGCCACAGCCGGGTCAGGATGGCGGCCACCGCATTGCGCTCGTCGTCGCCGCGTGGCCCCAGCCGGTAGACCGGCCAGCCGGTTTTGGCGCGGCGGTCGGTCAGGCTTTCGGTGCGCACGCCAACGGTGATGACCGGTATGTCAGCGTCCTTGAGGATCGGCAGCGCCGCCTGGATCGCCTCGGTGCAGAGGAAGCCGACGACGATATCGACCTTCGCAGCGGCGAATTCCCTGGCGGCGGCAGCCCCGCCATCGGCGGTGCAGGCATCGTCGACCGTCTTGATCTCGGCGCTGTTGGCTTCTGCTGCCAGGGCAGCACCCGCCTCGATCTGCTTGCCCAGGATCGCCGACGGACCGGACAGGGGCGCGGCGACGCCGACAAGCAGCGTCTGCGCGCCGGCGCTTGCCGGCAGCAGCCAGAGCAGTGCCGCTATTACAGCTGTTGGGGGTCGCATTCTGACGACGAATTCCTCCGTGCCGGTCGCATGCTTCCAGCGTCTCTTCCGCCAAGACCTAAAGGCTGCCCGTCCCAGGCGCAACACGGGAATTTGCGGATTGGCGTCAACCACTTCGCTTGTGGCCTATTGTGTGCCGCCATATATAACGCTTGGATTCCCGCTTATGGAAAATCATCGGTGTTGAAGTTGAACGACATAGGGCCTCAGGCCTATCGCGACGCGATGGCGCATTTTGCCGGCCACGTCCATGTGGTGACCACCGACGGGCCCGCCGGCAAACGCGGCACGACGGTGATTGCGGCCTGTTCGGTGTCGGACACGCCGCCGACGGTTCTCGTCTGTCTCAACCGCGAGAATGCCAAGAACGAGCTCTTCGTGCAAAACGGCCGGTTTGCGCTGAACACGCTGGCTTCGCACCAGCAGCCCCTATCGGTGGCGTTTTCAGGCCTGACCGGGCTGTCTGCCGATGAGCGTTTCGGGTTTGGCGAGTGGGATGTCATATCGACGGGCGCGCCTACCCTGAAGGGCGCTCTTGCGGTTTTCGACTGCGAATTGATGGACACCAAGGATCTCGCCACCCATCGTGTGCTTTTTGGCAAGGTGACAGGCCTGCGCATGGGCGATAATTTGCGGCCGCTGATCTACCACGCCCGCGACTACCACGTGCTGCAGAGCGGAGCAGAGGCGGCAACGGAGAAAGAATGACCGAGCTGAAACCGCGCCCCGCGCCGCGGACGATCGACGAAACGCTCGATCTCCTGACCGGCGCGGACTATGTCGCGGACCGCTCGCTCGCAACGGTGCTGTTCCTGTCGCTGCGCATGCAGCGGCCGCTCTTCCTCGAGGGCGAGGCCGGCGTCGGCAAGACCGAGATCGCCAAGGTGCTGGCGCAGGCACTCGGCCGCCGGCTGATCCGCCTGCAATGCTATGAAGGGCTCGACGTCTCGTCCGCTGTCTATGAGTGGAATTACGCCGCGCAGATGATAGAGATCCGCATGGAGGAGGCGGCAGGCTCGGTCGACCGCTCCGACATGGAGCGCAATGTCTTTTCCGAAAAATACCTGATCCGCCGGCCGGTGCTCGATGCGCTGACCGGCAAGGCGGGTGCGGCCCCGGTGTTCCTGATCGACGAGCTCGACCGCACCGACGAAGCCTTCGAGGCGTTCCTGCTCGAAATCCTGTCCGATTTCCAGGTGACGGTGCCCGAGCTTGGCACGATCAAGGCGGAGGAGCCGCCGATCGTCATCATCACCACCAACCGCACCCGCGAAATCCACGACGCGCTGAAGCGGCGCTGCCTCTATCACTGGGTCGATTATCCCAATGCCGAGCGCGAGCTGGAGATCGTGCGGCGCAAGGTGCCGCAGGCCAACAGCCGGCTTTCGGCCGAAGTGGTGTCGTTCATCCAGAAGCTGCGCCAAGTCGAACTATTCAAGGCGCCGGGCGTTGCCGAGACCATCGACTGGGCCGGCGCGCTGACCGAACTCGACAAGGTGGCGCTCGATCCCGAAACCGTCTCCGACACGATCGGCGTTTTGCTGAAATACCAGGACGACATTGCCCGCATCGGCGCGGGCGAGGGCCGGCGCATCCTCGATGAGGTCAAGGCCGAACTGGCGGCGGCGGAGTAGGGCAGTGAAGGCGCCGGGTGCTTACCCCAAAGAGACCGAACCCAGAGAGGCGACCGAAGACGGGCGCATCGCCGACAACATCGTCTATTTCGCCCGCACCTTGCGCAAATCCGGCATGCGGGTCGGGCCGGCTTCGGTCAAGGATGGGATCGAGGCGGTGCTGGCAGCCGGCATCGGTTCGCGCGACGATTTCTACTGGACGCTGCATGCCGTGCTGGTGTCGCGGCACGAGGATCACCCTGTTTTCGACGAAGCCTTCCGGCTGTTCTGGAAATCGCGCGAGCTGATCGAGAAACTTCTGGTGATGTTCTCGCCGGTGGCGCCCGACACCAGGGAGAAGCAAAAGCCGCGCGCGGCAGAAAACCGCGTCAGCCAGGCCATGTTCGAAGGCCACGAGAAGAATCGGCCGGTCAGGGAAATCCCGGAGATCGAAGTCGACGCCCGGCTAACCTTCTCCGGGAATGAAGTGCTGCGCGGCAAGGACTTTGCCCAGATGAATGCCGACGAGATGGCAGACGCCAAGAAGGCGATTGCCCGGCTGCGGCTGCCGTTCGACATGGTCCGTACCCGACGCTTCAAGGCAGACCTGCATGGCCGCCGTATCGATCCACGCGCCATGATGCGCTCGGCCGCGCGCACCGGCGGCGAACTGNCCTGCATGGCCGCCGTATCGATCCACGCGCCATGATGCGCTCGGCCGCGCGCACCGGCGGCGAACTGATCCTGCCGAAATTCCGCTCAGCCCGCGAAGTGCATCCGCCGCTGGTGGTTCTCGCCGATATCTCCGGTTCGATGAGCCAGTACACGCGCATCTTCCTGCACTTTCTGCATGCGCTGACCGAAAAACGGCGGCGCGTGCACACCTTCGTCTTCGGCACGCGGCTGACCAATCTCACGCGGCAGATGCGCCATCGCGACCCCGATGCCGCCCTTGCCGACTGCTCGGCGGCGGTGAAGGACTGGTCGGGCGGCACCCGCATCGGCGATACGCTGGCGGAGTTCAACAAGCACTGGTCACGCCGCGTGCTCGGGCAGGGTGCGGTGGTGCTGCTGATCACCGACGGGCTGGAGCGCGACGATGTCGCCGGCCTGTCGGAGGAGATGGATCGCCTGCACAAATCCTGCCGGCGGCTGATCTGGCTGAATCCCCTATTGCGCTTCGACGGTTTCGAGGCCCGCGCCCGCGGCGTCAGAGCGATGCTGCCTCATGTCGACGAGTTCCGCTCGGTACACAATCTCGATGCGCTGGCCGACCTCTGCGCCTCGCTGGACAAGAAATCCGCCGCTTCGGTCGATCCGCGTCGCTGGCTGGACGCTGGTGTCAGGCGCGCCGCATAGCCATATTGGATTCCGAAAACAGGCTCCCAGAGAAAAACAGACTTTGAGGCAAGCGATCATGGACAACAGCATCTATCTCGATGAGGCCCGCGACCCCTTGATCATCGCGGAAGGCTGGATGAAGGACGGCAAGGATGTCGCCATCGCCACTGTGGTCGAGACCTGGGGTTCGGCGCCGAGGCCGGTTGGCAGTCATCTGGTCATCGACGCCGAAGGCAATTTCCACGGCTCGGTCTCGGGCGGCTGCGTCGAGGGCGCCGTGGTAAGCGAGGCGATCGACGTCATCGATAGCGGCAAGGCCAAAATGCTGGAGTTCGGCGTTGCCGACGAAACCGCCTGGCAGGTCGGCCTGTCCTGCGGCGGCCGCATCAAGGTCTATGTGGAGCGGCTTGGTTAGGCATGGATCCCTACGCTCTCAAAACGCTCAATGCCGAACGCCGGGCCCGCCGCGCCGCGATCCTGGTCACCGATCTCGGCGACGGCCGCGACCGCATCGTGCGCGAAGGCGACCAGGTTGCCGGCGATCTCGGGCAAGCGATCGCCAAGGCATTTCGCACCGGCAATTCCGGTTCGGTCGAGGCTGAAGGGCGCACCTTCTTCCTCAACGCGCATTTGCCGCAGCCGCGCCTGGTGGTAGTCGGCGCCGTCCATATCAGTCAGGCGCTGGCGCCGATGGCCAGGATCGCCGGCTATCCCCTGGAGATCGTCGATCCGCGCACCGCCTTCGCCACCCCGGACCGTTTTCCCGATGTAGCACTCCATGCCGAATGGCCGGAGGATGTGCTGAAACGCCAGCCGCTCGACAGCTATACGGCGCTCGCCGCCGTAACCCATGATCCGAAGATCGACGATTTCGCACTGAAGGCCGCGCTCGACGCCAACTGTTTCTATGTCGGCGCACTCGGCAGCCGCAAAACACACGCCAGGCGCGTCGAGCGCCTGCTGGCGCTCGGCGCCAGCGCCGACCAGATCGCCCGCATCCACGCACCGATCGGTATCGACATTGGCGCGGCGAGCCCGGCCGAGATCGCCGTCGCCATCCTGGCGCAGACGATCCACGCCTTTCGCTCGCGCGGGCTGGAATCGAAAGGCGCTGCGGCGTGAGATTCGGTCCGGTTCCAATCGACAAGGCGCAAGGCGCGGTGCTGGCGCATGCCACGACGGCGGGCGAGCGGCGTTTCCGCAAGGCGCACAGGCTGAGCACGCAGGACGTGGCGGTGCTGAAGGCGGCCGGCATTACCGAGATCGTCGTGGCGGTGCTTGCCGCCGATGACCTCAGCGAGGATGCGGCGGCCGAAAAGATTGCTGCCAGCATGGCCCACCGCAACATAGAGGCAAAACCGGCCGCGACCGGCCGCGTCAACCTCCATGCCAAGGCCGCCGGTCTCTTCACCGTCGATGCCGCCATGATCGACGCCATCAATGCGGTCGACCCGACCATCACCATCGCCACGCTGGCGCAGCACGCGCCGGTTGAGCAGGGCCAGATGGTGGCGACGGTCAAGATCATCCCGTTCGCCGTTGCCTCGGCCCTTGTCGATGCGGTGACAAAGATCTGCGCCGGCGGCGAGATCTTCGCCGTCAACGCCTACCATCCGGTGCGCATCGGCGTCATCCAGACGGTGCTGCCCGGCATCAAGGCGAGCGTGCTCGACAAGACGCTACGCGTCACCGAAGCGCGGCTGGCACGCTCCGGCGGCCGGCTGACGACGGAGCGCCGCACGCCGCACGAAATTGCGCCCGTCGCCGAGGCCGCCGCCGCGCTGGCGCGCGACAACGACATGGTGGTGATCTTCGGCGCCTCGGCGATGAGCGATTTCAACGATGTCGTTCCGGCGGCGATCGAGGCAGCAGGTGGCACGGTGATCCGCGCGGGCATGCCCGTCGATCCCGGCAATCTGCTGGTGCTGGGCACGCTCGACGGCAAGCGCGTCATCGGCGCGCCCGGTTGCGCCCGCAGCCCCAAGGAGAACGGTTTCGATTGGGTGCTCGACAGGCTGATCGCCGGTCTCGACGTCACCGCCAAGGACATCGCCGGCATGGGCGTTGGCGGCCTCTTGATGGAAATCCCGACCCGGCCGCAGCCGCGCGAGCCGCTGCCGGCGAGAGCCGGGCTGAAGGTCGAGATCGTGCTTCTGGCCGCCGGTCGCTCCAGCCGCATGGGCGGGCCGAACAAGCTTCTGGCGCTGTTCGACGGCAAACCGCTGGTGCGCCGGACAGTCGAGCGCGCACTGGCCTCGAAGGCAACCAGCACCGTTGTCGTCACCGGCCACCAGCGTGAGCGGGTGCACCAAGCCTTGACCGGCCTCGACGTGATCTTCGCCGACAATCCGGATTTTGCCGACGGCCTTTCCTCGTCTCTAAAAGCCGGCATTGCCCGCGTTGGAGCCGAGGCGGCCGGCGCCATGATCGTCCTCGGCGACATGCCGGGTATCTCATCGGCCGATCTCGACCGGTTGATCGAGGCCTTCCGTAGGGACGGCGGCCGCTCAGTGGTGCGTGCCGCCCATGACGGCCGCCGCGGCAATCCGGTGCTGCTGCCACGCGCGCTGTTTGGAGGCATCGCTCACCTCGAGGGCGACACCGGCGCCCGCCATCTGGTCGAGGCCGAGGGACTGGATGTCATCGACGTCGAGATCGGCGACGGCGCGTCGATCGATGTCGACACCCGTGAGGCGCTGGAAGACGCCGGCGGCGTGCTGCAGGATTGACAAAGCGAAGCCGAAAAACGCATGCCTTTAGCATGGCTCTCTCTTTACTTGCCTCAGCGCTTCTACCCCCCTCTGGCCTGCCGGCCATCTCCCCCTCAAGGGGGGAGATCAGCAGCCTCGATGGCGGCGTCTATCCTGCAGCTTTGAAGATTGGCGGAAGGCGGCGTGATATCCAATCTCCCCCCTTGAGGGGGAGATGGCCGGCAGCCCAGAGGGGGGCGGCCGCGCTCCATAGCCTTCTGATTTCGCTCTTTTTCCTGTTCTCTGCCGCCCACGCCGACGCGCTCGAACTAAAACCCTACAAGGATGACCTCTTCGCCTATCCGGCGACGCTCTCGTCCACGGACAAAGGCGCCTACACCGTCATCGACTATCGCGAGATGCGCGACATCAACGACCGCGACGAAGTGCCGGAAAAGCGCGTGCATGCGCAGTATACCGACACCGGCGTGCGCAAGGTGCAGCAGGATTTGATGCTGAAAACCGATGCCGGGGATGTCAGGCATGTCGCTGTCGGCAAGACCGATGGCGCCGGCATCATCGTGCTTTACCTGCACGGGCAGGGCGGCAGCCGCAAGCAGGGTGTCGACGACTTCACCTTCGGCGGCAATTTCAACCGCATCAAGAACCTGATGGCCGGCAATGGCGGCCTTTATCTCTCACCCGATTTCACCGATTTCGGCGACAAGGGCGCGGCGCAGATCGCAGCCCTGATCGGCCACTATGCCGAGGCCTCGCCGGACGCGAAGATTTTCGTCGCCTGCGGCTCGATGGGTGGTGCGCTGTGCTGGAAACTTGCCGGCCGCGACGATACCGGACGGCGCATCAGCGGGCTGCTGCTGCTCGGCTCGCTATGGGATGACAGCTTCCTTTCGAGCCCGGCTTACAGGCGTCACGTGCCGGTGTTTTTCGGCCAGGGCAGCAAGGACCCGGTCTTTCCCGTGGAGAAACAGGAAGCCTTCTTCCGCTCCATCATTGCGAACTCGAAAGCCTATCCGACCCGGTTCGTCCGTTTTGAAACGGGCACCCACGGCACGCCGATCCGCATGGTGGACTGGCGCCAAACGTTGAACTGGATGCTGTCAAAAGCGCCCTGAGGCATATGGCCCAGAGGTGCCCGTTGGTTTTGGCGATCATGGTTCGGCCGATATCCTTACTGGGGTAGGCTGATATGATCCAACAGATCGGAAGCACAGCGATGGACGCTCACCCCTTCAAGATCCAAATTCCGAACGAACAACTTGAAGATCTCCAGCGCCGGCTTAGCGCAACACGATGGCCAATTCCGCTAAGCGAAGCGGGCTGGAGTGATGGGGCCGACCTGCCGTTCATCAAGCGCCTTGCGGATTACTGGCGAGACCGCTTCGACTGGAGAGTGCAAGAGGCGCGGCTGAACCGGCTGCCGCAATATCTGACGAGGCTGAACAACCTAGATGTCCACTTTGTCCACCAGCCAGGCAACGGACCGGCGCCGCTGCCGCTGATCATAACGCATGGCTGGCCCGGCTCGTTCATCGAAATGGAACACGTCATTCCATTGCTGGCAGACCCAGCTGCCCATGGTGGTGACCCGGCCGACGCTTTCCACGTGGTAGTTCCCTCCTTGCCCGGATACGGCTTTTCCCAGGCGCCGACGGAACCAGGCTTCCATTCCGGCCGCATCGCGGAGTTATGGGTACAGTTGATGCGGGGGCTCGGCTAAGACCGCTTCGCTTCCCAAGGAGGCGACATCGGGGCGGGCGTTTCCGCCTGGATGGCACGGCTCCATTCCGAAAGCGTGCTTGGCGTCCACGTCAATTACATTCCCGGGAGCTATCGGCCACCCTTGGGTGCAGGTCTGCCACCCGTCACCGTTGAGGAGCAGGCCTTTCTGGACAACGCCGCGGCCTGGACGGCAACGGAGGGCGCCTATGCCCATCTGCAGGGCACGAAGCCTCAGACGCTTGCTTATGCTCTGACAGACTCGCCGATCGGTCTCGCAGCCTGGATGATCGAGAAGTTCCGTAGCTGGAGCGATTGCGACGGTGACGTGGAGCGCACCTTCGGCATGGACACGCTCCTTACGGATGTTTCGCTCTATTGGTTCAGCAACGCGCTCACCTCGTCCTTGCGGCTCTACAAGGAGAATCGACTGTTCCCTCTTGCGTTCGAGACGCTGGAACGCGTTTCGCCGCCATTTGGGGTAGCGCTTTTCCCTCGCGAGTTGCCGATGCCGCCTCGATCCTGGGTGGCGCGGGTCTTTGACGTTCAGCGATGGACATCGATGCCGCGAGGCGGCCATTTCGCTGCGCTGGAGGAACCGAGTCTTCTGGTCGAAGACATTCGCGCCTTCTTCCGGCCGATGCGTTCCCGGCCTGAAACGAGAAGGCGAATGTGAAGGACTGCTTGAGCGCGGCGGTTCCTGCTAAGACCCCTACGGCGCGGTGTTGTAGTCGACCACCGTCTGCGGGTTCTCCTCGCCATCGTAAGACGCGTCCACATCATATTGGACGAGGGAGAAATCGCCGTTACGGAACAGGTATATCCCCTTGTCCGAGGCGTCGCCGATGCCGCGCCATTTGTTGAACGTGGTCAGCGTCTTGGCTTCTTCGTCATATTCGGAATTGGCCGCCCAGCCGGTTGTGCGGAAGCCGATGATATCCATGCCCAGCAGTTTGCCGTCGCTGTCATTGTTCTCGTAACGGATATCCATTTCGGGCTCGGTGAACTGCAACTGCCGCACGCCCGATACTTCGTCGGTCATGTAGTAGACCGAACTTGCGTTATAGGCTGCCGCTTGGCAGTAGAACTCGAAAAGCCGCGTTTCCTTGTCGGGATCGCTGGCAGCCGCGTCCTTTGCCTTGTATTTGATCGAAAAGATGTTCGGCTCCTCGCCGAGAAATTGCTTGTCACACTGATCGCCATAATCAGCGGCGAACAGTTTCTTCACGTGCTCGAGTGCGGTGTCCTTCTTCGGCGGCGGCGGCCCGTCACCACAGCTTGGCGGCAGCGCCCCCTCGAAATCGGCCTTGGATGGCTTCAGCGCGCCCTTGTCGATAAAGATCGGTCGGAACGGCGGGGCCTGGATCTGAGCGCTGACCTGGCGCAGCGTGTAGCAGCCGGCGAAAACTGCTTCCTTGCCGTCCTTGTCGGTGGCGCGGATGGCGACCGGAACGCTGTAATAGATGCTGCCGGCCGCACCTTCATCGGAAATGGCGCCGGTTTCGACGTCGACCTTGTCGGTGCCGTCATAGCCCTTGACGAAGGTATCAAAATCCTTTGCCGGCTTGGTATCGCCGTAGTAAGCCCAGGCGCGGGCGAATTCGTGCCGGTTGATGGCGCTGTAGAGCGAGCGGATGACGGCTGCGGCGTCCGACCTGTCATCGACGTAAGGGGCTTGGTCATCGGCTGCCGGTTCATCGTCGGCGAACACAGCCTGGCCGGATGCGGCAAGGGAGCAAAAGGCGGCCGCTGCCAGAAAGACGCGTCTCATCGGAGAATCTCCACCACGAAAGGAGTCTATCATAGAGATTGCGGCGACGTGGTGACGCTTGAAAAATCCTCCGGGAAGGCGCTACGTCCCGCCGTCGGCGCTTCAGCCGCAATGGAGATTTGAACGTGACACTATCGATGTATGAAGCCTCGGTGCCGGTGTTTTCGGCCAGGCTGAAGGCGCTGTCCGGCGTGCTGTCGGCGGCCGAACAGAATGCAACCGAGCGCAAGATCGACCCGCAGGTGTTTTTGACCGCGAGGTTGGCGCCCGACATGTACGCGCTGGTCAGGCAGGTGCAGGTCGCCACCGACCACGCCAAGGGCGCGCCATCACGGCTGGCCCGTCGCGAGGTGCCGAAATACGAAGACAATGAAGCGACCTTCGCCGAGTTGCAGGCGCGCCTGACCAAGACGCTCGATCTGCTGGCGTCATTCTCAGCCGCCGAATTCGAGGGTTCGGATGAAAGGGTGGTCGAACTGAAGTTTGGCCAGCGCGAAGCCTCGATGCCAGGCATGCAGTATCTGCTGCATGTCGCCATGCCCAACTTCTATTTCCACGTGACCACGGCTTACGACATCCTGCGCCACAATGGCGTGCCGCTGACCAAGGGTGCCTATCTCGGGAATCGTTGACGAATTCGGCATTCCGAGGTTTCCCGGTCGCTGCCGGGAAACCTCGTCTCGCGCTGGTTCAGCGCACGGACATTTCGCGGGCTATGCGCGGGAAGTCGGCCGGCTTGATGCCGATGTCGGCGCGGTCGGCATTGCTCATCGAATGCAGCAACGCCAGTGCGGAACGATAACGCAGATGCTCCTGCGGACGCGGACGGGCAAACATTTCAGTGAAGAACCCCATGATTCGGCCCCTTGTTGATCCTCCACGGCGCCGAGTATAGGAAAATTGTGAAGATTGTGCAGTGCAGCATTTGCATGGCAGCCATTCCAAGCGAATTTTTTTCGGCACAATTGCCGCGTGCGCTGAAACTTGTGGCGCATCCCCACCGTATGCATAGACGCTGGCACATGGCCGGCTTTTCCTCGCCACTCCTGGCGAATTTCCGGACTGCATGCAAATGCAGTCCGGCTTTTTGTTGAGCTGCACCATCAACCGGTCGCGCAAGCCCGGCGAACGCCTAAACTGGTTAAGATCAGTGGCATTCATTTTTAACGAGCCGGTTCTATGGTGCGACCGGCTCTGTTCGCATGCGCAAAACGAGGGGGAGGCTGACATCGGCGCCAAGCGGGATTTCGCTTCCTTGCTCGACGATCTGTTCGTCGCCTCCGACAAGGACGAGGCTGGCGGGGAGACAGGCGCGCGGCCGTCGATCCCGTTCGACTATCTCTCCGTGGCCGACGAGCTTCATTCCGGCCGCATCAAGGTCTCCGGCGAAACCTTCACGGCCGAGTATCGCGAAGCGGGGTCCGATCTTGCCGCCGAATTCGCAGCCCTTCTCGACCAGGCCAAGCTGGCACTGGCCGGCGAGGAAGCAAAGCCCGAGGAGAAGCTGCCACCGATCGATCCTGACGCAATCGCGGTCGAACTCGGCCTCGATCATCCCGTCAAGAACGCCGATCTCGGCCGCATGCGCCGCAGCTTCGCTTTCGCCAACCATCCCGACCGTGTCGCGCCGCATCTGCGCCAGCGCGCCATGATCCGCATGCAGGTGGCCAACATGTTGATCGACGAAGCCAAGCGGCGGGCTTTGGCTGGGGCACGCCGTTAGAGCACTCTCACAATTCACGCAAAGGTTGGAGCCGAGTAGTGTATCAGCCTGGTCGATGAAAGAGCGTTGCGAGAAGATGGACGCGCGTTGCGCCAAAGCCGGAAAAGCGCGGACCTTGCAAAAAAAGCGACTGGGATGAGCACTGTACTCAAAACGATCTATCGAGATGATCGGCTTGCACGGGCCAATATCGTCAGATTTGAAGTAGGTGAAGCTTCTTATTACACGTTCCGTGAGGACGCTTGGTACGAAGGCGAACACGGTCTCGACGAGAGATATGCTTACTGGGCACCCTCCGAAAACAGCTTCGGAGGAGGATTTTACGAGACCGCTGAGGCGGCTGAGAGTGAATGCCGTGCGACTATCCCGTGGCTCAGGAATTCAAACTGAGGCACCACCCGGAGCCGGCAGGGGGTTGGAGAAGCCGCAGCCTTTGCTTTATGCTGGAATCTCCTCCCCGCGCCGTCCGCGCAAACCTCCCGCCGGAGAAACCCCATGCACAAACGCCGTCTCGGTCGGACCGATCTTCTTGTTACCCAGATCTGCCTGGGGTCGATGACCTGGGGCGAGCAGAACACCGAGGCCGAAGGCCATGCGCAGATGGATCTGGCCTTTGAGCGCGGGGTCAATTTCATCGACACGGCCGAGCTCTACCCGATACCGCCCAAGGAGGAGACGCAGGGGCGGACGGAGAAGTTCATCGGTAGCTGGATGAAGGCCAACGGCAACCGCGACAAGGTCATCCTGGCCTCGAAAGTGGTCGGCCGCACCGCCAACAGCTGGTTCCGCGGCGGCCGTCCGTCGAAGCTGGTGCGCGCCGACATCTTTGACGCCATCGACAAATCGCTGGCCAAGCTCGGCACCGACTATCTTGATCTCTATCAGATCCATTGGCCGGAGCGCGACATCCCCTGGGGCGCCAACCCGACCCGCGTGGGTGCTGTGCCGCGCCGTGCCGACGCCGTTGGCGCGCCGGCCGGCGAGACGCCGATCGCCGAGACACTCGCCGTCTTCGAGGAGCTGGTGAAGGCGGGAAAGATCCGCCATCTCGGCCTGTCGAACGAGAACTCCTGGGGCGTCATGCGCTTCATTGCCGAGGCCGACAAGGGCGTCGGCCCGCGCATCGTTTCGCTGCAGAACGCCTACAATCTGGTCAACCGCACCTTTGAGGTGAACCTCGCCGAAGTCTGCGACCGCGAAGAGGTTGGCTTTCTCGCCTATTCGCCGCTGGCGCAAGGCTATCTCACCGGCAAATACGACCATGGCGCGCGACCGCAAGGCTCGCGCTCGCAGCTGTTCAACCGCGGCCAGCGCTACGAGACGCCGAATGCCGCGGAAGCGCAGCTCGCATACAACGAACTGGCGCGCTCCTTCGGCCTTGAACCTGCGCTGTTTGCCAACGCCTATGTCGCCAGCCGGCCGTTCGTCACCTCCAGCATCATCGGCGCGACGACGATTGCCCAGCTTGAGATGGCGCTGTCGTCAGCCGACGTGACCTGGACCGACGAGATGCAGAAGGGCGTGGATGCGATCCACCAGCGCGTCGGCAATCCGTGCCCATAAGCAGACCGTTTGGCCGGGATTGCCGAGCAAAGACAAGGGGAAGGGGACAGCCATGGATTTTCCGATCGAGACCGTCAGGGGAAAATTTCCGGCGCTGGACCTGACCGACAAGGGCCGCCGGCGCATCTATCTCGACAATCCGGCCGGCACCCAGGTGCCGCAAGCGGTTGCCGACGCGGTGGCGCGCTGCCTCCTCACCACCAACGCCAATCTCGGCGGCTATTTCGAAACCACGCGTGCCGCGCAAAAGGTGTTCGACGACGCCCATGCGGCGATGGCCGATTTCCTGGGTGCAGCGAGCGCGGAGGAAATAATCATCGGCGCCAACATGACGACGCTGACCTATCACATGTCGCGCACGCTCGGCCGCGGCTTCAAGCCGGGCGACGAGATCATCGTCACCCGCATGGATCATGAGGGCAATGTCTCGCCCTGGCTGCAGCTGGCCGAAGATCTTGGCCTCGTCGTGCGCTTCCTGCCCTTCGACGAAAAGAGCTGGCAGGTCGAGGAGGCGGCGCTCAGCGCCCTGCTCACCGACAAGACTCGGCTCGTGGCGCTGAACTATGCCTCGAACCTCACCGGCTCGATCAATCGGGTGAAAGCGCTGACGGCCATCGCCAAACAGGCCGGCGCGGTGGTCTATGTCGACGCCGTGCAGTTCGCGCCGCATGGGCTGGTCGACGTGCAGGATCTCGGCTGCGACTTCCTGGTTTGCTCTGCCTACAAGTTCTTCGGCCCGCACATGGGCATTCTTTGGGGCCGCCGCGACATCATCGATGCGCTGCAACCCTACAAATGCCGTTGCTCGTCCAATGGCCTGCCGGAGCGCTTCGAACTCGGTACGCCGCAGATCGAACTGATGGCCGGACTTACCGCAGCGGTCGATTACTTAGCCGAACTCGGTGCTGCGGCCGGCGAGGGCGGTTCGCGAAGGCAAAAGATCGCAAAGGCATACGAAGTGTCGATCGCCTACGAAAACCCGCTGGCGCTGAGGCTGATCGATGGGCTGTCCGCCATTGAGGGCCTGACCATCCGCGGCATCACAGATCAGAAGCGTGTCATTGAGCGCGTGCCGACCGTGTCCTTCACCGTCGACGGCATCGTGCCAGAGACGATCGTGCGGCAGATGAATGCCGAGAACATTTTTCTATGGTCGGGTCACAACTACGCCTGGGAGATCGTCCACCATCTCGGCATTCCGGCCGAGCAGGGAGTCGTGCGCATCGGTATTGCGCACTACAACACGGCGGCAGAGATCGACGAGACGTTGGAAAGCGTGCACCGGGTGATCGCCATGCTGAGGCAGCAGCGCTAGTCAGCTATCGCTGTTTGCCGCCGAAACCGGTGAGGAACGCCGTGAGATTGTCGCCGAGCGCGTCGCAAAGATAGCCGCCTTCCTGGACGATAACCGTCGGCAGGCCGAGCTTGGCAATTGCCTCGCCGATCCGCGAGAAACCGGGCGTGGTCACCGAAAGCCCGCCGAACGGATCGCCCTCGAACGCATCGAGACCGAGCGCCACGACCAGCGCGTCCGGCGAAAAGGCGCGGATACGCTGGAACGCCACTTCGAGGGCCTCCAGAAACGCCGCGTCGGCTGATTTGCGCGGCAATGGCAGGTTGAAATTATAGCCGAGGCCCGGACCTTCGCCGCGCTCATCGGCATGGCCCCAGAAGAACGGATAGAAGCGCACCGGATCGGCGTGCAGCGACACCGTCAGGACGTCGGAACGCGTATAAAAGATGCCTTGCGTGCCGTTGCCGTGATGCAGGTCGACATCGAGGATCACCACCCGCCCCGCCTGCTTGCGCAACACCTGGGCCGCGACCGCTGAATTGTTGATGAAGCAGAAGCCGCCGGCGACATCGGCAAAGGCATGATGGCCGGGCGGCCGGCAGAGCGCATAAGCGGCAGGCGCGCCCGATATCACCGCTTCGGCTGCCTCGACTGCACTCCAGGCGCTCCACAGCGCGCTGTGCCAGGTTTCGGCCGAAATCGGGCAAGCGGTGTCGGCCATGTGGTAGCCGGCCTGGCCGACCGCCGAGGCCGGATAGGACCCTGTGCGGGCCAGTGGATGGATGTTGGGGATGACTTCCGCGGATGCGCCCTCGATGCGCTGCCAGCGCGCAAAAATGTGTTCGAGGAAGGCGAGATACTCCGGCGTATGCACGGCCGCCACTGGGCCTAGGCCATGTTCCCTGGGCCGCTCGATCGTCAATCCGGCGGATTTTGCGCCGGCTAACAATCGCTCTACCCGCTCCGGCTGTTCGGGATTGGGCTGCGGCGCACCGCTGGACAGAAAGGCCTTCGGGTCGTGGCGTTTCTGCTCCTCGGCAAAGAAGGCTTTCATTCCGCGTCCCCATCCTGCGCTGCATCGGCAAAGGCGAAAAAGGCATCGCCAACGATCTTCTGCGTCTGCTCGTAGCTCGACCAGGCGATGCCCAGCCGCTCATAAAAAGCCTTGGCGCCGTCATTGTCGGTGTCGACGGACAGCCTGAGATAGGCGCCGCCGTCCTTGCGGCAGTCGCGCGCGACCCGGCGCAGCAGTCTTTCGCCGATCTTGCGGCCGCGAAACCGGTCCTCGACATAGAGGTCCTGGATATAGACGCCGGGCCGCCCCATCCATGTCGAGAAGATCGGGAAATGCAGGCAGAGCCCCGCAAAATCGCCGCCGATCTCGGCGATCAGGGTGGAGAAGGCGGGTTTGTCGCCAAAGCCGTAGCGGCGGAGATCGTCGGCAGTGGACGTGATCTCCTGATGCGCGCCGATATGGGTGCCGAGCTTGAGCAGCGCGGCATGGATGGTGTCGACGTCGTCGATGGTGCCGGGGCGGAGGGTGACTGTACTCACGATAGGCAAGGCGCCCAGGCACCCCCCTCTGTCCTGCCGGACATCTCACCCTCAAGGGGGGAGATTGGCAGCTTTGGCGCTGCCATCCATTTTGCAACGATTGAGATTGGCGAAGGCCGCAGTGACATCCGATCTCCCCCCTTGAGGGGGAGATGGCCGGCAGGCCAGAGGGGGGTGTGCCAGAACGCCATCATCGCAGATCAATCATCTCAAAACGCCACCCTATCGCCACCCTTCAGCGCCAGCATCTCGCGCGCCTCGGTCGGCGTTGCGACTTCCAGCGACAACCCGTCGAGAATGGCGCGTATCCTGCGCACCTGATCGGCATTGGATTTCGCCAATTGCCGTCCATCGTAGAGACTGTCCTCCAGCCCGACGCGGACATTGCCGCCCATCGCCGCCGCGATCGAGATCAGGGGCATCTGATGGCNATCTGATGGCGGCCGGCGGCGAGCACCGAGAACTGGTAGCTGTCGCCGAACAGCTTGTCGGCGATGCGCTTCATATGGATGAGATTGTCGGGATCGGCGCCGATGCCGCCGAGAATGCCGAGCACGAACTGGATGAACAGCGGCCCCGACACCAGCCCGCGGTCGCGAAAATGCGCCAGCGAATAGAGATGGCCGACATCGTAGCATTCGAACTCAAAGCGCGTGCCGCAGCCCTTGCCGAGCTTTTCGAGCACGCCTTCCATATCGGCAAAGGTGTTCTTGAAGATGGTGTCGCGCGTGGCTTCGAGCAGCTTTGGTTCCCACTGGTGCTGCCACTCCCTTGGCTTGTCGAGCATCGGGAACAGCGCGAAATTCATCGAGCCCATGTTGAGCGAGCACATTTCCGGCTCGGCCCGCAGTGGTGCCGCCAGCCGCTGGTCGAGCGTCATCAGCGACGAACCGCCGGTGGTGATGTTGATCACCGCATCGGTCGCTTGCTTGATGCGCGGCAGGAACTGCATGAACACCTCAGGATCGGCGGTCGGCCGGCCGTCTTTGGGATCGCGGGCGTGGAGATGCAGGATTGAGGCGCCAGCCTCGGCCGCCGCGATGGCGTCGGTCGCGATCTGGTCCGGCGTCACCGGCAGATAGGGCGACATGGACGGGGTGTGCACCGAGCCAGTGACCGCGCAGGTGATGATGACTTTCCTCGGCGCCATTCTTTAGCCCTCAGCCTTCGACCGGCAGGTCGAGTTCGGCGGCCAGAACTTCCAGCGAATCGCCGATGATGGAAATGATCTCCCCGACCTCTTCAGCCGTGACGATCATCGGCGGCGCCACCATGAAATTGTCGCTGTCGACACCGCCCTTGACCCTGCGGCCGTAGATGATCAGCCCGCGCTCGTAGGCGAGGTCGAGCAGGCGCTGCGTGGCTTTCTTGCCCTGTTCGATCGGCCGTAGAGTTTCGGGATCGGCAACCATCTCGGCGCCGGTGAGCAGGCCTTTGCCTCGGACATCGGCGATGAACGGAAAACGCTTCGCCAGCCCTTTCAGCCCGTCCATCAGCACGTCGCCCATCGCGGCGGCATTGGCGATCAGGTCGAGGCGGTCCATCTCGCCGAGCACGGCGAGCCCGGCCGCGCAGGCGAGCGGATTGCCAGCATAGGTGTGGCCATGCTGGAAGCCGCCCGACGCCAGCAGCGGCTCGACCAGCCGCATCGGGGCGGCCAGCGCGCCGAGCGGCGCATAGCCGGAGCCAAGCCCCTTCGACAGCGCGACGATGTCGGGCTTGCAGTTCCAATGGTCGCCGCCAAGGAATTTTCCGGTGCGGCCGGCGCCGCTCATCACTTCATCATGGATGAGCAGGATGCCGTAGCGGTCGCAGATCTCGCGTATACGCGGATAATAGCTGTCCGGTGCGACGAGGGCCGAAGTCGCCGCACCGCCGATCGGCTCCATGATGAAGGCGAGCACGCTGTCCGGGCCCTCGGCCTGGATCTTCTCCTCCAGCATGTCGGCATAGCGGACGCCGCGCTGCTCCATCGAAAGATTGTCGCGGTCGCGCCATGCCGTCGGCGCCGGCACGGTCGGCATCACCCGCATCATCGGTGTGAACGTTTCGGCCAGCGCATCGTCGCCGGTTATCGAAAGCGAACCCAGCGTGCCGCCATGATAGGAGGGAAAACGCGTGATAACCTTCCAGCGCTTCGGCTGGCCGGTCGCGACCGCCCATTGCCGCGCCAGCTTGATGCAGGATTCCGTCGCCTCCGAACCGCCGGAGACGAAGAAGATTCGGTCCATGCCCTCCGGCAGTTTGCCGGCGAGCTCCCGCGCCAGTTCTTCCGCCGGTTCGTTCTCGAAATGCAGCCGGTAGGCGAAGGTGACGCGGTCCATCTGCCGCTTCATGGCGTCGAGCACGTTGCGGTTGGAATGGCCGATATTGGCGACCATCGGCCCGCTCGATCCGTCGATGAAGCGGCGGCCGTCCTGCGTCCACATATAAATGCCTTCGGCGCGGTCGATCAGCGGCCGGCGCAGGCTGGAGAGGTAGAACAGGTGCGAGGGCGCGCGCGTTTCTGAACCAGTTGATGAGGGCTTCTGCATGTCAGGACTTTCCGAGGTAGCGATCGATTACATTCCTGGTCACGCGCTCGACCATGGGATCCTGCCTGAGCAGGCCGGCGACCCATTCGCAGCTTCCGGCGTGGAAAACCTCGCCCTTGCCGCGCGGAAAATTGACGATCATGCCGTTGCCGCGTTTGACCTTTTCCAGATTGGCGTCGGTCGCCTCGCCAAACAGCGTTTCGGCCGTAAAGCGGCCATCCTCGTCGGCGAGAAACTGGTCCTCGATCGGGATATCGGCGCTTTCCTCGACCTGGCTCGCTATGCCGACGGCCAGCACCTGCAGCCCGTCAGGCGCACCGCTGTCCGGTGTCGGATAGGGCAGGCCGCCGCGGATCTCGAAATCGAGCCCGTCGACCTCATAGCCATAGACATGGCTGTCGGCGCCGAGCAGGTCGCCATAGTACATGCCGGTGCCGGCAAAGGCCCAGTGCTCGGGCCGATAGACCGGAAAGCCGCGCACGCCGCGCGGTGCGCATCCGCCCCAGCCGGAATAGACGCCCCTCGTTGCGTTAAGGCCGAAGGTCAGAGCGCCGGGACGGCCGATCTCCGGCGCTTCCCAGGAGTTGGTGGCGCGGGTGACGTCGCCGCCATAGGCCGGGTCTTCGGCCCGCGCGCGGTATTTGTAACAGACCTGCCGGCGGCCTTCGTCCTCGAGCCTTGTCTGCCACATGAAATTGCCGGCAAAGCGCGCCGCATGGCCGCCGCGCTCGACGTAGCTGTCGACGGCGTCCCGCATCTCCCAGGTCCAGTACTCGTCATGGCCGACGAAGACCACACAGTCATAACCATCGAGGATTTCGGGCGAGAAGTGCAAATCGTGCTGGCTGGCGAGATCGACGCCATAGCCGGCGCGCTCGGCAAAGCGGAAGAAGTGGCTGTCATAGCTCGCCCAGCCGGAGGAGGTGTATTTCTTCGAATGTCCGGTGGCGTACGCCCATTCCATGTGCGGATAGCGCGGCACGGTTTTCGGCGGCACCGCGACCTCCAAGGGCACGCGCGGCGCGTCCTTGGGCAGCACGACAAAGCCGCGGCACCACGGCCGCTGCGTCGACACCATGCGCGCATATTGGTCGCGGCCAGGTCCGGTGATACCCTGATAGGCGTTGGAGCCGCCCCAGGTGTTGTAGGACAGCCAGGTGCCCGTCGCCGCCACCTGCAGCACGCGACCGGGCTTTTTGCCGGGCAGGGGCGCGACGATGATGAGGTGATGGCAATGGATGGGCTCGCGCCCGTCCCCCGTCAGTGTCAGCCGATAGGCGCCGGATGGCCAATCGTTGCCTATGCGAAATTCGAAAGACGCCTCCCAGCCGCAGCCTTCGACCGAGCACTGGTCGGGCGTATCCTGCCAGCGCGCCGAAAGCCCCGTTTGCTCGAAGACTTTTGTCTCGCTGCCGCCGTCGCGGACAATGACAATGCTGAAGCGCGGCACTGTCGAACTGACATGCAGCGTCACGGTCTCGCCGGCGCGGTAGGAAAAGCGGTTGGAATAACACCAGATCTCGCCGCGCTCGCCGTCCATTCCCGGCCATTCATAGTAATGGCCGCGCACTGCCTCGCGGCGCTGCTCGGGCGTCAGTCCGAAATCGGGAAATTCGGTCGGCAGTTGGGTCATGAACACCGGAAAAGTGACAGGCCGCCATTTCGGCCATCTGCCGGCCAAGCGTCAAATGGAAACGATCGGGCCAGCAATTGCATACGACACAATTGCTTGGCCGCTCTTGGCCGCACCTGGCAAACCGACTATCTCAGGCGAGGCGGCATTTTCCGCCTCGGGAGCCGGTATGCTGAGAGTGCAGAAGGTCAAGGTCGATGACATCTACGTGCCGACGGCGCGCAAGAAGACGCTTCATCCCGAAACGGTCCGGCACCTGGCCGAAGACATACTGGAAAACGGCATGAAGACGCCGATCCAGGTTCGCCATGACGGCAAGCGCCACATCCTGGTCGAGGGCCTGCACCGGCTGGAAGCCGCCAAATGGCTCGGCGAGACCGAGATCGACGCCTATCTGGTGCAGGCCAAGCGCCACTGAGGCGCGCGACCCGATCGACAACAGCCAAACCGATCATTCTTCCGCGGATTTTTTCGCAGGGCATGTCGGCACGCGGCGTGCTTGCTCGTCCTTGGGGCGGAACCCGAGGAGACCGACATGTCCAGACCAATCTATTTCGCCATTCTTGCCTCGGTCGCTGCCTTGTTCGTAGCGCCCGGCCCAGCCAATGCAGAGGAGACCAAGCCCGCCATGACCACCGAAGCAACAGCCATGCCGAAGCCGGAAAAGTCCGGCCTGCTGCTGATCGACGGCCTGAATTACTACTATGCCGTCTACGGCAAGGGCGAACCGCTGCTTCTGCTGCATGGCGGCCTTGGCACGTCGGACATGTTCGCGCCGCTGCTGCCTAGACTGGCGGAAAACCGCACCATCATTGCCGTCGACCAGCAGGGCCATGGCCGCACCGCGCTCGGCGAGCGACCCTTCAGCCTGGAGGGGATGGGCGACGACATGGCTGGTATCGTCAAGGCGCTCGGCTATGACAAGGTCGACGTGCTTGGCTATTCGCTGGGCGGCGGCGTCGCCTTCCGCATGGCCGTTCAGCATCCCGAGACGGTGAGACGTCTGGTCCTGGTCTCGACCGGCTTCGCCGCCAATGGCTTCTATGACGAGATGCGCGGCCAGCAGGCGCAGGTGAGCGCGGCCGCCGCCGATTTCATGAAGGACACGCCGATGTACAAATCCTACGTCGCCGTCGCCCCACGTCCCGACGATTTCCCCAAACTGCTCGATGCGCTGGGCAATTTCATGCGCAAGGATTACGACTATTCCGCCGATGTGGCGAAGCTGAAGATGCCAGTCATGCTGGCCTATGGCGACAGCGACATGTACAAGCCCGAGCACGAGATCAAGTTCTACCAGATGCTCGGCGGCGGGCTGAAGGATGCCGGCTGGATGCGTGAGAACCTGTCGCAGAACCGGCTGGCCATCATTCCCAATCGCACCCACTACGACGTCTTCTTCGCACCGGAGCTGACGGCTGCGGCACTGCCCTTCCTCAATGGCGAAACCAAGGTGAAGACCTGGGACGAAGTCCTCAGCGAAACGAAATAGCTTGCCTGAAAATACATGCCGGCCGTCTCGAAGAGGCGGTCGGCTTTTTTGTGCCTGCGAAGCTACGGAGCCTTGGCGCAGCCATTGATCCTATCGGCGCAATCGATGGCGCCATCAGGGCTTTTCAATTGACCGAAAGGTACCTATCGATATCATCAAGAGACCTTCAGTGTGATGGGTTCGAATGATGACGAAATACCAGGGCGGATGCCATTGCGGGGCAGTGCGCTACGGCACCGAGGCGGCGCCGCTCAACCAGCGCGTCTGCCACTGCCGGCGCTGCCAGAAGGTGATCGGCGCGGCCTTCAACGCCCGCCTTTTGTTTCGCATCGACGATGTCACCATCGAGGGAGAGGTGGCGACGGTCAACACCTCTCCGGACCTAAAGCGCGGCTTTTGCGCCGCTTGCGGCACCACGCTGTTTTCCCGACGCGACTCCGCCGGCATCGTCGGCATCACCACCGGCTCGCTCGACGATCCCTCACTTTTCAAGCCGGAGATGCATATGTGGACCGCCTCGAAGCAGCCTTGGCTGCAGCTCGAAGACGGCCTGCCGCACCATGAAGGCGCGCCGCCTCCGAACTGACGCCGGCCTTACCGGAAATTAATCCCGAAACCACGACATAGCCGGCAAAGCGTCATTGGCGGGCCATGATTGCCTGCCTATCTGTCGTCTGCGGGCCGGTATCGAGGAGACGACCGATGAGCGACAGAATCAGCACCCTGGACGAGCTTTTGAGCGATCCGATGGTCCTCCTCGTGATGGAGCGTGACCGCGTGCGCCCCGAACAGGTTCGCCTGCTGCTCGAACGTGCCCGCCGCCCGGCCGCCGACGCCGTGCCACCGGCGCATGTGGTGGCGAAAAGCTGCATGCAGCAATGGCTGGGAAGGTAAGGCTATGATCCTTCGTCCGGCCAATTCCTAATAACTTGATTCAAACTTTGTTGGTAATTTCTCGTTAGTAATCGAGGCCGGTTTGTCCGGCGGCGTCTGTTTGCCTTCGGTCTGTTGTGTTTTGCGTACAGGTCCAGATGCGGATTTCAGGCGTCGTCAGTTTCATGTTGGCATCGCTGTGGCTTGCCGGCTGTTCGTCCACAGCGGGCGTCGATGGCTTGCAGCCGTCGAACGAGACGACCAGTTCGGTCGTGCGTCCGAGCGCGCCGGTCACAGCGGCTCCGGCGGAGACCGCCGACCTCGCGCCGATGCGGTCCGACATGGTGGCCGACAACGCTGTGGCCGACAATGCGCCGCCCTTTTCCATGGTCGAGGAAGAAGAGGCCATCGTCGCGGGCACGCCGCAGGGGAGCACCAGACCACAGCTCGAGCCCGCCGCTCTGATGTCTGCGCCGAAGCGGTTGACGCGCGCGGCGCCGGCCATGCTGGCCTCGCCGGTCACCCGCTACGGTTTCCGCGACGCCAAGCCGATCAATTTCGGCAAGGCTTCGCCACGCTACCTTGCCGTCCACGGCGTCGACGTCTCGCGCTGGCAGGGCAATGTCAACTGGGGCAAGCTGCGTGCCCAGGGCGCCAACTTCGCCTACATCAAGGCGACCGATGGCGGCGACCATCTCGACCCGATGTTCATGAAGAACTGGCGCAATGCCGACGCCGCCGGGCTGAAGCGCGGCGCCTATCATTTCTTCTACTGGTGCCGCACTGCGGGCGAGCAGGCCGACTGGTTCATCCGCAATGTGCCGAGGGTCGAAGGCGCGCTGCCACCGGTGATCGATGTCGAGTGGAACGGCGAATCTTCCTGCAAGCGGCGGCCGTCGCGGGCCACCGTGCTGGAAAAGATGAAGGTGTTCATGGACAAGCTGGAGCGCCATTACGGCCAGCGGCCCATCATCTACACCGCACCGGATTTCTATCGCGACAATCTCAAGGGTGCGTTTCTCGATTATCCGTTCTGGCTGCGCGCCGTGGCGCGGCATCCCTCAAAAGTCTATCCCGGCCGCAAATGGCTGTTCTGGCAGTACTCCGGCTCCGGCCTGTCGCACGGCGTGACCGGCCGCATCGACCTCAACGTCTTCCATGGCGACGAGCGCGCCTGGCGGGCATGGGCAGGCGGGCAGACGACCGTCGCCGACGCCGACTGAACGTCAGGCCGGTGCCGGTGCGCCTGCGCTGCCTGCCGCTGCGCCTTGGGTTGAATTTTCAGCGTCTCGCTAACGATCCGCTCACTGTGTCCTTTAGCGGTATCGCAACAGCCTTCCGGTAACGTGCCCGTGATCGGGTTTTCGGAGGGATCCATGCGCAATCCAGTTGTGGCTGTCGCACTTGCCGCCGCCGTCGGCTACGGGTTTTTCAGTTCGCTCGGCCACATGCCGGGCGGAAGTGGCGCTTCGCTGGCGGAGTCGAAGCAGAACGTCGTGTCCTATTCCACCGAGGACAAGGCGATGCAGGCCGCCAAGGACAGCGGCCGCTCGACCCTCAAGCGCTTCCACGAACTGATGGACGCCGGCACACCCGGCACCTACACGGTAAAATTCCCGCTGACCCAGAACGGTGCCACCGAGCATATCTGGCTGCAGCTGGTCGGCTACAGCGACGGCTCCTATATCGGCCTGCTCGCCGACGTCCCGGTCAATGGCAACAAGTACAAGATGGGCGACAGGATGACGGTGACCGAGGCCGACGTCGAGGACTGGATGATCAAGAACGGCAAGGTGATCTATGGCGGCTACACCACGCGCCAGGCGCTTGCGGATATGCCGAAGGAACAGGTTGCAAGATACGGGTTGACCTTCAAGGACTGAGGGTTGAGGCGGGGGCGAGTTTTATCGCGGTGCCTAGAGGGCTGTCGCGCTTTTCGCGTTCGCGTATCTCAGCCGTCTGCGCCAGCACCCAGTCGCGAAACACCTTGATTTTGGGCGCGTTGCGGCGGCTCTCCAGATGCACCAGCCAATAGCCGTCGCCGTCCGAGCCAAGCACGTCGAATGGCTGTATCAACTGGCCCTTTTCCAACAGGGCGCTGTAAAGGTTTCTGGTGAGGATCGCGGCGCCCTTGTCGGTCAGCGCCGCCATCGCATCATAGGCCTGCGTACCCAGCTTCGGGCCAGCGATGACGCGATCGGGCTCGAACGGCACGCCGGCAGCCTTGAACCAGATTTCCCACCAGGGATCGTCGGCACAGCATAGCGGCAGTTGGTAGAGATCCTCAGGGCGGTGGATGCCGCCGACGCTTTCGGCGAGTCTCGGGCTGAGCATCGGCGTATAGTCCGCCTTGAACAGATAGTGAGCCGTCAGGCCCGGCCATTTTCCACTGCCGGTGCGAATGCCGACATCCATGTCGCCGCGCGTGAAATCGACCAGCCCGTGCGATGTATTCACCTTCACGGCAAGATCGGGATGCATCAGCTGGAATGTTCCAAGCCATACGGCCAGCCAGTTCGATGCGAAGGTTTCCATGGTCGTCACCGACAGCACGCCGGTCGCTCCACCCTTGGTGGCGACCCATGCGTCGGCCAGGGTCGAGAACGCGCCTGTTGCGTGCGGCGCCAGCTGCTGTCCGGCCTCGGTCAGCGCGATCTGCCTTGTTTTTCTTATAAAAAGCGGCGTTCCGGCACGTTCTTCCAGCACCTTTATCTGATAGCTGGCAGCTGATTGGGTCATGCCGAGTTCTTCGGCTGCCTTGGTGAAACTGCCCAGCCGGGCCGCGGCTTCAAAGACCCTGATGGCTCCTAATGGTGGTAGTTCCCAGCTCATGACGCATCAATCCCGCTGATGCATACTACGCGACGTTCGATTGGAAACCAAGCCCGGAAAACGGCATGCTGCATTCATTGGATCAAACCCTGGAGGATACGGCAATGACCACCACCATCGCTCTCTACAACACGCTTCGCCGCCCGGTGCTCGACCTCTTCACCGCGCCGTTCAGGCCTCGCAAGCACGGCCTGCTCGACCGCCGCTCGCTGTCGGATCATTTCCTCAGGGATATCGGTATGCTTGACGGACGCGTGCCTCCCGGCACCATTGGCTAAGCAAGCTCTTTGACCAGGGGAGGGAAAGATGACTGTGTTATCCGAGGATCTGGCGAAGAGCCGACAAACGATCAACGCCTATGAGGACTATGCCGAACGCTACGACGCTCTGGTGCGGCACGTTCCGAACCAAAGAGAACAGAAATGGCTGAAGCGCCTGGTGAAGATCGCCGGCAAAGGTGGCCGGATTCTGGAAGTCGGTTCGGGACCCGGATACGATGCGGACTTCGTCGAAGGGCTCGGTGTCCAGGTTCGGCGCACAGACGCAACGAAGCGGTTTCTCGAGTTGCAGGCCGCACGCGGCAAGCAGGGTGAGTTTCTCGATCTCGTCACCGACGATCTCGGCGGCCCCTACGACGCGGTGCTCGCATTGTGCGTCCTGATCCACGTGCCGCGCGAGCAGGCCGACCAGGTGCTTGCCAAGATTGCCGGGTCGCTGCGGCCGGGCGGCGCCTTCCTCGTCTCGATGCGCATTGGCGATGGCGAGAAGAGCGGCGAATATCATACGGTCTACTGGCGCAGGGACGACTTCGCGGCCCGCCTCGAAAACGCCGGGCTGGTCCTTGTCGGAGACGAATTCAACGTCGGCCGCGATCGCGAAGAGTGGACCACCTTTCTGGCTTTGAGGCCGTCATGACGCGCCGCGGACTGTTTTTGTTCGTGCTGCTCAGCCTCCTGTGGGGCATTCCCTATTTGTTGATCAAGCTGGCGGTTGCCGAGGTGTCGGTGCCCTTCCTGGTCTTTGCCCGAACAGCCGTCGGCGCCCTGGCGCTGCTGCCCTTCATCCTTGTCCAGCGCAGTTTCGGATGGCTGAAGACACATTGGCGGGCGGTCGCCGCATTCTGTCTGGTCGAGATGATCCTGCCATGGGGGCTGATCACCCATGGCGAAGTCAGCATCGACAGTTCCACCGCCGGACTGCTGATTGCCATGACGCCGGCCGTAACCGTCGCGCTCTCAAAGCTGATGGGCTCGGATGAGCGGCTGGGGATACGCCGCTGGACCGGCCTTTTCCTCGGTTTTGCCGGTGTCTTCGTGCTGGCGCTGCCGACCTTGGGTGGCGGATTTCTCGCGGTCGTCGAGATTCTCATGGCCGCGGCCTGCTATGCCTCGGGTTCGATCATCGCGTCGCGCTGGCTGAACGATGTGCCGGCAACCTCGCTGACGGCAGTCTGTCTGGCAGGGGCCGCGCTGATCTACGCCGTGCCGGCGGCGTTGGCCTGGCCGGCGGCCATGCCGTCGACAACGGTGGTTGGCGCAATCCTCGGTCTTGGCGTGTTTTGCACGGCGATTGCCTTCGCCACCTACTTCTTGTTGGTGCGGGAGATCGGCCCCGAACGGGCGGTCGTCATCACCTATGTGGCGCCCGCCGTGTCCGTGGCAGCCGGCGTGCTCGTCCTTTCGGAGCCGCTCGATATCGGCATTGTCGCGGCCTTCGCGCTCATCCTGTGCGGATCATATCTCGGCACGTGGCGCGCTCCGCCAGAACCGTCCGTGTCCGCGACCTCGGCAAGTTGACCGGCGGCCGCCAGCCGCCGTCAGAAATAAGGTCGCAGGTTCTCGCGAATGCGGTCCAGCACCGTCTTTCCCGAGATATCGGCGGTGAAGGTCTTGCCGGTGATGGTCTCAAAGGCCTGCGTGTAAACCCGCGATGTCTGCTCGATGAGCTCGGCGGGGATTTTCGGAATACGATCCTTGTAGGGATCGCAGCGCGCGGTCACCCAGGCGCGAATAAAGTCCTTGTCGAAACTTTGCGGCCGCTCGCCTGCCTTGAAACGCTCTTCATAGCTTGCCGCAAGCCAGTAGCGGCTTGAGTCGGGCGTATGGATTTCATCGGCAAGGATGATGGCGCCATCCTTGTCCGTGCCGAACTCGTATTTGGTGTCGACCAGGATCAGGCCGCGCTTGGCGGCCAACGCTTTGCCGCGCGCAAACAGCGCCAGCGCATAGCGCGAGACTGTGTCCCATTGCTCTTCCGATAACAGGCCGCGCGTCAGGATCTCGTCGCGCGTCAAGGGCTCGTCATGGCCGCCATCGAGCGCCTTGCTGGTCGGCGTGATGATGGCCTGCGGCAGCTTCTCATTGTCGCGCAGCCCGTCCGGCAGGCGGATGCCGTACATATCGCGTTCGCCGTTCTTGTATTTCGTCAGCACCGAAGTGCTGGTGGTGCCGGCGAGATAGTCGCGAACAACGATTTCCACCGGCAGAATGTCGAGCCTGGTGCCGACAACGACATTGGGGTCGGGATAATCGAGCACATGGTTTTGGCAGATGTCCGCCGTTTCCTCGAACCAGTAGCGCGCCGTCTGCGTCAGCAGCTCTCCCTTGAGAGGTATTGCGGTCAGGATCACATCGAAGGCGCTCAGCCGGTCGGTGGCGATGATGATGCGGCGGCCATCCGGCAGATCGTAATTCTCGCGGACCTTGCCTTTGTAGTGGTTCGGGAGTTCCGGAATGAAGGCATCCGAGAGAACGCGCAGTGCTGTCATCCTGGTCTCATGGCTCCTAACAGTTTGGGCGACTCTTAACAAAGTTGAGGGGGCTTCGATACCCGAGGAAGGGCGGTTCGTCCTTCGCGAATAATCAAGACATTGCCTTCGCCGTGCTATCTATTCGCAGCTTCCGACACTCCTGGGGGACGCGGTGGACGTAGAGCTCAAATTTCTGATTGTCGGATTTGCCTGCGCGATCGCGGGCGGTCTGTCGTTCATCACTTTCGTCAAATGGCGCGAGGTGCAGGCGATGAGCCACTGGCTGCCGGCGCCGGGCAAGATCATCTCGTCGCGCGTCGAGGCGCGTGAAGTCAGAAGGTCGGGCGTCGGCTCGGACAGCAGCGACACCACCGAGATGCGCAATTTTCCGGCGATCACCTTCGAATACAAGGTCGGTAAAAAGAAATTTCAAAGCTCGCGCTACAGCGTGAAGGAGAATCTGGGGAATTTCGAAGTCACCGAAACCCTGGCGCAGTTTCCCACCGGCGCTGAAGTGACCGTCTTCTACAATCCGGCCGATCCGGGCAAGGCCGTGATCGAACGTACCCTGCCGGACGGCGCCTTCAAGTTCATGGTCAAGCTCTCGGCCGGGCTGGTGATCGGCACGGTGGTGCTGGTGTTTTCGCTCGGTGGCGTGCTGGAGGCGATCCGGCCGCACCTGCCCAAGCCGCAGAACCTCGGCGCCGGAGCGCTGCTGCTGTTCATGGGCCTGATGATCCTGCGCATGGCCTTCGTCCAGAAGTCGCTTGCCGAGCAGGCGGCAAAATGGCCGGTCGCGCCCGGCCGCATCGATTCCTCCGGTCTGCAGGCGCTACGAAACTACAGCGGCCACCGACGCTGGAGCACCGTTTTCAAATCCCGCATCGTGTACAGCTACGGCGTCGCAGGCCAGCACTACACCTCAGACCGCGTCACCTTCGGCGCCACGGTCACCGCTTCAATGCCCGGCCTCGTCAGCAGCCAGGCGCGCAGCTATGCCGAGGGCGGCAAGGTCGACGTGCATTACGACCCAGCCAACCCCGCCTCGGCAGTGCTCGAATGCAGGGTGCGCGGGCTTTGGCTGCTGTGGGTCTGTTCGGCCGCGTTTCTGGGCGGCGCGGCTTGGCTGGTCGGTTTTATCTGAGGCGCCCACTTTCATGACAAGACATCCAATGATCGTCCGCAGGCTGGCCGTCGTTTGCCTGGCTCTGCTCGGCGCCGTGCAGGCAGCGAGCGCAAAGGAATGTCTGCTCAGCCACGCCACCTATCGCGAGCCGCGTTCGGGCGCGGTGTTGCAATTCCGGCCGCTAGACAATGAGCCGGCGGCACTGACGGCCGAAGTGTTTTCGGTGACCGTGCCCAACACCGACACGCGCTTGCCGGCCGACATCGCCTGGACCAATGGCAAAAATTCGTTTCCGCTCGGCACCATCCGCCACGCCTGCACCGACGACGACCGCGAAGCGGGGCTGGAGGATGGCAGCGGTCTCTGCCGGATATGGATGGGCCAGGTCTATGCCTTGACCGGAGGCGGCGCCGAGCAGCTGAATTCGCGCGAAGCGACACCGGCGCCGAAAGGGCTGTTGCTGCCCGATTTCGGCGCGGGCTTCACCGAATTTGCCGATTTCGCCAATGCCAATCCGGACGGCTCGGCGTGGGACGCCTTCACATTGACAGGATGCAGCGATGAATAGCGCCATGAGACCGATTGTCTGGATCTGCACGCTGTTTGCCTCGGCGACGATATCAGCCGCAGCGCGGGCGGACGAGCCGGCGCCATCGCGCCCGCCGATCGACAAATGCGTCTGGGAAAAAATGGCCGACAAGACGGTTGGGCTGGCCGCCTGGGTGCAGCGCTGCGATTTCGGTTTTCGCCAGATCCACTTCGAATTCGTCGGCAACGCGCTCGCCATCAAATACAGCGATGGCGGCGCGCCCGATCCGCTGGTCGAGGTGTTCGACATCAAATCAGGCGAAACCGCCGAGGCCGCGGTGTTGCGCCTGTTGCTGGAAAAGACCGACAAATCAGTCAGCGCCCGCTGCGTGCTGACGCCCTACACCGAGGGCACCGTGCCCGCGGGCGTCAAACGCTACACATTCAGCCCCGATGCTGCCTATGCGAAAGAGCTGAAGGCGCTAGCCAATGACGAAGTTCCCGAACCGCCCTGCGGCGACTGGGGCGAAATGCCGGATGGTATTCAGTATTTCGAGGCGCCGGCGGGTGAGGGGCGGAGGGTGCTGTTCGTTCGGGCGGGGCAGGACGAGCCGCTGTTCGACGATCAGACGCTAAGGGCGCGGTAGGAGGTTGTCCTGAAGGTTACCGCTTATGCCTCTACGTATTCCGCGAGACTGATTCCTTTGGGCACCTCCAGCCCATCGGCACGCAAGCCCTCGATGTGAAAGCGTATAGCGTCGCGAATTTCGATTTCTACTTCTGGCACGGTAGCACCAGTTGCGATGCAGCCGGGTAGGTCCGGCACATAGGCAGAGAAATTGTTGCCTGCTTTTTCAATCACCACCGCGTAACGCATATAGTCACTCCTTCAAACCGGACTGCTTGAGGATGCTGTTCAGTGTTCCTGGCGCAACCTCTTCAGACGGTTTGCCGGCCACGGTGACGCGGCCGGCTTTGGTTTTGTGCTTATATTGGCGATGGCTGCCCTTGGTTGCAACCAGATACCAACCGTCGGTCTCCAGCAGGCGAATGACTTCGCGGACTGTAAGCCGAGGCGGCATGATTTCTCAGCTGCACCCGCTCGTCGAGCCGCAGGTATCGCACTTCTCGCAGGTGCCGTTCCGCACCATGGTGAAGTTGTGGCATTCCGAGCATTCGTTGCCGGTGTAGCCTTGCATCAAGGATTGCTGACGCCGCGTAGAGGCAAGCGCCTTTGCCTCGGCCGCTTCTTTCGCTGCTTCGTCGGTGAACAACCCGGTGGGATCGGCTGCCTCCTCGGAAACAATATCTTCGACCAATTCCTTGGCTCGCTCCTCATAGTCGCGCTTGTAGGCGATGGCTTCGTCGCTTGCTGGTTTAAGCGCCAGCACATTGGAGCCTGAGAACGCAGTTGGGGTGACCCGGGCAGGGGCCGCGGCAGGTGATCCGGCAAAACCCTTGGGTTCGCCACCTAGGCCAGACACCAACTTGACCGGCGAGGCGCCGCGGGTAAGGCCCTTCGAGAACGGCGTCGCCTTGCCTTCGTTGATGCCGCGTCCGAGCGCCGTTTTGTCGAAATCCGACTGGTCGACATGGGCGAGGTCGTGGCGGCCGAGGTAGGACACGGCGAGTTCGCGGAACACGTAGTCGAGGATCGACGTCGCATTCTTGATGGCGTCATTGCCCTGCACCATGCCGGCCGGCTCGAATTTGGTGAAGGTGAAGGCCTCGACAAATTCCTCGAGCGGCACGCCATATTGCAAGCCAAGCGAGATGGCGATGGCGAAGTTGTTCATCATCGCTCGGAAAGCGGCGCCTTCCTTGTGCATGTCGATGAAGATCTCGCCGATGCGGCCGTCGTCGAATTCGCCCGTGCGCAGGTAGACCTTGTGGCCGCCGACGACTGCCTTCTGGGTGTAGCCCTTGCGGCGATTCGGCAGTTTTTCACGATCGCGGTAGAGGCGTTCGATGACGCGCTCGACGATCTTCTCGGTGACCTGCACGGCACGCTGTGAAGCGGGCGCCGCGATCAACTGCTCGACCGCGTCGTCCTCGTCGTCCTCGCTGTCGGCGAGCAGCGACGAATTGAGCGGCTGCGACAGCTTCGAGCCGTCGCGATAGAGCGCGTTGGCCTTCAGCGCCAGCTTCCACGACAGCATGTAGGCGCCCTTGGCGTCTTCCACCGTCGCATCGTTGGGCATGTTGATGGTCTTGGAGATGGCGCCGGAGATGAAAGGCTGTGCCGCCGCCATCATCTGGATGTGGCTGTTGATGGACAGCGAGCGCTTGCCGATCTTGCCGCACGGGCTGGCGCAGTCGAACACCGCGAGATGCTCGGCCTTGAGGAAGGGCGCGCCTTCCAGGGTCATCGCACCGCAGACATGGATGTTGGCGGCTTCGATGTCCTTCCTGGAGAACCCGAGCGCCGGCAGCATCTCGAACGAGAAGTCGTTGAGCTGCTCGTCGGTGAAGCCGAACGTCTCCTTCACCCAGTCGGCGCCCAGCGTCCACTGGTTGAAGACGAACTTGATGTCGAAGGCCGACTTCAGCGCCGCATTGAGCGCCGCGATCTTGTCGTCAGTAAAACCCTTCGCCTTGAGCGAGCCGGGGTTGACCGCCGGCGCCTGGTTCATGTTGCCGTGGCCGACAGCGTAAGCCTCGATCTCGGCGAGCTGGCTCTCGGAATAGCCCAGCGTGCGCAGCGCTTCCGGCACGGCGCGGTTGATGATCTTGAAGTAGCCGCCGCCAGCGAGCTTCTTGAACTTCACCAGCGCGAAGTCGGGCTCGATGCCGGTGGTATCGCAATCCATGACCAGGCCGATCGTGCCGGTCGGCGCAATCACGGTCGCCTGCGCGTTGCGGTAGCCATGCTCTTCGCCGAGTTCGATGGCGCGGTCCCAGGCAGCCTTGGCGTGCGTGGCCAATTCCTGCTGCTTCAGGTCGGACGCGACCAGCGGCACCGGATTGACGGCGAGTTTCTCGTAGCCCTGTTTCTCGCCATAGGCGGCACGGCGATGGTTGCGCATGACGCGCAGCATGTTCTGCGCATTGCGGTCGTAATCGGCGAAGGCGCCGAGCTCGCCAGCCATCTCGGCCGAGGTGGCATAGGCAGTGCCGGTCATGATGGCGGTGAGCGCTGCGCAGATGGCGCGGCCCTCGTCGGAGTCATAGGGAATGCCGGACGTCATCAGCAGGCCGCCAATGTTGGCATAGCCGAGGCCGAGCGTGCGGTATTCGTAGGACTGCTTGGCGATCTCCTTCGACGGGAACTGCGCCATCATCACCGAGATTTCGAGGACGACGGTCCACAGCCGCACCGTGTGCTCGTAGGCGGCGATGTCGATCGTGCCGTCGGCATTGCGGTAGGGCAGCAGGTTGATCGAGGCCAGGTTGCAGGCCGTGTCGTCGAGGAACATGTATTCCGAGCACGGATTGGAGGCCCGGATCGCACCGGCCGAAGCGCAGGTGTGCCAGTCGTTCATCGTCGTGTTGAAATGCAGGCCCGGATCGGCCGAAGCCCAGGCGGCGTAGCCGATCTTTTCCCAGAGGTCGCGTGCCTTCAGCGTCTTCAGCACCTTGCCGTCCTTGCGGGCGGTCAGATGCCAGTCGGCGTCGTCCTCGACGGCGCGCAGGAAGTTGTCCTTCAGCGACACCGAATTGTTGGAGTTCTGGCCGGAAACGGTGAGGTAGGCGTCGGAATCCCAGTCGGTGTCGTAGGTCTTGAACGACATCGCGGTGTAGCCCTGCTTGGCGAACTGGATGACGCGGTAGATGTAGTTCTCCGGCACGGCCGACTTCTTGGCCGCCTTGATCTCGCGCTTCAGCGCGGTGTTGATCGACGGGTCGAAGCAATCGTCATCATGGCCTTCGCAATTGATGCAGGCCTTCATGATCGCTTCGAGATGTTTTTTGACGATCTTGGAGCCGGTGACCAGCGACGCCACCTTCTGCTCTTCATTGACCTTCCAGTCGATGAATTCCTCGATATCGGGATGGTCGGCGTCGACAATGACCATCTTGGCCGCACGACGCGTGGTGCCGCCCGACTTGATTGCGCCCGCCGCGCGGTCGCCGATCTTGAGGAAGCTCATCAGGCCGGACGAACGGCCGCCGCCCGACAGCTTTTCGCCTTCGCCGCGCAGCATGGAGAAATTGGAGCCGGTGCCCGAGCCATATTTGAACAGACGCGCTTCACGCACCCACAGGTCCATGATGCCGCCTTCGTTGACGAGATCGTCCTGCACGCCCTGGATGAAGCAGGCATGCGGCTGCGGATGCTCGTAGGAGGACTTCGACTTGGTCAGCTTGCCGGTGAACGGGTCGACATAATAGTGGCCCTGGCTCGGGCCATCGATGCCGTAGGCCCAGTGCAGGCCGGTATTGAACCATTGCGGCGAGTTCGGCGCAACGCGCTGGGTGGCGAGCATGTAGGCGAGTTCGTCGCGGAAGGCGCTGGCGTCTTCTTCCGACTTGAAGTAGCCGCCCTTGTAGCCCCAATAGGTCCAGGTGCCGGCCAGCCGGTCGAAGACCTGGCGGGCGTCGATTTCGGAACCGTAGCGCTCGGCTTCCGGCAGCTTGGCAAGCTCGGCCTCGTCGGCGACGGAGCGCCACAGGAAGGAGGGGACGTCGTTCTCCTCGACCTTCTTCAGGCGCGCGGGCACGCCGGCCTTGCGGAAATACTTCTGCGCCAGGATGTCGGCGGCAACCTGCGAGAACTGCGCCGGCACATCGATATTGTCCAAGCGGAACACCACCGAGCCGTCCGGATTCTTGATCTCCGAAAGCGCCTTGCGGAATTCGATCTCCGCGTAAGCTGATTGGCCTGGCTTGGTGAAACGACGCTCGATGCGCATTGGTCCGGTCCCTTTTGTCTATATATAGCGCTTTTCCCCGGGGATTTCTGCCCCCAATGCGAAACGCGCATGTCCGCCGTCTGCCGGCGTTCGAAAACACCGGCTCTCCTTGTGGCAGTCTTCGTCGCCTTGCTGGTCGAGCTTCTTACGAAGCCGCTGTTCCAACTCTGCGCCGAACCCTGCGGGTCCCTCAAAACTGAATTTTTCCTCGATTCCCTCGACCGAGGGAAATTCACACTATCTAGCGTCGAACCTGCCTGCAAACACTAAATATAGTGTTAACAGACAATTTATTCCAGTCCGACAAATCTCCCTTTTCGCTCCCGAAGCCCCCACGATCCAACGCTTCCGCCAGCCACGTAAACAGGCGGAAATCATGGCCAAAACGCACAAAATCCGGGAAAATGACCGGGCTCGAAACTCTCCGGTCGCGCCCTCAACAAGAGCACATGGCACATAAAAGGCGACTCGGTTTGCGTCGTCAAGGATTCGTTTGCGTAGCTTTTGTGACCCCAACATCTTGTGTGTCACATATGTGGATAACGGGGACAAAAAGCGGCTGAGGAAAGCCCGATTCTGCCGGCGTGGACCGCTGGTGAGCGGTTCACCCGAGACAGGCCCGGCCGGATTCTGGCTCACAGCCTTTTCATTTTAGCTGGCGTGCATTATGTCTTTGGCGTCGCGCGGGGGCGCGTCTTGTCAATTCCAAGAGCATCCGTTACGCCCCGCCCATGACAGTTACCGTCCGTTTTGCCCCCTCACCAACCGGCCGCATTCATATCGGCAATGCCCGCACCGCCTTGTTCAACTGGCTGTTTGCCATGAACAACAAGGGCCGTTTCGTCCAGCGCTTCGACGACACAGACATTGCCCGCTCGAGGCAGGAATTTTCCGACGCCATCCTCTACGACCTGCACTGGCTGGGGATTTTTCCCGACGCCACCGAATACCAGTCGCGGCGCTTCGAAACTTACGACGCGGCGGTGGAGCGGCTGCAGAGAGCCGGCGTTGTCTATCCCTGCTACGAGACCCCCGAAGAACTCGACCTGCGCCGCAAGGTGCGCCGCACGCGCGGCCTGCCGCCGGTCTATGGTCGCGAGGCGCTGGCGCTTTCGCAGCAGCAGATCGCCGAATACCGGTCGGACGGGCGCCGGCCGCACTGGCGCTTTCTGCTGCCGAATTTCACCAGCGATCCGCTGCAGCCCGAACGCACCGAAGTGCACTGGAACGATCTGGTGCGCGGCGAGGAAACCGTCGATCTGGCCTCACTGTCCGATCCGGTGCTGCGGCGCGAGGACGGCACTTATCTCTACACGCTGCCTTCGGTCGTCGACGACATCGAGATGGGGGTCAGTCATGTTATCCGCGGCGACGACCACGTCACCAACACCGGCGTGCAGATCGCGCTGTTCAAGGCATTGGGCGCCGAGCCGCCTGTCTTCGGCCACCACAATCTCTTGACCACGGCCTCGGGCGAGGGCCTGTCGAAGCGCAGCGGTGCGCTGTCGATCGAAAGCCTGCGCGAGGAGGGCATCGAACCGATGGCTGTGGCTTCGCTGGCCGTCCTTGTCGGCACCTCGGAAAATGTCGCGGCGGTGCATGACATGCCGGCACTGGCCGCGCGCTTCGATCCCGCCGCTACGTCGAAATCGGCGGCCAAATTCGACCCGGACGAGCTGTTCGTGCTCAATCGTGCGCTCATGCACCACATGCCGTTTTCCGAGGCGCGGGATCGGCTGATCGTGCTCGGCATCTCCGGCGACAAGGCCGAGCCGTTATGGCTGGCGGTGCGTGGCAATCTCGACCGGCTGAGCGACGCGGTCGGCTGGTGGCGTATCCTTGCCGACGGCCCGCAGCCCGCGCCGGAATTTTCCGACGAGGATCGCGACTTCCTGCAGCAGGCCTTCGACCTGTTGCCGGAAGAGCCGTGGACCGGAACGGTGTGGAAGGACTGGACGGCCAGGATCAGGGAAGCCAGCGGCCGCAAGGGCAAGGCGCTGTTCATGCCGCTGAGACTGGCGCTTACCGGACTTGCTTCCGGGCCGGAGCTTGCAGATCTATTGCCGCTGCTGGGTCGGGAAGGAACGTTGGCCCGACGACCCTGACCTTGCGCTGGTCCGGCGGGATCAGCGACACCGGCGACACCACCGGTTTGACGGCAAGGCGCTTGATGGCAGCGCGGTCGAGCCCGCCTTGTACGTTCGCCAGCGTCTCCGGATCCGCGCCCGGATCGGGTTTGGCCGCCGGCACCGGAATGAATGGCGTTGTCTCGGTATCAGGCTGCGATTGCTCGGGCGGTGGCGGGTTGCCGCCGATGATCTCGAAATTTCCGGCCTGCGCATTGCAGCCACAAGCCAGCGGCCGCGACATGTTGGGCTGTTTGTAGAGATAGGCGGTCGGCAACTCGCTGTAGGGCCTGCCGGTCACCGACGACGTCATGTTGGCCGAATCGTCTTCCATGCCGCGCGAATAGAACACCTGCATTTCGGTGCCGGGGCAGCTCGATTCGCAATTCTTCTGGTCGCGCTCGAAATCGCCGAGCGAAGCCGAGTTCGACATCGGGAAGAAATAGCCGTCGCAGGTGCGCACGCAGCTCGTATGGAACTCGCCGCCGACCGTCGGGAAATCCGGCACGCCGGGCTGATTGAGCACCCGGCGCACATTGCGCTCCTCGCCGGGATCATCGGGCTGATCGAGCGTGTCGATCTGCCGGTTGCCGCCGAAAAGCTGGTCGAACAGATTGCCGTCGTCGGGTTCGCGGCTGGCTTCCTGCAGCGGCTCCCGGCGCGGCGCGGGCTCGTCGCGGCAGCCATTGGCGTCGAGCGCGGCCAGGATGCGGCCGCGGTCGCCCCGCGAGCCGCCGGCAAGCTGCGCGCGCTTGGCTTGCAACGCATCGAGATTGGCGTTCATGCGATCGATGCTGCTGTTCAGCGCAGCACATTGGCTGACATTGCGCGAAAACAGCGAAAACCCGCAATTCGCATCGCTCGCACGACCGCGCACCTTTGATAGCTGTTCGAACTGGCGGGAGATGGCCTTGTCATACTTCCGCACCATGCTGGAATTGCCGCCGCCATTCGATGAAGAAGCAAGCTCGGCTTCCAGTTGACGGCAAACGCGGGAGGCGGCCTGCGTTTCAGTGGTGGCGACGGCCGAAAGCACAAGCGCGCCGAGCAGCGCAGCCAGGTGCTTCAGCCTCCATCGTCCGCCCGTCATTGCCCGAACCCCGCTTGCCTGCCTGTCTACCGGATTCGCGGTTAACCGTTCCCTCAATCTACAACCAAAGATGGTCTTAGCCCATAGAGGCGTTGCAGGAGGCGTTTGGATAGGGCGGCAACTGTGCGATCTCACCGCTGCATGAAAAAGGCGCAATCGCCCCGGAATTATCCCACGATCCAGCAATGCCCCGGGGACCTGGCATGACCGCGATTACCCGTCGAACCGCACTGCAGTTCGGCCTCCTGTGCCTGGCGGCGCCCGCCGCCCGGGCGCAGGAAAATCCAGCCGCTCCGGACTGGCGCAGCAAATTGGTCGAAGCCGCGCGTGAGCAGATCGGCGTCACCACCTTCTACGACCCGGCCTATGTCCGCCTCGGCTATCCCGGTGGCGACGTCGCGCCGGATAGGGGCGTGTGCACGGATGTCATCGTGCGCGCCTATCGCCGCGCCTTCAATCTCGACCTGCAGAAACTGGTGCATGAGGATATGGCCGCCAATTTCGCCGCCTATCCCAAGACCTGGGGTCTGAAAGCGACCGATCGAAACATCGACCACCGACGGGTCGGGAATCTTGCCGCATTTTTCGGGCGCAAGGGAGTTTCCTTGCCCGCCAGCGAGTATCCTCCCGACTTTCAGCCGGGCGATATCGTCACCCAGATGCTGCCCGGCAACCTGCCGCACATCGTCATCGTCTCATCCGAACGCACGGCGGACGTGCCGGAACGAGCGCTGGTCATCCACAATATCGGGTCGGGCGCCCGCGAGGAGGACACGCTGTTCGCCTTCAAGCAGACCGGGCATTACCGCTTCGCGCCTGCGTGAGAAACTCAGCCGAAATGAACCACCGCCTGCGCCTTGTGCGCCGCCTCGACCACCGCCAGCGCCGTCATATTGACGACGCCGCGCGACGTCACCGACGGCGTCAAAATATGCGCCGGCTTGTCGGTGCCAAGCAGGATCGGACCGACATGCAGCGCATCCATCATCGTGCGCAGCGCGGTCAGCGTGATGTTGGCGGAGTCGAGGTTGGGGAACACCAGGAGATTGGCTTCGCCCTTCAGCCGCGAATGCGGATAGACGCGCTGGCGCAGATGCTCCGACAGGGCTGAATCGGCATGCATCTCGCCGTCGCATTGCAGGTCGGGCGCAACGCGCGCCAGGATCGCCGCTGCCTGCCGCATCTTCAGCGCGCTGGGAGAATCGCGCGAGCCGAAATCCGAATGCGACAGCAGCGCCGCCTTCGGCTCGATGCCGAAGCGCTGGATTTCCTCCGCCGCCAATATGGTCATTTCGGCGATTTCCTCGGCCGTCGGGTCGACCGAGACATGGGTGTCGGTGAGGAAGATGATGCCGCGCTGCGAGATTAGCATCGACAGCGTCGACAGGTCGCGGTCCTTGACGCCCGCGCGTGGTCCGATGACCAGCGTCACATTGCGCAGATGCCGCTCGAAACGGCCCTCGAGGCCGCAGATCATGGCGTCGGCGTCGCCGCGTTTGAGGGCCAGTGCCGCAATCACCGTATTGTCGGTGCGCACCATGGTGCGCGCGGCCTCCGTCGTCACGCCGCGCCGGCCGGCAAGCTCGATCAACAGGTCGACATAATGGCGGTAGCGCGGATCGTCTTCCGGGTTGATCAGGCCGAAATCGACGCCCGGCTTGATACGCAGGCCGTAGCGCTTCAGCCTGACCTCGATGACGTGCGGGCGGCCGATCAGGATCGGCTCGGCAATGCCTTCCTCCAGCACCACCTGGGCTGCGCGCAACACGCGCTCATCCTCGCCGTCGGCATAGATGACGCGCTTGGCGGTCGACGCCTTGGCCGACGAAAACACCGGCTTCATCACCAGGCCGGAGCGGAAGACGAAGCGGTTGAGCTGGTCGATATAGGCGGCGAAGTCGGTGATCGGCCTTGTCGCGACGCCGGTGTCGCAGGCAGCCTTGGCCACCGCCGGCGCGATGCGCAGGATCAGGCGGGGATCGAAGGGCGAGGGGATCAGGAAGTCGGGTCCGAAGATCGGCGTCTCGCCGGAATAGGCGCGGGCGGCGACGTCGGATGGTTCCTCGCGGGCAAGGGCAGCAATTGCCCTGACCGCGGCCATCTTCATCTCCTCGTTGATGGCGCTGGCGCCGCAGTCCAGCGCACCGCGGAAGATGTAAGGAAAACAAAGCACGTTGTTGACCTGATTGGGAAAATCGGAACGGCCGGTGCAGATCATCGCGTCGGGACGGGCGGCGCGCGCGACCTCCGGCATGATCTCGGGATTGGGGTTGGCCAGCGCCAGGATCAACGGCTTAGGCGCCATATGATCAAGCAATTCCGGCTTCAGCACGCCGGCGGCCGACAGGCCGAGAAAAACGTCGGCGCCAAGGATCACATCGGCCAGCGTGCGCGCCTCGGTGTCCTTCACATATGGGTCTTTCCAGCGATCCATCTCGTCGGTGCGGCCCTTGTAGGCGACGCCGAAGCGGTCGGTGACCCAGATATTCTCTACCTTGGCGCCAAGCGAGACCAACAGGTTGAGGCAGGCGAGCGCTGCCGCACCGGCGCCTGAGGTGACGATCTTGATGTCGGAAATGGTCTTGCCGGCGAATTCCAGCCCGTTGAGCACCGCGGCGGCGACGATGATGGCGGTGCCATGCTGGTCGTCATGGAAGACGGGAATGCCCATGCGGGCCTTCAACTGCGCCTCGACCTCGAAGCATTCGGGCGCCTTGATGTCCTCGAGATTGATGCCGCCGAATGTCGGTTCCAGCGCCGAGATCGTCTCGACCATGCGCTCTATGCCCGGCGCGTCGATCTCGATGTCGAAGACGTCGATGCCGGCGAATTTCTTGAACAGCACCGCCTTGCCTTCCATCACCGGCTTGGAGGCGAGCGGGCCGATATTGCCGAGGCCGAGAACGGCCGAGCCGTTGGAGACGACGCCGACAAGATTGGCGCGCGCCGTGTAGTCGGCGGCGGTCGCCGGATTGTCGCGGATTTCGAGGCAGGGGGCGGCAACACCAGGCGAATAGGCCAGCGCCAGATCGCGCTGGTTGCCGAGTGGCTTGGTCGCCTGGATCTCGAGCTTTCCCGGCCTTGGATGCTTGTGGAAGTAGAGGGCGGCTTCGTCGAGGTCCGAACGTGCCGTTTTCTTGTTCTCGCCTTCCATGCGGCCGCTCCCTCAAACCTGCTTTGCAGCCTTTTAGCACGCAAAAATGGTTTTTCGCGACGCCAAATGACGCAAGGGCGGCTAAAACAACCCGGTCCGGAAAGATCGAACTATTTCAGATGATTGCGCTGAAATCCTGCCGATTATCCATCGAGCCCTTCAGAACGCGCTGACATAGAGGCCGCCATCGACCGGGATGTTCTGGCCGGTGAGATAACCGGCATGGACCGAGCACAGAAAGGCGCAGATCTGGCCGAACTCTTCCGGCGTGCCGAGCCGCTTGGCCGGAACGTCGGCGCTGATGCGGGTCTTGCGCGCTGCGGCCGCTGCCGGGTCTTCCATCGTGCCGGCCTCATGCGGGCCGCGCAGCCGGTCGGTGTCGAGCTTGCCCGGCAGCAGGCTGTTGATGGTGACGTTGCGGTCGATCACCGTGCGCGCCACGCCGGCCAGGAACGAGGTCAGCCCGGCTCGCGCGCCGGACGACAGATCGAGGCCGGGAATCGGGACGTAGACCGACAGCGAGGTGATGTTGACGATGCGGCCGAAGCCGCGCATGGCCATGCCGTCGATGACGGCCTGCACCAGTTCGATCGGCGTCACCATGTTCTGCGTCACGCCTTCGAGGATCTTTGCGCGGTCGAGTTCGCGGAAATCGCGCAAGGGCGGGCCGCCATTGTTGTTGACCAGGATATCCGGGTCGGGGCAGGCGGCAAGGAGCGCGTGCTGCACGTCGGGTTTCGAGACGTCGCCGACGATCTCGGTCACCTTCACGCCGTAGCGTTCGCGGAGTTCGGCTGCGGTTTTTGCCAGCAGCTCGGCATTGCGGCCGTTGACAACGAGATCGCAGCCGGCCTCGGCCAGCGCCATGGCGCAGCCGCGGCCCAGCCCCTTGCTCGATGCGCAGACGATGGCCTTCTTGCCCTTGATGCCGAGATCCATGACGATTTTCTCCTGTGAATGGCGCGGCACGCTAGCCCTTTGGCTGGCCCAATCGCAACCGTCATACGGTTGTTGCATGAATCGGGGCATAGCCTGCGCGAAAGCAACGGTGACGATCTGATGTCCGGTACAGAAACCCGCACTTTCCGCAGCATGTTCATATCCGACCTGCATCTCGGATCGAAGGCGGCCAAGGCCGAGTTCCTGATCGATTTCCTGCGGTATCACGACGCCGATATCATCTATCTCGTCGGTGATATCGTCGACGGCTGGCGGCTGCGGCGCAGCTGGCATTGGCCGCAGAGCCACAATGACGTCGTCCAGAAACTGCTGCGCAAGGCGCGCAAGGGCGCCTCGATCACCTATATCGCCGGCAATCACGACGAATTCGCGCGCCAGTTCCAAGGCGTGCATTTCGGCGGCATCGTCGTTGCCGACCGCGCCATCCACGAAACCGCCGATGGCAGGCGCCTGCTGGTCATCCACGGCGACCAGTTCGATACCGTCGTCCACAATGCACGCTGGCTGGCCTACCTCGGCGACTACGCCTATGACGCCGCGATGATGGTCAACCGCGTGGTGACGAAGCTCCGCCATTTGCTGGGTCTCCCTTACTGGTCGTTCTCGTCCTGGGCTAAGGTCAAGGTCAAGAAGGCGGTCAACTTCATCGGTTCGTTCCAGACCGTGCTGACCGAGGAGGCCCGCCGCTCGCATGTCGACGGCGTCATCTGCGGCCACATCCATCACGCCGCGATCGAGACTTATGAGAATGTGCAGTACATCAACACCGGCGACTGGGTGGAGAGCTGCACGGCGGTGGTCGAACATTTCGACGGCAAGATGGAGATCATCCACTGGGCGCTGGTGCTGCCCGAAGCACCGGACGAGCCGTTCATCCCGCTGCTCATCGAAGACAGGGTCGTCGAAGCGGCATAACCCTCCTGTTAATCGACTGGTCCAGGCAGTTTCGGACCGCTTTCGCGCATGTTAAGGGATCGATCTGCGTTGCAGCCCTTTGTGCAGCGTAATTGGATCGATTCATGTCGCTGCCGCCGCTCTCGCCCAAACAACTCGTCAAGCCGCGCCATTTCGAACTGCGCATGAGCCTGATCTTCGCGACATTATTCATGTCCCTGGGAACGCATGTGCCTTATTTCCCGCTGTGGCTGCATGCCCAGGGTTTCCACGCCGAGCAGATCGCCATCATCCTGGCGGCGCCGATGTTCCTGCGCGTGGTGACGACGCCGCTGCTGACCGCGCTGGCGGACCGGGCGAAGGACAGGGCCGATGTCTATATCGCGCTGGTGGCCGCGACGATGGTGCTTTCCGCCGGCTATTTCCTCACTCCCACCTATGCGGCGGTGCTTGCCGTATCGCTGGCGCTGACGGTGGTGTGGACGCCGCATTCGCCGATCGCCGATTCGCTCGCGCTGTCGGGCGTGCGCCGTTTCGGCTCGAACTACACCGCGATGCGCAAATGGGGCTCGATATCCTATCTCTGCGCCAACGTCGCAGGCGGCTTTATCCTGGCCTGGACGAGCCCGCAGGCCGTGCCGGTAATCATCTTTGCGGCGCTGTCTGCCGCGCTCGTCGCCGGATTGCTGGCGCCGCGGCTTGGCCGCCCGCGCCGCGCTTCGCCGCTATCTGCCGCCGACATCCAGCATCAGGCGCCGAGCCTTCTCAATCCGTATTTCCTGTATTTCACCCTCGGCGTCGGCATCATCACCGCCAGCCATGCCTTCCTCTACGGCTTTGTCTCCATCTACTGGAAATCGGTCGGCATCAGCGATTCCGTCGTTGGCCTGCTGTGGGCCTGGGGCGTAGTGGCCGAGGTCTGCATGTTCGTGTTTTTCAACCGTATTTTTGCCTCCGTCTCAGTCGTCAAGGTGATGCTGATCGCCGGCGTCGGCTCCATCGTGCGCTGGATCGCCTTTCCGTTGATCTGGCCACTCGGGCTTGGCGTCGCCGGCTTCTTCGGCGTCCAGACCCTGCATTCGGTGTCGGTGGCGATGGTGTTGATCGGCCTGCAGAAGATGATCGGCGAAACGGTTTCGGAAGAGCGCACTGGTGCCGCGCAAGGCATTGCTTATTTCTTCAACGGCTTCTTCATGGCGGCGGTGACGCTGGCGTCCGGCCCGCTTTATGAGCGCTACGGCGTCGACGGCTTCCTGGCGATGATCCCGATCGCCATCGTCGGCCTGGCGCTGATCGGGCTCGCCGCGCGTTCAGCCCCACAGCATCCTGTCAGGCGGTGACACCAGCGACCCCTGGTACACGAGGCCGGGCTGGCGGTCGCGGGCAAGCAGCAGCGGACCGTCGAGGTCGACGAAGTCGGCGCCTTGCGCCAAAAGCACTGCCGGCGCCATCGCCAGCGACGTGCCAACCATGCAGCCGACCATCACGCCGAATCCCAGCTCCCGGGCGCGGTTGCGAAGGGTAAGGGCGGCGGTCAGGCCGCCGGATTTGTCGAGCTTGATGTTGACGGCGTCATAGAGGCCGACAAGCGCTTCGAGGTCCTTCGCCTCGTGGACGCTTTCGTCTGCGCAGATCGGCACCGGATGCGCGATGTGGCGCAGGATGGCATCATGGCCGGCGGGAAGCGGCTGTTCGATCAGGGCTATGCCATGTTCGGCGGCGAAAGCGAGATTCTCGATGATGTTGGCATCGGTCCAGCCTTCATTGGCGTCGAGGATGATGCGGCTGTCGGGCGCCGCTTCGGTCACGGCGCGGATGCGGGCCATGTCGTTGTCGCCGCCGATCTTAACCTTGAGCAGCGGCCGCCCGGCATTGGCGCGGGCTTGCGCCGCCATTGCCTCCGGCTCGCCTAGCGACAGCGTGTAGGCCGTCTCCAGCGCCGACAAGGGCACAGCGTGGATGGCGTCCGCGACCGCAACGCCGCTGATCTTCGCCTCCAGGTCCCACAAGGCGCAATCGATGGCGTTGCGGGCAGCACCCGCCGGCATCGCATCGAGCAGGTCCTTGTGGCTGATGCCGCCTTCTATCTGCCGGCGCATGGCCTCGATGGCGTCGCGCACCCCCTCCATGGTCTCGCCATAGCGCTTGTAGGGGACGCATTCGCCCCATCCGCGATTGTCCCCATCACTGATCGTGCAGCTAATGACTTCGGCTTCGGTCTTCGACCCGCGCGAGATGGTGAAGGTGCCGGCAATGGGAAAACGCTCGGCCTCAACCGAAATGACACGCGCCATAATTTTCTGCTCCGGCTATGCGACAACGCGTCGTCGGCAAATCGACAGGTACGACCCGTCAGGCTAAACAGGACGCCATGTTGACCATCGGCAAACGCGACGCAAGCGGCAACGCCGCCAAGGAGGCCGACCACCAGCCCCGCGTTGCGGTCGGCGAGGAGGGCGGCGTCCTCGGCTGCGCTTTCTCCGGCATCTGGACGACGACGACAGTGGCGCTGATCGACGCCGAGATGCGCAAGATCGAGCAGCGCAAAGGCTTCCAGACGCTCGCTTTGGATCTTTCCCACATCGAGAAGATGGACACCGCCGGAGCCTGGCTGATCGATCGCCTGGTCAGTGTCTTCGAAAAGAAGGGTGTCGAGATCAAGATGCAGGGGCAAAGCGATGTCGCCTCGATCCTGCTCGGCGCCGTTGGCGAAGCTGTCCGGCGCGAGCCCGAATCGCGCGGCGTCCGGCGCCCCAACATCATCCTCCGCGGGCTGGAGGCGGTCGGCCGCCGCATCTATGAGATGCGCGACGATTTCCTCGCCTCGATGAACATCCTCGGCGCCACCATCGGCGGCGCCCAGATGAAGCTCGGGCGCGGCCATGCCATCAATCCGGCGGCGATCTTCAACCAGATCGATCGCATGGGTGTCGGCGCCATCCCCGTGGTGGTGCTGATGTCGGCGATCGTCGGCGCCATCGTCGCCCAGCAGGGCGCCTACCAGCTCAACTATTTCGGCGCCAACATTTTCGTTGTCGATCTGGTCGGCGTGCTGATCCTGCGCGAGCTCGGCGTGCTGATGACCGCCATCATGATCGCCGGCCGTTCCGGCAGCGCCATCACCGCCGAGATCGGNGATCGGCTCGATGAAGATGCGCGAGGAGGTCGACGCGCTGAAGGTCATCGGCCTCAACCCGATCGGCGTGCTGGTGTTTCCGCGCCTGGTGGCGCTGGTGATCGCGCTGCCCTGTCTCACCATCGTCGCCAATTTTGCCGCTCTTGGCGGCGGCATCCTAGCCGCCTGGCTTTATTCCGGTATTGCGCCGACGGCCTTCATCGACCGGCTGCGCGGCGCGATCGATATCAGCACCATCTTCGCCGGGCTGATCAAGGCGCCGTTCATGGCCATGATCATCGGCACCATTGCTTCCGTAGAAGGCATGAAGGTCGGCGGCAGCGCCGAATCGCTGGGTCTGCACGTCACCGCCTCGGTTGTGAAATCGATCTTCGTTGTCATCATCCTCGATGGCCTTTTTGCCATCTTCTACGCATCGATCGAGTTCTGACATGATGCGCAGAAACTCAAAGGCGACCAAGGCTGTGCAGGGAATGGAAGAAGACGATATCGTGCTGTCGGTGCGCGACATCACCGTTGCCCTGGACGACAAGCTGATCCTCGACAAACTGGCGCTCGACATCAAGCGCGGCGAAATCCTCGGTTTCGTCGGCGCCTCGGGCGCCGGCAAATCGGTGCTGCTGCGCACGATTCTCGGCCTGCTGCACAAGCAGTCCGGCACGATCAAGCTGTTTGGCCTCGACCTCGAAAAGGCCAGCGACATCGAACGGTTGCGCATCGATATGCGGCTTGGCGTGCTTTTCCAGCACGGCGCCCTGTTTTCGGCGTTGACCGTGCAGGAAAACGTGCAGGTGCCGATGCGCGAATATCTCGATCTGCCGAAGAAACTGATGGACGAGCTGGCCTTGCTCAAGATCGAACTGGTCGGCCTGCCGCCGGACGCCGCGAAAAAATTTCCCTCGGAGCTTTCGGGCGGCATGATCAAGCGCGCCGCCCTGGCGCGGGCGCTGGCGCTCGACCCCGACATCGTCTTCCTCGACGAGCCGACTTCCGGCCTCGACCCGATCAGCGCGTCCGAATTCGACGAACTAGTGGTCAAGCTGCGCGATACGATGGATCTGACGGTCTATATGGTGACGCACGATCTCGACACGCTGTTTACCGCTTGCGACCGCGTGGCGGTGCTCGGCAACAAGAAAATCCTGGTCGAAGGCACGATCGACGACATGCTGAAAAGCGAAGAACCGTGGGTCAAATCCTATTTCCGCGGAAAACGCGCTCGGCAACTTGATCTTGCCGCGCGCGCATAGACATAAGTGGGGCAATGGAAACCAGAGCCAACTACGTAATTGTCGGCATTTTCACCCTGGCTGCAATCCTGGCGGCGTTCGGGTTCGTCTATTGGACCGCCCAGATCGGTGATCGCGGCGAGACGGCGGAGCTGCGCGTGCGCATTCAGGGTTCGGCCTCCGGCCTCGGCCCCGGCAGTCTGGTGCTGTTCAACGGCGTCAAGGTCGGGGTGGTCAAGCGCGTCTATTTCGACCGCAATGACCCCAATGCCGCCATTGCTACGACCGAGATCGACCAGACAACGCCGCTCACCAAATCGACGCAGGCCGATATCGGCATCGCCAGCCTTGCCGGCCAGGTCAACATCGAATTGAAGGGCGCCGATCCAAAGGAACCAAATCTCCTGGAAGAGGCGGCAAAGGAAGGCAGGACCGCCGAGATCGTCGCCAATCCATCGGCGGTCACCAACCTGCTGCAGACGGCGCAGAATATCTTCACCCGTGCCGACAAGGTGCTTTCCGAACTCGAAGGTTTCACCAGGGATGTGCGCGGGCCGCTGACCCAGACCGTCAAGAACGCCCAGACATTTTCCGATGCGCTGGCCAGGAATGCCGACGGCATCGACAAGTTCCTGACCGCCGTCAGCGCGCTGTCGGATGAGCTGAAGGGTGTTTCCGGCAAGCTCGACGGCACGCTGAAGGCTGCCGAAAGCCTGCTCAATGCCGTCGACAAGGACAAGATCAAGAGCATCGTCGCCAATGTGGACGCCGTCACCGCCAATCTGAAGGAGACCAGCGAACAGCTCGACGGCGTGATCAAGAACGTCGATACCGCGGTCGGCTCGGTGAACGATTTCGCCACGCGCACGCAAGGCACGCTGGCCAAGGTCGACAATGTGCTCGACGGCATCGATCCGGCGCAGGTGCGCGTGGCGCTCGCCAACATTCAGAAGGCCAGCGAAAATGCCAACAAGGCCGCCGCCGACATCGCCAAGGTGACCGACAAGTTCGCCGACCGGGCCGACGACATCGACGAGACGATCAAGGACGCCAAACAGCTTGCGTCGCGCCTCAACGATGCCTCGGTGCGCGTCGACGGCATCCTGAAAAGGGTCGATACGCTGCTCGGTTCGGGCCAAGCCGACGGCGTCATGGCCGATGCCAGGGACACGCTGAAGTCGTTCAAGCAGGTCGCCGACACGCTGAACGCCCGGCTTGGCACGATCACCGACAATATTGCGCGCTTCTCGGGCCAGGGCCTGTCGAATGTCGAGGCGCTGGTCCAGGACAGCCGGCGTTCGATCAGCCGCATCGAAGAGGCGGTGACCGATCTCAGCCGCAACCCGCAGCGCATCCTGTCGGGCGGCGACGGCGAGGTCCGGCAGTTCGATGGCAGGGCACGGCGTTGACTTCCGTGCCCGCCCGCAGCAATTACATGGACCGCGGATGCGGATTCATCATACGATCCGGGGACAGTGGGGATCACGCGTGACGTTCGGATTGGGTGGGTATAGATCGGCAGTCGTTTTGCTTGGCTTGACGCTGGCTGGTTGCGCGGCATTGGGAGGCAAGCCGGCGCCGCTCGATACGTTCGAGCTGTCCGCCCCGTCGATCGACGCCCGTGGCCACAGCCGCCGCCAGATCCTGATCGCCCAGCCCTCCGCGCTCAAGGCGCTGGACAGCCAGAACATCGTCATCAAGCCGTCAGATCGCTCGATCCAGTATCTCAAGGGCGCGCAATGGGCCGACCGGCTGCCGCTGATCGTGCAGGCGAGGCTCGCCGAAACCTTCCAGCGCTCCGGAAGCTTTGCCGGCGTCGGCAAGCCGGGCGAGGGGCTGGCGATCGACTACCAGGTGATCGTCGAGATCCGCTCCTTCGAAGTCCGCGTCAATGGTGGCGAGCATGCCGAGGTCAATCTCTTCGTGCGCATCCTGAACGACCGCAACGGCGAGGTGCGCGCCTCGAAGAGCTTCACCGCATCCGCTCCCGTCTCGGGCAGCGGCAATCCGGCCTATGTCAGCGCGCTCGACAGCGCCTTCGGCGAGGCGGCGAAGGATATCGTGGGCTGGACGGATTCGGTGATCTGAGCGAACCCGGCGAGGCGCTTGAGACCCAGGAACCTTAGCCGCCTGCCAGACGGTTGGTGACCAGTTCTGCCTTCATCCAGTGGGTTTCACTCTGGACATGTCCTGCCCGTACATATTTGCCCATGCGAATGGGCATGTCTGCCTCAGCAAATGCTTCGGCAACCCTAGCCACAAAGCCTTCTTGCTTGGCCTTATCCAGGGACGCAGCCAGATTGTCGAAGAGGTTGGGGCTGAAAGGCCCACGATAGAGCGTGGGAACAGGAGTGATGCCCAGTTCCTCAAACCGGGCCAGGGTCAAATCCCACGGTTGAATCTCGGTCCCGATGATCCATGCAAAGCCAAGAAAAAATGACGGCAGCGCATCATACGCAACCGAATGTCGGGCATAGAGGTTCTCGCCGACAATCCGTTCATCGTCAGCAAGTTGCGGTGAAACATTTGCTGCAAATGCCTTCAGCCAGTCTCGGGATGGATGATAACGGCTATCGGGACTGCGCGCGTGAGAGCCATCGCGATGAAGGGTTGTGTTCTCTCGATCCATCTTCTCGGTGACCACAAGATCAGCCACCCTTAGTCCTTCAAGCGACGCCATGACCTTGTCGTCGCTGGTGGCTCCGACCGATATCGGCAGATGAAAGGTGCGACCGTATTTCCTCATGCTGGAGGCATAGCTTGCAGCCCATCGCGCCAGCAAGGGCAGCCTGAGTTCTTTGCGCTCGTCATTGTTCGATCCATGACAAACGAAAAAGGCGGGAAATTTCCCGCCTTTTTCATTTTGATGCAGCAATCGTAGCTAGTGCAAACGGCCGCTCGCATGGGCCAGCATGGTGTAGACCTTGCCGGTGTCCGACGTCAGGTAGGTCTGCGCCATGATGTTGTCGCGGTCGTTGCGCGAGACGTCCTTGAGCAGCTTCTCGAAATCGTCGCAGTAGCGGTCGACGGCGGCGCGGAACTCCGCCTCGGCCTGATATTTGCGGCGGATTTCGTCAAAGGTCTGCTGGCCCTTGAGCGTGTAGAGGCGGCGCGTGAACACGTCACGCTCGCCGCGCCGGTAGCGGTTCCACAGCTCGATCGAGGCGTCGTGGTCGATCGCCCGGGCAATATCGACCGAGAGCGAGTTGAGCGACTCCATGACATGCAGCGGCGAACGCTGGGCGGGAGTTGCGCGCGGTGCTTCCGCGGGCGCAGCCGGCCTGGCGACTTCCTCCTCGCGCGATGCCCCGGTCAGGAGATCGCGCACCCAGCCGCCTTGCGGCGTGCGGGCGTTGGCGTCGCGCTGGCGCGGTGCTTCGGCGGGGCGTTCGATATCGAGCGTGCCACGCAGGCCGCCGAGCGGCGCCTGCGGAGCAGGGCGTTCCGGCTGTG
>NZ_AYWH01000012.1:0-204753 GCF_000502555.1 Mesorhizobium sp. LNJC394B00
TGACCTGCTACTGAACTGTCATCCAGCTGCGATTAGAGCCTCGACCGTTTTTGTTACGCCTTGTGGCGCGGGTTGAGCAACCGGCGGAGGCGCGGAGCCTTCCATCAGCACAGCGTCGGAGCCGGTTGCGGTGATGACCTGGGCATAGGCTGCCGGGGTCTGGTAGCCGAGCGAGGAATGTGGCCTCGCGGTGTTGAAGTCCTCCCTCCATTCGGCGATGGCGCTTCGGGCGTGGTCGAGACCGAAGAACAGGCTCTCGTTCAACAGCTCATCGCGCATCCGGCCGTTGAAACTCTCGACATAGCCGTTCTGCATCGGCTTGCCCGGCGCGATGTAGTGCCATTCGATCCTGTAATCCTTCGACCAGGCGAGGATGGCGTTCGAGGTGAACTCGGTGCCGTGATCGGAGACGATCATGCGTGGCTTGCCGCGCTGGGTGATCAGTTCCGTCAGTTCACGGGCAACCCGACGGCCGGAGATCGAGGTGTCCGGGATCGCCGCCAGGCATTCGCGCGTCACGTCGTCGACGACGTTGAGCACGCGAAACCTGCGGCCGCAGGCGAACTGGTCATGCACGAAATCCAGCGACCAGCGCGCGTTCGGCTTTGCCTCGACCAGGATCGGCGCCCGCGTGCCGACCGCTCGCCGCCTTGCCCGGCGCTTGCGCACCGTCAGGCCCTCCTCGCGGTACAGACGATAGATGCGGTTGACCCCAGATGCCTCGCCCTCGCGCCTGAGCAGGATGAACAGCCGCCTGTAGCCAAAGCGTCGGCGCTCATTGGCGAGGTCGCGCAACCTGCCACGCAGCTCCGTCTCGGGCGGACGCCTTGACCGGTAGCGGATCATCTTGCGATCGGCGCCCACAAAGGAACAGGCCCGACGCTCCGACAGACCCATGACGGCCTGCAGATGCGCGACGGCTTCGCGCTTGGCGGCGGGCCCTACCATTAATGGGATGGTCCGCCTCGTCCTCCTGCCGCATCATGAGGCTGTCAAGTCGAAGGAGGTTGCAATGCCACAACGTAATGTGCCGCGTCCTGCCGCAGTCTACGGAATCGATATCGGTAAGAACATATTCCACGTCGTTGGCCTCGGAAGCGACGGCGTGCCAGTTCAAAAGGTTCGTTTCCGACGTGACACGCTGCTACAATTCTTCGAGCGAGCCGCGCCGGCGATCGTTGGCATGGAATCGTGCGCCGGATCTCAATGGATTGCGAGGAAGATACAGGCGCTCGGACATAAGGTGCGCTTGATCCCCGCGCAGTTCGTGAAGCCCTACGTCAAGTCGAACAAGACCGACATCATCGATGCGGAGGCGATCGCTGAGGCGGCCACGCGGCCAACAATGCGGTTTGCTGCACTCAAGAGCGAGGAACAAGCCGATCTTCAGGCTTTGCACCGGGTGCGGGACCAGATGATCGGAACGAGAACGCGTCTGATCAATCAGATGAGAGCCTTCTGCCTCGAATACGGGATCGCCCTACGCCAGGGGGCAGGCCTGTTCAAGCTCGACCTGCCGCTGGTTCTCAACGATGCGTCGAACGACCTATCGCCGGCGATGCGCAAACTGCTCACGGATCTGTTCGCCGACCTCCACCAGCTAGAGCAGCGCATTCAGGACGTGACAAGGGAGATAGCTGCGATTGCAGATCGAGAAGATGTTGCCCGCCGGCTCATGACGATCCCCGGCATCGGAGCACTGGGCGCCACCGCCCTTCTTGCGGCAGTCGGCAACGGACGCCAGTTCCAGAAGGCCCGCGATCTGGCTGCATGGCTGGGCCTTGTCCCGCGGGAACACTCGACCGGGGGCAAGCAGAAGCTCCTCGGCATCAGCAAGCGCGGGAACCGCTACGTCCGCAAGCTCCTCGTTCATGGCGCGCGATCCTGCTTCAGACATCTGGATCGAACCCGGGATCGCCTTGGAAGCTGGCTCGACGGGCTGCAGAGCCGAATGCATCCGAACAAGGCCGTTGTCGCACTCGCCGCCAAGATGGCACGTATTGTCTGGGTTGTTCTGACCAAGCCGGGAGCGCTCTACGAACGCCGGGATCCTGCATTCGCCTGACGCTTGCGGCTCGATTGCAAGGCTCGGGAATAGTGATGACGAAACAGTGGATCAGCATGCCGTAAGCCCTGTGCAAAAAAGCGGGCTTCGTGCCCGAACCATTTATTGGGAACGGTGTGCGCGGATCTCATCATGGCCTGGCTGCAACAGCAGCCCGCTCGCGAGAGGCCGGATACATTTATGCAACTGGAATCGTCATCGACGATGTCGCGAACCCTTGCACGGACGGGGCGGACCATACATTTTTTGACAGAAGCTCACGCAGCGCCGAGGCTTCCAGCATCTGATCGGCGAGCAGCTTCTTCAGCTTGGCGTTCTCGTCTTCCAGCGCCTTCAGCCGCTTGGCGTCGGACACGTCCATCCCGCCATACTTCGCCTTCCAATTATACAGCGTCGCCTCCGAGACCCCGTGCTTGCGGGCCAGATCGCCCGCCTTTACACCCGCCTCATGCTCGCGCAGAACCGCAATGATCTGCTCTTCTGTGAACCGCTTTCTCTTCATCAGTCCGTCCTTCGATCAAGGGCCGGACTCTAATCTCAGATGGAGGAAATTCTTAGGGGCAGGTCACAGCCTACAGCTACTCTCCGGCCGATTGGCTGGCCTCGACTTTGAAGAGCAGTTTGGTCTGATCCGTCAGGCGAACGCCGCCAGTGTTTCCGATTTCAAGGCCTCGATCGCGGTGGGCCTGGACGAACTTCACGGATTGCGCAAATCGCTCAACGATGCGGAGAAAGAACACGACTGGTTCAAACAGAAGCACGGGCTTGTCCGGGCTGTGAGGGTTCAACACGGAGCGGCCCATGTTTTCCGAGTGTCCCTGCTAATCTTCCTGTTCCTCATTGAAACGGCGATGAACGGAAATTTCCTCGCAAAGGGAAATGAACAGGGATTCTTTGGCGGGCTCCTCGAAGCCGCCGCTTTCTCGTTTTTGAACATCGGCGCCGCTCTGCTGTTCGCAATATTCTGTGCACGCCTGGTGACTCACAGATCGCTTTTTGTGAAGTTGATCGGCGCGCTGTCGATAGTGGCCTATATCGGCTTGGCATTGACCATAAACCTAGCGCTTGCGCATTACCGCGAGGTTAGCGGGTCCTTTGTGGACGGAGCCGGCGTCGAGGTCGTGCGCAGCATGCTCGCCAATCCGGCTGGCCTTATGGACGTGAAATCCTGGCTTCTGTTCGGCATTGGTCTCATGTTTTCGATCTTTGCGTTTATCGACGGCTGGTTCGTTCTCGACCCATACCCGGGCTATGCGGGTGTCGAAAACAGATTGGTGGCTCGCCGGGAAGACTACATCGAGCGCAAGAGCGAGCTCATCGAGGCTCTGCAAGAGGTGCGCGATGAGCACAACGAGAAGGTGGAGGACATCGTCAAGCGGCTGGGGAGCAGACGCAGGGAGCATCGAGCGATCATCGACCATCGGTCGAGGCTGCTGACGCTCTTTGCGCAGCATCAAGACCAGCTGGAGCGAGCCTGCAACCAGCTTCTCTCAAAGTACAGGGAGGCCAATTTCCAGGCCCGCACAGAGCCAGCGCCAAAACATTTTGCCACACCCTACAAACTTGAGCGCATAAAACCCCTGATATCGTCCGACGATGAATGGAGCGAGAAGGACCTGGGCGCCTCAATTCGTGACGCGCAGGAAGAACTCAACGCTCAGGTGCGGCTCATCGGGCTGGAATGCGAGCGCGGGATCGAACAGTACCGAGATCTCGACAAGCTTCATCCGGATAGCGTGAATGGCTAGGCGGGGTCGCAGAAGAAAGAAAGGCAGTGGCGGCACAATTGTCGCAGCAGCCGGATTGGCCGTACTGTCGGCTGTGATGCTGGCCGGTTTTGTTTGGATGTGGTCGAGATCCGGGAAGGACCAAATCGACATCAGCACGAATTGCCCACTGAACGGACCTGTGAGCCTGACAGCGGTCTTGATCGACGCCACCGACCCGATTTCGCCGATAACCATGGCGGATTTGAAGAATGAATTCCGCAAGACCATTGGGCGCGTCGAGCCTGGCGGCTATCTCAAGATATTGACGCTGGGCGCGAGGCCCGGCGACCTGACTGTGATGTTTGATGGATGCAATCCGGGCGACGGCTCGACGGTCGACAGCTGGACGAACAATCCGTCTCGGCGGCAGAAGAAATGGGAAGATGCGTTCGAGGACCCTTTGACGAACCTTCCCGACCAGATTCCCAATGGAGAATCCGCGAGCCAATCTCCGATCATGGCCGGAATTCAGAAAATCAAACTGTCGCTATTCGATAGCAGTTTGGCGAAAGAGAAGACCGCTAAGCGAATAATAGTCGCGTCAGATATGATCGAACATACGGCGCTGTACTCACAATATCGTTCGGGTCTCGATTATCAGAAGTACCTTGATAGCGCGGCTGACAGGACTTACGGGACATCGCTCGATGGCGTCGGGTTTACGATACTCTACGTCGATAGGGCGAAGAAGCCATTTGGCTCTTTCGAACATGCAGAGTTCTGGACCCGGTGGGTTCAAGCCATCATGGTGATTTTGAGAAGCTGGTAGGGTTGGAGGGGTTAAACTAATGGCCAAGAAGCGAGGGGAGTCGTTCTTAGGACATCCGAGCCTGCCCCTTTTCGTCTTTGCGACGCTAACCCTGGGTGGCTGCGTGTTCATCGCAATAGCCAAGCTGTCGGGCGTAGACCCTATAATGGCGGCGAGCGCACCGGTGTGCCTGATGCTCATCTATCTTGCCGCGTCCGTCTTCACCGGCAAGCTACGGCTCCACGATGAGCAAACAGGCGACAATCTCTACTACATGGGTTTCCTGTTTACGTTGACGAGTCTCGGCGTATCGCTGTTTCAGTTTGGTTCCGAAGGATCCACCGACACAATCGTGAGGAACTTTGGTATCGCGGTGACGTCGACGATCACGGGCATTGCTTTGCGGATCTTTTACAATCAGATGCGCCGCGATCCTGCCGACATCGAACGGACGGTCAGGCACGAACTCGCGGATATGACGCGGCGTGTAAGAGCCGAGATGGAAAGTGTAACCAGGGAATTCGCTGACTTTCGCCGCGTAAGCAATCAGATGTTGGAGGAGGGTTTTGCCGAAATCGCCGTTCAAGCGGAGCGGAACGGAGAGCACATAAGATCGGCCCTGGATAAAATCGCGATGGAATCGATCAGACCAGTTCAAGAGGCCTCGGGAAAGCTCAGCAATGCTTTGAGCCACAATTTTGGGCAGATCGAAAGTCAGTTCTCGTCGATCGCACAGCGCGTCGAGGCGGCAGCCGATCTGCTCGACAAAGCCAACAGCTCAATGTCCTCTTCAGTTGGCAGACTGGGTGAACAGGCCGAAAGCGTAGCCACCAAGTTGGAGAAGGTTGTCGTCCCTGATGAGGTCCTTAAGAACGATCTGGCGCCGATGGTGAAACTTCTTGGCAGCGCGGTCGCTCAGTATGCTGTCAAAACAGAGACGGCTTCGCAGGAACAGCAAGCCCGCATGGCGGGCCTCGTTGATGCTGTGGCTAAAGTGGCCGCAGGTGTGGAAAAGGCTGTGGCAGCCGCAGAGCAAACAGCGGAGAGCGTCCAAGCGCAACAACGCTTGACCCAGGCGCTTGCCGCAGTGGTGCAAAAGCAAAGCAAGGACACCGGAGACCTTGTCGCAACCTTGGCAGGAAGAACCCTTCACGCGCCGAGGCCTGTTCCCCCTCTCAACGCTCCTATCGCGATTGAACAGCCACTGGCAGATCTGGCCGCAAATGACACCGTCGAGAGCGCACCAATTCGGGTCGAGCCTGAGCCCCAACCAGACGCTTTCCAAACTCTGGGAAGCGAGCCTCCCGCCGAACGAACGGAACCGCCTAAGCGAACCAGTTGGTGGGGCAGGTGAGTGACGCTGGCGGGACTTCGGTCGCCTTCGAGCGCAAGGGTTTTGGCCGCGGTTTGATACTGGGCCTGACCATGGCCGAGACGATGCTGCTTTTGGTGTTCTGCCTGTTGCTAGCAGCCGGTGCTATCATCACGAAAAAGCAGAAAGAGACCGATGAGGCACTGCGAGCCACTCAATCAAACAAGGAAAACGTGCAGAGGCTCGAAGCCGAGAACAAGCGGCTTCTGGCTCAGATAAAAGCGGTGTTTCAGCCCACGAGGGGAGGAACCGTTCCCGACGAACAATGGCGCGAGCTGGTCCTGGCCAAGGATGCTGTTAAGTCGGTCAAGGAAGCAGGTATTTCTCTGGAGGAGGTCGTGCGAAATGCCCCTGTCGCGAAAGTCCTTGCGGACAACGACATAAGCATTGATCAGACCAAGGCCATGATAGATGCGGCGAAGGTTTTGAGAGAATTCGGTTACGCCGGCACCGACAAAGGGCTGCAGGATCTGGCTGATGTGCTCAAGGAGGCTGCAGAGCCGACGCAAGCAGCAAAACCTCACGATTGGCCGCCGATCATCAGTCTCAGCGAACTGGATGGCTATAATTTCGATACCGGAAGCGCAGAGCTTTCGAATGCCTTCAAAACAAAGTTGCGCGATCTTGCGAAGACCATCGCCGGGACTGCGACCTCGTACGGTGTCGACGTGATTGAGGTAATTGGACACACGGACGAACAGGCAATGGCGGGCGAATCCTCCAACATGGACAAGGGGCTCCAACCGGTCCTGTCAGGGAAAGTGGAAATCGGCTCACTCCATCCCGCCGACAATGCCGGTCTTGGGCTGGCCCGCGCGATTTCAGTTACAAGTGTGCTCAGTGACATGCCCGCATTAAAGGGGTTTACGATTTTGCCGATGTCTGGTGGTCAGCTCATCCTGCCCGGCGATCATCTCACCGACGGAGCGCAGATTGGCGATGTACGGGCTCGAAGGCGCATCGAGATTAGGGTGAGGCAGCGATCAAAATTGGCGCCGGTTGGTGGCGCCAAGCCATGAATGGGGACGAGAGACTGGCGCCTTAGTCGGTACGGCAGTTGAGTTGGGGGGATTGGGCTATGGGGTTTTACGTTCGAAAATCGATCAGTGCGGGACCATTCCGCTTTAACTTTTCGTCCGGTGGGGTTGGGGCTTCCGTTGGCGTGAAGGGCCTCCGCATCGGCACTGGGCCAAGAGGTCACTACATCCACGCCGGCGTGGGTGGGCTCTACTATCGTGGCACTTTAGGCAAGGCCAGCGCGAAGAAGGTAGTTCAGCTCTCTCAGACCCCATCTGCGCCGCAACCCCGTCCACAATCCTCGCGCCCGGAATACGTCTCTGACGGCGTCGTGATGAGAGAAATCGAGTCCCGCGATGTGGTGGAAATGCGTGACGAGACATTCGCCAATGTGCTCGATGAAATCAATGCCAGGCAATCGCAGACGCGGCTGTCCGTAGCACTCGCGGTTTTGTTCGGGATTGCAGGTTTCCTTGTGGGGACCAAGCTCGGAGGTGCCGCACCGGTGCTGGGCATCTGTGCCTTTGTGCCGGGTATGCTCATTGGCAAATGGTTTGACAGTTACCGCCGGGTGAGCGTGCTCTATTACGATCTGGAAAAAGACGCGGAGGCCGCCTACGGGCGACTTGTCGGCGCGTTCGAAACTCTCACCGGCTGCGCAGGGAGATGGCATGTCGCTGCCGGCGGCAAGATAGAGAATCTGACTGCTTGGAAGCGAAATGCCGGGGCCAGCATGCTGGTCGACAAAAAGCCCACGACACTTACAAGCTCCTTGCCGAAGGTTGTACGCAGCAACGTTACTCCTCCTTCAATCCATGTGGGTCGGCAGGTGCTCTTCTTCATGCCTGACCTAGTGCTGGTGAAGGACGGAAACCGATACGGCGCAGTCGGATATGCCGATCTGCAGACCCAATTCGCCCCGAGTAATTTTATCGAGACCGGCAAAGTTCCATCTGATGCGGAGATCGTGAGCTACACCTGGGCTCACCCAAACAAAAACGGCGGGCCTGACAAGCGCTTCAAAGACAATCGGCAGATCCCTGTATGCCGCTACGAAGCGTTGCGGTTTTCTAGCCCGTCCGGACTTAACGAGTTGGTGGAATTTTCCAAGACAAACGTCAGCCAGCCCTTTTGCCAGGCTCTATCGGCACTCGCGCAATTGCATCGAAGCTCCGACCGCCAATTCATAACGCTAAATGCGCACACTAGGGAGTGATGGTTGGGGATGGGCTCAAAGCGTGAGCCCAGGTCAGCAAACGCCTTCGCACGGAATCCCGTCGCTATCTCGATCCAACTTGCTCCCCCATGAGCAGTTGGCGAGATACCAACGTGCTTCTTCGCAAGATGAAATCTGCGTGCACAAGCGGCGAGGTTGGCATGAGTAGCTCTGTGCTACTTGGCGACGGCTGACAAGCCCAAGGGGGCTTTTGGTTGGGCTCGCAGATTCGGCATGTTGTTCGCGCCAATCCCAAGGGTTGTCAAACGTCCCAATCCAGATTCCAACCTTTGCGGTTTCAGCATAAGTTTGCTGTTGCGCATAGGCGCCGTGGCTATAGCGGGGCCAGTCCAAGGCTTGGCCATGTTCGACCATCCAGGACGCGACGCTGACACCGTCCGCGCGCCGACAATCACCGACGAAGCGACGGTACCGATCCCATGAAACAAATGTGCATTGGACAGGCTGCGAAGCCGCAAGGAAATTTGCCAATGCTTCGGCCGCCCGGCGCCCGCAGGGGTATTGATGTGCGCTAGCGTCATTGCAGTATTGGCGGCTTTCGGGTGCATCGATGCCGTTGAACCGGACGCGCTGCCCGTGGATCTCTATCGTGTCTCCATCAATCACCGATGCTATGCCTACTATCGGCGCCCGTCTCAACCCGGCCGAGTTTGCTATATCGAGACCACGTAACTGGTCACCCGAGCCTGTAAAATAGTGGGTCGCGTAAGCAGCCAAGGCCACCACGATCACCAGGATCAGAGGCAAGCGCACATCTGGAGAGAAACGTCTGCGGACGATTGGTTCAGCGCCGCGCCTTGGTCGCGCGCGGCGACGATGAGAATAGCGATTGTTATTCAATTTCCGATCCTTTGCGAAACGCAAGCTGCATGATTTGCAACGTGCCTCTGCACCATTCATAGGCGCCTTTTTCGCTGGCGCTGGTTTGCCTTGTAGTTCGGCGCTTTGAACATCATGGTGCCTTCGCAGATCAGCCCGAAGTCACGACTTTGTAGTTACCTTTTCCGTAAACACGACCATCTTTCCGCGCTGGAGCCTACAAGTTTTCTCGGAATGAAATTAGGAGGCCGATTCAAAAAGAAGTCGGCTTGTGCGCCAGTTGGTCGTGGCCGGCGAGGCGGATGCCAGAGCTGCCAACACCTCGTCCACACGTATGATGGCATTTTGTCCGAAAGGGAACCTCGAGATCAAGGTGGGGATGCGAAGTGTTCGGAACATTAAACAAACATCCGCAATTTTTCCACCAAGCCGCAGTGCTCACAATACTAAACGATTGAAGTGTTGGTGGTTGCCATTCGAGGTTGAAAAACCAGCATTTTATGTTGCGGACAGCCCTTGTCTAGGCTCTATGTGTCCAGCCTATCAGGGGGGTGTGAGTGTCGGAAGTTGAAAAATCGGTCTTTCAAAGCGATCTGCCTTTAAAGGAAAAGCTCGAGCGAGCCAGGATGGAATTGCTCGACCTTTCTGCTCGCAACCGACTTTTGAATGTGCCACGGTTTTCAAAGAGCGCGAAGACGATCGATATTGTCGACGAGAGGTCGTCTGAGATCTATCGATTGCTGGTGAGCGAAGGAAAGGCTTTTACCTTCCTGGCCGGCAAGCCGGATCGGCCGAAGGCAGGCCAGGTTGAAAGCAGCCCTCCAGACGAGGAAATCGACTATTCCCCCGTTGCTCTTGCTCAGCCTGAGGACGAAGGATTCGACGATAGAGGGGTATCTGCGCGACATTCTGACACCAAGCTTCAGACGAGGATGACCCCAACGGGGCTGCAGCGCCGGCTCCTTGATCTCTACCACGATGCCCGCACACTTGAGGAAGAGCAGGGCGTCAATATCCTCTTTCTGGCCCTTGGCATGCTGAAGTGGATTGACCCGAGCAACAAAGAAAACATCCGCCAGGCTCCTCTCATTTTGGTCCCGGTACGGCTGGAGCGAGGGGCCGCTGGAGAAAAGTTTCGGCTGCGAGCTCGTACGGAAGATCTTACCGCAAACCTCTCCTTGGAACTCTATCTCGACCGCATTCACAAGCTCGCCCTGCCGCGTTTTGAAGTAGGAGACGACTTCGACGTCTCGGCCTATCTCGATGCCGTTGCCGAAGCAGTGTCGACCAAAGAGGATTGGCAGGTGCTTGCCGATGATATGGTGCTCGGCTTCTTCTCGTTCGCTAAGTTCTTGATGTACCGTGACCTGGATCCGGATCTCTGGCCGGATGGCGCAAAGATTATCGAACAACCGAAGATCCGCTCGCTTCTTTCAGATGGTTTCGAAACACGCGAACCGCTGATGTCGGACGACATTGCGATTGATCCGCATATCGCGCCTGCCGAAATGTTGCATATCGTCGACAGTGACAGTTCTCAGACGCTGGCGATCCATGATGCAAGAAAGGGTCGCGACCTCGTTATCCAAGGTCCTCCCGGGACAGGAAAATCGCAGACGATCGCAAACATTATCGGGTCGGCCGTTGCCGATGGAAAGACCGTGCTGTTCGTTGCGGAAAAAATGGCCGCACTTGAGGTCGTGAAGCGACGGCTTGACACTGCGGGGGTGGGGGACGCCTGCCTTGAGCTCCATAGCAACAAGGCAAACAAGCGCATGATGCTGGAGGAGTTGCGGCGCACCTGGCAACTCGGATCGCCTCGCGGACAGCTTGCTTCTTCCCTTACTGAACGCCTGCTGGAGGCTAGGGACAAACTCAATGCACATGCTACAAGGATGCATGTTCCATTTGGAACGTCCGAACTCACTCCATACCAAGTTCTTGGCCAGCTAACCCGACTAAGGCAGAACGGGCAAAAGCCAGTTGACATTGAACTTGAGGATGCCACCGCTTGGACGAATGACGGTGTCTCGCAACGTCGCAAACTTCTCGATGACGTGTCTCAGCGGATCAACGAGATCGGCTTGCCGATCCACCACCCATGGCGGGGAGTTGGCCTGGATGTCGTTCTACCAACGACCATTGAGAGGCTCGTCCCACGCATTGCGTCGTCGCTGGATCAAGCAAAGGCTCTGCACGCCAAACTGGCCGATATTGCTGAGCGGATCGAGGCGAAGCCTCCGCAAATCCTCAGCGACAGCGGCGAGGTAGAAGATCGCGCTGAGCTTCTCGCGTCCGCACCTGGACTTCCTGCCGAGGCGCTAGTCTCGCCGGTTTGGGATGAGCGTCCAAAGGACATTGCATCGCTTCTCTGGACAGGAACAGATTTCAACCGCAAATCCGAGGAACTGTCGGAGCAGTTGGTGGCGACGGCTATCGACACGCCACTTGAAGGTCTCGAGACAGAGCTTGCTAAGCTTCCTTCAGACTTTCCGAAAGATGGTTTCGTTCGTGCGCGCCAGCTAACCGTGTTGCTCCCACGCTTAAGAGAAGAAGCTGAGCGGCTAAATCAAGAACTGGGGTCTACGGTTTTACCGGACACGCTTGCAGGACTCCTCAGGTTAGTGATGACCGGCGAGAGAGTTGCGGCAGCCCCCGATGCGAGCCCTGAGGCATTCGCAGCCACAGTTTGGGACTCCGGGCTGGAACAGGCTGGTGACCTTGCCGACAGCGTAGCAACGCTAGAGACTGCTAGAGCCGAGCTTCAGGGCAAAGTTGTTGATGCCGCGTGGAGTACCAACGTGGCCGCGGCGCGGCAAGCGCTCGCCGAGCACACGGGAATATTGAAAGCATTGAATGGCGACTACCGTCGTGCCACTGCACTTGTGCGGACTATTTTGGTGGCCCCTAGCGCGCCTGCGGCGGAGATAGTGGGTCTCCTCGACATTCTAATGAAGGGCCAAGCGGCCGCAGCAAAAGTGTGCGAAGGCGACGCCTTTGGCGCTTCCGCCTTCGGAGCCGATTGGCGCGGTGAGAGATCGTCTTCGGCACCACTCCAGGCCTTAGTGGAGTGGATGCGCACGCTGAGGGGACTTGGCTCGGAACCGCGAATGATAGCCGGGCGGATGGCGGAGCGCTCTGAAGCGGGCGCGCGTGCGGTCCGAGTTCGTAAGGTGATCGACATCGGTCAGCCGATTATCGAGGGGTTTTGGAACGATTTAGGCCACCTTGCGTCGTCCATGCAAGGTGACGTGGCTTCCGCCGAGCGGGCCTCGCTGCAAATGATGGAAGCGAAGGCAAGCACTGTAGCTCAAGCCGATGACGCGTCACGACAGGTTCTGACTGACGTTCCAGATCTGATCAGTGAGCGGGTGGAGATACTGCGCCGACTAGGCAGACTACAAGCGCTTGATCAAGAGATCGAGGATGGGGAAAGCCTTGGCAAGTTCGCATTCGGCTCGTCGTGGCTCGGTCGAGGATCCGATTGGGCCGCTCTCGCGCAAGCCGAACTTTGGCTGAGAGAAAATGGCTCAATCCGGTATTTGGCTGCGCGGTTGCCTGAAAGAAAAGAGATCGCAAACTTGGCGCGTTCAGCGCGTGAAGCGGCCCAAGCGGCAGCGCGGGAATTGAAGGCGCTTGCAGGGGATTTGAAGGCCGATGCTCCCTCCTTGTTTGGAGTAGACGATTTTCCAGACGTCGCGATAGTCGAGGTTGTTTCTCGGCTGGAGGGGTGGCTCGATCATCAGGAACAGCTCTCGAAATGGGTTGCCTATGGAGAGCGATCCGAAACAGCCCGAAAGGCTGGACTGGGACAGTTGATAGACGGCCTGGCCGACGGCCAGATTACAACAGGATCGGCGCGATCAGTCTTCGATATGGCCTACTACGAACGAATGTTTCTAGCGATGGCGACCGATGAGCCGGAGCTGGCAAGGTTCGACGGGGAATTGCATTCCAGGGCTGTACGTGACTTCGCGGATCTGGACCGACAGAGGATCAAGGCCGGTGCCATCGAAGTTGTGACGGCTCATCACCGAAAAATTCCTTCAAGAGACGGCGGAGCTGGACCAGTCGGACTGCTTCGTTCTGAGATGGCGCGCAGACGGGGCCACATGCCTATCCGGCAGTTGATGCAGAAGGCAGGGCCTGCCATCCAGGCACTCAAGCCAGTGTTCATGATGAGCCCGCTTTCGGTGGCCCAATTCCTGTCGCCCGGCAGGATGTCCTTCGATCTTCTTGTGATGGACGAGGCGTCTCAGATACAGCCTGTGGACGCGCTCGGCTCGATCGCCAGGGCCAATCAGGTGGTCGTTGTTGGCGACGAACGCCAACTGCCACCCACGACATTCTTCGCCAAGGTGACAGGCTCGCAGTCTGAAGATGACGAGGGTGAGGGCGCGCAGGTCGCCGACATCGAAAGCATCCTCGGCCTGTTCACGGCCCGCGGCTTGCCGCAGCGTATGCTCCGCTGGCACTACCGTAGCCGTCACCAATCTCTGATCGCCGTATCGAACAGCCAGTTCTACGAGAGCCGGCTTTTCATCGTGCCAAGCCCCTATACCCAAGAGGCAGGCATGGGGTTGCGGTTTCATCATGTGCCAGAGGGGGTCTTCGATTCCGGTGGCACAGGAACCAATCCGGTAGAGGCGAGAGCAGTAGCCGAAGCGATCATCCGTCATGCGAAGGTGAACCCGCGAGAGACTCTAGGCGTTGCAACATTTTCGGTTAGCCAACGCCGCGCGATCCAGGATGAACTCGAAGGGCTGCGGCGACTAAATCCCGATACGGAGGAGTTCTTTCACGCGCACCCCAGCGAGCCATTCTTTGTCAAGAGCCTTGAAAATGTTCAAGGCGATGAGCGCGACGTGATCATGATCTCAGTGGGGTATGCCAAGAATGCGCAGGGGTACATGGCCATGCGTTTCGGCCCTCTTGGTGCGGAAGGCGGCGAGCGTCGGCTCAACGTCCTCATAAGCCGCGCCAAGCGCAGCTGCGAAGTATTCGCGTCCATCACAGACGAGGACATCGACCTGGAGCGTGGCAAAGGGAAAGGCATCTTCGCCTTCAAGCTCTTCTTGCACTACGCGAGAACAGGGCGAATTTCGCTTGCCCAGGCCACGGTTCGCGAAATGGATTCAATCTTTGAAGAGCAGGTAGCCAACGCGCTGATCGGAAAGGGTTACCAGGTTCATGCTCAGGTTGGCATTGCAGGCTTCTTCATCGATCTCGCGGTTGCTGATCCGGAGAGGCCAGGCCGCTATATTCTTGGCATCGAATGTGATGGCGCAGAATATCATTCATCGCGCTCGGCCCGAGATCGAGACCGGCTACGGCAGTCTGTTCTGGAAGACCATGGTTGGATAATCCATCGCATCTGGAACGCTGACTGGTTTCAGAGGCCACGCGAGCAGCTGGAGCGAACCATATTAGCGATTGAGGCTGCGAGAAAAGAGCTCGATGAGCGGGCCGAATTGGGGGTCCAGAGAAATCGTGCTGTAGCCGTGCAGGTTGTTACGGTCGACAGAGGCAACGTGACGGAAATCGGTCTCGAAAGCACAAAGGGATCCGAGATACCCAATCGAGCCTACGAAGAGGCCGAACTAAACCGACCGGGATCGTTCGAACTCCACGAGACGCCCAGCGGAATCATGGCCGGACTGGTCGAGCAGGTGGTGGCTATAGAAACACCAATCCATGTCGACGAAATAGTTTCGCGTATTCGGGGCGCGTGGGGTCTGCAGCGGGCCGGTGGCAGGATTCAGGATGCAATCGAGCGAGGGGTAGGCCTAGCGCAGAGAGGTGGTGCAGTAGCCCGTCGAGGCAGCTTCTGCTTCAAGCCAGGTGCTCCTGTTCGTCTCAGGGATCGCAGCGGCGTCGTGTCCGCTGGATTGCGCAAGCCCGAAATGATTGCGCAGGACGAAGTCGCCCAAGGCGCCATGGAAGTCGTGAAATCCAACCTCGGTGCGACGGAGGAAGAAATCGCAATAACCGTTGCGAGAATGCTGGGCTTCAAAGCCACAAGTGCACAATTGCGGCAGTTGATTTCAGCTGGGGTCGCCGATTTGATTGCCAAGGGCTTGCTGCGGCCCCAAGACGGTTTGTTGGTGGCCGGCGAGTCCGCGAGCGAGGCATTAGCTGAAGTGTGACCGGGCATTGTAGAGCCCTCGTTGCAATCTCTGTTGAAGCTCGGAACACCTCTTTTGCTGGCGGAGGCCGAATGGCATTTCGATTCGTACACACGGCCGATATTCATCTCGACTCGCCGCTGCGTTCGCTCGCGATGCGTAATCCCGATCTTGCCGGGCTCGTGGGCGACGCCAGCCGCCAGGCATTCGTTTCGATAGTGGATCTCTGCCTAGAGGAACGCGTGGATGCGTTGGTAATAGCCGGCGACCTATACGATGGTGATCAAACCTCGATGAAGACGGCGCGGTTCCTGGCAGCGCAGATGACACGCCTGCACCAGGCCGGCATCAGGGTTTTCAAGATCCGCGGCAATCATGACGCCCTGTCGCGGATTTCCAAACAGCTGGTGTTTCCTGACACCGTGACCATTTTTGGCGGTCGTGCTCAGTCGGTATTGCAGACAGCCGGCGGTGTGGACGTCGTTTTCCATGGTTTGAGCTTTGCGAACCCTAAGGCGCCGGACAGCCTGCTGCCCAAATATCCGGCTGCTCGCGAAGGAGCCGTCAATATTGGCATCATGCATACCAGTCTGGCCGGATCGCCCGGTCACGACGTTTACGCGCCCTGCAGCATCGCTGACCTGCACGCCCACGGTTTCGACTATTGGGGGCTTGGCCACATTCATCTTCGCCAAGTCCATTCCGGCGCAAGCACGGTGGTGATGCCGGGAATACCGCAGGGGAGGGATATCAACGAGGCCAGTGAGAAATCAGTCACCCTTGTGACGGTGCGAGACGACCGTTCGTTGGAGATCGAGGAAAGGCTGACCTGCGTTGCGCAGTTCGAAAGGGTCAGCGTCGACCTTACGGGAGCAGTGGAGTGGTCCGAGGCCGTCGCGCGTGTTCGAAACGCACTCGAAGAGATGCGGGCCGCCGTCCGGTCGCGTCATGCTGTGGCCCGCGTTGGCCTAACAGGAACATCACCATTGTTATGGGCGCTGATCCGCGACAGAGATCTCCTTCTTGCCGAAGCCGAACAGGCTGCGGAACAGCTAGGCCATACGTGGGTGGAGAAGCTCGAGCTTGACCTCGCGCCACCTCGGGCGGAGACGGCCGAGGATATTGCTGATCCGATTTTCGAACTCGAGCAATCCATGCGCGCCGATGCCACCTCGGATGCCTTCCGCGCCGAGGCGAGGGCGTTCGTCCAAAGGATGGTCGCCGACCTTCCGGCCGACGGACGGGATTTTGCTGGGAAGGACGAAGCCGGGCTGGAACGGTTCCTCGATCAGGTGCTTTCCAAGGGCGCAGACTTGGTGACTTCCCGCCTTAAGTCCGGTGGAGCGTCATGAGGCTGCAGCGCCTTGACCTCATTCGCTATGGAAAGTTCACCGATGGTACGATCGACTTCGGACCCAAACCGGAATCCGGACCTGATCTGCATATCGTGTTTGGCCTGAATGAGGCCGGCAAATCGACAGCGCTTTCCGCCTATCTAGATTTGCTGTTCGGCATCGAGGAACGGAGCCGCTACAACTTCCTGCATGAGTACAGCGCCATGCGCATCGGTGGGGTGCTGGAACTGGCCGGCTCCGAGCACACGTTCACGCGTACGAAACAGCGTACTAATTCGCTATTGAACGCGACGGGCCAATCGATGAGCGAGGTGGCGATCACGGCGCATCTCGCCGGACTGTCGCGTGACGCTTACACGACTATGTTTTCACTCGATGACGAGACGCTGGAAGCCGGCGGAAAATCGATCCTGGAATCGCGGGGCGACCTCGGCAAGCTCCTCTTCACGGCCAGCGCCGGTCTTGGGAACGCAAGCGATACGTTGAACGCCCTCGAGGCCGAAGCAGACGCGCTGTATCGGAAGCAGGCGCATGGCACCGAACTGGCGCTGCTGAAGAAGCGCCTTGTTGACGTGAAGTCGCGCAGGGATGCGATCGACACACTTGCATCGACCTATGAGGGGCTGGAGGCCGAACGTCTCGATGCATCGCAGCAGTACGGCCGAACCATCAGCGATCGGGCGGTGCTGGTGGCCAGGCTGGATACCATTGCTCGTTACGTACCTGCTGCGCCGATGCTGGCGGATATGCGCCGCAAGATTGCCCGGCTGGATCAGCTGCCGGACATCACCTCCCCAGCCCGGACATGGACGGGAAGTGTCACCGAACTAATCGAGGACGATGCCAGCCTCAGAACGCGACTGTCCGCAAACATCGATGAGGTCGAGCGGCTGTCGGCAAAAGTCACTGCGGTCGACGAGGACGAACGGATCCTGTCGATTTCCGAACGCATTCGCAGCCTGGCGGAGGGCAAGGTGCGCCATACCGCGGCTGGCTTTGACTTGCCCACTCGCAGGATGGGGCTGCAAATCCTCAACAACACCGTGGCAAGCTGCCTTGCCGCCTTGGGCCGGTCTTCCGAGCCGGATCCTGCCGCACTGCTTCTGCCTGCCGTCACAGTTGGCGTCGTTCGCGCTATGGTCGAGCAGAGGTCCGGTATTGCTACGGGCGCGCGCGCCGCCCGCGACGAGGCGGCGGCAGCACTCGATGCGTTGCAGGTGGCAAGGCAGCGGGTCGGCGAGGAAAGGGCGGTGCCCGAACCCGCCAGGGCAAGGCTGGGCTCGGCTTTGTCGAAAGCGCGAGCAAGCGGACACAAGGCAGAGATCAAGACGGCTCGCGAGGCGGGAGATGCGGGAACAATCCGATGGAAGGCATCGCTGGCTCGCTTGCGTCCATGGAACGGAGATGCCCTCGCTCTCGTCAACGTTGCGGTTCCGAGCGCCGGGCAGATTGCCGCCTGGAAGACAGTAGCGTCAGTACTGGCAAGGAACACCGCGGTACTTGCCGAACGCCTCGCCGAATACGAGGGCCACCATGCAATGCTCGCCGCACGATTGGATGCCCTTCGAGCCTCGGTCGACGTTGTCGACGATGAAGCGGCTGCCGCCATCCGCCGTCTCCGCGATGATGCGTGGGCAACGCACCGCGCAGTGTTGACTGGTGACACCGCTGACGATTTCGCCGTGGCACTGACGCGCGATGACGTTGCCAGCGCAGGCCGGCTGGCCGGCGCGGCGGATCTGGCCGAGATCCGGGCAATGACGCGTGCCCTGGCCGAGGCCACGGCCAACCTGTCACGAAACGGCATCCAAAGCCAACAGCTCGTCAAGGATGCGGATACCCAATTGTTGGAAATCCGTGTGGCCGCCAGCGACCTCCTCGGAGAAGCCCTGGAACCTTCGTCTGAGCGCCTGATCGAAAGGATCGAGGATCAGATCGAGGCGCGCAGCGATGCGCTCGCTGCCTGGGAGCAGATCGAACTTGCTCGCTTGAAAGCCGAGCGAGCCGCTGACGCCGGCGAGCAGATACACTTGGAAATGAGAGCGGCGCTGGAAAGTGTCGGCATAGTATCAGAGCCCGGCGACACCCTCGAAGCAATCATGGCCATCGCGGAGCTGTTTCTGGACCGGCAGCGCAAGGTGGACGCCGAGTATGCCGAGGCGCTCAGGATGGTGAGTTCCAAAGAAGAGGATCTAGCTGCCCGACGGGTTGCGGTAGGGGTGGCGGAGCGTCGCGAGGAGGAATGGCTGGCCGGCATTACCGAAGCGCTCAAGGGAACGTGGCTCGAAAGCGGTCTGTCCGCGTCAGGCGTTGGCGCTGTGCTCGATCAATTGGCCGAACTGTCAAGAAGCCTGCAGGAACGGGAGGATCTGCAGCTGCGTATCGACAAGATGGAGGCCGACAGGGCCAATTTTCTGGTCGAGGTCATCGCCGTTGCGGTCGAAGCCGACGAGCCGACGAAGGATGGCGAGCCGGAGCAGTTGGCCACCCGCCTTGCCGAGCGCCTGGAACGTGCCGAGCGGACACGTGAAACGAAGGCAAGCCTCGGCAACGAGCTGAAGCGCCTCAAGGAGGCGCGCGAAATCCTCGACACCGAGATTTCGGCACACGAACGCCGCAAGAATGAAGTGCTGGGCGTCTTTGGCGTCGCCACTCTGTCCGAGGTAGTCGAACGCGACGAGCTGCTGCGTGAGCGCGACGGCTTGCGCACTACCGTCGCCGAACTTGAGGAACGGGTAGTGGCGGAACTCGCAGTCGATGGATTCGACCAGGCACGCTCGATCCTGGAAGCGATCGATTTCGACAGCCTCGCGGTCGAGAAGGCTGAGGGCGAGCAGCGGCTTCGCCAGTTCGATGAAATCATCCAGCAACAGCTGATCCGACAGACCCGCGCGGCAGACAAGTTGGACGCCATCGGCGGTGACAGCGCGGTTGCCCGCCTGGATGCCGAACGGCGCACAACCCTGTTGGAAATCGAGGAGAAGGCCGTTCGCTACATTGAGCTGAAACTTGGTATCATGTCGGCTGGAAATGCTTTGCGGATCTACCGTGAGAACCACCGTTCGGGGATGATGGCGCGTGCATCGGACGCATTCAAGCTAATGACCGGTGGGCAGTATTCAGGCCTTACAACCCAGCCCGTGAAAGGCGGGGAGGTTCTCATCGCGGTGCAGCGCGACGGGCAATCCAAGCTCGCTGACGCGCTTTCGAAGGGCGCGCGCTTTCAGCTCTACCTCGCACTGAGGCTCGCCGGTTATTACGAGTTCGCGCAATTCCGGCCCTCGGTTCCCTTCATCGCCGACGACATCATGGAAACCTTTGACCATATTCGCTCGGAGGAGGTTTTCAGATTGTTTGGGGAGATGGCGAACACAGGTCAGGTCATCTATCTCACGCACCACAAGCACCTATGTGAGATCGCCAAGACTGTTGTGCCAGCATCTACCATCCACCAGCTGGGATAGGCTCGATTAGAATTCGCCTCAAACGATGCGGTTCAACTAACCAACTCGTCTGACATAGGAACTTTCGATCGAATTCCGTCTGACGTCCTTCGATAGAGGTTGAGAAATGCCTATCTTGGTCTGCCTATGTTGCGCGAGGCCATCCGTACCTTCGACACGACGGCGTTCCCGCTTCCCAGCTCACCTGTTAGCTTAGGTGCCACGGAGGTGCCGGGGGAATGCCCATTGTCCCCAGACAAATAACGAACCCGACTGGTTAAAGTTGAAGGGGCTGGTTATAGTCCGCCGATATTTGGGGGATAACATGCAGACGACGATTCCAGAAGATCACGGGCTCTCTGACAAAGTTTTAGGCAAGCCGGAACTTCTACCCGAAGCGGGTCTCATGCCGCTTCTTACGGATATTCAGTTTGAAGCGCTAGAAGCCGGAGTAGCTCGTGGCGAAAGCGTTCTGGTTAGTGCTCCGACATCTACCGGCAAGACGCTGATTGGTTGGTGGACTGTAGCCTCGGCTATTGAGGCAGGCCATACCGCCGTTTATCTCGTGTCTCACAGGGCATTGGCCAAACAGAAATTTGAGGAAGCGAAGAGGCTATTTCTAAACGACTTCCTAGAAAATGATCGATCTGCCATTGTCTGCGCGACAGGAGACAGTGTTGAAGATGCGGCAGGCAGGAAGACAAATGCCCCCCTTTCTTCGGTTATATTAGTTGCCACATACGAAAAATTTCTTGGCTGTCTTTCGGTTGGCGGACCGCCTCGCGACCTTACCAACATCTGCTTCGTTTGCGATGAGGTACAGTTGGTGGGGGACAAACAGCGCGGTCAAAATGCTGAGCTACTTCTCACGTTGATGCGACGAGCCGGGTGGCGACAGTTTGTTGGCTTATCGGCGGTTCTGAGCCCCGGTGACGGGCAGGCGCTAGCTAACTGGTTGGGCATACGGTTGCTCAGAAATCCCAATCGCGAGAAGGTATTGACGCTAGAGTGTAGGACTTCCTCGGCAACGTTGTCGGTGTCATCTGGCCCCGGCTTCGAAGGGTTGCGACAACACGAGCCAGCAAATCGAAACCGCGACGTGACGGCAATCGTCGGAGAGTTGCTTCAACAAAAGCGGAACCCCGTTATCGTATTTTGCATGAAGATCGATGACACTTATGACTTCGCAAGAGCGTGGGCGCAAAATCGTCCGACGATACAACTGGATGCGCCGGCGGGAGTGGACATCGAACAGCCCCTTCTAGAAGCGCTGCGCAGGCGAACAGCATATCACAACGCTGAGCTAACGGAGGACGAACGACTATTTGTTGAGGATCGCCTAGCTATGGGCGGCGTCGATGTCGTCTTCGCAACTTCAACACTCGCTGCCGGCGTCAACTTTCCCTTGGGGAGCGCGGCGTTTGCCAGCTGGAAAAGATGGGATTTTGACCGCCGAATGCATGTGCCAATTGACCGAGCCGAGTTTCAAAACATGGCTGGCCGTGTGGGCAGGATGGGGCAAGCTGCCGCTCAAGGTCATGTTGTGCTTGTGGCGGAAGGGATTCAGGATACCAAGCAGGCCCAGGTACTCATGGATCTTTCCACACAATCCCCACTGGGCCTCGGCATCACGCCAGAAGATTTTGGGACCCTTACGCTTCAGGTTTTCGCTGGGAAGTTGTGCACCAGTCGTGAGGACGCATTTGATCTAATTGGGTCCACACTCACAGCATCCAGAGAGCGCGAGCGGAATCGGAGTGGGATCGATCATTGGCGAGACAAGCTATTCGGCCAAATAGACCGACTTGTTGATATCGGCTGCCTTATAGAACTGCATGGCCAAATCACGGTGACCACGTTTGGTGTTGCCGTTGCGCAATCTGGTCTAAAGCCGGAAACGGCGATGTTCTTTATTGAGGGCCTGAAGAGGTCCGCCGCGCAACTCACGCAACTAATCGACCAAGCTGGTAACAGTGTAAGCGAAGACGATTTCGCCTTTGTGCTCAGCCATGCAGCAATTCGATCCCCGGAGTTCAACATAATTGGTGGTAAGGCCACGCGTAAACTCAACTGGCGCATAGGACAGAATGGTCCGGTGCCGAACCCTTATGCGACGAGATTGAACTCAATCTTGTTTGATCAGCCGTGGGTGGCGGATGCGGGAGCTGCCAATGGGGCCCTGCAGTTAACGGAGTGGGCCGCTGGAACGGTTCGGGGCCAAATTGAACGGATCGTAGCAGGTGTGAGATTAGGAACCGTTCAAGGGGTTGCTCGCGATGTGTCGTGGGTTCTCACAGGAGTGTCTGAAATTATCGCAAGCGTTACATCCCCCACTTTGGCAGATGAAAGCAAACCAGTCGCGCTCCGAGGAGACGCCGAAGACGTTCAAGCCGTGAGGCGGCTTGCCCGCGCTATCCGCCGCCAGTCGCTGAGGCTGGGAGTAGGGGTTCCCAGCGATGTGCTTTGGATGTCTGAATTACGGCTGCCCGGCCTTCAGGCACGTCTCCGGCGCGATGATATTATGAGCTTGAGAAGAGCAGGTCTTTGTAGGCCTCTAGATTTGATGGATGGTAGCGATCAAGCCGACGAACGCCGCCGTATTGCACTTGGGCTCAAAGAGCGTGGTGGCATAGCCAACCTCATTCGGAATGCCGCGCGGGCTTGGCGGCAGGACGACCGAGCCCACTCAAAAACGCTGCACCTTCGGCGGGCTGATCGGTTGATGAAACGCGATCAGATAGCAGCGCTGTATGAAAAGCGAGGAACCGATCTTGAGCATGCGTTCAGTATTTCGCTAGCGGGGCTTGGGATACCCTGTCAGGCACTCGATCAAACTGGTCGCCAAGGCTATCCCGACTTCCTCGTATCCGTTGAGAACTACATTCCGATTGTAGTCGAGGTGAAGTCCAAAATAAGCGAGGAAGAGACGGTTCCTTTAAACGCTGCTACCGAGGTTCTGGCGGCTTCAGAACTAGCCGGCCTTCGGAACAACCCTTGCGTCACTTTATGCAGCCCCGGTGTCGACCCCAGCGTTCCAACGTTTATCGAAGCAGCCAAGCGTCTTAGCGTCGTTGACATTTCCGATCTCAGCGAAGCCATCCTGCGATTGCACGAGGGGACGCTTACGAGGGGTGGGTTTTATAACTGGCTGACAACACCCGGCGTTGCGCTAGCCGAAACCTTACCTTCGCCAGCGACCCGCTAGCGGTCATTGGGAGACGCGATTTCGAAAGAGGATGCAGTCTTCGCGCGGATAGGCGCGGCTGCTTGGTTCTTAATAGCTATTCACAAATTGCCTGCCCTCGTTAGACTGTTTGGGAATAGCTCAGGAGCGAACCCGTGTCCAACACCGTCACCACCCCCTCTTCGTGTCCTATCTGCGCGTCTCAACGGCCCGCCAAGGCGCATCAGGCCTCGGCCTTGAGGCCCAACGCGAAGCTGTAGCCGCCTACATCCGAAGCCGCGCAGGGCCGCCGCTGAGCCGTTGAGGGAGTATGTCGAGGTCGAGAGCGGAAAGGCCAACGACCGGCCCCAGCTTCAAGCAGCCCTGCGCCACGCTAAGCATGATCAGGCTATGCGCGAGCCTCTAAGGTGGCTGTACGTTGGTTTTAACGGTGCGGCAGATGCCGGTGTCGGCCGCCATGGCCCGGAGGTGAAGCCGGCGAAGCGCTTCCGCTGGTCCATGCAAGCGGAGGATCGCGCCGCGCCGTGCATCGCATCTCTTGTCCCGCTGCGCTGCTGAGACCTCTCTCCTGTCAGGCGGTTTAGGTTTCGCGCTTCGGGCCGAGCACGAACACTATGAGGGCAGCGACGAACGTGGCAACAGCACTGTAGGCAATGGCGCTGGTAATCCCCGCATTCTCCACCAATAGTCCGCCGAAAATCGCGCCGGCGGCGATTGCCACTTGGAATACTGTGACCAGCAGCACACCGGCGCTTTGGGCCTGCTCGGGAACAGCCCTCCGTACCATCCACGTCTGCAATCCCACTGGCACCGCGCCGAAGGCAAACCCCCACGCGGCAACAGCAATCGCCGAGGCCAAGGCCGATGCTCCCGCCGTCAGCAGCGAAACAGCGGCTATCGCTATGAGCAGCGGTGCAAGGGCCGCGACTGCCTTGAGACTGTACTCGGCCAGAAGCCCGCCGGCCAGATTGCCGAAAAATCCGCCGATGCCAAAAGCAAGCAACACAAGCGAGATCGTTTCTACATCCAGCGCGGGAATCTTCTCGAGGAAGGTGCGGATATAGGTGATTCCGGCGAAGTGGCCGGAAGCGACCAGCAGGACGACCAAAAGCGCAATTTTGACCATCGGGATCTTGGCTACATCCAGCAGGCTGCGGAAGCTAGCCACTCCAATCGGAGGCAGTCTCGGAATGGTTATGAGTTGCACCAGCAGTGTAGCGGCGGCGCCGGCTGCGGCGAGCATGAAGGCGCTTCGCCATCCCCAGATATCGCCGACATAGGCGCCGATTGGAGCTGCGCAGACGGTAGCTACGGAAACGCCGGTGAGGATGATCGACATAGCGCGCGGCAGGAGGTGGCTTGGAACGAGCCGCATCGCCAGTGCTGCCGACATTGACCAGAAGCCTCCGAGCGCTATGCCGAGCACGACGCGTGCAGTCAGGAGAACCGCCAGCGACCACGCGCCGGCCGCCAGAACGTCCGACAGGATCAGCAGCAGCGTCATGGTCCACATGACGGTCCTGCGGTCCAGGCGCTTTGTGATGATGGCCACCGTCGGCGCCGAGATCGCCCCGACGATAGCTGTCGCCGTCATCGCCTGTCCAGCCGCNTCCCTCGCTGATACCGAGATCACGCGCGAGGGGCGTGAGCAGGCTGACAGGCAGAAACTCTGCCGTGACCAGCCCGAAGGTGCCCAATGAAAGCGAAATGACCGCACCCCATGCGGGACCAGACGGTGGGACGGGCTTTTCTGGGTGCAGAACAGCGTCCATGACACCTGCTGCGGATTGGGTCATGAACGAAGTCTCCACTTTGATGCAATGCAACGTGATGTTGGCTGCCTTGACCCAAATCTAAAAACACAAGCGCATTTCCCGGCGGCGTTGCACGGAGGAGGGGATGTTCATTGCTTCGCGATATTTTGTGACGGTGCGGCGCGCAACATCGATGCCGGTTTCCTTCAGCCGGACAGCGATGTCCTCATCGGAAAGCACGTCGCCGGGAGATTCTGCGGCAATGATCGCTTTGATCCGATGCCGGACAGCTTCGGCGGAGTGCGCATCGCCGCCTTGGCAGGACGCGATCGCGACGGTGAAAAAATACTTCAGTTCAAAGACTCCGCGCGGGGTAAGCATGTACTTGTTCGAGGTCACCCGGCTTACCGTCGACTCGTGCACGCCGATCGCGTCAGCGACGGTTCTAAGATTGAGAGGCCGCAGGTGGGCGACGCCATTTTCCAAAAAGGCATCCTGCTGACGCACGATTTCAGCCGCAACCTTGACAATGGTCTTGGCGCGCTGATCGAGGCTGCGGATTAGCCAGTTCGCATTTTGTAAGCATTCGTCGAGAAATGCTTGATCTTTCGAATTTTGGGCAGTTTGACGCGAGACTTCGGCATAGTAGCTTTGATTGATCAGCAGCTTTGGCAGCGTGGCGGGATCAAGTTCGATCTGCCACCCGCCTTGCGGCGAGGGCGTGACCCAGACGTCGGGTATGATTGATTCAGACGCACCGGATTGGAATCGGTTCCCAGGCTTGGGATCGAGCGCCCGAATCTCATGCATCATGTCGAGAAGGTCTTCTTCATCGACGCCGCAATGCTGCTTCAGTGCCTCAAAATCGCGTCGTGCAAGCATTTCAAGATTGGCAACCAAAGCTGCCATTGCCGGGTCGAGCCGATTTCGCTGGCGCAACTGGATCTCGAGGCATTCTCTGAGACTTCGCGCAAAAACTCCCGGTGGATCAAATTGCTGCAAGGTTCCGAGAACCCGTTCCACAATAGCCTCATGGATATTCAGGCTCTCGGCCAGCTCCAACAGGTTTGCCCGAAGATAGCCAGTGTCTTCTAGATCGGCGGCAAGCTGGCCAGCGATCAGCCGCTCCTGTGGTGTGAACGCAGTGAGGGCGATCTGACGAGCGACATGGTCGTGCAATGTTTCGGCGAGGGTGGCAAACTCGTCGAGGGAAGGGCCACTGCCCGGCGGGTTGTTGGTCGTGTTGCGAAGTGATTTCCATTGCCCGAGCCGTTCAGGCGAGCCTGCCCCGGTCGGTCCTTCAACGGCGTTTGTGCCAGGGCCGACAGGCTGATCCGCTCCCGAAATCGAAACGTCGTCAAAAGGCCCGCCATCGCTTGATGCAGATTCCAAAAGCGGGTTCTTCTCGATTTCCCGCTCCACGAACTGATGCAGTTCAGTATGCGCCAGTTGCAGCAGGCGAATCGACTCAATGAGTTGAGGCGATGCGACCATGGATTGCTTCTGGCGCTGAAGCAGGCTTGCTGAGGATTGCATGGTGAGCGCGATAATCCTGTCGAGGAGCCTCTTGGGGCCGGCAATGGCACCAGTGAGACGTATTCTAGGTCATGCGGCGGCTTTCAGCGTTTCGAGAACGTTTTGCGGGGACGAGACGCCATAGGGATCGGCCTCGCAGTTGTCGGAGAAACCTTCCTCCTCGAACCAGTGCTCCACCACGCCATTGTTGATCAGGGCGGCGTAGCGCCAGGAGCGCATCCCGAAGCCGAGATTGTCCTTGGCGACCAGCATGCCCATTTTGCGTGTGAACTCGCCTGAGCCATCGGGGATGAGCTCGACCTGCTTCAGGCCCAAGGACTTCCCCCACGCATTCATGACGAAGGCGTCGTTGACTGAGAGGCAGTAAATCGCGTCAATTCCCTCCTTCTCAAACTCATCATAGAGCTCTTCGAACTGGGGCAATTGGTAGGTCGAGCAGGTTGGTGTGAAGGCGCCAGGCAGCGAGAACAGGATGACCCGCTTGCCGGCAAAGTAGTCGTTAGATGTCTTTTCTTCCCAGCGATATGGATTTGGCCCCTGGACTGACTTATCGTGAACGCGCGTGAGAAAGGTGACGAAGGGAACTTTCTTTTGATCTGTCATCAAGTTGCTCCTAAAGAAGAAAACTGGCGCTGAATTCTGGCAGAGGCTGGCGCAATTCCGAGCAAAGGCTCGTATGCTCGGGCACGGAATGAGGGCCTCGGCGGCTCGCAACCTCCTTTTCCCTCGCGACGTATGGGAACGTCTTGGCGGCTGGTCTTGGCCACCCGAACGCAATCGATCTGAGCNCCTCCTTTTCCCTCGCGACGTATGGGAACGTCTTGGCGGCTGGTCTTGGCCACCCGAACGCAATCGATCTGAGCGAGCTGGACACCGTCGAGCCGCTTGCTTTCCACGGCTATGGCGCCGGAAGCGGGATCGGTCACCCGCGATCGTGCCCGGGGAAAAGGGATAGCGGCCGGAAGTAGCCAATATCGCAAGCATGTGGGGGCCTGAAATGTCACTTCACGCAACAGACCCGCGTCACTGGACTGGTTCAGCGTGTTGTCGATATGTGGCAGTGACCCGCCGGCCTTGGCTTGGGTGACCCTTTGACGGGGCTCTTGGGCACTCACATGATGAACAGAACCGGTAAACGGCATTTTCGCGAGCGGCCCGTGTTGGCGTGCCGGCATCGGACCAGCCATGCGCAAAGCGGCCACCGAGAACGGACTTCCGGAGGAGACGATGTCCCGATGTTCAGCGGGAACGGGCACCGTCTCCTCAGGCCACTGTCTAGAGCTTCGCGCGTCTGGCATGGTTCAAGTCGCTTTCATCGTGATTTGATGGTGCTCTAACCAGGAGCAGCAAGCGGCGTGCCATTTGGAATAGAGGGGCTGTTGGACCGCCCCTCCTTCTCGAAGGCCGTGTCTTAGAAGATCGGGCGGGCGCTATAACCGCCTCGTCACACAGGCAACAACGATGCTGTATGGTGCGGATATTCGGCGCTTCAGCCCCGGCTGGGCAAAGACGAACCGGAAGCCGAGCCGATGCATTACCTGAGCCTGGAGGGCACTCCAGTCATTGCGTAACGTGTGGCGCTAGCGTTCATTGGTGCGCCGGCACGGCTATCGCGAACATGCGCCTGTCGCAGCGACCATGAGCGGGCGCTCTTGGGCAAGCGCCTTGGCCCCGTGAGGATCGAATCCCCAATTGTGTCTGTTCGCCGCCTCTTATGTTCGAAACTGGACCAGAATGTCGCAAGCCCGACCTAAAGGTCGCCGAGGCGTTCTGTCCGACACTTTTCCGTCGCCTTTGTTGGCCCGCGACACCGGCCTATTTCGCCTAGCTCTTCTCTGGCCTCAGGCTAAGCCCCTAAAAGCATCACAGATTTTTTCTTCGGTTGGCCAAATTGGCACGAGTTTTGAAGCCGCTTCGTTGCGGGCCGGGAGCCGCCGACCGACTTTCATTTCGTGGATGGCACGAATGGAACGAAGAAAGAAAAGCAAAATGTCAAATCCGCGTCGGATAGCGTCTATGGGCATGGGGTCCTCGGCGAAACCGCCCTTACCCAACAGCTCGCCGCTCTTGTCGACCCTTGCGCAGGAAATCTTGGCCGGCGGCGAGTCAAAGGCCCACCACACCGACTTTATCCTGACCTCGAAGGTACAGGATAACGTTCTGCATCTCGCCGCGCGTTTGCCTAGGCAGTTAAGCGTTAGCCGATCCTGATAATCGGTCTGCCTTCCGACGACGTCGTCTACATGCCGTCTTAGGTCTTCTCTACCGCAGCGCCCGCCGGTCACCTTCCGCCCTCGCTATAGAGTGAAGTGCCACCATGTCCGAACAACCCTTGCCGACGCTGCCGATGTGGCGCGTCGATCACATTGAGCCATCCCCCGAGATGTTGGCGCTACGCGCCAATGGTCCGATCCACCACGTGCGCTTCCCGTCCGGGCACGAAGGCTGGTGGGTCACAGGCTATGACGAGGCCAAGGCGGTATTGACCGACGCGGCGTTCCGGCCCGCGGGAATGCCGCCGGCGGCATTCACCCCGGATTCGGTGATTCTCGGTTCGCCAGGATGGCTGGTCTCGCACGAGGGGGGCGAGCATACGCGGCTACGCACGATCGTGGCGCCGGCCTTCAGCAACGGCAGGTTGAAGCAGCTCGCGCAGCAGGTGGAGGCGATCGCCGCGCAGTTGTTCGAGACGCTGGCGGCCCAGCCCCAGCCCGCCGATCTGCGGCGCCACCTCTCCTTTCCGCTTCCTGCGATGGTCATTGGCGCGCTGATGGGCGTGCTCTACGAGGATCACGCCTTTTTTGCAGGGCTGTCCGACGAGGTGATGACGCACCAGCATGAAAGCGGCCCGCGAAGCGCGTCGCGCTTGGCCTGGGAAGAACTCCGCGCCTACATTCGCGGCAAGATGCGGGACAAGCGCCAGGATCCGGGCGACAACGTGCTGACGGATCTGCTCGCGGCGGTCGACCAGGGCAAGGCGACCGAGGAAGAGGCGATCGGCCTGGCGGCAGGCATGCTGGTGGCGGGGCACGAGAGCACCGTGGCACAGATCGAATTTGGCCTGCTGGCCATGTTCCGCCATCCGCAACAGCGCGAACGCCTGGTGGGCGATCCATCCCTGGTGGACAAGGCCGTGGAGGAAATCCTGCGCATGTACCCGCCGGGCGCCGGCTGGGACGGCATCATGCGCTATCCGAGGACCGACGTGACCATCGCGGGCGTGCATGTTCCCGCAGAGAGCAAGGTGCTGGTCGGCCTGCCGGCGACGTCGTTCGATCCGCGCCATTTCGACGACCCGGAAATCTTCGACATCGGACGTGACGAAAACCCGCACCTGGCGTTCTCCTACGGGCCGCACAGCTGCATCGGCTTGGCGCTAGCCAGGCTGGAACTAAAAGCGGTGTTCGGTTCGATCTTCCAGTGCTTTCCCGCGCTGCGCCTGGCGGTGGCGCCCGAAGAACTGGAGTTGCGCAAGGAGATCATCACTGGCGGGTTCGTGGAGTTCCCGGTGCTCTGGTGATGCGCGGACGCCACGAGGAATCGCGATGTCCTCGAATTGCCGGCGCCCCTGCCGCGCGCCGATCAGATCAGCCAACCAACAGGTGACCAAGATGGACGTGCAAGAAACCACGGCAGCATGCCGGGACGCCTTCGCCGAACTGGCGTCGCCAGGGTGCATTCAGGACCCGTACCCATTCATGCGGTGGTTGCGCGAGCACGATCCGGTACATCGCGCGGCGTCGGGCCTCTTTCTGTTGAGCCGTCACGCCGACATCTACTGGGCGCTCAAGGCCACGGGCGATGCTTTTCGGGGACCGGCGCCGGGCGAACTGGCGCGCTATTTCCCGCGTGCGGCGACCAGCCTGTCGCTAAGTTTGCTGGCGTCCACTTTAGCGATGAAGGAACCACCAACGCATACGCGTCTGCGCCGGCTGATCTCGCGCGATTTCACCATCGGCCAGATCGACAACCTGAGGCCGACCATCGCTCGCATTGTCGCAGCGCGCCTGGACGGCATGGCGCCCGCGCTGGAGCGCGGGGATGCGGTGGACCTGCATCGGGAATTCGCGCTGGCCTTGCCCATGCTGGTTTTCGGCGAACTGTTCGGCATGCCCCGGGACGACATGTTCGGGCTCGTCGCCGGCATCAGCGCCATTCTGGAAGGCCTGAGCCCGCACGCCAGCGATCCCCAACTCGCCGCGGGCGACGCGGCCAGCGCCAGGGTGCAGGCCTACTTCGGCGACCTCATACAGCGCAAGCGCACCGATTCCAGCCACGACATCGTGTCAATGCTGGTCGGCGCACACGACGGCGATGCCGAGATACTGTCGGATGCGGAATTGATCAGCATGCTGTGGGGCATGCTGCTGGGCGGCTTCGCCACCACTGCCGCGGCCATCGGCCATGCGGTCCTGGCGATGCTGGCGTATCCCGAACAGCGGCATTGGCTGAAGGGAGATGCCGTGGGGGTGAAGGCATTCGTCGAAGAAGCTCTGCGCTACGACGCGCCCGCGATGTTCAGCTCCATTCCGCGTATCGCCCAGCGCGACATCGAACTGGGCGGCGTGGTGATCCCGAAGAACGCGGACGTGCGCGTGCTGATCGCCGCCGGCAATCGCGACCCGGACGCCTTCGCCGATCCCGATCGCTTCGATCCCGTGCGGTTCTACGGCACCAGTCCTGGCATGTCGATCGACGGGAAGATCATGCTGACCTTCGGCCATGGGATCCACTTCTGCCTTGGTGCGCAACTGGCCCGGGTGCAGTTGGCCGAGAGCCTGCCGCGGATCCAGGCGCGCTTCCCCACGCTGGCATTGGCCGAGCAGCCGACCCGGGAGCCCTCCGCGTTCCTTAGGACATTCCGCGCGCTGCCGGTACGGCTGCATGGGCAGGAGGGCTGAGATGCGCGTCGTGGTCGATCAGGATCTGTGCGGAACGACCGGGCAGTGCGTGCTGACGCTGCCGGGCACCTTTCGCCAGCGCGAACCGGACGGCGTGGCCGAAGTGTGCGTGGCGACGGTCCCGCAGGCGCTGCACGCCGCCGTGCGGCTTGCGGCCAACCAGTGCCCGGTCGCCGCCATTCGTGTCATCGAAAGCGACGCTGGCCATGACGAGCGCGCCAGCGCCGACCCTGCGCCCTCTCCGGTGGAGGCCGAGCGGCATGCTGCGAAAGACCAATGCAATTCAGGAGACACGATGGGACGGTTTGAAGGCAAGGTGGCCGTGGTGACCGGCGCCGGCGCCGGCATCGGCAAGGCATGCGCTCTCGCCATCGCGCGCGGGGGCGGCAGAGTGGTGGTGGCCGACATTGATGGCTCGGCGGCCATCGCCTGCACTGCGCAGATCGCGGCCGAAGCAGGCCACGCGCTGCCCATAGCCATGGATATCGCTGATGAGCAGGCGGTGGCAGCGCTGTTCGAGACGGCGAAGCGGCACTTCGGGGGGGTCGACCTGCTGGTGAACAATGCGAGCGCCGTGCATCTGACCCCGCGCGACCGCGCCATCCTCGAGCTGGACCTGGCGGTATGGGACCAGACCATGGCGACCAATCTGCGCGGCACGCTGCTCTGCTGCCGGCAGGCCATCCCACGGATGATCGCCCGCGGCGGTGGCGCGATCGTCAACATGTCGTCGTGCCAGGGGCTCAGCGGTGACACGGCGCAGACGTCCTACGCCGCGTCGAAGGCAGCGATTAACATGCTGTCGGCCTCGCTCGCAACCCAGTACGGTCACTCTCAGATCCGCTGCAACGCGGTTGCGCCGGGTCTTATCATGACCGAGCGTCTCCTCGCCAAGCTGGACGAGTGCATGCAACGCCATCTGCGTCGGCACCAGCTCCTGCCGCGCGTCGGCCGTCCCGAGGACGTTGCCGCGCTGGTGGCGTTCCTGCTCTCCGACGATGCTGCGTTCATCACCGGCCAGGTCGTGTGCATCGATGGCGGCATGCTGGCGCATGTGCCGACATACGCCGACGGTGGCAACAGCTGCGCCGCGCGCCCTGCCGGCGACACCGGATCGGCGGCGGCGGCGCGCTGCTGATGGACATGCTGCTCAACCCACTCAACCGTCGGCACCGGCTGCGATGCGACATCCCGGTCATGCCTGGCGCTTTCCCCCTGGTCGGGCATCTTCCTGCCATTGTCTGCGACCTGCCGCGCCTGCTGGAGCGCGCAGAACGGACGCTGGGCAGCCACTTCTGGCTGGATTTCGGCCCTGCCGGACATCTGATGACCTGCGTGGATCCGGATGCATTCGCACTGCTCAAGCACAAGGACGTGTCCTCGGCGCTGATCGAAGAGATCGCGCCCGAATTGCTTGGCGGAACGTTGGTTGCCCTGGACGGCGGCGCGCACCGGCAGGCGCGCGATGCCATCAAGGCAGCGTTCTTGCCCAAGGGGCTGACCCAGGCCGGGATCGGCGACCTGTTCGCGCCCGTCATCCGGGCGCGGGTGCAGGCATGGCGCGCTCGCGGCGAGGTACCCATCCTGCGCGAAACCGGCGACCTGATGATGAAGCTCATCTTCAGCCTCATGGGAATCCCCGCGCAGGACCTGCCGGGATGGCATCGCAAGTACCGGCAATTGCTGCAGTTGATCGTCGCGCCACCGGTCGACCTGCCCGGACTGCCTTTGCGGCGCGGCCGCGCCGCCCGCGACTGGATCGACGCGCAGTTGCGCCAGTTCGTCCGCGACGCGCGCGCGCATGCCGCGCGCACCGGGTTGATCAACGACATGGTGAGCGCCTTCGACCGCAGCGACGGTCCGCTCTCCGATGACGTCCTGGTCGCGAATATTCGCTTGCTGCTGCTTGCCGGTCACGACACCACTGCCTCGACGATGGCCTGGATTGTAATAGAGCTGGCGCGGCAGCCTCTGCTGTGGGACGCCCTGGTTGAGGAGGCGCAACGCGTGGGCGCGGTGCCAACCCGGCACGCGGACCTGGCGCAGTGTCCGGTCGCCGAGGCGCTGTTCCGCGAGACACTGCGCCTGCATCCGGCGACCACGCTCCTGCCGCGTCGCGCGCTGCAGGAATTGCAACTCGGCCAACGGCGCATTCCCGCGGGCACCCACCTATGCATTCCGCTGCTGCATTTCTCGACCTCGGTGCTGCTGCACGAGGCGCCTGATCAGTTCCGCCTGGCGCGGTGGCTGCTACGCACAGAACCGATCCGGCCCGTGGACATGCTGCAGTTCGGTACCGGCCCACACGTCTGCATCGGCTACCACCTGGTATGGCTGGAAATGGTGCAGTTCTGCATCGCCTTGGCGCTGATCATGCACAAGGCCGGGGTGCGGCCGCAGTTGCTGAGCGACGTCGAAAAAGGCCGGCGCTATTACCCGACCGCACATCCGTCCATGGCAATCCGCATAGGCTTCTCATGAGCTGGCATCGCATGCCCTGTGTGGCAAGGCAGCGGCGCCGGCGGGGCGCGGCATTGCTGCACTCAGCGCACGCACTCGTGTGACGCCGGCAACACCGTGACGACTTGCGCTCGCCGTGGCCATCTCAGCTACAAGGACATCAACAACATGCAGACCGGTTCCACTCCACGCGACCGAATTGGCGTTTCCACATTCGGCGGATTGGGCGCGCAGGCGCGCGGCGCCTCTGGCGGGCTGCTCCCGGAGATCTGGATGCACGACGGCGCAAAGCGGGTCGAACAGGCTCTGGGGCGTCTGCTCTGCGCCAAAGACGACGGTAAGACAGAGCTGATGGCGGCCATGCGCTACGCCACCTTGCATGGCGGGAAGCGCACCCGCGCCTTGCTCTGTCTGGCTGCCGGCGCACTGGCGGGCACGCCGGCGCCCATGCTCGACGACGTCGGTGCCGCGATCGAGATGATGCACGCCTGTACCCTGGTCCACGACGACCTGCCCGCGATGGATGACGACGTGCTTCGCCGCGGCCTTCCGACCGTGCACGTAAAGTTCGGCGAAGCCACTGCGATCCTGGTCGGCGATGCGCTGCAGGCCCACGCCTTCCTGACCCTGACGAGCCTGGATGCGCCGGGCGACAACCGTATCGCGCTCGTGCGCGAACTAGCGCAGGCGGTGTCCGCCGAGGGTGCCGCAGGCGGACAGGCAATGGATCTGTCCCTGGTCGGAAAGCACGCCGGGCTGGACAGGATCCTAGCGATGCACCGGATGAAAACCGGAGCGCTAGTGCGCGCGTCGGTTCGCATGGGCGCGCTATACTCCATCACGGAGGATGCCGCGCACGCTACGCTTTACTGTGCGCTCGATCGATACACCGCCTGTTTTGGCCTGGCGTTGCAGGTGGCCGACGACATTCTCGACGCGACGGCGGATACCGCGACTCTTGGCAAGACCCCCGGCAAGGACGCGGCGGCGCAGAAGCCGACCTGCGCGTCAATCATGGGGCTGCAGGCAGCGCGCCAGTTCGCGCTGTATTTGTTGCACGACGCCGGGGAGGCCATCGCCCCTCTGGGGCCGCGTGCGGAAGGGCTGGCTCAGATGCTGCAGCGGGCCAACGTCTATCTGTCCGCGCCATACGCATGAGCGCCCCATCCGTAAGTACTCGCCCCTGTGCTGGTGCGATCGGCCGGCGGGCGCTGCATGCTGCACTGTGTCCGTGTCGGCGGCGACGTGCGCGGCGTCTGCCCGTTTCTGTTCTCGTTAGCCCTCTGCAGAAGGAACATCCCGCGTGAACGCGCTGTCCGAACAGATCCTTTCCGAATTGCGCCACCTGCTGAACGAGATGAGCGACGGCGGCAGCGTCGGCCCGTCCATCTACGACACGGCGCGAGCTCTGCAGTTCCACGGCAACGTCACCGGTCGGCAGGACGCGTACACCTGGCTCATCGCGCAGCAACAGGCCGATGGCGGATGGGGAAGTGCGGACTTCCCGCTGTTTCGCCATGCGCCTACGTGGGCGGCGCTGCTGGCATTGCAGCATGCCGATCCTCTTCCCGGGGCTGCCGACGCAGTCCAGGCTGCAACCCGGTTCATCGAGCGCCAGCCCGATCCCTACGCGCATGCGGTGCCGGAAGACGCGCCCATCGGCGCGGAGCTGATCCTGCCGCAGTTGTGCGACGAGGCCGCATCCTTGCTGGGCGGCTTGTCGTTTTCGCGCCACGCGGCGCTGTTGCCGTTGCGGCAAGCACGCCTGTTCAAGCTGGGGGCTGTGGCGACGTTGCCGAGCGGCCATCCGTTGCTGCACTCCTGGGAAGCCTGGGGGACGTCGCCGGCCACCGCATGCCCGGACGACGACGGCAGCATCGGCATCAGTCCGGCGGCCACCGCCGCGTGGCGTGCGCACGCCGTCACACAGGGAAGAACGCCGCACGTCGGGCGCACGGGCGGGTATCTGCAGGCGGCATCGCGGGCGACGCGCACCGGCATCGAAGGTGTCGTTCCCAACGTCTGGCCAATCAATGTGTTCGAGCCATGCTGGTCGCTGTACACCCTGCATCTGGCCGGTCTGTTCGCGCATCCCGCGCTCGCCCAGGCGGTGCAAGTGATCATCGCGCAGCTCGACGCCCGCCTGGGCGTGCGCGGTCTGGGCCCTGCCTTGCACTTCGCGGCCGATGCGGACGACACCGCCGTTGCGTTGTGCGTCCTTCGCCTTGCAGGCCGCGACCCGGCGGCCGACGCCTTGCGCCAGTTCGAAACCGGCGAGCTCTTCGTCACCTTCCCCGGTGAGCGCAATGCCTCGGTGTCGACCAACATCCATGCCCTGCATGCGTTGCGAATGTTGGGAAAGCCCGCCGCCGGCACCAGCGCCTACGTCGAGGCCAATCGCAACCCGCACGGTCTATGGGACAACGAAAAATGGCACGTTTCGTGGCTATATCCCACCGCGCATGCGATTGCTGCGCTCGCGCAAGGCAAGCCCCAGTGGCGCGAGGNCACGTTTCGTGGCTATATCCCACCGCGCATGCGATTGCTGCGCTCGCGCAAGGCAAGCCCCAGTGGCGCGAGGAGCGCGCGCTGACAGCGCTGCTGCAGGCGCAGCGCGATGACGGCGGCTGGGGCGCCGGTCGCGCGTCCACATTCGAGGAAACCGCCTATGCGCTGTTCGCGTTGCACGTGATGGACGGGAGCGAAGAGCCGGCAGGACGCCGGCGCATCGCGCAGGCGGTGGCGGGTGCGCTGAAGTGGATGCTCGCCCGCCACGCAGCGCACTCACTGCCCCAGACACCGCTGTGGATCGGCAAGGAACTGTATTGCCCCACCCGGGTGGTGCGCGTGGCCGAACTCGCCGGGTTGTGGCTGGCGCTTCGTTGGGGGCGGCGCGTCTCGGCCGAGGGAGCAGGAGCGGGGCCATGATCCCGACCCATCGCGCGCTGCAACAGGTGCTGGAGTGGGGGCGTTCCCTGACCGGGTTCGCCGACGAGCATGGCGTGGAAGCAGTCCGGGGCGGCCAGTACATCCTGCAGCGCATCCAGCCGAGCCTGCGCGACACCAGCGCCCGCACCGGCCGCGACCCGCTGGACGAGACGCTGATCGTGGCGTTCTATCGCGAACTGGCGCTGCTGTTCTGGCTGGACGATTGCAACGACCTTGACCTGATCGCGCCGGAGCAGCTCGCCGCGGTGGAGCAGGCGCTGGGGCAGGGCGTGCCGTGCGCGCTCCCCGGATTCGAGGGCTGTGCCGTGCTGCGCGCTTCGCTCGCCGCGCTCGCCTACGATCGTCGCGACTATGCCCAGCTTCTCGAGGATACCCGGTGCTACTGCGCGGCGCTGCGTGCCGAACACGCGCAGGCGGCAGGGGCGGAGCGATGGTCCTACGCCGAGTACTTGCAGAACGGCGTGGACTCGATCGCCTACACGAACGTGTTCTGTTGCCTGTCGTTGCTGTGGGGGCTGGACATGGCGACCTTGCGCGCGCATCCGGCGTTTCGCCAGGCCCTGCGGCTCATCTCCGCGATAGGGCGCTTGCAGAACGATCTGCATGGACGCGAAAAGGATAGATCGGCCGGCGAGGCCGACAACGCGGCGATCCTGCTGCTGCAGCGCTATCCCGCCATGCCTGTGGTGGAGTTCCTCAAGGACGAGTTGGCCGGCCACACACGCATGCTGCACCGGGTGATGGCGGAAGAACGTTTTCCCGCGCCGTGGGGACCGTTGATCGAGGCCATGGCGGCAGTCCGCGCGCAGTACTACGAGACCTCGACCAGCCGCTACCGCAGCGACGCTGCAGGCGGAGGCCAGCGTGCGCCGGCCTGAACGCGGGGGAAACGATGGCGTGCGCGCGCTGCCGTCGGTCCGACCCGACGCAACGCCGTCGCCCGATGACGCGGATGGAGCGAGCATCAGCGACACCAAGTTGAGCCGGCGCAAGGACGACCACCTGGACATCGTGCTGAATCGGCGAACGGCACGGGCCAAGGCCGCCGGCTGGGAGTACATCCGTTTCGAACACTGCGCATTGCCCGAGTTGGATCTGACGCAGATCGACCTCAGCGCCTCGCTGCTGGGCAAGACCATGCGCGCGCCTCTGCTGATCAGCTCCATGACCGGCGGCATGCCACGCGCCGAGGCCATCAACCGGCATCTAAGCGAGGCAGCGCAAGCCTTGGGAATCGCCATGTGCGTCGGTTCGCAGCGCGTGAGCCTGCAATCCCGCAACTCCCAAGGGCTGACGCGCGCGCTGCGCCGCCAGGCCCCAGACATTCCCTTGCTGGCCAATATCGGCGCCGCGCAACTGCGTGAGGCCGACGGCCTGGACCTGGCGCGCCGGGCGGTGGATGCACTGGAGGCCGATGGACTCATCGTCCATCTCAATCCGCTGCAGGAAGCGGTACAGCCGGAGGGCGACCGCGACTGGCGCGGCGTCCTGGCCCAGATCGCTCGCGCCGCGCGCAGCATGGGGGTGCCGATCGTGGCCAAGGAAGTGGGGTCGGGCCTCTCTGCTTCGGTGGCTTGTGCGCTCGTTCAGGCGGGCGTGGCGGTGATCGATGTCGCCGGCGCCGGCGGCACCAGTTGGGCCGCGGTGGAGGGCGAGCGGGCCCCCGATGCCGCCGACCGTACAGTTGCGATGGCGTTCGCCGATTGGGGGATCCCGACCCCGGCCAGCGTGCAGGCGGTACGTCGGGCGCTGCCAGCGGTGAAGCTGATCGCGTCGGGCGGGGTCAGCGACGGCGTCGACGTGGCCAAGGCTATCCGCCTGGGCGCGGACATCGCGGGGCAGGCAGCCGGCGTGCTGCGCGCGGCCACCGTATCCACCGAGGCGGTTGTCGCGCATTTCGAGATCGTCATCCGCCAGTTGGCCGTCGCCTGCTTCTGCACCGGCTCGGCTGATCTGGCGGCATTGCGTCAGGCGCGCTTGTTGCCCTCGGCGCATCTGCCCGCCGGTTGATCCCGGCGTCGCGCGCCCGTGGCGGCGGGCGCCTAGTCTTATGAGTCAGAAAGTCTCGGATGCGGGGGGAATCGCGCTGGTCGCGGGCTTGTCCGGGTCTGCTTCGTGATCAGGGAGGCACCCCGCCATGCCCGAACGGACAGCCGAGAGTAAAGCGGTATCCGACGGATACTTGATCAGGGTGATCGGTAACGCCGACCGAGCTGAGCCCTTGAAAGGGTCGGAACAAGGTGCGCCGGGAGACCGGCAGGAGCAGATGGTGCAAATCCATTGCAATGAACGAGTAGCGGTCCACATTGACCCCTGGGTCAAGCGCGGTCGGCCGTGAGGAGACCCGTAACTTCTCTGGGGTCAAACACGGGTTGTTAGGCTCAAGCAGTTCATCAGCATGCTTTGAGACAAAGCGATGGCGGTGGAATGGTCGGTTATGATCGAGGGCTGGAACGAATTGGGAGACATGCCGGTAAGGTCCGGATAGACAAGAGCTGGGAGAGCCTGTTCTACGGCGACATCAGTTGTCGATCTGCGATAGTAGAAGATCATGGCAGCGCTGCAAAGGAACGCGGTCCTGAATCATCAGGCGTTGACCCAGGCCTTCTTCGCCGGATTTGCCCGGATTGCCATACTTTCCGGCAGGTCAAGGACTTCGCGACACGCCGGATCCGAACGTCTTCGGCGCCATTGAGCTTAATCCCCGATGGATGCTGTGACAGGAATGCCATCAAGGGACGGTCGGTGCCTTCTCGCTGCTGAAGGAAATTGGTCCCGATGGAGTTGATGTAACCGACGGCGCGGCTAGGAAGCATCTGCCCTACCGGGAGGCGGCGAAGGTGTGGCGATTTCCTGCCCACTGGCCTTGACGGACAAAGTATCATGATGATACCTAGACGCATGTGATTCACCCCGTCTCCCTAGGAGCGCCGTGCTCCGGAAAGGAGGTGATGAGCATGAGCAGGAAGACGATTACGATTGGCCGCAGTGCGGTTTCGGGTCGGTTCACGACTGTTACGACTGCCGTTCGCAAGCCGAACACGCATATCGTGACGCACATCAAGAAGTGATAAATAGGGCGCCCTTACCTCCCAGGGCGCCCTTTTTATCGTGGAGATTTTTTACCAGATCACAAATTTTTAGCGCAAGGGACTCTTTTAAAATGTATCATAGTGATATACCTAAGGTGAAACCAAGCGGGCATGGGGGCGTTGTAGTCCGTGGTTGTGATTGGCCGAAGGGGCAAGCAACGGACGAAATACGCGCGATTGCGCGTTCGAAAGCGCTTACGATTTCCTATAAGCGCCACGCGATCGAACGTATGGCCGAACGAAACATCATCATGGGTGACGTTTTGTACGTCCTCAAAAATGGCTTTGTGCATATGGAGCCCATGGAGAGTACGCGACCGGCGTACAAAAAATATGCGATGGAAGGTCTCTGTCCCAACGGCAATAGCCGCACTCTGAGAGTGATAGTCATTCCTGAGAAGACCGGCACCTTCCTAAAAATTGTCAGTGTTATGTGGGTTGACGAGCCGTCTACCCGCGCAGGTACGTTGAATGGAGAATGCGATGAATAGCCACCACTACACCGAATGCGGACTTAAGAACGTTTTCATTAGCGGTCTTGATTTCGTGAACGACGATGAAGGTGACGAAATCATCACCATCCCGGCTGTCAATGAACTTCATCGTGTAATCGCTCTTGGCATAGTCTCACACGAGCATGGGATTAGCCCTGACGAGCTCCGTTTTCTGAGAACAGAAATGGGGTATACTCAAGCTGAGCTTGCTGTGCTTGTTCACCACGACAAGCAGTCAGTGGGACGATGGGAGCGGGGCGAGTTTGTGATCGATGGGTCGGCGGAGACAATCATCCGGCGTTTGGCGATTGAAAAACTCGATCTAGCTTCCGGAGCTGGTATGGATGAGCTGTCGCGTCGGAGTGTGCACACACTGAAGCCGCAACCGATCCAAATTCAGCACAGCAATGACGACGGATACCAGCTTCTAGCAGCCGCTTAGACCAAGCCATGGGTGGTCGTCCCTCCCGCACGAGTGGGAGGGACGACCACCTGGCCTTTGCCAGCCTTGATCAGCGGCCATGCGCTTTCGTGCTTCTAGTTCCAATCGCGTCATGTCGTCCCATCCAGCTTTTAGGCCTGTCCGGACGTCACCACTTTAACGCGATAAGGCATCCGGCAGCTGAAATCGCTCATCTCTTTCGTGTTCATAGGGACACCGTCGGGCGCATTGCGCCGAGGTCAAAATAGCCATTTCGCTGAATGTTCGCAGTTGGCCGTTTTCGGGCGACGTACGCACCTGGCCGGCCCAGTCGGTAGAAACGCCGGTGCACGGTGGCAGTAGCAGCTGCTCTTCGAGGAACGCCGTTCGCTCTGAGGCGCTAAAGATATCTTTGCATATCATGATTTCCATATTTGATACGTGAACAGATCATAAAGCTTTGACTTGCTCCGCTGGATAAGATACCCCTGCGTATCATTTGGCATTGGAATGAATCATCTGCGTATCGTTATGGACTCTGAATCGGAAATTCTGCGCGAAATCGGTGGGCTTTTCAGGAAGGCGAGGCTGGCCACCGCCATGACGCAGGAGCAGGTTGCTGACTTGGCGGGTATATCCCGTCCCCGCTATCGCGACATCGAAAAGGGAGCCGCAGCGGCGCGTGCGACGACCCTCATGAATATCGCTCGCGCGCTCGGTCTGGAAATGATGCTGGTTCCGCAAGTCATGGTGCCGGCTGTCCAGGCTCTATTGCGTCCACATGATGATGACGATCGACCCGCCTTTGTTTCTCAACCTGACGATGACGATCATGGCTCCAGTCTTTCGCGCACCTAAGACGATCCCGTCGCTGGACGTGCTCTTGAACGCAGCGAAAATCGGCACAATCGTCAGGACGCCGGGCGATTTCAATGCATTCAACTTCGATGAGGCCTACCGCGCGACGGGCGGCTTTCCGGTTCTCAGCCTGTCGTTCCGGGCAGCGACGGGAGGATTGCGGAAAGATCCGAAGCCTCTGGCAAGCGCCTTGCCCGCATTCTTCGCGAACCTCCTGCCGGAGGAGAAATTGCGCGAGGCGATGGAAAGGCACCACGAAGGCAATGTGCGGCCAGGCAATGATTTCGACCTTTTAGCGGCGCTGGGCGCCGATCTGCCGGGAGCCGTACGGGCGTTGCCCAGTGACGGCGCGACAGCGGTTTCACAGGACGCTTCAAAGGATCAGCCCAAGGCACGGTTCTCGCTTGCCGGCGTGCAGATGAAGCTGTCGGTCATGAAGAACATTGGAAAAGGCGGCGGCCTTACCTTGCCGATGGACGACGAGCAGGGCCGGTACATCGCCAAGTTCCCTTCGACGGCGTTTCCGGGCGTTTCCGAGAACGAATTCGCCAACCTGGCGCTGGCAGCAGCAATCGGCATGGAGGTTCCTGAACGCGAACTTGTCGAGAAGTCCGATTTTGAGGATATTCCCGAAGAATTCAACACGCTGTCAGAGGGCAAGGTCCTTCTCGTCAAACGCTTCGATCGCGGCGCTGAGGGCGAGAGGATACACATCGAGGATTTCGCTCAGGTCTTCGGTGTCTACCCCTCGCGCAAATATGAGGGGGCTGCTTATCACGACATAGCCTTGGCTCTTGGAGTGGCCGTCTCGCCTACGGCGGCTCTCGAATTCGTCCGCCGCCTGGCACTGACCGTCATCACCGGCAATGGCGACATGCACCTGAAGAACTGGTCTTTGATCTATCCCGATAACGGCGACAAGCCGGCGCTTGCACCAATCTACGACCTCCTGTCCACCGTGCCATATATTCCCGCCGACGCCATGGCGCTGTCGCTTGGAGGAGAGCGCTCGTTTAAGGCACTAGCAGCACCGCGATGGAAAGCATTTGCGAACCGTGCACGGCTTCCGGAGCCAGCAGTCCTGAAGGCAGTGGTCGAGACGGTCAAACTCGTCAACGAGTACTGGTGGCATCTGCCTGAGCGCGACGTTGTCGCAGCGAAAGTGCTCGAGCGGATCGATGGACATGTGAAGGCGATGACGCCGATACTGAACTCCTGCGCCGAGAAGTAAACCGAGTCCCTCGGGTTGATATAGCGGAACTATTCGCCCGTGCCCCGGATTAGTGGCCGTGGATCGGTGGTATGCTAGGATCGCGCGCAAAGTCGGCGGAGTGTCCACTTGGACACGCGTTGAGCAAGCACGTCAGCTCGCGGGCACAGAAGAGTTCGCAGCATCCCGCAGAGGGTCGAGATGCTGTTCGTCCACCTCAATACAACGATGCGGTTCAACCGAATGCGGTCGCTGAGGATCGCGATCCGACGCTTTGTGTCGCCAATGTCGCGTCCGCTACACGGGCTGTTCCGACGATCCTTTCTTGGAACTCAAGCTAAACCCCTGAAAAGCAACCATGAAATTATTCTTCGGTTGGATCAGCCAAATTGGCATGAGTCTTGAGATCCTTAGGTGCGAGGCGGCTAGAGCTGCCCGACCGGCATTCAAGTCGCGGCAGCCGCGATGAATGGGAACGAAGGAAGGAAAGCTACATGTCAGGTTTGCGTCAGATCGCCTTTTACGGCAAGGGCGGCATCGGCAAGTCCACCACCTCCCAAAATACGCTCGCCGCCCTGGTCGACCTCGGGCAGAGAATCCTCATCGTCGGCTGCGACCCCAAAGCCGACTCCACCCGCCTGATCCTGAACGCGAAGGCGCAGGATACGGTCCTGCATCTCGCGGCAGAGGAAGGTTCGGTGGAAGACCTGGAACTCGCGGACGTGCTCAAGGTCGGCTACAAAGGCATCAAATGCGTGGAGTCGGGCGGACCCGAGCCAGGTGTCGGCTGCGCCGGCCGCGGCGTGATCACCTCGATCAACTTCCTCGAGGAGAACGGCGCCTACGACGATGTCGATTATGTCTCCTACGACGTGCTCGGGGATGTGGTGTGTGGCGGTTTCGCGATGCCGATCCGCGAGAACAAGGCCCAGGAAATCTATATCGTCATGTCCGGCGAGATGATGGCGCTCTATGCCGCCAATAACATCGCCAAGGGCATCCTGAAATACGCCCATTCGGGCGGCGTGCGGCTCGGTGGCCTGATCTGTAACGAGCGCCAAACCGACCGCGAGCTCGACCTCGCCGAAGCGCTGGCTTCCAGGCTCAATTCCAAGCTTATCCACTTCGTGCCGCGCGACAACATCGTCCAGCACGCCGAGCTCAGGAAGATGTCTGTGATCCAGTATGCGCCGGACTCGAAGCAGGCCGGGGAATACAGGGCGCTGGCCGAGAAGATTCACGGGAATTCGGGCCAGGGCACCATCCCGACCCCGATCACCATGGAGGAGCTCGAGGACATGCTGCTCGACTTCGGCATCATGAAGACCGACGAGCAGATGCTTGCCGAGCTTCAGGTCAAGGAAGCGGCCAAGGCGGCCGCACAGTAGCGACCGCTGCCGACATGAGGCGCCGCCTTACCTTGTGCGCCTTTCAAAGAACGGCGCCTCGTCGGTGAGGCGTCACCCTGAACCTTGAAAGGGGTCCCATGAGCCTGGAATACGAGAATGACGGTGCCCTCCATGCGAAGCTTATCGAGGAGGTGCTGTCGCAATATCCTGACAAGTCGGCGAAGCGCCGCAAAAAGCACCTCAGCGTTGCAAAGAGCGGCGACGAGGCTGGCGAGGAAAGCGAGGTCCTTTCCGAATGCGATGTCAAATCGAACATCAAGTCCATCCCCGGCGTGATGACGATTCGCGGCTGCGCCTATGCCGGCTCGAAAGGCGTGGTGTGGGGTCCAGTCAAGGATATGGTCCATATCTCGCACGGGCCGGTAGGCTGCGGGCAATATTCCTGGTCTCAACGCCGCAACTACTACGTCGGCACGACCGGCATCGACACGTTCGTCACGATGCAGTTCACCTCCGATTTCCAGGAGAAGGACATTGTTTTCGGCGGCGACAAGAAGCTGGAACGGATCATCGACGAGATCGAGGAGCTGTTTCCGCTGAACAAGGGCATGACTGTGCAATCCGAATGCCCGATCGGCCTGATTGGCGACGACACCGAAGCTGTGTCCCGCAACAAGGCCAAGGAGCACGAGAAGACAATCGTGCCGGTGCGCTGCGAGGGCTTCCGCGGCGTCTCGCAATCCCTCGGCCACCACATCGCCAACGACGCGATCCGCGACTGGGTGTTCGAGAAGAAGGAAGTGGAGTTCGAGTCCGGCCCGTACGATGTCAATGTGGTCGGCGACTACAATATCGGCGGCGACGCTTGGGCTTCGCGCATCCTGCTCGAGGAGATGGGCCTGCGCGTGGTCGGCAACTGGTCGGGCGACGCTACGCTGGCCGAAATAGAGCGGGCGCCAAAGGCGAAGCTCAATCTCATCCATTGCTACAGGTCGATGAACTACATCTGCCGGCACATGGAGGAAAAGTATGGCATCGCCTGGATGGAGTACAATTTCTTCGGCCCCTCCCAGACTGAAGCCTCTCTGCGCAAGATAGCCAAGCACTTCGGGCCGGAAATCGAGGCCAAGGCCGAGGCGGTCATCGCCAAATACCGGCCCTTGGTCGATGCCATAATCGCCAAGTACCGGCCGCGCCTCGAAGGCAGGACGGTGATGCTCTATGTCGGCGGGCTGCGCCCCCGTCACGTCGTCACGGCATATGAGGACCTGGGCATGGTGATCGTCGGCACTGGCTACGAATTTGGCCATAACGACGACTATCAGCGCACCGGCCACTACGTGAAGAAGGGCACCCTGATCTATGACGACGTGACTGGTTACGAGCTGGAGAAGTTCATCGAGGGGATCCGTCCTGACCTCGTGGGCTCCGGCATCAAAGAAAAGTACCCGGTCCAGAAGATGGGCATACCGTTCCGTCAAATGCATTCCTGGGATTATTCCGGCCCGTATCATGGCTACGACGGCTTCGCCATCTTCGCGCGCGATATGGATCTGGCCATCAACAACCCGGTCTGGAACCTCTACGACGCCCCCTGGAAGAAAAAAGCCGAGCCGTCGGCGGCGATCGCAGCCGAATGAAACCCTGGCCTCCCGGAAGCCGGGAGGCCGTGAACGCCTGTGGCCGCTTGTCCGCGGGATCTGAAAACGTTTCGACGTCCCTGTGCCGCCCTATGGCGGGCCAGCTGGAAAGAGGTAACCACCCATGCCGCAGTCGGCTGAAAAAGTTCTCGACCACGCGCCCCTGTTCCGCGAGCCGGAATACAGGCAGATGCTCGCCGAGAAGAGGCTGAATTTCGAATGTCCGCACCCGGACCAGATCGTTGCCGACCAAGGCGAATTCACCAAGACGTGGGAATACCGCGAAAAGAACCTTGCTCGCGAAGCGCTTGTCGTGAACCCCGCCAAGGCCTGCCAGCCGCTCGGGGCGGTGTTCGCGGCCGCAGGCTTCGAGCGAACCATGTCCTTCGTCCACGGCAGCCAGGGCTGCGTCGCCTATTACCGCTCGCACCTGTCGCGCCATTTCAAGGAGCCTGCTTCGGCGGTTTCCTCCTCGATGACCGAGGACGCGGCAGTGTTTGGCGGCCTGAAGAACCTGGTCGATGGGCTCGCCAACACGTACCAACTCTACGACCCGAAGATGATCGCCGTCTCGACCACTTGTATGGCGGAGGTCATTGGCGATGACCTGCACAGCTTCATCGAGAACGCCAAGGACGAAGGCTCGGTCCCGCGCGACTTCGATGTGCCCTTCGCCCACACGCCGGCCTTTGTCGGCAGCCATGTCGACGGCTATGACGTTACGGTCAAGGGCATTTTGGAGCATTTCTGGAAGGGCGAGGAGCGCACGGAAGCCGAGGGAACCATCAACATCATTCCGGGTTTCGACGGCTTTTGCGTGGGCAACAACCGGGAACTCAAGCGCCTGCTCGATCTGCTGGGCGTGTCCTATACCTTCATCCAAGACGCCTCTGACCAGTTCGACACGCCGTCGGACGGCGAATACCGCATGTACGACGGCGGCACCAAGATCGAAGACGTGAGGAAGGCGCTCAACGCCGAGGCGACACTTTCGCTACAGCATTACAACACCCGAAAGACACTGGAGTATTGCGAGGGGGTAGGGCAGGCGACTGCCTCGTTCCATTACCCGCTCGGCGTCCAGGCGACCGACGACTTCCTGATGGAGGTCTCCGCGATTTCCGGCAAGCAAATCCCCGAAGCACTCCGCCTGGAGCGCGGCCGACTTGTTGACGCCATGGCGGACAGCCAATCCTGGCTGCACGGCAAGAAATACGCCATCTACGGCGATCCAGACTTTGTCTACGGCATGGCCCGCTTCATCATGGAAACGGGCGGCGAGCCGACCCATTGCCTCGCCACCAACGGCACCTCGGCGTGGGAAGCAGAGTTGAAGGAGCTGCTTGCATCATCGCCCTTCGGCAAGGGTGCTCAAGTCTGGGCGGGCAAGGACCTCTGGGCATTGCGCTCGCTGCTCTTCACCGAGCCGGTGGACCTGCTGATCGGCAACTCCTATGGCAAGTATCTGGAGCGCGACACGGGCACGCCGCTGATCCGGCTGACGTTTCCGATCTTCGATCGCCACCATCACCATCGGTTTGCGCTGATGGGCTACCAAGGCGGGCTGCGCGTACTGACGACGATCCTGGACAAGATCTTCGACAAGCTCGATCGCGAGACAAGCGAGACGGGCGTGACGGACTATTCGTATGACCTCACCCGCTAAGCTTGACGGTCGGCTTTGGCCGATCGTCTTCCCGAGGGACTTTGGAGACCGACGCAATGTCCTCGCTCAGAGCCAAAATCCAGGATGTCTTCAATGAACCCGCCTGCGAGCAGAACCGCGACAAGGTTGCCAAGGCGCGCAAAAAGGGCTGTTCGAAGCCACTGACCCCCGGAGCGGCGGCCGGTGGCTGTGCCTTTGATGGCGCCAAGATCGTACTGCAGCCGATCACCGACGTCGCACACCTGGTCCATGGGCCGCTCGCCTGCGAGGGCAATTCCTGGGACAACCGCGGTGCGGCTTCGTCCGGGCCAACGCTGTGGCGCACAAGCTTCACGACCGACCTCACCGAACTCGATGTTGTGATGGGGCAGGGCGAGCGCAAGCTTTTCAAAGCGATCCGCGAGATCAAGGAAGCGTATGGGCCGCCGGCGATCTTCGTCTATTCGACCTGCGTGACGGCGCTGATCGGCGACGACATCGAGGCTGTCTGCAAGCGCGCGGCGGAAAAGTTCGGCCTACCGGTGGTGCCGGTCAATGCGCCGGGCTTCGTCGGCTCCAAGAATCTCGGCAACAAGCTTGCCGGCGAGGCGTTGCTCGAGCATGTCGTCGGCACGGTGGAGCCCGACGATGCCGGCCCTTACGACATCAACATTCTTGGCGAATTCAACCTCTCGGGCGAATTCTGGCTGCTGAAACCGCTCCTTGGTCGGCTCGGGATCCGGGTGCGCGCCTGCATTCCGGGTGACGCGCGTTACTTCGACATTGCCTGCGCGCACCGCGCCCGGGCGGCTATGATGGTGTGCTCGACCGCGCTCATCAATCTCGCCCGCAAGATGGAGCAGCGCTGGGACATCCCGTTTTTCGAGGGCTCCTTCTACGGCATCACCGACACCTCGGAAGCGCTCCGACAGATCTCTCAGCTGCTCGTGAAGAAGGGTGCCGATCCGGAGATCCTCGGCCGCACCGAGGCATTGATTGCAGATGAGGAGGCGATCGCTTGGAAGAAGCTCGCGGCCTACCGGCCGAGGCTCGAAGGCAAGCGCGTGCTGCTCAACTCCGGCGGTGTGAAGTCCTGGTCGGTGGTCCATGCGCTAATGGAGATCGGCATCGAGATCGTCGGCACCTCTGTCAAGAAGTCGACCGTCGAAGACAAGGAGCGCATCAAGCAGATCCTCAAGGACGACAACCACATATTCGAGCAAATGGCAGCGCGCGAGCTTTACGCCATGCTCTCGGAAAACAAGGCCGATATCATGCTGTCGGGCGGGCGCACGCAATTCATCGCGCTGAAAGCCAAGACACCCTGGCTCGATATCAACCAGGAGCGCCAACATCCTTACGCCGGCTACGACGGCATGGTGGAACTCGTACGCCAGATCGACCTCGCCATTCATAACCCGATCTGGCGCCAGGTGCGGGAGGCGGCACCATGGGATTGCCAGCTAGCGGTGAGGGAGGAACTGCCGCGCACGAAAAGCGAGACCGCGACCTTGCATGTTGTCCAGGAATTCGCCGGCACGATGGCCGACGATTTCGGCGAGTGTTGAGGAAAGCCGATGGTCCGCATCCTTCCCCAGACCAAAGCGGCGGCGGTCAATCCGCTGAAGTCATCGCAGCCGCTGGGGGCCGCTTTGGCCTTTCTTGGCGTCGACGGCGCGATGCCGTTGTTCCACGGCAGCCAGGGGTGCACCAGCTTCGCGCTCGTGCTCTTCGTGCGGCATTTCAAGGAAGCCATTCCCTTGCAGACAACCGCGATGGACGAGGTGGCAACGATCCTCGGCGGGGCAGACCATCTGGAAGAGGCGATCCTCAACCTCAAGGCCCGCACAAAGCCAATGCTGATCGGGGTTTGCACGACCGCGCTGGTGGAAACCCGGGGCGAAGACTGCGCAGGCGATATCGCCAATATCAGGCTGAAGCGCACCAAAGAACTCGCGGGTACGGAGGTGGTGCTGGCCAACACACCAGATTTCGATGGTGCGATCGAAGAGGGCTGGGCCAAAGCCGTCACCGCGATGATCGAAGGGATTACACGGCCCGGCGAGCAGGCGCGGCAATCTAAGAAGATCGTGATCCTGCCAGGCTGGAACCTGACTGTCGCTGACATCGAGCATTTGCGTGAGATAGTTGAAAGCTTTGGACTGCAGCCGGTGATTTTGCCGGACGTCTCCGGCTCGCTCGACGGTACCGTGCCCGCCCATTGGGTCACGACTACCTATGGCGGCACCAGCGTGGAGGATGTCCGCGAGCTTGGCACGGCCGAGCAATGCATCGTCATCGGTGAGCATATGCGCCGCCCGGCCGAGGTGCTGCAGAGGTTGACCGGGGTGTCTTACGTGCTGTTCCGGTCGTTGACTGGATTGAGGGACGCCGACCGGTTCGTATCGCTGCTGTCCGCAGTTTCGGGCGAAGCGGCGCCGGCTGGGGTGCGCCGTCGGCGGGCGCAGTTGCAGGACGCGTTGCTCGACGGACATTTCCACTTTGGAGGCAAGAAAATTGCGATCGCTGCTGAACCAGACCAACTCTACCAACTCGCGAGCTTCTTCATCGGCATGGGCTCCGAAATCGCGGCGGCGGTCACAACGGCCGCTATGTCGAAAATTCTGGAGGAAGTGCCGGCGCAGTCGGTTCAGATCGGCGATCTCGGCGATTTGGAAGCGCTTGGCGCCGGCGCTGATCTTCTCGTTACTCATTCCCACGGCCGCCAGGCGGCGCAGCGCCTCGGCATTCCGCTCATGCGGGTCGGCTTCCCGATCTTCGACCGGCTCGGGGCCCAGCACAAGCTCACAATCCTCTACCAGGGGACCCGCGACCTGATCTTCGAGGTTGCCAACATTTTCGAAGCCAACGGGCGAGCGCCGACGCCTGAGGCGCTTGATCCACTCCGTAAGCGAGAAATCCCAGATGAGCTCCGTCCGTCGCCTCTCGCTCGTCACTGACGAGGTTCACGCACCGACGCCGGAACGCCAGGCGGGCGCATTGCGCGTGGCGATCGCCACGCAGGACATGATGAACCTCAACGCCCATTTCGGATCGGCCAGGCGCTTTGCTGTCTACGACGTGATGCGCGAGGAGTGGAATCTCGTGGAAGCCGTGGCCTTCGATGACGTTTCCGACGAGAGCGGGAAGCATCGAATCGAGGGCGATGACCGCATCACCCCGAAGGTCGAAGCGCTAAAGGGCTGTCATCTCCTGTTTTGTCTGGCGATCGGCGGACCTTCGGCAGCCAAACTTGTTTCCGCAAAGATCCATCCGATCAAAGTGCCGCAGCCCCAGACCATCCAAGAGGTGCTGTTGCGCACGCAGATGATGCTCAGGACGTGTCCTCCCCCTTGGCTGCGCAAGGTGCTGGCGCAGGCAGGTGTCGCTGAACAGAAACCCTCCTTCGAGGACGAAAGCTGAAATGAGGAGTGGGCGAAATGTTTGAAGCCGCTGTTAGCCCTGCCGCCACCGAGGACGAGGCGGCCGCCCTTGCCACCCCGTTCGCCAAATGCCTCGTGCGGCTGATCCGTGCCAATGATTCCCACGGGTCATGGGAAGGCAAATCGGACGCCGAGCTGCTGGGCGACTTCATCATCACCAGGGAACAGCGCCGAGCAATTCCAATCATCGGCGATCCCGATCCGGACGTGCTGTGGAGGCTCGATAAGTTCTACACCGCCGTCGGGCTTGCGATTGAGGAACGCTCCGGCCTGATGGCATCGCCGATGATTGAGATAAGCCATGAGGGCTTCGGGCGCGTGCTCTTCACGGCCGGGCGGTTGGTCGTTCTGTCGAAAACCCTGCGCGACGTCCACCGGTTCGGTTTCGAGACGTTCTGGAAACTCGCCGCGGCCGGTACTCAACTGGCCGGCGATGCCACCGCAGCCATTGAGGCTTATCCCGAGGTGGCGCGGGCGTGATGGAACCGGTTTTCGATCGAGGGGATCATGTCAGGCCTTGAGGACATGCGATGGCCAGCCCTCTCAATCGAGGCGGTCGAGGCCGATGTGGTTCTTGGGGTAGCGCTGATGAAGCCAGTGGTACTGATCTGTTCGCAAGATGCGGAGTTGTATCTGTTCCTCAGCCACATTCTGGGGGTGGACGGCTTCACGAGTGAGCCAGCAGGGGGCGTGAAAGAAGCACTTGCATTGGCCGATCGACGGGAGCTCCAGGCGGTAGTCCTGGACTGCGGGCCAGCAAGCGCGGCAGGCTCCACAATCTGCGCCCGGTTCAAGGGGGATCCTCGGACCGGCCGCCTGCCCGTCATTGCGTTGATCGCGCCCGGCGCCGAGAACCAGCACCTCGATCTCTTGAAGGCAGGAATTGACGAGAGCTTTGTGCGGCCCTTCGCGCCGGCCAAGCTGCTTGACTGTCTACGCACGAAGCTGGCGCTGCCACAGCCGGGTTCAAACGGGATAAAAAACGGCAGCTGGCTCAGTTGCGGCAGCCTTGAGATGAAGCTCGATGCTCACCGGGTTCGAGGTAATGGCCACGACATCCATCTCGGACCTCTCGAATTCAACCTGCTGCGGCAATTCCTTGAGGCCCCCGGCAAGGTCTTCAGCCGAGACGAGCTGATCGACGCGGCCTGGCCGGACAATATCCATATCGGTGAACGCACTGTCGACGTCCATATCAGCCGGATCAGAAAGGCGCTGAAGGCGGCCTCGCCAGGTAGCGTCATTCGTACTGTCAGGTCTGCCGGCTACTCGCTCGAGAAGCCGGACGACTGAATAGCGAACGGATGGTGTGCCACTCTCCATCTTCGTTCGAAGGCAAGTCTTGCGGCTTCGAAACGCGCTACGGGCGCGACATACTCAGGGGGAGCAGTCAGATGGCCTTCAAAAGCCTACTCAGTGTAGCGGGAGCTGACCACTCCGATCTGGACGTCAGAACAGCTGCGAGCTTGTGCGCCGAGGTCGGCGCACATTTGTCCGTCCTGATTATGTCGCCTCCGCCTCTCGTTATGTCGCCTCCGCCGCTGGGTGATGGCCTCCCCGAATGGCCCAGACAACGCGCACACGCCATTGCCGCACTGGAAAAACGGTACAGGCAAATCGAGAGATTTTCACAGGACGCGGCCAGTCTGGAAAAAACATCTAGGGAAATTCACAAACTGCTGAGAGCCACGTGGCGGTGCTATGATGTCGATGTTGTCAACTGCGATCAGGCCAGCGTCGGTGACGCAGTGCGAGCGCGGGCGCTCTGCAACGACCTGACAATCGTCGGCCCTGCACTTCTCAACGACGTTAACGTCGGTCCCCTTGTTATCAACGGCAGCCTGTTCGACACCGGAAAGCCGGTGCTTGTCGTGCCGGAGGGCGCTGAGGCGACTCTGTCTCCTCGGCGGGTGCTGGTCGGCTGGGATTCGCGAGTCGAGGCGTCCCGTTCGGTTCGGGAAGCGCTGCATCTGCTAGCCGGTGCTGAGGAAGTTCGTGTCGCACTCGTCGATCCGGAGGCGACCTGCACCGGAAACGGTACCGAGCCGGGAGCCGACATCGCTGCCTATCTCACTAGGCACGGTGCTCGGGTGTCGGTTGACCTGCTGGCGAGCGCCGGAAAATCGGCAGCCACGGTGCTCGCGCAGCACGCAATCGACACGTCTGCAGAAATGATCGTCATGGGCGCTTATGGCAGCCGCCGGCTGCGCGAGCGGATCTTCGGTGGCGTGACGAGATGGATAGTTGGGAAGCCGCCATTGCCGCTGTTTTTGGCTCGCTGACGGGTTCCGAAGCAGCACCGACGCTGTTCGAAACTCTACTCACTGGGTCACTATCTTGATGCCAAGTCGGAGAAAGATCGCGGCAACATGCAAGCTTCGCGAAGCTTCTCGGAGCCAGTCTGCACGCGCCGCCCGAGAACATTCGCGCACGCCTCTAACGCGCGCCCGGGGGGGTTCTGCTCGCCCGAGTTGGTCCGTGATGCTGAGACCAACGGCCGGGCAGAGGTATGGGCAGTCCTCACTGCAGCCACGATCACGGCGCAGGTCGGCGTCAGGTCAAAGAGGGTCGTTCAGCGCGACCGAGTTCGGACCCGTAGCGGCATCGCATGGGCCCTATCCCGATCTCCTCAATTTTGGCCGGGAGCTGAACAACGCGATGACCGTGCCGTGGCCGGGGCCCGTCAACTTCGAGTAGGGACCGGTCGGGCTCTTGCCGGAGTCGGCGGGAATTGATGGCATCAATCACGTTGTCATCGCGTGGGATGGTAGCCGGGTTAGCAGCGAGGACGGCCGCGTCTTCAGTGTTTTCATTCTGTCCGGCCCGGCCCGCGTGGCGACCGAGCGGTCTTTGGGGCTGGTCAAATTCCGACAACGCTCACATTCGCACCAGGCGGTCCCTGTAGTGCCTGAGCACAGGGAACACAGAAATATCGGCACAAAGCAGGAATCCCGCAGAGTGCACCGACCGGCACATGCCGGCACTCATCCTGGCCTTTTCGCCGTGATCATCATCGTCGATCTGGTGATGACGGTACTCGCGACCCGCAGCCGGACATGACCGGCTTCGTCGCGAAGAACTCCGGCCTCACGAGCCAGGAATTCAATCGCAAAGCGGAAGGGTAGGGCAGAGGCGATGCTCGGGTGGAGCGGCCCTGCAATCGCAATGGCGTTCCGCTTCCACCTGAGCGACCGAAACGGCAAGAAGCTCAAGCAAGGCTTGAGGCGGACGATGATGACGAGGCTGGCCGTAGCCAAGGCGGTCATGCATCTGTTCGTCCCTATGTGTCGAGACGTCGGTGGCCACGCTTCTGCGCCGACGGGAAGCGGGTGATGCGTGTCCAAGACCTGACAGTGGCGGAAAATATGTCGCGTCCAATACAAGCGGCGATCTTGGGCGCCACATAAGTTTTTCAAATCATAATCAAGCGTTTACCGCGCGCTGAGCGCGTTGGCACGGCCTTTGCGAATTGAGATTCAGCAACACTGAGTGAAGGCTGACTGCACGCAGATGCGCAAGACGAACAATGCTCTCCCTTCGTTGAACCCTCGTGCCCCGTCTCAAAGGGGAACAAGCTTGCGCATAAGGTCACGCAACCTTTGGCAATAGCTTTGGAGGGCAAGATGATGTTGCGGATGGGGTCACCGGCTCCTTCGATCAAAGTGGAGGACTGGCTGCGTGGCGAGTCCCTTGCGAACTTCCAGCCCGGCAAAGTCTATATCGTCGAATTTTGGGCAACTTGGTGCGAACTATCTGCGGCGGAGATGCTCGAGCTGATGCAGCTACAGGAGAAATACAAGGACAGCGGACTTGAGGTCGTCGGGATCGCGGCTGATGAAGACGCTCCAACGGCCGTCGAGGCCCGGACCAAGTTGGACGCGTGGTTGGCGTGAGCGCAGCAAGGAGGTCCATGCAGCACTTGGTCGATCGTTTGCAGCAGGATCGAGGCTCGAATCTTCATGGCCTCCCGCATTGCGGCGGAAGCGATGTTCGATGCGAATTCGCGTGGAAGACTTCGCAGTCGAGGACGTGTTCAAGGTCGGCCCGAGGGACATCAATTGCGTGGAATCAGCGGCGCCGAGCTAGGCGTCGGCTGAGCAAGTGTGCCCGAAGTAGGCGTCCCAGAAAACAGATATCGTCCTTCGAGGAAGAGGACTGAAATGAGGAGAAGGCGAAATGTCTGATGCCGCGGTCAGCCCGGCTGTCAACGAGGACGAGGCGGCCCTTGCCACCCCGTTCGTCAAATGCCTGGTGCGGTTCTCCGTGCTCAGGAGTCCTACTGATTATGGGAAGGCAAATCGAACGCCACGCTGCTGGCCGACTTCCCACCAGAAAAAAGCGACCAGGCGATCCGTGGCATGGGATACCCCGATCCGGACGTGCTGTGGAGGCTCGATATGTTCTACACGGCCGTCGGGCTTAGGATCGAGGAGCGCTCCGGCCTGATGACATCGCCAATGATGGAGATGAAACCCATGGGGGCCTCGGACGATTGGTTCACGGCGAGCGGTTGGTCTCTCTGTCGTGACATCCACCGGTTCGGCTTCGAGACGTTCAGGAAACTCCCGGAGGTCGGTACGAAACTGGTCGACGATGCGCCCGCAGCCATTGAAGCCTATCGCGACGTGGCGCGGGCGTGAAGACACCGATTTCGAGGAACGATCTATGTCAAAGCTGGATGAGATGGGAACGAAAGTCCGAAAGCTTCAGCTGCGCGCGGCACTTGCCAAGATGAAATTGCGCGACCTTGCAGAGGATCTCCCGGGAAAATGGACGGAGATAGAGGAAGTTGCCGAAGAAACGTCGGCCGCTTTTGCCGAGTTGGATGGTGCCAGGAGAGAGCTCGCTTCAATGAAGAAGTTACGATGACGAGCACATTCACCACCCGCGACGGCTCCGGATGGGTGCCGGAATATCTCACCGCTATAGACGGCGCGACCTGCATGGGCTGCGGCCGCTGTTTCAAAGTCTGCTCGCGCGAGGTTATGCATCTTTATGGCGTCGATGACGCGGGTGAAATCCTCGGCGCCTGCGACGGCGAAGACGACGATTTCGATGGCGAGCTCAATCGCATGATCATGGTCGTCAACCATCCCGGCCGCTGCGTTGGCTGCGGAGCCTGCGCCCGCGTCTGCCCGAAGAACTGCCAGACCCATATTGCGGCCGACAATGTCGCTGCGTGATCTGGTGGACCATCCAGGAGAACGGCATTGCCCTTTAGAATCTTCTGTCGCGTCCTGGGAATGGTCCTTTGCAGCACCGCTCTGACCGTCTACTTCGCTTCTCATTCCATCGGCACAGTAGTAGTCACGACGCTGGCTTGTTCGCTGCTCCTTCAGCTGGCGTATTTCGCAAGCGTGCTCTTTCTGATCCGGCGGTCTGGCTGCGTTAGCCGAGCTGGTCAAAGAGCTGAGCGTTTCGACAGTTGCAAGGAAGTTGGATCCGAGCCGCCAGACCTTGATGAGGTTACAAATGAATCCCCAGATTTGCTCCAACGCGATCAAATGCGAGCCATATCGCTGCTGCTGCCTTGAGTGCCGTGACGAAGTCAGAGCTGACGTGCTCCCCGTCTTTGGGTCGCCCCGCGCCGGGACTTCTGGGGGTAGTGGCTCAGGCCGGCACGGCCGCCGATGAGCTTTTCATGAGCGATATGGCGATTGCTGCTATGGGGTCGGACTGTTGTATTCCACGTCCGATAAGGCAAGCTTACCGGACATGAAGCCCGTCGACAGGCGCGGCGCTTAGTCGCCACAATCATTGCAAAAAGCGGACGGCCGGGATCGGGCGGGAGCACGCGTGGCCTGCGACCGAAAAAAACCAGCCTAGAGAGGGACCAGGCGTCAACCGGTGCCGCGCGAGACGCTAGCGCGGGTCGTAGCCAAAAGCTGCAACATCGAGCTGATCATCGACGCATCGCGCCGAGCTCGGCGGCCGCCCTTATGAGCTGGTCGCGGTCGCCGGCGGCTGGCAGCACCGGACGAAAAAGAGATTTCGCGATGCGATCCGCGCGGTAGCCGGACAGGACGCGGAAGACAAGCCACTCTCCCGGTCGGAGGCGCTCGTCTTGATTTGCATTGCCTATTTGCAGCCGATCACCCGTGGCGAGCTGTCCAGCTTTTTCGGCAAGGAGGTTTCGCGCGACCTGATCAGGGTCTTGCGCTCGCAGGATCTTATCGCCTTGGGGCCGCGAAGTCCGCAGCCGGGTGCATCCTATACCTACGTCACGACAAGAACCTCCCCATCGCATTTTGGCTTCGACACGCGCGATCTGCCTGACTTCGAAGCGCTCGGCGGTTGACTAGAGGGGATGAAATTGTTGAAGCGGTAGACGCGGCGCTCTAGCGCCTGCGACGCATTGGCCATGGTCCTTATGCTAGAATAGGGCAGATGTGTCTCAGTGATATCCTCCGGGATTCCGAATCGAAATTTCTGCGGTCGGTTGCCTTCCCCATGTCGTCACGCGTAGTACCGGGTGTGGGCGACATCGAGGATGCGATTGACCAAGCTCGAGAAGCTGTGTCCGGCAGTCATCGCGGCTAGGACATAAGAGGAGTGCACACTGAGCCCCGGCATGGCGTTGATCTCCAGGACGAAGGGCTGGCCGGAGCGGTCGATCCGAAGGTCGACGCGAGCATAGTCCCGGCACTGACTGGCACGGAAGGTCGCAACCGAAATATCCCGCAGCACAGTCGCAAGGCTGGTCTCGATTTGAGCCGGGCAAATCTGCGGCGGCGTCGCGGCCGCCACGTACTTCGCCTCCCAAGTCATGAGATGCGTTTCGCGGTCGCCGAAGTCGTGCTCCACCAGAGGCAAGACTTCGAGCTCTTCGTTTCCCAGCAACGCGACCGCGATTTCTCGCCCGTCGATGTATTCTTCCACGAGCGCATCCTGCGCATACTGCGTGACGATCATTTCCACAGCACGCCTCAATTGAGCAGGTTCATACACGAGCTGCAATCCGAGGCTGCACTCTTCGAGACGCGGCTTCACGACCACTGGGAATCGCAGGTCGCCGGTACTCTCGGTTCCGAGACGCATCACGCGAAAGTTCGGCGTCGGAACGCCACAATCGCGCATGAGCCTCTTGGTGAGGACCTTGTCGTGCGTCAGCGCATGCCCGAGCGGGCTCGATCCGGTGTATGGAACGCCGGCCATCTCAAGCATAGCGGGAACATGGCTGTAACGGTGGTCGCCCTGAATTCCCTCTGCCCTATTAAAGACGATTCCCGATGGGCGGATCTGCGGAGCGGGTGGCATGAATCTCTCAAGCTTAGTGAGCAGTTCTTTATCGCCTTCACACAGCAGCGTCTCGTGACCGCCCTCTTGGAGTGCCGCCATCATGCTTTCAAATGCCCCGTCGGGACGGTATTCCTCGGGGCGAGCCTGACCGAACTGGTTGATCACCCCCTTACAATCACAGTTCCAGACGACGGCGACCCGCATGAGCTACTCCTTGCATTTTTTACCGCTATCAGTTCATTGGCTCGAACTTGGTTGGCTGATCGCTGGACCGGATGGTCTAGTCCCCGCATGCCTTCACCGCGGGTCATGCAATCGGCGTGCCACTGAAGAGATTTGGGACAAGGCGAGAAAACCATGTCTTTCGTGCCGTGCCGGCGGAATACTTGCGCCTCAGCGGGTCGGGTTTCGAACATTGGATTGGCGCAGATACTACAATCCTGTTTGATAATACCCATCGTAACCGGGACAGATTTTCCGGGCGGGGGAGGTTTGCGGGCGAACCCGTTCGTGACTCATCATTTGTGTGACGCTACCACCGACTGGTTCAAGGCCTGTCGCTCGCTCAGCTCCGCGGGCTGGTTGCTGCGCTGATCGGCGAAGTGCGCGGTCTTTAAGGCGGGGTAGAGTGCGTTAAGATCGTGAACCAGGCGTTGCGCGCCGAGAACCACACCCTGAAGGATGAGATTGCCCGGCTGACTTGGCAGGAATCATGGCCACATACTCGGCGCCTCCTTCCGATGCGCAGAGAGGGCGCTCTTCAATCGACGAGGGAAGGCGATTGCCAAAATTCCATGACGTCAGGAGCGGCTTGCACTTCGTCCGCCGCTCGTAGTCGATCTCATCCACTTCATATCCGAAGACATCGCTGGGATGGCCTCCGTAGTCAATGGTTCAAGACAACTGGATCGCCGATACCTTCTGCGCCACCGAGATCGGCGTCCATTGACCCGGTCATGTCGTCGGCACGTCCACTCCATTCCGTGCCTACTTCACCATGCGGCAGAATAACAACCTCGCCGCGCTACCCGAAAAGTCACGTTCGGTCCTTGGGGGTAGCGGTTCCGAAATAGCGCGTGTGGGCGACATCCAGGATGCGATTGATCAAGCTCGAGTAGCTGTGTCCGGCCGTGTTCGCAGCCACGGAATACGATGAGCCCTTTGCGAGGGACGGATTGGCGTTGATCTCTAGGACAAAAGGCTGGCCGGAGCGGTCGATCCGGATGTCGACGCGGGCATAGTCCCGGCACTGGCAAGCGCGAAAAGTCGCAATCGAAATATCCCGCAGGACCGTCGCAAGCCTGCCCCCAATCTCTGCCGGGCAAATCTTCGCCACTGCCGTAGCCGCCACGTATTTCGCTTCCCAGGTCATAAGACGCGTTGCGCGGTCGCCGAAGTCCTGCTCGACAAGAGGCAACACTTCTGGTACGCTATTTCCAAGCAGAGGAACGTTGATTTCCCTCCCTTCGATGTATTCTTCAACGAGCGCGTCCTGCGCATACTGCTCGACAATCACTTCAACGGCTCGCTTTAGCTCAGCAGGTTCATGTACGAGGTGCAATCCGAGGCTGTCACCTTCACGAGGTGGCTTCACTACTACTGGAAATCTCAGGTCGCCGGTATTTTCAGAGCCTCGACGCATTACCCGAAAGTTCGGCGTTGGCACACCGCGTTCGCGGATGAGTATCTTGGTGACCACCTTGTCGTTGGCAAGCTCATGTCCGAGCGGGCTCGCTCCTATGTAGGGAACGCCGGCCATCTCGAGCATGGCAGGAACCTGCGAGAAACGGGACTCGCCCTGAATCCCGCTCGCCAAGTTGAAGACGAATCCCGAAGGGCGCGCTTGCGAATCGGGCGGCATGAACCGCTCGAGCGTAGCGAGCAGTCCTTTATCGCCCTCACACAGCAGCACCTCGTGGCCGCCCTCTTGCAGCGCCGCCACCACCATGCTGTCGCGATCCGACTCTGGCCAAGGCTGCGGCGGCTGCGGAAAAGGCTGGCCGAACCGGTTAATCACGCCCGTAACGTCTCTGTTCGTCACAACGGCTACTCGCATGAGCTACTCCTTTGATGTTTGATCGGTTTGATGCTCACTCGCTCGGATTTGCGCCGGTGCCCCCGATCACCAGCGCGAGCACTAGAGATCAGCCTGTCAGAACGCTGATGAACAGTGTCATCAGCAGTATGTGCAGCGCGGACTGAACGTTGCTGCCGGTATAATGCTGCGCAAGATGCCGCTGGTCCCCAGGCAGCTCCAGCACCGCTGGCGCGTCCACGGGATGCGCAGCCAGTATCGCGTGGGCGAGTGTCATGTGAACTCCTCGGTTGAAGACAGCGCGTCGGCCACGTTGGAACAGGTATCTGGCGTCGCACTCGCAATCGGCATGCCACAAAGGTGTTGCGAGCAGGGAGCACAAAATGAGAAGGGGGTCACCCTTGGCCAGCTTAATACTAGCGCCTAGGGGCCGTCGGCGTAGCGCAGCGCGCCGCCGACTGTGACGCTGGCAGTCATCGCCGATCCGCATGCTGCGCGCTTGTTCAGATCTCCAGCAACAACCGCGATTGCGGCGTTGAGATCGCCGAGACTGAAGAAGCGCCGGTTGCGCAGCCGGGCCAGTCCCCGCGCCTTCACCGCGTTGCACGCAATCGGCGTGCTACCGAAGAGATGCGACGACGCGAAACCAGGTGTTTCGCGCCGCGGCGGCGGAATACATGCGCTTCAGTGTGTCGGGTTTCGAACATACACGTTTGAAATCGGACAAAACAAATTGACTGTGTATCCAATTTGTGTTCTGAATGACTCGTCCGTTTGGGAAAAGGCGCGTTTAGTTCGGCTGCAACTCGCGTCAGTGAGAAGAAACAGCAATCACAGGGGAATTCTTATGAGACTGATCGAAGGCAAGATTTCTCGCCGCGGGCTCATTCAGTTGGGCATAGCCGCTGGAACGGCTTTATCAATCCCGTCGGTCCTGCGGGCACAAACCCCGACAGCCGACGCTCGGACGGTGCGCATGGTGATGGGCAGCCTCACTGCGTTTGACCCGGTCGTTGCAACGTCCGACGTTACCCACATGCACGCCTATGCGATTTACGATAAGCTGTTCGGGCCCGACTCGAAGTTTGAGCCGCATCCGCAGATGGTGGGCAACTGGGGCGTATCGGACGACAGGAAGACCTATACGTTCGAGCTCCGCGACGGGTTGGGTTGGCATGACGGCACTCCTGTCACTGCAGCGGACTGCGTGGCCTCGATCCGTCGCTGGGGCCAAGTGGCTGCCGCCGGGCAACTGCTTATGTCGCGGGCCCAGGACATCTCGAAAAAAGATGACAGGACCTTCATCATCGCGCTCAAGGAACCATTGGGGGCGCTGCTCACCATCCTGACAGGCCCATTCATCATGCGCGAGAAGGACGCAAGTCTGTCTCCAACGGAGCAGGTGACCGCGAATATCGGATCGGGCCCCTTCACCTTCAATCACGCTCTTGCCAAGCCGGGCGCGAGCCTCACCTACGACCGCAATGAAAAATACATTCCACGCAACGAGCCCGCCGACGGACTGGCCGGCGGTAAGATCGTAAAAGTCGATCGTGTCATCTGGGAAAATATCGCCGATCAGCAGACTGCCATCGCGGCCTTGCAAGCAGGTGAGGTTGATTTCTTGTCTTTGCCGTCGATCGATCTTTTGCCGGTCATCGAGAGCGACCCCAACCTTGAACTCCAGGTTCTGGACAAAGCGGGTCAGGATATGTTCCTGCGCATGAACTGTCTGCAAAAGCCGTTCGACAACGTGAAGGCACGCCAAGCGATGCTTCATCTGATCGACCAAGAGGCTATGGTGCGCGCTGGCTTTGGTGACTCAAAATATGTGAAACCTGTCACTTCGATGTTTGGGAACGAGACGCCGCTGTCCAACAACGAAAACACAGAATGGTACAAGAAGGGCGGCGATCCAGAAAAAGCGAAGCAACTCTTCAAGGAAGCGGGATATGCAGGCGAGAAAGTCGTGATCCTGCAGTCCACGGACTGGGCAGAGGCAAGCAATATGTCTCAGCTTCTGGCAGCTACATTGCAGAAGATTGGGGTCAATGCCGAGCTTGCGCCAAGCGACTGGGGCGGGCTGGTCGCGCGCCGCAATAAAAACGTGTCCGTAGAAGAAGGAGGCTGGAGCATCTTCATTACTTCCGAGGCTGAAGCGAACTTCCCCCAAGTTGTCACCAACCCTATCCTGCAAATGAATGGCTCAAAAGCTTGGTACGGTTGGCCTCAGAACGACGAGTATGAGCCTCTTCGAACTAAATGGGCAGATTTAGAAACGCTTGAAGAGCGCAGGGCGGTGGCCCGCAAGATGCAGCGTATATGGTGGGACTACGTGCCTCAGGTTCTGCTGGGTCAGTTTGTTCAGCCAATCGCGCGCCGCAAGACACTGACGGGCATCATCGGCTTTCCGTCTTATATCCCGTTTTGGAACATGCAGAAAGCCGCTGCCTGATGGCTGCTTACATCCTGCGCAGGATGGTCTCGGCCATCGCCGTCATGGCGATGGTCGGCATCTTCATCTTCCTGCTTCTCAGGCTGGCGCCCGGTGACCCAGCGGACATTATCGCCGGCAAGTCGGCCACGGCGGAGATGGTGGCTGCCATCCGCGAAAAAATGGGACTGAATGATCCTATGCCGATTCAGTTCATAAGTTGGGTGCGGGACATGCTCGGCGGCGATTTTGGCACCTCAATCTTTGCCGGACGACCGGTTCTCGAGCTCATCTCGCAGCGGCTTGAACCGACCCTTTCCCTCTCGATCCTGACAATGATTCTTTCGGTAACGGCCGGGGTCTCTTTCGGCATCCTTGCCGCGTGGCGAACTGGCGGGCTCGTCGACCGCCTCCTCACGGCCTTTTCGGCACTTGGTTATTCCGTTCCGGTCTTTGTCATCGGCTTTTTTCTCATATACTTCTTCGCCATCAAGACGCACTGGCTACCGGTGCAGGGATATCTGCCGATCGATGGTGGCCTCGGACCTTGGTTTGCGCACCTGGTCCTGCCCACAGTAGCGCTAAGTCTTGGCTACATCGCATTCATCGCGCGGGTTACGCGGGCAAGCATGCTCGAAGTTCTTTCGGAAGACTATATGCGAACGGCCGCCGCCAAAGGTGCTTCGTCCTATGCCATGCTTTTCCACCATGCATTGAAGAATGCCGGCGTCCCAATCCTGACCGTCATCGGCATAAGCTTCGCCTATCTGATCGGCGGAGTCGTCCTCACGGAAACGGTGTTCAATATACCCGGTATCGGTCGTCTGGTCGTGGATGCGATCAACAATCGCGACTATCCCATCATTCAGAGCGTGCTCATCCTGACTTCGGGCCTGTACGTCCTTATCAACCTCACGGTCGATCTTGCCTATACGTTGATCGATCCCCGAATCCGGTACTAATATGACGCTCATCTCCGCACCAGTTGAAGCCGCGCCAATCGGTCGGCTGCGACTATCTGACGTTCCCCGCCTGGCAAGGCGGCATCCGCTGGTCATTGCAGGCGGCGGTCTCTTGGCACTTCTAATCGTTCTGGCGCTCGCGGCCCCGATTTACGCCGGCGATCCGGGGAACATGGATCCGTTCAAGCGCCTGCAGCCGCCTTCCCCCGAAATGTGGTTCGGGAGCGACAATCTGGGGCGGGATGTGTTTGCGCGAACGATCTTCGGCGCCCGCATCTCCCTCCTGGTAGGGCTGCTATCGGCAGCGACCGCAGCCGTGGTCGGGCTCCTGATCGGTGTCATCGCAGGGTACAGCCGCAGCTTCGACAATGTCGTGATGCGGGTCATGGACGGCCTGATGTCGATCCCGACGATTCTGCTGGCCATTGCGCTCATCTCTCTGGCAGGACCCGGAATCGGCATCCTCATCGTCGCCATCGCGATCCCCGAGACGCCAGCCGTCGCGCGGCTGGTTCGTTCGGTGGTTCTGGGGGTTCGCGAGCGTCCCTACGTGGAGGCCGCGCTCTGCGGCGGTGCGCGCCTGCCCAAGGTCCTGTGGCGGCATATCCTGCCGAGTACCATTCCTGCGCTGATGGTCCAGGGCGCTACTGTCTGCGCCAGCGCGATCCTAACCGAGGCGGGGCTGAGCTTCCTCGGCGTGGGCGTGCCGCCCGAGATCCCCAGCTGGGGCAACATGATCGCCAGTTCGCGCCTGTATCTCGCCATCGCCCCATTGACGATCTTCGCCCCCGGTATCTGTCTTGCCGTCACGGTCCTCGCCGTCAACCTGCTTGGCGACGGCCTGCGCGACCTGTTCGACCCCCGCGCCAAGCAGAGGCGCTGACATGCAGATGCATCAAAGGGTAGGGAACGACTTGCTGCTCGACGTTCGAGACCTTGAGACGCACTTTTACGGCGAAGAAAGCGTCACCCGTGCGCTCAGCGGCATCAGCTTCCAGGTCAAAAAGGGCGAAACGCTCGGCGTCGTCGGCGAATCGGGATGCGGCAAGAGCGTCACCGCCCTCTCCATTCTTCGCCTGCTGCCGAAGCCGAATGCCAGGACAGTCGGCGGCGAGGTGCGCTTTCACGGACGCGACCTACTGGATCTGTCCGAGCGGGAGATGCGAAGGATCCGCGGCAACAAGATCGCCATGATCTTCCAGGAACCGATGACGAGTCTCAATCCGGTCTATACGGTCGGCCACCAGATCGCAGAAGCGGTGCAGATACACACCAAGGCATCCCGCTCTGTGGCAATGGCGAAGGCCGAGGAGATGCTGCGTCTGGTCCGCATCGCCGACCCGGAGCGTCGGGTCAAGGACTACCCCCATGAACTGTCGGGCGGCATGCGCCAGCGCGCCATGATCGCCATGGCTTTGGCCTGCACGCCGGAACTGTTGATCGCAGACGAGCCCACCACTGCGCTTGACGTCACCATTCAGGCGCAGATCCTGCGGCTCATCCTCGATCTGAAAGAGCGCACGGGAACGGCAGTCATGTTCATCACGCATGACCTCGGCGTGGTCGCCGAGACGTGCCAGCGCGTCATTGTGATGTATGCCGGCCGGATCATAGAACAAGCGAACGTCATAGATCTGTTTGCGCATCCCGCGCACCCCTACACCCAGGGCCTCATGCGCTCGGTGCCTGATCCGCGGCGTGGCCGCCAGCGCCGCCTTCCAGAAATTCCCGGCATTGTCCCAAGCCTGCGCGAGCCCATTGTCGGGTGCAGTTTTGCTCCTCGCTGCCCGTTCGCGATCGATATCTGCCGCGAGAAGACCCCCCCCCTGCTTGATGTCGGGTCGAGCCACGCCGCAGCCTGCTGGCGCGCTGAAGAGGTGATGGGCGCATGAACGGTCCTCTGCTGAAAGTCGAGAATCTGACCAAGCACTATCCGCTTGGCTCGGGAATCTTCAAGAAAAGCATTCCGGTGATCCGGGCGGTGGAGGATGTATCCTTTACCGTCGAGGCGGGCGAGACGCTTTGCATCGTCGGTGAATCCGGCTGCGGCAAGTCGACTGTCGCGCGGCTCCTGATGCGGCTCGTCGAGCCAACGGCTGGCCGCGTGCTGATCGACGGGACCGATATTGCAGGCCTCAAGAAGGATGCGCTTCACGCCTGGCGCCGTCGCATGCAGATGGTCTTTCAGGACCCCTACTCGTCGCTGAACCCGCGTCTCACGGCCGGGCAGATCATCACCGAACCTGTCGAGAATTTCGAGCGCCTTAGCCGGAAGCAACGTCAGACACTCGCCGCGGACCTTCTTCGAAAAGTCGGAATGTCGCCCGAAGTGGTGCACAGGCTCCCGTCCGAATTGTCGGGCGGTCAGCGCCAGCGGCTCGGCATTGCACGCGCCCTGTCGCTTAACCCCTCTCTCATCATCGCCGACGAAGCGGTGTCCGCCCTGGACGTCTCAGTCCAGGCACAGATCTTGAATCTGCTTCTGGATCTCCAGCAGCAGATGGGCATCGCCTTCGTCTTCATCTCGCATGACTTAGGCGTCGTGGAGCATATCGCGCATCGCGTTGCCGTCATGTATCTGGGGCGGATCGTGGAGCTCGCCCCGAGCGACGCGCTGTTCGCCAAGCCAGTCCATCCCTACACCGAGGCGCTGATCGCGGCGGCACCTGTGCCGGATCCGACGCGGGTTCGGCTGGAGGTGCCCGTGGATGGCGAGGTGCCAAGCCCAATCAATCCCCCAAAAGGATGTGCGTTCCACCCTCGCTGCCCACTGGCCGTCGAGCGCTGCCGCATCGAAGTGCCCCCTTTGGTGCCGATGGCAGATGGTCGCGTCGTGGCCTGCCATGTGCGCGCCCCGGCTACTGACATCGCGGCCCCGCCCGCTGCAGAAGCCCGCATGGCGCCTGAGAGGACCGTCTCATTGCGATAGTAAGACAAGTGTTCGAAACGCTCGCGCCTTTGGACGTGCCGCGGCCGATTTTCCCGAATCGACCGGGACATGAAGATCTAAGTTTCAGGGCAACCTCGCAGAAAGCGGAAACCACTATGTCCACAAACACCATCAAGTGCGTTCGCGCAAAGGGCGACGCCTTCTCCATCGGCTTCGCGATCGGGCGGGCCAGCGCCGGTTTTCTCGAACAAACTCTGCGCGTCGAGGAATATTGCGCGCTGCACGCCCGCTGGCGCGGAACGGACTATCTGAAGACTCTTGAATCAGCGGCCCGCTCGGCCTATCCCCGCTTTGTGCGCGAGATCGAGGGCATCTCCGCGGGTGCTGGGCAAAATTTCGAAGCGATGTTCCTTTGGAACTGCGCGCAAGACCTACCGCTTCCCGGCAACGTCTCCCCAACGATGCAAGTCGTCGCCACCATGGGCTGCACCTCGCTCCTGATTCCGGCAGAAGGCGACGGCCCGGCGATACTCGCCCACAATGAAGATGGCGAGGCGGAGTATCTCGGCGCCTGTCTCTGGGTCGAGGCCGAGCCCGACGAGGGCCTGGCTTGGAGCAGCTTCACGTATCCCGGCAACCTGGCGGGGAGTTTCGGCCTGAACCAAGCCGGCCTCGTCCAGGCTATGAACAACATCACACCCAATGACCATCAGCCTGGTGTGCCGCGGCATTTCATCAATCGCGCGACGCTGGACGCGAAAGGGTTGGACGAAGCGATCGAAATTCTGAAACGCAAGGACCGCGCCAGCGGCTACCATCACAATCTCGGTGAGGTGAAGACGCGTCGGCTCGTATCTGTCGAGGCGCCGGCCTCAGGCTGCGCCGTTCGGGAGGCCGCCTCGCCCCGAGCCCACGCGAACCACATGCTTTGCGGGGAATTCGACAGCTTGGAGCAGACGATCAGTCTCTCTTCGCGCGATCGGCAGGAAGCGGCAGACCGAATGATTGCGGAAGGCGGCCTTGCGGGCGGCGCGGAGGCGGTGCTGTTTGATGAGACCACTCCGATCTACAAGAACGGAAAAAACGGAAGCTCTCAAACCCTCGCCACGGGCGTCTTCGAGCTTTTTTTTGATCGCATCGAATGGCGCGTCCACGCCGCGCCACACGAGCGCGACACGCTAAGCGGAACGATGCGCGTCATCTAAATCGAAGGACCCTTACGCTTCCACAAAACAACTGCGGATCTCACTGAGCGAAAGCTAAGCCTACGCGGACCGCCGCTTCGGTGACCGACTTCTCCGTCTAGCAACAACGTTGCATTCACCTGCCGACAGGAAATTTCCTCATGACATTCACTGTTTTGACCGCTGAATTCTCGACTGAATCCAACACCTTCAATGAGAATCGTGCCGACTATGATGCCTTCCACTGTTTGTTGGGGGACAATGCTCTAAAGGAGCGTGGAGACGCCAATACCGAGCTTGCCGGCTTCGGCGATTGTGCGCGGGACTACAGCTGGAAACAGATTCATGTGCTCAGCGCTAGCGCCGATTGTTTCGTTGTGACCCGCGATGCCTTCGATCGCCTCGGCGGGGCCATCGTCGCAGCGGCTGCTGAGCACAAGCCAAAACTTGATGGCATCCTACTCGGCCTTCACGGTGCGATGGTGACGGAATTTTGCGAGGACGGCGAGGGTGAGCTCTTGGATCGACTGCGCGCAGCGGTCGGTCCGAGTATTCCGATTGCGATCACGCTCGATCCCCACGCCAACGTGACGCCGAAGATGTGCGAGCTCGCCAATATCGTCGTATCCGACAAAACATACCCTCATGTTGAGATGCGCAAAGTCGGCCGCCAGGCTGGCGACATCCTTCAGCGTGCAATGAAGGGCGAGATTCGCCCATGCACCTTGCGCGTTCATCCACCGATGCTGCGAGAGGCGAATAGCGGACGGACGGATGTCGGTCCGATGATCGACCGGATAGCCAAAGCCATCGCTTATGAGAATGAGCCCGGCGTCTTTGCCGTGAGCATCAATTCCGGATTCGGCTGTGCCGACATCCGCGAGGTCGGCCCCACGGTCACCGTCACTTATGACGGCAACGAGGCCAAGCATCGCGTCTTCGCCGAGTCAATTGCTGACGATATTTGGGAAAAACGCTTCGACATAATCGATTATTTCATGCCAGTCGAGGAGGCGGCCGACATTGCCAAAGGATACAAGAGTGACAAGGGCCCTCTTATCATCGCCGATTACGCCGACAATCCGGGTGCCGGCGCCTATGGCGATTCGACCAATCTGCTGAAGGCGCTCCTCGACGTTGGGATCACCGATGCCGCTTTCGGACCGATGTTCGATCCGGAGACCGCCAAGCAGCTCCATCGCCACAAGGCGAGCGACCACGTGAAGGTGAAGCTGGGCGGCAAGTCCGATCCACGCTTTGGCGGCACACCGTTGGAACTCGAAGGAGAGGTCCGTCTGATCAGCGACGGCTCTTACACCGGCGACGGTCCGCAGATCGGCGGGTTGCATATGTCCTTTGGCCAGACCGCGGTCCTGCGGGTCGGCGGCATCGAGATCCTAATAGTGAGCGGGGGCGGACAGATGCTGGACTTGCAACAGTTTCGCGCTTTCGGCATCGATCCCGCTGCCAAGGCCGTAGTCGCGCTCAAATCTCAGCAGCACTTCCGCGCCGCCTTCGAGCCGATCGCCGGCAAGATCATTCTGTGCGACAGCGGTGCACTCTGCACCACTCATCTAGACAAGTTGCCTTATCGGAAGGTGCCGCGGCCCATCTTCCCTATCGACCGGGACATGACGATCGAACAGGCTGAAGGCTGACTTAACTGACCGGCCGCTCGATTTGGCATCTTCCGTTAGCCTCGAAATCATCCCGCAATATTGGCCAAGAGTCGAGGTTGAGGCCATAAAGCGAAACCGGCACTTCAGTGATTGGAACTTAATGGAAAAGAGGGTTCGCTGAGTAAGGCAACAGACGCCGTTGTCCGGCGTCACGCGTTTGCGACTTATTTGCGCGGCACACCCTGCCGTGGCCTCTCCACCGGCAGGGTGCATTTTCAGGACTGCATGGAGCGCTGCGCTCCGTGATAGAAGCGGCATCAAGGATCAGTTGAGCTGACGCCCGATCATCCGTGCGCTCGATGAGTCGTTTCGATGCAGGGGGTTGTGCCGGTCGGGCGATCAACAGATCCCAATACCTCACTGACTCGTAATCATGCGTCCCGGTCCTTCTGGCGCAGCTTGGCTGGCTTCTTTTGCCACTCGTCCGGCACCTTTCCTGCCTTGATGTCGGCCTTTTCAGCATCGGAATTGCGTTGCTTCGGTGCCGCCACGATCGTGGCATCCACGATCTGCCCACCCATCGCCAGATAACCGGCCTTGGTGAGGTGCTTGTCAAAACGGGCGAACTGGTTCTCCACTGCCCGGGCCTGCGTGAGGTGCTCCCTAAACAACCAGATCGTTTTGGCATCGGGAACCTTGTCGCCGAGCCCCAACCCGAGGAAGCGCATGAAGGAAGTCGGTCATGGATCTGGAACTCGGCCTGATCGTCCGAGAGACTGTAGAGCGCCTGCAGAACCAGGAACCTTGAACATCATCACCGCATCAAAGAGCGGCCGGCCGCCCTTGGCGCAATCGGAGCGCTTCAGCGCCTTGGCCAAAGGTTTCCGGAAAACCTCCCAAAGGCACCACCCCGTTCAACTTCTCCAGTGGATCGCCGGCCTCGCTCAGCCGGACATAGCGCTCGTCAATGTCCCAGAACCCAGCCTGCGCTCGCATTCAACGCCTCCGTGCAAATCACCAGACGAAGTGAATCAAAATGCGTCCTCGATTGTCAGGTTTTTCGAGGTGTCCAGCTGGCGAAGAAGACGCGGCTCGACCTGCGCCAGACCTATGTGCGGTCGGCAAGCTGGCACTGATCAAGCACAGCGCTACCCCCACGCCAAGCAGTTCAAGCGGGCCAACAAGGCCCTGCGCAGGCCCAAGACCTATCTGGGGCGCACCGTCCGCGACATCTCCCGCCAGATCGCCGGCGATGCGGAACTGGACGCGCTCTTCAAATGGTCGCTCTACCAGGCCTCCACCGTTCTCGAGCAGCGGCAGCGCCAGCGCGGCCGCAAAAACTACAGCCTGCATGCGCACGAGGTGGAATGCATCGGTAAGGGCAAGGCGCATGCGCCCTACGAGTTCGGGGTGAAGGTGTCGGTGGCCACCACGCTGAAGCGCTCAAAGGGTGGCCAGTTCGCCCTGCATGCAAAAGCGCTGCCCGGCAATCCCTATGACGGCCACACGCTCGCAGCGATCATCCCTGACATGGAAAAGACCATCGGCAACGAGATCAGCCGCGTTCTCGCCGACGCCGGCTAACGCGGCCACAACGCGCCGGAGAGCCACAAGTTCAGGGTCTTCACCGCTGGTCAGAAGCGCCGCGTCACCCCAGCCATCAAGCGCCAGATGCGGCGGCGATCGGCCGTCGAGCCGGTGATCGGCCACATCAAGAACGAACACAGAATGGGCCGCAATTACCTCGCTCACACCCAAGGCGATGCGATCAACGCCATCCTGGCCGCAGCCGGCTATAACTTCTCCCTCCTGCTCAGGTGGCTGAAGCAATGTTTTGTGGCTCTTGATCGCCGCGTTCCTGAACCGGCCGAAGCAGCTTGCCGCTTAGCGGTCAAGATTGTTCACGGTCGACTAATCAGTGACTTAGAAGTTTTGGCGGCATGGTGCACAACTACCCCGTCGCCCCCAACGGTCACTTATTTGTGAGCGACGACTACGAGGCGCGGTCCAAAGGAAGTGAAGTCTTCGCCTTCCTGGCCGTATGCCTGAACAGTCTCGAAGCCAGCGCTTCGTAACATGCGAACATGTTCAGAAAACCCATAAATTCTGGTAGAAAGACGCGTTCGTCTAACACGTCCATCGCGGACGACGATCCTAGCGCTATTTCGACGATCAGTTAGCGCATCGTGACTATGTATATCTATTCTTAGATCGTCATTACGTTCCAAAACATAAGAGGTAGATGACCTATCGCGTAGCAATGCGAAGCGATTGAGTTGATCGATTAACAGACGCCCGCCCTTTCGAAGTGCAGATGCGGCTTCATGAAGAACCCTCTCATTATCCGCTTCATCGAAATAGCCAAAGGTCGAGTACCACAGAAAAGCTGCGTCAAACCGATCTCGCCAAGGAACGGAGCGCATATCGCCAAGAACATACTCCACTTCTACCCGGCGTTCAGCGGCATCCGCTTCGGCTTTCTTTAGCAAGACTGGCGACATATCCAGTCCGGTTACCCGAGCTCCTTTTTCCGCCAATCGGTTGGTGATCCGTCCATAACCGCATCCGAGTTCAAGGACTGAGCCGCCTTTTGTGAGTGAAAGAAGGTCCCAAATTGCTCCTGCTTCCCGGTCACTTCTCTCCGGCGGATTAATCAAATCACTAAAATGCAAGTAGTCCTCGCTGAAGTGTGACTCGAGTTCTGGTAATGAAAGGGGAGTGCTCATCTCGGATTTCCGTACTTATTCGCTGACTGTCATAATCTGTCGAACCACATATTGCATAGGCTATAGCGCTCTGGAAGTGAACATTTATGAATAGTTTGTTATGAGGATTAACCTTTCGGCGGGGTGATTGACCGTCCTCTCATATAGGCGTCCGCTTGGTTGTAGTCTGGTCCTTTGAGAACGCTTATCTCGATTCAACAGTGGACCGACGCCTGGTCAATCGCAACCTCGTATCTCTTCTGCGAGGCCGCTTGTTCGGCATCAGCAAACGCGACCGCCAGTTGCGCAGCTTGATGGTCCATGGTGTCCGCGCCGCTTCGGGGCGCGCCACTATGAGCTCGCGCCGTGTAACGACCGCCTGAGGTAAAGCCGAAAAGGGTGCAGCGCGCTGATCACTTCGCCGTTCATCTCGGCGGCGATCGTGTGCTTGCCAGCACGCGATCGACGCAAGTCCTCACCAGGAAAAGGGTGCCAAGTTCACGGGGCGTGCAGAAAGGCTCGTAGATGTCCCTCTCGCGATCGCCGATGTGGAGCATCGCTCGGGATCGCCGAACAACGCGATCGACTGGCGCATGTTCTCCGCCAGCGGAAGCTCCCCTTCTTTTCGATGGCATCTGCGCTGAATTGGTCTCCTTTTTGAGCGCGGCGGTTCCCTTGAACTTCGCCCGAGCCCAAAGCTTTATGGCGGAAAGCCCCAGATGAAGGCCATCCAGCGTTACAATCAGGCTCGAATGCATCAAAAGCCCGCACCCATCTTCTTCAATTGCTGGGAAGTACCTCCCTCTGAGGTCGAGGTTAGCGATGCCAAGGCCAGGTTGAGACCGTCACGGTTGAGATCAAATACGTAGTCAAGCGCGGGATGGCGCTTCTGCTTGCCAATGGGAGGCAGGACATGGATGCGGCGGTATACGTCCAGGATCGTGAGGAACCAAAGCATGGCCAAGGATTGACTGGAAGCTGATCACCAATCTGCCCGTGCATTCCCTCGTCGGTCGAGCAGGCCTGTGCTCATGCCATCAGCAACGGCATCTACCGTTACAAGCGCACGTAAGCGCGACTGTCGAGCGGCTGTTTTCGCAGGCGCTGCAACAGGTTGAAGAAGCCCCACAGCCGGGATCGCAGCTCACCCAGGATCTCCATTGATCCGCGCCCCGGCGGAATATGGCGACCTCTTCGGCCGTGCTGTGCGACACGATGCCGGCAACGTCCGCGACACGCTGCAGACGCGCGTGCTGCAGGCGCCGGCGAGAACGCGATGCTGGTCGGCAAACCGGGCACCGGGAATTCCACATCGCCAAGGCGATTGCCTATCAGGCGATCCTGCACAGCCACAAGGTCCAGTATCTAGAGACCGATGACTTCCTCCACCGCCACGCTCTGAACGCCCCCGCGCAACGCGAGGCCCGGATGCGAACAATCATCGACTGCGATCTCCACGTGCTGGACGATCTGTTGCTCGCAGACGCCGGCGCATGGCTGCAGATCCTGATCCATCAGCGCTACAAACTGCCCCGCAGCGTCGTCGTCACCTCCAATCGGGTCGTGCAGGACTGGGGGACATATCTGCGAGACAACGTCATGAGCACGACGATACTCGATCGGCTGATGCATCACCTACCCGGGGGAATTTGAAGTGACCCGCGGGGTGAGATGCAAGATTTCGAAGCCGTTAAATTGGTATCGATGAAGACGATGCGCTGGCTCAGCCCCTCCTTCAGCGGGAACGCATTGCCAATTCCGACTGCACGACCTCTAGACGGATGATCGCGCCCGCTTGCCGGCCGATTCCATTCACGCTGTTCTCGATCATTTCGACGAGGTTTTCGAGAACAGCACACGGTTTTTGGCGTTTCCCGGCCGCGATCAAATTTTCCCAGCAACAGCAAGGCGCAATTCTTGTCGGATCGGGCGCAGAAGACCAAAGCGCCGCTGTCCTCGAGTTCTTGAACCAGAAATGCGTCATCGGAGGCAATTCCAGAAAGCAGATCATACGCCTGGCGCAGTCTTCGTCGAATTGTGGCATAGTCCTCCGAAGTTTCGATGACTCCAGAGAGGGAAATATATGGCAACTTTGTCGAGCTCTGCAGCCACACCTCAGTTCCGTCCGCTTTAAGAAACATCGCTAGCTTTCCGCTAATTGAGGCATGATTCTTGATCCCCGCAATCACACAATTATTATTCCGCAACACTATCTACGGATCATGCCGCAACGTCAGCCTCACGCAAGGACCTCATGATGCCGAGTCTCAGGCATCTTCTTCATAGGTGGCGATACGTCCTCTCGATCTCAAGCGTCAAGAAAGAGATGCGATTTTTTCAACGATTTCTTCTGATCTTCATAATTATTGCACATGATATTCATAATATTATATTATGTGCCGTCCTGAGGGCACCCTTCGCGTGACAAGCTGTAGGCCGATGTTCTGAGCCTTGAGGAATTCGACAAATGACCATCCCGTTGCCCGGACGCGTATAGCGTCGCGATGCGCGTCGGTAGGGTTTAGGCTGCGACACCATAGCACTGGAGTTTCAAATCCTGCTCGAGCCCGTCCCACAGCTCATTGAGAATGGATTATTGCCTACCAGCAGGTAATTCGAGTGGATGATCGCCGTGTTACGACCGATGAGCCGATGTAGTTCTTCTCAAGAAAGGCGACGGTTCGGATACTGAATTCCTTGCGCCTAGTAGGCGGTCGCAAGCCCGTGGTCGCCCCAGCCGACGACGACATCACATCGGGCTTTCGGCCGCGGCTCGGGCTAACCGGGCTTCCACGCGGCGCCGGTTCCACGGGCGGCCTATGGCGGTCTCAAGTAACGCCGTCGAACGCCTGGTGTCGGGTTTTGTCTCGTCCGCGACACGCGATGTTGGGCTCGGCCTGCGTATGCATTCGCATGTAAACCATTGACAAGCACAAAGAAAATGTCATCTGCGGCTCTTTCAGCGCAGTTGGCACGATTTTTGAGAGACCCCTGGTCGCAAGGCGGCAGGAGATGTGAGCAAACATTCATGTCGGGTGGCACTTGGCAGCTGGCCCGAGATCACGGCGATGGCCCCTAAGACGTAAGGTTTCTACAGAACTAGACGCGTAAGGAGAAATATACCCCGCATCTTGCCGGCGCGGAATCGGCAAGCATCCTCCAAAACCACAAGCGACCAAATGATATTGGCCGGATTCTCGAATCCGTTTACGTCGCTTAGATGTTAGCCGAGTTCTGCAGCCGACGCGGCCCGACAACAACACCGCCGACAACGCAAAGCTTTTCAAATTAAGTATCGTATCTGGTTATGTCACTAGCGGCCGCTGCCAATATGTCTTTCGCTCGTTGAACTTCTTGGATGAAACCGATCCTAGGTCAGGCGTGCATCGTGTGACCGAAAAGTATTCGAATTGGAGATTTTAGCATGATCGCGTCATCAGGTATACGAAATAGCGACTGGAATGATTGGCGTTGGCAACTCGCTAACAGCGTCACCACATTCAATGGGCTGAAGGATCATATAAGCATTACGCCAGAAGAAGAGGAAGCTTTCCACAAGGTGGGTGAGCGATATGTTTTCCGTGTTACCCCCTATTACCTCTCGCTGATGGATAAGAACGACCCGAATGACCCGGTTCGCCTGCAGGCTATTCCAAATATAAAGGAGCTTGACGACATCTTCCATATTGATCAGCTCCCTTCATTCCACCAATCGGACGTTGGTTCCGAAAACCCTCTTTGGAAGGAGGGACAGACTGACGTGAGCTGCATCATTCACAGATATCCCGACCGCGTACTTTTCCATATTGCCAACCTGTGCGCTACCTACTGCAGACACTGCTCGCGCAAGGTTCATGCGGGCCGAGGCTCAATGGTTAGCGATCAAACTCTGATCGACAAAGGCATAGCGTACATTGCCGAGCGACCCGAGATTCGGGATGTACTGTTAAGCGGGGGTGACCCGCTGACGACTGGGGACAACAAGATAGAGTACGTACTATCACGCCTCAGGCAACTTCAGCATGTTCAGATTATTCGGATCGGCACGCGAACGCCTGTGACCATGCCACAACGGATCACGTCCGAATTCTGTCAGATGATCAGAAAGTACCATCCCATCTGGATCAATACTCACTTCAATCACCCCAATGAGGTGACGCCTGAAGCGAAACTTGCCGTCGAACGGTTACTTGACGCAGGCGTTCCGGTCGGGAACCAGTCCGTGCTCCTAAGAGGAATTAACGACACGGTTGAGGTTATGAAAGAATTGGTTCATAAACTCCTTATGGCGCGTGTGCGACCGTACTATTTGTACCATGCGGACTTGGTGCGAGGCGCTGAGCACTTCAGAACGTCAATTGCTACTGGGCTGCACATTATTGAGAACTTGCGTGGGCACACCACCGGCTTTGCCGTACCGCAATATGTAATCTGCACGCCGCTCGGCAAAACGCCGCTCAATCCCAACTACCTAATAGGATCTGGGCCCGGATATATCGTCCTCCGCAACTACGAATGGAGAACTTGGAAAGATCCGGACAGACTCGATCCGAAGTGAGCGCTGAATTCGAGGTCCAGGCATGTTTGTCGAGAAGCAGAAAGCGACGGAGCATGTGCTTTAAGCATAGCATTCTTGACAAGCTGGTCGAACCGATCAACCCGCGCCACTTCCGGTCATTGTGGATAGCCACGATGGCGATTCCTACGACAAGTTGTTCAGGAGCTGGGACCAGTTGCTGGTACTGATCTATGCGCAGCTAAGTGGCGCTGACAGCCTGCGCGGCCTGAAGCGACGCCGAGATCGGCCGCACGATCACCATCGAGACCGGCGCCACCTATGTGTTTGACAAGGGCTATTGCCATTACGGCCGGTGGGCGGCGATCGCCAAGGCCAAAGCCTCCTTCGTCACCCGGCCCAAATCCAAAATTAGGATCGAGGTGCTGCGCAAATGCCCTATCAACGTCGCAAGGCGACGGCTTCACCGTCTCGACGATGCCAGGGTGTTCAATCGCGATAAAGATGGAGCAAGAGCAATTATCTTGTCTCGCGGAGACGCTGCCAATTGTCGCCGTGTCAGCGCCGTGTGCGTCGGGTGGCGGGGCCGACACCGAAATGGGCCTGAAAGGCGCGTGAGAAATGGCTGCGGTTGCAAAACCCCGTGGCAAGCGCCACCTCGACGAGCGGGAGGTTCGACTGTTGCAGAATCTCGTCGGCCTTCTGCAACCGCAAAGACCGATAGAACTGCATAACGCTCTGTCCCAGGTGGTCCTTTGTCAGCCGCGCCAATTGCCGCGCCCCGACACCGCTCAGATGGGCCAGATCCTCCAGCTTTAGCGGGTCGGCGATGTGGCTTGCCATCAAGTCGACCATGGCGACCAGCGCGGGATGGTGCAAATCGTACATACGAGCCGGATCCAGCTGCTGCGGAGCCTCGGCCCGCCGGATGCCCGTGTGGATGAACCAGTCGCTGACCGCACGAGCTAGTTCAACACCATGATCCGAGGCGATCAGTGCGTGGGCCATGTCCAGGGGAGCCATGCCGCCGGCGCAGGTAAAGCGGTCGCGATCGATGACGAAGAGACGGCGTTCGATCAGCGCCTCGGGATAGATCTCGCGCATTGCATCGATGTGTTGCCAGTGGATCGTGAACCGGCGTGACGACATGACACCGGCCGCGGCCAGGACTGCCGCCCCGCCTGAAATCCCGCCCAGTGGCACCCCCGAACGGGCAAGACGCCGCAGCCAGCCCAGAATCCTGTTGTCGTGATAGGACAGCGGATTGCCGCCAGCCACGACGAAGAGAATGTCGAAATCAGTGCCTGCTTCTGAAACAGCTTCTGTTTCGAACGCGCCCGAGACGGAACTGCGCATCCAGCCGCCCTGGTCAGAGACGAAGCTGAGATCGTAGAGCCGCCGCTCGCTGAGCAGGTTGGCGGCGCGCAGCGGTTCGACCGCGGAGGCCGCTGACATCAAGGCATAGCCTTCTATCAGCAGGAAACCGTATCGCTGCGATCCGCCGTGATCATTCCCGTCAATCATCACATGGGAATCCCTTCTGCCCGATTGCATGCTGTTATATGTCCGAAAAGCGCACAAGAATGTCAATTGTAGAAACAACGCTTCGCTCTTGCCGTGACATAAGTCTCTGCAGTCCAAGGAGTTCTCGCTATGAGGTTTTCGGGCTTCCGCGTCTTTGCCGAAGCGCTCAAGGGGCATACCGGTTGGCGGCCGCTGTGGCGCAATCCCGAGCCCAAGCCCACCTACGATTACGTGATCGTCGGCGGGGGCGGTCATGGTCTAGCCACGGCTTATTACCTGGCCACGAAGTTTGGCCAGTCTCGTATCGCGGTGCTCGAGAAGGGTTGGCTCGGGTCCGGAAATGTCGGGCGAAACACGACGATCATCCGGTCGAACTACCTGCTTGCCGGCAACGAGCCCTTCTACGAGTTCTCGATGCAGCTCTGGGAAGGACTGGAGCAGGAGCTCAACTTCAACGCGATGGTCTCCCAGCGCGGCATCATCAACCTGTTTCATACAGATACACAGCGCGATGCCTTCCGCCGCCGCGGCAACGCCATGATGCTAGCGGGTGCGGGCGCCCGGCTGCTAAGCCGGGAGGAAATGCGCGCCATGGTTCCGTTCCTGAATTACGACAACGCGCGCTTCCCGATCAAAGGCGGCCTGATGCAGCAGCGTGCTGGCACCGCGCGGCACGATGGCGTGGCTTGGGGCTATGCCCGCGGCGTTGATCTTCACGGCGTGGACCTGATCCAGAATTGTGAGGTGACGGGTTTCCGGGCCGATCGCGGCAAGGTGCGTGGCGTGGAGACATCGCGCGGCTATATCGCCGCTGACAAGGTCGGCGTGGCGGTGGCGGGCTCCTCGGGCCGCGTCATGGCAAGGGCTGGAATGCGGCTTCCGATCGAAAGCCATGTTTTGCAGGCCTTTGTCACGGAGGGGCTCAAACCCACCATTCCCGGTGTGATCACGTTCGGGGCAGGCCATTTCTACATCAGCCAGTCGGACAAGGGCGGGCTTGTCTTCGGCGGCGATATCGACGGCTACAATTCCTATGCCCAACGCGGCAACCTGCCGGTGGTCGAGGACGTCGCCGAAGGCGGCATGGCGCTGATGCCGATGGTCGGGCGGGCTCGGCTCTTGCGCATGTGGGGCGGCCTCGTGGACATGTCGATGGACGGTTCGCCGATCATCGACCGCACGCATATTGAAGGCCTCTATTTCAACGGCGGCTGGTGCTATGGCGGCTTCAAGGCCACGCCTGCCAGCGGTTACGCCTTCGCCCATCTTCTTGCCACCGGCTCCCCTCACGAAACCGCGCGCGCCTATCGATTCGACCGGTTTGCACGCGGCTATGTGATCGATGAACGCGGCGCCGGTGCGCAGCCTAACCTGCATTGAGACCGTCCGATGCTGATCCCCCATCCACTTCTAGGCCCGCGCGCTGCGCAGGAATTCACCTACCTGGGCGACGCTCGGCTCATCGACCGTCCGGATCCATTTGCGCCTGGTGCCGAGGCCGCCTTTTGCGACTACGTCTTCCTGCGCGACAATCCAGCGGGCGTGCACCGCGAGCTGTGGTTCCACGAGAAGGGCGACCGCTCTTGGCTAGTCGTCACACGCGACACGGTCACCCATGAAATCCTCGGTGCGGAGCTGGCGCGCAATGTCGCCCTTTCGCGGACGAGGTGCAGCAAATGACACGACTAGCCGGAGGGTTGATCGACCGCTCACAACCCCTGAGCTTCACCTTCGACGGCAAACGGTATCAGGGCCATCCGGGCGACACGCTCGCTTCGGCGCTTCTGGCCAATGACGTGCGCCTAATGGGTCGCAGCTTCAAATATCATCGTCCGCGCGGGGTACTCTCGGCCGGCTCGGAGGAGCCGAATGCGCTGGTCGAGCTGCGCACGGGGGCACGGCAGGAGCCAAACACGCGTGCCACGGTCGTGGAGCTGTTCGAAGGGCTGGAGGCGCGGAGCCAGAACCGCTGGCCCTCACTCGGCTTCGATGCATTGGCAGTGAACGACCTGCTGTCGCCGTTCTTCACCGCCGGCTTCTACTACAAGACCTTTATGTGGCCAAAAGGCTTTTGGGAAAAGCTCTACGAGCCGGCGATCCGCAAAGCGGCGGGCCTCGGGCGCCTCTCCATGCAGGCCGACCCGGATGCATATGACAAGGGCTTCCTGCATTGCGACCTGCTGGTCATAGGTGGGGGGGCGGCGGGACTTGCGGCGGCACTGACGGCGGCGCGCTCGGGCGCGCGTGTGATTTTGGCGGACGAGGATTTCCGTTTGGGCGGGCGGCTTCTGTCCGGCACGGAAAAGCTGAACGGAGCGCAAGCCACTGATTGGATCTCAGCGTTGGAGGCTGAATTCGAGAGCCTGCCGAGCATTCGCGTGATGCGTCGCACCACTGTTTTCGGGGTCTATGATCACGGCATCTACGGTGCGGTGGAACGGGTCTCGGATCACCTTCCTGAGCTTGGTGACCGTGTGCGCCAGACACTCTGGCGTATCACGGCGAAACGCGCGGTACTGGCGGCGGGCGCTACGGAGCGGCCAATTGCCTTTGCCAACAATGACCGTCCGGGAATCATGTTGGCGGGCGCAATGCGAGCTTACGCCAATCGCTGGGCGGCGTGTCCGTCCGAGACGGTCGCCGTCTTCACTAATAACGACGACGGGCACCGCACGGCACGTGATCTTGCCTCCAAGGGTGTCCATGTTGCGGCTGTGATCGATGCGCGCCCCGAGGCAGGGGCTTCGGGCGATTTCTGTGTGATCAGAGGTGGCGTGGTCACCGACTCTCGTGGGCGGCTCGGGCTTACTGCGATCGAGATTCACGCAAACGGCCGCCGCGAATGGATCGAGTGCGGCGCGCTAGGTGTTTCGGGCGGTTGGAATCCGAATGTTCATCTCTTTTCGCATCATCGCGGTCGGCCTGTTTGGAATGAACTGCTGCAGGCGTTCCTGCCTGGTGAGGATGGGCCACCAGGATTGATTCCGGCAGGTGCCGCGGCGGGCCATTTTTCCACCGCCGACGCCTTGCGTTCCGGCGCGCGAGCCGCACAGCATGCGATGGACGGACTTGGAATGGCGGCAACGTTGCCCGATTTGCCGCGCGCCGAGGAGGCAGACTACACGGTTGCGCCCTTCTTCCATGTAGCGGGCAAGAAGCGCGCCTGGGTCGATTTCCAGAATGACGTGACAGTGAAGGATATCAAGCTCGCCCATGCCGAGAACATGCGGCCGGTAGAGCATTTGAAACGCTACACGACTCTGGGCATGGCGACGGACCAAGGCAAAACCGCAAACCTGACCGGGCTTGCCGTGATGGCGGAGCTAACCGGGAAGTCGATCCCGGAAACCGGGACAACGATCTTCCGCCCGCCCTACACGCCCGTAGCGCTTTCGGTGCTGGGCGGTGGCGATACGGGGCCGAATTTCCGCCCGCGCCGCTTGACGCCGACCCACCACTGGGCGGAAGCGCTAGGCGCGGCGTTCGTCGAGGTCGGCCAGTGGATGCGTGCGCAATACTATCCGCGTCCGGGCGAAACGCACTGGCGCCAGAGCGTCGACCGCGAGGCCAGGGCCGTGCGCAGCGCTGTGGGCCTGTGTGACGTGACCACACTCGGCAAGGTCGATGTGCAGGGCGCCGACGCGGGCGAGTTTCTCAACCGGCTCTACAGCAACGTGATGGCCACGCTGAAGGTCGGCCGTGTCCGCTACGGGCTGATGCTGCGCGAAGACGGCTTTGCCTATGACGACGGCACCTGCGCGCGGCTCGCCGAGGATCACTATGTGGTCACCACGACGACGGCAAATGCGGGTTTGGTCTACCGCAACATGGAGTTTGCGCGCCAATGCCTCTGGCCGGATCTCGATGTGCAGGTCATTTCCACGACCGACGCATGGGCGCAGATCGCCGTCGCCGGGCCGAAATCGCGCGCACTGCTCGCCCGCATCGTGGGCGGGTTCGACCTGTCGAACGAGGTCTTCCCCTTCATGGCTTGCGCGGAGCTCACCGTCTGCAGCGGCCTGAGCGCGCGGCTCTTCCGCATCTCGTTTTCGGGCGAGCTCGCCTATGAAGTTGCGGTTCCCGCACGATACGGCCACGCATTGATGGAGCGGCTGATGGCGGTGGGTGCCGATCTCGGAGCGACGCCCTATGGCACCGAGGCACTGGGCGTGCTGCGGATGGAGAAGGGACACGCCGCCGGCCCCGAGTTGAACGGACAGACGACGGCCGCCATGGTCGGACTCGGCAGTATGGTGTCGCAGAAGAAGGATTCCGTCGGCGCCGTTATGTCGCGGCGCGAGGGCCTTGCGGGCGACAGGCGACGCCTGGTGGGGCTGCGGCCCGTCGATCCGGCCGGGAAGGTGGTCAGCGGCTCGCATCTTTTTGCCGAGGACGCGCCGCAGAGTCTTGACACCGATCAGGGCTGGATCACTTCAGCCTGCTACAGTCCGCATGTCGGCTCGATGATCGGGCTCGGTTTCCTCGAGAACGGAGATGAACGGCTGGGCGAGGTGATCGTGGCTGCGAACCCGCTCGAAGGCGAAAGCGCGCGCCTGCGCGTCGTCCCTGCCTGTTTCGTCGACCCCGAGGGAGAACGTCTGCGTGACTGACCTGAGGCCTTTTACCGCGCTCGGTGCCGTGACACCCGGATCCGCATCTTTCGGAGCGCTCGACCTGCGGGAGAATGCTGGTCTCGCGCTTGCATCGCTTGCGGTGCGCCGGGGAACCGTTGAGCCCACACCCTTTGGGCTCACTCTTCCCGAACCAGGCCGCTGGGTTGCAGGGCAAAGGGTTGCCGCGCTCTGGACCGGACAGGGTCAGTGGATGATCGAGGCCGAGTGTCGCGCCGAGCTCGATTTCGCCGCGGAGCTTAAGCAGGTCACCCCCGGCTGCTCGGTGACTGAGCAGACCGATGGTTGGGTCGGCTTCGAGATTATCTCGCGGGCCGGCTCAATGCCTCTCGAGGCATTGCTGTCGAAGCTTGTCAACATCGATCCCGCGGATTTTGGCCCGGGCCGCGCGACGCGTACCGGCCTTGAGCATATGAGCTGTTTCGTCATCCGCCGCGGCGACGCTCATGTCGCCGTGCTGGGCGCGCGCTCGTCCGCCGGATCGCTCTGGCACGCGTTGGAAACGACTGCGAAGCGGCTCGAGGAGCAGGTCACATGACAGCTCAGATCATCGACGGCAATGTTCTCGACGCAGCTACGTTCGAGGGTCGCTGGCCATGTGACGTGGCTCAAGGAGGAGCATGGGAGCATTGCGCCGGGCCTCGCTATCGTTCTGGTAGGCGACGATCCGGCGTCGGAAGTCTATGTGCGCAACAAAGGACGGAAGACTATCGAAGCCGGCATGAAAAGTGTTGAGCACAAGCTGCCCACGGAAACGTCTCAGGCCGATCTGTTTGCTCTAATCGAGCAGCTGAATTCCGATCTGGAGATTCATGGTATCCTCGTCCAGTTCGCTCTACCCAGACATCTGAACGCCGATCTGGTGGTCAATGCGATGGATCGGGCAAAGGATGTCGATGGGTTTCACATTTCGAATGTCGGGCTTCTCGGTACCGGACAAAATGCTATGGTCCCGTGTACGCGCTGGGCTGTTTGATGATGCTGCGCGGCCATCTGGGCGATCTGTCCGGACGCGAAGCAGTGGTCGTGGGGCGCTCGAACATCGTTGGAAAACCGATGGCGCAACTTCTGCTCGGCGACAACTGCACCGTAACCATCGCGCAGTCGCGGACACGCGATCTGGCATCAATCTGTCGCCGGGCCGATATCCTTGTGGCTGCCACCGGCCGCCCCGAGATGATCCCCGGCGCCTGGATCCGAAGGCGCGACGGTAATCGACGTGGGCATCAATCGGATCGCGCGGGACGGCAAACAACAACTGTTGGGCGACGTGGACTTTAGAAGCGCGGCGCAGATGGCGGGCGCCATAACGCCAGTGCCGGGAGGTGTCGGTCCAATGACTATCGCCGGTCTGCTCGCTTACACAGTCACCGCCTGCTGCCGTGCGAACGGACTGCCGGCGCTCGAGGCCTGACCTTATGAGCCCTATACACGTCCGGCATCCAACCTGACGCGCCGAACGAATCTGTTCTGCACAACCCGGGAAAATCGATATGGAAAAATATTGCCTCACGGTCACGTGCAAGTCGAAGCGCGGGATTGTCGCCGCCATCGCAGGCTACCTCGCCGACAACGGCTGCAACATCACCGACAGCTCGCAATTTGACGATTCGCAGACCGGCAACTTCTTCATGCGCGTCAGCTTCAGTTCCGAAGAGGGCATTGGGCTCGATACACTGCGCAACGGGTTTGCCGACACCGGCGAGGCGTTCGGAATGGACTTCGCCTTAAACGACGAGAGCCGCAAGATGAAGGTGATCATCATGGTCTCGCGTTTCGGCCATTGTCTGAACGACCTTCTGTACCGCTGGCGCATCGGAGCGCTACCAGTCGACATAGTGGCGGTGATCTCGAACCACATGGACTATCAGAAGCCGGTTGTGAACCACGACATCCCGTTCCACTACATCAAAGTGACGAAGGAGAATAAGCGCGAAGCCGAAGCGCAGCAGATGCGAATTGTTGGGGAGACCGGCGCAGAGTTGATCGTACTCGCCCGATACATGCAGGTGCTGTCGGATGAGATGTCCGAGCAGATGTCCGGCCACATCATCAACATTCATCACTCTTTCCTGCCCTCCTTCAAAGGAGCGAACCCCTACAAGCAGGCTTTTGAACGCGGGGTGAAGCTGATCGGCGCGACCTCGCATTATGTGACCGCCGATCTCGACGAGGGGCCGATAATCGAGCAGGATATCGTGCGCGTAACGCACGCCCAGAGCCCATCCGACTATGTCTCGCTCGGGCGCGACGTCGAAAGCCAGGTTCTCGCACGCGCGATCCATGCGCATATCCACCGCCGTGTCTTCCTTAACGGAAACAAGACCGTTGTCTTTCCTGCTTCGCCGGGCTCCCATGCTTCCGAACGTATGGGATGAGCCATACGGATGAGATCTGATCCTGTCGTCCGGCAAGAACGCGTCGAATCACACGTGTCGGACGCCAGGGTTCCTGCGGGTTTCGCCAGTCAATTCCGGACAACAAATAGGCAAATAGGAAAGTTGCGCTGGCGAGATCACAACGCTCCGCCTTCAGTGTTCGGCAGATAAACCGGCCTCGTTCCAAGTTTTTCGTGAACAGACATGCTCCTTGGCCAAATCAATTTTATCAGGTCACCCCGCCGGCCCCGGAAGCAGAATAGATGACCGCCTAAAGGGTCATGCTTCAAAACCTCCTGCACCCGCAGAGCCAGCGAGGGTAAACCACACCGCATGTCGGTATGCCCTGTCGCCAGCCAAACCTTCACGCTTGACCCCATGGGAAGGAGATTCATCGAAGCGTCTCCAGCCCGCGCATGAACCGCACCAGAGCTTCCACATCGACATCCCGGCCGACGCGATCACCTGCCGGCGGCTGAGACTCAGCACTTCACCAGGCCACTCGTCGATAGGGAGTTCGTATCCATTGGCGGCATCTCAGCAGGCACGAATCCTTCGATCCGCCTGCCGCCAAGATCGCCCCTCCCGAAACAACTGACGCCAACGATATAGTTGCAATCGGGAAATTCCGTGCCTCGAGGCCGTCGCTGAGACCCGACGACCACCGTCAGCGAAACTGTCCTCGACATTCCATCCGTGAATCGACGCAGACCGTGTCGATGATCCTCAAGGCGCGAATAACTGAAAGCATCCTGAGAACCATCATAGGTCGCCATCACAGCCATCATGCGAATGCTAGTCGTCCTGGCGCCCCCTACTCAGGAATGCCGAGAACATAACACTCTTTCTTCCTTGATCAATACGGATAGTCGAGAGTCTCTCTAGAGAGTGGGGGTGTGAGATGCCAGTCAGTCGGCTGCCGGCCGCCGCAAACGGCATAACCGGTCTCAAGACATCTAAAGGCCGGATAGACATTTCGGCAGTTCGCTGCTTGGGCCGACACAGAGCAAGGTTGTGCCAGTTCGTCTCGCGCGAGGGAGCGTAGTTCGCTGCGCTTCCGGTAGGCGTTCACAGCTTCTCGCCGGCCGTTCAGGTCTAACACTGGTTGTCACCTAAGCTAAGGCAGCGGCAGATCTCGGCCAAATTCCTTGTACGGCTGTGCGCGACAGTCACGGTGCAGCGTGGTGGTTGCGCGGCAGGCAGCCGAGTGGGGTGCAGGGCACCATCGACTGCTGCCCTGTCCCCATCGGTCGCGTATCCCAGTATCCAATGTGTGTGCTTGACTACGTATCCAATCTGTGTGCTGAATAAGTTCGGCAAAGGGGCAAGGCGTCTGTCCGCCGTTCGGTGGGGCGAAGCGACGATTGCTACATGCGGCACCCGCAACCAAAAAAGGGACAGTTTGCAGAGGACACGAAGACTGGATCCCGCCAGCGTAGATTGCATGCGCAGTGCCGTTACTCGCAATCGGCGTGGTGCAGGTCCGAGCCAGGAACTCGAACTCGAGGTCGCCATCTGCGGCGGTGGTTAAGGTGATGCGGCTCCGATCGCCTTCGCGGAACTCTGTCAGTTTGCCACTGGCATTATTGCGACGCAGGCATGTTGCGAGATTGCGGCAACTGAAAACAACATAGGTGCCGACTCGGCCATGGGCAAAAGCAGCCCGGCGAAATGGCGTGATGTACGTGGCAAGCCTGGGGGAAGAGTAGCATCAACATGACCAAAGCCTGGAAACTTTAGATGCGCGGCTAGCATGGATTCTTGTTGCCCCCACTCTTATGCTGCTCCTAGTGCTTCTCGTGCTGCCGATCGTCATCATGGCGATCTACACCTTTTTTACCTTTGTTAATGCAGGAGTTGAAACCAGCGCGCCCACGCTGGCCAACTGGCAGGAATTCCTCTCCGACAGCTACTATCACGGCTTCCTGCTGAAGACCGTGCGGGTGGGAATGATGAGCGCCATCATCTGCGCGGTGCTCGGCTATTTCCCAGCTTACTTCATTTGGGCGACCACCTTCCGGCACAAGTGGCTGATGCTCGTGCCGTTCTGGATCAGCTTCACCATCCGCACCTTTTCCTGGATCAACATCCTCGGCGAACAGGGCGTCATCAACGTCGCGCTGCTGAAAATGGGCATCATCAACGAGCCGCTGCCGATGCTCTACAACGAGGGCGCGGTGATCCTCGGGCTGCTGCACTTCCTTTTGCCCTACATGATCCTCAACGTCTATGTGAGCCTTGAGGGCATCGACCGCACGCTGATCTCGGCGGCGCGCTCGATGGGCTGCACCAGCGCGCAGGCGTTCCGCGAGGTGACTCTGCCGCTCTCTCTGCCCGGCCTCGCGGCGGGCCTGCTGCTCTGCTTCGTGCTGGCGGCCGGCAGCTATGTGACCCCGCAGTTGCTCGGATCGGGCCGCGATGCGCTGTTCGGCAATTTGATCAACGACACCATCATGGGCGAGCTGAACTGGCCGATGGGTGCCACGCTCTCGATCGTCCTGTTCGTCGTGCTCGGCTTCTTCGCCGCCATCTACACCCGCTACATGGGCATGTCGCAGATCGTCAAAGGACTGGGTGGATGATGAAGCCTGGGCAAATGAAAGCGGGGCGGCGGAGCAAGGAAGGCAGATGGGCCTGGCGGCTGACTGGCTTCGTCACGCTTTGTGTCTATATCTTCATGTTCGCGCCGATCGTGGCCACCGTCATTCTGTCGTTCAACGCCTCGATGTTCGGCGGCTTTCCGATGACCGGCGTCAGGCTGCGGTGGTATGCCAAGCTCTTGACCAATGAGCCGGTGCTCGCCGCCTTCCAGACATCGATGTGGATAGCCTTGGTCACGGCGATAGCCACCACTGCGATGGGCGTCGTCACGGCCTATGCGCTAGTGCGCTTCGAATTCCCCGGCAAGCAGGCGCTGAGCACGCTGATGATCCTGCCGGCGCTGGTGCCGGAAACCATCGTCGGCGTCGGCCTTCTGGTGCTGATCAAGGCGATCGACCAACCGCGGACCCTGTTTCTCCTGGTGCTCGGCCACATCCTGCTCGCCGTGCCCTATGTGGTTCTGATTGCCCAGGCCCGCATGGTCGGCATCCGGCACGTCTATGAGGAGGCGGCACTTTCGCTTGGCGCCTCGCGCTTCTCGTCTTTCCGCGAGATCACGCTGCCGCTGCTCGTCCCCGCCGTCGTCGCGGGCGCGATGCTCGCCTTCACCGTCTCATTCGACAACACCTCGGCGAGCCTGTTCTGGCGGCCCGCAGGGGTCGAGACGATGCCGACGCAAATCCTTTCGATGCTCAAGGTCTCGATCAGTCCGGAGATCAATGCGCTCGGCACGGTTATGATCCTGGTGACCGTCGGCATCCCGCTGCTCGGCGGCCTGATCCTGCAAAGCCTCACCCGGTTCAGGAAAAAAGCAACGTAAATGGGAGAACTGCAATGAAACTGACCAACACCAAACGACTGGAGCGGCTCAACGACCGCTATGTCAACGGCGATATCAGCCGGCGCTCGTTCCTGACGCTGACGGCGGCGGCCGCCGCCGCCACCGGATTGTCCATGCCCTGGATGGGACGCGCGCTGGCGCTGTCTCAGAAGTGCGCTTCGACGGCTGGGGCGGCACGGTGCAGGATGCGATCGACAAATATGCGTTCCAGCCCTACACGGCCAAGACCAAGATCAAGGTGGTCCAGGGCACGTTCGGCGGCGAGGAAGAGATCATCACCAAAATCAAGACTTCCAAGCCCGGTGACTTCCAGATCGTGCATTCGTCCGGCGACTACTACATCAAATATGTGAATGCCGGGATGAACTCGGAGATCAACGAGGCCAACATTCCCAACATGGCGAATGTGCTGCAGCCGATGATCGAGCCGCTCCGCAAGCTGACGCCGAAGCTTTCGGCCGTGCCTTAGGACTACGGCACCACCGGCATCGCCTACAACACCAAGGTGATCTCGCCGGAGGAGGCGAAGGAGAAAGGTGCGGGCCTGCTGCTCGACAAGAAATATGCGGGCAAGATCGGCGGCGCGGACGGCATGGTCACGCGCGTCTGGTACGCGGCTCTGGCCACCGGGCAGGACCCCAACGACATCAAGGACATGGACATGATCTGGGCCAAGGTGCGCGAGACGCGCGACCTCGTCAAAAAGTTCTGGAGCTCCGGCGCGGAACTGATGGATCTGCTGTCCAAGGGCGAGATCGTGGTGACCGATGCCTGGTCGGGCCGCGTCGCCGCCTTGCAGGACCAGGGCCATCCGATCCGCTATCTCGATCCGGCCGGCTCCTACGCCTGGATGGAGGACATACTCGTCCTCAAGGGTTCGCCGATGGCCGAGTGCGAGGAGCTGATCAACTTCATGCTCGACCCGGTGACTGCTATCGCGGTGGCCGAGGGCCAAGGCTATCCGCCGTCGCTGGATCCGACGAAGGTCAAGCTCACCGAGACGATCGAGAAGCTACCGGCCTTCGACTCGACAGGCATGATGAAGTCTTTGACCTTCGCCGATCCGGTCTATTGGGCGACCAACGAGGAGGCGTGGACCAAGCAGTGGAAGAGGATCTCGAAAGGTGCGTGAGTGCGTTGAAACCATGCAGCCGTCCCGGCCGAGCTCGGCCGGGACGGACCTTTCGATCGCAGGTGTGGAACGCCCGGCGGTAGAGTTCCGCAACATCGACATCGCCTATGGCAAGTTCGGCGCGGTGCGCGATTTCTCGCTGTCGATCCGCAAGGGCAGCTTCGTCACGCTGCTCGGGCCGTCAGGCTGCGGCAAGACGACGATCCTGCGCTCCATCGCGGGGCTGGTCCATATTTCGGGCGGCCAAATCATGATCGATGGTCGGCGTGTCGACGACGTGCCGATCTACAAGCGCAACATCGGCCTGATTTTCCAGAGCTATGCGCTGTTTCCGCATAAAAGCGTCTTCGACAACGTCGCTTTCGGCCTGAAATACCACGACGTGCCCAAGGCTGACATCGCGCGTAAGGTCGGCAAGGCGCTGGAGATGGTCAGGCTTCCAGGCAGCGAAAAGAAACTGCCTCGCAATTGTCGGGCGGGCAGCAGCAGCGCATCGCGCTCGCCCGCGCCATCGTCTTCGAGCCGCAGGTGCTGCTGCTCGACGAGCCGCTGTCGGCTCTCGACGCAAACATGCGCGAGGAAATGCGCGTCGAAATCAAGAAGATCCAGAAAGAGACCGGCATCACCGCGATATTCGTCACCCATGACCAGGAAGAAGCACTGTCGATGTCGGATCGGATCGTAGTGATGAACGCCGGGATGGCTGAACAGATTGGCACGCCCGAACAGGTTTATGAACAACCCGCGACTGCCTTCGTGGCCGACTTCCTAGGCAAGGCCAACATGCTACAGGGCGTCGTGTCAGCTTTGGAAGGGCAGGTCGCGTCTATCACGCTTGCTGGCGGTCAATCGATAAAGGTCATCGCCCCGACGCGCCTTGACTCTGGCATGCGCCTCACGATCGTGATCCGTCCGCAAAAGATTGCCGTTGGTTGTAGATCTAATGCGAATACGCTGAAGGGCAGAGTGGTGTGCCCCTCCTACCTCGGAGGAAGTGCCCTCTACGAGATCGACATCGGAACAGGTTTGCCGGTTCGCGCAAGTACGATGATCAATGGGCTGATCGCGCGCGAGGGTGAGACGATCGACATCAGCTTCGACGCCTCTGCCAGTGTGTTGCTCGATGAACAGGGACTTCTTATCGCCTAGCCTTGAGCCCGTTCGACGCTTTTGGGACTTTGGCGAGTCGACCCATGGATATCTACTTCAGGTTTGGCGTGACCATCTCCACAATTGCCGATTGCCAAAACACGAATGGCAACGCGTGCGAATAAGCTAGTGGGTCCGTTTGCCTCGATATCCTCCCGCAAGTTGTATTCCGTTATTTCGGCAGCAATCTCTTCGTCATAGAAGTACTTATCCCCGCAGCTGCTGTAGGTTGGCCCTGATAGACGTGGCGATGTTTGGCTACCTGCCGGGCTCAAGATCTGCGCCTGGCGATTAGATTGGCAGATGGATTTATGATTGGCGTAATTTGAGGCCCGCATCTGGGCAATCGTTGCCTCGGTCGGCTACGTGCTCGAGGCCTTGGCGCGGCGCGAGCTTCTTTCAAAAATGGTAGGGGCCGCTGGGAAACGCGAAGCAGTCGGGGCATCTGAAGTCCGCCCTGGGCCTGCCGACGCGGCGGCCCTGTCTGATCATCGGTGACGGAGTCCGCTATCGCTCCTGTGCTCCTGCGGGCCGCCGGAGACGGAGCTGCGCGCGCTCGCCAGCGAGCGCCAGCACATCTCGGTGAAGATTCGCTGCGGACGTTGCGCGCCGACCGCCGATGCTGCGGAAGGTCCGCGTTTTGTGGAGGTGGAACGGGTATCCAACTTGACTGCGTATCCAATTTGTGTGCTGAATGTGATCGTCCATTGAGCAACGCCCGTTTAGCCCCGGCTCGACTGGGACGGAGCGGAAGTCGATAAAAGGGGCCCGGGCTCGCCGCCTTTCTTCGATTGGCGACGACGGATATACATGCCGCGCCCGGAGACCGGCGTCGGTGAGAAGAACAGCAATCACAGGGGAATTCGTATGCAACTGAATGAACGCAAGATTTCTCGCCGCGGCCTAATCTCGGCGGCCAGTGTTCTGCTGGCGGCGCCGTATATCATACGCGCAGACCGCGCCTTCGCCCAAGGCGGCGAAATCTCTTTCGTTACTTGGGGCGGAGCATACAAGGAAGCCGTCCAAAAAGCTGTCATTGAGCCCTTCACGGCAGAGACCGGCATCAAGGTGAACGTCATCGATACGCCCGACCTTGCCAAGGTAAAGGCGCAGGTCACCTCAGGAAATGTCGATTGGGACGTGTTCGACGCGCCGAGCGCACTCGGGGCGTCGGGCTCGAAGGAGGGCTACTGGGAACCCCTCGACCCGGCGCTCTTCGATGCCGATGATCTGGCGCTGCCAGCGGATCGTGACCGTGTCCCCTTCTACACCTTTGCCGGCGGCATCGCGTGGGATCCGGCGAAGTTCCCTGAAGGCAAGCATCCGACCACCTTCGCGGAGTATTTCGACTACAAGAAGTTTCCCGGCCGGCGCACTTTCCGCGATCGGCCCAGCGAGACCCTCGAAGCTGCCCTGCTGGCCGATGGCGTATCGCCCAGCGAACTCTATCCGCTGGACGTCGACCGTGCTTTCAAGAAACTCGATACCATCAAGCCTTATGTCGCCTCCTGGGTCGCCGCTACGCCGCAGACCGTCACCCTGCTGCAGACCGGCGAGGTCGATTTCTCCTACACCTATTCGGCCCGCGTGAAGGCGACTCAGGCAAGCGACAAGACCCTATCCTTCTCCTTCGCCGAGGCCTTAATCGGCACCGAGTATCTCGCGGTTGTCAAGGGCGCGCCCCACAAAGAGAACGCGTTCAAGTTCGTGTCCTACGCGCTGCGGCCTGAAGCCCAGGCGCCGCTGATGGAGCAGCTCGGCTACAATCCGAACTCCAAGAAGTCGCTGAGAATGCTCTCCGATAGCGCCCGCAAGTGGCTGCCGGATTCGAACAATCCACGGAACGTCATCCTGAACGACAACTGGTGGGCTGATAACTTCGAAACGATCTCTCGCCGGTTCAAGGAGTGGATTCTCACCTGATCCGGAGGCTCCCCGCCGACAGCGGGTGCGGCTCTGAAGACCCGTCTCCGCTGTTTCGCGAAATCTGTCGAACCCTACTGAGACGATAGCAAACGAATGCAGTACTTCTCCGCGGACGATATCGCCTCGCTCTCCATGTCCAGGCGCAAGGTGCTGGAGATTGCCGAGCGCACCATTGCGGCGCTGCATGACGGCTCCGCAAGGATGGCCGCCAGACCCGTCATCGAGGCGGCGAACGGCACCCGATTCATGGCCTTTCCTGCCCTGCTGCAGAACGAAGGCGTGGCCGGAGTAAAATGGCTCGGTATCGAGCCATTCGACCCCGCAGATGGCCAACAAAACCTGGAAGCTTCGATCGTCCTCAGCGCGCTCAAGGGCGGTCGGTTGCTCGCCGTGCTAGACGCCCGCTGGATAACCGCCATCAGGACCGCCACGGTCAGCCTGGTGGCGGCGAAGCGGATGGCGCGGCAGGCAAGCACCCGTATGGCAATCATCGCATGCGGGGAGCAGGCGCAATACCATCTCGATCTGTTCTCCAAAGCCTTTCCGTTGCAGGAGTGCTCCTGCTTCAGTCGCCGCATCGAAAGCGCCGAGCGGCTCGCGGCCAAAGCGCGCGACATAGGGCTGAAGGCGAAGGCCTACGCGGGGCTGCGCGAGTGTGTGGAGGGCGCCGACATCGTCGTCACGACGAGTCCGGCGCCGACCGAAACTCTTATCGAGCCGGAATGGTTCAGTCCCGGTGCTTTCATCAGCCTCGTCGATCTCGGGCGGACCATAAACACTATGGCGCTGTCGTCACGTGACCAATTCTTCGTCGACGATCTTGTCCAATTCGAGACGCTGATGGCCAATGGCGCCCTCAAGCGGTATGCGCCTGTGAGGGCGCTCTCCCTCCAGCAACTCGTGGCCGAGAACCGCAACTGCGCCGCGGATGGGCGGCGGAAGGTGTTCCTGCCCACCGGCCTCGGCGCTATCGACATCGCAATCGCGCAGGAGGTTCTCGAGTTATCGAAGGGACCACGGGCGTGAGATCGACGCTTTTGGAGCTGAACGGCAAAAGTTTCGAGGCCGTCGTCATCGGCGGTGGCATAAACGGCGCGGCGTCAGCCAATCGCCTCGCCGGCGCGGGCTACGAGGTGTTACTTATCGATGCGGGAGATTTCGGATCTGGCAGCTCCAGCCGCTCGAGCCGCATCATGCATTGCGGCCTCAACTATCTCGCTGCTGCTGCCGATGCGACGACTATCAGGTCGAAGATCAGCAATGTGGCCCTCGCCGGCCAGATGATGCGCGAGCGCCAGCGCCTGCGCTCGGTGATGGGGCGGCGGATTTCGCCGCATACCTTCTACATCCCACTATGCGCCGGGGATCCGGTAGCCTCGTGGAAATACGATCTGGCCTTTGCCACGCTGAACGCGCTGTCGGGCTGGGATTCGACTCTCGACTACCGGCGCTACCGGCAGAACGAACTTGGGGATATCGGCATCACCCGCTATTTCGGCGACGGCCTCACCGGGCTCGCAGCCTTCACCGAATATGTCTTTGACTGGCCGGAACGAATCTGCGTCGACTACTCGCTGGACGCTGCCGTTCATGGCGCGATGATCCGCAACTATACACAACTGGTGGAAGCACACAGCGCCGGTGGCCGGTGGCGCCTTACGCTCGCCGACGGGCGAGGAGAGACAGGCACGGCGAAGGTCGACGCGAAGTTGCTGCTGAACCTGGCGGGCCCCGGTTCCGATCTGGTTAACGCCGCCTGCGGCTTTTCCGACAGCAGAACGGTGATGCCGAACAAGGGGTGCCACATAGCGGTGCGGCTGCCGGAGGAATTCCGTAGCGCCGGCGTGATCAGCCGCAATGAACTCGGTCACCTTTTCCTCTGCGTGCCGTGGAAGAACTTCCACATACTCGGGCCGACGGAGACGCCGCTCAAAGGCTTCGTGCGCGACCCCGTCGCAGACGAGAAGGATGTGACGTCTATTCTCGATCAGGCAAATGTGACCCTGCCACGTCTCGGCCTCACGAAGAGAGACGTGATGTTCGCCTGGGCAGGGCTGCGGCCGGCGACCTTCGATCCAGGCAATCCGCGCGGATCATGGCGGCGCACGATCTACGACCATTTGACCCGCGACAACGCCCCGATGGTAAGTGTCTCGTGGGGACGCCTCGCCGATCATTCCTTCACCGCTGCCGACATGCTGGCGCGGGCGCGAAAGTATTTGGGGCCGCGGCAAAGCCGCGCCCGGTTGTCGGCGCAATCGGGGCAGGATATGCCAGGATCGGTCGAGGACATCCTGTTCCGCCGCACGGGGGCCGGATGGAGCGCCGATCTCGGGCTATCGGAGGCGGCGCGGGCTGCCGCCGAACTGCAAGGCGGGGGAACGTCGGCCGAAGGGCTGGTGACCGGCTACATAAAGAAGCTTGCCGAGCGTTTCGGATACGAGGACTAGCAACGCGCATGCCCTACCCGTTCCGGGGCGCCTTGCTGCCGGCCATGTCCAGTGGCATTTTGATAGAGCTCTCCGACGCTCGCGAGAAGATTGCCACCTTCAGCCTGGCGAAGGACAGGTTCTGATGCTCGATGGCCAGCCTGTCGGCGGCTTCGACGTCGCGATCCCTGATCGCTTCGAAGATGAGCCGGTGCTGGCGACTTGTCTCCGTCAGGTGCTGCTGGAGTTCGCCATTCCCCCGCCCCTCGGAGTCGCCCTCGCTGGAGAAACAGGCGCGCGACAGCCGGCTCGAGGTCAGCAGCATGCGCTCGTAGAAGTCGGAGAAGAAGTGGTTGCGCCCTGCGCGCGCAATACTCATGTGGAACGCGACATTGGCGTCCTGGCGCTGCACGCCGTTGCCCTCGTCGCACCGGGCGTCGAACTCGCGCATCCGCTGCTCAATTTCCGCCAGATCGGTCTCGGTGCGCTTTTCGGCTGCGATTCGCTGGACGATCCGGCTCGAAGCCACTAACGCGTCATAGATCCTCGGCAGATCGTCGAAGTTGAGAGGCGCGACGCGGGCGACTCGCCGGTCGCGTATGACCAGCCCTTCCGATATGAGTTGAATGATCGCTTCGCGGATGGGCGTGCGCGAAACCGAATGCCGTGTGGCAATACTGGCTTCATCGATAACAGTGCCTGGCGCCAAGGTAAGCTTCAATATGTCTTGACGCAGCGTGTCGAACACCTTGCTGCCGTCTCGGCTTTTTACGATCCTGTTCATGATGCGGCTCCCCTGTCGTGGAGGCAAACTATTCCGGCGCGACCGTCGATGCAAATGAATCTGGCCGTCCCACGGCGGCGGCGCGGGTACCTATTCGATGGGCATGCATCTTTCAGGTGCGCCGCCCATCATTGTTCGAGGATAACCGAATGCTCGGGCTTCCAGCTCACGCGCAGCCTGCTGCCAATTTCTGGGCGCGCATCTGACTGCAGGGAGGCCACGGTGGCGATGAGCCGGAACCCGCCATCGGTGATCAGGTGGATCCGGGTCGAGCGGCCGAAGAAGGATATCTCCTTCACGGACCCTGAAAGTGTGTTCTCGCCGCGCCGCGGGTCCTCCCCGCTTGTCAGGATGCTCAGCTTCTCCGGGCGAAACATAGTGGCGAGTTCGGTTCCTTTTGGATGATCGAAAGGCTGGGTGCCGATGTTGCAGTCCTCGGCGATGGCGAGCTTCGCCTTGCCGGCGGCCCGCCCGGAGATAATGTTGGACTCGCCGAGGAACTCGGCAACATAGCGGCTACGGGGACGGAAATAGAGGTCGTCGGGCGTGCCCAACTGCGCGATACGCCCGACGCTCATCAGGCAGATGCGGTCCGACATGTTGAGCGCCTCCTCCTGGTCGTCGTCACATAGATGAAGGTCGTCCCGAGATCCTGGTGAAGGTGCTTGATCTCACCATGCATCTCTTCGCGCAGATTCTTGTCGAGAGCGCCCAGCAGCTCGTCCATGAGGATGATGGCCGGCGAATAGACGATGCAGCGGGCGATGCCGACGCGCTGCTGCTGGCCACCTGAGAGCTGCTTGGGCTTGCGCTTCTCGAACCCCGTGAGGCCGACGCGCGCCAGGGCCTCTGCGACCTTCTCGCGGACGACATGGGCCGGCTGCCGCCGCACTCTCAGCGGGAAGGCGACATTGTCGAAGACGGTCATATGCGGCATCAGGGCGTAGTTCTGGAACACCATGCCGAGACCTCGGTCGCGCGGCGGGACATTGGTCAGGTCCTTGCCGTCGAGCCGGATCGTCCCCGAACTCGGCGCCAGCGCACCGGCGATCAGGTTAAGCAGCGTACTCTTGCCCGATCCCGACGGCCCGAGCAATGTCAAGAACTCGCCGCTACGAACGTCGAGATCGGTGGGGAACAGCGCTGTCATCTGCCCGAAGGATTTGGACAGTCCCTGCAGCGCAATGCTGTGTCGGGCGCCACCGCCTGGCGCGCCGTCATTCAACGGCCTGCTCCTTCACCGGCACATTATAGGCGAGCTTGAGCCGCCCGCCGTCCGCGTAGATGGTCTGGCCCGTCATGTAGCTGGAATCCTCGGATGCCAGGAACACGCAGATGCGACCGATCTCCTTCGCCGTGCCGAGCCGCTGCATCGGCGTGCGCGAGAGTATGCCGCGCATAACATCCGGATCGGTGCTGAATATCTTGCTCAGCAGTTCGGTGTCGATAGAGCCGGGGCCAACGCCGTTGACGCGGATGCCGTGCGGTGCGAGCCCAAGGGCCATGACGGCGGTGAGCTGGTTGAGCCCGCCCTTGCTGACCGTGTAGGGAACAATGGTAGGGCTGCACACGACGGCGTTGATCGAACTCATATTGATGATCGTGCCGTGTACGCCGTTGTCGACCATCCAGCGTGCGCCTGCGCGGCCGACGAGGAAGGCGCCCTTGAGGTTGACCGCGATCACCTCGTCGAAGTCCTCCTCGCTGATCTCAAGGATGGTGCCGTTGCGGCTGATACCACTGTTGCAGACGACTATGTCGATCGCACCCCATGCCGCTAGAGTGGCATCTAGCAGGGCCTGCACCTGGTCGGAGCGGGTTACGTCGCATTCGCAGAAGCGGCAGACGTCGCTGCCGCCCAGTTCTGCCGCGAGTGCCGCTCCCTTGTCCTTCTGGATGTCGGCGATCATGACGCGGCAGCCTTCGGCGAGGAATTCGCGAGCTACACCCGCGCCGATTCCCTGTGCCGCTCCGGTAATAATCGCGACCTTGCCTTCGAGCTTCATCTGATTTTCCTTCCGGGCGCTTTGGTGATTTCCGCATCGAGGTCGCAGTCCTCGATGCTGATAGACAGGAACTGTTTCTGGATGCGCTGGGTAGGCGTCTTGCGGAACTCGTCGAGAAACGCCCAGAAGCGCGGCACCTGGAATTTCGGCAGGCGCTCCTGGCTCCATTCGAGCAGTTCGGAAGCCGTGACCCGGCTTCCCTCGTTGCGCCGCACGAAAAGCTTCAAATCGTCGTCGCCGATCTCGCTCTTTACGCCGATGAGGGCGCATTCCGCGACTTCCGGATGATCGTTAAGCACACGCTCGACTTCCCACGCCGAGATATTCTCGCCGCGCCGCCGCAGACTGTCCTTCTTGCGTCCGTGGAAGCGGATAAAGCCGTCCGCGTCCATCGTCGCCAGATCGCCAGTGTAGAGCCATCCGTCGTGCAGCGCGTCCGCGGTCGCCTCGGGGTTGCCGAAATAGCCAACGGTGAGCACGCCCGGCTCGCGTTCAGCCACCCGAATCTCGCCGGCGACTCCCGGCGGGCACGGCTTACCCTCGTCATCGACCACCTGAACCTCGAAATAGTCAACGGCCTTGCCGATCGAGCCGCGTCGACCCTCGGTGTTGATGGTCGAGAAGCTGCAGGTCTCGGTCATGCCGTAGCCCTCGCGGACCGTGATGCCGAAACGCTCCTCAAACGGCGTCCAGATATCAGCGGGGCAGCCGCCACCCCAGGCGATGCGCGCCCCATGCGTCTTGTCGAGCGGGCTCTCGGGTTGCTTCAGCAGCATCTGCAAGACGCCGCCGACATAATGGATGTGCGAGGCACCGGCTTCCTTCACCTGCTGCCAAAAGTGTGAAGCGCTGAAGCGTGGTACCATATAAAGGGTTACCGGCACCATGAGCGCGAGCACCAGCACCTCGGCCCCGAAGACATGATAGATCGGATCCCAGAAGTGTAAGGTATCGCCGGGCTCGACGCCGGAGATCCAGATCGAGCCGAGAGCGCTTGCGAGCAGCATGCGGTCCGACATCTGCACACCCTTTGGAGCGCCGGTAGTCCCCGACGTGTAGAGGATGATCCGAAGGTCGTCCCATCTGAAGGCGACATCAGGAGGATGGTCGCCGGCCGGGCCGAGTTTGACCCAATCATTTCCGGCGAAGTCGCCCGGGCCATCGCGCCAGAGAACCCGGGCAACCCTTGCTGTCGCGACGGGCTCGTCGAGTACCTCGGCAAACTCCCGGTCGGCAATGACGAGAGCGGGCTGCGAATGGCCTAGCTGATAGCTGAGGCTTGGTCCCCTCAATGCCGTGTTTACCGGTACGAGTACTGCACCGAGCCGAATCAGGGCGAAGAAGACAAGAACATGATCGAGATGATGCCCGAGCATGACCGCAACGCGTTCGCCAGGCTTCACCCCGAGGCTAGCAATACTTGCAGCCAGCCGTCCGGATTCTTGTTCCAGCCCGGCGCAAGTCAGTTTGCCGCCGGCCCAGCGCAGATAGACGTGGTCAGGCCGCGCCCGCGCTACCGCCTTGAGCAGCGAAGAGACGGTCTCGTCGTCTGTGAAATAGGGAGGACCGCTCTCGCGGTTGAGGTTTACCAAAGCCATTCTCCTTCGTCCTTGATGATCCACCGTTCACTAAGCGCCGCCTCGTCGAAGCTGCGGGTGATGGACAGGTGACCGTTGCGCTGGCGCACCGCCATGATGAAGAACTCGAAGACCGCGGCCCGCAACTCAGGATCGGCCTCGCTGGTAAAGGGCACGAGCCCGCCGAGCGTCAGCGTCGCGGTGTTGTCCTGCGCCGTTATCTCCGCCGGGTTGCGGAAGGCGGCGAAAATCGCCCCGAACATGTCGGCGATGCCCTTCGGGTCGGTGCCCTTGTGACCGGTCGCGTTGGCTAGTTCCCCGGTGAACTGGGCTCCGAGCAGCCGCATGGCTTTGGTGATGATGTTGCAGGACTCGTAGGCGCCGAACAGGCTATGGACGATCGCGATGACATGGCGGACGTAGTCCACGCTGTAATTGTAGCCGCCCTTCATGATTCGCGCTTCCGGCCAGGTCTTCGGATTGAGCCTGGGCGCGGTCTCCGGGATGAATTCCGGGCTGTGCTCAACATGCTCGACGCGGAAGCGTTCCTCGGGCCGCAGGTCGTGGTCGTATTCGAAGAAGTACCCCTCGTCATACGGGTGGCCTTCGGCGACGAACTTGGTCGCCACCCAGCCGAGGCGCGGGCAGTTCAGGAATTCGCCGTTGCGCGGATGCCAAGTCGACAGAATCGTGCGGCGCACCGACGGCGGAACCGTGAGGGCCGCCATGCCGGGGTAGGAGCCCCAGGGCGCCATGTAACGTATCCACGCCTTCTTTGGGCTTTCGACGACAACCTGCATGTTCAGCCCGCCGATCGCGTTGCTGAAATAGTGGTAGAGCGCGGCTGTAACCGCGGGCGGGTTGCCAGCGATCTCGAGCTTGTCCAGCGCTGCTAGGAAGCGTTCCTTCTGCTCCGAGGAAAGCAGTTGCCGCCAGATCTCGTTGAGCGCGGCCTCGCCCTTCTCGCGAAAGACCATCGAGGTGATCCCGGAGACCATGTACCAGGCGAATTTGCTCGCAAGCGCGGTGCGCTCCCGAAGCTCATTGAGCGTCTCTTCCGTTCTCACTTGCGTTAAGGAGATGGTCATGCGGGCTTCCTTCTTCATATGATCGCCGAGCGGATCAGTTCTGGATGGGCGAGGAGTTCTTGAAGGCGGCGAGGATGAGACAGACGACCAGCGAAACCGCAGTCAGCAGCGTAGAGACGGCGGCGATCACCGGCGATACCTCCCAGCGGATCGCGCTGAACATCTTCACCGGCAGAGTGGTGGTCGAGGAGCCGGAGAGGAACCAGGAGATTACCACTTCGTCAAAGGAGATCAGGAAAGCGAACAGCGCCGCGGCGATCAGCGAGGGTAGAAGCTGCGGCAAGACGACGGAGATCAACATACGAATGCGGCCCGCGCCGAGAAGCTGGGCGCCGAATTCGAGGTTTGGATCAAGCTTCCGTACGCCGGCCATCATGATCACCAGCACAAAGGGCGTGGTGTGGACGACATGACCGAGTACGAGCGCGAGGGTCGTGCCGGTGATGTGCAGATAGGAGAAATAAAGGTAGAGGCCGAGCGCCGTAACAATCGTGGGGACGATAAGCGAGTTGAACATCAGCGCCGAAATGAGGCGCTTTCCAGGGAAGGAATAGCGCGCGAGCCCATAAGCGGCCGGGACTGCGGTCAGGAGTGTCACCGCCGTATTGATGACGGCCACCTTCAGGCTCTGAAACAGCGGGGCGGTCCATGATGCCGAGTTGAAGAAGATATGGAACAGGTCCAGCGAATATTGCCGCGGCGGGAAAGAGAGCTCGTCGGCCGAACCGAAGGCGATCGGTACGACGATGATGATGGGCGCCAGCAGGAAGACATAGCAAAGGATTGCCAGCAGGGTGCCGAGCCATTCATGGCGCTTCTGCAGCGGGTCGCGCAGATGTTCGCTCATCCCACTCTACTCGCACGCTGTTTCCAGACTAAGAACGGGACGGCAACGATCAGCACCATGCCGAGCAGCAGCACGCCAACTGCCGATGCCATGTTCCAGTCGAGAGTCTCGCGTGTGTAAAAGTCGACGAGGTTCGACAGCATGGCGTCCTTGGGACCGCCGAGCAGTGCAGGAATAATGAAGAAGGAGAGCGCCATCACGAAGGCGCTTGAAGCGGCCGCGAACACCCCTGGCATGCTGAGCGGCAGGGTGACGGTCCAGAAGATCCGCGCCGGTCGAGCGCCCATGATCTGCGCCGCCCGATAGACTGAAGAGTCGATGGCGAGCAGACTCGCGAGTATAGGGAAGACGACGAAGGGCGCCAGATAATTAGTCATGCCGACCATAACGCCGACCCGGTTCAGCACCAGAGGGATGGCGACCTGCGTCCCTGTCGCGTAGCTGAGCAGCGAATTGATGATGCCGGTGCGCCCGAGGATGACGGTGAAGGCAAAGCATTTGACCAGAACGCTGGTCCAAAACGGCAGCAGCACCAGCGTCAGCAGCAGCGTACGCCGGCTCGGCGACTGGCGTGCGAGATGCAGCGCCACGATGTAGCCGATGAGCAGGCTGAGCGTCGAGGAGTAGAACGATATTTTCAGCGTCGTGGAGAGCGTCTGGGAGAACAGCCTGCTGCTCAGCACCTCGCCGAAGAAGGTTAGGGAGAAATTCGGTCCGTCGAGACTGGTGTAGAAGATGTAGATCAGCGGCAGCCCCGAGATTGCCAGGGCGACTGCCGCCGCCGGCGAGACGAACACGAATGCAGCCCGGATGTTCTGCGATCGACTCATGGTCGTATCGCCGCATTGGTGGCATCTTTTTTCGGTTTGCGGGGTTCCGGCAAAGGCGGTTCCTTGGAAGTGCCGACTTGCCATTGCTGAAACGATCTCCACGAAGCGACTAGCAGGTTACGCGCGCCTGTCCGCATTTCTGACCTGATGCTGCGACCGTCGGCGCAGCGGTGAAAGTGCGCGGCAAGTTCCTTCGGGACGCGGTCCTTCGCCGTTTGGAAGCTCACGTTTCGATGCCGACCAAACGAGGTTGGATAAGGCCCAGCCTCATTAACTTCTGTACACGAATTGGATACTGTGTCAACCTCCGCGCCTGTGCGGCCCTCCGTCGCTCTAGTCTGGCCATTGACTTAGCTGTCCAGTATCCTTTATGTATACGGGCTGAAAGAGCGAAAGAGTGGAGCGCGGGTGAATGTGGCAATTCTGGGTCGATCGTGGCGGCACTTTCACGGATATTGTTGCGCGCACACCGGAGGGCGAGCTGAAGACGCACAAGCTGCTCTCCGAAAACCCCGAGAAATACCGCGATGCCGCCATTCAGGGCATTCGCGAGCTGCTGGGATTGGCCGATGGCCAGCCGATCCCCGACTTTGCCGTTGAGTCAGTCAGGATGGGGACCACGGTAGCCACCAATGCGCTGCTCGAGCGCAAAGGCGAGCGTACGCTATTCGTGACCACGCGCGGCATGGGGGATGTGCTGCGCATTGGCTATCAAAACAGGCCTCGCCTGTTTGATTTAAACATTCAGCTCCCGCAGCTTCTCTATGAGGAGGTCGTTGAGATCGGCGAGCGCGTGGCTGCCGACGGCAAGGTGCTCGTTGCGCCGGATGCGGAGGAAATTCGCCGTGTCCTCACCAACGCTCATTCACGCGGTTTCCGTTCCGTCGCGGTCGCCTTCATGCATGGATACCGCAGCCCCGATCACGAGATTCTCGTCGGTCTTATCGCCCGTGAGGTCGGCTTCTCGCAGGTTTCGCTCAGCCACGAGACGAGCCGTCTCATCAAGCTGGTGGGGCGCGGAGACACCACGGTCGTCGACGCCTATCTGTCACCGTTGCTGCGCCGCTATGTGGACCAGGTGAGCGACGCGCTGGGCGCCGCCACCTCACTCATGTTCATGCAGTCGAACGGCGGCTTGACAGATGCCCGCCTGTTCCAGGGCAAGGACGCGATCCTATCGGGACCGGCCGGGGGCGTCGTCGGCATGGAGCGGACCGCCGCGGCCGTCGGTATTGACCGGCTGATCGGCTTCGACATGGGTGGGACCTCCACCGATGTCTGTCATTTTGGCGGCGAATACGAACGCGACTTCGAGACCGAGATCGCGGGTGTGCGTATCCGCGCGCCCATGATGAGCATTCACACTGTCGCTGCCGGCGGCGGCTCGATCCTGAGCTTCCGCAACGGCCGTATGCAGGTCGGTCCGGAAAGTGCCGGCGCCGATCCCGGGCCGGCGAGCTACCGCCGCGGTGGACCGCTGACGGTGACAGATTGCAACGTGCTTCTCGGCAAGTTGCAGCCGAGCGCTTTCCCGCATATCTTCGGCCCGAATGCTGACCAGCCTCTCGATACGGAGGCGGTGCGCGGCAAATTCCTTCATCTCGCGCGCGAGATCGCCGGCGAGACCGGGCTCGATAAGACCACGGAGCAGTTGGCCGACGGCTTCCTGCGCATCGCGGTCGAGAACATGGCCAACGCGATCAAGAAGATCAGCATCCAGCGCGGCCACGACATCAGCAAATACACGATGAACTGCTTCGGCGGCGCTGGTGGCCAGCACGCCTGCCTTGTTGCCGACGTGCTAGGCATGGAAAGCATTTTCATACATCCATTCGCCGGCGTGCTGTCGGCCTTCGGCATGGGGCTCGCCGATATCAGGGCAATGCGCGAACGGCAGGTCAATGAACCGCTGGATGCGGTGGACGTCTTCGAGGCGGTCGTCGCTGCCCTCTCGGCGGAGGCGCGGACGGAGGTCGAGCGGCAAGGCGCCGATCCGGCCCGGATTCGCCTCACGGCCGCCGCCCATATCCGTACCGCCGGCGCGCATCAGGCGCTCCCCATCGCGTACGGGTCGCCGGACGAAATGCGTGCCGCCTTCCGCGGGGCCCATCACAGTCGCTTCGGCTATTCCCCTGAGGGAGCGGATCTCGTCGTCGAGCTGATCGCCGTCGAGGCGATCCTTGCGACCGGCGTGACGGCGGCGACGAACGTCATCAACGACAGCGGCGCGCCGCGCGACCGGGAAACGGTCGACACCTTTCTCGCGGGCGAATGGTTGAAAGTACCGCTGGTCGACCGCCTGGCTCTTTCCATTGGTGACAAGGTGGACGGCCCCGCAATCATTACCGAGCCGACCGGCACCAATGTTGTCGAGCCCGGCTGGCAGGCGGAGATTGTCGATTACGGAAACCTGATGCTGCGCCGAGTTGTGCCCCTAAAACGGGCGGAGGCAATCGGCACAGAGGCCGACCCACTGATGTTGGAGGTCTTCAACAATCTCTTCATGTCGATCGCCGAGCAAATGGGGGTAACGCTTCAGAACACCGCTTATTCGGTAAATATAAAGGAGCGCCTTGACTTCTCCTGCGCAATCTTCGATGCGGAGGGCAATCTCGTCGCCAACGCACCGCATGTGCCGGTACATCTGGGATCGATGGGCGAGAGTGTTCGCACCGTGCTGCGCAACCATCGCGACAAGCTCAGGCCGGGTGACGTCTTGATGATGAACAATCCTTACAATGGCGGCACGCATCTGCCCGACGTGACGGTCATCACGCCGGTCTTCGATGCAGAAGGCAGGAATATCCTCTTTGCTGTTGCCTCCCGCGGCCATCATGCGGATATCGGGGGACGCACGCCGGGCTCCGCCCCTCCCGACAGCAGGCATATCGACGAGGAAGGCGTTCTGATCGACGATTTCTACCTCGTCCGCGGTGGCCGGTTCCGCAAGGAGGAAACCCGCGAACTGCTCTCCAGCGGTCCCTATCCCTGCCGCAACATAGACCAGAATGTCGCCGACCTCGCAGCTCAGGTGGCGGCGAACGCTACAGGCGTGCGCGAATTGCAAAAAATGCTCGCAAAGTTCGGCCGCGACGTCATGCACGCCTACATGAAGCATGTGCAGGACAATGCCGAGGAATGCGTTCGGCGGGTCATAGATGTGCTGACCGACAGCGAGTTCGCTTATGAACTCGACGGCGGTGCGGTCATCCGCGTCGCCATTCGGATCGACCGCGAGAAACGCTCCGCGAGCATCGATTTCAGCGGAACCTCAGCTCAGGACGAAGGCAACTACAATGCACCGCTGGCGATCTGCAAGGCGGCAGTCCTCTATGTCTTTCGCACACTGGTAGGTTCGGATATTCCCATGAATGAGGGATGTCTGAAGCCGATTAACCTAAATGTGCCGGAAGGCACAATGATCAACCCAAGCTATCCAGCGGCGGTTATCGCCGGCAATACCGAGGTCAGCCAGGCGATCACCGAAACACTATACGGGGCGCTTGGCGTTCTCGCCGGCTCACAGGGCACAATGAACAATTTCGTTTATGGCAACGACGTGCATCAGAACTACGAAACAATCTGTGGCGGCACGGGCGCGGGCAACGGTTTCGACGGCGCGAGCGCGGTCCAATCGCATATGACGAACACCCGAATGACCGATCCTGAGGTGCTAGAGACCCGTTACCCCGTGCGTGTCGAGGAGTTTTCCGTACGCCGAGACTCGGGGGGCCAAGGCCGCTATCGCGGCGGCGACGGCGCGGTCCGCAGGCTGCGCTTTTTGGAGCCGATGACGGTGACGGTGCTGTCATCTCACCGGCGCACACGTGCCTTTGGCCTTGCCGGCGGTGAGCCCGGCCAGCCGGGCGAGAATCTGGTTCAGCGGGCCTCCAGTGAAACGCAAATCCTTGTCGGCAACGATTCCTGCGAAGTCCGCGCGGGCGATATTTGCATCATTAAGACGCCCGGAGGGGGTGGCTACGGCGCGCCTTGAGCGCCGCCTCGACCCGGCGCTTGGGCCCAACGACGTGCCGCAACAACTCGTCAATAGTTCCGGGTACGCTCGGGCCAAAAGAAAGCTAAGAGGTCTCAGGGAGATGAAAGTTGTTGTGCTTGGTGCCGGCGTTGTAGGTAGTGCAACGGCTTATATGCTTGCGAAAGATGGTTATGACGTCACAGTGATTGATCGCTGTGGACGACCAGGAATGGAAACGAGTTTCGCGAACGGCGGTTTAATGACCCCAAGCGACGCTAGTCCTTGGAATTCCCCCGGGACAGTGAAGCGTCTGGGAAAAATGCTGTTTGACAGCAGGTCGCCCCTCAAAATCAATCCGGTGGCGGTACCCTCCATGGTCGGCTGGGGCTTTAGATTTTTGGCTAACTCAACTTACGACCGCCACAAAAGCAATATGATTGCAATCATCAGGCTTGCTAGCCTGAGTTTGGAGACGCTCCGCAGTATTCGCGAAACAACTCGCATCGACTATGATCAGACAACACGAGGCACAATGCGTGTATTTCCACGCGGTGGGCGGATGTCCGAGTTCGTTCAAAAGTGCCGCGACATGCAGGAATGGGGCGTTCAATTCGAAACGCTCGATCAAGGCCAAATCCTGGAGAAAGAGCCCTGCCTTAGTCCGGTTATTGATCGCTACACAGGTGCCGTATTCTTTCCCAACGACGAAAGTGGCGACGCACACAAGTTCACCAACGAAATGGCTCGCCTGGCGGCAGAATTGGGCGCCGAGTTCTTGATGAACACCAGTGTTCTGCGGATCGCCAAAGCCTCTTCTACGCAGATATCACATGTTGTCACTTCACAGGGAGACATCCGCGCCGATGCGTTTGTGCTCTCGCTCGGTAGCTACAGTCCGTTATTAGCCCGACCTCTCGGTATCAAGCTACCGATCCTCCCCGTTAAAGGATACTCTGTTACAGTGGCGTTAAACGGGTGGCGAGGCGGACCAACGCGACCAATTATGGATGATGGGTATCATGCGATGATGGTGCCGATGGGTGATCGGCTACGCATGGGTGGCCGAGCCGAATTTGCTAGGTACAATACGCGCGTCGATGCCAAAGAAGGCCGGCGAGTTCTGAATGACACTCTAAAAATCTTGCCTGCCTTGGCCTCCCACATCGACGCAGATGCCGTGCTTAACTGGTCCGGCTTACGCCCGATGACGCCTGGTGGCCCACCTCTCGTTGGACCAACGCATTACACAAACCTTTTCTTGAATACTGGTCACGGACCGCTGGGGTGGACGATGGCGTGCGGATCGGCAAAGCTGATTGCGGAGTTCATCACGGATGGCCGTGTGTTGAACAATCGAGTCGATGCTGCAAACTATGCGCTTTAGCTAATTGCGCCTGCGTATTAGGCCTCCGCAACGCCGACCACTTATGCCAAAGATATGTTCCGACCGGCTGCGGGCGATGGCGATCCGTCGCCGCTGAATGAAGGAAGTGCAAATTGAGGTTTTCCGCAAGGTTGAGATTCAAAGCGAAGGCAATTGGGAAGCGGCGACCCTTCGAGACCCCTACAGCTTCTTCGGGTGACTACTGGCGACCGGCAACCCGACGCCCACCCGCCTCTCGACTTCACTTTCGTCGCGTGCAATAGCGCCATGAACTGCAAATGAGCATCGGATGGGGAATGACGTTTGACGTGAACAGTCGGTCCAACAAGAACTAATTGAACCGCTGCGTTGCATTTCAACCAAAAGGACAGGGATGGATCATTACATTCTCCTCGATAGGCATGATGAGGTCGCTGTGATCACGCTGAACAGGCCGGAGATATTGAACGCCTGGCATGCACCAATGCGGAGTCAATTGGTTGATGCTTTCAATGAACTCGAGCGCGACGAAACAGTCCGTGCCATTATAATAACAGGAGCTGGCAGTCGCGCATTCTGTGCTGGCCAAGATCTAAACGAAGCTATGACATTTGACGGCGACAAGGGATCCGCATGGATCGGTGAGTGGGAAAGCTTATATGGCGTAATTAGGTCGCTCACTAAGCCGCTCATCGCGGCCCTAAACGGAGTCGCTGCTGGTTCAGCATTTCAAGCGGCGCTCCTTTGTGACTTCCGAATTGCCCATAAACGAGTACGAATGGGTCAACCAGAAGTCAACTCCGGCATAGCCAGTGTGACAGGGCCGTGGATCATGAGGGAAATCCTTGGTCTTGCCCGAACGACAGATTTGGCCCTGAGCGGCCGTCTAATGGGTGCAGCCGAATGCCATTCAATCGGGATCATCAATAAGATTGTGCCAGCGGAAAAGGTGATGGAGACATCTCTTTCGTTAGCGCGAGAGCTTGCTGCTAAGCCTCGCCTGGCGATACGTTTGAATAAGCAGTGGTTGCGAGAAATGACCGAAGTTGGATTCCGCGAGTGCCTTGAGGCCGCAGTGCGCATTCATCGTGAAGCCTATGCTTCCGGTGAATCGCGACAGATGATAGAAAGGTTTTTATCCCAGCATGCGTCGCGCGGAAACGACATTTAGCCATGGACATCCTTGCCGCCCTCCAGTCGCTCCACGGCCACGGCTTCTCGCGGCTTGCAACTCACTAGCTTTCTCGGAGGCGACATCAGATCGCCTCGGAGGCGAGAGGATACGCGCCGGTCTCGTCATGCACCTCGCGGCCGGCCAAGGGAGGGACGAAGACGCAGGCTAACACCAATTCGGTCTCGGCACACGCAGGTGAGCATCATGCTTATCGAGCGCGTAAATGATGCCCGGTCGCACGACATGGTCCGCCTGGAGGTCCTCGATGGAACCCGTTCCAGAGATACAGTAGACCGCCTCAAGGTGGTTCCGGTAGTGCATCTTGAGCCGGGCACCCGAATGGATCGTGGTGATGTGGAAGGAGAAGCCCATCCCATCATTCTTGAGGAGCAACCGCACGCTTTCCCAGCTCGTGGTCTCAACACGGCGGGCTGTCAGTTTCTCCTCATTGAAATCCTTGACGATCATGATTCACCTCTCAGGCTGCCGTATTCACTGCGCTGCCGATCACGCTATCGACAGCGTCTTCGAGGATGTCGAGGCCTTGGCCAAGCTGATCCTCCCCAATGACGAGAGGTGGCAGACACTTCACGACCTCGTCTTTGGGACCAGCGGTCTCGACGATGAGGCCTTTCTGGAAGGCGGTCCAGACGACCTGATTGGCAACTTCGCCACACTTCAGATCGATGCCCCGCATCATGCCACGACCCTTGGCTGACACGCGGCTTGGGTCGTATTTCTGCGCGATCTGCTCAAGGCGGCTTTTCAGCNTTGACTGGCAACTTCGCCAAACTTCAGATCGATGCCTCGCATCATGCCACGACCCTTGGCTGACACGCGGCTTGGGTCGTATTTCTGCGCGATCTGCTCAAGGCGGCTTTTCAGCGTAAGACCGTATGTCCGCCTCTGTCAGTGAGGTGGCTCGCCCTACACTGCGCGTCCGAGGGTTGCTCGGGCGGGCCGAGCCGATCCTCATCACAGGAGGACGAGCCGTGGCAGATCATAGGGAAGCATTTGTCGGAATCGATGTCGCGAAGCTAAGGAACGCCATCGCGATTGCGGACGCCGGCCGAGAGGGAGAGGTTCGCTTCTGCGGCGAGGTCGACGCGTCGGATGTGAGCATGCGCCGAGTTATCCAGCGGATCGCCGCCAAGTTCGATCGGGTGTATTTCTGCTACTAGGCCGGTCCGACCGGCTATGGTCTCTATCGGCTGATCCGATCGCTCGGCCATGCCCCATCGCTGATCCCAAGGAAGCCCGGCGATCGGGTGAAGACGAACCGCCGGGATGCTCTTGCGTTGGCTCGACTGCTGCGCGCCGGCGAACTGACGGCGGTGTGGGTTCCCGATGAAGGTCACGAAGCCATGCGGGATCTCGTCCGCGCCCGGGCGGCCGCAGTCGAGACGCTTCGCGTCCACCGGCAGCATGTGAGCGCCTTCATGCTCAAGCACGGACGTATCTATCCTCGCAGGAAGGGCTGGACGATGCGCTATCTGCGCTGGCTGCAGGAGCAACCGTTCGATCACCCGGCGCATCAGATCGCGCTTCAGGAAATGGTCGAAGCGATCCGCGTCTCGAAAGAGCGGGTCGAGCGACTTGAGGGTGTGATCGAGGAGTTCATTGCGACCTGGTCCCTGGCGCCGATCGTGCGGGCACTGCAGACCCTGAGGGGCGTAGACCTAATCGTTGCCGTGACATTCGCCACCGAGGTTGGCGACGTGCAGCGGTTCGAGAGCCCACGCCAACTCATGGGCTATCTTGGCCTCGTTCCCGGCGAACGATCGACCGGCGAGACAGTCAGACGGGGCGGCATCACTAAGGCAGGGAACGGCCGGGTTCGCCATATGCTGGTCGAGAGCGCATGGACGTACAGGCATCCTCCCAAGGTAGGCAAGATGAAGCTGTATCGGCTGGAGCAAGCTCCACCGAAGGTGCGCGAGATCGCATGGAAGGCCCAAACACGGCTGACCGCCCGCTATCGAATGTTGAGCGGACGCGGCAAGAGGACAACGGTGGTGTGCACAGCGATCGCCCGTGAACTGGCCGGCTTCATGTGGGCCGTTGCAAGGGAGGCCCAGGCGATCAGGTCGTAGACCTGCGACGGCTTTCATCTCGCGCATGGGCGGAGGCGGGACCCGGCAGGGGAAATGCCCGTCAGACGCTTTGTGGCCGGCAACATGGCCGACGCCCGCAGTAAGATAGGAACAGCCCCGGACGCACAATCGGGAATGCGGTAGCCAATCCGCGCATCAGAGCTTGATCACCGACGTCCTTCAGTTCCGCCTCCACCCATGCGCAGAATGAGCAGCCGTTCCTCGGATCGGGCGACCTCCTGCGTTCCAAACCTTGACAGCGGACATCAGAGCGCTGTTGTGGGACCACCTTTCGGGAGTGGTCGCGATCTGTGAGGTTGCCGATCCTGTATTGGGATCGGAGATCGGCTTGTGCCTGGACTTGACCTTACGCTTGACCCGGATCGGCAGCCTCGGCGTTTCGAGGTGATCAACGGTGCCGGCGGTCGGCGTCATTGGTCGGTGGATGACAAGGCACGGATCATCGCGGAGACGCTGGAGCCGAACGCAGTGGTTTCCGAGGTCGCCCGCCGGTATGGCCTCAGGCCGCAGCAGGTCTTCGCCTGGCGCCGCGAAGCGCGCAAACAGGCCGCTTCGGTGCAGCAAGATTCTCCTGCCTTCGTGCCGGCGGTTGTGACGGCGGCGGAGCCTGTAGCCAGGCATCCACCGAAGCAGCGGAAACGGCAAGCCACTCGAGACGCCGGCATGATCGAGCTTGAGATCGACGGCGTCGCGATGCGCGTTGGCCGGGGCGCCGATACCAAGACGGTGGCCGCAGTGATCCGCGCGCGGAAGGCGACGTCGTGATCGGGCCGACGGGTGCGGTCAAGGTCATGGTGGCGACGAAGCCGGTCGACTTCCGCAAGGGCGCGGAGGGGCTGGCGGCGCTGGTGCGAGAGACGATGGGGGCCGATCCGTTCTTATGCGTCGGGCGAGATTATGTGGCGGAGCCGCCCTGACGCCCGTCAGGGCCGGCCAAACCCAGCTTGCCTCCGCCACATAATATTCAGATGGAGTTCAGCAGTTGCAGAACGGAGTCATTTGGTCGGAAACGCACGCCGTGATCGCCGGCGACGCCCGCCTTCTCGTGTCCGTTGCGCATCATCTCGACATCCGCTGCGGCATAGCGGTGGGTCGTGGCGACCTGTGCGTGCCCGAGCCAGGCTTGGATCGTCAAAAGGTCCACGCCGGACTGGAGAAGCTTCATGGCGAGGGAGTGCCGGAAGATGTGCGGCGATATGGGCTTGTCGGCCAAGGCCGGGCTGATAGCCACGGCCTCGGCGGCCGCACGCCGCACGACCGAGTCAGGCGCTCGTTGCGGGCGCCGACGAATATCGGTCGCGGCTCGTAATGGGTGATCCCGCGCTCCCTCAACAAGGATGTTAGCGCCCGCGCCAGGTCCTTAGCAATGGGGACGACGCGGTCTCTGCGCCCCTTGCCGCGCAGCAGCACTTGCGGGTGCGACCGCTCCAACTGAAGATCGTTTGCGTTGACGCCGGTGGCTTCGGAGACCCCGGCGCCGGTCCGTGCCAAGAAGAGCAGAAAGGTTCGGTCGCGCCGACCACGGGGCGTCTTTGGATCGGGCGCCGCGATGAGGGTGTCCACTTCGGCCTTGGTGAGGTGGTACGTCACCTCAATGTGCGTCCGTTTAATGGGAATCGTCAGCACGCGTTGGGCGACGCCGAAGGACGCCGGGTCGGCGGCAGCGACGTGGTGGAAGAAAGATCGGATCGCGGCCAGGCGGGCGTTGCGCGTGGCGACGGAATTGTTCCGCTTCTCCTCGAGCTCCTCGAGCTCCTCGAGCTCCTCGAGCTCCTCGAGCTCGTCGAGAAAAGCGAGAACGAGGTCTCGATCAAGCTCTTCAAGCGCCAACGCCGCCGGCTTCTTCCGCAACCGGGCGGCGGCAAAGAGGATCAGCATGCGCAAGGCGTCGCGATAGCTGGCCACGGTCGCGGGAGTCGCGTTGCGCTGCTTGGTCAAGCGCCGGCGAAAGTAGGACTCCAGGAGCGGCGCCAGGAGCAAATGTTCGCTCATGCTGCACCTCCATCGAGGAAGGCGCGCTCCGCCGCAATGGCGAGAAGATCCGCCGAGCCAGTGAGGTAGTAGGCTGTATCGCTGTAGCTGGCGTGACCGAGATATGTGGCGAGCAAAGGCAGCAGCGCCTGAACGTCTGCACGCTGTTGGTGCCAGAGGCTGAGGCGGGTCACAGCGAAACGGTGCCTGAGATCGTGCGGCCTTAACGGCTTGCCGCCATCAAGATGGGCGAGCTTGCGGACCTCAGCAAAACCGTTTTGCAGGCCGGTCGCCGAGAGGCGGTTGCCTCGGGAGCTGAGGAAGAAGGCCTGGTCCTTGGGCGTGGGAAAAGCAGCATCGCGCTCATGCACATATTGACGAAGGGCTGTTTGGGTCGTCGTGTGAACTGGACGAGACGGTCCTTGCGGAACTTCGTCTTCCGAACGAGGAGAACCCCGTTGGCCAGATCGACGTCGGAACGATCAAGGCTGACCACTTCGCCCGATCGCAGCCCCGAGCTCGCCAACAATCCGATCAGCGTCGCCATCGTCCGCCCTCTGAGCGGGGTGCCTGGCGAAATGCGGGCGCATGCGTCGATGAGCGACGCCAACTCAGCCTCACTGAGAATACGCGGAGGCGGAATCGCTCTGGATCTGGGGAAAGCTCTGCGCTCCAAGGCCTCGGTTCGGACGTCATAGACGGCGAGATACTCGTAAAACCGGCGGAGCACGCCGTGGCGAGTGGCGCGGCTGTTGGCGGCGCCGCTGAACGACAAGGCGAAATCCAGCGCCATCGTTCGAGTGGCGGGCCCATCGAGCTGAGCGCGCTCAACGTAGTGGACGAAAGCCCGCAACGTGCCAGCTTGCTTGCTGAAGGCATAACCGAGGGAGCGGCGCAGTTCGATGTAACGCTCGGCCTTCTCGCCGAGTAATCGGGCAAAGGCGGTCATGCGACGCCTCCCGGAAAGGGGAGTGCGACTTCGGCGAGCTGCGAGACCGCGACCTTTACGTACAGCGCTGTTGTATTGATGCTGCGGTGCCCGAGAAGATCGGCGACCTCGTTGATCGGCGTTCGCTGCCTGACGAGCTGGGTGGCAAGGCTGTGGCGCAGGAGATGTGCACCTGCGACCCGCCCGAGTTCGACCCCGCCATGCCGCAACCGCTTCCGCACGATCCTCGAAACAGGCGATGCGTACTTGAACGGTCCCACGGGCGGCGTGAAGGACAGGAACAGGTATGGGCTATCCACCTTCGGTCGAGCACGCAGGATATAGTCGGCGAGCGCGGCGCCGGTCTCCTCGAGGAGGGGCGCCACCCGATCACGCTTGCCCTTGGTGCGCCGGACAAAGACCTCGCCAGTTCGCCAGTCGATATCCTGCAGCTGAATGGTGCGGAGCTCGCCGTTACGAATACCCGTGGTGGCGAGCAGCAACAGGACGGCTCGATCGCGGATGTCGACCGGCGTTGTTGCGCCGATCGCATCGATTGCGCGCCGAACGTCATCCCATGCAAGGCGCGGCGGCAAATGCGCCAAACGCCAATGCGGCGTCCCTGGGACGACGCGGGCGAGATCCTGGTCATTGTGGCCAGCCCAATACAAAAACCGAAGAAATGTTCGGATGTGAGAGGTCGCCGCCGTGCGGGTGGCGGAGGTCGCCGATAGCGACAGCCGATGCTCAACGGCGGCGAAGACATGCTCCGCCGTCAACGCTTGGAGCTCTTGGTCGGGATGATGATGGCGGAGCCAATCCAGAAAGCGGCGGCCGCCCAAAAGAACGCCTTCGCGGGTCTTCGGCTCAAGTCCCCGCACCCTGCTCAGATAGTCCGAAAAGGAGGCCAGAAGCGGAGCATCCGGATCATCCTCTACACTTGGAACAGAACCAATGAACCGCTCCGGAGCCAGTCGGCGTGCGTGTCCCAGAGCCGACACTGCGCCGATGCGCGGAGTATCAGTAGTAAACGTGCACAAATAGCTGTCGATGACATCTTGAGGGATAGGCATCGGACCACAGCGCGTCGCGGCAAACTGGCTAAAGCGCGCAATCCGGCTCAGGTAAATCTTGGCGGATGCTGGCTTATAACCAAGCGTGAAAAAATGCTTCGCGATGCGATCCATCTCGCCACCGAGCGCACCGCTACGCAGGCGCTTGAGCACCCCACGATACGAAAAATAGAACTCGAGCATCCTGCCCCTCCGACATTGCGGCGCAGGGGAATCCCGCGCCCGTGAGAGACACGAAATATTATGTGGCGGAGGCAAGCTGGGTTTGGCCGGCCCTGACGGGCGTCAGGGCGGCTCCGCCACATAATCTCGCCCGACGCATAAGAACGGATCANAAATATTATGTGGCGGAGGCAAGCTGGGTTTGGCCGGCCCTGACGGGCGTCAGGGCGGCTCCGCCACATAATCTCGCCCGACGCATAAGAACGGATCCGAGCCGGCATCGCGCACCAGGGCCAGAAGGCCGTCGGGACCTTTTCTAAAATCAACGGGATGACTGGCGACCAACACCTTCACGCCGGCCGGGATCATGCCTGGCAGACCGCGCGGATAATCCTGGCCAAATGATCCTGGCCGACGTCGGCGCCGGCCCGAATGACCACATCGCCCAAACAGATCTCCACTGTCAAAGACGCCGCTTGGGTGACCTCGACAAAGCCAAGCCGATCCGCATCTCGCTGCGGCGTGACCGCACCGTTCTTGATCGCCTTGCGCCGCCAGCCGAACAGCCGGGCGGGCGCCATCCCCGCTTGTCTGGCAATGGCCGATACATTCGCGCCCGGCTTCAGTGTCGCCTCGATCAGCCGCGACTTCGCTTTCGCCGACCAGCGCCGCCGCGGACGCTGCGGGCTTGCCTCCAGCCGGTTCGGGACCGCCTCAAGAACATCATCAGGCATAGGCGCAGACATAGAAATTGACACTGCAAGCTCCTCGGCTCCTTGCTTCAGTGCCACTATCTCTCGCTCATCACCTCAAGCCGCGCCAGATGGGGTCAGCTTGGCGCTTACCATACATCTGGCGTTTGATGGTTTTGAGACGGTTGATCTGTCCCTCGACGGGGCTGGTGCTCCAGGGCTGGGTGATGGCCGCCCGGACAGCCTCGATGTCACGGCCGATGCCTGCTGCAAGGGAGGCCAGTTCGCTGTCCGCGGTATCGGCGATCCATTGCTCGAGGCCGGATCTGGCGCGGCGACAGGCCGGAGCCGCGGCTGCATCGGGCGGGCGAACTGATCGGAGTGTGGGTGCCGGACGTAGTCCACGAGGCTATCCGCGATCTGGTCCGGGCTCGGGAATCCGGAGCCGACGACCTGCGCCGCAAACGCCAGCAGCTGCTCTCCCTTCTTCTGCGCCATGGTCGGATCTACGAGGGCGGCGGTCATTGGACATTGGCGCACCGGCGCTGGCTCGCCCGCCAGAGCTTCGAGCATCCGGCGCAGCAGATCGTGTTCCAGGAGAAAATCGACGCGATCGAGGACGCGGTTCAGCGGCTACGCCGCTTGGACGAGCAGCTGAGCGCCATCGTGCCGACCTGGTCCATGGCGCGGGTCGTCGAGGCCTATCAGGCGATGCGCGGTGCCTCGTTCCTGGTCGCAGTGATCTTCGCGGCCGAGATCGGGGATGTGCGCCGCTTCGATACACCGCCACAGTTGATGGCCTTCCTCGGCCTGGTTCCGGGGGAGCGTTCGACCGGCGACACGGTCCGCAGATCGAGCCTTACACTCGCCGGCAATCGACGCGCCCGCCGCGCGTTGGTCGAAGCGGCATGGACTTACCGCTATCCCGCCAGGGTTAGCGAGGCCCTGAGGGTCCGGCTCGAGGGTTTACCCAAAGCTGTCCGCGACATCGCCTGGAAGGCGCAGGTCCGGCTCTGCGCTCGCTATCGTTGCGGATTCCGACGTGAAGCCGGCCGCCATTCCGATCAAACACCGGCCACCATTCCGGTATGAAGCCGGCCACCATTCCAACCAAAGACCGGCCAGTTTTCGGCACTGAAGATTACCTCCTGGGTCAGCAACTTTGGCATCAAATACCTCGCTACGAGCGAGGAGATTTTGATGCCGGCAAAGAGAAGGCTGACCATGAGACAGTTGAGACAAATGCTTCGGCTTGCCGGAAGCGGGACCAGCGCTCGCAATGCGTCAAACAGGGTACGCGGCGCCGTACAGAGCCGAACTGGGCCCATGCGAGATCCGTGAGGCGGAGATCTTTGTGGCGGTCTTGGGAGCGTCCAGCTTCACATATGCCGAAGCAACCTGGACCAGACACTGCCTGATTGGATTGGTTCACACGTCAGGATGTTTCGTTTTTTTGATGGCGTTCCCCGACTGATCGTCCCCGACAATCTGAAGTCGGGCGTCAGCCGCGCCAGCTTCTACGATCCCGAGATCAATCGCAGCTACAGCATGATGGCATCCCATTATGGCGTCGGCGTTCTTCCGGCACGGCCGCGACGGCCGAAGGACAAATCGAAAGTCGAGAACGGCGTGCGTTTCGCCCAGTCATGCATTCTGGGGCGGCTGCGCAACCAGACCTTCTTCTCGCTGGCCGAGGCCAATGCCGCCATTCGCCAGGCACTCGATCGCATCAATGATCACGCGCCGGCTGGGCGTCAGTCGCCGGCAGCTCTTCGAGACAGTCGAGCGCCCGGCTTTGGCCAGTCTTCCACTGGAGGATTACGAGTTTGCCGAATGGCGTTTGGCCCGCGTCTCGACGGATTACCACGTCGAGTTCAAGACCTTCTTTTATTCCGTGCCCCACAGCCTCATTCGCCAGCAAGTCGATCTTAGAGCAACGGCACGCATCATCGAGATCTTTCACCGCGGCAAGCGCATTGCCGTCCATCAGCGCCGCTATGGCGGCCCTCGTCATGGAACCGATCCGGATCATATGCCCAGCTCCCACCGGCGATATGCCGAGTGGACGCCGGATCGTTTCCGTCGCTGGGCCGCATCCGTCGGCCCCGAGACGGAAGGCTTGATTGTCGCAATCCTCGCCAGCCGCCCACATCCTGAACAAGGCTTTCGAACATGCCTGGGTGTCCTGCGCCTGTTTCGCGATGTCACACGCGATCGCGCCGAAGCCGTGTCAGCCCGCGCTGTCGAGATCGGTGGGCTGAACTGCAAGAGCATCGCCTCGCTCATCGCCAATCACAAGGCCGCAAGGCATTCCACCGAACCGACCGCCATCGTCGATCACGCCAATCTGCGTGGCCCTGATTACTTTCATTGAGGAGACACACCAATGCTTATCCATCCGACGATCGACATGCTACGCGAACTCGGCCTTCATGGCATGGCCACCGCCTTCCAGGAGCTCGACGCACAATCCGAAGCACGCGGCCTCGAACATGGCGAATGGCTTGCCATGCTGCTCGAGCGCGAGGCTACCATGCGCCGCCAGAAGCTCGCAGCCCGCAAAGCAGTGGAGCATAAGACGATAATCCCCGTCACGAACAGAGAGGGAGGGATGGCGGTCGCCTTTCCCTTGCCCGTGACTTGGTACTGGGCAACGGCACAAGTAGCTCCCGCGCGCCGGGAATCCTCCCAAGGCGCGATATACCTGGGCAGCGCTTGGCCATGACACCTTTGTCATGGGCCTGATAATGCCGCCAAGCCGCTATCGGATCAATAGAATGATTTAATAGCGCGTCGAACATCCCCAGCGAAATAGCCGGGGCGCTTCACGCGTTCTGCCGCTTGGAATACATTCGCGAACAGCGGTACGTTGTGCTCCAACCTCTTCGCAAGGTTGCGGCACCGCTGGCGCGTGCCTCGGGGCTCCGGCGCCGAATGGGCTTCTGGCTGACCAGTTCCCAGCAGACGGCATAACCGCGCTCGTGCGACCAATGGCGCATAACCTTCTCGGGCACGGTTTGCGCGCCGAACGAGGACAGCGGCGAGAACCTTCGGGCCGGGCGGCTGGATACCCCCCGATCAACGTGTAAGGGAGGGGAAGGAAGGCGAGGGGGTTTTCCTCGCGCCGCCCGCCGCGATGGGCATCCGGCATCTGGGACAAGAGAGCAAGGGCCAGGACTTAGCTGTCGTGACCGCAGGATCGCCTCGGCCAGGTGGCCCAAGCCTGCATCGCTGAGAGCGCCATTCGCAAACCTCGAGATTGGCGACCAGGAGCCGTTGCATCAGGTAACTACGAGGACCACCTGCGCGCGAACACAGCATAGTGGTGTCTGCCGCAGGAACGCTTTATCACTGCGCGAGGGCGCGCGACCCCGACCTTCGGACGATCGGCACATTGGCGGCGTCCCTGGGCGTCTCGGTATGGGCCTTTTGGGAATTTGGGACGCCGCCGTGCGCAAGCGTTGAAGCATTTGGGGCTACGGTATCAGGAGATCGCAGACCTGACGGAACAGGAGGATCGGCTGTGCGCGTGATTGAGCAGATCCTGGCACGGTAGGACCTGTTAAAGTTTGAAGCGGCCAAGGCGCTGATCATTGAGGCGGTACTGCCAAACCAGGTTCGGATCCTTAGGGTTGACGCCGGACGTCGACCAGGCGGAGCGCTCGAACTTTGCAGCGTCATGCAAAGGAAGATCGTCATCACAGCGCGACGGCTGTAACGACGAGCGAAGGCGATAACGTCCGATACTGTGAGTTAGAAATTCGATGACACAGACGGCGGCGAGGGACAGGATCAAGAAAGCAGTGGAAAAGCTGAGCAGGCGAAGGCCGGCTTCCTGATCGGGCAGGGCGAAGAAAGCGAGCACGCCGCCGGCGAAAATTGCGAACGCGAACCTCATGAGCATGACACAGAGCCTGTTTGAAAGAGGCAGCCATCCCCGCTGGGGCAACCTCCGAGAAGAAGCAGCTACCTCCGGCCAAAAAGAGACGCAGGACAAGCCAGTAGCATACAAGAAAAGTAGACGAATCGGCGTAGATTCATTTGCTACGATAGACTGAAAATATGCTTTATATTTCTTTGACTGGCATTCGAAAATCCGCCAGCGTCGATGCAATGGCATCATTTTGCTGAAGGGTTCACGATGCAAGCGAATCTCTGGCAAGTCGCAGGAGACAATGCGCTCTATAAGGAAGCGGCGGCGTTCGTCGATTGCAATCCGAAACCATGGGCGGAAGAGGTTTCCGAATTTCTGCGGAAGAAAGGCAAGCCCGAGACGATCACGTTGGTGATCGGACAGTTCATCGTGGCGGCCCTGTTCGAAGGACGACACGCGGACCTGCTGTACTGGTCGCTGGTTGCGGCCGAAGTGAACTGCGTTGGGATGGAGCAATGGCCTGATGATGTGCGCCAGGAGTTGGCGAGCCATCTGAAACGGGGATTTGGAAAGCTCTCGCCGCGCAATCTCTCCCATTGAAGGCGGCGGGCCGACGGCGTGGCCCTCAATGGGGAGACGGGGTCACACCTGACCAGAGGCAACGTTGATGTCGCTGCCGGCGGGACCGGGAGCGGATGAAGCGAGTTTTGTGTCATCACCGTTGGGCGTCGGAAAGTCGCCTGGTCCCATTTGGCAGACCGCTTGCGCGCGGCATCCCTGAGGAATGGATTGGCCGGCCGAATTGAGGCCGGCATAGCGGCGGTTTACGTCGTTCGTCCAGTTACGGCGCTGGGCTTTCAGTGCTGCCGTTGTAACGATCGGCGAGGCAGCGAATACTTGACGTGCCGCCGCACGATTTGACGGCATCGCGAAGCGTCATTACGGTGAGCGCTCTTCGTGCGATTGGCTTGCCGCTCTGCAGGTCGGTGGTTGTCCTCCCCAGCTCGCGCTTTCGATCGAGCGGTCGACAAGCCCCGCCCCCGGCAGCCAAGTTCAGCCTGTTCCCTTTGTATCGCGCCCGTAAGGCGACCGGTAACTTTGGGGTTGGACACCGGTGGTTTGTTTCAACGGCCGAGTAGGGATGCAGTGAGACCCGAAACGAGACCAATCACGCGGCGAGGATTTCAAGCTGCTCGGCCAGGGCCGGACTCAGATGAAGGCGTACCTCGACTGTCGCTTGCGGATCGTATGGACCTATTTCGATGGCGGCCAGGATGATCGCGGCTAATGCTGGTGATTTGTAGCCCAGCATCGGCCGGATCTAGCAGGCTTCTCTGATTGGGATCGGTGAGGTCAAGCGTTTCCTGTCTTTTTTCCGGACCATGTCTCCCCGCGGGTCACTCGCTTCTCTTCGCGGTCGGCGCGGAGCGGCCGCATGATGGGCCGCATCGTCAACGCCAATCCCGACGAACCAGCGGAACAGAAGGTCGTATTCCAGCCGCTCCATCAACAGCCGCTCCGAGCGGATCGAATAGAACGCCTGTAGCAGCATCGCTCGCAGCAGCTTTTCCGGCGGGGTTGAAGGGCGCCATCGGCGAATACAGCGCCGCGAAGTCCCGCTCCAACGCCGCCAGCGCCTCGTTCACAATCGCCCGAATGCGGCGCAACGGATGATCGCGCCGCACCCGAGCCTCGAGATCAACATAACTGAACAGTTCGCCAGACCGGTCGTCCCCGCCGCGCATGCCTCGTTCTCCGAATCTCTTCGGAGACACTGAATCACGCTCATAGCCTCGCTGCGAGCCACTTTTTCAACAGATGGGGTGATTGGGGTCTCGCCCGAGCCAAGGTGCGGGCGGCTGCTCCTGTATGGATGTTAGAACGTGGTCGCCTTGGAGCGCCACAAACATCGGAAGGAGCAGCCGTGAAGTATTTTGCTGGATTAGATGTATCTTTGGAAGAGACCGCGATTTGCGTCGTCGATGAGAGCAGTCAGATCGTGAAGCAAACACGAGCGGCGAGCGAACCACAGGCCTTGTCCGATGCGTTGCGGAAGCTCGATCTGCCGCTGGAGCGCATCGGGCTTGAAGCGTGCTCGCTGACGGCCTGGCTTCACGATGGATTGTGCGCCGAAGGTTTGCCTGCGATCTGCATCGAGACGCGCCAAGCCAATGCGGCCATGAAGACGATGCCGAACAAGACCGATCGCAACGACGCCCGCGCGCTTGCGCAGATCATGCGCACGGGCTGGTATCGGCAGGTGCATGTCAAGAGCCGGCAATGCCGGCTGTGGCGTGCGCTGCTGGTTGCCCGCCGGACGGTGCTGAACGAGATGCGCAGCATCGAGAATGTCGTGCGCGCCATGCTGCGAGAGGCCGGCGTCCAGCTCGGTACGCCGTCGCGCACCGCCTTTGCTGATCGCGTGCGCGAACTGGCCAGTGCCGAGGTGATGGCGATGGTCGAGCCGCTGCTTACGATCCTCGGCACCATGCTCAAGGAGTTCGCCCGGCTGACCAAGAAGGTTCTCGACATCGTCCGCAGGGAGGAGGTCTGCCGGCGGCGGATGAGCGCGCCAGGCGTTGGTCCGATTACGGCGCTCGCCTTCCGCGCCACGATCGACCGGCCGGAGCGGTTCGGCTCCTCGCGGGCGGTGGGAGCGCATCTGGGGCTGACGCCAGCGCGATACCAATCCGGTGAGACCGACATCCAGGGCAAGGTCAGCCGCTGTGGCGACGAGCTCGCCCGCACAGCACTCTACGAGGCAGCCCATTCACTGCTTGTGCGTTCCAAAAAGTGGTCGAGCTTGCGCGCCTGGGGCATGAACATCGCCAGACGCCGCGGCATGGCGCGGGCGCGGGTGGCGGTGGCCCGCAAGCTGGCCGTCATCCTGCACCGCATGTGGGCCGACGCAACCGAATTCCGCTTTGGAAAGGAAGCCGCCGGATCGGCATGAAATGAAATAGCGCAAGGAACAAAAACGAACACAGACAGTGGTTCGCCCGCGAGGGTGATCTGGATCGTTCCCGTGGGGACGATGGGCAAGGCGATCTCGTTAGCAGGCACGATCCTGGGCGAAGTCTCCCAAGGTCGTTCAACAGATTGAGACGCCTCGCTCTCCTGACCCCATCATGCGGCGGCTCCGCGCCGACCGCGAAGAGAAGCGAGTGACCCGCGGGGCGACATGGTCCGGAAAAAAGACAGGAAACGCTTGACCTCACCGACCCCAATCAGAGAAGCCTGCTAGCGACGCGCCGATGATCCTCCTCGAACCAATTGTTCAATAGCGCGCTGCGTCGTTTAGCTCCCACAGAATTTTTTTCGGTTTCTTTGTTTCTCTTCAGTAAGAGCTTTCTAAAACTGAACGTAAATCAGCAACACTTCCATAACCTGCGATGTTAACGTCAGCCTTAACGAGTTTTGGCGGGCCACGGGCTATGATGGAGACGGGGCAGCGCTTGAGAAACCAGCTAGTCGAAAGGTGCATCCTGGAAGCGATCAGCGTTTTCAAATGGCAATGCGGGCTGCCGAGAAAAAGCTACTGACGTGGAAAGTGCGCTCCTCCAAAAGCGTGCGACAGATAACAGTCCACGTGCGACCTTTTGAGATCGGTGGGATCAATGATCGGGGGCTACTTTCCTGATCACGGCGTCATCGATGTCGCCAAGCTGTCTACCAGGCGTTTTCACCACGAACAACTCGGAGGGCCTATGGGATCAATCCCACAACAGACTCCTGATTGCCTAATAGTAAAGGGCCGCCGAAATGAGACGAAGTAAATATGTGGAGTACGATGCCACCGGTTTGGCCTCCTCGTGAGGGGCCGGCGAAGTGACGCCGTGCAATTGACGAGCTTGGCTCGCGAGGCGCACGACGAGTTCAACCCCATCACCAGATGGCCGCCAGAGTAGAATTTCCAAACGGTCTCTCCTGCATTCATTTGGCTCTTCGCATTTGTTCAACGGTGTCTAAAGCCGGGATGTTGTCCTTCCGAAGGCGGCGGTGGCCGCCGATGGCTGGGGCTACTGACCAACGCAGAAGCCGGAGTTGTGCGCTCCTCACGAATACTATTCACACCCAAACTTGTACTTGTAAAGGCTTTCCGCATGACTGTCCCCTCGATTACCAATCCAGACTTCGAAGTCCTGTTCGACAACAAGCCGCGCTGGAACCTGCCCGACTACCGCCGCTGCGGCTTCCATAACCTCCACACCACGGCGCGCTACGCCATGTCGCTGCGTGCCCCCCGCGTCCTGCCACTCAGGAAGGAGATCGACTGGACCATAGGCGAGCGCCCCGGCGTCGCACGTTTCCTCGCCATGCCACACTTTTCGGCCTTCGTCGTGGTGCGCGACGATCGCATCCTCTACGAGGCCTATGCGCCGGACTTCGGGCCTGACAGGGCGCATACCATTATGTCAATCACCAAGACGACACTCAATCTCATGCTCGGCCGCGCGGTGGCCGACGGCCTTGTCAATCTCGACGAGCGAGTAGGCACCTATCTGCCGGAGATCGGTACTGGCTACGCCGAGGCGACCGTCAAGGCGGTCGCCGACATGAACGTCACCAACGACTTCAGCGAGGACTACAGCGACCCCTACACTTCGGCCTTCGACATGGATGCCGCCTGCGGCTGTCGCCTTCCGCCGGAAGGCCAGAAGGAGGAAACGATCCGCTCCTTCCTCTGCGGCATTACCGGCGGCGACCTGGCAAATCGCACCGGGTACGCGCTTTACAAGTCGAGCAACACTGAAGTGCTCGGCTGGATTATCGAGCGCGCCAGCGGCCGGGCGCTGCGCGACTGGCTGATCGAGATCGTCGAGGCGGCGGGCCTCGAAGGGTGCTATCACACGCCCTGCGACCGCGAGGGCGTGCCGGTGTTCGGCGCCAGCCTCACCGCCCGCGATCTCGCGCGTTACGGCCTGCTATTCGCACGCAAGGGCGAGGGTATCGACGGCCGCCGGGTCGGCGATGCCGCCTTCATGGAAGAGACCCGCCGCAATCCCGGCCCTTCCATGCCAAAGCCGCTAGACTGGTTTCATTATAGCCGTCAAACGTACACCGACGGCACGTGGGTCGGACATAGTGGCTATGGTGGGCAGTATATGTTCGCGAACCCTGACACCGGCACCGTCGTTGTCGGGCTCGGCGTCCTCGAGAACAAAGACGCCAGCGACCCCGAAATTGGCGCCGCTATGATGAAGATGGCCGCCGATCTTGTTGCGGAAAAATGAGAGCTGTTCGACGGCAGCCGGAATTCGACGTTGCTCTAGTTGCGCTAGACGCTTTGCCGTCTTCACCGTGCTTGGTGAAGGCTGCTCACCGCTATTCCGCCAAGGTGGCCTGAGCAGGGCTGGCGTCGGAACGCTGCTCGCACGGTGTGAGAATGTGCGACTGTCCCATAGTGATGGGCGACGTTCTCCTCACTAAAACACGATCATAAGCATTACCCGGTTCCCCACCCTCCCAGGGCAGGTTGGCTGTCGTCGAACATGCTTCGGCGACAGCCTTTTTTTGGCGAAGTTGCAATTCGCGCAGTCACGATCTCGTGCCAGCATATGAAACGGTACTGTCACATTGATTGAGCGGTAAGGAAAATAAGGTAGCAGCCGATTTCCATTTGAACCGAGTGTTGTCGTATGACAGGCCAAGACCCGACCAGAGGCTACCGATCAATTCTTGCCGGACCCCCTTTCCACTCTCTCCAGTATCCGGATCAATATCGTGATGGCGCGTCCGACACACCTGAACCCGGCGGGCTGGAGCGGCATCTAATGACCTGAGCGGGCAGTTTGTCGAACAGGTCGGTGGCGCTACCCCATGCCGCCGAGCCGCAGAGGAATCCGTCTCCCCTTGGGGCATAGCTTCTCTTCGATGATCTGCAGTTTGCGTTCGGTTGTCCAGCGCCGATGCCGGACATCGCCAACCTTCAGTTCGACCTGTCGATACTCGTTAGACATAGCCTATCCTCAAGCATGTGCTTCAGCCCTCCTGCTTATGCCGAGTGTGCGGTCGACAGGGGGGCAGTTCAAAACGAGCAACGGAAGTCGTAGCGCCTCTTCGTGTTGACCCGAACGTTCTCTTCGAAACCTTTTTCGTTTTGCAGGTAATCTTCGGCAACTCTTTCTTTGACCATGTCGCTAGTATCTCAAAAAACTGGGAGGAAGATGCTGTCAATCCGCCGCCTTCGGGAAATTAGAGTCTTTCTCGTGGTTAGCCCATCGTTCTGCGGACGGACCGGGCAAGACCGTGTGCTAGCACTCGGTCGACAGGTCTCGTTGACGGCCGGGAAAGAGAGAATCGTACGAATCTCGTCAATCATTCGCCAGCAAAAAATAAATTAGGGGAAAGGGTATATCACCCATGAATAAGCACTATCGCATTCTCGATCTCATCCGGCGCAATCGTTCGCCGCATGAAAATCATCTCATCGATGGCCTGGTAGACGGCCGGGTCAGCCGCCGCGACTTCATCCGCCATGGCAGCCTACTCGGTGTTTCGCTGCCGCTACTAAGCCGCATAAGTGCCGTCGCGGGTTTCGGTGGCTTGCCTTCGCTCGCTCGCGCCCAAGGTACGCCCGGCGCCACCATTCGTGTCGCCTGCGGCGCACCGACAGCCCTAATCGATCCGATCACCACTACTGATAGTAGTGGTTTTCTGATGTTGCAGCAAGCTGGAGAATATCTCTGCGTTGCCGATTCAGACCTCATACTACAACCGGTATTAGCTGAAAGTTGGAAATCCAACGACATAGGCACGGTGTGGACGTTCAATCTGCGCAAGGGCATCAAGTTCCACAGTGGCGGCGAGATGAAGGCAGACGACGTGGTCGCAAGCATTGACCGCCTCGCCGATCCAGCTAGTGCTTCAAATGCGCTGTCGGTGTTCAACGGAATCTTGCGGAAGGGTGCGACGAAGAAGGTTGACGATTACACGGTCGAATTTCACCTCGACGCGCCGAACGGCAACTTCCCCTATATGATGTCGGCCGACAATTACAACGCCATCATCATCCCCGCGGGCTACAAGGGCGATTACGAGAAGAGCTTCGACGGCACCGGCCCGTTCAGAATAGAGAAATACGCGGCAAAAGTGGGCGCATCCTTCGTCCGCAACGAAACCTATTGGGGCCAGAAGGCGCTGCCCGAACGCACCGAATTCACCTTCTTCAATGATGAGCAGTCGCAGATCCTAGCATTGCAGGGCGGTCAGGTCGATATGATGGCCGGGGTATCGCCTCTAGCCGGCGTTGTCCTGCTTAACGATCCGAACTTCAATGTCATAAGTGTGAAGTCGTCCGCGCATAACCAGTTTCACATACGCTGTGATTCCGACCCGTTCAAGGATCCGCGCGTGCGTCGTGCTATCGCGCTCTGCCTTGACCGCGACAAGCTGGTTGCCGGCCTGATGAAAGGCCGGGCTTCACTAGGTAACGACAGCCCATTCGCTCCAATCTATCCCTCGACTGACGTGAGCGTGCCGCAACGCAAGCAGGACATCGCACAGGCAAAGCAGCTCATGGAAGCGGCGGGCGCTGGCGATGGCTTCAAGGTGACGCTAACCACCGAGCGCTATATTGAAGTCCCCGAATACGCGCAGCTCATCCAGAACTGGGTCAAGGAGATCGGCATCGATCTCGATCTTAGCCTCCTGGACCAGGGCAGCTATTATGGTGATGGGATGTTCGGCAAGTCGAACTGGCTGGATTCGGTGATGGGCATCACGGACTACGCTCACCGCGGCGTGCCAAACGTCTTGCTTAGCGCACCGCTGAAAAGCGAAGGCACCTGGAACGCCGCGCATTTCAAGAACAGGGATTACGACGCGCTCGTGTCCAGCTACATTGCGCATCTCGATCTCGAGGCGCAGAAGGCGACAGCCGGCAAGATTCAGAAACTTCTGCTCGAGGAAACACCGGTCATTTTCGGCTATTTCACCGACCTACTGGTGCCAACCGCGAAAGGTGTGACAGGCGTGCAGTCGACGCCCATGGCCCAACTTTTTCTTGATAAAGCGTCGAAGGCCTGAACCGAAGCGAAGCGAATTTGTCGCCAGCCAGCTCTCGCACGGGGCTGGCTCCACGAGGAGTCTTAGCCATTCTCTCCTTCTTTGCACGACGTGTATCGCTGTCGCTGGTTACATTATTCCTGCTCAGCATCATGGTGTTTCTGGGCGGCCAGGTGCTGCCCGGCAATGTCGGCCGCGCCATATTGGGGCCGTTCGCCGATCAACGCGCTGTCGACGCGCTCAACCACACGCTCGGCGTCGACCGTCCGCTACTCGTCCAGTACTCCACCTGGATCTGGAACTTCGTCCGGGGCGACATGGGCACGTCCTATATCTTCCGCTCGCCCGTGGCGCCCTTCGTCATCGACGCGCTGGGCAATTCGATGAAGCTGGCGGCGGTCGCCTTCGTGCTGGTGGTGCCGATCGGCATTCTCGGCGGGGTCGTGGCAGCCCTCAACCTCAACCGCCCGCTCGACCGCATCATCAGCCTTGGTGGCCTGTCGGTGACGGTGCTGCCGGAATTCGTCACCGGCATCATCCTGATCCTGATTTTCGGGGTCTGGCTGCGCTGGCTGCCGATCTCCGCGGCATGGCCGCGCGATACCGGCTTCTTCACCCAGCTCTACTGTCTGATCCTGCCTTCGCTGCCGCTGTTCCTGGTCTTGTTCGGCTACATCGCCCGCATGGCGCGCTCCGGCATGATCGAGGCGCTCGATTCCGACTACACACGAACAGCGGTGCTCAAGGGCCTGCCGTGGCGAACGGTGATCTGGAGGCATGTGCTGCGCAATGCACTGCTGCCGACCATCACGGTCATCGCGACGCAAACCGGCTATCTCATCGGCGGCCTCGTGGTGGTCGAAACTCTGTTCCGCTATCAGGGCATCGGATCGCTAATCGTCACCGCCGCGCGCGGCAAGGATTTCCCGATGCTGGAATCGGGGACTTTGGCCATCGGCATCGTCTATGCAGTGGCAAATCTTGCCGCCGACTTTCTCTATTCCGTGCTCAATCCGCGCATCCGGCTGGAGTCAGACCAATGAGCGCCGTCCAGACCACTTCCCCCACGCCCGACGACACCGGCGAGCGCGGTCCGCTTGCCGAAGTCTATTTCTCGCTGCTGCGCTCGCGAACCTTCCTTGTCAGTCTTGCCATCGTGCTGTTCTGGGTTGCCTGCGCGATTTTCGGCGAACATTTCGCGCCCTACGACCCGCTCGCCGACGACATCATCAACGCGCTCGCGCCGCCTTCGGCCGAACACTGGTTCGGCACCGACCAGATCGGCCGCGACGTCTTCTCGCGCGTCATCGTCGGCTCGCGCGACATCCTGACCGTCGGCCCGCTGGCGACCTTGCTGGCAACCGTGGCCGGCACCGCGCTCGGCCTCATGACCGGCTATTTTCGCGGCCTCGTCGACGATGTCGTCAGCCGCATCCTCGAAGCCTTCATGGCGATCCCGGTGGTTATTGTCGCGCTGTTGGCCATCGTTGCGCTCGGCACCTCCAAGACGACGGTCATCGTCGTCATCGGCCTTAGCTTCGCGCCGATCATCGCGCGCACGGTGCGCTCCGCGGTGCTGGCCGAGCGCGAACTCGATTATGTCGCCGCCGCACAGCTCAGGCATGAAAGTGCGCTGCATACGATGTTCGTCGAGATCCTGCCGAACGTCATCCCGCCGATCCTGGTCGAAACGACCGTGCGGCTCGGCTATGCCATTTTCGCGGTCGCCACGCTCTCCTTCATGGGCTTCGGCATCCAACCGCCGTCACCCGACTGGGGGCTCTCGATCTCCAACAATTACGGCATGATCGGCGGCGGCTTCTGGTGGACGGTGCTGTTCGATGCCCTCGCCATCGCCTCTCTGGTCATCGGTGTCAACCTGATGGCCGACGGCGTCCATGGAGCACTCAATGACTAACTCCGCTAAGGCGCAAAACGCCCTCGAACTGCACGATCTGTCGGTTGCCTACGGCGTTGGCGGCCGCAACCGCGCCGTGCTGCGCAATCTCAGCCTCACCATCGGCCAGGGCGAAGCCTATGGGCTGGTCGGCGAATCCGGCTGCGGCAAATCCACCGTGGCGCTCACCGTCGTGCGCTACCTGCCAAGAAACGGCTCGATCATCGGCGGCGCGATTTCGCTCGACGGCCAGGACGTGATGAAGCTGGACGCCGAAGCGCTCAGGCGGGCGCGGGCCGAAAGCGTCTCCATGGTCTACCAGGATCCGGGCAAGGCGCTGAACCCGTCGATCCGTGTCGGCCGGCAACTGACCGAAGTCTTCGAGCTTGGCGGCATTACGGGACAGGAGGCCACCGACAAGGCCATCGCCATGCTGAACCGGGTGCGCATCTCCGACCCGGTCAGCGTCATGCAACGCTATCCGCACCAGCTTTCGGGCGGCATGCAGCAACGCGTGGCGATTGCCATGGCGCTGGCCAACGATCCGTCGATGCTGATCCTCGACGAGCCGACGACCGGTCTCGATGCGACGGTGGAGGCCGAGGTACTCGACGTGATCGCGCGGCTCAGGCAGGAACTGTCGGCATCGATCCTGTTCATCAGCCACAATCTCGCGGTGGTCTCCAACATGTGCGACCGGGTCGGCGTGCTCTATGCCGGCATGCTGGTCGAAGAAGGGCCGACCGAGGTCGTGTTCAACGATCCACGCCATCCCTATACCGTCGCCCTGCTGCGCTGCCTGCCGCGCGGCGGCCAGCGCAAGGACCAGGGTCGGCTCGACACCATTCCTGGCTTCCTGCCGGGCATTGGTGCCGCCATCAAGGGCTGCGCCTTCGCCGACCGCTGTGCCCTGGCGACGGAGCGCTGCCGCACAGAATTGCCGCCGCTGTACGACCTGAGTGACGATCGAGGCGTTCGGCTTTCGCGCTGTCACTATCACGAGCAGGCGCAATCCCTGCCGCGCGAGACGCCGAGTGATGTGGCGCCGTTTGCACCGAAGGCGACAGCCGTGCCGGTGCTGCGGGTCGCCGGGTTGAACAAGACCTATGGTAACGCGGTACGGGCGGTTAAGGACGTATCACTCACGCTGCGGTCAGGCGAGACGCTCGGGTTGGTCGGCGAATCCGGCAGCGGCAAGACGACCTTCGCCAGGCTGCTGCTCGGCCTGGTGCCGCCTGACGCAGGCGGCACCATCGAACTCGAGGGCAAGGCGCTGGCGCCTCGGCTGGAGAACCGCAGCGACGACCAGATCAAGGCGATGCAGATCGTCTTCCAGAATCCGGACTCAGCGCTGAATCGCTCGCATTCGATCCGGCATTTGATCGGCCGGGCGCTGAAGCGGCTGGCGGGCCTCAGCGGCAAGGCGCTGGAGGCGCGCCTCAACGATCTCGTCCGTTCGGTGCGGCTGACCGAGCGGCATCTCGCAGTTAAACCACGCCAGCTTTCAGGCGGCCTGAAACAGCGCGTCGCCATCGCGCGCGCCTTCGCCGGCGATCCCGGCATTGTCGTGTGCGACGAACCGACCTCGGCGCTCGACGTCTCCGTGCAGGCGGCGATCCTCAATTTGCTCGCCGACCTGCAGTCGAAGGAAGATGTCAGCTACATCTTCATCTCGCATGACCTTGGCGTCGTGCGTTACCTCTCCGACAAGATCGCCGTGCTCTATCTCGGCCGCATCATGGAGCTCGGCCCATCGGAAGACGTCTTTTCCGGCCCGCATCATCCCTATACCGAAGCGCTGCTGTCGGCCGTGCCAAAACTCGACCAGACGGAGACGGTGCGCATTCGGCTCGACGGCGAAATCCCCAGCGCGGTCAACCCGCCATCGGGATGCGTGTTCCATACACGCTGCCCGCGCAAGATCGGCCCGATCTGTGAGCAGGAGGAACCAGCGCTAGCCGAGACGCAGCCCGGCCATTCGATCCGCTGCCACATCCCTTATACTGACCTTGCCAAGCTCCAAAGCTCCACGCCGCTGCAGGAGGCATGGGGTAACCAACTCATAGCGTGTCAAACGGATTGGGATGGAGAAACCCCACGTGCCGCGGACAGCCGGCCCGACTGTATCGGTTTACAAGGATCGGAGCTCTCTCCGAATTCAGTATGTTAGATAACGAGGCAAGCGGATAAAAGATAAAGCAACCGTCGTTACCTGAAGCGTACTTGGCCCCTCGCGCCTTTGACGTTCGATTGTCTGATGGAAAAACGGTACGCGCTTACGAGATTGGGCCGCCCGACCTGCGGCTTTTGGTCGGGATTCACGGCATGCGTGATACCGGGCTGAGCCGTGTTGTCCACTACTTAGCTAGTGGCAATATATTCTGTCCCCTCGTCACGTTTGATCACCAAGGATACGGTGGAGCAACCCCCTCGAGCCTCGAGGCTGAGGTACAGGGTCAGCTCGTTCGTGAGGCCGGACACCGTCGTCGAGCGTGATCTCGCCAAACGACAAATCGGCAGTTCGCTAGCAAGCCCGCATTCCGGGGTATGACGCGGCCAATATGTGGCGGCGGCCGTCATGGCGGAGGCAGAAGACCGCGCGCAGGTCCCAATCTCGTTGGTGGCGCGGCGCGATCGGGTGAACCCAGGGCCGGTCGTATTATACGGCTGTTACGGAACATCGATTTGGCCCTCGTTCTTGACTCGGTACTTATCCATGACCGCGGTTTTGAGCCTGCTCGATCGCGGCGTTGCTTTCGGCATCGTGCACGTACGAGGGGGCGGCGAACTTCGGACGCCCGTGCCACGAGGCGGCTACCCGCGATCGAAATCGTCAGGGTTGGCTTACGCGTGAACCGCGAGGGATCACGATCCGCTGATCCTTGTGGCTCATAAGCTTGGTCCTGCGATCGCCGAAGTCGTCAGAGTTGATACCGCTTTCGGCGATTAACCTCGTGGAAGCGCTTTGCAAAGCGGTTGCCACAGGAGATCATAACAGTTGCGCTTGGCGGCACAGATCTTGACAAGGCCTTGGTAGCCGCCCGCGATATCCGCATGGTGTCGTTCACCGGCGGATTTGCAACCGGAGAGGCAATCAGCCCCTTGGCGATATTTCAGTCAATGGTGACAACGCCGTACCGTGTGTTCTGGCGAATATTCCGGCAAATCGCATTACGGCAGAAGGGGCAGCGCGAAGCATACGGATTCAGATCTCCCGGCCATTTGCCGCTGCCGCATGAGCGGCCGAAAGGCTGCAGTTTCCGCCCGCGCTGCAGATGGAACTTATCATTGTACTCTACCGGTCTAAAACCAGCCGCCGAAATAAGCGTGACAGAAATAGGGGCTGTTACAATTCGGCAAATGTGGCAGGGTGGCGAAGCACTAGCGTTGGCGACGCATCGCCGCGGCATCCTATTCCGGCCACATAGCCAGCGCTGTCGAAAAACACGACGTTGAGCAAAGTTTATCGTACTTAGAGTAAGTGATATGAACAAGCTAGACCGCATGGATTACCGGATTCTCAATGTGCTCCAAGAAAACGGCCGACTCCCAATTAAGATCCTAGCGGACAGGATCGGTATTTCCGTGTCGCCGTGCTGGCAGAGGGTCAAAAAGCTCGAAAAAGATGGGATTATCCGCCGTTACATCGCAGAAATAGCGATTGAGAAATTACAAACTGTCCAGATTGTTTTGGCCAAGGTAATCCTCTCAAGACAGAATCGAGAGGCATTGGAGTTCTTCGAACGTCATATATGCGCCATTCCAGAAGTTGTCGAGTGCTATGAAGTAATGGGTCAGTTTGACTATCATATAAAATTTGTTGTTTCCTCAATAGACCTCTATACCGAGATCGTAGAGAGATTTCTAACTCCCGAATTCGGAGTTGAAAGGTATTTCAGTGATATAGTGAGCCGGGTTGCCAAAGAGGATCGGGCTATCCAGTTTGGCAGTTTGGTATAATCAACGTACTGTAATTTCGACCAGAAATTAGTAAGCCTGACTTATTGGAACGACCGACCAGCTAAAGCTGCACGACGCCAAGAATGTTTCGGGAGTGGTCAATCCGCGAGATCATCGACGCGATCCTCTTTCGGGAAGATCATCTGGCGGCTCTGCCGTTCGTGGCTATGACGCGGTCAAGAACCTCAAGGGCAGCAAGCGCTACGCGCTCGTTGACACCGGCAGGCGGGGGGGGGCATCTCGTGAACCTGATCCGCCGCCATCCAGTCTTAGGGGCCTAGGGGCCCTACTTCAGGTGTCCTCCCTTGTTCCATTCTTCAAGCTCATCTGGGCCGATGGCGTATACGAGCACGTGACGACGGCCACGACCATCGCTGTCGAAACCGTTAGCCAGTCGAGTTGCCTTCGTCGTCTTGCCAAAGAGTTGGGCGGCCGAACGCTTCTGGGTGCGGATCAAAGGCCCGATGCCTCGCCAAGGGTTTCGAGACGACTGTCGAATCCGCCGCGTTCCTATACAATCCCTCCCTCATGTGCCTCACTCAATACGGAATAAAGCCTCACGAGCTCCGAAATCGGTTCCTTTAGTCGCCGTCGCGAGCTGAAGCTTTCAATTCGGAGCAGATCCAAGAAAAGACTTTTTCGAACGGTGACAGAAAACAGAAGCACTTATCAGAGGCTATTTGCTACAACTGCCTGCACCTAAAATAATACTCTCGGAGACGTTTGCATATGCCTGCCGCACAATTGGAAATCACTACTGGTGAGTCGTTCCCACAGAGGGGCATGATACGCCAGGAGATTGAGCAAGAATTAGAGCAGTTGCGTACACAAGATGCGGACCCGCGTTCGACGTTCCCAGATCGTTGGCTCAATGACCGCGGGCTCCTGCTTGATGACGGCACAATCGAAGTTGCCAAAGCCGCTCACCTCGCCTTTTTTACAAAGGGCAACAACTACCCCACCGTTGTAAAATTCGAACGCGATCTAATACAGATGGCCCTTAGTCTGTTCCACGCTGGAAAGGACGCAACCGGGGCCGTGACCAGTGGCGGATCTGAGAGCCTCTTTCTTGCTACTGCCGCTGCTCTAGCATACGCCAAAGAAAGACGGCCTCACATCGCCACGCCGGAAATCATTATCCCTCAGACGGGCTATCCCACATTCGAGAAATACGAGCGGTATTTCGGATATTCAATTCGTCGCGTTCCAGTGGACGCAAATTTCCGCGCAAACGTCTCGGCAATGTCCGAAGCAGTTACCAAAAACACAGTCATGATGCTTGCGTCAATGCCATCCTGGTCGCATGGCGTTTGTGACCCAGTTCGCGAGTTAGCGGAAATTGCCAGCAAACACAGTATTTGGTTGCATGTGGACGCTTGCGTTGGTGGGTTTTTAGCGCCTTTTGTCCGCGAGCTCGGACGAAACCTTCCCGACTTCGATTTTCGAATTCCCGGCGTAAGTTCAATCTCGGCGGATTTCCATAAGTACGGCTATAGTGGCAAGGGAGTTTCGGGTATTTTCTATAAAAATAGGGAGGCCCGCCATCAGCCCTTCATCTTCGATGCATGGGCAGCTGGACTTTATCGCTCACCGGTTCTTACTGGGACACGTAACGGAGGCGCAATTGCTTCGGCTTGGGCGGTCATGCGTTATCTGGGGCGTGACGGATACCTCTCCCGTGCAGCTCAAATCCTCAAGCTGAGAGATGCCATACTGGCCTTGGTTGAACGATACCCTGGGTTGAAGATAGTCGGCGGGGCTGAACTCAACGTGGTCGGAATAGGCAGCGCCTACTCCGACATATATTCGATTGCGAGCAAGATTAAAGGCTACGGATGGAATATCAATTTACTGAAGGAACCGGAAGCAATACAATTTGTGCTTGGGCCACTGCGGGATGAATATATTAAGTTGCTAGTGAATGACCTTGGGAAGGCCGTGGAAACAGTACGGCGCGAAGGGTTCAAGGCTCCTTGTCCAGCTGTGGTCTATTCCGATGAATTCGTCGACTGAGGCGGAATTTTTTGTTGTTTTGCGGAATTATATGCAAAATGGCGAAACCCAATCCCGGTATTTGAATGGCCAGCCGCCGGTCGTTCATGGCCCGCATGTGGATGTAGGGCGTCCTCTGAGAGTTGAGGAGAGGGGGTCTATTCCGTGGCGATTCGGTCAGGCCTTGGCTGCTAGAGATTACTCTTCTTTCGGCAGTCTGCCCAATCCTTGAACAACCCCAGTCAATAGAGCGACTAAGTGTTATCTTAGATACAGCGGCTCTTGGAATTGTACCGGTACGGAGAAACCAATGGGACTTTCTGAAACAGTTCTGGCTAAGTTGAAAGACAAGTCGTTAGTGACGGACAAAGCTCTTGTAGGGACTAGGTGGATGGCGGCAGGTTCAAAGGGCCTCACGTTCGAAGTCACCAATCCCTCAACCGGCGAAGTCCTCGCAACCCTTCCAGATCTCGGCGAAGTGGAGGTCAGGTTGGCCATTGACGCTGCATATGTCGCCCAAAAAAACTGGGCAAAGAAGACGGGCAAGGAGCGCGGCGCAATCCTGCGAAAGCTTTACGACCTCTTACTCTCGAATGTCGATGATCTTGCCACCATCCTCACTTTGGAGATGGGAAAACCATGGCCAGAGGCGAGGGGAGAGATTCTTTATGGTGCATCCTATGTCGAGTGGTTCGGTGAGGAAGCAAAGCGAGTTTACGGCGACACCATTCCAGGTCATCAGCCGGACAAGCGAATTATCGTGATCAAGCAGCCCATCGGAGTTGTTGGGGCCATCACGCCGTGGAACTTTCCGAATGCGATGCTTGCCCGCAAAATGGCCCCGGCAATCGCTGCCGGCTGCAGCATCGTGTCAAAACCTGCGGCTCAGACCCCCCTATCCGCGCTCGCTCTGGCTCTCCTTGCCGAACGCGCCGGTCTGCCATCCGGTCTTTTTTCTGTGCTCACCACGACCGATGCGGCGATGGTCGGTCAGGAATTCTGCGGAAATGAGAAAATCCGGAAGCTCACGTTCACAGGCTCGACCAATATCGGAAAAAAGCTGATGCGGCAAGGCGCAGAACAGATCTTAAAGCTCGGCCTCGAACTTGGGGGTAACGCGCCCTTCATTGTCTTCGATGACGCAGATCTCGACGCTGCCGTCGACGGCGCAATGATTTCCAAATACCGCAATGCCGGGCAAACCTGCGTCTGCGCCAATCGGCTCTATATTCAGGAGGGCGTCTATGATGCCTTTGCCGCCAAGCTTGCCAAGCGCGTTCGCCAGATGAAAGTCGGCGACGGCTTTGCCGAAGGGGTCACGACGGGCCCTCTGATCGACCGGAATGCGCTGAAGAAGGTACAGGAGCACGTCACAGACGCGGTCGCTAAGGGGGCTACGGTGGAGGCCGGTGGCAAGCCTGCGAGCCAAGGCGGCCTCTTTTTTCAGCCCACTATCTTGACCGGGGCAACAGGGGATATGCGCCTCTCCAGGGAAGAGACGTTCGGCCCTATCGCACCGTTGTTCAAGTTTTCAACCGAGGAACACGTCATTGAAATAGCGAACAACACCGAGTTTGGCCTGGCTTCGTACTTCTATTCCAGGGATGTCTCGAAAATCTTCCGGGTGGCGGAGGCTCTTGAATACGGCATGGTCGGGGTCAACACTGGGCTGATCTCCACGGAAGTTGCGCCTTTTGGCGGTATCAAGCAATCTGGACTTGGCCGCGAAGGTTCAAAATACGGAATCGATGACTATACAGAGATGAAATATTTGTGCCTGAGCGTGTGATCGGCATGGGCTCCGAACGAGCGCTTCGAGCAGGCGCTCCGCGAGGCGGGCCTCCAGCGGTCGGACGGCGACGGCTCGGTCCCTGGAATGCCGTTTCTGTTGAAGGACACCGGGCCAGGGCAGGCCGGAGTGCCGCGGACCTCGGGCAATGTAGCACTGAAGCGCATCAAATACTCGCCTGACTCGGATGAGCCTCTGGGGAAGCGGTTCGGCGAATGCGGATCGATCATCTTGGGCGCCACCAGCGCTGCTCGATTCACCCGGGATCCGCTGGTTGCACCTCGGCGAGATGGCCGATGGGCTGGATGTGGTATTCGCCGAGATCGCCGAACTAGCCTGAATATCTCAAAGTAAGGGGTGCATCGGCCCCAAGAATCTGAGAAACTGCGTTGTAACAAAGAGTTATCAGATTCAGGAACGGGGTCCGATGCACACACACTATATCTCCGATCAGCTCGAATTTGAATGCTTCGACGGCCACAAAGTGGTCGCCGGTTTCGACGGCGGAGTGATCACCTCAGATGCCGGCGCCTTGCTTGTGCGCCACGTTGACAAAACCGTCGGCCTGTTCGGCCGGGTGGCTGCCTGTTTCATCGACCGACGCGATCCGGACGACGGTGCCCAGCGTAAAGACGCTGGTGGGACAGCGCATCGCGGCGATCGCGCTGGGATATGAGGACGTCGACGACCACGACACGCTGCGCCACGACCCCGTGCTGGCCCTTGTGTCGGAAAGCCTGACGCCGAAGCGGGAGGATTGCGCGGTGCTTGCCGGCAAGTCGACGCTCAACCGGCTGGAGCTCAGCCGGGTCGGGGAGCCGACGCGCTACCACAAGCATGACATGCGGGCGATCGAAGCTCTGTTCGTCGATCTGTTCCTGGAAGCCCACGACACGTCGCCGGGCGAGATCGTGCTCGACCTCGACGCCACCGATGACCCGCTGCACGGCCGCCACGAAGGCCGGTTCTTCCATGGCTACTACACAACTGTTACTGCTACCTGCCGCTCTACATCTTCTGCGGCCGGCACCTGCTGGCGGCAAAGCTCAGGCGTTCCAACATCGACGCCAGCAAGGGAGCGGTCGAGGAGGTCGAGCGGATCGTGCGGCAGATCCGCGGGAAGTGGCGCAGGGTGCGCATTGTCCTGCGCGCCGATTCCGGCTTTGCCCGGGAAGAGCTGATGGCCTGGTGCGAGGCAAACCGCGTCGACTATGTCTTTGGCCTTGCCCGCAACGAGCGGCTGGAAAAGAAGATCGCTCCCGCCTTGCAGGAAGCTCGCCTGGCATCCAGGAAAAGCGACAAGGCCGCGCGCGTGTTCCGCGACTTCATGTGGTCGACGAAAGACAGTTGGTCACGCCGACGGCGGGTCGTCGCCAAGGCCGAGTGGACGACGCAGGGCGCCAATCCGCGCTTCATCGTGACCTCGCTCAAGCCAAAGCGTTGGGCGGCACGGGCCCTCTACGCCGACCGCACCAGCGCTCACACCATGCGTGCCAATCAGCTGCGGCTCTGGTTCGCCTCGTTTGCCTACGTCCTGATCTCCGCCTTGCCGCCTCGGCCTCGCCCACACCAGGCTCGCCAACGCCACCTGCGGCACGATCAGGCTGAAGCTGCTGAAGATCGGTGCGCAGGTCCGTGTCTCGGTGCGTCGCATCAAGGTCGCAACGGCTTCAGCCTGTCCAGACGCGGACGAATTTGCCCTGGCCCACGCTCGAATACGCGCCGCGGCCGGCTGATGCCGTCGGACCTGAACCCTTCCCGCAAACCACAGAGGATAAATTGCACAAGCCCCAGCACCGCCGCTCTCCGCGGCGCAGGCCGCTCTCGTCCTCAAAAGCAGGATGAGCAGCGCCGACCCGCACCAGTCAAGATACGGCTCGAGCCGCGGCACGGTGAGAGAAGCGGGCTAGCCCGAATATCTCAGTGCGCCCTGACGGCGCGTATCACCAGTGGAGGAAGGTTCCACCCAGATAGTAGTCGATAAGTCTGGTAGCTGACGAGCGGTTCGGCCGGGTAACTGGCCGGGTCGAAGCCTCGCGACAAAGGCCGCCTTGGGCGGTTGAGTAATCCGATGGGCCGTAATGCGAGTAAAGCCTGAGCAGAACTCGAAAGTGATGATGCGGATGCCGACCCGCCTGAGATTCGGGGAAGGCCGCGTGAACGGGGAAGCAATCGACATGTGCACCCGTTCGATCCGCCGGGGTAGTGGGCACGGCACGTTGGAAGGGTGATGCGGGTAATCGGGGGAGACCCGTTTGGCATGAGGGTAGCGGCCTCAACGCGGCCTTAAGGGCGGCGGTGCCGGCGGGAGTCGGACAGGGTCATACTACTTCTGAAGCTGGGTAATGCCGGTGGAGGGAAGGGCCCTGACTTCTGGTGCGCTTTCGAAGTTGGTGAGGAGGGGGTGATTGGCGATGAGCCTGGAAACACCCGAAAAGATCAGGAACCTGCAGAGGAAGCTGTATTGTAAGGCGAAGGCGGAGCCTGCCTTCCGCTTCTACCTGCTCTACGACAAGATCTGCCGTAAGGACATGCTGCGCCATGCCTATGCGCTGGCCCGCGCCAATGCGGGTTCGCCGGGCGTGGACGGGGTGACCTTCGCGCAGATCGAGGCGGAGGGCGTGGAGACGTGGCTGGGGGGCCTGCGCGAGGAACTCGTCTCGAAGAGCTACCGGCCACAGCCGGTGCGACGGGTGATGCTCCCGAAGCCGGGGGGCGGCGAGCGCCCGCTCGGCATCCCGCCTATCCGGGATCGGGTGGTTCAGACTGCCGCCAAGCTGGTGCTGGAACCGATCTTCGAGGCGGACTTCGAGGATGGTGCCTATGGCTATCGGCCCAGACGCAGTGGGACCGACGCCATCAAGGAAGTGCACCGGCTTATCTGCCGGGGCTACACTGACGTGGCAGACGCTGATTTGTCGAAATACTTCGACACGATTCCGCATTCGGACCTCCTTAAATCGGTGGCCCGACGCATTGTCGACCGGCACGTGCTGCGGCTGATCAAGCTGTGGCTGAAAGCGCCGATCGAAGAGCGGGACGGTGACGGGAAACGGCGCTTGAGCGGTGGCAAGAGCAGTACGCGCGGCACGCCGCAAGGTGGGGTCGCAAGCCCGCTGCTCTCGGTCATCTACATGAACCGCTTCCTGAAACATTGGCGGCTCACCGGACGCGGCGAGGCGTACCGTGCGCATGTCATCTCCTATGCCGACGGACTTCGTCATCCTCAGCCGCGGGCACGCGGAAGAGGCGCTGGCGTGGACACGTTCGGTGATGACGAAACTTGGGCTGACGCTCAACGAGGCGAAAACCTCGCTGAAGGACGCCCGTACGGAAAGCTTCGAATTCCTTGGTTACAGTTTCGGCCCGCACCGTTTCCGGAAAGACGGCCATTGGTACCTGGGCGCGAGCCCGTCCAAGAAGAGCGTGCAGAGGATCAAGACGAAGATTGGCGATCTCCTGGTGACCGGCAACAAAGAGCCGTGGCCCGCGGTCTGCACCCAGCTGAACAGACTTCTGCGCGGCTGGTCTACCTACTTCGGCTACGGAACACGTTTGCCGGCCTATCGGGCGGTCGACAACCACGCCTATGATGCTGCTTCGTGGATGCCCGCCGTCCGGCACTGATCGAGCATGAGGTGAAGACGCTGGTCGGTCAGCGCATCTTCGCGCTCGCGCTTGGCTATGAAGATCTGAACGACCATGATGAGTTGCGCCATGATCCGGTGCTGGCCGGCAAGCTCAAGGCGCGCCGTCACAAGAAATGCGCGGCCGTTGCCGGCAAGTCGACGCTCAACCGGCTGGAGCTGAGCCGGCCGCAGCCTTCGCGCTATCACAAGATCAGCCACGATCCGGTGGCGATCGAGGCGCTGTTCGTCGAGCTGTTCATGGGTGCGCACGCCGCCCCGCCCGAAGAGATCGTGCTGGATCTGGATGCCACGGACGATCCCCTGCACGGCAACCAGGAGGGGCGGTTCTTCCACGGCTACTACGGCAACTACTGCTACCTGCCGCTCTACATCTTCTGCGGCGATCACCTTTTGTGCGCCAAGCTGCGGCCCGCCAACATCGACGCGGCCGCCGGCGCGGTTCAGGAGGTCGAGCGCATCGTGTGCCAGCTGCGTCAGCGCTGGCCCAAGGTCCGCATCGTGCTGCGCGCCGATTCCGGCTTCGCCCGCGAGGAGCTGATGGCCTGGTGCGAAACCAACGCCGTCGACTACCTGTTCGGTCTGGCCCGCAATGTTCGGCTGGTCCGCCACATCGCGGCCGAACTGGAGGCGGCCAAGGCAGAAAGTGCCCTCACCAGCCGGCCCGCCCGCCGCTTCAAGGACTTCCTGTGGACCACGCGCAAGAGCTGGAGCGGCCGGCGCCTGGTCGTGGCCAAGGCCGAGTGGACGCAAGGCGAGACCAACCTGCGTATTTCAGACGATCGTGAGCACGGATTTCACCGCATAGTGAGCACGGATTTCACGGGATCATGAGCAACGATTTCGCGGGATCGTGAGCAGCGATTTCAGACGATCGTGAGCAGCTTTTCGAAGGTGCTGGACGCTTCGGCCGACAACTCAGCCAGTCTACAGGATGCCTCGTTCAAAACGAGGAAGCCTGATGCGAACCCAGAGATTGTCGATGCGCCGGATCAGAGAAGTTTTACGTCTAAGACATGTTCAAGGACTGACCGAGCGCGTCATCGCGCGCACGCTCCGGGTGAGCAATGGCGTCGTCCATGGTTATCTGCGGCGCGCCCGTCTTGCCGGGTTGAGCTGGCCGCTGCCTGAAGGGATTGATGACGAGGGCCTTGAGCTGCTGTTCTTCCCGGCGCCGAAGGCGGCGTCGCAAAGCCTCCGCCGGCCGGTGCCCGATTGGAGCTATGTGGAGAAGGAGTTGCGCCGCCGCGGCGTGACGCGGGTCCTGCTGTGGGAGGAGTATCGTGCCGCCAATCCCGACGGGTTTGGCTATACGTGGTTTTGCACGACCTTCGAGGCCTGGAAAGAGCGCGCGCGCCCGACGATGCGCCAGACCCACCTGGGCGGCGAGAAGGTGTTCGTCGATTTCGCCGGCGACCCCATCGACATCTTCGATCCCATCACCGGCGAAGCGCACGCCATGAAGCTGTTCGTCGCGGCGATGGGCGCCTCGAACTACACTTATGCCGAGGCGTGCCCGAGCGAGAGCCTGTCCGACTGGATCGGCGTGCACACGAACCTCTTCGCTTTTCTGGGCGGCGTGCCGAAGTTCGTGGTCTGCGACAATCTCAAGGCCCCCGTCACCAACCCTGATCGCCTACGACCCCGGTCTCAACCGGACCTACGCCGAGATGGCGAGCCATTACGGCACCGCAGTACTCGCGGCGCGGCCGCGACGGCCGAAGGACAAGGCAAAGTCGAGGTTGCCGTGCAAATTGCCCAGGTCCTGGCGCGGCTGCGCAATCAGCGCTTCTTCTCCCTGGCGGAACTCAACGCCGCCATTCGCGTGCTTGTCGATGAACTCAATGCCCGCCAGATGCGCGGCTTCGGCTCCAGCCGTGCCGAGCTGTTCGCCGAGATCGACAGGCCGAAGCTGGGCGCACTGCCGGACCAGCCCTACGTGTTCGCCCGCTGGAAGCGCTGCCGCGTCGCCCGACTACCACGTCGAGGTCGACGGGCACTGGTATTCCACGCCCTACCGCCTGATCCGGGAACTCCTCGACGTGCGCATCGCCGACAACGCCGTCGAGATCTTCCACAAAGGCCAGCGGATCGCCAGCCACGCCCGTGCACCCAACCGGCGCGGCCATACGACCGTTGCCGATCACATGCCGAGCGCGCATCGCCGCTACGGCAAGTGGACGCCAGGAGGATTGATCGCGGCCGGCGAGAGGATCGGGCCTTCCACCGCCGCCTTCTTCCAGGCTGTCATCGCTGACCGGCCGCATCCCGAACAGGGCTTTCGCACCTGTCTCGGCATTCTTTCTCTGACCAAGAGCTACGGCAACGCGCGCGTCGATGCAGCCTGCCAACGCGGCATCCTCATCAAGGCACGCTCCGTCGCCTCGATCCGTTCGATTCTTAAGATCGGCCTTGATCGCGCTTTCCTCGACGAGACGCCCGACCATCAACCCCTGCGCCACGGCAACATCCGCGGTCAGGGCTATTTCCACTGAACCATGGAGATCTCAATGCTCACCCATCCCACCCATGAACGGCTGATCGCACTCGGCTTGGCCGGAATGGCCAAAGCCTTCGAGGAACAGCGACGATCGCCGGACCTCGAGGCCCTGTCGTTCGAGGAGCGCATCGGTCTTCTTGTCGACCGCGAAGCGCCGAGCGCGACACCAAACGGCTCACGACGCGGCTCAATTCGCCGCGCTGCGCCAGAGCGCATGCGTGGAGGATGTCGATTTGCGCACCCCGCGCGGCATCGACCGCGCCGTCTTCGCCAGGCTCGTCGTCGGCGACTGGATCGACCGCCATGAGAACTTGCTGGTCACAGGCGCAACCGGCCTGGGCAAGAGCTGGCTTGCCTGCGCGCTCGGCCACAAAGCCTGCCGCGACAATCGTTCGGTGCTCTACCATCGCGTCCCGCGGCTGTTCGAGGCGCTGGCGCTGGCGCGCGGCGACGGGCGCTATGGCCGCCTGCTCAAGATGCTCGGGCGCGTTCAGCTCCTCATCCTCGACGACTGGGGCCTGTCGGTTCTCAGTGCCGCCGAGCGGCCTGAGCGGCCCCATCCACTCTTCCCGTCAACAGCAAGGAAACAGCGCCGAACCACACCAACCGCTCCAAGCGGCGGACATCCATTGCCCGCAGCTCAAGCGCCGGCAAAATCGCTGCCGCCAGCCTCGCGCCCAAAGACTGTGTGAGATATCCGGGCTAGCGCCGCAGTGCAAATTCAGCAATTGCACGCACTCTCAGCAGCCAGGCTAGGCGTCCTCGCCGCCATCGCGCGTGGGAATTCATACCGTGGTGCGAACTTCGCGACAGGACATTCGAAAGGCAGTTCCATCGCGCCTCAGGCCTGAACCTGCTGATCAACGTCATCGTTTACTGGAACACCCTGTATCTCGAACCGGCATTCGCTGACCTCAATCGCAATGGCATCGCCACCCCGCCGTAGGTAGTCAAGCATCGCCCCGCTCGGATGGCAGCACATTAGCCTCATTGGTTGCCGTGGCGAGGATGGCGATCGAGCGGCGCGACGACCACGCCAATCAGACGGCTAAGCCCCTTACTTTCCAATCTATCGAATGATAACGCCATCGCCTCCATCTCGTCGGCCCGGCCCTTGCCGATCAAACCGGTGGTGAAATTGACGTACTTGGTGTGGAACTCTTCTGCGGTCATGGGATCGTCGCGATCGCCTTTCGGAGTGCGCGGCTCCGACATGATTTCTCGGCCGTCGTTTAGGTAAAGCGTCACGTCGGCCCAGCGCTTGCCGACGCTGATGCGGGTGTAGTGCTCGTTTTCGACAAGCTCCGTGGCCTTGGAAATGCGCCGGATTTCTTCATCCTGCAGAACCTCCGGCAAGAGCTCCTGCGGCCCTATTTTGCCACGCACGATCATCGTCGCAACCGGAAACGCGATCGAATAGCTCATTTCGTCCAGCGTCTTCGGGTTGTGACCGGCAAGCCGAACGGCATAATGGAACGTCTGAATGCGGACGCGCGTGACATCCTTACTGGAAAGGTTGTTGTCACGCATCAGGTCGAGCGCGGCATCGATCGATGGATGCGCCCAGCGACAGACAGGATAGGGTTTGTATGAGGTATCTTCGGCAACACGCCAAGCATCTCCGAGATCACGCCACCACGGCTCGGCGCTGGCCCCCTCAGCCGTGATCGCCGGCGCGCCAGTGAAGCCGAGTTCGGCCAAATAGGCCGCCATGACGCCTGAGGGCGCACCCCAGCCGACCCCATCACGCAGCATGGTTGGGAAATCGATGCAACGCATCATTTGGCTGCGCGGCCCGTGATATTCTGCAATGCCCGCGGCGTGGCGCGTCTGCTGCTGGCTGAGCCCCAGCAGTCGGGAGACACCCGCAGCTACGCCGACTGCCGTCCACGCCCCTGAAGTATGGTAGTCGGAGACGGTGCCGTGAAGCGTCAGGCCGGCGCGGTAGGCAACCTCATAGGCGACGGCCAGCGCAACCATGAATTCTCTGCCTGAAATTGCAGCGCCCGAGGCCCTGAGGGAATCGGCAACGGCAAGCAGCGCAGGAAACACCGCCGAGCCGGCGTGACCCTTGCAAGGGCTGTTGTTGTCGTGGCCATCGATAGAGTCGACGGTGAAGGCGCCGGCGAAGGCCGCCCCCGCGGGGCTGACCGGGCGCCCGTCGAAAATCATCCTGGCCGAGCCAACTTCAGGCGACGAGCGCCATAGGCGATCGGCGATCTTCCTGGCAATAGACGAAATCTCTGTGGTCGCGCCCACCACCGCGACGCCGAGTGTGTCTGCAAAACTGCGCCTGAGAACGGCACGGATCTCCTCAGGAATGGCATCGTAGGTCAGGCTACCGGCAAATTCGGAAAAAGTGATCATGTTAAACCTCGCACAATCTCTGATGCGGCCAATTTCCAAGATGATGGTTTTCCAGGGACACTCTCATCCTAAATAGATGGACACCGCATAACTTGGCAAATTGCGATGCCGTTAGAAGGCGGCCCGGATCCGCTGGTCGATGAGGCCCTGCGCTGGCCTGCGATGCGGCGGCAATCTTCGAATGGGGTTTTCCCTGCGGCCAACCCTCAGCGCTGATTTACGAACAACACGCGGATCAAGGCCACGGCCCTGATTTCGACCCGTCTTTGTCCGGCGCCTGACGAAAGGTTGCGATCAAAGCGGAATCGCCACGTGCCATTCGACATTTTCCTTCTGAATCATCCTGTGGATCCAGAACCCGTCGGGCCCTATTCGCTCGTTCGGGGCAGAAAGTAGGGCGTCACTTGGTCGTTGTGTCCATAGTTTAATGACCCACCCCAGCTAAAAAATTGAGGTATTTGTCACCGGTCTCGGCGATCAGATAACTCCACTTCGCTCCGACGAACCTTGCAGGGTAGAAGCGACAATAGCTCCGCGCTTCCGATTCATGTCCTCTCTCATTGCATTTTCTCCAGGGACGTCATGATTCGAGTTCTGTCCGCTCTGCACCGAGTTGACACAGAGAAACTGCATATTGCTGGCTTGAGTCCGTCCAATGCTGAACCGGCCGGAAGTTATACATACCAAGCAGCTTGTGGAAGGCATACAATTCGACCTTCCGCATGATCTCCGTCCTAATCATCTCTCCCTTCTCGAGATGAAAGGAGAAATTCAGATTTTTGAGATTGATTATTTGTTCCTGCATTGCTTCCAGATGGCTCTCCATTCTATACATAGATTTATTATGGAATGCCACGTGTCGAAACTGGAATGGATCAAAATCTCCATTGAAACGCCAGTTTAAATGTTGTAGGACACACAAGTTGGTCAGAATAGCCGTTTGGTTATTGTAGGCCGCCTCTAGGATTTTCGTTTCTTTGTCCAAATCCATCCCGACCAAAAGATAGTCGCCAGATGACAAACCCGATCGCGCCGATAGGAGCAGATCATGCAATTCGTCATCGTGCATGTTCCCCATAGTGCTGCCGAGGCAAACTAAAAGTTTTGGTCCAATTAGATTGGCGACTTGCGCGAGTCCGGTTTGGTAGGTCCCGACAATACCTAAGAAGTCCAAATCGGTTGTCACAGAGAAAATGTTCTCAGCCGCCCTCTCCAAGATCGAGCGATTGATGTCGATCGCAGCGTAAAAAGTGCGGCCGTGCTGCTTCACATATGCATCAAATAATTGAGTCGTTTTCTCGGCGTTTCCAGATCCCAGCTCAACGATGGAGATAGGACCTGTGATGTCGGCTATGGACGTTGCATGTTGGGCTAGTATGTCCTTTTCTGTTCTGAACAGGTAATATGTTTCCTCGTGGCAGAGACGTTCAAATAGGCGGGAACCTGCATCATCGTAGTAATAAATGGAGTTCACGCTGCGCGGTGATTCCGATAAGGACGCCACCAATAGGTCACCCTTGAATAACATTTCTTCGGGTACGTCCGCGCCGAGGATCTCATATTTATTGCGTGCAGCCACTGCGGTTGTCCCGGGACGATGTCGAGCCATAGAGATAACTCCATTCAATAACGGTGTACTAGGGATGCGTACGGGACGGCATGCGTATTGACGTTGTCACCAGCGGCGCGAATATCGTTGGCAGCTCCTGCCGTTTCATAAAAAGGTAGCATCAAAAGTCGTGCCAATTTCGCCGAGAGAGCGTTGGAAAGTCTTTTTCTGAGTGTTGTTCAATGTCTTAAATGGGGGCAGTGGGAGCCGAGCCGTTAACATTGTGTCGAGGAGCCCACAGACCCGACAGGAGGTGTCGGTTGCCTACATGAAGTGTTGGAAGAATGGGCGGCCCATAATCTGCTGATCAGGCAACCTCGCGATTGCACTGAATCAGTTCGAGGGCTGGTTGGGCGTTGGTCGCGCGCCATCGTGACGACCGCGAAGGGTCGCTCGGCCCCCGAGGGCCAGCATGAAACCCACTGCGTTGCGGGGGGCCGGGAGCTCCAGACGGGCTACAGGAAGATGCGGTGGCCTGTGGTCGGTGATCCGAAGCCGGACGAGCTGCTGTCGAGGGGGCGCCAGCGCCTAGCGATCGCGAACGGTCTCGCTCCGCGCTCGTTCGCCGGCGTACCTGGGCTTGGCGACCGAATGTGGTCGCCCGCCTCGACCTTCGGCTGAAGGGTTAGCTTCAACAGCTCCTCAGAAGACCTGATCCTGTCGATGCTTTCGTTGTACGAGGCGCTGGCGACCGGCACGAGCTCCTCGGAAAACAGCAGGTGTGAGGTACATTCTGGCCAGTCGCCGTTTCCAAATCGTATAGAGATGTCGATGCCGTTGGTGAGGGGCGGTAGTCCGTGGTAGGCGGTAACGACGCTGACTGTAACCTCGGGATGGAGTGGAACTCCCGCGGCGAAGCCAGAAGTTCGCGTAAGCCAGATAGCACGATACGGCGGCCTTCGCTTGTCAGCTGTACGGGCCGCGCCTGCCTGACGAAAAGCTGCGTATTGAGGAAATCCCTTCAGACCAACATCATGGAACGTTTTTGCCGATATCAATTCCGTAGACCGGGGCCGACGCGGCGCTTTCCTATTTAAGATAATCCTACCTCCATTTGATTTGATCACCTTATGATGGCGCCAGAGGACGAGGCGGACCATCTTTTTGATGGTAGGGCCCGCGGCCAAGCGCGAAGGCATCGAGCGTCTGCATGCCACGATGGGCCTGTCGGAGCGGCGGGGCCTGCTCCGTCGTCAGCGCCGATCGCTAGATGATCTGCTACCAGTCCCGTCCGTCGCCATTGCTGAGAAACGCCGGCAACCGACACCTACTGTCGTGTTTGTCGAATCCGCGACACACTGTTTTCGGCCTGGTTGCCTGCTGCACTCCGCGTCAAGTCATTGAACAAAACTCAGAAAAATATTCTCAGGCTCCTCAGCGCAACTGGCATGGCTTTTGAGAAGACCTCTTCGTGAAACGCGAGGCGAAGGCGGCACTGGTGTTCGCCCGGAGGATTCGAATGGTCAGTGATAGCCAGAGCTTCTCGTTGCCCCGCACCGTCCAGTTGCCGCGAATGACATTCCGAAGATCGGCGGAGATTAATGCAGCCGATGTATGGGAAATAATCGCGAAGTGTCCGCAACTAGACCGCAACTTACTGTATTACGAGCTGCTGCTTGCAGTGATTTCGCCGCCACCTGCGTGCTTGCTGAGGGAGATGGTGAGGTGGTTGGTTGGTTGTCGGCCTACCCGCGGCCGAGCGACCGCTCCAGGGTCTGCATTTGGAATTGCTGTGCAACCTAAGCTACGCAAAATGCGCTTGGGCAAGGAACTCATCCTCTCAGCCCTGAACGAGCCGGCTTGCGAGGGCGTGACGCACATCAAAGGCACGGTGACGCTCCCGAAAGGGCACCTAGATTTCTTCGCAGTTTGGCTCGGGATTTGGGTGCACCAATCCGGCAAGCTCTAGGTCGACCACGAGACCAAGGGACAGCGTGAGAGCGAGTCACGATAGGCATCAGTCCATCGAACGCTCCATCGGCCCGGCGGGCCTGCCCGTCGATCTGCCAAGCGATCACCTAAATAAGGAGGCAACGATGACTGACCGAAATGCAACAGATGGCGTGGGCGAATTCGCGATCTTCAACCATCTGGAGTCTGAAGTGCGCAGCTACGCTCGCAGCTTTCCCGTCGTTTTCGCGACAGCGCGGGGAGCTCAGCTGTTTGCGCGCGATGGGACAGCCTATCTCGACTTTCTCATGGGCTGCTCGAGCTTAAATTATGGGCACAATCCCCCCGAGCTGAAGTCCGCGCTCGCAGACTACATTGCGAGTGACGGCATCACCCATGGCCTCGATCTGTATAACGAAGCCAAGGAGTCCTTTCTGCACGAATTCCACGAGACGATCCTCAAGCCCCGGCAACTAGACTACGTCGTACAGTTTCCGGGTCCGACCGGCGCCAACGCGGTCGAGGCTGCCCTCAAGCTAGCGCGCAAGATCACTGGTCGGCCCAACATCATAGCCTTCACCAACGGCTTTCACGGTGTGAGCCTTGGCGCTCTCTCCTGCACCGGCAACCGGTATCACCGCGCAGCCGCCGGCCAGCTGCTCGGCGGCGTCACACGGCTACCCTATGATGGCTATCTTGGATCCAGTGTTGACACCGCCGACTACCTTGATCACCTGCTCTCGGACCCCTCCAGCGGTGTGGACGCCCCGGCAGCGGTGATTGTCGAGACAGTTCAGGGCGAAGGCGGCCTCAATGTCGCCGGCACGGAGTGGCTGCGCAAGGTGGCGGCCATTGCGCGCAGATACGGAACTCTGCTGATCGTAGACGACATCCAGGCCGGCGTTGGCCGGACCGATGCGTTCTTCAGCTTCGAGGCGGCCGGTCTCCGCCCGGACATCGTCACGATGGCGAAATCGATATCGGGCTATGGCTTGCCAATGGCCATCGTCCTAATTGACCGACAACTCGACAAGTGGGAGCCGGGAGAGCACAACGGCACGTTCCGCGGCAATTGCCATGCTTTCGTCACCGCGCGCGCAGCCCTTGAGCACTTCTGGCGGACGGACAGCTTTGCGGCGTCCGTCGAGGAGAAAGGCAATCTGCTGAAAAGCCGCCTTGAGCAGATCGCGCAGAAATACGACCCAAGCCGCGTGTCAGCCAAGGGTCGTGGCATGATGCGAGGCATCGATCTGAAGTTTGGCGAAGTTGCCAGTCAAGTCATCAGCACCGCCTTTCAGAATGGCCTCATTGTCGAGACCGCTGGTCCCAAAGACGAGGTCGTGAAGTGTCTGCCACCTCTTGTCATTGGGGAGGATCAGCTTAGCCAAGGCCTCGACATCCTCGAGGACGCTATCGAAAGGGTGATCGGCAGCACCGTGAACACGGCAGCGTAGAGGTGAATCATGATCGTCAGGGATTTCAATAAGGAGAATCTGACAGCCCGGCGGGTTCAGACGACGAGCTGGCAAAGCGTGCGGTTGCTCCTCAAGAATGATGGGATGGGCTTCTCCTTCCATATCACCACGATCCATCCGGGCGCCCGGCTCAAGATGCACTATCGGAACCACCTTGAGGCAGTCTACTGCATCTCTGGAACGGGTTCTATCGAGGATCCGGAGGCGGATGAGATCCATGTCGTGAGACCGGGCACCATTTACGCGCTCGATAAGCATGATGCTCACCTGCTGTGTGCCGAGACCGAATTGGTGTTAGCCTGCGTCTTCGTCCCTCCATTGGCCGGCAGCGAGGTGCATGACGAGACCGGCGCGTATCCTCTCGACTTCGAGGCGATCTGATGTCGCCTCAGAGAAAGTTAATGAGCTCGGGATCGAGAGTATTCGGCTCCTCCGCCTCCCCGCGTCGCTCGTCTGCTACAGGCCCGGCTTCCCCTGGGCGAGCACGTCCTCAGACCAGGAAAGTACGACGACGCGTGGGTTCAATCTACTTCTCACCGCTCGCGTTTCGGAGAATCTTCGCACGGCATGGCAGCGCTTGCGAGCATGCACGACGTCTTGCCGCGAAATAGTCGCTGGTGCTGCGAGTTGTCAACTGACCAGCCCACTCGCCGAAAGAATTGGAGGTGAAATCTCTTGCCTAACCGCCAGCCTAGTGCCCACACCGTCGAGAAGATCGGAGGCACGTCGATCTCCAACACCGCTGCCGTACTCGAGAACGTTCTAATCGGAGGACGCAAGGGAAGCGCACTCTACAACCGCATATTCGTCTTATCCGCTTACAATGGGATGACGGACCGGCTTCTAGAGCACAAGAGGACTGGCAAGCCAGGCGTCTATGCGCTTTTCGCGCGCGTCAGATCAAGATCGGCTTGGGTTGAAGCTGTCGCAGAAGCCCATCGGGAGATGAGGAGGATCAATGCGGAGATCTTCGGCAACTCGCCGGAAAGGCGCGTCGCCGACGATTTTGTGAGCGACCGCATTGAAGGAGTGCGCGGCTGTCTGTTGGATCTTCAGCGAGTTTGCTCCTATGGACACTTCAAGATCGAAGAGCACCTGAATGCCGTGCGCGAGATTCTGGCCGCGCAGGGCGAAGCCCACAGTACCCACAACACGGTTCTGCTCCTCAGGACGCTCGGCGTGGAGGCGATGTTCGTAGACATGACGGGCTGGCGCGACGACACTGAAATGAGCCTTGACGCGCGAATTGGGAAAGCTCTATGCGCGATCGATCTCGGCAAGCAGCTGCCAATCGTCACGGGTTACGGCCAATGCCCAGGTGGGTTGATGCGGCTCTATGGCCGTGGCTACACCGAGGCCACATTTGCCCGGATCGCAGTGCTAACAGGCGCCAGGGAGGCAATAATCCATAAGGAGTTTCATCTTTCGACAGCCGACCCCAAAATCGTGGGTATTGAGCGGGCCCGTGCTATCGGTCGCACCAACTATGATGTCGCCGATCAGCTCGCCAACCTGGAACTGGAGGCGATTCATTGGGCCGCGGCCAAGGAACTGCGCCATTCAAATATCCCTCTTAGGATCAAGAACACGTTCGATCCTGACTGCGGTGGAACCGTCATCACGCCCGACTACGTCTCCGACACGCCTCGGGCAGAAATTGTCGTGGGCTTCAGGGGAGTGTATGCTTTGGAGCTCTTTGACCAGGATATGGGAGACGTGATCGACTATGACGCCGACATTCTCCAAACGTTGAAAGCCCATGCGGTCCGCGTCGTGACCAAGACATCGAATGCAAATACCATCACGCATTACCTCGCTGCGGCACCTGAGGCAATCGCGCCCGCTGTCAAGGCGCTGGAGGAAAAATTTCCAACGGCGAACATTGCCACGAGAAAAGTGAGCATTGTCTCGGCCATCGGAAGCGCCCTCAATGGCCAGAGCCTAACGGCCATTGCTGTGCAAGCGTTAGCGGATGCTTGCATAGATGTCCTGGGAGTGCAGCAGCTTATGCGCAACGTGGATATAATCTTCATAGTAGATGAAGTGCGCTTGGACGACGCAGTTAGGGCGCTTCATAGCGCCCTGATCGAAGATATCCGGCTGCGTCTTACCGCGCAGGCTTCCGCCGCTCGGACGCGCTGAGGCACCATCGCTGGCAAATGGATCTGTTGCAACCTTTGGATTACCAGCACTGGGCTTGCCGCTCCGCGATTGCGGAGCGGCAAGGAGGGCGTGTGCCGCTGTGCCGCCGGCGTGGTGTTGATCGCGTCGTCTGTCGCGCTGGAGTGGCTGCTTGCAGCCCATTCCATCGGGCAAATGAGGTGGCATGACTCACCTTCCTCGCCTGAAGAGCTCCTCCCGCTTCCGAAGAAGCCGCAGAGGCTGCCGATCGTCCTCAGTCCCGAGGAAGTTCAGCGGTTCCTCGGTTGCGTCCTCGACGTCAAACACCACGCCATCCTGACCACTTGCTATGCCGCCGGCTTGCGCATCTCGGAAGCGGTCAGCTGAACCCACTGGCATCGACAGCGAGGCGACAGGATGATACCAGACGTCGAGCATCGGTCGAACAAGGGATTGAACAACCGGGCGGAGAATGCACACGTGCGCACCGCTGCGAAAACGGAAGCGGATGATGCAAGGCTTCCGATCACCAGCAGCACTGCAACGCTTCGTTTCGATCTTCTCGGCTCTGCGCAATTTCTTCGTCTCGCCCCGCTCAAAAGGCTTCGCTCTCGCTATACATATTCACCGCCTGCAGGCAATGGCGGAATGGAAAGCCGTGGCCATGGCTAGGGTCAGGACCTATTAATTTGTTGAATTGATATCTGTTGGGTGATTCAAGGTGGCAGGAGGTGCCGCCTTGAGTGGTTTGCTGATGTTGACCCCGGAGCAAATGCGCCGCATCGAGCCTTATTTTCCTTTGTCGCGGTGTGTCGCGTGTAGATGACCGCCGGGTGCTGAGCGGCATCCTGTTCGTGATCCGCAATGGTCTTCGCTGGCGAGATGTCCCATCCGACTACGGTCCGCACAAGACCATCTATAACCGCTTCATCCGCTGGAGTCGGCTGGGTGTGTTCAATCGCATTCTGGCGGAACTGGCCGCGCAGGGCTGTCAAACGGACAATCTGATGATTGATGCCACCAATCTCAAAGCGCATCGCACGGCGGCGAGCCTGCTCAAAAAGGGGCTCTATCCCGATGTATCGGACGCAGCCGAGGTGGACTGACCACCAAGCTGCAAGTGGTCTGTGACGGCAAGGGACGCCCGCGGCTGCTGCATCTGAGCGAAGGGCAGGCCAATAATCACAAGACTGCTGCGGCAGTGATCGAGGATTTGCCCACCGCCAACGCTCTGCTGGCCGATCGGGCCTACAGTTCAGCGGCCTTCCCCCAGGCGCTCGTCGAGCGCGGTATCACGCCATGCATCCCAACCCAACCAAGCATCGTGTTCAGCACAGCTACGATCCTGTCCTATACCGACAACGCCACAGGATCGAGAACATGTTCGCACGCCTCAAAGACTGGCGACGCATCCACACCAGGTACGACCGATGTGCTCACACCTTCCTGTCGGCGATCGCCTTCGCTGCAGCCTTCATCTTCTGGATCAATGAGTCATCGTGTAATTTGTGGCTGCTTCCTCGGGCCTCGGGTGAGGCGCACACTCTGGTTGTCGAATCCTGAAACCTGTCGATGGAAAGCACGCAGGTCTGCATTATTGATGAAAATGGACGCAAGCTGAGTTCCGAGAAGGCTGAGAGCACGCCGGATGCGATCGCCGACGCATTACGCCGACACGGCCCGATCGAGCGGGCGGTGATCGCACCGGACGTATGTCACCCGCGATCGGCCTTGGCCTGCGGGAGTTGGGCGTCAACGTGGTGTGTATCGATGCCCGCCAAGCGCACCAGAGCCTCAAGGCGATGAAGGCGAACAAAACCGATCCCCATGATGCTGCAGGGCTCGCGCAACTGGCAAGAACGGGCTTCTACAAAGAGGTTCATGTCAAATCGCCGGCCGCGCACCGTGTACGCAGCATGATCACCGCTCGCGGTCATCTGGTGGAGGCCCGTGTCCGGCTCGACAACATGATCCGTGGGTTGTGCGCCACCTTCGGCTATAGGCCGGGCGTCGGGCAGGGAAAGGCCTTCATCAAACGCATCATGGAAGCATCCCACATCCCTGGTCTTGGCGAAGCGATTACTTCGTTGCTGACGGTGCGCGCGCAACTGGTCGAGCAGATTCAGGAACTGGATCTCAAGCTGCGTATGCTCGCCGCTCAGTCGCGGGCCTGCCAGATCCTCATGAGTATACCTGGTGTTGGCATCCAGACTTCAGCCGCCTTCTCCGCCGCCATCGACGAGGCCGGCCGGTTCCGACTATCGCGAAACGCGGGTGCCTACTTTGGGCTGGTGCCCAGGCGTCAACAATCCGGCGAACTCGACTGGACCGGCCGGATCACCAAGCAAGGTGACAGCACGGTCCGCAAGCTTGTCTATGAAGCAGCCAACTCAATCCTGACTCGGAGCCGGGAGAGCTTCGCGCTCAAGACTTGGGCGCTAAAAATCTCGAAGCGCCGCGGCCTAAAGAAAGCCCGAGTGGCACTCGCGCGGCGTCTCGCTGTCATCATGCATGCCATGCTGCGCGACGGCACTTTGTTCGAGGCTTGAGGTGAGGTAGAAACAGTTTGCCAGCGGTGAAGCGCCAGCGCTGATCCGAGGGCGGTGTCCCGCGAGGGAACGCAGGGACGGACGATATGCGAAGGTAGTCAGATGGGCCTGACAGCCCGCTTCGAGTCAATGCAACGTCCGGCCTTGTGAGACCCGATACAGCACGACCAGCTCCGGCTCGGCCAGGCGGACAGATCCTTGAAACCCTCAAGGGATACACCGCCAAGCTCTGCAAATTACAGATCCTGACCCTAGCTGACATCAGCGGCCGCAGCTCTCAACGCGTGTATGCGCAGACAACGTGACATCGCCGTTCGAAATCCTCACCGCCTGATTGACCTCGCATCAGGCCTCTCTGCGCCCCTATTCAGCCGTTGCAACAGAACCCTGAAAATTCTTCGAGACGCGCTCCGTGCCACAGGGCTGGTGATCAAAATTGTTTGCAGGATCTTTACGACCGCAAATCGCTGAAAGCTGAAAATGGTACGTTCACTGCTCTCATGGTGAGTTCCGTTGCATCGCTCAATAACCTTACCGATCTCTTCGGCGGTCACCCCCCATCTGGAGTGTCCCGTCTAACCGCGTTGATGCACGGCGATGAGCTCTTGGCGGCCTGAAGCGGCGATCTGGCCGCCGTTGCGGTGCTTTTTGGCAAACCTCGTCAGGCGCCGGCGGTGATCCGTCGTGATGGCAGGTGGGGTTTGCAGGTTGCGGTCGGCAGGTTCGGTTCGGGGCGTCTGCGCCCTGTGGCTATGTCGCGAGCCGCGGGATGCGGTCGAGGGCGATGCACGTGTCGAATTGGGCGACGGCAAAGCTCGAGCGTTTCGGCGACGCAGGCCCACGACGGACTTGCCGCCGACAGATGACAAGCCGCTCAGCGGCAGCGTAAGATCATTCATGGCGGTGTGGTCTCCGGAAATGATCGGATCGGCCTTAGCAACCAGATCCTACGCCATTTCAATGGCTTGAACCTCATCCGCCAACCCACCGTGAATTTTCCAGGCTAGCCTCCTCCCGATTGCGGCTGGCAACACCGTCTGCTAAGGATCCGCAGATTGTTCCGTTTCGGTACACGACGGAAAGGGTGTGACTGACCAACCGATTAAGCCGACGGCACGCTGCAGTACAGCCTCCGTCTCAGCATGGCTCGGTGAAGTGGCGATGACATGTCCAATGGCGTCTCGGTAATCACCTTTCCTGACGATCGGCGTCTTAGATTCAACATAGAATTTGACCTCGGCTACACCTGGCACACCAGCCGCCTGACTGCCGCCATCGATCCAATCGAGGGTGCCATCGCGATCAGGGACTAGGATCCGAGCCGCCGCAGTGTGCGAATGCCTTCTGCGCAAATCCCATTCGTCGCCGATGACGAGCTTGATGTGCTCGGTGATGAGATCGATACCGTAAGCCAGCTGAATCAATCGGGGATTCGGCGTGCCATGAAGCCGCGGATTGACTTCAATGACGACTGGGCCACGCTTCGTCCACCGGAATTCAATGCCCGTTGGCCCCCAGCCAAGGCCGAGAGCTCGCAAACAGCTCAGCGAAACATCTACAATACGCTCATGCTCGTCATCGCTCAGCAGGGCCGGAAAGGTGAACTCACGATAGACGAAATGCGGTGGAGGGCCGAAGTCGCCGATGCCAATTCCAATGATCTGATCTCCCATTATGTCGGCGCCATACAAGGGGCCTTGTGCGAATTCTTCGACGAGTATCCTCGGCGCAGACGGCCATGTGTGCTGCCCGCCCAACAGATAGTTTGTGTGTTCGACTACATCATCGGCCGTGCGGCACAATCGGACACCGACGCTGCCGCTGCCCGCCGCTGGCTTAACTATCACCGGCAGTCCGATCTCCGCGGCAGCATCCTCTACCTCCCCTGTATTGGCAGCCAAGCGATAAGCAGGGATGGGAATGCCAGCCTCGGCGAGGAGCTGACGTTGAGTGTACTTGTCGCGGCATAGTTCAATCGAATCAGGGTTCGGTCCCGGTAGATCGAAATGCCGGCAGAGCTTACCAACTGTTGCGTAGAACTGGTCGCCGGCGCACGTAATGCCAGCAATGTCATAGGTGGTCTGTAGCCGAGAACATTCGTGGATCAGCGCATCAAGATCGTCCGTATCGACACAGATTGTCCTAATTCCTTCCTCCGCAAGATAGTTGTACCGAGCTGCACCAGCCGACAGGGCAAGTGGATGAAGGCCAAGACGCCGGGCAGCTCGAACGTACAGCGGACTGATATCCCCTATACCTTCAACCAGGATGAGCGCTCTTTCTAACATTGCTGTTGACTCCAAGTTGCTGCTGTGCGGCCGTCCTTGCGTAATCACCATCAGCTTTTTCAGCCGTGCCTGACCGTGCGCTGAACGTACCATCGGCAATGATCTGCGATCGCAAAGGTTCTGAGAATTGATATGAAGAAACTGTTGCAACGCTTTGATAAGCGTATCCATCCGGAACAAGGCGCCCTTCATTTCAGCTCGATGTCAGCAATCCGCTTCGCCTTTCGCTATCAGAAGCGGTAGGTGAGACCTGCTCCAATCAACCAGGGATCGAGCTCGGCCTTCCCCGTCAGCTTCGCGCCGTCGACCGTGACGTCGAAGTCTGGCTTGAGGAAAAGCTTCTTCACGTCGAAGTTGACGCCCCAGTGCTGATCCACCATGTAGTCGAACCCGACCTGCAGCGCGGTGCCGAACGTGTTCTTAACCTTGAGAGCGTCGGCGCTGCCGGCATCCTGGTTATAGAATATCGTGTAGTTCACGCCGGCGCCGACATAGGGCTTGAAAGCGCCGAGATCGGTAAAATGATACTGCAATGTGAGCGTGGGCGGCAGCAGCCAAACCTTGCCGATCTTGCCAAGCCCGCCGATCGTTCCTTGGCCGTCGATGTTGGCGTAGGTGGTGCCGAGTATGAGCTCCGTGGCGATGTTGTCCGTGAAGAAATAGGAGATATCGAGTTCCGGCGTCACCGTGTTCGAATAGGAAAGATCGGAGCCGGGCACTGCATTGACGTAGCCCGAATCCTGAGTGACGACCCCCAATCCACGCAGGCGGATCTGCCAAGGGCTTGGCGCTTCCGTGACCGAGGCTCCTGCCTGGGGGACGCTCGCCGCTTGCGCAAGGTCCGCCGCGACGGCCTGCTGTCCCATCACGATGAGGACAATGGCCGCTGTTACTCCCCGCGCGGCGCGCATTTGGTTTCTCGCCATGATACTCTCTCCTTGCTTCAGAAATGTGGACTGAACTACGAAAAGTCCTGCTCGAATTGTTTGGGATTGCCGCGGCGCTCATGCGCCGTTTGTGTGGGACCGCGCACGCATCATTTGCGCCGTGCTCGCAATCACCGACCTGTACTCACCTAGGAGAGATAACCAAAGGCCTGCAGCTTTGCGGCCGTCTTACGCGCGTGGCCCGGGTGAACGCACGCCCGCTTCGTGGTGGAGAGCAGGATCGGCGGATAGTGGCAAGGGTGTTCCCGGCGCCACGGTGCGCGCGGAATTCCGGCATCTTGCCAAAAGTTGTCGACGCACTGACCGCGGCGCTGATCACGGGAACCTTGTCAGGGACGGTCGAGATCTCTGTCAGGGCGTCGCGGTCGCGATCGAACTGTGTTCCACCGAAGTGCCCCAGGGTCCTGGCCGGCTGGCTGGCGGCCCAGGCAAGTGTCCGTTCTCCTTCTACATCTTCGAGCCAAAGATAGGGATCATCGTCTGGGGCATTCAGCGTTGGGCGGAAATCGAATATGGTCATGTCCGGATAACGTGAAGAATGATGTCGACTGGAAAACAGCCGCAACGTCCTGTCGGCTCGGAAAGGCCCAGTTTTCGCGGCTGCGACCGCATGTTCGGCGAGCTTGATCATGGCATGATTTCTCCTCAGTCCTTGCCGCAGCGCGTTTGCGGATAGCCTTGCACGTGTCGTGCCAAACGAGAAAATCGTTTTCACAACAATAACATGGCTCTGATTGCGGTGTGTCTCGTGTCAGACTTTGTCGAAGACCTGACAACGAGTGCAGCCGTGACCGCCTGATAGAACCTCCTGTGCGAGCTCGGTGGGCACTGCGGAATAGCAGTGAAGCTCACCGCGAACCGGCCGAGCTTCGGATCGACATCGGCGACGGGGCGATCGACGGCCACTACGTCGCTGGTGCCGGGCGCGGCACAGCCTGAGGAGGCGTCCCTCAATGTCGGATTTCCGACAGGATCGCAAATCCGCCAACCAATTGTTAAATAAAGATTTTTTCCTTGGCACGGCCGATGCATGGGGTTCTGCGAACGCATCAGCGAGACCTCCTCCATGATCATGCGCACCTAAAATGCCGTCGCCGCAGTGAAACCGCGCTCTCGCCTGCCATCAAGCCGCCGAAAGGCCGGTGCTTCATGGTCGAGGCGGACGATTGCGCCGGCTTCAAACCCCTGAATGGGCTTGGAAAGCGTCTCGCGTGATGGCGACGCGGGCATCCAGACGGGCGGAAAGGACACACGTCGTTGCCCCACGTAGCCGGTATGACCCGTCGATTGTCACCGCGCTGGAATGCTCGTCTACATTCGACAACCCGAACGCGCAGGACAATTCTCGCAATCCGGTCGGCACCGGGGCTCGAAAACGCCCGCGAGGGGGAGCCCAATCGCTGTGGCCGAATTCGCCGCGAACAAGCCGCCGAGTCGGAAAAATATATAGGAGCAAAGCAAGTGGAGTTATCTTGCGTCGGAGTCGGTGCTGGCCCGTCCAATTTGAGCCTTGCGTGTCAGATACACGAGCAAGTTGGGAAAGGGGCAGTGTTCCTGGATCGGCAGGTCGACTTCCGCTGGCATCCAGGCATCGCATTCGATTCCTCGGAGCTCCAGGTCAGCCACTTCAAGGACCTGGTCACTCTAGTGAATCCGCGATCAGCCTACACTTTCGTAAACTTCCTGCACGAGAACGGGCGTCTGTATCACTTCCTGAACGCACAGTTCGAAGCCGTGCTCAGAGTGGAGTTCGAACAATACCTGAACTGGGTCTTCCACAGGAACCCACTTGTGCGTGGCGGCGAGACAGTGCGCGAAATCCGCTTTGACGGCGAGTTTCAGGTGCGGACGGATAAGGCGGTTCTCGGCGCCAGAAACGTCGTGGTCGGCATTGGCAAGCAGGCGCAAATTCCGCCTCAATTTCAGGGCTGGATTGGACGCAACCTGTTCCACTCATCGGTTTTACTGCACATCCATCCTGATGTTCGCAAAAAGCATGTCTGCGTCGTTGGCGGAGGACAGTCGGGAGCCGAGGTGATGTTGCACCTTGTCGGCCTGCCGAAAGAGCGGCGGCCTGCCTCGATCACTTGGGTCTCCCAGCGTGAGAACTACCTGCCTCTCGACAACAGCCCGTTCACAAACGAGTTGTTCATGCCCTGCTTTTCGGATCGTTTCGCGGCGATGAGCGAGTCGCAGCGTAAGCTGCTCCTGCGGCGTTTCGTGCTTGCCTCGGACGGCATTTCGGAAAGCACGTTGCGCGCGATCTATCAGGCGCTCTACCGCCACGCATTTTTCGAGCCAAACCGATCCGACATCACACTGCGTCCGGGCTGCACCGTCTCGCACTGCATCAACGCCGGCGCGGGTCACCGGCTGACCCTGCAGCATGGCATGGTCGAGGTCGAAGAAGTCACGGCTGACATCGTCATCCTGGCCACCGGTTACGAGAACGCGGTGCCAGACTTCTTGGAACCCATCGCGCACCGGCTGGAGCATATCGACAATGAATTAGCTATTCGCGACGATTTTTCGGTGAGCTGGGACGGACCGCGTGACAGACGCATCTTCGTACAAAACGCGAGCTTCGGGCAGCGCGGCCTGGCCGATCCGAACCTAAGCCTGCTGGCCTGGCGCGCGCGCCGCATCCTCGATAGCCTTCTTGGGCGCGCGCCATGCGCGAACCCCGAGCATCTTGGCTTCATCACCCATAGCTCGATCGAGCGCTGGCCCGACCCCGCAGCCGAAGAAATGGGCAGCGGGATATGACTCGTAAACTTTTGATCATCGGCGGTGGCATCCTAGGAATGATCTCCGCCTGGTGCGGTGAACGCCGGAGGCTCGCCCGACTGCCCTAACTGGGACGTCGACCAACCCGTCTTTCCAACAGGAGGCTCTTAACCCGCCCGAGGGCAAAGTGGCCGATCTCGACAAACTCAAGCCGCCAAATGGCATCTTCTATCGCGATTGAACTCACGCAGCCATGCGATCGGCCTCGAAGCCCATCATCTCGCCCAAAACGAGCCATAGGCGGTGAGGGCGGTATTGTAGCCGCCGCTGACTGAGACCGCTCGGTCGAACTCGCTGTCGGCGCGGTTGGTGGTCGCCTTGAAGATCAGACGCTCGAGGAAATGGGCAAGTCCGGATTTGCCGGGTGGCTCGTCGGCGCTGCCGACCTTGTACCAGACCATATGAGTGATGATTGGCGCGCGGTGATCGGGGATGTCGACCCTTCCATGCCATTGCCGAGCAGGAAATCCGCGATCTTGCCGCCGTCGGTGGCGGCCAGAGCCGGAGCGGTCGTCACCTGGGCCAGGGCGGTGGCAGTGAACGCCTTGCGCAGCCAGGGCGCGATCGATGGCTCTGGTTGGAAAGGCAAGGTTCGAGGCAAAGTGATTTGGTCCTCATTTTGTTGAACGCGCTGCGTCTTCGCCTCCCCGTAGGAGGATCGGCGGGCAGCCCGAGCCAGATGAATCATGGGCCAGGCCTTACTCGAGCCCCATCTTCGGCTGGACCCCGGAGACCTGCGGCGGTGTTCTGGGGAGGTGGCCATTGGAGGGATTTTCCTTCGTCCGCGACGTCTCGCGGACGACCAGGCATGCACCGTGCCAGATCAGAAAACCATTGGAGGCTGTTGACAAATCGGGCTCTGCCATGTTGCGCATCCGACATTGTGGGTGATCGAACAGGGCTGAAGGCGACGCGAGCACGGCTGAGAATACCTTCTTCCTTCGGAAGACGATTAGGCGCGCTGCCGGAGAGGGGTACAGGATGCGCTTCGAAGGCCGCTGCACCGACGGTCAGAATTGAAATGTTGTCGCTCCAGCGGAACGATGTCCTCGACAGTCAGACCGGGCGGTGCTGAATGGTAGAGGCGTGAGCAGCGTAGCTAAGTGGGCGCGGAGCCAGCTCGCGCGCGAAGACGGACCTTAAAAAAAACGGCGGGTGGCGACATTCGCGAGGCGCCAAGACGAGGTCGTAGGACTGGGCGGGAAAAACGATGCCGTTGCTCTCTTCTGGCGTGATGGCCTGCCGCGAGGCCGTTGAACGTGATGAGTTGCTGCGGGAAGGGGAGTGTTTTCGCGGGACCTTGGTCAACGTAAGAAACAAACGTCGAGCTCGCCTTGGATGGGGGCATGCAGCACATTTGCCGCTGCAGGACAGCAGCACGGAAGCTGTCCGTCGCTGGGCGCCAAACAGCAGAATTTAGCGGTCGCGATTGATTTCATGTGCGTAAAATACCGCCTGGTGCGCTCGGCTGCAAATGCATGCCTGGCGGAGTGGTCGCTTAGGTCAAGAGCATCGCGTGAGTAACAGCCTGACCTTGCTCAATCTGATGCGCGCTAACCGCCTCGCCGGATTGTGGAACTGCTCGCGGGTGGCTTCTACCACAAACAGCAAGGTCATGAAATCAAGCAGGAAGTCGTCAATCGCTTGGGCGATTGTTTCTGACTTGCCCTTGAACTGGTCCAGCAAAACGCGCGCGCTATCGATCGCTTCCACGCTGGTCGCATCGATCAACCCCTCGACCCTCTTGAAACAATCCAAATCGAAACTCCTTCATGCGCTTGCCAAGCCGTTATGCTCGAAGGCAGTTCCGTGAAATACCCGGCCTTTGACCTGCGGCACGAGCAGCGGTCGGCCTTACGTCCCGTGCCTCCAAACACGAGCCATCGACGTGGCGCTGAGGAGCGTTGGAAGAAATTGGGCGCTTCCGGCCACGCTCGAGCGGTAGTGTAGGACAGTGCTTGCTGGCGGCTACGCCCACAATGCGCCAGCTGATCGGGGCTTAACAATTTTTCGCTTTTTGCTGCGCCCAACTCTCGGCTATGACTCGGACAGGCCTAATGGCCTGCCCACGTTGCATTGTAAGAGAAGGAACAAGTATATGCCGACTGGAACGGTAAAGTGGTTCAACAGCACCAAGGGGTTTGGATTTATCCAGCCCGACAATGGCGGTCCGGATGTTTTCGTCCACATTTCCGCTGTCGAACGCGCGGGCCTCTCGACCCTCGCTGACGGCCAGAAGATCAACTATGAGATCGAGCAGGATCGCCGCACTGGCAAGTCCTCCGCTGGCAGCCTCAGCAAAGCTGGTTGAAATTTTCTCCTGCGTCCTGGCAAGAGTAGGCACGTAGGTCCTCATGGCCGCTCGATGGGATCGAGCAAAAACTGAGGGCAGCAGATTGCTGCAGGCGTCGCGAAGTCCTCATGAAACAAAGTTGTTTGAAAGGAAGGCGGGGTTGGCCCCGCCTTTTTATATGACGCGCAGATTAAGCCGATGGCTGCAACGCTCCAGAACGAATCTCGATTGCCGAAATCAAGCCGCGACCTTCTTGCGGGTTCGCTTCGTTGGCGCAGGCTCAGGTGCTTCCGGCGCCTTCGGTTTGCGGCCGAGCCCCATCGTCTTGGCCAATGTCGAGCGCGCCGCGGCGTAGTTCGGCGCGACCATGGGATAATCCGCGGGCAGGCCCCATTTGGCCCGATATCCATCCGGCGTCAGCCCATAGTGGGTCGACAGATGGCGCTTTAGCGATTTGAATTTCCTCCCGTCCTCAAGGGAGATGATGTAGTCCGGTGTCACCGATTTCCTGATCGGGACTGCAGGCGTAAGGGCAACCGGCTCTTGCGCAGAGACACCTCCGGCCGTCGCTCTCAGAGCCGCATGCACTTGGCCGATGAGGGCAGGGAGATCCCCCACCGGGATCGGATTGTTGGAGACGTAGGCCGACACGACATCGGCGGCAAGCTCAATGAGGGTGTCGACGTTTTTTCCGGCTTCTTCTGTCATGAAACTCTCCAGGCGGTGAAACATAGTCAGCGAAGCGTCGCTTCATAGGGCCGGTTACCGCTGAAAGCAACAATGTCTCGACAGCGTTATTGCCAATGCTCGTCCAGAAGCGACGTCAATGCGCCATATTTCCCGCCATGACCGCTGAGCCACTCGTTGTTGGCGACCCTGCCGTGGTGCGTGGCGCGTCCCGGCTGTAACTTTGCGCCGAAGTTGCTAGTAGTCGAGGCTAAGCGCGCTATTTGTGTCCCGCTTTACTTCTTTGGACTGTGAAATCGAGGGATCGTGATCGCTTGCTGGTGGGCGTCAGGACGATGGACGTTCATTGGCAATGGCCAAATGTAAGTTCATCGCCCGGTGAGCCGCTCTTCCAAGGGGCTGGGAACCGCCGCTGGTAACCAAGGACATCAATGTATTTCGAGGCGTTTCTTTGCCGGTCCTCGAGAGACGGCAATCGCTGCGGACGACACCTGTTCCACGATTAACAGCGCGGCGACACGGGCAGCTTCTCGAATCTGGAGCGGCTTCTCGCAAGCTGGCGCCGTGCCGAGAGGCCGGGCAAGGACAGTGCGTCGCCTGCTTCAATCATACGCGTCAACCTGCCAGCGACGCTGTCCCATACGGAATCCCGCGACCGGCCGTGTGATCTGGCCGGTAGTCGCCCCGGCCCTCTGCACGAAGCCTCGGGATGTGCTGACGATCAACCAGGCCACAAAGGCCGACGTCCTGAAGCGGGGGTCACATGAGTTTTCCACTATGCGCAGGCTTGCCATGCGCTTCCGCGGCATTTTGCGGGGCCTGTGAATTGGGCAAGCTCGACACTTCGATCGACGTGGCGTCAACTCCGGGTTCGTCGCCATCCCGCGTTTCGGTCGGGTCCTACGCCGTGACGTTGACGCCGTTCGCGATGCCATTGAACTACCGCGGAGCAACGGCCAGGCGAAAGGGCTGATCAACCGCCTGAAGACGATTAAACGTACGATGTAGGCAGAGCGGGCTGCGAACTCCTTAGGGCACGCATGCTGCCACTCAGCCGGCCTGATCACCGCACAAAGCGAGGAAGAACCTGGTCAAGTGCAAAGCGACAATTGCCTCGACAGCGGGTCCCGGAAGGTTTATGCTGCCCAATGTTACCGCAATCCGGAATGGCCATTGAGTACCTTCACGAGTGAGGGAGTGGAACTGCTTTGTCGGCCAAATTGTTGACGGAACGCCCAGCGCCCATTGTTGCTACATGTCTAGATTCTTGGGGCGTTTTGGATGATGCAATCCACCATCTCACTCCAAAGGGCAGTGGAATCTGGAACAATGTCGCTTTTGTTCGCAGGACATCCTTCGTGCCCGATTGGCATATCGTCTTTAACTCTGCTTCTCTTTTTGGGCTCCCTGTTGATATCGAGGCGAGCCCAAACAGGACAATTTTTGCAATCGGCGAACCGCCGACGAAAGCTCATCGCGCGTTTCATGAAGGGCAGGGGAAAAATACTATCGTCCTGACGTGTGACGCAGAGCTGGCTGCTCGGCAGAATGCAGCGCGCCGATTCGTTTTGTCTCCACCTATCACTCGGTCTTGGTCTGTAAACAAGACATATGACCAACTTCTGGTCAGCGAAGTCGTGGATAAGCCGCTTCGGCTCTCATGGATTACCAGTGACATCGCCCTGCTTAAAGGACATCGATATCGGTTGGCGTTTCTGCAACGGCTGAGAAAGGAGCTCGATTTTGACCTGTTCGGCCGAGGTTTTCGGCTGATTGGAGATAAATGGAACGCACTCGCACCTTACCGTTACAGTATAGCCTTCGAGAATACTCGTGCTGATTACTATTTTACAGAGAAGCTTATGGACTGCTTCGTTGCTGAAACAATGCCGATCTATTACGGCAGCCCGGCAATCACGAGGTTCTTCCCTTCGGACTCTATGGTTCTGATTGACCCAGAGGACAAGAACGTAATCCCAAAAATTCAAGAAATCATCGACTCGGACCTCTGGAAGGAACGTCGCGGCGCAATAAGAGAGGCGAAGCGGTTGGTCCTCGAGAAATACAATACGTTTGCTTATCTCGCGGGCTTCATCGAAAGCGTTCAGGATAAACCCTTACCGCCGGAAATTATACACATCGATTCGCCTGAAGTCGATTTTGCAATGGACGAATGAAGTACTCCAACGCTCGCTTCGCGTGCCCGGCGGTTGGTGGTCTGGCGAGATCGGTACGGAACCTCGGCGGAGAATGCCTGCTGCGCAGACGGCCGGCACGGGCGCACGAGGTCATGCGCCCCCGGCTGCCGCTGATCAGACGAACTGGGGAAGGCCAGGAACGGAATTGAGGACCTCGTCCACGAGTTCGTCGCCGGCATGTTCTTTGGCGCAGGCGATCGTCTCGTTGGCGAGACCGGCGATCTTTGCCATGCTGAGACCCTCACTCATCAATTGCTGGCCGAGCCCCATAAGGCCGCCACCCTCTGGGTCGTCGCCATGATACTTCGCTACTAATTCCGAAGCTCCCGGAATGGCCTCGATCATGCGCGCAACGGGACCGTCGGCCGCGTGGCTTTGCAGGAAACCCAGCATTAACCCAACGCCCTTCTCTGCGAGAGCCGGGCCAATGCCGGCACCAGTGGCGATGCGCGGTAAGAATTCTTCCATGCAGGGTCTCTCTCTCTAATGAGGTTTACCGGCGCCGGTCCGGCGCCCCGCGCCCTTAGCCGAACCACAATTGAACTCCACAAAAATAGGTCGGCGGAAGTGCTATTGCGCGTAAAACCGCCTCTGTCAACGCAAGCTGCGTCGGACGTGCGTGTTTCGCAACCGAAGATCATTCCAATTCACTTCATTACGCATTGGCGACCGCACAGTTTGCGGTGGCTCGCTTATGGGCCAATGCCCCGCGTCCGTCAAATGATGACGACAACGTGGTTATCTCCTAGGATCTGTGGATCAAGGTGTGAGGCAGTTACAGCCGGTGGACCTGCTCAACCGCCGCGCCGGCACAAGGGCTAGATTGGCGATACTGCGCGTGTTGGCCATGTCTTTCCTCGCGTGATGGGATGTTCGTAGAAGCGGAGCTATATGCTGTCGCATAGACCGTCGCTGCTTAGGTATTGAAACCGCCATCGCTGGTGACATCACAATGTGCAGTCGGCGGGTGTCGATAAGGTCGATTCACGCAATCAGCAGGTCCGGAGGAACGAATGAACCCTGAGGTTTCAGAAGCTCACTTTTCGCAAGGCGTGCAGCGCACATCGTGCAAGAGATTGCCAGTCTTGCGGACGCTATCGACTTTCTCAACGATGGCTGGAAGATCGCAGTGACCGAATCTACGAAGCGCACTCAGTGCGTGCTTTGCTACATCCATCCGGTTGCCGAGCAGGGATACTCCTCCTCCCTGAAGTCCAATCGAGAACAGCGATCACTTCCAAGAGGGTCCCAGCTCAGCCGCGAAAACAGGTGTCAGGCCCCGGTCCTCTCCCTCAGCTGATCTAGCTCAGGGCGTTCATGAGCCGCAAATCGCATAATGGCTGCGTGGACGACGCAGGAAGACCAATTATGAAAATCCTATTCAGTACGATGGCTGTCACCTTGCTGGCACCCACCGCCTTTGCTGCGGATTGGATCCCCACCGACCTCAGAGATACGGCATTGGCCACCTTCACGGCTTTGCCATCCACCACGCCGACAGTCGCCAATAACCCGATCACCCCGGAAAAGATCGCTCTCGGCAAGGCACTGTTCTTCGATCCACGCGTCTCGGCGTCAGGCGTCTTGTCGTGCAATTCATGCCACAACCTGGCCACCGGCGGCGACGACAATCACGAAACCTCGATCGGCCATGGTTGGCAGAAGGGACAGCGCAACGCGCCGACTGTACTGAACGCTGTCTTCAACATCGCTCAGTTCTGGGATGGTCGTGCCGCAGACCTGAAGGCTCAGGCGAAGGGACCGGTCCAAGCCGGCATCGAAATGGCCAATACACCGGGCCAAGTCATCGCCACGCTCAAGTCCATGCCGCAATATGTCCAGTGGTTCGATGCAGCTTTTCCGGCTGAAGCCGATCGGGTCACCTTCGACAACTTCGCCAAGGCAATCGAAGCCTTCGAGGCGACACTGGTCACACCGGCCCCGTTCGACAGCTTCCTGAATGGTGATGAGCTTGCCATGACTTCCGAACAGAAACAGGGCCTGGCGCTTTTCATGGACAAAGGCTGCTCGTCCTGCCATGCCGGCATCAACGTTGGTGGGCAAGCCTATTTCCCATTCGGCCTCGTGGAACAGCCCAGCGCCGAGGTCCTGCCGGAAAAAGACAAGGGCCGATTTGCGGTCACCAATGCAGCCGATGACTACTATGTTTTCCGCGTGGCGCCGCTGCGCAACGTTGCACTCACCGCGCCATACTTTCATTCGGGCAAGGTTTGGGATCTGAAACAGGCCGTCGCGATTATGGGGACCACCCAGCTTGGCGTAGTACTGGCGGACGAAGAAGTTGACCTGCTTGTTGCCTTCCTCATCTCGCTGACCGGAGAGGCACCCGAGGTCGCCTATCCCATCTTACCCTCCGAAACGGCGACAACGCCCCGGCCTGTAACGCAGATCTCAGGAAAATAAAGGGCCAGCTGGCTGCGGACGTGGCAATCGACAATGATGCGACTTTTACTTGGACGGACGAATCGCGAGGTCCATTTCCGAATTGGCGGGACGCTAGCAATACCCGAAACCTGCCACCTCGCCCGTAGTCTGCGCGAATCAACTGGGGAAGCGGACAGACGCGCAGCATCATATATTGTCGCCGCCTGAGCGAACGCGCCAAGCAGTCTACTTTGAGAAACGACGTGTGTACGATTTTTTCGAGGCGCGGGGCCGGTATGTTCCGAAGGACCAATACTATAGCGTAGTGTCACATTCATATTTCTGCGGGATGAGGACACGTGCCGAAGGAAAATCGCACATTTTCGCCGAGTGGCTTATTTCCAAGAGTGTGATCGATTTGGCATATTCCCGGCCGACATCCGCCAGCCGGCAACTCCCCACACGGTGAGGAAGAGAAGCCTCACGCCTGCACTTTCTGCCGGAGCGCGCGTGCTGCAGCGACCATGTTAATGAGGGCAGGGCGGACCTCCTCCCATTTGCGTGTTTTGAGGCCACAGTCCGGGTTTACCCACAGTTGGCGGTCGGACAGTCGCTCGCGGGCAAGCATGATTAGGTCCGAAATCTCGCCGACCTCCGGCACACGTGGTGAGTGAATGTCATAGACGCCGGGACCGATTTCGTTCGGATATTTCGAGCTCGTGAAGGCGTCCAGCAGTTCCATCTTCGAGCGCGACGTCTCAATCGAAATGACATCCGCATCCATTCCAGCGATCGCGTCGATGATCTCGTTGAACTCCGAATAGCACATGTGGGTATGGATTTGAGTCGCGTCCTTTACACCCGTTGAAGCGATCCGGAAGGATTCGACAGCCCAGTCGAGATAGGCTTTCCAGTCAGATTGGCACGCAGTGGCAATCCTTCGCGAAACGCGGCCTCATCGATCTGCACCATCCTTGCGCCGGACCTTTCGAGATCCCTCACTTCGTCGCTGATGGCGAGCGCGATCTGGCGGCAGGCTTCGGAGCGGGGTACGTCGTCGCGAACAAAAGACCAGTTGAGAATGGTGACTGGGCCTGTGAGCATTCCCTTCACGGGCTTTTCCGTAAGCGACTGGGCGAATTGCCACCAGCGCACTGTCATCGGATTGCGCCTCGATACATCGCCGAAAATGATGGGGGGACGCACGTAGCGCGACCCATAGCTTTGTACCCAGGCATGCTGGGTGAAGGCGAAGCCAGACAGCTGCTCGCCGAAATGCTGTACCATGTCGTTTCGCTCGAACTCACCGTGCACCAGCACGTCCAGCCCGATCTCTTCCTGCCAGCGAATTGCAGCCTCGATCTCCTTCCTCAGGAACGTCTCGTAGTCGACATAGCTCAGCTGGCCCTTCGCATGAGCGGCCCGCGCCTTGCGTACCTGCGGCGTCTGCGGGAAGGACCCGATGGTCGTCGTCGGGAACGGCGGCAGCCCGAGTGAGCCGGCTTGGACTCTGGAGCGCTCGGCAAAAGCGCTCTCTCGTCGCTTCGCGCTGTCGTCAATGCTAGCGATCCGCCCCTGAACAAGCGGGTCATGGATCCTCGTGGATGTCACGCGCGTGGCGGCAGCCTCGGCAGACGCTTTCAACGAGCCAGCCACCGCATCTCTGCCTTGGGACAGGGCCCGGGCCAGCAACACCAATTCGTCGGTCTTCTGGGCCGCGAAGGCGAGCCACGAGCTGATGTCGGCGTCGAGTTCCGTCTCCATGCGCAGGTCGATAGGCACATGCAGCATCGAGCAAGAAGGCGCGATCTCGACGCGGTCCAAGGGCCAGCCGGCGACGATCGGTTTGATGCGGTCGAGAATGGCGGGGAGGTTCGCACGCCAGACGTTGCGGCCGTCGATCAAGCCAAGCGAGAGCACCAGATCCTTCGGAGCGAGCCGACCCACCGTTTCCAGCTGCTCGGGAGCGCGCACGAGATCAATATGCAGGCCGGCCAGGGGCAGAGAAACCGCGGTTTCGAGATTGTCTCCCAGCGACCCGAAATACGTAGCCAGCATGATCTTCAGCTCGGGCGCGGCTTTCGACAGCTGGCCATAGGCGAATTCGAACGCAGCTCGTTCGTTCGGGTTCAGATCGAGGACAAGCGCTGGCTCATCGATCTGCACCCAGTCGGCTCCCGACAGCTTCAGCCTCTGCAGGACTTGCTCGTAAACGGGCAGCAGCCGCGGTAGGAGCGCGATGGGACCGAACCCTTCGGCACGCGATTTCGCCAGCTTGAGGAAGGTGATGGGTCCAAGGATGACTGGGCGTGTGTGAATGCCGAGAGCTTTAGCCTCGAGGAAGTAATCGACCGGCTTCGATGACGAGAGGGCGAACGTCTGATCATCATCGAGTTCCGGCACAATGTAGTGGTAGTTGGTGTCAAACCACTTGGTCATTTCCATCGCGGTTACACCAGGTCCATGAGCCTCCTCCTGGTGACCGGCGTGTCCACAATCCTCCGTCTGACCCTGGTTGCCGCGCGCCATTGCGAAGTAGATGTCAAGTGGGACCTCGCCGCTATTCCAGCCGTACCGGGATGGAATGGCCCCGACCATGGCTGCGGTGTCGAGCACATGGTCGTAAAGCGAGAAGTCGTTCGACGGGATTTTCGACACGCCGCGATCGCGCTGCTCTTCCCAGCTAGCGGCTCGGAGCGCCTTCGACGTCGCAAGAAGGTCGCCAGCGGACGATGTTCCGGACCAGTAGCTTTCGAGGGCGAATTTCAGTTCTCGCCGACGACCGAAGCGCGGCACGCCGAGCGTTGCTACAGGAATTTGCTGAGAGACAGTCATGTCATACCCCGATGGTTGGGGGCGTCGGTGACAAGGAAGGCGCTAGCAGGCCGGCACGCCGGTTGCAGCGGCCACCGAGACACCCCGCCCGTGGACGTAATTCGCCGTGGCAGGTCTCTGGCTCGCGGGGTCATAGCCTCTACCCGTCTTCCCGAGGGTATTCGCCTCAGTGACATGAGTGGATTGGCTCGCCGCTAACAGTTGCGGGGGCAGCGCCGGCATCGCACCGGCTTCCCTCTTAGCTTCGCTGCGGCAGCGCCGCACGCGAAGAACCACGACACGCAGACAATCACAACAATCCGCTCTCCTGTCAATGACGCATAACCAAATGTTTATGTCGTTATGCGATCGCGCTTTTACGCTTGTCTAACATTGTGAAATATTCAGTCGCCCATTGGCTGCGCTGCTGCGCTGCCACCATTGTCCAACTAATGGATTCCTGTCGGGCTGCGACATCCCTCGCAGGTCGCCCATGAAGGATTTCGGACAAGACATCAAGCGCGTGACAACGTCGTTAGAATGCAGAAGATCGCAGCGAGCTTTGACACAGTTCCGCCACTGCGGTCATCGCGTCAGTAGGGCGGCTGGTTAGTTGCCCGCGCATCTACAGCAACCCAGCCCGTTCCGCCTCGCGGCGCAAATTCTGCCGCGGCCTTGGCCCGAGCTGCTGGATCGCCAGCCCGGCTGCCAGCGACCCGAGATCGCCGCAATCCTGCAGGCTGCGTCCGGTCGTGTAGCCGTAGAGTAAGCCAGCGGCGTAGAGGTCGCCGGCGCCGGTGGTGTCGACCAGCTCGCGGATCGTCGTCGCCTGGATGGTGACGGTCTCGTCGCCGCGCACGATCACCGAGCCTTTTTCGGAACGGGTGACGGCGGCAATCTTGCAGTCCTTGCGGATCTGAGCCAGCGCCTCGTCGAAGGATTTTGTCTGGTAGAGCGACTTGATCTCGTGGCTGTTGGCAAAGACGATGTCGACAGTGCCCGAGCGCATCAGCTCGAGGAACTCGTCNGAGCGACTTGATCTCGTGGCTGTTGGCAAAGACGATGTCGACAGTGCCCGAGCGCATCAGCTCGAGGAACTCGTCGCGGTAGCGGTCGACGCAAAACGAATCCGACAGCGTCATCGACACTTCGCGGCCGGCGGCATGCGCCAGCCGCGCGGTCTGCCGGATCGCTTCCTTGGCGCGCGGCGGATCCCACAGATAGCCCTCGAAATAGGTAACCTTGGCGCCGGATGCCTTGTCGGCCTCGACGTCTTCCGGGCCGAGTTCGACGCAGGCGCCGAGATAGGTGTTCATCGAGCGCTCGCCGTCGGGCGTGACGAAGATCATAGAGCGCGCCGTCGGCGGCTCGCCCTTGAGTGGCCTGGTGTCGAAGGCGACACCCTGTGCATGGATATCGTGCGCATAGATTTCGCCCAGCGCATCGTTGGAGACCTTGCCGAAGAAGGCGGCGCGTCCGCCGAAGCTGGCTACGCCGGCCGCCGTGTTGCCGGCACTGCCGCCGGAGGCCTCGATCGCCGGGCCCATGCGGCTGTAGAGCAGTTCGGCGCGGCGCGTGTCGATCAGGTTCATCGCGCCCTTGATGATGCCGTTGATCTCGAGGAATGCCTCGTCGCACTGGGCGATGATGTCGACAATGGCATTGCCGATGCAAAGCACGTCATAATCCGGCATCAATGTCTCCGCCAAAAAACCCGAGCCGGCTTCTCGCCACGCCTGCCAGGCGCGGGTCTGCCCGGTGGAAATGGGCTTTCCGCTTGCCAATCCGTTCGCCTGCGGCTCTCACGGGGCGGCGAGTCCTGCCTCGCGACGCAATTCGTCCGCCCTGTCTGTCTTCTCCCAGGTGAAATCAGGCTCTTCACGGCCGAAATGGCCATAGGTCGCTGTATTGCGATATATAGGGCGCAAGAGATCAAGCATCTTGATAATGCCTTTCGGTCTGAGATCGAACAACTCAAGAATGAGGCGCTCGATCCTGCTTTCCTCAACCCTGGCTGTCCCGAACGTGTTGACCATGACGGAAACCGGACTGGCCACGCCGATTGCGTAAGCAAGCTGCACCTCGCACACGTCCGCAAGTCCGCTAGCGACGATGTTCTTTGCGACATAGCGGGCTGCATAGGCAGCCGAGCGGTCAACCTTGGACGGGTCCTTGCCCGAGAAGGCGCCGCCGCCATGACGACCCGTCCCGCCATAGGAATCGACGATGATCTTGCGTCCAGTGAGACCGCAGTCGCCGCGCGGCCCGCCGACTACGAACCGCCCCGTCGGGTTGACCAGAATTCTGACGCCTTCCGTCTCCAGGTGGGTCGGCAGGACAGGCTTTATGATTTCCTCAATGACGCCCTCGCGGACAGTCTCTTGCGAGACCTGCTCGTCATGTTGCGTCGACACGACGATGGTATCCAGGGCGACCGGGCGCAACCCCTCATAGCGCACTGAGACTTGGGATTTCATGTCAGGACGCAACCAGCCAAGCTGTTGTGCCTTCCGGACATACGCCTGCCGTTTCGTCAAGCGATGAGCGAGCTGGATCGGCAAAGGCATCAGGGTATCGGTTTCGCGGCATGCGTAGCCGAACATGAGGCCCTGATCTCCCGCTCCCTGCTGGAGGTCTTGCCCTCTTCCCTCGTCAACGCCTTGGCTGATGTCGGGCGATTGCTCGGTGAGGGCATGAACGACGGAGCAACGCCGGCCGTCAAAGCCGACGGCCTCGTCGTCGTACCCAATGTCGAGAATCGTATCGCGCGCAACTTGGCTGTAATCCACCTGGGCATCGCTGGTGATCTCGCCAGCCAGAACGACTATCCCTGATTTTACCAACGCTTCACAGGCGACGCGCGCCTTGGGATCTGTGCGGAGGATGGCATCGAGGATGGCATCCGAGATGTTGTCGGCCAACTTATCCGGGTGCCCCGCGCCAACCGATTCGGAAGAGAACACGAACTGCCTAGCCATGAATACCTCGCTTCGGATGTTGGATGTGGTATGGGCATTTTGCTTGGCCCACCTTACTTGTCGGAGATGCCCGGGACCTCGAACGCAGCGCACAAGTCGGCAACGTCTCTTCGCACGCAGGCATGGAGATCTTCGTCGTCTGGCCGCTGGAGGACGGAGTCAATGAAGCCAGCAATTTGCACCATTTCCACATCGCGCATGCCCATTGACGTCACTGCTGGCGCCCCCAGGCGAATTCCGCTTGTGACCGCCGGATGCCGCGGGTCGCCAGGCACCATATTAAAGTTTGTGATGATTCCTGCCTTTGCTAGTCGCTCGGCATAGGCCTTGCCCGATAGTGGCCGATCGCGAAGATCAAGGATCAGCATGTGATTGTCCGTCCCCCCGGTAACCAGGTCATAACCTCGCTCAAGCAGTGCATGTGCCAGAGCCTTGGCATTCTTGACCGTCTGTTGGCCGTAGCTTCGGAAGGACGGGTTCGCGGCTTCGTGCAAGGCAACCGCTAGCGCAGCGATGGCATTCATGTGAGGTCCGCCTTGCAGGTGAGGGAAGACCGCCCGGTCTATTCGTCTGGCGAGATTGTATTTGCTCTTTGTATGATACAGGGCCTGATAGCGATCTTCGTTCCTTGACAAAATGAAGCCACCGCGGGGACCGCGGATCGACTTGTGGGACGTGCTGCTGACCACGTCGCAATGGCCCACGGGATTCGGGTGCGCTCCCGCGGCAATCAGGCCGCTGATGTGCGCAATGTCGGCTACGAGATAGGAGTTCGCTTCCAGGGCAATTTCTGCCATTGCCGCGTAGTCAAAGACACGCGGGTAAGCGGTTCCGCCGACCCAAATGAGCCGCGGCCGTTCCCGCTTGGCTGTCTCGCGCAAGCGGTCATAGTCAATCTGCTGTGTCTTTTCATCTAGTCCATAGGGCACGCGTTGATAGTCAGTTCCGGAAAAGTTGATGGCCCAACCATGAGTCAGATGGCCCCCTTCCGGAAGGGGCAAGCCCATGACTTTGTCACCGGGACTCAAAAGCGCACGATAGACAGCCTGGTTGGCCGGCGAGCCGGAATAAGGCTGGACGTTGGCATGCTCGCTGCCAAATAGCGTTTTCAGGCGCCCAATGGCCAGATCCTCAAGCTCATCAACGATCTCGTTTCCAGCGTAGTAGCGCGCGCCGGGGTACCCCTCGGCGTACTTGTTCGTGAAAATCGAGCCGTTCGCTTCCAGCACGGCCGAGGACGCAAAGTTCTCTGAGGCGATGAGCTTGAGGGTCGTCCGCTCCTGCCGCTCCTGTCTCAGAAGCAGCTCGTGGACGCGGCAATCAACCGCGGCCAAGGAAGACCGCCCGTGGGTGTCCGGCTGTGCGATTGCGCCGTCTGCGGAGTTGTCCATGGTAGCTTCGCGCTCCAATTGGATTGACCTATTTCACGATCAAGCACGCGGTCCTTTTCGGCCGCGTGTCTCGTACCGCTTCGAGCCGCTGCAGGTCCTGTTTATGATAGCCGTCGCGATGGGGCAGGAGATCGACCAATAATTGAACCAGCCCGCCGTCGTTGGATCCTGCGTTGAGATGGTACGAGCGCCACGGAGGCTGTTCGTTGCAGCAAAGAAAGTCGGCTCTGGCGAGCAGCCGGACGTGTCGCGCAACCCGCTCTCGACACACGCTCAGAATCTCCGCTAGCTCGCAGACAGTTAGGTCCGCATGCGCACAAAGGCCCAGGATTCGAAGGCGGTCAGGATGCGCTGCCATGCGTAGGCGACTAACCAGTGTCATCATGGCTCAGGACCAAGTCCTACCGAATTTCTCATTTCGCGTTCTCCGCAGAAGTTGCGATTTCGAAGGGTTGTCCAACGACCGGACAAATCTCGGTGGCCGTGACGACCGTCGATATCCTGTGTCGAACAAACAAATGGGCGCTCTTCTTGCCTTTAGCCGAAATTGCAAGCAGTTCGGCCAGTCGAAGACAAGCGGGGCCACGGTTTGGAACCACTGACCTCAGACGTTGCAATAAGCCTACCATTCACAGCGAACCGGAGTTGCTAAGACTCTATGAAGTTCCTTGAAGGATCTGTTGCGACGTTTGCCCAGCCCGCTCGTGCTCCCGGTTTGCAGCGGTCAATCTCGAGCAGACTGACGGTGACGCAAAGATGACAAGGAAGGTTCCCTTTCAATCAGTCTTCTTCCTGGCCAAGTAGTTCGTAGTTTCATAACCTGACTGGAGACACTGGTTCAAATCCAGTCCCCGCAACCAACGATTCTTGCGAAAGCAAGGTACCCAAAACCCCGGCCTCCGAAAGGACGTCGGGGTTTTTCTTGTTCGCCGCGAACCGAAGGATCGCAGCCAGGTCGCCGCGCAGCACGATGGCCAGCTCATCCGCGTCGGGCACGAGTGTCACCTGATCGACCAGCGTGCGGAAAACCTCTGCCGCCTCGGCCTTGCCGTCCTCGCTCTGCAGTCCCTCATAGAGGGTCGAAATCCGGTGGCTGTAAATCCCCGCCATGTTCGGATGTAGAAGCGGCGGCGGCTCCGCGGCCTCGGCCCGCGCCTTTTCGAGATCCTCTTTGCGGATCTCGAGTTCCTTCATCTGCTTCATTACGCGCTTCGATGCATCGATGTCGTCGGACGCCAAGATCAGCTTCATCAGCTTGTCGAGTTCACGGTCTATTCGCGGATGGGCGTGCCATCCCGGGCACCGCTGATCGAGGCCGTCGTCCTCAGCCTGAGCCCGCCATATTCCAGCTCCTCGCGAATACGATCGACCCTAAGCGCATCAGCGTCGAACTCCACGCCATCGCCGGCGTCCTGCGCCAGGATCTCCCGAAACGTCGCCAGCATCGGCTCCGCGCTCGGATCGCCGAAACCCAACAGATCCAGGTCGCGCGTGCCGCGGTGTGGGTCGTCGAACCAGCTCATCATCAGCATCGCGCCCTTCAGCACGAAGCGGTCGGCATGGCGTGACCGGCTGAGCCGGAAGAGCAGCCGCTCGAGGGCGAAGCGAGTCAGAACCAGGTCGAAGCTCTGGCCACTTGCCTTGGCGAGTTGCAGCAGGCGTGCGCGCACAGAGGCGCCGATGTTTTTGATCTCTTTAGCCATTGGCAGTCAGCGCCTCGAGATACGGCCGGATCACCGTGGAGACACCGCCACGCTCGGCCTGCCTGGCAATTTCGCCGGGCGCGGCCTTGCGCTGGCGGAGCGCTTCCTGGAGACCCTCGATCGCCACCGAAAGGCCGATCTTGTTGCGATATCGGAAGCAGTCCGCGACGGTTTTGACGACGCCAAAGACCCTTACGGGCACGCCCTCGACGCCATGAGTTTCGACGCTGTCGTTGAGCAGACTTTCGGTGAAACGCACGATACGGATCGGCGTACCGTCGGGTTTTGGAGCCCAGTCTTTCCGGCCTATCGCCAGCCACACCTGCTTCGGAAGTTGATCGGTCAGGCCGTGGAATGCGAGGGCCGACACAAGGCAGACCACACCCTTGGGTACGCGCTTGGCAGCCTCGGCCAGGCTATGATTGGCGTCGAGCGGTGCATCGGAGAGCTGGTACAGGCCCCGCGCGAGCCGGAGCACCTCTCCATCTCGCTCCATACGGCTCATCGTGGCGGCTGTTACGCCGGCGTCGCGCAGCTCCACGAGACGCGCGATCCCGCGGGCCCGCAGCAGGGCGTGGGCGATCTGGCGCTGAGAGGTGGATTCGGACATTGATACGATAGCTCGGAACTTAGACTGTATGGTCCAAGGATTTGTATCACAGGTCGAAGAGAGAGGGAAGCTGACCAGAGTTTGTGAATATGGCTTATTGCTAACCCAGGCGACGGCAACTCGCGGAAACTTAAACCGGAGACATAACGACAAGGGTCGAGTGACGACCGTGGCTCAAGCATCGATCAGTCGGCCCAGTGGGACGGCACGGATGAATTCATCGCGCGTGAGTTTGCACAGCGCGAACTCCCCGCGCTGGAACGGGCCGCCCAGCCGCTGGGAGACCGCCTCGCCGGCAAGATAGAGGATGTGGCCGCCAAAATCGAAGAACACATGCGCGCTGGCGCGCTTCCATTTCTCGATGAATTGAACGCTACGTCCCATCCAGCGCATCACCGCGAATGTCTTCCCGTTGAGTTCGACGGGCCGCTTTGTGAAATCCATCGAAATCCCGAAATTAAATCCGAGAAACGAGTTGTCGCTGTGGATGTGAACCAGCCAGAACATCCGGTGCCCTTGCTTGTAGAAAGCCTCCCTTGAGGCGCGTTCATCCTCTGAGATGGAAGAATGCTGTAGCTCCAGCACCGTCGCCTTCGACGTGCCGGCACCATATAAGACATCTGCTCGGTGACGTTCGCCCGTAGCGCCGTCGACCAGGCCGATCTCACGGCACGAAAGATCAAACAGTTCCTTCCAACCGACATGCCACGGTCCTTCGGGTTCGCTCCAGGGATCGCAATCGCCTCCCTTGTGCCGCCAATGCGGGACGTTCTCGACCGGCATGACCGCACTGAGAAGGCCACCGCAATCACGGCAGGCGGTGCGTTCGCCCTTTGCCAGCGGCGCGCGCTTCTCACCATCAACCCAAGCATACAACATCAGTCAGGCCCCTCCAGTGGCCACTTCAGGCAATCGTCTCTATGCCGCAATCAACGCATGCTGAGTTCGAGATTCTGCATAAAGCTCGCAGTATTCGGCGCAAAGAATGTGTTGTTTGTAGTCTTCGCACATCTTCCCGATCCAATTTTGTGCGAACCTGATCATACGGCCTCACGCCTTTACTGAAAGCCGGTTCTGAGGGGAAAGTCTTTTCCTGCGTCCGAATCGGTGTCTCAGCCGACCCCTTCTGCGAAGCTACCTCGCAACGCCCCGATGCAGCACGGAGATCAGGGACACACCGTCCTTTCCGCAGAGCTTAGATCCCTGATCGCACTATGGCTCGGCTCCCGCTGGCGCTCCCGCCGGGCGGTTTCGCTAGAGCAGTTCAGATTTTGACTGAATCTGCGGGATTCCCTTGAGAGTGGTTTTGTGATTCAAGATGCTGGCTGGATCGGAGGCCAGCATCAGATGACGGCTCCCCTTTCGAACGATCTACGTGAGCGTGTTGTTGGCGCGATCGAGGCTGGCGAGAGCTGCCGCTCGGTGGCGGCTCGTTTTGGCGTGGCGGTTTCGTCGGCGGTGAAGTGGTCGCAGCGCTATCGGGCGAATGGGTCTGTGGCACCGGGTAAGATGGGCGGCCACCGCAAGCGTGTTCTGGAGCCGCACCGGGCGTTCATCGTGGAACGGATCAACCAGACGTCGCATCTGTCGCTGCATGGGCTGAAGGACGAACTTGCGGCGCGCGGTGTGAAGGTCTCGCACGACACGGTATGGCATTTCCTGCGGCGCGAAGGATTGCGGTTCAAAAAAAACGCTATTCGCCCTTGAGCAAGCTCGCGCCGATGTTGCCCGCCGACGACAACGCTGGCGTTCCTGGCAGGCGGGTCTGGATCCGGAACGGCTGGTGTTCATCGACGAAACCTGGATCAAGACCAACATGGCACCGCTGCGCGGCTGGGGACCATGCGGCAAACGCCTGCGCGGCTTTGCTCCGCACGGCCACTGGCGCACGCTGACCTTCCTCGGCGCCCTGCGGCTCGACCGTCTTGCTGCCCCTTGCGTCTTCGATGGACCGATCAACGGCGAGAGCTTCCGGGCCTATGTCGAGCAGCAGCTCGTGCCAGTGCTCCAGCCCGGCGACATCGTCGTCATGGATATGTGTGGACGCCCCCATCGATGCAAGAAGAATCTTCTACAAAGAGATCGGAGCGTGGTCGGGTGCTGACATGTGTCCGGCCTCTGATGCGACGTTCGACATGCCGCGGGCCCGTATGGGAGTTCGCGGAGCGGGTCCAATTCAATCTCGCGTGCTCAACGCACGTATCCATGATCTGGTTTTCCCGATCCCGTCTCGTTGACCGTTGCGCCATACTCTCCGTTTGACCTTCTCACACTTTCGAGGCCTTCTGGCCGAGCGGAACTAACCCGCCACGGCTGGCGCCCGATAAGTTCCGCCTTTCGCCATCAGTGCCCAGACGATGCGTGCAGTTTTGTTGGCAAGCGCGACGATCACCAACATGGGCGGCTTGCGGCCCAAGATGCGCATGAGCCATGGGTCCGCAGATTTCCCCTTCCGCATTGCCCAGCGTACGGCCGCGCTGGCCCCTATGATCAGCAGCCTGCGTAGCGTTCGCTCGCCCATCCGAGACGTCTCGCCGAGCTTCTGCTTTCCGCCCGTGGAGCGTTGCAGCGGCGTAAGGCCAAGCCAGGCCGCGAAGTCGCGCCCTCTCTTGAAGGTCTGAGCCGACGGAGCCAACGCGGCGAGAGCTGTCGCGGTGATCGGACCTATACCGGGGATCGTCATCAGTCGCCTGGCTTCCGTGTCTTCCTTGGCGCGCCGGGCGATCTCGCGGTCGAGCAAAGCCATCTTCTCGTCCAACGAGCGCAATTGCTCCACGAGCAGGCGCAGGATCGAGCGGGCGACTTCGGGAACAGCGGAACCCTTGTCCTCTATCGCGGCCAGAAGCTTGGCCACATGGAAGAGGCCTTGCGCGGCCACCATCCCGAATTTGGCAAGATGGCCGCGTATTGCATTGATGGTTTGGGTTCGCTGCCGAACCACGAGATCGCGGACGCGAAAAACAATGGCCGCAGCTTGCTGCTCTTCGCTCTTCACCGCCACGAACCGCATGGTCGGCCTCTGTGCGGCTTCGCAGATCGCCTCCGCGTCAGCCGCATCGTTCTTCTGCCGCTTCACGAAAGGTTTGACGTAGCCCGGCGCGATCAGCCGGACGCTATGCCCAAGCCCTGAAATCTCCCGCGCCCAGTAATGGCTGCTGGCGCAGGCCTCCATCGCAACCGTGCAAGTCGGCTGCTCGGCGAGGAACCGAAGCACCTGATCACGACGCAATTTCTTGCGGAACAGGGCGATTCCCGATGCATCCGCACCGTGCGCCTGAAAAACGTTCTTCGCTAGATCCAACCCGATTATGTTAACTTCCAACATGGACGCCTCCTTCAAGTGATGATCAACGACACCACTTTGGCACAGCGATGCCGCCAGGGGGCGTCCACCCCATCAATCTTGGCTCCCACAAGTCGGCCGCCTGATCCGCGCCGCAGGCGCCAGGCTTTGGTATCTGCCGCCATACTCGCCCGACCTCAACCCAATCGAGCAAGCCTTCGCCAAGATCAAACACTGGATGAGAGCCGCCCAGAAGCGAACCATCGACGACACCTGGCGACACATCGGCCACCTCGTATCAACCATCGAACCCAATGAATGCAGAAACTACTTCGCAAACGCTGGATACGCTTCTGTGAAAATCTGAAACGCTCTAGACAAAAGCTCTCAGCTGGGCCGGGAAGCGCGATTGGCGAAGGGTGGAGCCCAAACTCCCTGGACGGATCTGCCCAGTGATCTGGTTAGTGACAATTTCAAGGTGACCGACCAGCGCCCTACACGACAGTTTACGACCGTCTGCCCGCCCGCAGACCTAGCAACTTCCCGTTAGGGCGTCCGACCCGCCCCAAGTCTTGATTAAGCCTGCGGGCCGTTCCGGACCGCAGGCGTCAACGTGCGGGAATAAAATGAGGAGTGGCGCATGGGGTGGCTGCAGCAACTTGACCCATGCGACGTCCGACAAACTGCCAGCTCTCTTTTAGCAGGATGCCTAGATTTGGCGTCACAACAAAAACATCGTTGAAACCTAATCTGTCTTGTGCCTGTAGTAGATCAATAGCGGGCACTTTGCAAAATGATGAGCTATGACAATCCGCGACGGAGAAAGTGAGCGATGAAGCTCGCCCCACCTGCGTATGCAGCATGATGCTGGCCATGAGGGCAGCTACAAACAGGAGATATCCCATGGTTGAAACGCGTGCAGTCGCCATTATCGGCGGGGGCGTAATAGGAGTGAGCTGCGCCTTGATGCTCGCGCGGGAAGGACACCAAGTGACGGTGATCGAGGGGGACCGCATCGGCCATGGCTGCTCGTGGGGCAACGGCGCTCAGTATAATGCGGGGTCGTCTTTCCCGATGGCCCACCCCGGTGTCCTTTGGCGTGCGCTTCGCTGGCTGGTCGACACTAATGGCCCGGTGCGCCTCGCGCCGAGTGAGCTACCCCGCATCCTCCCATGGCTTGTCCGCTTCCTGCGCACCGGCCACCGCGACGTCTGGGAGGCGGCCTATGTGGCGTTGCATGCTCTCCACGCCCCCTGTGCAGAGCTTTATCGTGACATGCTCGGCGATACTGAGTGGAAACGGGTATTCAGGCCGAACGGCGCCCTGCATGTCTCGCGCGATGTTTCACCTGGCGCACTCGACGGACATATAGACAGGTTGCGTACCGCGCATGGCGTGGCCTTCGAGAGGCTCAATGCAGCGGAGCTGCGCGAACTAGAGCCCTGCTTGTCCCGTGACTACCAGCGTGGGATTTTCTTTCCTAGCGGCGGTCATGTGACCTCGCCGCTGGGGCTGGTGAAGGGGCTAATGGAGCGGGGCGCCGCATTGGGAGTTACTATTCGCACGGCGCGGGTCTTGGCTATCGAGCCCGGCATCGACGAGGTGACGCTGCAGACGAACACGGGGCCTCACCGCTGCGACATCGTAGTCATTGCAGCAGGCATCGCCAGCCGGGATCTGGCCCGCTCCCTCGGAATTTCTCTGTCGATGGCCAGCGAGCGTGGCTATCACATCACTATGCCCGGCATTTCCAGCGTCATCAGCCGCCCTGTGACCGACGCCGCATCGGCCTTTGTCGCCACGCCTCTGGAGGAAGGGCTGCGCATCGTGGGCATCGCGGAGTTCGATGCACCCGATGCGCCGCGCGATCCGAACCAGAGAAACAAGCTGGTGGCGTACGCCCACGCGATGTTGCCAAACCTGCGAGTAGGCGAGGTGAGCCACTGGATGGGCGTAAGACCGTCGACGCCGGACAGCCTGCCGATCATCGGCCCCCATCCCGAGCGTCCCTCCATTTTATTCGCCACTGGCCATGGCCACATGGGCATCAGCGGCGCCCCTATGACCGCGGCCATTATCTGCGACCTCGTCGCGGGCCGCACGCCTCGGCGCTCGTGCGCTCCTTACCGGGTGCGCTAGGGGCTATAGCCACAAGTGCAAATTTTATCTTGCGCCCTACTGCAAGCAGGATGCAGTTCATTCATTAAAATGACATAACCAGTACGGACGGAACATACCTCAAATGGATCGTCGGCAAGGTCTCAAGAAGCCGCAAGGCGGTGATTGTCTACTGGTCGGCGATGCCCCTCAGTAGCGGGACAACAGTGGAACAGGCCGGCGCGAACGATGCCTTTGTGAAATTTTTTGGCCTTCAGAAGACCTCTGACGTCGAAACGCTGCTTGTTAAAGATCACAACCTAGACTCTTTCGGGGTTTGACTGAGAGCGATTTCCTGCTCGCCACCACTGAGCTTTTGAAGTGCGTGCTGACAAACACAACGGCAGACGGAATGCCATCCGCCACCGTGCCCCAATGCATCTCGCCGTCGAGCAGCATAAACTGTTGCACCCGCATCAGGCGCAACATCTCGACGGTCGGTATCGCGCGCAACCATGTAGGCGCATCCGCGGCAAAGATCGCCGCCAGGAACGAGCCGCATCCATCGGCCGCCGCAGGTACTCGCCAAGGGCCACGCCCGTTTATCTGTCCTGTACCGCCTATCTCGGGTGGCCAGTGGTCGGAACTGCTACAGGCCGCCGTCGCGACTGTGGAGGGTGGCTGGCCGGCGAAGAATGTTTAGAACCTGGTGTCGCCGCAGCCCCTTTCGGAATAGGACGGCTCCGGATGCATCGGGACCGTTTAGCTTGAACACGCTCTTCGCCGGATCCGAGCCGATTGAGCTAACCTCTCCCAGCTTGATTCGAAAAATTCAGGACGGTCAGGGGTGCCAGACACTGGTCGAAAGCCGAGTTAACCGACCGACGCGAACGTCATCCGTTAAAGGGTTGCGGTGTCGTAGATGGGCAGTCCTGTCACACGGCGGATCGCCGGTGTAATCATCGGGAACATTGTGCATTCAAAGAGGATCGCGGCGATTTCCGGATGCACGTCGCGGAGTCGCGCTACACAGGCTGCAACATCTGCCTCAATCTCGGTGACACTAGTCGGCTGTGTCGGACGCATCATCTCGTTTTGCCACAACGTGCCGCCTTCGATGCCGCCTATGACTACCTTTGCCCTTCGGCTGGATCATCGACGTCGAGAAGATCTTCGCCGCAATGCGTCGAGTCGGCGGTCAGGACTGCGAGCTTTGCGGTGGCCGGTAGCTGGCGCAGTAACATCGGTACCAGAAGCAGGCTCGACATGGCCACGGGTACTTTCACCGATGAGGCCACCGCAGCCTGATACCGGATAGTGAAGCCGCAGTCCCCGCTTATCGCGACCGCGCCTCGTTCGACGAGGCGACGTGCAGCTGCGATATAGGCCGGTTCGAGCGCAGGATCGCCAGGGATGACCCTATCTGCCCAAGCTTCTGGCACCGTCTCTGTAATTATTGGGAAGTCAAAGGTTGCCGGGTTGAAGACCGAACCCGGACGCGGCGTCGGCGCCAATTCGCCGGGGGCTCGCCCAGTTTCGAGGCCTAGAATTCCGAGGGCAGGCTGAGGCTGGATTCTCATGGATGGAAGTGCCTTTTCTTGAACCTGAATGCAGGAAGCCGTCCGCTCTCTAACTGCTTACTGACGCTTCATCCATAGGCATCAGCGCGCCGCGCGCGGCCGGTCAAATATTGAATATAGCCGAGTTCTATCTGAGACCGAGATGGTGCTGGGTCAGCCGGGCGTTGGGAGCAGCTTGACAGCCCTCTGACGCCAGACATGGTGCTCAACTTCGTTCAGGTGGCGAGCCGGGCTCACGTCTATCGGACAGGCTCACGATGCCGGTGAGCGGCGACATGCTGGTGCGGATGATCCGCGCGGCTGGGTTAGAGCCGCCGGAAGCGCCGCGTGTGGTCGGCATCGATGACTGGGCCTGCGCAAGGGGCAGCGCTACGGAACGATCATCTGCGATCTAGAGCGCAACCGCGTGCTGGATCTATTACCCGATCGAAATGCCGACACGGTCGCATCATGGCTGGAACGTCATCCTGGCATCGAGGTTATCGCGCGCGATCGTGCCGGCGTTTATGCCGAGGGCGCCCGTCGCGGTGCTCCCGATGCACGCAGGTCGCCGACCGTTGGCATCTTCTCCAGAACTTGGGCGAAGCGTTGCGTCTGGCCGTCGGTCGCCATCGCAAGGCGGTCAGCGCCGCCGGAAAGGCCATGGCGTCCGAGATGGCCGGAAACGACGACAAACGACGACGCCAGGCCGGAACCACCGGAAGAGACGCCCCGTAACTTCATTGCATGCGCCGGTCGCGGGGCAACGAGCGCCGTAAGCTCTATGGACCTGTGGGCTCCGGCCTGTCGCCGCGCCAGATTGCGCCCCGGATTGGCATGAACGTCAGAACTGTCGAACGCTGGCTCGCAGCGGGCGGTGAGCCGGAGCACCGACGGCGCGCGCTCCGTTCTCATGGATCCTGTTCGCGATTACTCGAACGACGCTGGCAAGAAGGCCAGCGCAACGGATTAGACGGTGCCCACCTCTCCAATCTCGCGGGCGTGGTTTTGACTCGCCGTTTCCTTGCGGGGCAACCGGGTTGTTAGTGTTGGCCGTCGGTAGCGCTCCAACCAATGAGGCGCTGCCTGCACTCGCAGCCAATCTGGCGCTGCCACAGCCAACACCTCCAAGGCATTGCGCATGGCTTCGGTGATCCCCGCCACGCGGTTGAGACCGCGCACCGCCGCGACAACACGGGGTGGAGTCAGTGCGCTGACGACCGTCAGGCCGCACGAGATGGCGCGATTTGGCGATGTCGAGAACAGCGTCAAACAACATCGATTCAGCCCGACCGGCAATCAGGCGCGCCCGAAACTCGCACAAGACCGTGTGGTCGAAGCCGGCATCGGTGAGCGAGAAAGCCAGCGGATACTTCCAATCAATCCTGCTTCGCACGGCATCCGCCGCTTGTCGATCCGACAGACCCTCGGCGAATTGTGGCAAGGTGATGAGCGCCAGGCGCCATGGCGTCGCGGCTGACCGAGCGCGGGAAAGAGCGACGCGAACTGTTGGTCATGGAAGATCGCCCAAATCGTCGCGCAGGATCATCGGCACGCAGCCTCGCGGAAAAGCAGCTTTGGATACCCACATCGTTTCCTCAGGAATTCCGACTGAAAGGTCTGGCCGCAATCATCAAGATTGGCTGCAGCGCTTGTCAGGGATTTCGCCGGCGGCGGCCCAACACGCTCATTGGTCCATGCCCTTCGGATGCGTCAGCGGTGTCTGTGCAAGTTTTGTCTTGCGCGGCGTTTAAGATATGATATAGCTCAATAAATAATTGACCTATTTCAATAGAGGCAAGGAGGCCTCAGTCAAAAGTCGCAAAGGCACTGACGCTAGCGCCTATCCAAGCACTGGGACAAGCTCGCAGCTTCAAACGAAAGCGGGCGACTATAGGCGGCTTTGCATGGCGAGGAGGGGAAGGGACATGCGTGGCGTCGAAGCCTTTAAGGAGCTAACGGAAGAGGTAGCGGAATGGCGCCACTACCTTCATGAGCATCCTGAACTCGAGTACGCGCTGTATAACACGGCAACGTTCGTAGCGGAGAAGCTTGCATCATTCGGGATCAATCACATCGAAACCGGAATCGCGGAAACCGGAATTGTCGCGCTGATTCAAGGTGAGCTGGGAGACGGTCCAACAATCGGCTTGCGGGCAGATATGGACGCCCTGCCGATTATGGAAGCATCAAACAAGCCGTGGTCGTCGAAAGTTCCAGGAAAAATGCACGGCTGCGGTCACGACGGTCACACCGCTATGCTTCTTGGCGCGGCAAAGTACCTCGCCAATACGCGCAACTTCAAGGGCACTGTTGCTCTCATTTTCCAGCCTGCTGAAGAAGACGGTAGGGGCGGTGAGAAGATGGTGCAAGAAGGCATTATGGAGCGGTTTGGCGTTTCACGGGTTTTTGGGATGCATAACTATCCCGGCCTGGAGGTTGGGAAGTTCATGATTTGCAGCGGGCCCATTCAAGGAGGCCTCGATGACTTTGATCTGATCGTTAAAGGTAAAGGCGGTCATGCATCAACGCCTCACCATAACATCGATCCTATCGTCATCGGGGCGCAAATCATCGTCGGGCTGCAGGCCTTGGTGTCGCGCTGCGTTGATCCGCGAGAAGCGTTCGTCATCTCGGTGACGAAAATGCATGCGGGCGACGCCTATAACATTATTCCCCAAAACGCGGAGATATCTGGCACGGTTCGCTATATTGAGCCGCATCTACCAAAATTTGCGGAAAAAGCGATCCTTCAAGTTGCGCAAGGAATCGCAAGGGGTTTCGGCGCCGACGTCGACTTCGACTATCGGCGGCTTGAGCCGATTACAGTAAATCACGAAGCGGAAACCCGACTCGCCGTTGAGGCTGCACGGGGCCTTGTTGGGGCCAAGGCCGTAGACGATCGCATGAAACCTGGGATGGGAGCTGAAGATTTCGCCTATATGCTTCAGGCGAGGCCCGGAGCCTACATTTTCCTAGGCAATGGCGCCACTGCCTCTGTCCACAATCCGGCATACGATTTCGACGACGATGCCTTGCCTTATGGCATTGGCTACTGGGTGAACCTGGTAGAAGGAGCGCTGGCCGCCTAACCGGGACCCATCCCAGAAAAACTGACGTTCAACGACCCCACCGTGGAGGTAAGGGGCAAGCAAAGGGAGAACGAGAATGAGCATATTGATCAATCGTCGGCGTTTCATGCTGTCGTCGTCCGCTGTTGCGGTCGGCGCTTTGGCGGCGCCGGCTGTCCGCGCTTCGGCGCAGACGACGGGAGAACTTCGTGTCTCGACTTATGGTGGACAACTTGGCAAAAGCGTAATCGAAGCTTATGTAAAGCCGTTTGAAGCAGAAACCGGCATTAAGGTCACTCCAATCACGGAAGACTTTACAGTCGCACAGCTGGACTTGATGCAGAAGACGAACAGCGTCACAGTCGATGTCGGTCCATTGAGCCAAGGATCGGTTCTACAGAGCGCAGCGAAAGGGTATCTGGAAGAGATAGACTACTCCCTTTTTAAGGCGGAAAATATCGAAGGCCTTGTTCCCGAAACGAAGAAAAAACAGTCCGTTGGGTTTTTCTTCTACAGCTATAACTTGGTTTACAACACCAAAAAGTATCCATCCGACAAACCACGCCCCAGCAACTGGGCGGAATTCTGGAACGTCGAGAAATTTCCTGGCGTTCGCTACTTGATTTCGGGCCAGTATGGTACCGAGGGCCCTTGGGAACAAGCCCTTTTGGCCGACGGCGTCTCTCCCGACAAGCTCTATCCGATGGATATCGACCGCGTTTTCGCGAGCTTGGACAAGATCAAGCCCCATATACGTAAGTGGTGGACATCGGGATCTGAAATTCAGCAGTTGATGTTGAGTGGCGCCGGTGACTTGATGATGTCTTACGACGGCCGCGTCGCGGCGGCGATCGCTCAAGGCGCTCCGATTGAGATGAGTCGCGATCAGGCGAAATTGACGTTTGACTCTTGGGTAATCTCGAAAAACGGTCCTAACGTGCAAAACGCCCAAAAGTTTGTCGAATTCGTGAGTCGGGCCAAAAACCAAGCAGAGTTCGCGAAAATCTATCCGTCGGGGCCGACGAATCGGAACGCGTTCAAATTGCTGCCGGAAGAAATTGCACTCACGCTTCCAAGCCATCCCAAATACTTGGCAAATGCCATCTTGGAAAATGGGGCCTGGTATGCGGAAGTCGGGGCCGACGGCATGACGAACATTCAACACCTCGTGCAGCGCTGGAGCGATTTCATTATTCGCTAACTCGGCCCAAAAGGAACCAGCGGGGCACGACCAGACCCGCTGGTTGCATTGCTGACTTCATTTCTCGCCGCAAGAAAATTAGGTGGCTCTATGTATCGTACCGCCACAACAAACTCGAGCGCTTCGGCTGTAAGCAAGCTGCTAGAACGAGAAACTATCGGGGAACAACCAATGGAAGAAAGCGCTTCTGCGCAGATCGAGTTTCGTAAGGTTACGAAGATGTATGGCTCGGTGGCAGCCGTGACAGATTTTTCACTTGCCGTTGGCCGCGGGGAGTTTCTTACGATTCTTGGTCCGAGTGGTTCTGGCAAAACCACCGCACTGATGATGCTCGCAGGATTTGAGGCTCCGACCAAAGGCGACATCCTGATCTCTGGGATGTCAGTGGCCGCCGTGCCTTCATACGGCCGAGATCAGGGTATCGTTTTTCAAAACTATGCCTTGTTTCCGCACCTTACGGTGCGACGGAACCTCGAATTTCCGTTGGAGATGCGCGGCGTTAAGGCAAGCGAAAGGGTGGCTCTTGTTGAGAGAATGCTTAAGCGGGTCCATCTTGGCGCTTTCGGCGAACGCATGCCGTCGCAACTTAGCGGCGGTCAGCAGCAACGCGTGGCGCTTGCTAGGGCCTTGATTGCTGATCCTCCAGTCCTTCTTCTTGACGAACCGCTCGGCGCACTGGACAGAAATCTGCGCGAGCAGATGCAAGGCGAGATCAAGAGCTTACATCGAGAATTCGGCAAAACTACCATTTGCGTCACTCACGATCAGGAAGAAGCCCTCACGTTATCGGATCGCATTGTGGTGATGCGAGGTGGCCAAATTGAGCAGTTAGATACGCCTGAAGCTCTTTACGGCCGTCCCGCGAACCGGTTCGTAGCGAACTTCTTAGGCGAAGCGAACATACTTGATGATCCTGAATTGGGATATCACAAGAAAGATAGGCCAGGAACTGTCCCGATGATCCGACCGGAACGTGTTCGCATTGCTGCGGGGAACGCCGTGCAACCTGCTGATCAGGATCAGCGACAGATTGTAAGTGGCATTGTAGAGGAAATGATCTACGCCGGACCTCTACGGAAATATCAGGTCCGAGTTGGCCGCACGTCGCTCATCGTTCGTGAACATGTTGCGTCTGGACAGGAGATCTTCAAGCCCGGTGACACGGTGCGCCTTGACTGGTTTCGCGCTGACGTACGTTCGCTGAGCGAATGAGCTGAGAGGCAAGCAAATGCAATCACTTCAGAAAGTCGTGCGAGCGCCGATAATCCTTGTCATTCCAGCCCTCGCCATCCTCATCAGCGTCTTCGGGATGCCTACCATACAGCTTTTTCTTGAAAGTGTGAATGCCCCCGACTTCAACCTGCATAACTATTATTTGTTCCTCGCCCAGTATTCCAACACTCGGCTCTTGTTTCAGACATTGGAAATCAGCGCAGTAGCTACGATCATCTGTTTGCTGGTTGGCTATCCTACTGCGTACCTGATCTCAGCGGCGCACAAACCGCTTCGAACAATTCTAATCGTGCTCGTCGTCCTTCCGTATCTCACAAGCGACCTGGCCCGGACATACTCGTGGGTTGTGATCCTTGGAGACGCTGGGCTGATCAACAGTGTCTTGATGGATATGGGGATTATCTCCAGCCCGCTACCTCTCATATACAACCGCATCGCGGTATATGTCGGTATGGTCCACATCATGCTGCCAATGATGATCTTGCCGATGGTCAGTGTGATGCTAAGTATCAACACATCCCTGGTCGCTGCTGCAAAAAGCATGGGCGCGAGACCCTCGACAGCTTTCTGGCGCGTCTACTTTCCTCTGAGCATGCCCGGGGTACGCAGCGGGACCTTGCTCGTTTTCGTGATCTGCCTGGGATTCTATATCACTCCGGCCGCGCTGGGCGGGTTGGGTGACGCAATGCTTTCGACTTACATCGCGTCGCAAGTCTCCACAGGGTTCGATATTGGGTCAATCAGCGCTTCCTCATTCATCCTGCTTGCGGTCGCGCTTCTCGTGCTTTCGACTTTTGGTCTCAACCCATCCGGTACACAAGATATCGCGCCGAGGGTGATAAAGCGCTGGTCCGACCGAGTAAACTTTCTGAAGTTGGTCAAAGGCTACTTTAACGAAATTGCTGTGGCCTCCAGGGCGAAGCGATGGTCTACTACATCGCAGCGGACGCGGTCTGAAGGGTGGTGGTTTAGAATTGCGGGCTGGACGGGGGTTTCGCTAGTCATATTTTACCTGCTATTCCCAGAAATAGTCGTTGTCGTCATGTCGTTCAGCGATGGGGCAACCTTACAGTTTCCACCGTCTGGTCTTTCTCTTCAGTGGTACAGGTCGTTTTTCAGCGATGCCGCATGGTATGGCGCGGCACTGAATAGCATCCAAATCGCTCTCGCAGTCTCAATTCTGTCGACGATAGTTGGCACACTAGCTGCGTTTGGCCTCGGCCGGATCGCACCGGACCTACGTAGCTTTATGACAATGGCGATACTGACCCCGATCACCATACCGGTGATCGTTGTCGGCGTGGCGTGCTACTTCGGTTTAGCAAATCTCGGCTTGATTGGCAGCAAGACTGGAATCGTACTGGCGCACACCATCGGAGCCATCAGCTATGTGGTTGTGGTTGTCTCGGCAACGCTGGTTAATTTCGACAAGCGGCTGGTGCAGGCCGCGAAGAGCATGAAAGCGCGACCGTTTACAGCCTTCCGCAGAGTGACTTTGCCGCTCATCCGTCCCGGTATAGTGGGCGCCGCGCTCTTCGCCTTTATCCACTCTTTCGGTGAGGTCGTTATCACTTCGTTTGTCGGAGGATACTCTGTCCGGACTTTGCCGTTGAAGATGTGGGAAAACATCCGTAACGAAATTGATCCGACGGTCGCCGCAGTGGCGTCCCTTTTGACCCTTCTCCCCGTAATTTGGATGATAGTTCTATACGTCATGTGGTGGCGAGCTGGAACTCGCTCTCAGTTAACTGCGCTCGAGGCGAAAGTGTGAAAGCAAGAGCTATCTAGCACGGTCCCGCTGTCCCCCAAGGAATTGTGGGTAGGCAAATTAAGCGGCGAGCGCGCGTCGGCTGTCAGTTGAGCGTGTCGCAGTCAAAAGGTGACGAGGGGGTTAGCCGGCTCACGACGGCTGCCCCAGTGTTAGAACATCGGTACTAGGAGTTTCGATATGGTGCAGAAGCAAAGACCGCAGCCCGCCCAAATCCTGGGCATACTGGATCTCGAGCCCGGACCTTCCGTAGACAAGTCTTCCACGCCCGGAACTTTGCAGGATCCGGCCACATTCAATTTTCCGATTATAAGGGAAACCGCTGCCGGTGCTTGGGTGGATGTTGTCGTCCGCGGAGATCCGGGGCTCGAACGGGCTTTCGTTGCAGCCGCCCAACGCCTTGTGAAGCGCGGTGCTGCCGCAATAACAGCGGACTGCGGCTTCTCAATCCGACATCAGGCTGCGGTCGCTGCTGCTGTTAAAGTTCCAGTAGCATTATCGGCCCTGATGCTGGTCCCCGTCATTCTTCGTCAACTACCGGCAACGGCGAGACTCGCGGTTCTGACCTTCGACGCTACATGTTGCGGAAAGGATCTACTGGAGATTGACGACGCCTTTGAACTGGCACGGGTTGCGATTGGCGGAGTAGAGAATACGCAAACCTGGATAAATGAGATGGCACGGCCGGCGGTGCCAACAGACGCCGAGGTCCTGCGGAATGATGTTTGCGCTCGGATTCAGACACTACGAGAAACCAACCCTGAGATCGGAGCGGTCCTGCTCGAGTGCACGATGTTCCCTCGCGTGGCTCAGTCGGTCCGTCATTTCACAGGTCTACCCGTATACGACGTTACCACGCTTTGCCGGATGGTGATGGAGTCAATCGGTGCGCAAGCGTCAGCGCGCTAAAGTTGTACCCGATAAACTGGCGGTGCCAGAGAACCACCGCCCAACCGCCGAGATAATCGCGCTGTCAGGAGAATTGATTTATGACGATAAGCAAAGGTCCCCAAGCATTTCCACGCGTTGAGTATTTACGGCGACTTTCGCTCGTGAAATCTGAAATGGCTCGACGAGGCGTTGAAGCTCTTGTCGTCTCGGATCAACACAACATCACGTATCTCACTGGTTATACGGCTCGCTCCGCCTATGTGCCTCAGGGGTTGGTAGTCTCATCAAAAGAAGAGGAACCGGCCTTCATCCTGCGTCGAATGGACGGCCCTGCTGCTATCCACCAATGTTTTATGAATCGTGACAAGATAATTCCTTATCCAGAGGAATTGATCGCTCATCCGGAGTTGGATGGTTACGACGCAGTCATTGATCACCTGCAGGCGGCAGGTTTTTCGACACGTTGCATCGGGATTGAGCAGTACAATCTTTCCACACTTACTGTCGAAAAATTCCGAAAACGTCTGGGAGAGGCAAGGATCGTGGACCTCACCAAAGTTGTTGCGTGGATTCGCCTTGTCAAGTCTGATTTGGAGATCGAAGTAATGCGGGAAGCGGGAGCGATTGCGGATGCCGCCATTGCCCGCGCTGCCGAGGTCATCCGGCCTGGGGTCCGTGAAGCTGACGCGTGTGCGGAGATAGCGTCGGTGCTGATTCGTGGAGTGAACGGAAAGCCAGGCACGCAACTTGAGCCAATAACTCTGTGTGCTACACCTAGAACAGGGACTTGTCACATTACATGGGCGGAAGACATTTTCCGAAAGGGGTCCCAGGTAAATCTCGAAGTGGCTGGCTCTCGCCATGGCTATTCCACAGCCCTTATGCGAACATACTCAATTGGAGCGCCCTTCGATCGACTTCAAAATGTTCATGAAATCCAACTGGAGGGACTTGAAGCCTCTCTCCACGCTGTGCGGCCCGGAGCAACTTGCAGCGACGTAGCGAATACATTTTACAGAGCTATTGAGAAACGCGGGCTCAAGAAAGAATCGCGATGCGGATATGCCCAAGGTATTGGATGGACAGAACCTACAGCTAGCCTGCGGGACGGTGATTTGACAGTACTCGTGCCGAATATGACTTTTCATCTGATGCTCGGGAACTGGCCTGACGAGGACTTTGGCTACGTCATTAGCGAAACCGTTCGCGTTACTGAGACCGGAGTTGAGGTTTTGACCAACTCACCCCGGAAGATATTCGAAATTTCCTGATGGCCGGCCGATGCGTATTCGACAATCTGAGCTCCTATGAGCCGAGATGAGAGCGAAACGCGCTCGTTGTATTTGCGAACTTCGGCACCAGCGCGACACCCAGAGCTGGCTCGAGAAAACTCGACAGCCAGTATAAGTGGAATTTCTGCCTGAGTTGGCTTAATTGCCATGAACAAGAATGCATGACGAGACGACCGCGTCGGAACCGGCCCGGCTTTCAAGGCGAAGGTGGCGCTTGCTGGGGGCGAACAGATGTTGATGGAGTTGTCCCGGCAGTTCGACGTGCACGCCAATCAGATCAAACAGTGAACGAGCAGCTGCTTGATGGGCGACGGGAATTTTCGGTGATAAAGCCAATTCGGAACCGGCGGGCCCAGCCATCGATGTTAAACCCTGCACGCCAAGATCAGAGGTATGCGGTGTTTTGACCCACTACCGGAGCAGTTCTGACCGTTGATGTTGGAGGCTACCGATTAGCTTGGAGCTTGGACATATGGCGATTTCAGAGCTTACGCTTAAAACGAGGGACGAAGAGCCGGTGCGGCGGTTCGAAGGTCTTCACGGGAACCGGGCGTCGTTGCGATTGGAGCGACGAGGAGATAAGGCGGATATGGTGGAGGCCGGTCCTATGTCCGTGCACGCGATCGTCGATGACCGAAGAGAACCTGCACCGAAAAGAGCGCGGTGGGCTCGCTCGCCGTCTAAGTGAGCGGACACTACCGCCTCAAGGCGAGCGTCAGTAGGCGGCCTTCAGCGTATGAATACGCTCGCCGTCAGGGTCTCGAACTCTGACCAGCCTATGCGCCGGCTTTTCTGGCTGCGCGGACTCTGACACCCCATATCTGAGACAAAGCGTGGAGGGTCCATCTGCGCGTTGCAGCCAGCGCGGCTGGAAGCTCGCAAACATTTCTGCCATGGATCGCCTTCGCAGGTTACATCGCGACGGATCCTAACCGACAGTGTCGGAAGACGTCGGTAACGGGACAACTGCTGTCGGGTTTATCGAGGTCGCGACAGGATAGCGCTAGACACGACGTCCGCAGTACACCATTTAAACACTATTGAATGCTTGCAGATAATTTCATCTGACGGACTCTCGGACTCTCGGTGCAGTTGGCACGATTGTTGAAGCTCGCAAGTCACGAAGCTTGACGAAATGAGATTGGCCGCCCCCACAGCCTGCCGACTGCGACTGGGCTCTTCACCGCGAGGCGTCCCATGTAACTCGGAGGGCGGTTGACGGAAAACAGCAATGGAGATGCCTACGATGCAGACTCTACTGCCTCGCCTATCCGGTCCGCGCCGGCCGTTACGTTTTGGCCGACAACATAGCCGATGTTATTGGGGGGCAGATCTTGGCTTCAGATGACTCGCCGGACTCTATGATGCGAAAACGACACGCGAATTCACCTGGGCCGAGCAGTTCAAAGAACCGGATTGATCACCAATTGGCCAGTCTCGTTTCAGGAAGCCTTCAAATAAATTTGCGGGATCTTTGCAGCGGCCAATCGCCGACACGGTACGTTCACTTCCTGTCTGAGGTCAGGCGCGGCCAAAAAAGCCCAGCGTTGATCGCGATCGGCGCTTGATGAGCCGACACCTCCGTTCGATGCGACTGGCTCCAGAGAATCCAGATCGTTTCTTAAGCGGTTCGCCCAATGCCGCGCTCGGCCATCGCCTCTTTTAGATGATACCGGCTGAGATGCAGGGCCAAGTACCAGCGCGCAAAAAACAAGATCAGAGGCTGGTCAAACTGGCCTCCCTTTAACATCGCAAGTTTCAGAAATGGTCCAGGGGCTCCCCGGCCACACCCGCCGGTAGTCAAAACGTTGCAATCGATCCACAGGAGCCCAACATGGAACAGAAAGTGCCAATCCGAGGCTCCAGGCCGTTCCGGGTGACCAATCGGCAGGTACTGGCAATCGCCATTCCGATGATGCTCGCAAACCTCACGACGCCGCTGCTCGGCCTCGTCGATACGGCCGTAGTCGGCCGATTCGGCGATGCAGCTTTGGTTGGAGGTCTTGCAGCCGCGGCGGTGCTCTTCGACATCGTCTTCGCAACCTTCAATTTCTTGCGCTCCGGGACGACCGCGCTGGTCGCCCAGGCTTTCGGGAGGAACGACGCTCTAGAAGAGAGGGCGGTCTTCTGGCGGGCATTTGTCATCGCCGCGATTTCCGGCCTGGCGCTGGTCTTGTTTTCGCCGTTGATTGCCGCGGTTGGTGAATGGTTCATGAACGCGGGACAGCCTGTGACCGCCGCGATGGATCTTTACATCCGCGTCCGCCTTATTGCGGCGCCTGCCGCCCTGATTAACTATATCATTCTCGGATATTTCCTAGGTCGCGGCAATTCAGTCCTCGGACTTCTCCTGCAACTTCTCCTGAATGGGATGAATGTCGCGCTCTCCATCTTTCTAGGTCTTTATCTCGGATGGGGTGTTGCTGGCGTCGCCTGGGGAACCGTCTTCAGCCAGGCCATTGCCATGATCGCCGGCATGACAGTCCTCCTCGGACGCTTCCGTGCGATGCCGAAAATGTCGCGCCAGTATACGTTCAACATGATGGCAATAGGGCGGATGCTTCAGCTCAGCGGTAACATCATGACCCCTTCCTGCGTGCTCGCGGGAGTCTACATGCTGTTCACGAGGCAGGGCGCCCAGCTTGGTACGTTGACCCTCGCCGCCGATGCGGTGCTGATGCACATATTCTTGGTGGCGGCCTATTTCCTTGAAGGGTTTGGCGGGGCCGCCGAACAGCTCGCCGGGCGGGCCGTTGGCGCAGGCTATCAGCCGGCTTTCTCGCAAGCCGTCAGGCTGACCGCGGGCTGGGCATTCGCGCTTGCGGGCCTTGCGAGCGCTGTGATCTTCGCATTCGGCGAACAGCTCATTGGCGCCATAACAAAGGCAGCGGACGTGCGAGCCGAGGCGGCTCTCTATCTTCCTTGGGCGGCCTTCGCGGCACCCAGCGGCGTGCTGGCCTTCCAGATGACCGGCGTCTTCGTGGGCGCAACTTGGTGGTTCGACGTGCGCAATATGATGCTCTTATCCTTCGCAGCCTTTGTCACTGCTTTGTTTGCATTCGGCCAGATGTTCGGCAACCACGGGCTCTGGGCCGCTTTCCACATTTTTCAGCTCGTGCGAGGGATAAGCCTGTTGCTGGTCCTGCGTCGCTGCGCCGGCACCGCTTTCGCGGAATGACCAGTCAATGTGCCATCGGTCACTCCAGGAGTTGTCGGCTTTGGAGTTGAATGGATTCGCAGCGGAAGATCGGTGTGCTGCGGACCAGGTGACGAGAATGCTGCATTGCTCTTACCTCGCCTTGCACGCGCGGCAGTCAAAATGGCGGATCAAGCTCCGCGCCGGATCACGCGCATCGATCGCCATCTGAGGAGGTTCGGTGGCCAGGCTTGCCCGCAGATGCGTGTCCAACCCAGCCTACGACTTCACGATCACGGCCCATCGGTTTCTCAACCGCCCAAGTCGGCCTTTCTCACGAGGCTTCGACCCGGCGAGTTACCCGACCGAGCCGTTCGTCAGCTACCAAACCAATCGACTACTATCTGGCTGGAACCTTCCTCCACTGGTGATACGCGCCATCGGGGAGCACTGCATAAGACGGGTTAGCGTATGAACGCCTCGGCCCGCCGGATGATGGGCGAGTTTCTATCCCCAGGTATGAAGCACCGCGAAGAATCCGATCTCGGCGCCGAGAGGCTTGGGATCGGCAGCGATGGTCCGCGAGGACTCTGCGGTCGTGCGGAAAGATATCGAACACAACCCGGTTTCCAGACATACTCTAGGCGGTGTGGGCGGATTTGAGCAAGATGAAGCCCGCGACGAGAGCGACGATTGATGCGAAGTTCCACTTCGTCTTCTCGCAGCGCAGGGTGACGCGCTTGAAGCGCTTTATCTTGCCGACGGCCTGCTCGATGCGGGCGCGACCTTTGTAGAGGGCCTTTGCGAAGAAGCGCGGCTTGCCCTTTTCATTGGCCTTATGCGGAATGATGGGAATTGCGCCGCGGTCCCGCGCTGCTTGCCTGTTGGCCTTGCTGGCTGGCATAGCCCTTGTCGCCGATCGCCGCGCGCGGGTCGATGTCGGGACCGAGGCCAAGCAGGATGGGAAAGTGCGGCGCGTCACCTTTCTCGCCACCGGTCACGTCGAAAGCGATGGGATGGCCGTCGAAGTCCGTCTTCAGGTGGATTTTGGTCGAGAACCCACCGCGCGAGCGGCCGAGCGCCTGATTTTCCTGACCCCTTTTGCGCCCGCCGCCGAGACATGGGCGCGGACCACCGTCGAATCGAACATCTGCACCAGATGCGCCGACGAGGACAGCGCGGCGAGATGCTCGAAGGACATCTCGAAGACACCGGCCTTGCTCAAGCGATCAAAGCGCTTCCACACACTGTTCCATTTGCCGAAGCGCTCCGGCAACGCCCGCCAGGTGATGTTGTGAACCGAGAAGTAATGCAGCGCCTCCAGAAATAGCCGATCATCCCGGCCCTTGGCGCCGCGTCGTGGCAGCGACACGCAAAACACCTCCAGCGCGTCCGCCCAATCGGTATCCGTCATTTTGGTGCACATGCCGACCTCCAAATCAGTCGGCCACCCATGAATCAGATGGAAAGCGCCCCGAGAACCAGTAAACAAATACCTGAGTCAATTCGTCCACACCGCCTAGTAGGATACGATTGTCCCTAAGCCGTGCTGCTCTGCAATGTCCAGTATAGCAGAACCTACAGCGACATCATGCATTGCGAGGCCTAGATTGAACACTGCAATGCGGTCACCGTTCCGAACTCTGCCGAGGACTCGTCCTGCCATGACATCGCTGATCGACCAAAGAACGCGGGAAATATCTCGATAAGGAGAGCCTGTAGCAATGATGTAGTTTTTGAATTGCTCAACGTCGTCAGTCAACAATACATCCGAAGCCGTCGTTATATCCTGTGACCATCCGCGGACATGGACGGGCAGAACTAAGCTGCCCTCCTTGACCCATCCGAACTGGAATGCCACGTCTTCCAATCGACTCGTTGCGGTCACTATGACGTCAGCGGTGCGGATCGCGGCCTCAGCGTCTTTCACGTGAACTACTGTTGCTACGGAACAAGTCTGTTCATTCAACCAGCTCACAGCATTCTCATTGATGTCCATGATTTGGAATTCGGCAGCGGGGTGAACCAACGACAGCATTTTTACGTGGTAGAGGCCCTGAAGACCGGCACCGATCACCGCTATCCTCTCCACGTGAGGCGGCGACAAATACTTGCTGGTAATAGCCGACGCTGCCGCTGTGCGAACTGCGGTCAGGTAAGCAGCATCCATCACGCACACTGGTAGGCCCGTGTCTGGGTCGTTTAACACCAAAAGCCCTGTAATGTTTGGCAAGCCAACTTTATGATTGCTGGAGTAACCCGCAACCCATTTAAGACCGGCTCGGCGTTGCCTGGGAAGCCACCCAGCCATTGCGTGAATGAAAGCGTCGTGCCCCGGGTGGATTCCGATCTTGGGCGGGTTCTCGAATGCGCCATTGCCGTGATCACGAAGCGTCCCTTCGATAATGTCTAATGCTGAGGTGAATGGCAAATTCGTCTGCGCAACGTCATTTCGACTTAGCCATCTTACAATAGACGTCGTCATATTACCTCGTTTCTAATGCTGAGCTTCAGTTCGGTATGTCGAAAGCTCTGAATGGTGATACGCGTTTTTCAAATGGTCTCTCGGGAAAGGGGGTAACGCTGCATGGCTACGTTGCCTTTGCGAGAGAGTAGATCTGCGCCGTTTGGAGTGTTGTTTTTATGTCGGAAAACAAGATCGGCAATTTCGGAGCCAGACGGTTATTGTTTTGTTCGATGAACCCCAGAAATTCGTCGTCGTACATGCTTACATAATTGAGCTTTCCGACTGCTGCGCCCGATAGCACCGGGATTGACGACAGATCCACTATGGTGCGCGGCTCCAACCGAAGAAGGGCGTCCTGAAGGGTGGCTTCGTATTCATCATTGACATCGGCGGTTGCGATAACAACGATGGACTGCGGTTCGCGTGGGTACCCAATCTCTGCCGGGCGCATGAGCGCGACTTGTATGTCGGTCCAGGGGCGGAGACGTTTGCGAAGGTTCTTAGGGTTCCGCGTTACGAATACCGTGGAGCGGAATCGCTCTCCGACACCACTCCGGATCAGCCCGCGACCCAGCATACCCGCCCCAATGATGTAAAGGCGGTTGGGTAGCTCTCCATCCGGAAATCGATCGGCTATGATGTCTCGGACGATCTGATCGTAATTGAACGATGCGATGAACCGCTGGCGCTGGCGCGCGGCACGACCTGTATCAATTGCCAACCGTGCGATCTGGAAAATCGGAAGGTTTGGATCAACAAATTCGAGAGCCTTCGCGAGCTGATCGCTGATATAATTCTCACCGAGGATCTGGGAATGCGCGCTGGATGCAATCTCGGCGAGACGTTGAGCAATTGCGGCCGCACCTTCAATGTGTTCGTATGAAGAACCAGAAAATATCGTGCTATTGATGTTACTGATCGCGGACTCTTCACCATAGACCTCAACTCGTGCGCAGGTTGTGACGAGTAGAATTCCACTTCTCGCGAGGTCGGCCGCAAGTGGTTTCATCTGTGCCGACTGCTGCGCCACGGCGAGAGGCGCGGTCATCTGGTGATCACGATAAAAGCCAACTAGCTTGCTCATCGTTCCCATCCTCAAGTTGATTGAGCTCAAGCGGTAGTTGACGCGAAACGCCCTTGAGTTCGACGGCTTGCCCCGAACGCTGCTTTGCCCCGAGATGCAGGATTTCCTGTGCCTTCGAGTTCAGGATCAAGCAGGTGGAGTCGGCTTTCGGGTCGCAGCCAACCGATGGGGATCTTCTGCCCGAGGTCGATGGCGACGAGCGCGTCTTGGGAGTACCTCCTTTCCCATAGCGTGCGAACTGACATGTTGCTTTCCTTTGTCCATCAAGCGGAGTCACATCGGTTGGCAGCTTCCGCCGCCCTGCAACGAGGGAGTCCCAAAAATCATGCCGACTGCGCAGGAAGAGCTTCAGAAATAATTTTCTGCAAAACGTTCAATGGCTTAAATGAGCGTGCGGCAGAGGGCCGGGCCGAACACACCGCGTCGTGCACTCGACAAACCCGACAGTTGTCATTTCCTGCCGTTTTCCAAGGAATGTCGGACCGGATCCTTCGCGGGAAAGCGGAACTCACGCGCCATCCGACTGCGCCCCGCATTGTCCACTATCGGACGATGTCGGATCTGCAACATAGCAGTAGAGGAGCCATCCTATGCTTTAAGGGAGTGTCTCCTTCGGCACGGCAAATGCATGACCCTACGCGAACGCGTCACGAACTGAGAAGGAATTGCCCCATGATTACGCTTATCGAATAATTCGTCGCCGCGGTGAAGACTGCGCTTCCCCGAGCCGCCGAGCCGGCGCAAGGGCTTGCGCATCATGGTCCAGGCCGGCGGCCGCGCCGGCTTCCAATACCCGCAGCAAAATTCTCTGGGTCTCGCCTGCTTGCGCATCACCCGTACATGCTTGAGCGCGACATTGACATGAAGGTAGTCCCCCAGTCTGGAAAGTGCTGACCGCCCATGCTCACGAGCCGTCTCTTCTCCGTCATCGACAGCCATACCGCAGGGCACCCGACTCGCACGGTCATCTCGGGCATCCCTCCGTTGCGGGGACAGAGTGTGCTCGCCCAGCGGGACGATTTCCGCGCGGTCCATGATGGGCTGAGGGGGTTGCTGCTTCATGAACCTCGCGGGCATGCCGCCATGGTGGCTGCGGTTCCCGTGCTCTCCCGCGAGGCGGATCAAGGGTTGTTCTTCATTTCCTCCTACGTCTACCTCGACATGTGCGGCCATGCCACGATCGGCTACATCGCCAGCTTGGCCGCCACGGGCGCACTGCCGCAGGGCTTTGAACAAAACGGCATGTCCATCGAGACCCCGGCGGGTATCGTCCATATGACCGGCACCTTCGAGGCCAACCAGCTGACCTCGGTGGTGCTACGCAACGTGCCATCCTATCTCGCCTCCGCCGATGTAGCGGTCGAGGTCGAGGGCCTCGGCACGGTGACCTGCGACATCGCCTATGGCGGCATCATGTATGCTCTGGTCGATGCGAGCCAGGTAGATATTCCCTTCGACGTCGACCACGCCAGCCGCTGGTGCCGCGCGGGCATGGCCATCAAGGAGGCGCTCAACGCTGCAAGCGGTCGCCTGCAGGTCGGCAGCGTGCTATTCCATCGCGCCATCGAGGGCGGCGCCCGCCATCTGGTGATTTTGGCAGGCAACAAGTTCGACCGTTCGCCCTGCGGCACCGGTACCTCGGCACGGCTGGCCCAGCTTCACGCTCGTGGTGAGTTGGCGATTGGCGCCCCTTACCGGGCCGAAAACATCCTTGGGGTGCCTTTCGCGGGCAAGGTCGCGGAGTTGGTTCAGGGCAAGGGCGGCCAATCCGCCGTTATCCCAGAGGTGCGCGGCATGGCTCATATCAGTGCATTTTCCACCATTGTGCTGGAAGTGGACGATCCGCTGTCAGCCGGCTTTCTTCCCAGTTGAAGGAGCGTGTTGTGAAATTCGATCCGTCCGTCGTCTTCGCGTATTGGGACATCCTTGCCTACGGCCTGCTCATCACTCTGAAATACACGATCAATACCTGCGCCATCGGCCTCGCGATCGGGCTCTTGATGGCGCAGCTTCAGCTCACTCCTTGGCGACTATTGCGCTGGACCGGTCGAATCTGGGTGGAGTTCTTCCGCAATATCCCGCTGCTGGTGTTGCTCATGTGGATCTATTATGCCCTGCCAATCTTCTTTCAGATCCAGATCGGCAAGGAAACAGCGGGCATCCTCGGTCTCGGGTTCTATGCCAGCGGCTTCTATGCCGAGATCCTGCGCGCCGGTGTCGAGTCCATCGACCGTGGCCAGACCGACGCCGCAGTGGTTCTGGGCATGGGCTACGTCCAGCGCATGAAGCGTATCATCCTGCCGCAGGCTTTGCGCCGCATGGTGCCGCCGCTGGTGGGCCAGACCATCATGCAGCTCAAGAACACCACGCTCCTCTCGGTGCTGACAATCCCCGATCTGCTTTATCAGGCGGGCTACATAGCCAGTTTCACCGACCGGCCAATGGAGGTCTACACCGTCATCGGCGCCATCTTCATCGCCATCCTGTTTCCCCTCAGCGCTCTTTCGCGCCGGTTCGAGCGCAAGGAGGTCGCGTGATGACTGCAACATCCACCGAAGTCGTACTGAGCGTACGGGGCATCGAGAAGTCCTACGGGAAGCATCATGTACTACGCGGCGTCGATCTTGACGTCCATCGCGGGGAGGTGGTCTGCCTGATCGGCTCCAGCGGCTCGGGCAAGACCTCGCTGCTGCGCTGCATGAACCTGTTGATGGAGCCCGACAAGGGCGAGATCGTCATCCACGGCGCGTCTCTTTTTCGCCGCACCGAGTCCGAGCGGCTTAAGCTTTCCAGCAGGCAGGTGAGCGCCGTGCGCCTCAAGACCGGCATGGTGTTCCAGAACTTCAACCTGTTCCCGCACCGCACCGCGCTGGGAAACATCATCGAAGCCCCCCTGGTGGTGAAGAAAGTGCCACGTGCCGAAGCTGAGGCACGAGCTCACGAGCTCCTCAATCGCATGGGACTTTCCGACGCCGGGCATAAATACCCGTCACAGTTGTCGGGCGGCCAGCAGCAGCGCATCGCCATCGCCCGGGCGCTCGCTATGCAGCCCACCATCATGCTGTTCGACGAACCTACCTCGGCACTGGACCCGGAACTGGTAGGCGACGTGCTTGCCGCCGTCCGCCAGCTCGCCGCCGATGACATGACCATGGTTGTCGTCACCCACGAGATCCGCTTCGCCTATGAGTTGGCCGATCGGGTGGTGTTCATCGACCAGGGCATTGTGGCCGCCAGCGGCGCTCCG
>NZ_AYWH01000013.1:0-96117 GCF_000502555.1 Mesorhizobium sp. LNJC394B00
CGGCGTACCGGCTCGGCCGGGCGCTGCACTGGCGCCTGCGGCGCCGGGCGCAGGGCGCGCGGTTCGGCATTGTCGCCGCCGCGTCCCGATTTCGCAACGATATCCGAAAGTTCCTTGAGCGCGTTGATCTGCTCGGCAACGGCACGGCGGATCGCCGAGGTCGATTCCTTGGCCTCTTCCGGCATCTCGATGACGCCCTTCTTGAGCTCGGCGCGGGTGAGGTCGAGCTCGCTCTTGATCGAGCTTGCGGTGCGCCGCATCTCCTCGGTCGCATCGGCGAACCGGCTGGTTGCCGAATCGACCACTTCCGTTATGGCGATGCGGATCTTGTCGGCTGATGCCAGCGTCTTGCCTTCGGCATTCTGCATCGTCTGGCCGACAAGGTTTTCGAACGAACGCATCACCTTCTCGAGGTCTTCCGACTTCTTGACAAGGCCGACGGCGAGATCTTCGAGCGACGATTGCCGCTCAAGCGTGTGCTCCAGATTGCTCTGCGCCGAGCTCAACAGATCCGAAGCCGAGGACAGCAAGCGGCTGTGCTCGTCGAACTTGGTGGCGATCGAGGCCACTTCGCGCAGGGTCGACGACGACAGTTCGGTAAGCCGCGTCGTGTTCGAATCGACCAGGCGTGCCGAGCTGGCGAAGGTCTGCGCGGCCTTTTCGGTGGTTGCCGCGAAGCTTTGCGTGCTGCCGCTCAGACGTTCGTCAACCTGGCCGAGGTTGATCGCCGCCTGTTCGATCAGCTCACCAAGCTGCGAGCTGGAGACGCTCATGCGGCCGATGAGGTCGGCGACGCTATCGGCGAGCGACGAGCGCGCGCCTTCGACGGCCGACAGCGTTTCGGCGGTGCGGCTGGCGAGCGCGTTGACGAGGGCGGCATTTTCGCTGCGCAGCTTCTCGGTCGCGCGTTCGGTGACCTCTTCCATGCTCTTTTGCAGTTCCGAGCCGCCCTGGGCGAAGCGCTCGACCAGCGGCCGCGCGGTTTCGTCCAGGATCTTCGCCATCTCGGCCGAACGCGCCGCCAGCATCGTGTTGAGCTCGCGGGTATTGGTGCCGATGGTCTTGGCAGCGTCGTTGGTGCTCTGGCCGATGTGCTGGCCGACCGCGGTAAAAGTCTCCGCAATCGTGTTGGCGCGCGAGATCAGCTGAGCTTCTGCGCTGGAAACCTGCTCGTTGAGCTTCTGGCCCATTGTCTCCGTCGTATAAAGAAGGCGGTTCTCGACGCTGGCGACCTGTTCCTCGACGCGCGAAGCTGCGGACGCAACGCTCGCGGCCAGCCGCTCGTCGGCCCCGGCAAGAGCCTGCTCCATCTCGCGGGCGTGGACGGCAAGTTCCTGGCCGGTCTGGCGTGCACGTTCGGCAACACGCTGCTCGGTGCTGGCGAAGGCGCCAACGATGTTGTCGGCATGCTCGCCGATCGTCGAAGTGGAGTCGGCGATGCGCGACACCAGGCGGTGATCGGCCTCGTCGAAGATGCGGCTGATCTCGGTGGCGCGGGCTGACAGCGCGTCCGAACCCTCGGCGATGCGCGAGATCAGCTGCTGGTCGGCGGCGTCGAAGATGCGGCCAAGGTCGGAGGCGCGGGCGGCCAGCGCTTCGGCGGATTCGCCGATGCGCATGCTCAGCCGCTGGTCGGCGCCCTCGAAGTTACGCAGGATGTCGCCGGCGCGGTCGGCCAGCGACTGCGCCGTCTCGACCGCGCGGGCGACCAGCTTCTGGTCGGCGGCGTCGAACGTGCCGGCGATCTCGCCGGCGCGGGCAGCCAGCCGTCCGGCCGTTTCTTCGGCGCGGGCGAGCAGCGAGTTCGACGTCTCGTCATGCCGGGCAAGCAGCACGCTCGTTGTGTCTTCGGCGCGAGCAAGCAAGGCATTCGTCGTATCCTCGGCGCGAGCAATCAGGGCGCTCGATGTGTCCTCGGCACGGGCGTGCAGACGGCGATCCGCGTCCTCGAAGGTGCGGGCGATGTCCTCGGCCCGGGCCAAAAGGGCGGCCGAAGTCTGCTCGGCACGCTCGGCGATCTTGCGGTCGGCGTCACTGAAGGCAGCACCGGCCTGTTCGTGCAGCGCGCTGGTGACTTCCATCACCTTCTCGCGCAGCGCGCCGGCAACGAAGACGGCGCTCTTTTCGAGCACGCTGCGGACATTGTCGACACCCACCGACAACGCGCGCTCCATGGTTCCGGCGCGCTCTTCGATGATGCCGGTCTGCTTGCTGAAGGCCTGCTCGATCTTCTCGACATCGGCAGCGATTGCCGCCGAGATATCGGTGCTTCTGCCGGCAATCTGGTCGATATGGCCCGACAGCGAGCGGTCGACATCCTTACGTATGTCGGCGAGCTTTGCCAGATCGTCTTCCAGCGCCTGGGTCAACATGTTGCGGCCTTCGGCCAGCTTGCCGACATGGCCGGCGATGATGTCGTCAACCTCACCGCGGCTTGCCGACAGCTTCTGCAGGTCGGCTTCCAGCGCACGCTTCAAGATGTCTCGGCCCTCGGCCAGCTTCTCGACCTGGCCTGCGACCAGTCCGTCGATGCTCGACCGGCTCTCGGCCAGCTTGGCGAGGTCGTCCTCGAGAGCCTTCGACAGCGTCGCGCGATCCCGGACGAGCTTGTCGCTGTGACCCTCGATCAGGCTGTTGACATTTTCCAAATCCGCTTCCAGCACCCGCGCGAACTCGCCACGGTTTTCGCTCAGCTTCTGCGACTGGTCGGCAATGGCGCTCCTAATCGCATTGAGATCGGCTTCGAGCGCCCGTGTGAGGATGTCGCGGCCCTCGGCGAGCTTCTCGACCTGTCCGGCGACCAGCCCATCGATGTTGGAGCGGCTCTCCGCCAGCTTGGCGATGTCGTCTTCCAATGCCTTTGAGAGCGCCGAACGGTCCTGGACGAGCCTGTTTTGATGATCGGCCATGATGCCGCTGACATTGTGCAAATCGTCCTGAAGCGCCTGAGATAGCGTCGAACGATCCTGGACAAGCCGGCTCGAGTGGTCGGTGATCAGGCTGTTCACATTCTGAAGGTCATCCTTAAGCGCCTGGGATAGCGTCGAACGATCCTGAACAAGCCGGTTCGAGTGGTCGGCGATCAGGCTGTTCACATTCTGCAGATCGGCCTCCAGTGCCCTGGAAAGCTGACCGCGCTCTTCCGCCACCTTGTCGGAATGACCCGCGATGGCGCCCTTGATGGTGTTGAGGTCGGCTTCGAGCGCGCGCTTAAGGATATCGCGCCCCTCGGCCAGCTTTTCGACCTGGCCGGCGACCAGCCCGTCGATGCTCGACCGGCTCTCGGCGAGCTTGGCGAGGTCGGCCTCGAGCGTCTGTGACAACAGGCCACGATCGTCGGCAAGCCGGCTCGAATGGTCGGAGAGCAGGCCCCTGATGCCGGATAGGTCGTTCTCCAGCGCCTTGCTGAGTTCGGTGCGGTCCTCGGCCAGTTTCGCCGAGTGGTTCTCGATCACGCCCTTGATGCCGATAATGTCGTTTTCGAGCGCCTTGGTCAGGATGGCGCGGCCTTCGGCGATCTTTTCAACCTGGCCGGCGACCAGCCCGTCAATCGAGGCGCGGCTGTCGGCGAGCTTGCCGAGATCGGCTTCCAGGGCGCGCGACAGAATGTTGCGGCCTTCGGCCAGTTTACCGACATGTCCGGCGACCATTTCGTCAATGATCGTACGGGCTTGCACAAGTTTTCCGGAGTCTTCATGCAAAGCCTGGTTGAGCCGGTTGCGGCCTTCTTCAAGCCGCTCGAGATGGCTGCCCAGCGACGCGTCAATGGCGGCGCGCGACTCGTTGACCTTGCGCAGATCCTCTTCCAGGGCGCGCGAGATCAGGTTGCGGCCTTCGGCCAGCTTCTGCACCTGGTTGGTTACGGCCGCATCGATGCCGGCACGGCCCTCGGCGAACTTCGCCAGGTCCGCCTGCATGGCAGCCGCCATGCGTTCGCGGCTTTCGGACAGCTTGCGGCTGTGGTTTTCGACGGCGTCCTCGATGCCGACACGGGCATCGGCAAGACGCTGGATGTCGGTGTCGAAGGAGCGCGACACGACATGGCGGGCGGCTTCCATGCGGCCGGCGAAATCGCTGGCGCGGGCTTCGAGCATCGACGAGGTCGACGAGACGATGTCGGCCATGTCGGCGCCGATCTGGGTCTTGCCCTGATCGATCATCGCAGTCAAATGATCCTTGCTCTCGGCAAAGGTGTGGGCGATCTCGCGGGCGCGCTCGACCAGCGTTTCGTTGATCTGGCGGGCGCGCGCCTCGAGCGCGGCGTTGAGCTTCTGCGTGCCGGTATCGAGTGCTTCGGCGCGGGTCTGGAATTCGCTGATCAGCGCCTGGCCGCGCTCGGCCAGCGTCCGCTCGATGCCGTTCAGGCTGGACTCGAATTCCGAGCTCAGGGTGCGGGCGGCGCCGCCGAGCAGCGACACCATACCGGTGGTGCGGTCGTCGAGCAGGTCGGTCAGCGACCGGGTCAGGCCGTCTGTGGTGTCCGTCAGCTTGGCGATGCGGGTGTCGAGCAGCGAAGCAAAGGCTTCGCCCGATGTCGACAGCCTGTCGGTGATTGAATCCAGCCGGGTTTCGACGGAATCGAAGATCGACATCGAGCTTTCATTGATGCGGTCGATCAGCGTGTCGCCGGAATTCGTGATCGTCATCGACAGCTTGGTCGACGCGTTGAGGATAGAGTCGCGAATAATGTCGGAGGCGGCGCCGATCTCGTCCTTCAGCGTTTCATGCGCGCCGGTGATCGAGGCGCGCACGCGCTCGGCATGAGTGACGACGGCTTCGCGCTCGCTGCCCAGCCCGTCGACCAGCGACCGGATGCGCGATTCATTCTCCGAATAGGAGCGTTCGATCTGGTTGACCTCGCTGTGGACCAGCGTTTCGAGCTCGACGGCGCGCGCCAGCGTGCGCTCAATGCCTTCGCCCATCGCCGCCACTTCACGGCGAACGGCCTGGCCGATCATCATCACGCGATCCTGGGCGAGGTTTTCCGGCTCCGCCAAGCGGAAGGCCACCTCCGTCATCGACTGCGCGGCAATGCGCATTTCCTGCGCGCGGCGGATCATCGCCGCGAAGGCCCAAAACAGGACGACCGGTATGATTGCCGCGATCGCCAGGCCGATCAGTTCAGGGCGGGCCAGGATTTGATCGAACGTACGAATTTTCCAGATGCTGGGGCCAAACAGCAGATTGGCGAGGCCGCCGGCGCCGGCGATCCAGGCCAGCGACACGAACGCCACGACCCAATAGATCGTGCTCGACGCGCGCCGGTTGAGGCTGTGCAGCAGCGTCTTGTAATCTTTTTGGCGGTCATCGTTTGCCGGCTTGAAGCCGGCTGGCTGAGCGCTGTTGCGCGATTCGACCGGCCGCAGCTCGGCGGGCTTGGCTGCCGGCTTCGCACTCTGGTTTTGTTGGACGGGCGCGTTTTGAGCGGGGGCGGGCTTCTGGGGGCGGCCTTCGCGCGCCAGTTCGTCCGCGGCCTGCGATATCTGCGCTTCCAGATCTTCCATCGACGCCGCAATATCGAGATCGCCGCTGCCGTCTCCGCTGAGATCGAGGTCTAGTGCCTTTTCGAGTTCCCTGGCTACGTCGCTGTCGAGAGTTCTGGTCGTCGTTGGTTTCTTCGCCATGCCTTCGCTACCCTGTACTAGCTGCCGAGGGACTTCTTATTTTTGCCTGATTCTGGCTCGTCTTATCCCACGCAGGAGGCTGAAAATGGACCTTCGTATCGTAATGACACACAGGGGTAAAGAAAACATGCATTCCGCGAGATACGTAAAACTTTAAATATAAGGTTAACGACAACGTGATCTAACCGTCTCAACGGCAACAATTTTCCAGCCCAGTCATTAACGCGTTGGCGACGGAAATCGCCTAGTTTTTTCGGCGATCGGCACAAGGAGTTTCAAATTGGTACGCGGTGAAAGCGGCATTGCCTTCTCAATGCCGGGCGGCGATGCGTCGGGACCGGCCCGTTCGCGCCCAGTGGATCTGGCCCATCTGGCCCGTCAGACAATGGGCGATCGCGCCCTCGAACAGGAGGTATTGGCACTGTTCGTACAGCAGGCGCTTTCCGTCCGCGACAGAATTGTCGATGCCGACGTCAGGGAGCGACTGCTTCTGGCGCATGGGCTGAAAGGTTCGGCGCGCGGGGTCGGCGCCTTTGCCATCGCCGACTGCGCCAACTCGATCGAACAGCAGCCGGAAGATGCGCGCATCCTCAAGCGCCTCGGCGCCCTGATCGAGGAAGTGCGCGATTTCATCGCCGCCATCAGCCGGTAATGGCTGCCGCTCGGCAGCGGCCACCGGGATGAATCGACGGGGCCAGGGCGTGCTTTGGCCAGCTTTCCGAAAAAACGTCACAAAGCGGCGCTTTCGCGCCGCAGTTGACTTGTCCGGCGGAGTGATTATCTCGGCTGGGACTCCCTTCAGGTGACAAATGACCAAGCTGACCTTCATTGCCCATGACGGCACTCCTTTCGATGTCGAGGCCGAAAACGGCTCGACCGTCATGGAGAATGCGATCCGCAACGCGGTGCCGGGCATCGAGGCAGAATGCGGCGGCGCCTGCGCCTGCGCGACCTGCCATGTCTATGTCGACGAAGCCTGGACGGCCGAGGTCGGCGAGCCGGAGGCGATGGAAGAGGACATGCTGGACTTTGCCTATGACGTCCAGCCGAACTCGCGCCTGTCCTGCCAGATCAAGGTGCGCGACGCGCTTGACGGCCTCGTCGTGCGCGTGCCGGCTCGCCAGGGTTGATCTCCCGTACCATCTGATTTTTCCCGCCGCCGCTTGGCAGCGGGCCAATGCTCATGCAGTCTCGCGCCAGTTTCGCCCCAGTTTGACAATGAGGCTCGCCTGGCATGACCGATGTAATCAAGACGGACGCACTCATTGTCGGGGCGGGGCCGGTCGGCCTGTTCGCCGTGTTCGAACTCGGCCTCTTCGACATGAAGTGCCATCTGATCGATATCCTCGACCGGCCCGGCGGCCAATGCGCCGAACTCTATCCGGAAAAGCCGATCTACGACATTCCAGGCTGGCCCTCGATCTCGGCGCAAGGGCTGGTCGACAGACTGCTGGAGCAGATTCACCCGTTCAAGCCGGATTTTACCTTCAACCGCATGGTCTCCAGCCTGGAAAAGCTGGACGACGGCTCATTTCGGGTCACCACCGACGAGAACGAGGTGTTCGAAGCCAAGGTGGTGGTGATCGCCGCCGGTGGCGGCTCGTTCCAGCCCAAACGGCCGCCCATTCCCGGCATCGAGGCCTATGAGGGCAGGAGCGTCTTCTATTCGGTGCGCCGTATGGAGGAATTCCGCGGCCACGACCTCGTCATCGTCGGCGGCGGCGATTCCGCACTCGACTGGACGCTGAACCTGCAGCCGGTGGCAAAAAGCGTGACACTGGTCCACCGGCGCGCGGAATTCAGGGCGGCGCCCGACAGCGTTAACAAGATGTATGCCATGCAGGAGATGAAGCAGCTGGAGTTCCGGGTCGGCCAGGTGAGCGGCCTGACCGGCGCCGACGGCGAGCTGGCCTCTGCTACCATCAAGGGCGGGCCTGACGGCGACATCGAGGTGCCGTGCACGCGCATGCTGCCGTTCTTCGGCCTGACCATGAAGCTCGGCCCGATCGCCGAATGGGGGCTCAACCTTCATGAGAACCTCATCCCGGTCGATACCGAGAAATTCCAGACTTCGGTGCCAGGCATCTTTGCCGTCGGCGACATCAACTGGTACCCAGGCAAGCTGAAGCTGATCCTGTCGGGTTTTCACGAGGTGGCGCTGATGGCGCAGGCCGCCAAGCGCATCATCAGCCCCGGTGAGCGCATCGTCTTCCAGTACACGACGTCGTCGACCAGCCTGCAGAAGAAGCTCGGCGTCGTGGAGTAGGTCCTACAGGGCTTTCCGAATCACTCCACCAGAACGACTGGCGCCTCGGCGTCGTCGCGGCCGCGCAGTGACTTCTCCGGCATCAGCGCCAGCGTCATCAGCGCCAGCACGAGCGTGACGGCCGCGGCAAGGAAGATCATCATGAAGGGCGTCGCCGAGACGATCTGTCCGGCAGCCGGCGCGCCTTCGCCGGCAAGCGGCAGGCCATAGCCGAGCGCGACCGCGCCGAGCATGGCGACGCCGAGCGCGCTGCCCAGCGAACGCAGGAAGGTCAGCACGCCGGTGGCAACGCCGAGATGCGCGCGGTCGACGGCGTTCTGCACCGATACGGTGGCGACCGGGAAGGTGGTGCCGCTTCCAAGGCCGATGCAGATGGTCAAGAGCTCGACCACCAGCAGCGAGGCGCGGCCGGCGACCAGGCTGAGCACGCCAAGACAGATAATGGCGAAGAGAACGCCGACCATGGCGATACGCTTGTAGTGGAAGAAGCGCGGTATCGTGCGGCCGCTGAAGGTCGCGCCGGCGACCGTTCCGAGCAGCAGGCCGAGCATGGCAAGGCCCGACTGGCTGACCGACAGGCCGATGATCGACTGCAGATAGACCGGCAGGTACACCGACAGGCCGATATTGGCGGCCTGCAGCATGAACATCGACGCCGTGCCGGCAAGCACGATCGGATTGCTCAGCACTTCAAGCGAAATCAGCGGCTCGGCCGCACGCATCAGCCTGAGCGCGAACGCACCCCAGAAGACCGCCGAACAGGCGAGCAGGCCGACGATCTCGCGGGAGACCCATGGATAGGCGCTGCCGCCCCAGTTGAGGGCCAAAAGCAGCAATGCCGTCGCCACCACCAGAAGCAGCGCGCCCGGCGCGTCGATGCGATGCCGCTTTGCGGCGACCGGCAGTTTGCGCAGCGGCTTGTTGATGATGGCCATGGCCAAGATGCCGAGCGGGATATTGATCCAGAAGATCAGCGACCAATGCAGATGTTCGGCAAATCCGCCGCCGAGCAAAGGCCCGGCGATGCTGGCGACAGCCCAGGTGCCCGAAATCCAGGCGGCATAACGCGCGCGTTCACGCGGCGGCACGAGGTCGCCGATGACGATCTGCGCCAGGGCGAACAGGCCGCCGCCGCCCGCACCCTGGATCGCCCGGCCGACAACCAACACGAACATGTTGGGGGCCATGGCGCTGACCAGCGATCCCAGAAGGAAGATCAGAATCGCCGCATAGACGGTCGGCCGGCGGCCATAGACGTCGGAAATCTTGCCGTAGAGCGGCGCCATGGCCGTCGCCGTCAGGAGATAGCCGGTCACGATCCACGGCAGGTAGTCGGCATGGCCGAGCGAACGCCCGATGGTCGGCATGGCCGGCGCGACGATTGTCTGGTCGAGCGCCGCCAACAGCATCGACAAAAGGATGCCGGCGATGATGACGTTCTTCTCGCTTTCCGTCAGCGGTGCGGCGGGAGGCAGCCTAGCCGGCTTGTCGACAGCTTGGTCCATATCATTTCATCCATAAAGTTTGAGAGCGATTGCGCGGCGCCAAATGGCCGCTCCGCTACGCGCCGCCTCAATTGGTCTTGATCTGGTGTTTCGAAGCTCGCGCCTTGCCAGCCTGACATATCTTGCGAGCCTGACATATGTCGTCCCGTATAGGCCGATTTCGACCTATGCCCGAAAATTTTCTGGGGCTGGCCTCATGTTTCGGCAGAATTGGCTTGGTATCGCCGTGTTTCAGCCGGGCGGAAGCTGGCCGTTCTCGACGCGCTGCATGCGGTAGCGCAGCAGCCGCAGGATGCGGCTTTCGAAATTCACGCCTTCCACGCGGTCGAAGCGCAATTGGTCCTGGTCATGCCTGGCGAGTTCGGCCGCGGTGATCTGCGCCGCCTTCGCCTTTGCCCCGGCGCAGGTCTTTTGCGCAAAGCTCGCGTTCAGCGCGTCTTCGAGCAGACGGCCGTGGTTCTTGGCGATCTCGACATGACGCTCCTCATGGCGCTTGATGTCGGCCGACAGGGTGTCCCAGAACAGCCTGACATCGGGATCGGCCTTGCGCGGCCTGCGCCACTCCGGAAGGATGACCTTGACCTTGACGGTAACGGCGGCCTTGGCGATGCGGCAGGTGTCTGCGGTTTGCGCGTAGCTGATGCGGGTGGTGAACGCCATCTGGGTGGCGCCTGGATGCCGCATCCCGGTGCTTTTCACCTCGGGTCCATGCTTCGACAATTGCGTCTCGATGTCATCGAGCGTGCTGCCGCCGATGGCAAAATAGCTGTAGGTCTTCACCAGATTGGCAGCATTCGCCGGCAGGACGGTCAAAGCCAGCATCAGGGCGCAGAGCAGGGGTCGTTTCATCATGTTGCCTCTTCACTCACCTTGCTTTACGGCCGTTGCCGGCGCAACGGAATTGATCTTCCACCGATCACGCATCGTTGATGGATTGCAAGCGCTCGATGAGCCACATGCCAATGAGCCACATGCCAATGAGACACATGGTTGAAGGACAATGACGACAAGGCGATGGCAACTGGCGCATAAGTGCCATCTCGACCTTGGCGAGAAAGCCATTGTGGTCGGCATTCTCAACGTCACGCCCGACAGTTTTTCGGATGGCGGACTGTTCATCACGCCTGACCAGGCGGTGGCGCAGGCGCACCGCATGGTGGAAGAAGGCGCCGCCGTCGTCGATATCGGCGGGGAATCGACGCGCCCCGGCGCCTCGCCCGTGACGCCTGAAGAAGAGCAGGCCCGCATCCTGCCGGTCATCGCCGCGCTCGCCAGTTCAGGCGAAGCCCTGATTTCGGTCGACACCTATCGCGAGGAAACCGCGCGCCTCGCCGTCGCCGCCGGCGCGCATATCGTCAACGATGTCTGGGGCTTGCAGCGTGAACCCGGCATCGCCCGCGTCGCCGCCGAGACCGGCGCCGGACTGGTCATCATGCATACCGGGCGCGGGCGGCAAAAACTGCCCGACGTCATCGCCGACCAGTTTTTGTTCCTCAAGGCTTCGCTGGAAGTCGCCAGGCGCAGCGGCGTTGCGGACGATCATATCGTACTCGATGCCGGCTTCGGCTTCGCCAAGGAGACGGCTGAGGAAAACCTCGACCTGATGGCGCGGTTTTCCGAGCTTAAGGAGCTCGGTTTTCCCTTGATGGCCGGCACCTCCAGAAAACGCTTCATCGGCACCGTCACCGGCCGCGAAGCCGGCGCGCGCGCCGCCGGGACGGCAGCCACCAGTGTCATTCTGAGGCTGAAGGGCGCCGATCTGTTTCGCGTCCACGATGTCGCAATCAACGTGGACGCACTGGCGGTCGCCGATGCTATGCTGGCGCGCGAAAAGCCAGGACGCTGAGCCCAGGACACTAAGAAATGTACGTCATCCGCATGAAGAACTGCGCCTTCTTTGCCCGGCACGGCGTGCTGGATGAGGAAGAGGCGCTTGGCCAGCGTTTTTATGTCGATGCCGAGTTGACGGTCGAGCCCAGCCGCCCGCTGGAGGATGATTCCATCGAGGACACCGTCAATTACGGCATCGCCTTCACGGTGATTGAAAAGATCGTCACTGGACATCGCCGCTTCCTGATCGAGGCGCTGGCGCTCGAAGTGGCGAAGGCGCTGACTTCACGGTTCCCGCAGATCAGGAAGGCCGAGATCACCGTGCGCAAGCCCAACGCACCGGTGCCCGGCGTGCTCGATTATGTCGAGGTGACCGTTGTCTGGCCAGAGTAACAATAACACGGTCTATCTCAGCCTTGGCGGCAATCTCGGCGATCCCTCGGCCTCGATGGCGGCGGCGCTGCGCCTGCTCGACGCCGACGAGAGCACGCGCGTCGTCGCCGTCTCCTCACTTTACCGCACGCCGCCCTGGGGCAAGCTCGACCAGCCGGATTTCCTCAACGCCGCTGCCGAAATCTCGACCTCGCTGGCGCCAAGGGCGCTGCTCGACCTCTGCCTCGAGGCCGAGCGCAAGCTGAAGCGGGTGCGCGAGGAGCGCTGGGGTCCGCGCCTGATCGACATCGACATATTGGTGTTCGGCGACCGCACAATCCACGAAACCGGGCTGGAGGTGCCGCATCCCCGAATGGTGGAGCGCGCCTTCGTGCTGGCGCCCTTGGCAGAGATCGCGCCGGATCTGGCGGTGGGCGGCAGGAGCGTGACCGAGCGGCTCAGCGCCGTCGATACGTCAGGCATAGAGCGGCTGGCTTCCGGCCGCGATTGGTGGCTGGGTTAACCGGAGAAGCCGCCGCCATCCAGAAATGCCTGTTCGTCCGCCGTCGTCTCGCGGCCAAGCATCTTGTTCCTGTGCGGAAAGCGGCCGAAGCGCTGGATGATGTCGCGGTGCTCGATGGCGTATTTCACATACTCCGGCGCCCTGGCGGTGGTGAGCTCGACCGATCTGTCCTGGTCGGCGGGCAGTTCCGAATGTTCGTAGGGCAGGTACAGGAAGACGCGCAGGTTTTCTTCCAGCGAAAGGTCATGGCCGGCCGCAATCGCCTTGGCGGCAAAGTGCCGTGCCAGCGGATCGGTGGCGTACATATGGCCTGAGCCGCGAAAGCAGTTGCGCGGAAACTGGTCGAGCAGGATCATCAGCGCCAGCGAACCCTCGGCATGCTCCGACCATGCGTCGCACTCGCGCCGCGCGGCGGCAAAGTGCAGGTCGAGAAACCTGCTGCGGAAATCCGCGTCGAAGACGTCGTTCTTCTCGAACCACGCGTCTTCGCCGGCCTCGCGCCAGAATTTGGTGACGGCGAGCGCGCGCTCATCCGATGCGGTCATCAGCTTTCCCCCTGATCGGCGGGCTCGGGCTTGTGCAGCACGCCGGCCGTCTCTTCGTTCAGCGCCTGGCCGGGCCGGCGCGGTTGCGTCAGCGGCGTCGGGATCGGCGTGCCGGTATTGCCCCTGAGGAAACGTTGCCCGGCGCGGACGCCTTCGGCCAGCTGCGTCTCCAGTCGGGCATTGTCGCGCCGTCGCACATCCTCGATGACATCGGCGACATCTTCCGGCTCGACGCCCAAAACCTCGAGCGCGGAACCGCCGAAGACGAGGGCCGATTCGAAGGTCTCGCGCAGCTGGAAGTCGACCCCGGCGCGGATGAGCGACAGGGCGGTGCCGCGATCGAAGGCACGCGCCAGGACAGTCAGCAACGGGAACTCCGCCTTGATCAGTTCCGCCATGCGCACCGTGGCGTCCGGCTTGTCGACGCAGATCAGCACGGCGCGCGCGCGGCCTGCACCTGCGGCGCGCAGAATGTCGAGCCGCGTGCCGTCGCCATAGTAGACCTTGAAGCCGAAATCGGCGGCCGCCTGTATCATTTCGACATCATTGTCGATGATCGACACATCGATGCCGCGCAACAAAAGCGGCTGGCTCGCGATCTGGCCGAAACGGCCGAAGCCGATGACCAGCACGCTGCCGGTAAGGCCGTCGGCGATGTCGACGCCTTCAAGCGACTGCTCGTCGCGCGGCGTCAAATATTTGAGCGCAATGATGGCCAGCGGCGTCAGCACCATGGAGATGATGATGATAGCGGTCAGCGTTGCGTTGGCCCGGCTGTCGATGATGCCAACCGCCGCCGCGGCCGAATAGAGGACGAAGGCGAATTCGCCGCCTTGCGCCATGATCACGGCGCGTTCCAGCGCTTCACGATGACCGCTCTTCAGCATGCGGGCGACGAGATAGATGCCGAGCGCATTCATCGCCATGTAGGCGACGACATAGACGGCGATCAGCCGCCAGTTGTCGGCCACCACATGCAGGTCGAGCGACATGCCGACGGCGAGGAAGAACAGGCCAAGCAGGATGCCGCGGAATGGCTCGACGTCGGCCTCCAACTGGTGGCGGAAGGTCGATTCCGACAACAGCACGCCGGCCAGGAAGGCGCCCATCGCCATCGAGAGGCCGGAAAGCTGCATAACCAGCGCCGACCCCAGCACGACCAGAAGTGCTGCCGCCGTCATGACTTCGCGCGCCTTGGCGTCGGCCAGGATGCGGAAGAACGGGTTGAGCAGATAGCGGCCGGCCACCACCAGCCCGACGATGGCGCCAAGACCGATGCCGATTTCGGCCAGCCTCTGCTGCAGGGTCATCTCGGCGCCGCCCGGCGCCAGGAAGGCGACCAGCGCCAGAAGCGGCACGATTGCCAGATCCTCGAGCAGCAGGATGGACACGATGCGCTGGCCCTTGGGGCTGGCCATCTCGCCACGCTCTTCGAGAAGCTGCATGACGATCGCCGTCGAGGTCAGGACGAAGCCGGCGCCGGCAACGAAGGATTGCGCGATCGGAAAGCCGCCGGCGAGACCAACACCGGTAAGCAGCAATGCGCAGACGCCGACCTGCAGCGCGCCGAGGCCGAAAATCTCGCGGCGCAGGCCCCATAGCCGCGACGGCTGCATCTCCAGCCCGATGATGAACAGGAACATGACCACGCCGAGTTCGGCGACATGCAGGATGGCTTCCGATTCGGAAAAAATGCCAATACCGAACGGGCCGATGACCACGCCCGCGGCGAGATAGCCGAGGATCGAGCCCAGCCCCATGCGTTTGAAGATCGGAACGGCGACGACGCCTGCGGCAAGCAGCGCTACCACCTGAATGAGATCGCTGCCCGATGCTTCCGCTGCCATGCCTCTTGTCCCTGTGTCCGACAGCACTCCTTGCATGCACTGGGAGCGGGAGGCAAGGGCGGGAAGCCTGCCAGGATGGGTAGGGTGCCGCGGCAGCGATTCCCCGGTGGAACAACAGTCTGCGCTTGCCTGTCGGACGGCCGGTATTTATATCTGACAAATGCCTGATTATTCGTCCCGGCCGTCGCCGCTGCCACATATCCCGATGGATGCGCTCAGCGAAGTTCTGCAAGACTTTCGCTTGAGTGGCGTCAACTATGGCCGCTGCGAACTCCGGCACCCATGGAGCATAGACTTTCCGCAACAACAACTGCTTCGTTTTCACTTTGTCGGCCAGGGTCCATGCTGGATTCACACCGAAGCGCAAGGCTGGCAGGAGTTGCGCGATGGCGATCTGGTGCTGCTGCCGCAAGGCATCGCCCATCGGCTGGCGAGTGCGCCGGACGTGGTGGGCGATTCGCTCGAGGGCTGCCAGGTGATCAAGTTGGGCGGCAACGTTTGCGAAGTGATACGGCAGGGAACGGGCGCGACAAGCACCCTTTTCTGCGGCTCCATGTCTCTCGGCTCCTATGCGCTCAATCCGTTGATCACGTTGATGCCGCCTCTCATCAAGGGTTGCGACGTGGCCGGCAATGACCCGATGGTCGGCCCTTTGCTGGCGGCCATGACGGTGGAGGCCGCGCAACCCCAGATGGGCAGCGCCACCATCCTGTCGCGTATGGCGGATTTGCTGACAGCCAGGCTCATCCGGTGCTGGGTCAATTGCAACGGCGCCTCGACCACCGGTTGGCTCGCAGCCATCCGAGACCCCCATATAGGGCGCGCTCTGGCGGCCATGCATCGCGATCCCGGCCACAACTGGACGCTGGGAAGCCTGGCCGGCGTGGCAGGCCAATCGCGTTCGATTTTCGCCGAGCGCTTCAGCGCGGTATTGGGTGAGGGCGCCGCACATTATCTCGCCCGCCTGCGCATGCAGCTTGCCCGCGAATTGCTGGGCCAAAACGGCTTGTCTGTTGCCGAAGTCGCTACCCGTTTGGGCTATGATTCCGAGGCGTCCTTCGCCCGCGCGTTCAAGCGCATCACCAATGTCTCGCCAGGCGTTGTGCGCCGCACAATTCCCGGACGAATGGATATGAATTTCGGATTTTAAGGTACATAACATCCGGGCGGACTCGCCTATCTAAGATCTCCAAATTGTGGAGATCTTCCCGTGACTGACACAACATTACAGCTTGAAGACGCCGCCATTGGCCTTGATGCCGATGCACCAGCCGCGTGGAGCGCGGCCACCTGGTTCGCGGTCCTTTCATTGGCGGCCACCAGCTTTGCCCTGGTGTCTGCCGAATTCTTGCCGGCAGGTCTGTTGACGCCGATGGCGCGCGATCTCGGCATCAGCGAGGGAACGGCCGGACAGGTCGTCACCGCCACCGCTTCCGTTGGCGCCGTGACGGCCATGTTGAGCAATGTTCTCATCGGTCGATTGAACCGCAAGGCGGTGCTGGTTGGCCTCATGGCCCTGGCGGTCGGTTCCAATATTCTTGCGGCGCTGGCGCCCAATTTCTGGCTGCTGTTGCTGGGCCGGGCCGGGTTGGGGATCGCTCTTAGCGCTTTCTGGGCACTTTCCGTTGCCGTCGTGGCGCGGCTGGTTGGCGCCAATGCGACAGGTCGCGGCATGGCGATCGTGACCCTCGGCGTCTCGCTCGCCACCATTGCCGCGCCGTCGATGGGTGCGTTGATCAGTGACTGGCTGGGATGGCGCAGCGCCATGGCCATGACGGCGGGGCTGGCCGCGCTTGCCATGCTGCTGCAGCTTCTCAGCCTGCCGACCTTGCCTGCGGCGGCAAGCAACAGCCTTGCAGACGTCTTTCGGCTGACACGGCGGCGTGGCATCCAACTCGGCATGCTTGCCATTGTTCTGCTGATGACCGGGCATTTTGCCGGCTCGGTCTATGTGCGCCCGTTCCTCGAACAGGTGACGCTCCTCACAACCGGGCCGATTGCCCTGGCGCTGCTCGGGTTCGGCATCGCCGCTGTGATCGGCAATATTGCCGGTGGCCGCCTGGCCGACACCAACATCCACATGGCCCTCGCAGTTACCGCCGCGTTGATGGCGTTTGCGGCACTCGCTTTGGTGCTTTGGGGCGCGCAAACCGGCGTTGCCTTCGGCTTTGTTACGCTGTGGGGCTTCGCCTTCGGCATGGCGCCGGTGGTGCTGCCGACCAATATGTCCCGCGCGGCGGCTGATGCGCTGGAAGCAGCAGGCAGCCTGATGGTCACTTCCTTCCAGGTTGCCATCACCGTCGGTGCGGTTGTCGGCGGCTATGTCGTGGACACCTATGGCGCTACGGGACCTTTGACCCTAACCGCCGTCCTTGCCGCGGCGACGGCCGCACTGGCGCTGCTGCAGCCTCGTGGCTGAAACCTTGCTTCGTCTGACACGGGCGGCCTCAATCAGGCCGTCCGCGCCGTTGCAGCAGCGCTGCACAGGTTCATGCGCCGCACACGTTGCGTTTTGCCGCAATCGACGGCTATGGGACGCCAGGCTTCGGCCGTTGGAAGGCAGCGACGATCAAGTTCTGCCTTCGTGAGGAGAATGACTGACATGAAGAAGTTTTTGCTCGTCGGCGTGGGTGTCGCCATGCTTGCCGCATCGGCCTGTTCGAAGGCGCCTGAATGCACGCAGGAAATCGCGGCCAAGAAGGCGCAGGAAATGACCGCCGCGCTGCAGGAAGCGATCACCAAGGATCCGACCAAGGCCGCCGACCTGACCGCCAAGGTACAGGCTGTGACGACCAAATATCAGGGCGCCACCACGCCGGCCGACGCCTGCAAGGCCTATGACGAGCTGACGGCCGCCATCAAGGGCTGATTCTTCGTTCGGAAATTGAGGAAGGCGGTGGCTCAAGTAGCCGCCGCCTTTTTTGCTGGTGTTCTTAAAGCGCATCGCGCTGACACGGAGGACCGCCGGCACGCACAGGACCATGACACGTTGGCCTTGCTGTAGCTTGGGCCATCGGAGACGCTGACATCGTCGGTTGCGCGCCACATGTCCGGTCGCGACAGAAAGGTGCCGCCCCGAGCGGCCCGTGCTCGAGGAGCGCCAACCTGGCCGCAAGGTGGCGTGTCACTTCCCGACATCGAGCTGAGCGGAACAGCTCAGCTATCGCGCAGTGCAACCCCGTTCCGCGCTTTTTTCGGGGAACCGCTTGAGAGTCAGTTTTTGGCGATGGAGCCGACTTCGACGGCGTCGACGCGCTTGAGGCTCATGCCGATGACCGGCACCAGTTGTTGGTCGACGCGCACGGCGATAGTCACCGTCATCGAATTGTCGTCGGGAATGCGGGCCTGCATGACGCCGCGCAATTGGTTGCGGTTGATGGTGAAGACGACTTTGCGGGCATCGACCACGTTGCCGCCGATGATGTCCAGGCCCGACCCCGCGGCGCCGCCCATGAAATTGCCCTTGTAGTCGCGGCCCTTGCGCTCGACGGTCGCCGACATTTTCTGGGTGAAGACACCGACGCGGCAGTCGCCATCGAGCGTCATGCCGGTCTTGTTGTCCGGCGTCGAGCCGTCGAAGCTGCAGGTGAACTTCGTGCCCTTGTATTTGCCGGCGATGATTTCGCCCGGGCCGACCCATTTGCCTTCAACGGTGCGGAAGAACTGCTTGTCGGGCTCCGCTGCAAAGGCTTTCCCGGTCGGGCCCAGAGGTGCTGCAAGCGCGACCAGGGGCAGGACGCAGGACAAGATTACGCTTTTCATAGACGACACCCGGCAACAAGGAGGCTGTTGTTGGACGACCATGAACAAGATTGGTTAATGCTTGGTGACCGCGAGAGGGCGTTTACCTGCTCGAGGCGGGTGCTTCATTCTCTTTTTTGGCCGCAAACGAGGTCAGCGCCGACAGGAAATCGCCCATACCCGGCCGCCTGCCGGCAATGAAGGGCAGGGGCCGCGCCGTCTCCATGGCAGCAATGCCGATACGCGCCGTCATCATGCCGTTTACCACGCCTTCGCCGAGTTTCGCCGACAGCCGGGCGGCAAGGCCATGGCCGACGATCTGCTGGACGAAGCTGTCGCCGACGGCGATCGAGCCGGTCACCGCCAGATGGGCAAGAACGCTGCGCGCCAGCCGGAAAAAGCCCAGCGTGCCCGGCCTGCCGCCGTAGAGTTCGGACAAGCGGCGGATCAGGCGCCCGGCCTCGAACACGACATAGGCAACGTCTACGAGTGCGCGGGGGCTGACGGCGGTGACCAGCGACACGCGTTTGGCTGCTTCGAGGATCATCACCTTGGCTCTCGCATCGAGCGGCCCGAGAATCTCGGCCTCGGCCAGTCGCACCAGATTGCCGCCGTCGATGATCTCGCCGCGCAATTCGGCCAAGGAGCGCCTGCCGGCCGCGGTTTCGGGTTTCGCAGCGACAAAGGCCGAAAGCTCTTCGACGACGGCCCTTGCAGCCTTCGGATCGTCGCGCGCCACGGCATCGAGCGCCCGCTTTTGCAGTTTTTCGACCTCGGCCAGCCGGGCGATAGCCAGGAATTCGCGCACCAGCACGACTGCGAGGGCCAACACGGCAATTGCGGCCATTCCCGCTGCCAGCCACCCCAGCCACTCTGCGCGCTCGAACAGGTCGCGGATGAGCTGGTCGGTCCACAGGCCGACGGCGAGCGAAACCAGCACGCCGACCGCGCCGAAAAACAGGCTGGCAAACAGCGAGCGCCTGCGCGGCGCGGTCGCCGGCGGCGGTTCGGCGGCGACAATGTCCGGCTCATCGAAGACATCGATCTCGGCCGGCACGACGACGGTGCGCGGCTTGCGCGGCGGCTCGGCATGGGGGCGGCGCGTTTCCTGCTTCGGTTCGGCCTCCGGCTCGATGCGGAAAGCTGCCGGTCTGCGGGGCGCGGTCATGCCAGATGGTCTCCGATCAGGAACTGCAAGGCGCGGTCTAGCCTGATATGCGGCAGCGACAGCGTGACGCCTTCAGCGGTGCGTTCGAGCTTTGGCGGGCGAAAGCGCACGAAACGGATCGCCGGATCGTCGCTGCTCTGCCGGTGGTCGGCTTCCGAAACGTCGAAAACCGCGTCAATTTTCTCCGGCAAGTCCCCGGGAAATATGGCGGTTTCGGCTTTACCATCGAAGGTTTCGCCGTTGATCTTCTCGCCCTTCAGCGGCGTGCCGATGATCACCGGCAGGGTTTCGCGGCCTTGCTTGACCGTGCCTTCGCGCGTCGCGCGCACCGCCGCCATGGCGACCACGTCGACATCGGCGCCGGTGAAATTTGCCCGCGCCACGGCGCGGTCGGCAAGCCGCCGCACGATTGCCTGCAGCCGGTCATGGCTTTCGTGATGCAAATGGTCGGCCTTGGTCGCGGCAACCAGAATGCGGTCGATGCGGCGTGAAAACAGGTCGGTGAGGAAATTGCCTCGGCCAGGACGGAAACAGGAGAGGATTTCGGTCACCGCGCGTTCCAGGTCGGCCATCGCGCCGGGGCCGGCGTTCAGCGCCTGCATGGCGTCGATCACCACGATCTGGCGGTCGAGGCGGGTGATGTGTTCGCGGAAGAACGGTTTCACCACATGCGTCTTGTAGGCCTCGTAGCGGCGCTCCATCATCGCTTGCAGCGAGCCGGACCGCGGCCGTTTCTCACCCTTGAGCAGCAAGGGCGCGAAGGTCAGCGCCGGCGATCCCTCGAGGTCGCCAGGCATCAGGAAACGGCCGGGCGGCAAGGTCGAAAGCGCCCGCTCGTCGAGCTTGCAGGCCTTGAGGTAGGCGGCAAAACTCTCGGCGAGGCGCCGCGCCGTCATCTCGTCGGCTTCGGCATTGGGTTCGATCCTCGCCGACAGCGCCCGCCAGTCCTGCGACAGGTCGGCCCGCACCGGCAGCATCGCCATCTCGAACGCCTCGCGCGAAAAATCGGCGAAGGATTTGCCGAGCAGCGGCAGGTCGAGCAGCCATTCGCCGGGGTAGTCGACGATGTCGACCGACAATCGGCCGCTGGAAAACATCCGGTTCCAACCGGAGGCAGACTCATATTCGATGGTGAGCCTGAGTTCCGAAATGGCGCGCGTCGAGTCCGGCCAGACACGGTCGTTGACCAGGGCGGAGATATGGTCCTCGTACTGAAAACGCGGCACGGCATCGTCCGGCTGTTCCTCGAGGAAGGCGCGCGCGATCCGTCCCGACTTCTGCGCCTCGAACAGCGGCAGGCGCCCACCATGGATGAGATTGTGGACGAGAGCCGAGATGAACACCGTCTTACCGGCCCGGGACAGGCCGGTAACGCCCAGCCGAAGCGACGGCGAAAAAAGCCCGCTCGCACGCCCCGACAGCGTATCCAGGGCAATTCTCGCTTCGTCGGTGAAAGTGGTCAGCGATGATGCCAAAATCTGTTCTCTCAGGCGTGCTCTTGCGCCCGATATAGGCTTTGCGGTTCAAGTTTGAAATGGCGCCCGGCCTCGGCCGGCTCGGCTCAGAGATCGACGGGCGTCAGGAAGGCTTCGAGGTAGCCCGCGCCTTGCGCAGCCTCGGTGAGGGTGCCGTCGAAGCGCACGACCGCAAGGCCGGAGGTCGGGAAACCATGGTTCATGATGGCCCGAGCAGCCTCGTCGCCGTCGCCCGAGACCGCCATGGCAAGGTCTTCCGTCATCGGATTGTGGCCGATGACCAGCAGCGAGCCGGGGCCGCCATTGCTGCGGATGATGGCGAGGTAGCCGGCGGCATCCTCGCTGTAGAGCGTGTCGAAGAACAGCACCCGGCCGGTATCGGTGTGGCCGGCGATGCCTTCCAGCGTCTGGCGCGCCCGCTTGGCGCTGGAGCATAGCGTGATATCGGGGATGTAGTTGCGGGCACGCATCGCTGTCCCCATCATTTCGGCATCGGCAATGCCGGATGCGTCGAGCGGGCGATCGAAGTCGCGCACTCCGGGCAGGGCCCAGCCAGCCTTCGCATGCCTCAACAGATACAGTCTGCTCACCGGACCCCCAATGGTGTGCTGCCCACCAATGACACAACTGGATTAGCCACGAGAAAGGCCTGAGGCACAATGGGCGCCGCCGCCCAAGCGCAACGAATCATGTGCGAATTCGCCCGCGCCCCTGCTATGGAAGGCTTTGCTACGGATCGCCCGCGCGGGCATTAATAATTGCGTGAAACGCGCGCGGATTACGCTTGTGCAGCCTTCTCTGCGCGAATATATAGGCGCCAAATTTGGGGTTGTTGGGTGAGTCGAATGAACGATATCGTTACAGCCAATTACGTACCCTCCGAAGACGAGCCGTTCATGAACGAACGGCAGAAATCCTACTTTCGCCTGAAGCTCGTCACCTGGAAGACCGACATACTGCGCGAAGCGCGCGAAACCCTCGAAATCCTGCAGCAGGAAAACGCCAACCATCCCGATCTCGCCGATCGCGCTTCCTCGGAAACCGACCGCGCCATCGAGCTTCGGGCCCGCGACCGCCAGCGCAAGCTCATTTCAAAGATCGATTCGGCGCTGCAGCGCATCGATGAAGGCACTTACGGCTATTGCGAGGAAACCGGCGAGCCGATCGCGCTGAAGCGTCTCGACGCGCGTCCGATCGCGACCTTGTCGATCGAAGCGCAGGAGCGCCACGAGCGCCGCGAGAAGGTCTATCGCGACGATTGAGCCGCTGCCGTCAGGCAGGACTGTTTCATCAGAAATGGCCGGGTTTCCCGGCCATTTGTGTTTTTAGCGAAGGGTTTAGTCCGCCCCCAAGTTAAAGCGCGTCGCGCTGAAACGGACGACACGCTTAAGCGGCGTTCGATAGGGAATCGGCAAGATGTGACGGTTCGCCGGGCTTTATCGTTTCTGGCTGGCGAGTTCGCCGAGCAGCTTGGTCATCTCGTCGTCGAGAGACTGCGGTGCCTTCGCAGCCGGCTTGCTTGCCGGTTTGGGGTGCGAATCGTCGAGCGAGACCTCGAGCTCCCGCATCAGGGTATCGTCGATGGACTCATGCTTCGGTGGCGGGGCCTGCCGGGCAGTATTGGCGGCGGAGCCATAGGCCGGCAGCGGTGTCACATTGCTCGCCTGGTAGATTTGAGCCGGTTTCGGCGCCGGTGCGGCCTGGCGCGGCGGAACGGCGGCTGGAGCAGCCCTTACCGGTTGCGGCGGTGGCGCCTGCCTTGCGGGCGCGGTGGGAGCGGGTTGTGCTGCGCGCGGCCGCGGCGCCTGTTGCTGCTGGCCAACACCGCCATCGCCGGTCAATGCCGGACGGCGTGGCGCTGCAAGTCTGATATCGCGCTCGACGACAACGTCGGTCGGGCCGCCGATCAAAAGCAGGTGTTCGATGTCGTCGCGACGGATGAGCACCAGCCGGCGGTGGCTGTCGACCGCCGTCGCGTCCATGACCGCCAGCCGTGTCTTGCGGTTCCTGCCGCCGGCAACGAAGGTGCCGAAGGTCAGGTTGCGGACCAGCCTGATGATGATGAGCACGATGACCAGCAGGACAAGGGCAGCAAACGTCCACAGCAGCGCTGCGGCATATCCGGGACCCGCCACATTATCCAGCCACTGCATCGGTGCCCCCAATCGGCTTTTGAAGTGGAGGGACACTAGACCGTTGCGGCCAGCCACCGCAAGTTGCCTTCACGCTTCGTGAACAGCTTGAAAACACCGACGCGTCATTTTTATCCGACATTTGCCGCCAGGGCCTTTTCCGGATTAGGAGAATGTGATTCAACCGGCCGGGGGCGGTGTCGGACAACTCACGAGCAGGGGGCATATGGCCAGGGAAACGCGCGGCGATTTCTATCCGGTACCGATCGTCGATCAGAACACGCGGCCAGGCGCGGTTACCCGGCTCATCGTGTTCATCATCGTCCTGACCGGGGCCGCGATCGTTTTCGGCATTTTCCGCGAGCGTCTTGGCGATCCGTTCCTGCTCGGCATGCTGGGCGTGCTTGCCATGATCGGCGTCGGCTTCCTGTTCGCCACGGCCATCGGCTTCGTGCAGATCGCGCCGCGTTCGACCGGGGATGAACTGTCGAAGGCCTTCGTCGATTCCATGTCGCAGGGCCTGATCGTCACCGACACGAAGGGCCGCGTGGTCTACGCCAACCGGGCCTACGCCGAGATGACCGGTGCTGCGTCGGCCGCCGATCTGAAGACGGTCGAAGGCCTGCTTTCCGATGTCCCCGAAGCTTCGGTGACCATATACCGGCTGGCCTCGGGCTTGCGCGATGGCCAGGCCGGCGACGGTGAGTTCCGGCTGGCACAGTCGATCCGGCCGGGCGCCGAACCCGGCGCGCGCTGGTACCGGGCGCGAGCCCGTACCTTCAGCGTTCCCGGTCAGCGCCTGCCGATGCTTGCCTGGCAACTTGCCGATATCTCGCAGGAACGGGCCGAGCAGGAGCGTTTCTTCCTCGACTTGCAGAAGGCCATCGACCATCTCGACCATGCGCCGGCCGGTTTCTTCTCGGCCGACCAGGAAGGCCGTGTCACCTACATCAACGCCACGCTCGCCGAATGGCTGGGCATCGATCTGGCGAGCTTCACCCCTGGCGCCGTGACACTCCCGGAAATCGTCGCCGGCGACGGCATGGCGCTGGTGCGCTCGGTCAAGGCCGATCCCGGCACCACCCGCAACGCCGTCATCGATCTCGATCTTACGACGACGACCGGCGAGGCGCTGCCGGTGCGCTTCATGCATCGGGTCTCGGCCAGCCGCGAGGGGACCAACGGTCCCACCCGCACCATCGTGCTCAACCGCACGCAGGGCGAGGACGCATCGGCCGATCTTCGGGCTTCGGAGGTACGCTTCACTCGCTTCTTCAATTCGACGCCGATGGCCATTGCCGCCGTCGACAATGGCGGCCGCATCCTGCGCACCAACGCGCCGTTCCTGTCGCTGTTTTCCTCCGTCGTCGACGGCGACGCGGTTGACCGCCGCGTGCGGCTGGACACCGTGATCCATGAGCGCGACCGGCCGGCCTTTGCCGCCGCCTTCGAGAAGGCGCGGCTGAGGCAGGCCGACATCGAGCCGATCGACACGCTGCTGCCCGGCAATGAGGAGCGTCACATCCGCTTCTACGTTAACGCCGTCGCCGACGGCACCGGCGAGGGCGCCGAGGAATCGGCCATCGTCTATGCCGTCGAGACCACCGAGCAGAAGGCGCTCGAGGGCCAGATGGCGCAGAGCCAGAAGATGCAGGCGGTCGGACAGCTCGCCGGCGGCATCGCCCACGACTTCAACAATGTGCTGACCGCCATCATCATGGCGTCGGATCTTTTGCTGACCAATCACCGGCCGTCGGACCCGTCCTTCCCCGACATCATGAACATCAAGCAGAATGCCAACCGGGCGGCCTCGCTGGTGCGGCAGTTGCTCGCCTTCTCGCGCAAGCAGACATTGCGGCCGGAAGTGCTGAACCTGACCGACGTGCTTGCCGATCTCCGGATGCTGCTTGCCCGCCTGGTTGGCAACGAGATCAAGCTGAAGGTCGACCACGGCCGCGATTTGTGGCCGGTCAAGGTAGATATCGGCCAGTTCGAGCAGGTGGTGGTCAACCTGGCCGTCAACGCGCGCGATGCCATGCCGGCCGGCGGCGACCTCACCGTGCGCACCCGCAACGTCACCGCCGAACAATGCAAGAGCTTCTCCTACCGCGAGCTCACGCCTGCCGACTATGTCGTGGTCGAGGTCGAGGATAGCGGCTCGGGCATTGCCCCGGACGTGTTGAAGAAGATTTTTGAGCCGTTCTTCACCACCAAGGAAGTCGGCAAAGGCACCGGCCTTGGCCTGTCGATGGTCTATGGCATCATCAAGCAGACCGGCGGTTTCATCTTCTGCGATTCCGAAGTCGGCAAGGGTTCGACCTTCCGCATCTTCCTGCCGCGCCATATCGTGGAGGCGAAGAAGCCCGGCGACGTCAGCGAGGCGCCGGCTGCGCCGGTGAAAGCCGCCGACAGCGCCAAGGACCTGTCGGGCTCGGCCACTGTGCTCCTCGTCGAGGACGAAGACGCCGTGCGCATGGGCGGCTCGCGGGCGCTGACCTCGCGCGGCTATACCGTCCATGAGGCCTCCTCGGGCGTCGAGGCGCTGGAAGTCTTCGAGGCGCTCGGCGGCAAAGTCGATATCGTCGTGTCCGACGTGGTGATGCCGGAAATGGACGGACCGACGCTGCTCGGCGAACTGCGCAAGCGCCAGCCCGACATCAAGTTCGTCTTCGTGTCCGGCTATGCCGAAGACGCTTTCGCCAGAAACCTGCCGCCGGACGCGCAATTCGGCTTCCTGCCGAAGCCGTTCTCCCTCAAGCAACTGGCCACCGTGGTCAAGGATGTATTGGAGTCCTAGGGCGCCCTAATTCAAAGCTTGCGCAATGACGTGACACTGCCATGATTGCAGGCGAAACGGGCGGCGGGTTTTGGGGAGCATGTCGTGACGCCGCACAACGAGGCTGCCAGGGGCGACTATGCCGCAACGGTGCTGTTGCCGGGCGATCCGCAACGCGCCGAGTGGATGGCAAAGACATTTCTTGAGGCGCCGCGCTGCGTCAACCGCCGCCGGGGCGCACTCGGCTTCACCGGTCTCTATCGCGGCCGTCCCATCAGCATCCAGGCCACCGGCATCGGTGTCCCGTCCTTCCTGGTCTATGCGCATGAACTCCTGGATGTTCACGGCGTAAAAACGCTGATCCGCACAGGCACCTGCGGCGGCCTGACACCCCGCGTGCCGCTGCGCTCCTTGGTGATCTCGCAGTCGGTGCGCGCCGAAAGCGACCAAAGCGGCCAGGTCTTCGGCCTCTACGATGCTGCCGCCGGGCCCGATCCCGGCCTGTTCGCCCACGCTTTGGCCTGCGCCGCCCAGCTCGGCATCGACCACCAGGCCGGGCTGACCATCTGCAGCGATGTCTTCTACCACCCTGAAGGGCGCGACCGCTTTGCCGAAGCGCAGGCGCTTGGCGCTCTCGCTGTCGATATGGAAACCAGCGCACTCTACCGAATCGCGGCGCATTTCGGCGCCCGCGCGCTGTCGCTGCTGACCGTCGTCGACAACATCGTGACCGGCGAACAGACTGCCTATTCCGAACGTCAGGCGCTGTTCACCGATATGGCGCGGCTCGGGCTCGACGTTGCGGCGGAAGGCTAGCTTCCTCAGGCCGCTTCGCGCTTCGGCGTCAGCTCATCCATGTCTGGCCGGTGACCGCGCAGATAGAGCGCGCAGGTGGTACGCAGCATCGACGCGAAGTTGGGAATGGCGCCGTTGATCTCGATCGCCTCGTCATAGAGTTTTGAGATGAACTTCGGCGTCGTCAGGCCCTGGCTGTCGGCAATTTCGTCAAGCAGCGCCCAGAACGTTCCTTCAAGCTGGATACTCGTAGAGTAACCATCGATGCGGATCGACCGGTTGATCTGTCGATAGCCTTCCGGATCCTGCCCGGCAAAAACCCTGCACATCCTTACCTCCCGATATTGTTGGTTTTGGGCGCAGCGTGTCGCGCCTTCAAGTTGTGGTTGTCCCTGCATGTTCGGCCTTGTGGGCCGAATCGGCAATCGGACTTTCGTCTTTAGGCGCAGGCATAGCAGCGATTGCAAATTTAGCCGTGGTAACCGGCTGCCACCACCTTTCGCGCGTGCCGCCCATAATCGCCTCCAACATGCAGCGGCGGAGACTGATTTGGCGAAGGCAATCCATTCCATGATCCGGGTTCTCCAAGAGGCCAGATCCGTCGATTTCTACAGAAACGCTTTCGGGCTCGACGTCGCCGACAGGCTGGATTTCGAGACATTCACGCTGATTTACCTTGCCAACGCCGAAACGGGGTTCGAGCTCGAACTCACCGTGAACAAGGGCCGCACCGAGCCTTATGGGCTTGGCGACGGTTACGGCCATCTGGCGGTCTCGGTGTCCGATCTCGACAGCGAACACGACCGGATCGGCGCGCTCGGCCTCAACCCCAAGAAGATCGTCGAATTCAACCGCGACGGATCGCTGATCGCCCGCTTTTTCTTCATCGAGGACCCCGACGGCTACAAGATCGAGGTTCTGCAGCGTGGAGGGCGCTTCCAGTAGGGGATTATCGGCCGCATTCAGCCGCGCGACGCCAGCAACGGCGCTGTTCAAGGGCGCAAACAGCAAGCAGGGAGGAACAAAATGGTCACGATCTATGACGCGAGGCTCTCACGTCGTGAACTTCTCAAACGCGGCGGCATCGGCGCGTTGCTCGTCATTTCCGGCAGCGCCGTCATCAGCCCTGAAAATGCCTGGGGGCTCGAGACATCGGCGCTCAAGCCCGAAACCATGGCGACGCTGATCCAGATGGCGCGCGACATCTATCCGCACGATCAGGTGCCCGACAAATACTACGCCATCGCGGTAAAAGGCCATGACGAGCAGGCCGGCAAGGACGCTGCCTACAAGATGATGATCGAAGACGGCATCGCCGACCTCGACAAGAAGTCGGGCGAGGGCGGCTATCGCGGCCTCGGCTGGGAGGAGCAGCGCGTCGCCGTGCTGCAGCAGATCGAGGCGACGCCGTTCTTCCAGTCCATCCGCGGCGGCCTCGTCGTCAGCCTCTACAACCAGCAGGAGGTGTGGCCGATCTTCGGCTACGAGGGCGAATCCTACTCCAAGGGCGGCTACATCGCGCGCGGTTTCGACGACATAGAGTGGCTCTGAGCCCTTCCGTCGTTCTGAAACCCGGCAAACAGGAATTCATGGGAGGAAACCATGGCAGCTTCATTTGATCTCAACAACGATGGCGTGGTCGTGATCATCGGCTCCGGCGCCGGCGGCGGCACGCTCGGCAACGAACTCGCCCAGAAAGGCGTCGATGTCGTCATCCTCGAGGCCGGCGCGCGCCACGAATACGAGGATTTCATCAATGATGAGTGGGGTTCCTTCAGCCAACTCGCCTGGACGGACAAGCGCACGACGTCCGGCGACTGGCGGGTGTCGAAGGATTTCCCCAATTTGCCGGCCTGGATAGTCAAATCGGTCGGCGGCTCGACCACGCACTGGGCCGGCGCCTCGCTGCGCTTCCAGGAGCATGAGTTCAAGACGCTCTCGACCTACGGCAAGCTGGAAGGCGCCAACCTGCTGGACTGGCCGGTCACATTGGCCGAGATGGAGCCGTACTACGCCAAGGCGGAAGCCAAGATGGGCGTCACCGGCACCAATGGCTGGCCGCGGCTGCCCGGCAACAACAACTTCAAGGTGCTCAAGGCCGGCGCCGACAAGCTCGGCTACAAGGAATGTCATACCGGCAACATGGCAATCAATTCGGTCGAGCGCGACGACCGCAACTCCTGCCAACAGACCGGCTTCTGCTTCCAGGGCTGCAAATGGGGCGCCAAATGGTCGACGCTCTATACCGAGATCCCCAAGGGCGAGGCCTCCGGCCATCTCGAAGTCCGGCCGAATGCCATGGCGATCAAGATCAACCACGACGCCTCAGGCAAGGTGACCGGCGTCGTCTATGCCGACAAGGACGGCAAGCTGCAGGAACAGAAGGCCCGCATTGTCGCCGTCGCCGGCAACTCGATCGAAAGCCCGCGCCTGCTGCTAAACTCCGAGTCAGCGAAGTTTCCGCAAGGGCTTGCCAATTCGTCGGGGCAGGTCGGCAAGAACTACATGCGCCACACCACCGGTTCGGTCTACGCCATCTTCGACCAACCGGTGCACATGTATCGCGGCACCACCATGGCCGGCATTATCCGCGACGAGGCGCGGCACGATCCCTCACGCGGCTTTGTCGGCGGCTATGAATTCGAGACGCTGTCGCTCGGCTTGCCCTTCATGGCCGCCTTCCTCAACCCTGGCGGCTGGGGCCGTTCATTCACCACCGCGCTCGACCACTATGATCACATGGCTGGCCTGTGGATCGTCGGCGAGGACATGCCGCGCGCGGAAAACCGCATCACGCTGCACAAGGACGAGAAGGACGCGCACGGTATGCCGATCGCCGACGTGCATTTCGATGATCATCCCAACGACACGGCGATGCGCAACCATGCCTACAAGCAGGCCACAGCGCTTTACGATGCGGTCGGCGCGACGCGCTCCTTCCCGACGCCGCCCTATCCCTCAACCCACAATCTCGGCACAAACCGGATGAGCGAAAAGGCGGAAGACGGCGTCGTCAACAAGCACGGCCAGGCGCACGACATCAAAAACCTGTTCGTGTCGGACGGCAGCCAGTTCACCACCGGTGCGGCTGAAAATCCGACGCTGACGATCGTGTCGCTGGCTATCCGCCAGGCCGAATACATCGCTTCGCAAATGTCGGCCAAGACGATCTGAGCCGTCCTCCCGGATCGCTACGCGGAACGCGCATGGCGCGTTCCGCCCTTTTCCCTAGGACACTATGCGCCGACCGGCTGTCCGTCCTTGCGGCGGATGGCGACGACGGACGGCCGCGGCAATTGGCCATCCCTGAAGTCGGGCCACAGCGTCTGCGCCTTGTCGAGCGTCTCTGCATCTTCCGCAGGGTGCTGCACCGACAGGAACAAAGTCGAGCCGTCCGGCGTGAAGCACGGGCCGGTCGCTTCGGCGCCGTGCGGGCAGGTGAACAGCAGCTTCGGCAGGCCGCGCGCCGCACCTTCGGTGTCGACGCCATAGACGCCGTCCGGCAGGTCGAAATCATTGGCGCCGTCCGTCGCCACCCACAGCCGCCCGGCCGGATCGAAGGTGATGTTGTCGGGGCAGACGAACCAGCCATTGTCCGACGTATCCGGATGGAAGGTGGCGCCGACCTTGGCATCCCTGGGATTGCCGCAGAGCACGAACAGGTCCCAGGCATAGTTTTCGGCCGTGTGGTCGGCGTCCGCGCCGCGGCCGCCGGGCGGGATCAGTTCGACAATATGGCCCCAGAGATTTTCCGGCCGCGTGTTGGCCGGATTGACCTTTGACTGGTCGCGCTTCTTGTTCTTGGTCATCACCGCATAGACGCGGCCGGTCACCGGATTGGTCTCGATGTCCTCGGGCCGGTCCATCGGCGTGGCGCCGAGCGCATCTGCCGCAAACCGCGTCTTCAACAGCACCTCGGCCTGGTCGGCAAAACCGTTCTCGACGGTAAGCTTGCCCTGGCCGTGCACCAACGGCAGCCACGTCATCGAGCCATCGGCATCGAAGCGGGCGACCGACAGCACGCCATCGTCGAGCAGATCGGCGCCGGAGGCCGGGTTGGCCTTGTCATAGGCCTTGGCCGAGACGAAGCGGTACATATATTCGAAATAGTCGTCGTCACCCATATAGACGACAACGCGGCCGTCCTTGTTGAGGACCACGGTCGAGGCCTCATGCGACATGCGGCCAAGTGCCGTGCGCTTCACCGGCCTGGACTGAGGATCGTAAGGGTCGATCTCGACCACCCAGTCGAAGCGGTTGGCCTCGTTCGGTTCCTTGTCGAGGTTGAAGCGGTCATGGAAGCGGCCGCGGCCATAGATGTCGGAGCCGTCGAAGCCGTAACGGTCGAGCAGGTCGGCAGTCGGCGCCTTTTTCGGGTCGCCGCCGAAAATGTCGGACACGCCTTCCTCGCAGGTCAGCACCGTACCCCAGGGGGTGAAACCGCCGCTGCAGTTGTAGCTGGTGCCGAGCACTTTGGTGCCAGTCGCGTCGGCCGAGGTCTTCATCAGCGCATGGCCGGCAACCGGTCCGGAAACGGTCATTTCGGTGTTGGCGGTGATGCGGCGGTTCAGCGGACTGTCGGCTACGGTTTCCCACTTGCCGTCCTTCAATTGCACCTCGACGATCGAATGGCCCATCGCGGCCATGCCGAGATCGACCTGTTCCTTGGTCATCGTCTTGCCGGCATCGCCCTCGGTCATCCCCGGAAACATCACATTGGGCGAGATGTATTCGTTGTTGACGCAGAGCAGGCCATGATCAGAATTCACCGTGCCCTTCGGCAGCGGCATGAAGGCGATGTAGTCGCAATTGTAGCCGAAGCGCTTTTCCTGTTCCTCCGCCGCGACCTTGTTGCCGTCGAATTCGGCGAGGCCAGCTGCAAGCGGATCGCCCCAGCGCGCGACGATGGTCGTCTCATAGCCTTCGGCGGCGGCATGGGTCTTGTCGTAGACCCGCTTCAGCTCGGGAAAGCCGAGCGTCGACTGCGCTGCGGCGGCATGCGTTTCGCCGGCAAACAAGGAGCCTACAAAGCTGCCGCCGGCAATCAGCGCGCCGGAGGCGAGGCTGCCTTTCAAAAGAGACCGGCGCGAGACGCGCTCGGCAATGATTTCGCGGATGACGGGGGAGGATGAAGACGGTGTATTGGCCATGGTGTCTGCCTCTCAGGGTGGATGTTACGGCGCACCGTTGCCCTAGTCTGCTTAGGCAACATTCACATGACATAGGAGGAAGGTTTTGCCGCAACTGGGCGCGGCACTACGCATCGCTCAGCCCTTGGTGCAGGTCGAGGCGGTGAAGGCGCCGTCGGGCTGCTTCAGAATGATGTCGAATGACGGGGCGGTCTCGCCGTCCAGTGTTGCCTGTGTCATGGAGACGGAGTTGCCACCGGTGGTATAGCCGCCCAGCGGCCCGAGCCAGGTTATCTCGCCATTGGCATTCATCTGATAGTTGTAGCCTTGCGTCCCGGTGCCGAATGTCACCGGGCCGGTATAGACATTGCCCTTGATGGTGATGTCGCCGAGGTTGAGGAAGGCGCCGAGCAGGTAGACCTCGCAATGATAGGTGCCGTCCGGAAGCTTGCCCTCGCTGAAATCGGCGCGCGCGGCGCCGCTCGTTGCCATCAGCAGCAGGATGCAGGAAATGCGTGAGATGCGAGATGTCATGACGTCTCTCTTTTGAAGGGCGAGCTTGCCCTATTTTTGCGCGGTGCCGCAACATTGTTCGCCCGGAAACCACGGCCGGAGATCAAAAACTAGGCATTTGTCTCAATTGGGCGAAAATTAGGCAAAAGTCGTGTGCGCTGCGCAAATTTGCCTCAATCAATTTTTACCGGCTGCCTTTGTTGTTTCTCCAGGCTAATATACCAACCGGCTGATAACGCTCGGCTATTCCATCTTTATGAGCGGCGCCTTCGCGTTTGGCACGGCAGTTGCTTTGCATTGTCGCGGTGCAATCAAACAGCTTGGGAGTCTTCGGTATGAGGGGTAATTTCTCCACAATAACAAAAATGTTTTCGGCGGGCGTGATCGCCGCCGGCCTGTCGATGTCGTCTCCGGCCAAGGCCGCCGAAGACACGATCAAGGTCGGCATTCTGCATTCGCTGTCGGGGACCATGGCGATTTCGGAGACGACGCTGAAAGACGCCATGCTGATGCTCATCGAAGAGCAGAATGCCAAGGGCGGTCTGCTCGGCAAGAAGCTCGAGGCGGTCGTTGTCGATCCGGCCTCCAACTGGCCGCTCTTCGCCGAAAAGGCGCGCGAGCTGATCTCGAAGGACAAGGTCGCCGCCGTGTTCGGCTGCTGGACCTCGGTGTCGCGCAAATCGGTGTTGCCGGTGTTCTCGGAACTCGACAACATCCTGTTCTACCCCGTCCAGTATGAGGGCGAGGAAAGCGAGCGCAACGTGTTCTACACCGGCGCCGCCCCGAACCAGCAGGCGATTCCTGCCGTCGATTATCTCATGAGCGAGGACGGTGGCTCGGTGAAGCGCTGGGTGCTGGAAGGCACCGACTACGTCTATCCCCGAACCACCAACAAAGTCCTCGAGGCCTATCTGAAGGCCAAGGGCGTCGCCGCCGAAGACATCATGGTCAACTACACGCCGTTCGGCTTCTCCGACTGGCAGACCGAAGTCTCCGCAATCAAGAAATTCGGCTCGGCCGGCAAGAAGACCGCCGTCGTCTCGACCGTCAATGGCGACGCCAACGTTCCGTTCTACAAGGAACTCGGCAACCAGGGCATCAAGGCCGAGGACATCCCGGTCATGGCCTTTTCGGTCGGTGAGGAAGAACTGGCCGGTCTCGATACCGCGCCGCTGGTCGGCCATCTCGCTGCCTGGAACTATTTCGAGAGCGTCGACACACCCGAAAACAAGAAGTTCATCGCCGACTGGCACAAGTTCATCAAGAATGACAAGCGCACCACCAACGACCCGATGGAAGCTCACTATATCGGCTTCAACATGTGGGTGAAGGCGGTCGAAAAGGCTGGCACTACCGATCCCGACAAGGTCATCGACGCCATGGTCGGCGTGTCCGTGCCGAACCTCACCGGCGGCTATTCGACCATGATGCCGAACCATCACATCACCAAGCCGGTGCTGATCGGCGAGATCCAGGCCGACGGCCAGTTCGAGACCGTGTCGCAGACGCCCGGCCTCGTGATGGGCGACGAATGGTCCGACTATCTGCCCGATTCCAAGGACCTGATTTCGGATTGGCGCGCGCCTCTGTCCTGCGGCAACTTCAACGTTGCCACCGGCAAATGCGGCGGCAAGGGCACGAACTGATCCCTCCCGGGACTGACCGATCGTGGACGCGTCCACGATCGGTACCGCCAAGCGTCCGGGCGCTTCAGCCCGCCCGGACGCCAAATTCCACCCTCTCGGAAAGTATCTGAACGGATGATCCTGTCGCGCACTCTCGGCCTCATGCTGGTGTTCCTGGTGGCAAGTCTTTTGCCGTCGAACGCAGCCGAAGCCGATCTGCGCGCCATCGTCGCCAAATTCGCCACCGGCACCGGCTTTTCCGCCACGGAGGCCGTGGTGCGCGAGCTTGCCGCCACCGGCGATCCGCTGGTCGAACGACCGCTTGCCGCGCTTGCCGAGGGCAACCTCTACATCCGCAAAGCCGATTCCATGGTTTTCGTCGGCGCTGAGGCCGGCGACAGCGTCACCCTGCTCGACCCGCTGAGCGGCGAGAAAGCCGGCGATGCCGCCAAGGCCGACATCACGAAGATCAAGGTCAACAACACGCTGCGCCGCGTCATCCGCGATGCGCTGGGAACGCTGACGTTGCGCGCGAAAGATCCTTCTGTTCGCATCGCCGCCGCCGACACCATGTTCAAGACCCCCGATGCCGCCAATATCGAGCCGCTCGATGCAGCCATTGCCGCCGAGACCGACGCCAAGGTCAAGGCATTGTTCGAACAGGCGCGCGCGGCATCGGTGCTGGTCTCCGACAAGCCGGAGGCCGACAAGCTTGCCGCCATTGCCCTGATCGGCGCGCGCGGCGACCGCGACGCGGTCTCGCTGCTCACCGCGGTCGAGGCCAATGCGCAAGGCGCGGTCAAGGATGCCGCGACGGCGGCAATCGCCAGCATCAATTCGAGCCTGGCGCTGTGGGATGCCGGCCAGAACATATGGTACGGCATCTCGCTTGGCTCGGTGCTGCTGCTGGCCGCCATCGGCCTCGCCATCACCTTCGGCGTCATGGGCGTCATCAACATGGCGCATGGCGAGATGGTGATGCTCGGCGCCTACACCACCTTCGTCGTCCAGCAGGTGATCCGAACCTCATTCCCCGGCCTGTTCGACTGGTCGCTGGTGATCGCGCTGCCGCTCGCCTTCCTGGTTGCCGCTTCCGTCGGCCTGATCATCGAGCGCGGCGTCATCCGTTTCCTCTACGGCCGGCCGCTGGAAACGCTGCTCGCAACCTGGGGCGTCTCGCTTGTCATGCAGCAGGCGGTGCGCTCGATCTTCGGACCGACCAACCAGGAGGTCGGCAACCCCTCCTGGATGTCGGGATCGTTCGATGTCGGCCAACTCGCCGTCACCTGGAACCGCCTCTGGATCCTGGTCTTCGCGCTCACCGTCTTCGGCGTGCTGCTCTTTGTTATGAAGCGCACGCCCTGGGGCCTGCAGATGCGCGCCGTCACCGCCAACCGCCGCATGGCCGCCTCGATGGGCATCAGGACGCCTTGGGTCGATGCGCTGACCTTTGCGCTCGGCTCCGGCATTGCCGGCATTGCCGGCGTCGCGCTCAGCCAGATCGACAATGTCTCGCCCAATCTCGGCCGCGGCTACATCATCGACAGCTTCATGGTCGTGGTCTTCGGCGGCGTCGGCAATCTCTGGGGCACGCTGGTCGGCGCCTTCTCGCTCGGCATCGTCAACAAGGTTCTCGAACCCTATGCTGGCGCGGTGCTCGGCAAGATCGTCGTACTGGTGCTGATCATCCTGTTCATCCAGAAGCGCCCGCGCGGCCTGTTCGCGCTCAAGGGCAGGGCGGTGGAAACATGATCACGGGACGCTTCTTCGCCGCGGGTGCCGACCGTCGCATCGCCATCACTATTTTCATCCTGCTGACGGCCGCCATTATCGTGCCGCTGCTCAACCTCGCAGTGTCGCCGCAAAGCGCGTTCTATATTCCGTCCTACATCGTCGCGTTGACGGGCAAGTACCTCTGCTATGCATTGCTTGCCTTGGCGCTCGATCTCGTCTGGGGCTATTGCGGCATCCTCTCGCTCGGCCATGGCGCCTTCTTCGCCCTCGGCGGCTATGCGATGGGCATGTACCTCATGCGCCAGATCGGCTCGCGCGGCGTTTACGGCAATCCGATCCTGCCCGATTTCATGGTGTTCCTGAACTACAAGGAATTGCCCTGGTTCTGGACCGGTTTCGACCACTTCTGGTTCGCCGCCATCATGGTGCTGGCGGTGCCCGGCCTGCTCGCCTTCGTCTTCGGCTGGTTCGCCTTCCGCAGCCGCGTCACCGGCGTCTATCTCTCCATCATCACCCAGGCGATGACCTACGCGCTGCTGCTCGCCTTCTTCCGCAACGACATGGGTTTCGGCGGCAACAACGGCTTGACCGATTTCAAGGATATTCTGGGCTTCAACGTGCAGGCCGACGCCACCCGCTCGGCCCTGTTTGCCGCCAGCGCCATCATACTCGCGCTCGCCGTCTTCATCACCTGGGCGATCGTCGGCTCCAAATACGGCAAGCTGCTGATGGCGGTGCGCGACGCCGAGAGCCGCACCCGCTTCCTCGGCTGGCGGGCGGAGAACGTGAAGCTGTTTGCCTTCAGCGTCTCGGCTGTCATGGCCGGCATCGCCGGCGCGCTCTATGTGCCGCAGGTCGGTATCATCAATCCCGGCGAATTCGAGCCGTCCAATTCCATCGAAGTCGTGATCTGGGCAGCCGTCGGTGGGCGCGGCACCATTGTCGGCCCGATCGTCGGCGCGCTGCTGGTCAACGCCGGCAAATCCTGGTTCACCGGCCTGCTGCCGGAGTTCTGGCTGTTTGCGCTCGGCGGCCTGTTCGTCGCCGTAACCCTGTTCCTGCCCAAGGGCATCGTCGGCATGTGGGATTCCTGGCGCGGTAACGCTCGGGCGATGCGGGCTGCAGCGATTGCAGAGGAAGCGGGCACAGACCCTGATGCCCCGCCGCCATCGAAGATCGTGCGCAGCGCAGCAACAACGCCCGGTGCCTGGTCCGCGTCCGGGCCCGAACCGCAGCCGGCGGAATAGAGCGATGTCGAAGTCCAACACCATCCTCTATCTCGACGGCGTCTCGGTCTCCTTCGACGGTTTCCGCGCCATCAACAATCTGTCGCTGGTGCTCGACAAGGGCGAGATGCGCGCCGTCATCGGTCCCAACGGCGCCGGCAAGACGACGATGATGGACATCGTCACCGGCAAGACCCGGCCCGACGAGGGCGAAGTGTTCTTCGACGGCCAGGTCGATCTGACCCGGCACGACGAGGCGGAGATCGCCATGATGGGCATCGGCCGCAAATTCCAGAAGCCGACCGTCTTCGAAAGCCACAGCGTCGAAGACAATCTGATGCTGGCGCTGAAGGGCCCGCGCTCGATCTTTCCGGCGCTGTTCCATCGCCGCTCGGCCGGCGAAGCCAGACAGATCGACGACATCCTCGGCATCATCCGGCTGGGCGACAAGCGCCACGATCTGGCAGCCAATCTCAGCCATGGCCAGAAACAGTGGCTGGAGATCGGCATGCTGCTGGCGCAGGACCCGAAGCTGCTTTTGGTTGACGAGCCGGTCGCAGGGATGACCGATGCCGAGACCGAGGAAACCGCGCGGCTGCTCAAGGACATAGCGCGCGAGCATTCGGTCATCGTCGTCGAGCACGACATGCATTTCGTGCGCGAACTCGGCGTCAAGGTCACCTGCCTGCATGAGGGCTCGGTGCTGTCGGAAGGCTCGCTCGATTTCGTCTCGGCCGACGAGCGGGTCGTCGAAGTTTATCTCGGGAGATGAGCATGGTCTGGCGGGTGCAATTCCATCGCTTCGACTTTCCGTTCCTCCGCTTCTGGAGAAGGCGCTGACATGCTCGAAGTTTCCAACGCCACGCTCCATTACGGCGCTGCTCAGGCGCTGCGCGGTGTGTCGCTGACGGCGGGTGCCGGCAAGATCACCTGCGTGCTCGGCCGCAACGGCGTCGGCAAGACCAGTTTGATGAGATCGATCGTCGGCCACCACCGGCTGACGAGCGGAAGCGTTGCCTTCGAGGGGAAGGCGCTCGACCGGAGCGCGGCGTATGATCGCGCCCGGTCGGGCATCGCATTCGTACCGCAGGGCAGGGAGATCTTTCCGCTGCTGACGGTGCGCGAAAACCTGGAGTCCGGCTTTGCGCCGTTGAAGCGCGCCGACCGCAACGTGCCGGCGCATGTCTTCGAACTGTTTCCGGTGCTGAAGCAGATGCTGGGGCGGCGCGGCGGCGATCTCTCAGGCGGCCAGCAGCAGCAGCTCGCCATCGGCCGGGCGCTCGTCATGCGGCCGAAACTGCTGGTGCTCGACGAGCCGACCGAAGGCATCCAGCCCTCGATCATCAAGGACATCGGCCGCGCCATCCGTTATTTGCGCGATCAGGCCGGCATTGCGGTGCTTCTGGTCGAGCAATATCTCGATTTCTGCCGCGAGCTCGCCGACGAGGTCAACATCATGGACCGCGGCCAGATCGTCCACACCGGCCCGGCCGAAGATCTCGACCGGGCGGACGTCAGGAAGTTTCTGACGGTTTAACGCAGGTCGACGGCTGCACGGATCGTACACGTCGAAGATTGGCTGAAATGCCCACAATCACTTCGTCATTCTAGGGCGGAGCAAGGAGCGGAGCGACGCGCGCAGACCCTAGAATCCATGCCGCGACATCAGCCAAAGAGTGCCGCGATGCAGAACAAGATCGCTTCTGCGGCACATTGGCCATTCCACATTCTGCACCGTTAATGACGCTTCTTCGTCCCGGCATGGATCCCTGGGTCTTCGCTCCGCTTCGCGTCGCTACGCCCAAGGATGATGAAGTCGCGAAGGTCCGCACCCGTTGCGTCGGACTTTCGTCCGAGGCCGCCACACTCTGGCACGCCGAATACTGCATGCTAGTCTTTCCTAGGCCTCGGTGAGTCGGCCGCTTCCGTATCAGTCTGGTTCTGTAGCAGATCGAGGGAATATGCTGGCTCAGCCTGCAAGTTCCACGCAAGCAAGCCACCCTAGCTTCCCTCGCAGTTCTGATTGTCGGTCGATGCGTTCAGATAATCTTGCCAGGAGAATGGGCTATGGAACGGTTCGTCGAGGACCACCAGAAACGACGGCTGACAGAGCGTGTCGACATCATCACCGCCATCAACATTCTGCGCTCGCAAGGCTACCAGCAGGATGAGCTGATCGGCGAAATCACCAAGGTTTTCTACGTCGACCTCGACACTTACAACGAGATCGTCATAGCGGCCTAAAAGCGCGTCGCGCCTGAACGGCCTCATGCGACGCGCTTTGGGGTGTTGTTTTACGTGTGGTGAGGTTCAGGCCGGCTGAATATCAGCCCAGCCTACCCGGCGCGCCGGAAGGCGAGCACACGGTTGCGGCCGCCGCGCTTGGCGCCGTAAAGCGCCTTGTCGGCGGCGCTGAGCACCTTGTCGAATTTGGTGCCGCCCTCGCTGCCGAAGGCGTAGCCGGCGCTGACCGTGCAGGAGAGCAGGCGGGTCTCGGTATCGATCCGGCGCATGGCAAAACTGGCCCGGATGCGCTCGGCTATGAATTCCACCTTTTCAGGCAAGGTGCGATCGAGCACCAATGCAAATTCCTCTCCGCCCATGCGCGCGGCGACATCGCCTGGCTGGAGATTGGCGGTCAAATCCTTGGCGAACAGTTTCAGCACCTCATCGCCGGTGGCATGGCCGAACTCGTCATTGATGGCCTTGAAGCCGTCGAGATCGAACACGATCACGGCGGTGAAGGACCGGACCGGTGTTTTGCCGTGAAGGTCGAACAAAGCGCGCCGGTTGAGCAGTCCGGTCAGCGGATCGGTCAGCGCTTCGCGGCGATGATGCTGCGCCAGGCGTCCTTGGTTGAGCGCCAGCGAGAGCGCGCCGATGCCGGTCATGCAGGCGATGACGACGATGAGGCTGAAATCCTCGGCCCAGTTGCTCGGCGCATGGCCAAGCACCAGCCTGCCATCCCAGACAAGTGCACCGGAGCACAGCACGAAGGAAATTCCGGTGGCGGTGTAGAGCCCGGCAATGCCGAGGATCGGGGCAGGGAATTCCGTACGACCCTTCCAGTATTCATAGGCCGTCGCAAACAGGAGCAGCGCGGCAAAGGCATTCTCCAGCATGAAGCCCAGCCCGTCATAGCCAAGCGCTATCGGCGGCAAGGCGACTGCCAGCGAGACGCCGGCGCCGACAGCAATGCGGGGCAGCGGTGACCTCCCTGTCGTGAACTGATGGGCAGCGCCCAGCATGGTCGCGAAGCCGAGCAGCAGGAACGTGAAGCTGGCGAGGCCGAGCAGGCGTCCGGGCGCGTCGATATAGGCCTGGTAGGCGAAGACGTCGGCAACGATCAGAAGCACGCTGACCGCCCAGGTCAGCAGGAATTTTTCCGAGCGCGCGGTAAGCCAGATGCCGAACAGCGTCAGGCCGAGGCAAGCGGCGGAAAACCCGACAGCCAACAGAAGGGAACTGTAGTCGAGCGACATGCCCTCGTCCTTGCGCGCGGCGGCCGGCCTCTAGAAAGGACCCGCACCGGATTTATGCAGGAAGGAGGTATCGATAAGGTTACGATGCGCATAAGCTATCACGCTTCGGTTGATCGTAGCAATTCTGGGTTGAAACCCTTTTCAAGGGAAAGCGCTACCCGGATTTCCGGGAAAACCGGTCCGCACTCTTCCTGGAATTGCTCCTAATGCATGTCGCCCAGAAGTGTGCCGCGGTTCTGGGACAACGGCATGCATCAGGACAAAGACTTAAATCGCGACGTATGATCCGGTTCAGCGCGACGCGCTTTAACCGATCAGCTCACCCGCTTCATCAGCGCCATGGCGCCGAACGGCGCGCGCACCTTGCCCTCGGTGATGAAGTAGACGAACACGTCGCGCGGTTTCACCGGCGCGTCGAAAGTCGGATCGGCGCGCCGCAGATCTGCCGGCTGCTTGCCTTGCGCCCAGGTCTTCACCCGCGCTGCCCATTCGTCCAGGCCCTTCGGCGTATAGCAATCCGGATTGTCGTCGCTGCCGGTCTGCAGCCGCGCATAGATAAAATCGCCGGTGATGTCGGCGATACCAGGATATTTGGCATGGTCGGCATAGACGATCGCCGCCTTGTATTTGCGCGCCAGGCTCACAAATTCCGGCACGCTGAAACTGTCGTTGCGCACTTCCAGCGCATGGCGCAGCGCGACGCCATCCTGCTTTTCCGGCAGCAGCTTCAGGAAGGCCTCGAAATCGTCGGCGTCGAACTTTTTCGTCGGCGCGAACTGCCACAGGATCGGGCCCAGCTTGTCGCCCAGCGCGGCAATGCCGGAGCCGAGGAAGCGCGTCATGGACTCGCCGGCTTCGCCAAGCACGCGCCGGTTGGTGACGAAGCGATTGCCCTTCACCGAATAGACGAAACCGTCCGGCGCCTCGCCAGCCCATTTGACGAAGGTCGGCTCCTTGAAGCTGGAATAGTAGGTGCCGTTGACCTCGATGCTCGGCACCTGGCGGCTGGCATAGTGCAGCTGCTTGGCCTTCGACAGTTTGTCCGGATAGAAGGAGGTATCCCAGGGTTCGAAAGTCCAGCCACCCATCCCGGCGCGGATTGTTCCTTGGCTGATCATCGTCTTCCTCCCAGTTCTAAAAATGCGGTCAGGCTATTTTTCCAACCGGTTTGATCATGTCGACCACGGTCCATCCGGGACGGTGGGGATTGGCTCGGCGGCCCGTTTCGTGGAAGCCATAGGCCGTATAGATCTCGATGTTCCGCTCCATGCGCGAATTGGTGTAGAGCCGCACCTCCGGCACACCCCATAGCCGCGCCTGTTCCTGGGCGAAGTCGAGCAGCGCGGTGCCGAGTTTCCTGCCCTGGAAAGCGGGGGAGACCGCGACGCTGAAGATCATCGCATGATCGGGATGGCGCTCAATAACGATCAGCCCGGCGAGTTCCGCGCCGCTCTCCAAGAGCCAGACCTCGCCACGCTCGATGCGTGGCGCATAGTCCTCGGTGACTGGGAGCGGCGGCGCGCCTAACAGGGGCGTGTAGTGCTCATAGGCGGTCTGCGTCAGCGAGACGACTGCGTCGAGATCACCGGCAAGCGCCTGTCGGACTGTCATTCAAAGCTCTCCAGGCGCCCGACCGGTCTGTCAGTTACTCCGCCGCTTCGCGCTTGCCTCCGGGCCGCCGCTCCAAAAGCTCCTTCAGGAACTGGCCGGTGTAGCTGCGCTTTTCGCGCACGATCGCTTCCGGTGTGCCTTGGGCAACCAGCTCGCCGCCGCCATCGCCGCCTTCGGGGCCGAGGTCGAGCACCCAGTCGGCGGTCTTGATGACTTCGAGATTGTGCTCGATCACCACCACCGTGTTGCCCTGGTCGACCAGTTCGTGCAGCACTTCCAGCAACTTGGCGACGTCGTGGAAGTGCAGGCCGGTGGTCGGCTCGTCGAGGATGTAGAGCGTCTTGCCGGTCGCCTTGCGCGACAATTCCTTGGCGAGTTTTATCCGCTGCGCCTCACCACCCGACAGCGTCGTCGCCTGCTGGCCGATATGGATGTAGCCGAGGCCGACCTGCTTCAGCGTGTCGAGCTTGTCGCGCACCCCGGGCACGGCGGCAAAGAAATCGACGCCTTCCTCGACCGTCATGTCCAGGACGTCGGCGATCGACTTGCCCTTGAACACGACGTCGAGCGTCTCGCGGTTGTAGCGCTTGCCGTGGCAGACGTCGCACGTGACGTAGACGTCGGGCAGGAAGTGCATCTCGATCTTGATGACGCCGTCGCCCTGGCAGGCCTCGCAGCGGCCGCCCTTGACGTTGAAGGAGAAGCGGCCCGGCTGATAGCCGCGGGCCTTGGCCTCGGGCAACCCGGCGAACCAGTCGCGGATCGGTGTGAAGGCGCCGGTGTAGGTGGCCGGGTTCGAACGCGGTGTGCGGCCGATCGGCGACTGGTCGATGTCGATGACCTTGTCGAGGAATTCGAGGCCCTCGATGCGGTCGTGATCGGCCGGATGCTCGCGCGAGCCCATGATGCGGCGCGACGCCGCCTTGAACAAAGTCTCGATCAGGAAGGTCGATTTGCCGCCGCCAGACACGCCGGTGACGGCGGTGAAGGTGCCGAGCGGGATTTCGGCAGTGACGTTCTTGAGATTGTTGCCGCGCGCGCCGACGATCTTCAGCCGGCGGTTCTTCTTGGCCTCGCGCCTGACACCGGGCGTGGCTACTTCGAGCGCGCCCGACAGATATTTACCGGTGATCGAGTTGGGATTGGCCATCACCTGCTGCGGCGTGCCCTGGGCGATGATCTCGCCGCCATGAATGCCGGCGGCCGGACCCATGTCTACGACATAATCGGCATGCAGGATGGCGTCCTCGTCATGCTCGACGACGATCACCGTGTTGCCGATGTCGCGCAGATGCTTGAGCGTGTCGAGCAGGCGGGCATTGTCGCGCTGGTGCAGGCCGATCGACGGCTCGTCCAGCACATAGAGCACGCCGGTGAGGCCGGAGCCGATCTGCGACGCCAGCCTTATGCGCTGGCTCTCGCCGCCCGACAGCGTGCCGGAATTGCGCGACAGCGTCAGATAGTCGAGGCCGACATCGTTGAGGAAGCGCAGGCGGTCACGGATTTCCTTGAGAACGCGCACCGCGATCTCGTTCTGCTGGTCGTTGAGATGTGGCGGCAGTTCGGTGAACCACTGGTCGGCCTTGCGGATCGACAGCTCTGTGACTTCGCCGATATGCTTGCCGGCGATCTTCACCGCCAGCGCTTCCGGCTTCAGCCGGTATCCCTTGCAGACCGGGCAGGGCGTCGCCGACATGAAGCGCTCGATCTCCTCGCGCATCCAGGCGGATTCGGTTTCCTTCCACCGCCGTTCGAGATTGGGAATGACGCCCTCGAACGTCTTGGTGGTCTTGTAGGAGCGCAGGCCGTCATCATATTGGAAGGTGACCTCGCGCTCGCCGGTGCCGCGCAGGACGGCTTCCTTGGCCTCTTCGGTCAGGTCTTTGAACTTGTCGCCGAGCTTGAAGCCGTATGCCTTGCCCAGCGCTTCCAGCGTCTGCGCATAATAGGGCGAGGTCGATTTCGCCCACGGGCTGACGGCGCCGTCGCGCAGCGAGACGTTTTCGTCCGGCACGATCAGGCTGGCGTCGATGGCGCGCTGATTGCCGAGGCCGTCGCAGGTCGGGCAGGCGCCGAACGGGTTGTTGAACGAGAACAGCCTGGGCTCGATCTCCGGAATGGTGAAGCCGGAAACCGGGCAGGCGAATTTTTCCGAGAACAGGATGCGCTCATGCGTCTCGTTCTTCGATTTGTTGACCGAGTCCTCGCCGGTCTGGCTGGCGTCGAGCGGCCGGTCGGCGAACTCGGCCACCGCCAGCCCTTCGGCGAGCTTCAGCGCCGTTTCGATGGAATCGGCAAGCCGTGTCGCCAGGTCGCCGCGCACGACGATGCGGTCGACGACGACGTCGATGTCGTGCTTGTACTTCTTGTCCAACGCCGGCACATCGGCGATCTCATAGAAGACGCCGTCGACCTTGACGCGCTGAAAGCCCTTCTTCTGCAGCTCCAGCAGTTCCTTGCGATACTCGCCCTTGCGGCCGCGCACGATCGGCGCCAGCAGGAAAAGGCGCGTGCCTTCCTCGACCGCCAGCACCCGGTCGACCATCTGTGAAACCGTCTGGCTCTCGATCGGCAGGCCGGTCGCCGGCGAATAGGGGATGCCGACGCGCGCGAACAGCAAGCGCATGTAGTCGTAGATCTCGGTGACGGTGCCGACCGTCGAACGCGGGTTCTTCGACGTGGTCTTCTGCTCGATCGAGATGGCCGGCGACAGGCCGTCGATCTGGTCGACATCCGGCTTCTGCATCATTTCGAGGAACTGGCGCGCATAAGCCGACAGGCTCTCGACGTAACGGCGCTGGCCCTCGGCATAGATGGTGTCGAAAGCAAGCGACGATTTGCCGGAGCCCGACAGGCCGGTCATGACGATCAGGCTGTCACGCGGCAGGTCGAGATCGACATTCTTCAGGTTGTGTTCGCGTGCCCCGCGAATGGAAAGGTATTTATGGTCGGCCATCGCCGGTCGCCGCCTCAGGTCTGGTGTCAGTGGGATCGGCGGGTTTTCCCGGCCATTCCCTATGTAGGTATTTTTGCCGCCAAGTCGAGAGACGCCACACTTCTCGACCAAAGCCGTTTAACCGTCTTTCGCGCGAACGGGCAAGCGGAAAGAACAAAGACCGAACACGCTCCTGACAAAGCTGTGTGCAGAAACTGACAAGGGTGTTTCAGAAACTGACCCTGACGTAAGCTCCCGACGATCACATTTTCCGTAACCGGCTATTCAAGGTTGACGTCGTCGAATCGGGGGCGCACTCTGCCGGAGTCAACGGAGCCGGCCGTCTTTGATGGCCTCGCCGCCCATAGCGGCCTGCGAGACGCCGCAGGTTTTTGCGATTTGTGCTTCGGATTGACACCAGTCGCAACGGACATAGGAGCGGAGCATGACGCCACCGGATAGTCCCTTGAGGCTCCACCTGCTAGTGGAGCCGCGGCGGGCATAAGTGCCAGGTAGTTTCAAGGCATTGGAGTGTATGCGTCCCAACGAACGCATCGCGTCAGTCCAACAAACCACCAGACAAACCGTGACCTGCCGAATCCCACAAAAATCAGAGACGGCTAGTCGGATCGTCGGCTGAATGCCGCGAAGCATCCGAAATCAAAGTCGGTATAACACTACCGGCAGTTTGGATTTGAAATCCAAAAAAAGCCCCGACCGTTTGCGGAAGCAACGGCGGGGCTGTTCGTTTGCGAGGAAGTCGTCGACGCAGGCTTTCTCTCCCGTATAGTAGCTGGGAGAAGGGGCTACCGGCGCGGCGGCTTGATCCCACCCGTGCCGACATCGACAGTGATGCTGCCGGAAATCTTGACATCGGTGTCGCCGATCTTGAACGTGCCGTTCTCGCCGGCAGGCAGCGCGTCGTCCGGCTCCGGCCGCGGCGCGGGCTTGGCGATGCGGTAGTCGCCGGTCACGCCGGGCAGGGCGCCTTTCCGCGACGTGCTGGTGCTGCCCCCGGCAAAGGCCATGCTCGATGTCGCCGCCGTGATGGCAATGGCTATGGTCAGTCTGTTCAGGTGGTAGCGCATGGCAAGACTATAGTGCCGCGCTCAAGGCGAGGCCAGACCAGCGGCGTTGAAATTGAGGGAACACCGGCCTGCATTCGATACGGTGATCAAGCCGCTGCCTGCTTGCGAGTGTCGAAGACGTGGTCGACGAGGCCCCAGTCCTTGGCCTCCTTCGCGGTCATGAAGAAATCGCGGTCAAGCGTGCGTTCGACCTCTTCGTGGGTGCGGCCGCAATGGTGAGCGTAGAGGTCGGCCATGTGCCGCTTGGTGCGCAAAATGCCTTCGGCATGGCGCTGGATGTCGGAGGCCTGGCCCTGGAAGCCGCCCAGAGGCTGGTGCAGCACGATGCTGGCATTGGGCAGCGCGATGCGCCGCCCCGGCGTTCCCGCCATCAGCAGGAAGGAGGCCATCGACGCGGCAAAGCCCATGCACACGGTCGACACCGGGCAGCTGACATATTGCATCGTGTCGTAGATGGCGAAGCCGCTGGTCACCACGCCGCCCGGCGAGTTGATGTAGAGCGAGATCTCCTTGTCGGGATTGTCCGATTCCAGCGACAGGAGCTGGGCGCAGACCAGCGCCGACATGCCGTCATTGATCTCGCCATTCACGAAGATGATGCGCTCGCGCAGCAGCCGCGAGAAAATGTCGAAGGCACGTTCGCCGCGGCTCGATTGCTCGATCACCATCGGCACCAGATTGGCAAAGCCGCTCATCTCATTGTCTCCGTTTTGATTTTTCCGGGTCAGGCAGCGCGCAGCAACAGGCGTGGCGCGTTGGCGGCGACAGGCGGTTTGGGCTTGTATGCGCGCAGCCAGAGCCGGCAGCCGGCGCCGGCCATCGCGACCGCAGGCGTCAGGACAAACCCGTCATGGACGATGCGCAGATGCGTGCCGCCGGAAACGGTGCGGGCGAGTGTGAAGGTGACGATGCTCTCCAGCTCCTCGCGGTCGGCGTCGCCGGAACGCTCGCGCCAGGAATAGCGCAGCAGGCGCCCCGGCTCGGCATCGAGCACTTCGCACTCGATCGGCTTCTCAGGCCCGGCAAAGGCAAAGCGGCTGCCGGTTTCCGGATTGATGTCGTTCGGCATCATCCATTCCGCCAAGAGGTCCGGCACGGTCAGTGCCCGCCACACTTTTTCCGGTGCGTCCGGCAGATCGCATTCGAAGGCGAGGGCATCCTTGGCGGTCTGCGTCTGCTTTTCGTCGGTCATTGGTCCATGTCCTTCAAAACGGCCTTCAGTCTTTCGATGCGCTCCGGCCAGAATGCGCGGTAGCGTTCGATCCAGCCGAGCAGCGGCTCGAGCCCTTGCGGATCGGCGCGATAGTAGGCGTTGCGGCCGGCGCGTCTTTCGCTGACCAGGCCTGCGCCGCGCAGCACGGCAAGGTGCTGCGACACCGCCGGCTGCGACACGCTCATGCCGGTGCGCAACTCCGACACGCTCATCTCGCCGGAAGTCAGCCGCTCGTAGACGGCGCGTCGCGTCGGGTCGGCCAGGGCGCGAAAAATCTCTGCTTCGATCATGGCAAAAGCATAAGTCGATACTTATCGATTTGGCAAGGGGTGTTTTGAATGCCGCGTATTGATTGGATCCTGCCGGGCCTCTAAGCCGTGGGGAACAAGATGGGCCGATCATCGCGAGGCAGGAGTAGTATTTATGAATTCCAACGTCGATCTTTCGTCCGCCGAGAACCTCAACGAGGCTCTGAGGCTCTATCGCCGCCTCGTCCTCGGTATAGGAGCGATCGCCGTCATCGGTTTCGTGGCCGTGATCTTGTTGGCCAAGCTGGGTACGGCGCTATCGCCGCCATACGGGATTTACATCTTCGGCGAAGGATTGGGGACCTGGGGCCTGATCGCGGTGGTAGCGGCGCTCGTCGCTCAGGTGTGGTGGCACGGGCGCGCGATCGGGAAATTGCTGAATGACCCGGCTCTGAAATCTGAACCTGCAGTCGGGCTGATGTCGGCGCCAACCGTGATCGCACAGCGCGCCCATGGCATGGGCATGGAGTGGAGCGGCTTTTTCGGTCCGTTGCGACCAGCTAAAAAACGGCGCTGACGACACCGCTTCTCGCCCCTGCGTGTCAGCTAAATCCACGCGCCCGCGTCCGCGATTGCTGCCATTCCTTGACAATCCGTGGTTAACAGTATAGGAACGAAAAGGGAACAAAAACCTTGTGGGAAAAGCCAGCCGCGGCAAGCCAGGATTGTCCGCGGCCTGTAAGGTGAACGACTTGAAATTTGGTTCGGATGAGCGCGGAGAAGTGTCATGGCGGGTAGCGTCAACAAGGTCATTCTGGTCGGTAACCTCGGCGCGGACCCTGAAATCCGCCGCCTGAATTCTGGTGACCCGGTCGTCAACATCCGCATCGCCACGTCGGAAAGCTGGCGCGACAAGAACTCCGGCGAGCGCAAGGAAAAGACCGAATGGCACAACGTGGTCATTTTCAATGACCAGATCGCCAAGGTCGCCGAGCAGTACCTGAAGAAGGGCATGAAGGTTTACGTCGAAGGCCAGCTGCAGACACGCAAATGGCAGGATCAGACCGGCGCCGACAAGTATACGACCGAAGTCGTGTTGCAGAAATTCCGCGGCGAGCTGCAGATGCTCGATTCTCGCGGCGAGGGCGGCGGTCAGGTCGGCAACTATGCCGCCGGCGGCGGCAGCGCGAGCCGTGGCTCGGATTTCGGCCAGTCTGGCCCCAATGAGAGCTTCAACCGCGGCGGCAACAGCGGTGGCGGCGGTTCCAAGGGCGGCGGTGGCGGCGGCTCGTCGCGCGAACTGGACGACGAAATCCCGTTCTGAGCTGACGGTAGTCAGCGATATCTGAGGAGAGGGCGCGATGTCGCTCGGACCGCTTCTATCGGCGCGCCCTCCCATTCCATGGCACGCCTTCGCGGCCCTTGCCGCGCTGGCCATTGGCGCTACGCAACTGGCGCTGCCGAAACGCACGACGCGTCATCGTGTCGTCGGCTATGCCTGGGCGGCGCTGATGCTGGTCGTCGCCATCTCCAGTTTCTGGATCCAGCAGATACGCCTCGTCGGTCCGTTCAGCCCGATCCATCTCTTGTCGATTTTAGTGTTGATCGCCGTGCCGCTGGCGGTCTGGCACGCGCATATGCATCGGGTCGCCAAACATCGCAGGGTCATGATATCGCTGTATGTTTTCGCCCTGATCGGCGCCGGCGTGTTCACGCTGCTGCCGGGGCGGATCATGCACACGGTCGTCTTCGGCCAGTGACGCTTTCTGAAGGAAGATTGCCGTGAAAGCACGGATCAAATGGGTCGAGGAGCGCACCTTCGTCGGCGAGTCCGGCAGCGGCCACAAGGTTGTGCTGGGAACCGCCTCCGGGCCGGAAGGCAAGACGCCGGGTCCGAGCCCGATGGAACTGGTGCTGATCGGCACCGGCGGCTGCTCGGCCTATGATGTCGTCCACATCCTCGAAAAAGGCCGCGAGGCGATCGAGGACTGTGTTGTCGAACTCGACGCCGACCGGGCCGAAACCGACCCCAAAGTCTTCACCCGCATCCACATGCATTTCATCGTCACGGGCCACGCGCTGTCGCGCGACAAGGTCCAGCGCGCCATCAACCTGTCGATCGAGAAATACTGCTCGGCCTCGGCCATGCTGGCCAAGACGGCTGTCATCACCCACGATTTCGAGGTCGTCGATACGGCGGTGGAGTAGGGAGCAGGGAGCAGGGAGCAGGGAGCAGGGAGCAGGGAGCAGGGGCTGCCGTTCACCCCGCCATCAGCGCCTTGATCCCATCCGCGACGAACTGAACCGCAAGCGCGGCCAGGATGACGCCGAGCAGGCGGGTGAGGATCGAGCGGCCGGTCTGGCCGAGGATGCGGTCGATGCGCTCCGACAGCACGAACACCAGATAGGTGATGGCAAGGCAGACGAAGATGATGCCGACCAGCGCCGCTTGTGCTGCAAAACCCTGAAACGAGCCCGACAGTAGCACGGTCGCCGAAATCGCACCGGGGCCGGCGATCAGCGGGATCGCCAGCGGGAAGGCCGCGATGTTGTGGATCATGTCCTTGGTGATGGCAACGTCGCCGATCTTCTCCTTGCGGTCCTGGCGGCGCTCAAACACCATTTCGAACGCGATGAAGAACAGCAAAAACCCGCCGGCGACGCGGAAAGCCGGCAGCGTGATGCCGAACACCGACAGGATGGACGCCCCGGCCACCGCAAACAGCGCCATCACCAGGAAGCCGATGATCGAGGCGCGCACCGAAACCTGCTGACGTTCCTCGCGGTTCATGCCGCGTGTCACCGCGAGGAAGAGCGGCGCGAGACCTGGCGGGTCGATGGTCACCAGAATGGTGACGAAGGCGTTGAACAAGCTGTCGAAACTCGGCATCGCTGACCCCTCCCGCCGGGCCGGACCCCTGCGCCACGATAGTGGTAGAGCAAAGCCTGGCCGGTGGGAACCGTCCGAGATGCCGATACCGGAGACGCCGGCTATGTTAGGCGGCAGCGTTGAAATAGGCCTCCAGACGGTAGCCGTCGGGATCGACGATGAAGGCAGCGTAATAGTCCTCGCCATAGTCGGCGCGCAGGCCCGGCGCGCCATTGTCGCTGCCGCCTGCACGCAAGGCGGCGGCATGGAAGGCGACGACACTCTGCCTCGTCGGCGCGGCAAAGCAGAAATGCAGACCGGACTTCTCGTCCGATGACACTGGCCGCGCCGCATCGTTCACCCACAGCGCCACGGTTTGCGCACCATAACCCAGTGAGCCTGGCGACTGGCTGAGGCAGGAATAACCGAGCGGCTTTAGCGCGGCATCGTAGAAGGGCTTCGAAACGTTGGTGTCGCGGACGCCGATCGAGACATGGTCAAGCATGTTTTTTCACCTTTTTTGCAATATGTTGCGTCATCAGTCCTGGGCGACGCGGCGCGCCAGGAACTCGACTTCGAGACGCCATGTCTTGCCATCGTCGTGCGAACGCTCGCCGAGCCAGCGGAAGCTGTCCTTGGTGATGCGCGAAAAGCTCCAGCGGACCGAGGAACCAGTGCCGTCGGCGCCGACCTGCACAATCGTGTCGCCTTCGGCGCGACCAAGCTGGCGGCTGTAGTATTGGTTTCGCGGGTCGCTCCAGAAGATGTGCCAGGCATCCGAGCCGGGATCATAGGCCCGCAGCGTTGTGCCATAGAAAGTCCATTTGCCGAGCGAGGGCGAGGGGCCGGCATCCCGCGCGGGCAGGATCCATACATCCTGGATCGCCCTGCCTTCTAGGACCCAGCCGAAATGCACCTCGCCGCGTCCGGTGAGAACCGTGCCGTCCTCGAGATGGCGCGTGGCCTCGAATGTCCAGGCGCCGACGAAGCGGCCGTAGAGATCCAGCTTTTCAGCCAGGCCGGGATTGGGGCCGTCGCTGTGGAGCGCTTCGGCAAAGGAGGATGTACCGATCATACTTGCTGCCTTCGTTATGTCAGGAGGCTGCAAGCGATAGGCCCCGGCAGGGTGTCGCGCTTGGGAAAAATTGCTATCTTTCAAGCCATGACGACGAGCCAACAAAACCTGGCATCGGGGCAGGGTTGGTATGTCTGTGACGTGCTGTGCACGGCCGGCGCCGGCGACCGCCCGTTCGAGGAGGCGCACGACACCTTCTGCGTTGCCGCTGTCACCAGCGGCACCTTCCGCTACCGCACCAGGCAAGGCGCCGCCATGCTGGCGCCGGGCGCGATCCTGCTCGGCAATGTCGGCGCCTGCTATGAATGCGGGCATGAGCATGGCGCCGGCGACCGTTGCCTGTCCTTCCACTTCGCTCCGGCCTATCTCGACCGCATCGCCAGCGACGTGCCCGGCGCGAGCAAGCTCGCCTTCGGCGTGCCGCATATGCCGCCCTTGCCGGCGCTGGCATCGCTGCTGGCCGAGGCGGAAGCGGCGCGCGAGATGGTCGACATCGACGCCTTTGAAGAGCTTGGCCTGCGAATTGCGGGCGCAGCACTGGCAGTTGCCGGCGCAGCACTGCCTGTGGCCAGCGATGCGGTGCCTGGCGTTCGACCGCCGAGCCGCCGCGACCAGAAACGGGTTGCCGAGGCGGTGCGGCAGATCGAGCTCAATGCCGACAGGCCGGTCTCGCTTTCCGAGCTTGCCTGCGCGACGGCGACCAGCCCGTATCATTTCCTGCGCACCTTCCGGCAGGTCGCCGGCATGACGCCCTATCAGTTTCTGCTGAGAACCCGGCTGCACCGCGCGGCGGTGCGGCTGCGCATGTCAGGCGATGCCATCTCGGCAATCGCCTTCGAGGCCGGTTTCAACGATTTGTCGACGTTCAACCGCCGTTTCCGGCGCGTCATGGGTGAGACGCCTGGCCACTATCGCGCCCGGCGGGTGGCTACCCGCTGACGCGTCTGTCTGCCTCCAGATAAGCTGTTGGCTTGGAAAACTGTCCTTCGCAGGCTTTTGCCCCTGCCGGCGGCGAATGCGTTATGGCCAAATCGTCGCAATCAGAGGTATCCATTTGAATTTGCCACTGAAATCCTCATTGGAAAAGCACCACGAATATTGGAGTTTCGGCCGTGCTTCCTATATAAGCGGTCAGTGATTCCTGATTAGATTGTGATCCGATTTGACCGACCAAAAACCCCCGCGCGGCGCCGACGGCGGCCCCACCGGCATCGAGCCCATCTCCATCATCGAGGAGATGCAGAGCTCGTACCTCTCTTACGCCATGAGCGTCATCGTCAGCCGTGCGCTGCCCGATGTGCGCGACGGCCTGAAGCCGGTGCACCGCCGCATTCTCTATGCGGCGCATGAGAGCGGCTATCACTGGAACCGCAAATATGTGAAGTCGGCCCGCCCGGTCGCGGACGTGATGGGTAAATACCATCCGCATGGCGACGCCTCGATCTACGACGCCTTGGTGCGCATGGCGCAGGACTGGTCGCTGCGCGTTCCGCTGATCGACGGGCAGGGTAATTTCGGCTCCATCGACGGCGATCCGCCGGCGGCGATGCGCTACACCGAATCGCGGCTGACCAAGGTCGCACATGAACTCTTGGAGGACATCGACAAGGAAACCGTCGATTTCCAGGAGACTTATGACGCATCCGACACCGAACCGAAGGTGCTGCCGGCCCGCTTCCCCAATCTTCTGGTCAACGGTTCCGGCGGCATCGCCGTCGGCATGGCCACCAACATCCCGCCGCACAATCTGGCCGAGATCTGCAACGGCGCCATCGCCATCATCGACAATCCGGCGATCGATTTGCCGGCGCTGATGGAGATCATTCCGGGTCCCGATTTCCCGACCGGCGGCATCGTGCTCGGCCGTTCCGGCATCTACAGCGCCTATGCGACGGGCCGTGGCTCCATCGTCATGCGCGGCAAGGTCAATGTCGAACAGCGCGGCAACGACCGTGAATCGATCATCATCACGGAAGTCCCGTACCAGGTGAACAAGGCCTCGATGATCGAGAAAATGGCCGAGCTGGTGCGCGACAAGCGCATCGAAGGCATTTCCGACATTCGCGACGAAAGCGACCGCCAGGGCTACCGCGTCGTCATCGAGCTGAAGCGCGACGCTGTCGCCGACGTCATTCTCAACCAGCTTTACCGCTTCACGCCGCTGCAGACCTCCTTCGGCGCCAATATGGTGGCGCTGAACGGCGGCAAGCCGGAAGTGATGAACCTGACCGACATGCTGAAGGCGTTTGTCAGCTTCCGCGAAGAGGTGATTAGCCGGCGCACGAAATTCCTGCTGCGCAAGGCGCGCGACCGCGCCCACGTGCTGGTCGGCCTCGCCATAGCCGTCGCCAACATCGACGAAGTGATCAAGCTGATCCGCACCGCGCCCGATCCGCAGACGGCGCGCGAGCAGTTGATGGAGCGGCGCTGGCCCTCCGGGGACGTGGAGTCATTGATTCTGCTTATCGACGATCCGCGCCATCGCATCAATGAGGATGGCACCTACAACCTCTCCGAGGAACAGGCGCGCGCAATCCTCGAACTGCGCCTGCAGCGCCTGACCGCGCTCGGCCGTGACGAAATCGCCGACGAGCTGAACACCATCGGCGACGAGATCAAGGATTACCTCGACATTCTGTCGTCCCGCGCCCGCATCCAGCAGATCGTCAAGGACGAGCTTGCCGCCGTGCGCGACGAGTTCGGCACGCCGCGCCGCACCGAGCTCACCGACGGCGGCGCCGACATGGAAGACGAGGATCTGATCCAGCGCGAGGACATGGTCGTCACCGTCAGCCATTCCGGCTACATCAAGCGCGTGCCGCTGTCGCTCTACCGGGCGCAACGCCGCGGCGGCAAGGGCCGCTCCGGCATGTCGACCAAGGAAGAGGATTTCGTCACCCGGCTGTTCGTCGCCAACACGCATACGCCGGTGCTGTTCTTCTCCTCGCGCGGCATCGTCTACAAGGAAAAGGTCTGGCGGCTGCCAATCGGCAATCCGCAGTCGCGCGGCAAGGCGCTGATCAACATGCTGCCGCTGGAGCAGGGCGAGCGCATCACCACCATCATGCCGCTGCCCGAGGACGAGACCAGCTGGGGCGAACTCGACGTCATGTTCGCCACCACGCGCGGCACCGTGCGCCGCAACAAGCTGTCCGAATTCGTCCAGGTCAACCGCAACGGCAAGATCGCCATGAAGCTGGAGGAGGAGGGCGACGAGATCCTCGGCGTCGAGACCTGCACAGACAATGACGATGTGCTTTTGACCGCCAGCTCCGGCCAGTGCATCCGCTTCCGCGTTGGCGATGTGCGCGTCTTCCAGAGCCGCAATTCGGTCGGCGTGCGCGGCATAAGCATGGCCGAGACCGACCGCATCATCTCCATGTCGGTGATCGAGCATGTCGATGCTTCGCCGGCGGAACGCTCCGCCTACCTCAAGCGGGCAGCACTGGAGCGGCGGCTTGCCGCCGAGGTGACCGGCGAGGAAGAAGAGATTGCACTCACCAATGAGGAGATTGGCGAGGAGACCGAGCTTTCCGACAGCCGTTACGAAGAGCTCAAGGCGCATGAGCAATTTGTGCTGACGGTGACCGAATATGGCTACGGCAAGCGCTCGTCATCCTACGATTTCCGCCTGACTGGACGCGGCGGCAAGGGCATCCGCGCCACCGACGTGTCGAAGGTGGCCGAGATCGGCCAGCTGGTGGCGACTTTCCCGGTCGGCAATGACGACCAGATCATGCTGGTTTCGGACGGCGGCACGGTCATCCGGGTGCCGGTCAACGGTATCCGTTTCGCCAGCCGCGCCACCAAGGGCGTGACCATCTTCAACACCGCCGAAGGCGAAAAGGTGGTTTCGGTCGAACGGATCTCGGAGCCGCAGGCCGACGAGGATGTCGAAGAGAGTGTTCATTGAGGCCGGGGCCGGAGATGCCGTACCGGACAGCGCCGAATAGGTTTTGACCAACAACGCCGGCCCGATGGGCCGGCGCAAACAAGAAACTAGCAATAAATCAGGGGTGACGGTGGGGCCAGCGAGCGCCGAAACCTTCGAACCGCTTTGTGCGGACACGGACGCGCTCTGCCTCGCTATGCAATCCGAATGCGGTGGCGATCAGCATGGCGACGGTCATTGCGGTGGCGAGCATGTAGATCAGCATGTGCGTGTTCTCCTGCGCCTATCCAACGGTTAGATCGGGTTTTGGTTTCATCTTCCGAAGTGCAAACTAGCGAACGCGGCGTGAAGTCTTCGTGATCAAGGCATTCATCTGTCGTTCATGTCTGCGAAAAGGTTCACGCAGATGTTCCCAATCGCATTTGCCTTCCGCCCAATGCCCCGCTAGAAGCACCTCCCATGACCGATCGCATCGCCCTTTATGCCGGCTCCTTCGACCCGCTGACCAACGGCCATCTCGATGTCCTGAAGGCATCGCTGGCTGTCGCCGACACGGTTTATGCGGCGATCGGCACTCACCCCGGCAAGACGCCGCTGTTTTCCTTCGACGAACGGGTGAAGCTGATCGAGGCCGCGACCAAGGCCGAATTTGGCCGCGACGGCGACCGTATCAAGGTCGTCGCCTTTGACGGGCTGGTCATCGACGCGGCCCGCAAGCATGGCGCCTCGATCATGATCCGCGGCCTGCGTGACGGCACCGATCTCGACTATGAGATGCAGATGGCTGGAATGAACGAGACGATGGCGCCGGAACTGCAGACGGTTTTTCTGCCCGCCAGCCCGTCGGTACGCACCATTACCGCCACACTTGTGCGCCAGATAGCCTCGATGGGCGGCGACATCCGTCCGTTCGTGCCGGCCGCCGTTGCCGGTGCGCTCACCGCCAAATTCGCGAAATAGTGCATGTCGCCCAAAAGTGGATGCCGGTTTTGGGGCAACGACATGCACCCTAACAAAGACCTTCGGAGATCCCTTATGCAGCTGAAAAAGCTCGCCTCGTTCCTCGTCGTGCTTGCCGGTCTCGTGACCGCATCCGTTTCGGCCTTCGCCGCCGAGCCGGAAAACACCATGATCATCACCTTGAAGAACGGCGACGTCACCATCGCGCTGCGCCCTGATCTGGCGCCCAAGCATGTCGCGCAGATCAAGAAGCTGGTGCGCAAAGGCGTTTACGACGATGTCGCCTTCCACCGCGTCATCAACGGCTTCATGGCGCAGACCGGCGACGTCAAGTTCGGCAACATGAAGAAGGGGTTCAGCCCCGAAGCCGTCGGCACCGGCGGTTCCGAGCTGCCTGATCTTCCGGCCGAATTCTCGCAGAGTGAGCATTTCAAGCGCGGCACGCTCGGCATGGCCCGCTCGCAGGATCCGAACTCCGCCAATTCACAGTTCTTCATCATGTTCGCGCCGGCGCCAAACCTCGATGGCCAGTACACCATCGTCGGCAATGTCGTCAGTGGCATGGAGCTGGTGGACAAGATCAAGAAGGGCGACGAGGCCGACAACGGCACGGTCAGCGACCCCGACCGCATGGTCAAGGTACGCATCGCCGCCGACAAGTAAACCTATCAAATCATTCTGTTTTCTGAGATAAAGGAGATCCCACATGGCTGAGATCAAGGACCGCGAAAACGCACTCATCCTGGAAACGACCAAGGGCAAGGTCGTCATCGAACTGTTTCCCGACCTGGCCCCCGGCCACGTCGCCCGCATCAAGGAACTGGCCCGCGAAGGCGCCTATGACGGCGTGGTTTTCCACCGCGTCATCGAAGGCTTTATGGCGCAGACCGGTGACGTCAAGTTCGGCAATTCGACCAAGCCCACTTTTGCCCCCTCCCGCGCGGGCATGGGCGGTTCCGAGAAGCCTGACCTGAAAGCTGAATTCTCCAACGCCAACCATGGCCGCGGCACCTGCTCGATGGCCCGTTCGCAGAACCCGAACTCCGCCAATTCGCAGTTCTTCATCTGCTTCGACGATGCCGCTTTCCTCAACCGCCAGTACACGGTCTGGGGCCAGGTCATCGAAGGCATGGACAATGTCGACAAGATCAAGCGCGGCGAGCCGGTGGTCGATCCCGACAAGATCGTGTCGCTGAAGGTCGCGGCCGACGTCAAGTAAGGACAAACGACGATGATGGGCGTGGTCTGGTCGCTGCTCGGCATCCTGTCAGGCGCCTTCATCGCCGTCCAGGCGCCGATCAACTCGCAGCTGGCGCGCGGCCTGGGGCTCCCGGTCGCGGCTGCTGCGTTTTCGTTCCTGTCGGGCGCGATCGTGCTTGGTATCATCTCCATTGCCGTTGTGCGGCTGCAGGACATCTCGCTCGACTGGAAGGCGCCGGCGCCTTGGCTGTTCATCGCCGGCGGCATGCTCGGCGGTTTCTATGTTACCCTGTCAACCATTCTTACGCCGCGCATTGGTGCAGCCGCGTTGATGGCGTTCCTGGTTGCCGGCCAGTTGCTGGCCGGCATGCTGATCGATCGCGTCGGCTTTCTCGGCGTGGCGGTGCGCGAGATTTCGCTCGGCCGCATCGCCGGCGCGGTGCTGCTGTTGGCCGGAGCGCTGCTCGTCCGGCTCTACTGATGCGCGTCGATCTCTTCGACTTCGACCTGCCGGAGGAGCGCATCGCGCTGCGCCCGGCCGAGCCGCGCGACAGCGCCAGAATGCTGGTGGTCAGGCCAGGCGAAGACTTTGCGGACCGCGCGGTGCGCGACCTTCCGTCCTTGCTCAGAACGGGCGACGTGCTGGTCTTCAACGACACCAAGGTCATTCCTGCCCAGTTGAGAGGCATCAGGCGGCGCGGCGAAGCGCAGGCGCAGGTCGACGCCACGCTGCATATGCGCATGGCGCCGGACCGCTGGCTGGCCTTCATGCGGCCGGGCAAGCGCATCGCCGCCGGCGACCGCATCCATTTCGGCCATGACGGCAATTCCTGTTTCCTCGGCCAGCTCGACGCCACAGTGATCGAGAAGGGCGATGCCGGCGAGGTGCTGCTCGGTTTCGACCTGTCGGGGCCGTTTCTCGACGAGGCGCTGCATGCCGTCGGCCACATCCCGCTGCCGCCCTATATCGCCTCCAAGCGCGACGACGACGCGCGCGACCTGACGGATTACCAGACAATCTATGCCAAGGAGGAGGGCGCAGTCGCTGCCCCCACCGCAGGCCTGCATTTCACGCCGGAGCTGTTTGCCGCGCTGGATGCAAAAGGCATCGAACGCCGCTTCGTGACCTTGCATGTCGGCGCCGGCACCTTCCTGCCGGTCAAGGCGGACGACACCGCTCACCACAAGATGCATGCCGAGACCGGCTCGGTCAGCGAAGCAACAGCCGACGCTCTGAATGGCGCCAAGGCGCGGGGCGGGCGCATCATCGCTGTCGGCACCACCTCGCTGCGCTTGCTGGAGAGCGCGGCACGGCCTGATGGCTCGCTGACCGCCTGGTCCGGCCCGACCGACATCTTCATCACGCCGGGCTATCGGTTCAAGACCGCCGACCTGCTGATGACCAATTTCCATCTCCCGCGTTCGACGCTGTTCATGCTGGTTTCGGCCTTCAGCGGCCTAGATACGATGCGTGCGGCCTATGCTCATGCCATCGGGAACAATTACAGGTTCTATTCCTACGGAGATGCAAGCCTGCTTTATCGAGCGGAGATGAGCGATGGACGATGACCTGCAAACCCTCGATCGCGAAAGCCTGATCGGCGAAGTGAAGAAATTGCGTGCCGGCATTCGCCAGCACCGAGATTCTACCGGCCATGATTTATGCTGGCATCATCCCAACCTGTGGGACCTGCTTGCCGGAAAAGACCGATCCATCGATTGCCGTGCCGCCATGGCCGAAATTCATGCGCGGCTGCATCCAATACCGCCAGTCGCTCGACAGGCAGGCGCCACGCGCGCCTGTCCATGACAAGGAATTCAATGGCTGAAACATTCACCTTCAAGATCCTCGCCACTGACGGCAAGGCGCGGCGCGGTTCCATCACCATGCCGCGCGGCGAAATCCGCACGCCAGCCTTCATGCCGGTCGGCACCGGCGGCACGGTCAAGGCCATGTATATGGATCAGGTGCGCGGGGTCGGCGCCGATATCATCCTGGGCAACACCTACCATCTGATGCTGCGGCCCGGGGCCGAGCGCGTGGCGCGGCTTGGTGGCTTGCATGAATTCGCCCGCTGGCCGCAGCCGATCCTGACCGACAGTGGCGGTTTTCAGGTCATGTCGCTGTCGAAACTCAGGAAATTGACCGAGAAGGGCGTCACGTTTCGCTCGCACATTGACGGCGCTGCCTATGAGATGTCGCCGGAGCGCTCGATCGAGATCCAGGGCCTGCTCGATTCCGACATCCAGATGCAGCTCGACGAATGCACAGCGCTGCCGGCCGACCTCAAGCAGGTCGAGCGCGCGATGGAGCTGTCGCTGCGCTGGGCCGAGCGCTGCAGGACAGCGTTCGGCGATCAGCCCGGCAAGGCGATGTTCGGCATCGTCCAGGGTGGCGATAACGCAGCTCTCAGGGTGCGTTCGGCGCAGGCGCTGAGCGCGATGGAGCTGAAGGGCTATGCGGTCGGCGGCCTGGCCGTCGGCGAGCCGCAAGCGGTGATGCTGGATATGCTGGAGATCACCTGTCCGGAATTGCCTGACGACAAGCCTCGATATCTCATGGGCGTCGGCACGCCGGACGACATCGTGAAATCGGTGGCGCGCGGCATCGACATGTTCGACTGCGTGATGCCGACCCGCGCCGGCCGCCATGGCCTGGCCTATACCAGGCGCGGCAAGGTCAATCTCAGGAATGCCCGCCATGCGGACGATCCGCGGCCGCTGGACGAGGAGAGCGACTGCCCTGCGGCACGCGACTACTCACGCGCCTATCTGCACCATCTTGTGCGCTCGCAAGAGGCGCTGGGGGCGATGCTGCTGACCTGGAACAACCTTTCCTACTACCAGAAACTGATGCAGGACATTCGCGCCGCGATCGAGGCCCGGGCTTTTGAGGCGCGCAAGGCTGAGATTTCCGAGGGATGGGCGAGGGGTGATATCCCGGTGCTATAAGCACATCTAGGTGCTGAGCGAATTCGCTGCGCGCAAGCTGCAGCCGGTGATTTGAAAGCTGCCGTCGGGCTGCTGTTCCAGCGTGTAGACCGCCTCATAGTCCTTGCCGTCGGGCCCAACGATCAGCACTTGCTGGATTAGCGAAGTTGGCCCCATCTGCTCGACCTTGCCGAAGGAATAGCTCTGCGGCTGGCGCACCGGCGGATAGCCGTTGGTCACCATGTTCATGAAGGTGTCGACGGTCGGAAAGATGCGCTTCACATTTGGAGCGGCGAAACTGTACGCCTTGGCGCCATCATTGGCGATGAGGGCCTTCAACTGACCATCGATGACGGCCTGGCCGGCCTTGACTTCGGCGTCGCCGGCAAGGGCTGCCGACACGAACAACGCGAACAGCAATGAAACAACTGCGAATGCGGTGCGGCGCATGGCCTGTCTCCATTGTCCCCCAACAAAACCTGTCCCGGGACGCATCATACCATACGCTTTGCGGAGCCTCACGGTTTCAGCAACCGCAATATTCGCCACGCAAGTGCCACATGATCATGCTTAAGCCTCCTTTAACGCGGGGCGCGCATCGTAGGGACGGGTGGGGACCCGTTCGCGCAACCAGGGGACAACCATGTTCAAGCAGCCGATCGACCGGCGCCTTTTGCTGAAGGGCGCGGCAAGCCTCGCAGTTTTGGCTCCCTTGCCCGCCTGGGCAAGCACTGGGCCGACCGTCACGGAAGTCGCCTTCGATCCCGCCATTCCAGCGCTCGGCAACCCCGATGGCGACGTCACCATCGCCGAATTCGTCGACTATCAGTGCCCGATCTGCAAGCTCGTCTTCGTCGAGCTGAAGAAGTTGATGGAAGAGGACAACGGCGTCCGGCTTGTGATGAAGGACTGGCCGATCTTCGGCGACGTGTCGCGCGACGCGGCGCGGGTGACGCTGCTGAGCGGCGAACACTATGCCGCGGCGGTCGATGCGCTGATGACCAACCAGCGCGGCCTTTCGGAACGCCGCACCAACGACATCCTTTCTTCCGTCGGTGTCGATGTGGCGATGGTGCGTGCCGACCTCGCCATCCGTGAACCCGACATCGACGCTGCCCTTGTCCGCACCGAAGCCCAGGCGACGGCTTTCAAGCTGCGCGGCACGCCAGCCCTGGTCATCGGCGGCAACTTGTACCGGCGCGGCATGCCCGTGTCCGAACTGAGACAAGCCGTCGCCAAGGCCCGCTCCGCCTGATGCTTGAAAGCCGGGCGGCAGTCTGCCACAAGGGCCGCTTGAGTGCTGAAGCTTGATCGGGACCGGCAATGAAGACGTTTTTCATGCAGATAAAGTGCGATCTGGGCAAGTCCTATGAGGTCGCCAGCGCGCTCGCCGATGCCGAAATCGCCTCGGAGATCTACTCGACCGCCGGCAATTACGACTTGCTTGCCAAATTCTACGTCGACGACGAGGAAGATGTCGGCCACTTCGTCAACGAGAAGGTGCAGATTATTCCCGGAATCAAGGACACCTTCACGGTCGTCACTTTCCGCGCTTTCTAAAGCAGTTCCAGGAAAAAAATGTGAAGCGGTTTTCCGTCCGGAATTGCGTCAAAGCACAAAGCCATGGCAGGTCGCCGTTTCCATGAAACGGTGAACTGCTATGGCCGCATCAGGCACTTGCCCGGCGACAAGGCAGAGCCTGATTAAGGTCCCGTTCCGACTGCCCGAATTTTGGGCAGTCGGAACATACTGGTCGCCGATATCCTCCAAATCACCGATTGCGCTTGATTTTCTCCCGCGACGCCAGTGAAATGGCGTCACAGGGGAGTATGCGATTGGCAGCGTTCGATGAAATGCTTCCGGAAGTTTCCGGGCTGAGACAACCGTATACGGCTTACGACCGCTGGCTGAAGGAGCAGGACCCGGCCAGGCTTACGGAAAAGATGCAGGACGCGGAGCGCGTCTTCCGCAAGACCGGCATTACCTTCGCCGTCTATGGCGAGCAGGAAGCCTCCGAGCGGCTGATCCCCTTCGACATCGTGCCGCGCATCATCTCCGGCAATGAATGGCGAAGGCTAACGCAAGGCATCGAGCAGCGCGTACAGGCGCTGAACGCTTTCCTCGACGACATTTACCACCGCCAGGAAATCCTGCGCGCCGGCCGCGTGCCGAGGGAGCTGATCGCCAGGAACGAGGCGTTCCTGCCGGAAATGATCGGAGTGCGGCCACCGGCCGGCGTCTACACCCACATTATCGGCGTCGATATCGTCCGGATCTCGGAGAACGAGTTCTACGTGCTGGAGGACAATGCGCGCACGCCGTCGGGGGTCTCCTACATGCTGGAGAACCGCGAGACGATGATGCAGCTCTTTCCCGAGCTGTTCCAGCAGATCAAGGTGCGGCCGGTGGAGAATTATCCGCAATTGCTGCGCCAGTCGCTGGCGGCAGTGCGGCCGCAAAGCACCAAGGGCGCACCGACCATTGCCGTGCTGACGCCGGGCAGCTTCAACTCCGCCTATTTCGAACATGCCTTCCTCGCCGACCAGATGGGCGTGCAACTGGTCGAAGGCCAGGATCTGCGCGTTGTAGACGGCCACGTCGCTATGCGCACGACCGAAGGCTACAAGCAGATCGACGTGCTTTACCGGCGCGTCGACGATTCCTTCCTCGATCCGCTGACCTTCCGGCCGGAATCGGCCCTTGGCGTGCCCGGCATCATGGACGTCTACCGCGCCGGCAACATCACCATCGCCAACGCGCCGGGAACCGGCATCGCCGACGACAAGGCGATTTATTCCTACATGCCCGACATCGTCGAGTTCTACACCGGCCGCAAAGCCATCCTCGGCAACATCCCGACCTGGCGCTGCTCGGAGCCCGACAGCCTGAAATACGTGCTCGAACACATCCATGAGCTGGTCATCAAGGAAGTGCACGGCTCCGGCGGCTACGGCATGCTGGTGGGGCCGGCTGCGACCAAGAAGGAATGCCAGGATTTCGCCAAGAAGCTGCAGGCGAAGCCTTCCAACTACATCGCCCAGCCGACGCTGGCGCTGTCGACCTGCCCGATCCTGACAGAAAAAGGCCTGTCGCCGCGCCATGTCGACTTGCGACCCTATGTTCTGGTCTCCGACCGAATCCAGATCGTTCCCGGCGGCTTGACGCGGGTGGCGCTGAAGGAGGGTTCTTTGGTCGTGAATTCCTCGCAAGGCGGCGGCACGAAGGATACGTGGGTGTTGGACGATTAGGTAGGGAATAGGGCAGTAGGCAGTAGGCAGTAGGCAGTAGGCAGTAGGCAGTAGGCAGTAGGCAGTAGAGGGACAAGAAATGCCATATTCCACAGAGATTCAAATGCTTACTAATCCCTACTCACTATTCCCTACTCACTAGCCCCGAAGGGCCACTTCACATGCTTCTCGGCCGCACCGCCAACGGGCTCTACTGGATGAACCGCTATATCGAGCGGGCGGAAAACATGGCGCGTCTGGTCGATGCCGGCCTTCGCATGGCGCTGACCCGCACCCAGAGCGCGTCGGAAGAGTGGAATTCGGTGCTGCTCAGCGCCGGCTCCGACGTCACCTTCACGCAGAAATACAAGGACTATACCGCCGCCAACGTCGCCGACTTCCTGCTGCGCGACACCTCGAACCCGTCGAGCACGATGTCGGCGATCGAGACCGCTCGCAACAATGCCCGCATGGTGCGCACCGCGCTGACGCGCGAGACGTGGGAGAGCATCAACGAAGCCTGGATGGCCCTGAAGCGCATGCTGGCAAAGCCGATCGACGAGCGCGACCTGCCGAGTGTGCTCGACGCCATCAAGCGCGAGACGGCGCTGATCCGCGGCTCGTTCTACGGAACGATGCTGCGCAACGAGATCTTCGACTTCTCGCAGCTCGGCACCTATGTCGAGCGGGCCGACAACACGGCACGCATCCTCGACGTGAAATACTACGTGCTGCTGCCGTCGATCTCCTGGGTCGGCTCGAGCCTCGACAACTACCAGTGGGAATCGATCCTGCGCTCGGTGTCGGCGCACCGTTCCTATCGCTGGGTCTATGAGGCCGACTACAAACCGACCAACATTGCCGACTATCTGATCCTCAATGTGCGCATGCCGCGCTCGCTGACCTTCTGTTATCGTTTTCTCGCCGAGCATCTGAAGTTCCTCGGCGACGATTATGGCGACCGTCATGCCTGCCACGCCACCGTCGACAGGACACAGGCGATGCTGCAGGCAGGGTCGATCAAGGACATATTCGACACCGGCCTGCACGAATTCCTGGCCAGGTTCATTCAAGACAACACCAAGCTTGGCGAAGAGATCGCACAAGATTACCGGTTCAATTGAGCATGATCGCGAACCGGAGGACCGCGCTAGCGACAAGTGAGACCCGGTTTTCGGATAAGATCATGCTTACAAACGGAAAATAGGCATGCGGCTCAAGATCACCCACCGTACCGAATACCGCTACGACGCGCCGGTGCACTATCTGTTGCAGCGGCTACGCCTGTTACCGGTCAGTGGCCCGACGCAGACCGTGCTGTCCTGGGCGCTGAAGATCGAGGGCGCGCGCGAGGAAGTCCGCTTTAACGACCATTTCGGCAACGATAACAGGCTGTTGAGCGTCGAGGGCGAGCGCGACTTCATCACCGTCGAGGCCTCCGGCGAGGTTGTCACCCGCGACACAGCGGGCGTCTCGGGTCCGCATCACGGCTTTGCGCCACTGTGGCTGTTCAGCCAGGAGACAGCTTTGACCATCCCCGGCGAGGGCATAAGCGAGCTTGCCGCGGCGGTCGGCAAAGGTACCGACATCGAAAGGCTGCATCGGCTGATGGCGCTGATCGTCGAGCGCGTCGCCTACACGCCGGGCACCACCAGCGTGACGACCCCGGCGGAAGAGGCATTGGCGCTGAAGACCGGCGTTTGCCAGGATCACAGCCACATCTTTGTCACCGCAGCCCGCGTCATGGGTTTTCCGGCCCGCTATGTCAGTGGCTATCTGATGATGGATGCGGCCATCGAGCAGGCGGCAAGCCATGCCTGGGCCGAAGCCCATGTTCAGGGTCTCGGCTGGGTCGCCTTCGACGCCGCCAACGGCATTTCCCCCGATGAACGCTATGTCAGGGTAGCCACCGGCCGTGATTATCGCGACGCCTCGCCGGTGTCGGGAATTCGACTGGGACAGGCGGAGGAACAGCTTGCAGTCACCGTCACGGTAGAGCAGTAGTCTCCGGCAAGATTGCTGCCTGAAGAGATTCCATGACTTATTGCGTCGGCCTCAAGATCGATCGTGGGCTCGTGTTCATGTCGGACACGCGCACCAATGCAGGGATGGATTCGATCTCCACTTTCAAGAAGATGCATGTCTGGGAAGAGCCAGGCGAGCGCGTCATCGTACTGATGTCGGCCGGCAATCTGGCTACGACGCAGGCCGTGGTCAGCCTGCTCGACGAGCGCACCAAGGCGGTGGCGGAACGCCACGCGACGCTGCTCGAGACCCCATCCATGTACCAGACGGTGCGGCTGGTCGGCGACACCGTCAAGGAAGTCATCGCCAGCTCGTCGCCTGCCGGCGAAAAGGCGGATTCCTATTTCAACGCCTCCTTCATCCTCGGCGGCCAGATCAAGGGCAGCCCGCCACGGCTGTTCATGATCTATCCCGAGGGCAATTTCATTGAATCGACCGACGACACGCCGTTCTTCCAGATCGGCGAGACCAAATACGGCAAGCCGATCATCATCCGTGCCTATGAAAGGACGATGAGCCTGGCTGAAACGGTCAAGCTCTTGCTGGTATCGTTCGATTCGACGCTGAAATCGAACCTGTCCGTCGGCCTGCCTCTCGACCTGCTGTTCCTGGAGGAGGACACGTTCACGGTGGGTTTGAAAAAGCGCATCGGCCAGGACGATCGATATTATCGTGCTATTTCCGAAGGCTGGTCGAACGCGTTGAAGACGGCCTTTGCCAGCCTGCCGGATTTTCCGGGGTAGCGCGGGCCCTTCGTCGCGGTTGCCTGTCTCTATTTAACATGTTAATCAAAATTCAAACGGCTGGCTGATCGGCGTGTCGGGAGGATCCATGGACAACGAGCAATTCCGCGACTGGTCGAGGCGCGCCGCCGACTGGGGCGCTGATTACCGCGCCGGCCTTCGCGATCGGCCCGTGCGACCTGCCATAGCGCCGGGCGAGATCTTCAGGAGCATCGAAGCTTCTCCGCCGGAGGCCGCGGAATCGATGGAGACGATCTTCGCCGATTTCGAAGCCAAGATCGTGCCCGGCATGACGCATTGGCAGCATCCGCGTTTCTTTGCTTATTTCCCGGCCAATGCAGCACCCGTCTCGGTGGTGGCCGAATATCTGGTCTCTGCGATGGCCGCGCAGTGCATGCTGTGGCAGACTTCGCCGGCGGCGACAGAGCTTGAGACGCGCATCGTCGACTGGATGCGCCAGGCGCTCGGCCTGCCCGAAGGCTTTTCCGGCGTGATCCAGGACTCCGCATCATCGGCGACGCTGGCCGCCGTGTTGACCATGCGCGAGCGCACGCTCGACTGGCAGGGCAACAAGAAGGGTCTTTCCGGGCAGGGCAGGCTGCGCGTCTATTCCTCCGACCAGGTGCACACCTCGATCGACCGCGCCATCTGGGTCGCCGGCATTGGCGAGGAAAACCTCGTCCGCATTCCCGTCGCCGGCACCTACCGCGCCATGGATACCGCGGCTTTGGAAGCGGCGATTGTTGCCGACCGCGCCGCCGGCCTATTGCCGGCCGGCATCATCGCGTGCGTCGGCGGCACCAGCACCGGCGGCACCGACGACATCGCTGAAGTGGCCGCGGTGGCCAAACGCCAGGGGCTCTATCTGCATATCGACGCCGCCTGGGCCGGATCGGCGATGATCTGTCCGGAATACCGGCATTTCTGGACCGGTGTCGAGGGCGCGGACTCGATCGTCTTCAACCCGCACAAATGGCTGGGCGCGCAATTCGACTGCTCGATCCAGTTCGTCCGCCAGCCGGAGGATCTCGTGCGCACACTGGCGATCAAGCCGGACTATCTGAAAACTCGCGGCCATGACGGCATCATCAACTACTCCGAATGGTCGGTGCCTCTCGGCCGTCGCTTCCGGGCGCTGAAGCTGTGGTTCCTGCTGCGCGCCCATGGCCTCGAGGCGCTGCGCACCATGATCCGCAATCACGTCGCCTGGAGCGAAGGCATAGCAGCGCGCCTGGCCGAGGAGGAGGATTTCGAGCTCGCCAGCCAGCCGATGCTGTCGCTGTTCTCGTTCCGGCATCGCGCCGCATCCGGCGTTGACTCCGACGAGCACAATTTGCGTCTGGTCGACGCCATCAACAATGACGGCCGTATCTACCTGACGCAGACGCGTGTCGATGGCCGGGTCGCCATCCGCTTCCAGGCAGGCCAGTTCGAGACAACCGCGGCCGATGTCGATACCGCCTTCACTGTCATCTGCGAGTGTGCAAGATCCCCGAAGGACTGACAGGGATTGCCCGGGTGGTTGCCGCCGCCGGGGCAAGCCAGCAAGGACTTGCGAGCAAGCATATGGCCGGAAGGGCCGAAGGGGTTAGCCAGAATCTGACGGGCGTCTGGAGCGGGCGCTATTTCTATCCGCGCGAACTGCCGCCGGTTTCCTTCGTTGCAACGCTGATCGAGACGGCAACCAGCTTGACGGGGATGACCCACGAACCGGCGGCGACCAGCACGGCAAGATACGCAAGCCTGCAGGGGCAGCGAGAGGGCAACGCCGTCTCCTTTACCAAGACATACGACAAGGCCGAATTGAAGGCGCACCCGATTCACTACAGCGGCATCATCAACGGTGATGCAACCGAGATCAAAGGCACTTGGCGAATCCCGGGATACTGGTCCGGCAATTTCCTGATGATCCGCTCGCCAGGTAAAGTCGCGGCTGTCACCCGCAAGGTGGCGGAGCGGGTCTGAGCCGTATCTGCCCGGTTCGCCTTTGCAATCATCGATATTTCATTAGCCGGCGTCTCCCTTTTCATTGCTTTCGTTTTCAGCTACAAACAAGAAAAACGAAAACGGGAGGTTCTCAGTGTATTTGTCGCCGCGCCATGCCGAGATCATCCAGATGGCGAAGGACCATGGCCGTGTGCTGGTCGATGACCTCGCCACGCATTTCAACGTGACGCCACAGACCATCCGCAAGGACCTCAACGATCTCTGCGACCAGCGGCTGCTGACGCGCATCCATGGCGGGGCCCTGTTCCCGTCCGGCATCGAGAACATGGAGTATGAGGCGCGCCGCAAGATTGCCGCCGACGAGAAGGAGGCCATCGGCCGCGCGGCGGCCAGGCTGATACCCGACAACGCCTCCCTGTTCATCAACATCGGCACCACGACCGAGTCGGTCAGCAAGGCGCTGCTCGACCATACCGGGCTGATGGTCATCACCAATAATATCAATGTTGCCAACAGGATGCGCATCTATCCTTCGATCGAGGTGGTAATCGCCGGCGGCGTCGTGCGTGGCTCCGACGGCGGCGTTGTCGGCGAGGCCGCGGTCGATTTCATCAGGCAGTTCAAGGTCGACTATGCAGTGATCGGCGCCTCGGCCATCGACCATGACGGCGCGTTGCTCGATTTCGACTTTCGCGAAGTGAAAGTGGCGCAAGCCATTATCGCCAATGCCAGGCATGTCATCCTGGTCTCCGACCAGACCAAGTTCGAACGCACCGCGCCGGTTCGCATCGGCCATCTCTCGCAAGTCAACACCTTCATCACCGACCGTTGCGACATCCCGTCGGTGCGTAAGATCTGCGAGGAAGCGGAGGTTCAATTGATCGAAACGTCGCTCGGCTAGGCTATCGATCACGGTCCCGTTACATTTCGTTTGACATTCGTTCTTATTTCGAAATAATCCCGATACGGTTTCGTAACAACTCAAAAATGCTGCAATGCGAAATCGCGGGAGGGATTTGTGGACGCAGTCCGTGACATCTTCGTCATCGGTGGCGGCATCAATGGCTGCGGCATCGCCCGCGACGCCGTTGGGCGGGGCTTTTCGGTATTTCTCGCCGAGATGAACGACCTCGCCAGCGGAACCTCCTCCGGTTCGACCAAGCTGATCCATGGTGGCCTGCGCTACCTCGAATTCTACGAGTTCCGGCTTGTGCGCGAGGCGCTGATGGAGCGCGAGGTTCTGTGGAAGAACGCGCCGCACATCATCTGGCCGATGCGCTTCGTGCTGCCCTATGCCAAGGGCCTGCGCCCGGCCTGGCTGATCCGGCTCGGCCTGTTCCTCTACGATCATATTGGTGGCCGCAAATTGCTGCCGGCGACCCGGACACTGGACATGTCCAAGGATCCGGCGGGCAAGCCGCTGAAGCCGCTGTTTCACAAGGCCTTCGAGTACTCGGACGGCTGGGTCAACGATGCCCGGCTGGTGGTGTTGAACGCGCGTGACGCCGCCGACCGCGGCGCCACCATCCGCACCCGCACGAAAGTCGTCGGGGCGCGGCGCGAAGGCGATCTATGGGCGATCCGCGTGGAAGACGTGCGGACGGGAGATGCCGACGAGGTCAAGGCCCGGCTGCTGGTCAATGCCGCCGGTCCATGGGTCGACCACGTCCTGTCGACCACCGTGGGCCAGAACGACGTGCACAATGTGCGCCTGGTGCAGGGCAGTCATATCGTCATCAAAAAGAAATTCGATGATCCGCGCGCCTACTTCTTCCAGAACAAGGACGGGCGCATCATCTTCGCCATCCCTTACGAGGAAGAATTTACGCTGATCGGCACCACCGATCGCGACTATCCCGGCGATCCGCATGACGTGAAGATCAGCGACACCGAGATCGACTATCTCTGCGCGGCGGCGAGCGAATATTTTGCTGAAGCCGTGACGCGCCCCGACATCGTCTGGACCTATTCGGCCGTGCGCCCGCTCTACGACGACGGCGCTTCGAAGGCGCAGGAAGCGACCCGCGACTATGTGTTGAAAGCCGATGGCGGCGAGGGCAAGGCGCCGATCGTCAACGCTTTCGGCGGCAAGATCACCACCTACCGCCGGCTGTCGGAATCGATGCTGGAAAAGATCGAAGGTTTTCTCGGCAAGCGCGGCAAGCCGTGGACGGCGAACGCGCCCTTGCCGGGCGGCGATTTCCCGGCCACCGGTTTCGACGTCCAGGTGGCGAAGCTGAAGAGCGCCTATCCTTTCCTCGACCAGCGCCTGGCGCGTCGGTTGACCAGGCTTTACGGCACGCGCGCGCAAGTGCTGCTCGGCCTTGCCAAGTCGAACGCCGATCTCGGCCGCAATTTCGGCGCCGATCTCTATGAGGCCGAGGTACGCTACCTCAGCGAAAATGAATGGGCGCTGACCGCCGAAGATGTATTGTGGCGTCGCACCAAGCGCGGTCTGCATCTCAGCCGCGAACAGGCCTCGGCGCTTGACGAATTCATGCGCGGCATCAGCCGGCGCCATGTCGCGGCAGCGGAATAGGGAAGGCGATTGATGCACAAAGCCTGGGAGGAGGCATCATGCTGGAACTGAGAAACGTGACGAAGATGGTCGGCGCGGTGGAGCATATCCGCGACGTGTCGCTGACGCTTCAGCACGGCTCGCTCAACGTTTTGCTCGGGCCGACACTGTCGGGCAAGACAAGTCTGATGCGGCTGATGGCCGGGCTCGACGTGCCGACCACCGGTTCAGTCTGGTTCGACGGCCAGAATGTCACCGGCATGCCGGTGCAGCAGCGCAAGATCGCCATGGTCTATCAGCAGTTCATCAACTACCCCGCGATGACCGTCTACGAGAACATCGCCTCGCCGTTGCGCGTCGCCGGCACCGACCAGGCCAAGATCGACAAGGAAGTCCGCAACGCGGCAGGGCTTCTGAAGCTCACACCCTATCTCGACCGCACGCCGCTCAGCCTGTCCGGCGGACAGCAGCAGCGTACGGCGCTGGCCCGCGCCATCGTCAAGAATGCCAGCCTGGTGCTGCTCGACGAGCCGCTCGCCAATCTCGACTACAAATTGCGCGAGGAGCTGCGCGCCGAACTGCCCAAGATATTTGCCGCCGCCGGCACCATTTTCGTCTACGCCACGACTGAGCCGCATGAAGCCTTGCTGCTCGGCGGCAATACGGCGACGCTGTCCGAGGGGCGGATCACCCAATTCGGGCCGACCATCGACGTCTTCCGCAAGCCGATCGACCTGGTGACGGCGAAAACCTTTGCCGATCCGCCGCTCAACACCATCGTGCTGGCCAAGAAGAGCCCGGATTTCCTGCTCGAGGGCGGCGTCAAGCTGCCGGTGCCGGCCGAACTCGCCGGCATTGCCGACGCCAATTACACGATCGGCTTTCAGCCGCATCATCTGTCGCTGGAGCGGCCCAACGCTGCCGCGGTGCCGGTGCGCGCCAAGGTGACGATCACCGAGATCACCGGCTCGGAAAGCTTCATCCACCTCGATTTTGCCGATGCGCGCTGGGTCATGCTGGCCCACGGCATCCGCGATTTCGAGCCGGACGCCGAGATCGAGGTGTTTATCGATCCGCGCCACATCATGGTCTTCGACAGCAACGGCAGCGCCGTCGCCGCGCCGAAGCTTGCGGCCTGAGGGGGAAGAGATGGCGCGCATCGACGTCAACCATGTCAGGCACTCCTACCTGCCCAATCCGCAGAAGGATGCCGATTTTGCGCTGCGGGAAGTGCACCACACATTCGAGGATGGCGGCGCCTATGCGCTGCTTGGGCCCTCGGGTTGCGGCAAGACCACGCTGCTCAACATCATTTCGGGACTTCTGCACCCCTCGCACGGTGAGTTGTTGTTCAACGGCAAGGACGTCACCAATCTGTCGACGCAGGAGCGCAACATCGCGCAGGTGTTCCAGTTCCCGGTCATCTACGACACCATGACCGTTTACGACAATCTTGCCTTCCCGCTGCGCAATCGCGGCGTGCCGGAGGCCGATGTCGACCGCAAGGTGCGCGAGACGCTGGAGATGATCGACCTGGCGTCGTGGGCGAAGAAGAAGGCGAGGGGCCTGACCGCCGACCAGAAGCAGAAGATCTCGCTCGGCCGCGGCCTGGTGCGCTCGGATGTCAATGCCATCCTGTTCGACGAACCGCTGACGGTTATCGATCCGCACATGAAATGGGTGCTGCGATCGCAGTTGAAGCAACTGCACCGCCGCTTCGGCTACACCATGGTCTATGTCACCCATGACCAGACCGAGGCGCTGACCTTCGCCGACCAGGTCGTCGTCATGTATGATGGCGGCATCGTCCAGATCGGCACGCCGGCTGAATTGTTTGAGCGCCCGCGCCACACATTCGTCGGTTACTTCATCGGCTCGCCCGGCATGAACGTCATGCCGGTGGCGATCGACGGCAAGACTGCGACCATTGGCAGTCAGCGCATCGAGTTGCCCGGCGCGCCAAAGACCGCCGCTGGGAGCTCCGGCGCCATCGAACTCGGCATCCGCCCCGAGTATGTCAGGCTCGGCCGCGAGGGCATGGCGGTTAAAATAAGCAAGGTCGAGGATCTCGGCCGCCACAAGGTGGTGCGCGCCAGCCTCGAAGGCCGCGAGATCGCTGCCGTCATCGGCGAGGACGAGAGCGTGCCGGCCGACCCAAAGGTTCGCTTCGATCCGGCCGGCATCAACATCTATGCCGATTCCTGGCTGGTTGAGATGGGGCGTGTCGAGATGGGGGCATAGATGGAAAAGACCTGGAACAACAAGGCCTGGTTCCTGGTGCTGCCGGTGCTGGTGCTGGTGGCGTTCTCGGCCGTCATTCCGCTGATGACGGTCGTCAACTATTCGGTGCAGGACACCTTCGGCAACAACGTCTTCTTCTGGGCAGGCACCCAGTGGTTCGAGGAACTGCTGTCGTCCAGCCGCTTCTGGGAAGCCATGGTGCGCAACCTGATCTTCTCCTTCATCATCCTGGCCATCGAAGTGCCGCTCGGCATCTTCATCGCGCTCAACATGCCGAAGAAGGGTTGGGGCGTGCCGGTCTGCCTGGTGCTTATGTCGTTGCCGCTGCTCATTCCGTGGAACGTCGTCGGCACCATCTGGCAGGTCTTCGGCCGCAACGACATCGGCCTGCTCGGCTACTACGTCAACGCGCTCGGCATCGACTACAATTACGTGCAGGATCCGTTCGACGCCTGGGTCACCATCATCATCATGGACGTCTGGCACTGGACCAGCCTTGTCGTGCTGCTCTGCTATGCCGGCCTGGTTTCGATCCCGGATGCCTTCTACCAGGCGGCCAAGATCGACGGCGCCTCGCGCTGGGCGGTGTTCCGTTATATCCAGCTGCCGAAGATGCAGCGTGTGCTTTTGATCGCCGTGCTGTTGCGCTTCATGGATAGCTTCATGATCTACACCGAGCCCTTCGTCGTCACCGGCGGCGGCCCCGGCAACTCGACCACCTTCCTGTCGATCGACCTCGTCAAGACCGCGCTCGGCCAGTTCGACCTCGGTCCGGCGGCCGCCATGTCGCTGGTCTACTTCCTGATCATCCTGTTGTTGTCGTGGGTGTTCTACACCGTGATGACCAACTACGACGCGGACCGCTGAGATGAGCGGCGCCAACGAAAGAGCCGACAGAGTGAGCGAAACCACCGCTTCGGGAAAATTGGCGAGCACGCTTTCGCAGGATCAGGTCGCCCGGCTGATGCGCAAGCGCGGCGAGGAATCGCGCTGGTGGTGGATCGTGCCGACGATCTACATCATCGTGCTTCTGCTNGCTTCTGCTGCCGATCTACTGGCTCATCAACATGAGCTTCAAGACCAATGCCGAGATCGTCTCCTCGCTGACGCTCTATCCGCATCAGCCTACGATCGCCAACTACGTCACCATCTTTACCGACGCCTCCTGGTATTCGGGCTACATCAATTCGATCACCTATGTGGTGATGAACATGGTGATCTCGGTGGCCGCAGCGCTGCCGGCGGCCTACGCCTTTTCGCGCTACCGCTTCCTCGGCGACAAGCATCTGTTCTTCTGGCTGCTGACCAACCGCATGGCGCCGCCGGCAGTGTTCGCGCTGCCGTTCTTCCAGCTCTATTCGGCTTTCGGCCTGATCGACACCCACATCGCTGTGGCGCTGGCGCACTGCCTGTTCAACGTGCCGCTGGCGGTGTGGATCCTCGAAGGCTTCATGTCGGGCGTGCCCAAAGAGATCGACGAAACAGCCTATATCGACGGCTACTCGTTCCCGCGCTTCTTCGTCAGGATATTCATGCCGCTGATCGCCAGTGGCATCGGTGTCGCCTGCTTCTTCTGCTTCATGTTCTCATGGGTCGAACTTTTGATCGCCCGCACGCTGACCACCACTGACGCCAAGCCCATCGCCGCCACCATGACCCGCACCGTTTCGGCCGCCGGCATGGATTGGGGCCTGCTCGCCGCCGCCGGCGTGCTGACGCTGATCCCCGGCGCGCTCGTCATCTGGTTTGTCCGCAACTACATCGCCAAGGGCTTCGCCCTGGGGAGGGTGTGATGAAACAAAAGCACGGGTTCATCCTCACCACCACCGCCAAGGGCTTTGCCCTGGGGAGGGTGTCACCATGAATCTCGACCTCACCTGGATGGCGTGGACGTGGCCGACGGCGGCGTTCTTCGGCACCATTCTTCTGCTGCTGTGCGGCATGGCGTTTTGGGAATTTGCCTCGCCGGGCGGCAATCCGCGCGTCGGCGTCCTGCGCTTCGAGACGACGCGCGGCGACCGTCTTTTTCTGTCGCTGCTTGGCAGCGCCTTTATCCATCTCGCTTGGCTGGGTCTTGTCGGATCCAACCTGTGGTGGGCTCTCGCTCTCTCCGTGGTCTACGCCGTCGGCGTGTTCCGCTACGTATAGAGGGGGAAACTGTTGGATCGACCGCGTGCCGGCGGCCGTTCCAGATCGCACTTGAAACCTAAATGTGGAGGAAACCTATGCGACGGCAATTTTTAACATCAACAACTGCCCTTGTCCTGTTGCTCGGGGTAGGCAACGCCTACGCCGGAATGGATGAGGCCAAGGCGTTTCTGGACAAGGAAATCGGCCCGCTGTCGACGCTCGACCGCGCCGGCCAGGAAGCAGAAATGCAGTGGTTCATCGATGCCGCGAAGCCTTTCGCCGGCATGGACATCAAGGTCGTGTCCGAAACCATCGCCACCCACCAGTATGAATCGCAGGTGCTGGCGCCGGCCTTTACCGCCATCACTGGCATCAAGATCACGCATGACGTCATCCAGGAAGGCGACGTCGTCGAGAAGATCCAGACCCAGATGCAGACCGGCCAGAACCTCTATGACGGCTGGGTCAACGATTCCGACCTGATCGGCACCCACTGGCGCTACCAGCAGGTCCGCAACCTGACCGACTGGATGGCGGGCGAGGGCAAGGACGTTACCAATCCGAACCTCGACCTGAAGGATTTTATCGGCACCTCCTTCACCACCGCGCCGGACAAGAAGCTCTATCAGCTGCCCGACCAGCAGTTCGCCAACCTCTACTGGTTCCGTTACGACTGGTTCAACGACGAGAAGAACAAGGCCGACTTCAAGGCGAAATACGGCTACGACCTCGGCGTTCCCGTCAACTGGTCGGCCTATGAGGACATCGCCGAGTTCTTCACCGGCCGCGAGATCGACGGCAAGAAGGTCTATGGCCACATGGACTACGGCAAGAAGGACCCGTCGCTCGGCTGGCGCTTCACCGATGCCTGGCTGTCGATGGCCGGCAACGGCGACAAGGGCCTGCCGAACGGCCTGCCGGTCGACGAATGGGGCATCAAGGTCAACGAGAAATCACAGCCGGTCGGCTCCTGCACGGCGCGCGGCGGCGACACCAACGGCCCGGCTGCCGTCTACTCGATCCAGAAATACCTCGACTGGCTGAAGGCCTACGCTCCGGCCGAAGCCCAAGGCATGACCTTCTCCGAATCCGGCCCGGTGCCGGCACAGGGTGCGGTCGCGCAGCAGATATTCTGGTACACCGCCTTCACCGCTTCGATGGTCGACGCCGGCGCCAAGGCGGTGCTGAACGACGACGGTACGCCGAAGTGGCGCATGGCCCCGTCGCCGCATGGCGTCTACTGGAAGGACGGCATGAAGCTCGGCTATCAGGACGTGGGTTCCTGGACGCTGATGAAGTCGACGCCGACTGACCGGGCCAAGGCCGCCTGGCTCTACGCGCAGTTCGTGACCTCGAAGACGGTCGACGTGAAGAAGAGCCATGTCGGCTTGACCTTCATCCGCGAAAGCACGATCCACGACAAGAGCTTCACCGAACGTGCGCCGAAGCTCGGTGGTCTGATCGAGTTCTACCGCTCGCCGGCCCGCGTTCAGTGGTCGCCGACCGGCACCAACGTGCCCGATTATCCGAAGCTGGCACAGCTCTGGTGGCAGGCGATCGGCGATGCCTCGTCCGGCGCCAAGACGGCGCAGGAAGCCATGGACTCGCTCTGCGCCGAGCAGGAAAAAGTCATGACCCGCATCGAGAAGTCGGGCGTCCAGGGCGATATCGGCCCGAAGATGGCCGAAGAGCATGACCTCGCCTACTGGAACGCCGACGCGGTCAAGAACGGCAATCTCGCGCCTCAGCTGAAGATCGAGAACGAGAAGGAAAAGCCGATCACCATCAACTACGACGAACTGGTGAAGAGCTGGCAGAAGTAATCTTGGCGTACGCGCCAGGATCATAGTGAACGGGGAGGCGGCATCTTGCCGTCTCCCCTGTTTGTATAGGCGAGCTACCGGGAGGACTAATGACCGGATACATCCTTGCAATCGACCAGGGTACGACATCGACCAGGGCGATCCTGTTCGACGGCGCGATGAAGGTCGCCGGCAGCAAGCAGCAGGAATTCACGCAGCATTATCCTGCCTCCGGCTGGGTGGAGCATGATCCGGAAGAGATCTGGGCAAGCGTCGTCGCGACGGTCAAAGGCGCGCTGAAGGCCGCCGGCCGCGAGGCCTCGGATGTGGCGGCGATCGGCATCACCAACCAGCGCGAAACCGTCGTCATCTGGGACAAGGCGACCGGCAAGCCGATCCACAATGCCATCGTCTGGCAGGACCGCCGCACCGCGCCGCTGTGCCAGAAGCTGAAAAAACACGGCCTGGAGAAAAAGTTCACCAAAAAGACCGGCCTGCTGCTCGATCCCTATTTCTCCGGCACCAAGATCGCCTGGATGCTGGACAAGGTGAACGGTGCGAGAAAGCGCGCCGAAAAGGGCGAACTGCTCGCCGGCACTATCGACAGTTTTTTGATCTGGCGGCTGACCGGCGGCAAGGTGCATGCGACGGATGCCACCAACGCCTCGCGCACGCTGGTCTATAACATCGAGAAAAATGTCTGGGACGACGAGCTGCTCTCCATCCTGCGCATCCCGGTGGCGATGCTGCCTGAGGTCAAGGATTGCGCCGACGACTACGGCGTGACGGAAAAAAGCCTGTTTGGCGCCGAAATCAAAATCCTTGGCGTGGCCGGCGATCAGCACGCAGCGACCATCGGCCAGGCCTGTTTCGAGCCAGGCATGATGAAATCGACCTATGGCACCGGCTGCTTTGCGCTGCTCAACACCGGCGCCGATCTGGTGCGCTCGAAGAACCGGCTGTTGACCACCATCGCCTATCGGCTGAACGGCAAGACCACCTATGCCTTGGAAGGCTCGATCTTCATCGCCGGTGCCGCCGTGCAATGGCTGCGCGACGGCATCAAGGTGATCGGCAAGGCCGAGCATAGCGGCGTTTTGGCTGCAACCGCCGACCCCACGCAGAACGTCTATCTGGTGCCGGCTTTCGTCGGTCTCGGCGCGCCGCATTGGGACGCCGAAGCGCGTGGCGCGATCTTCGGGCTGACGCGCAACTCAGGCCCGGCGGAGTTTGCCCGCGCGGCGCTTGAATCCGTCGCCTACCAGACGCGCGATCTCCTCGACGCCATGCGCAAGGACTGGAAGGGGGCGTCGGCCAAAACCGTGCTTCGCGTCGACGGCGGCATGGTGGCCTCCGACTGGACCATGCAGCGGCTGGCCGATATCCTCGATGCGCCGGTCGATCGCCCGACCATTCTGGAGACGACGGCGCTGGGTGCGGCGTGGCTTGCCGGCTCGAAAGCAGGCGTGTGGCCGAAGGCGAAGGATTTTGCCAAGAGCTGGGCGCTCGAGCGCCGCTTCAAGCCGGACATGGATGCCACGGTGCGTTCGGCAAAACTGGCCGGCTGGCGCGATGCGGTGCGCCGGACGCTGAGCGTACGGTAGTAAATCGTGGCGGGGGAAGGGGATGAATCCACACTGGTATGTCGCCTGGCGCGACGAGGCTGTCGAACAATTGGATGCAAAGAATGCACGCTTGCAGCAGGCGTTCCGATCGGCAGTTGGCCTCGCTATGACTATGATCTGACAGAAGGAAAGCTTCTGTTCTCGGACAACGGCATCACCAAGGTCGTCGCCGAAATCCAAATCGCCGGATCGACGAGTGCCAAGGCCAGCAACTGGCTCTGGGCTTGGGCAAATTCAAACCTGCCTGGCGAACTGCTTGCCGACGCAAAGCTGGTTCGGTCATTCGGACAGGAGCATTCCATTGATGAGCTGGCTCAATCCTATGCGATAGATTTGAACAACGACCTGGAAGTGCTCGGCTGGAAGACGACCGCAGTTGCGGTTCGAATCTGCAACGGCCTCGGCCCATACCGTTCTCCGCGTGGTGAAGGCGGAGCCCTGTATCTGATCTTCAAGAGCGTCAATTGGGCCAGCTAATCCGCCGCGCCCGTACCCAAGCAACCTACGGAAAAGCCCGCGCCGTTGCCGGCGCGGGCTTTTCTACACAACACTTGGTACCAACTCAGCTCAATAGGGCGAATTGCACTGCCGACGCGGGCCGTAATTGGGCTGGAATGTGTTGTCCGAAGCGCGGTACGACCGATAGCGGTCGTAGCACCACTGCACATGGGCATCGCCGCGGTTGTTCTCGCTGTTGACGATCGCGCCGGTGATCAGGGCGCCGGTGGCGAAGGCAGCCAGCGGGAACCAGTAGTCGCCGTGACGGCGATAGCCGCGGTGATATTCGCGATAGCCGCGATGGCCATTCCAATAGCTGCCGCCATCATTGTTGCGCGAGAACTGGCGGCCTACGCGGAAATCGCGATTGCCGGAATTGCGGTTGCCATGGCGCATCCACCGCCAGTTGTCATGACGAGAATCGCCCACATTCACGATGTCGGACGAAGTTGCTGATGACTGGGGCACGAACATCTGGGCGGCATTGGCCGGCATAGCGGCGGCCGCGGCAAACGAAATTGACAGGGTGGTCGCCAGTAGACCCGTTGCGATCTTGTTCATGATCTTCTCCTTGAAGGGTGGTTGACGTCCCTTGTGAGACGAAAACGGCCCGCTCGTGCGATGGTTCCCACCAAAACAGTAAGTTGCTGATTTGTAATGTTTCTCGAATTTGGCGCGTGAGAAAAGGCGCGTTTGGCGCGCCAACAGATCGAAGCGGCGACCACGTTGCGGGCGCGGCTCACCGGGCTGGTGACGACGCAATTTGCGGCGCGTCTGGCGATGGCTGAAACCCCGTTCGAACGGCCATCTTTTTCCGGTTGACCGGTCGCGGCACTCTCCCTATGTTCCGCGCAATTTCGAGGGCGGCCTTTAGAGCCCGCGGGAGCGCGTAGCTCAGCCGGTAGAGCAACTGACTTTTAATCAGTAGGTCTCGGGTTCGAACCCCGACGCGCTCACCAAATAAATCAACAACTTAGAAGTCATTTGAAGCCTTGCCGGGACAGGGCAGGGTGGCCAGGCTAACGTACGGCTAACAAAAGCATGATGGGGGATAGACATGATTGATTGGGAGCAGATTCGCAAACACCGCCACGTAAAAGAGCAATCGCCATCTGAATGGCCACAGGGCGTTCAGGCTATTAGCAGCAGCGGCCTCACCCTCTTGGGCATCCATGAAAAGAGCGGCGAATTATATTGGGATGGCCAGCAGGTTGTCACAGCGAGGCGACTTGCCAACTTTGAACGAGCTATGGCGTTGGCCGTCACCATCGCAACAGTCATTATGGCTGTGATCGAAGTCGGCCGCGCTGCAGGCTTTATTACGCATTGAAAAAGCCCGCCACCGTGAGGCAGCGGGCAATTCCCAACGGTTGGGTTTTTCAGTTGTGTTCTGGCTGCTCCGGCGAGTCGCCCGCGTCCTGTTCGCCATCGAAGAATGTGACATCCGCCTTCGCGCCACGTAGCGCCACATCCTGGTCCATTCCGATCGACCAGCCCAGCGAGGGCTCGTGCTCGTCGCCGCCTTCCTCCAGTTCAGCGTCATCGGCCTCCCTGTCGGTGTTGTCCGTGCCCCCGCGGGGACCGGAAGCTGTCCAGCCGAGCGTCAATTCATCGTCGGCCGTTTCCTCCAGATCGACATCCGCTTCCATCAGATCCAAGGCGGTGATCAGCGACAAGGCGCGGTCCAACAGATCGTTCAGGCGCTTCTCGACGGACTGGCGCCAGACGCGCGGGTCTGTTCCCTTCGGCATGGCGTAGGGCTTCAGCATCCTGACATGAGCGGTCATGACGCTTCGCCTCTTTCGAAGTGGAGCATGACAACGATGCAATCGCCATTGCTGCCGGGCAAGATTGTGCAGGGATGGTCGTTCAGGTCTGTCATTGCGTGGCTGAGCGCCTCAGCGGCTCGCCAAACGGCATCCGCCTTCTGCTGTAGCGTCAGCGCCGCTACGGCAACCGGAAGCGCTGTTGCGCCTGCTATGACCGGAAGCGATGCCAGTCCGACGAGCAAATGCCGCCGGTCGATGGTTGTTGCCTGTGATGTCATGTTGAAAAGTCCCCACGGTTCTAACCGGCTTCTCACAGCCGGGCTCTGGAGGCGCCAACTTGGCGTGACCAGAAACAATCGGTGACGGACCGAAAGCCGGGGGGTGAGAAACCGCCGTGAGACGGCTCGAACGCTTTTAAGGTTTCCCTCTGGACAGCACGCTCGACCCCGGCCATATTCAGCCGGTTGGAGCCGCGCCGCCAAGCGCGTCCATTGAGGTCGGCAATTAGCCCACCTCGTTCATCCGAGCCCCCCGCCAAGGGAGCGAGACCCCGCCAAGGGTCAATCGGAGATATCACGGTCCGGGTTCTCACACCCACGGACACAGTTTGCTGATTTGCCCCTTTCGTCAAGCACTCCCTCCGGGGAGACGGCTTGCGTTTGCACCCCTCACGCGACGAAAGGGCCGGCGGACAAAAGCCGCCGGCTGCTGCTCTTCTTATCAGTGATGAGTTTTACGGTATCGCCGTCGGACTTCGGCTAAGACGAATTCGGGGGATGCTCTGAGCGGAACCGCCTCGCGGTCGTGCTGTTCCTCGATCGGCTCAGGCTCACGATCGGTGTCACCGTCCATCTCGTCGAGCACCGCAATGAGATGCTCGATCGTGGCTTCAATGCGGTCGCGGAAGAATGTGCTCAATGGACGCTCCCCCACTGAACGGAGAGAGTGCCGCCGAGTTCGTGGATGGCGCGCACGATGCAGTTGTAATTCGCGGTCCCACGCTTTCCTCGCCAACGTTTGTCCTTGAAATAGCGCTTGGCCTTGGCGAACTCATCGAGGTCAGCCATCGAGATGTTCTGCCGCCAACACTCCTCGCGCAGTGTGTCCAACAGGCCGATGCCGGTCGTCTCGTAAGGCTTACGCGGTCGTGAAAGCTTTTGCTGCGAACCACGGTCGAAAATAGCACGCGATTCCATCTCGGGAAACGCTTCGTACAGCACCTTAGTGGTAGCCGTGCGATACAGCTTGCGGAACAGCGTGTCTCTCTTAGCTGTCCATGTGCTGCTCTTGGTGATTCCGATGCTCACGCACCGGCTCTTGATCGCGCAGCTACTGCGGTGGGGAAGCGCTCTTGATATAGCGGCATAGTCGGGATAACCGTCCCGGCAAATGCCGTCTTCAGCGTCTGTCCAAAGCTTGTAGCCCCGGCATGTCACTCCCTGCTTTTGGATCCTTCTTCTGGTTTTTTCCCCGATCGTTTGATGGTGGGCAACGAACATCAGGCACTCTCCTCTTCATGTGATTGAAAAAATCTTTGGAGGCTTGAGCTTCTTCATGTCACCCGACGTTTCGTCGCCGTCGAACCGGGAAATAGTGGGTAGGACAAATCTGTCGCGATATGGGGTAGAGAAAACTGTGCCCGTGAATCCCGCTGTTATCCCCTGCCCATGAACATTATCCCCCTCTACATCGCCGCAATCGCCCTCCTGATGCTCGCCAGCGCGGTCTGGTGCTACCGGCAGCGGGACATGTCTTACGCGGGGGAGCGGCCAGCTGGTCGAGCGTCCAGCCTATTTTGGTAAATGCGCAAGAGTACGTCGCGAGCAGTCTCGGCGCGTTCTCGCGTGCAGCCCATAAGTATTCTTCCGCCCAAGGTTGCGGGCTCGTCGGTAACGTCATCCCATACCATCCAAGCGCCGGCCGGATCGAGAATGCAACTAAATCTACCTGGGCTTTCTTCCATCGAACCCGTCCCCAATGGGTGGGAGCGTTTCATTATTTTAGCAATCACGCAAGTAATGACCGGCGCGACACCACTACGTCGTTTGGTCAAAGTTAATTGCAGTGCAGAGGAAGGCCTAGCGTACCAGTTGAATGGCATTTTATTAAAATGCCCTTCAAATCAGTATTTGCGGAGTGAGAGGCTAATGCCTCTTCGGCGCACTGTGCCATGGTAGGCTGCTGTTGCTTTGGAAGTTACGTACCGCCAAAGGCTTTGAACCTAGCGCCAATCTGCCCCGGCGATGCGCCGCGTGAATGCCCGCTCGACTCCAGCAACAGCCTCATCCTTCGTTTCGACTGTTCCGCGCGCGCCGCCGTCATGGCAGGTCCAGAACCAAGTGCCTACGGCTGGGCCGTGCATCCTCTTCATGATGCGGCCGACCTTTTCCTGCTGGAACGCTGCGGCGAAATCGAAGGGCGCCGTCTGCCCTCCTATGACGGTTCGCGACCACGCCAGCCAAACGCGAGCACCCAGGCCGAGCACGAACTTGAACGCCTCGTCCTGTTTCTCGAACGTCTGGAGGATCGTGCTTCCGTCGACGACCTGAAAGCCGCGTTGATAGGCGAAGCGGACTGTAAGGCGATCGGCTGACATTGAGCCGATATAGGCCGGCGCCCGCCAATCGGCCAAGGGCTGCGGCGTATATTAGCAACATCTTGACTAAAAGGCTGCCCGCTCCAGAATCTCGAGCATGGCTCGGGGAATAGGCATCGGTGACGAGGTGGCGATAACGGCCACAGTGCGCAGGCGGGTCGACGAGGACCACGTCAGCGTCAGCATACCCAGCTACAACTTCCCGCATTCGATCGTCGATCGCACGACGAAAGTGAAGCGCGCGGCCAGCACATCGAGCTTGTCGGCAACGTCACCTATGTCGACGAGGAAGGCGGCAAGGTGACAATTATCCTAGGACCGCCGGTCACGGTCGACATCACTAAGGTCAGGCTGGTGCAGGCCTATGTGAACCCGAAGGGCAAGAAGCAGCTGCGCGACATGGTCGACTAGCTGCCCTGGAACTGCCGAGACAGGTAGTCTCTACCCTAATCCATCCCAACTTGGCGCCTCGTCACCTTGAGCGACTCAAGCTGCATCAACGAGGTCGAAGAAAGATGGCCGATCACCGGCCCGGTACCGTCCTCACGTTGGGAGAAGAAGTCTTTCGACCACGGAAGCCAGAGGGTGCGAGATAGTATGAAGCAGGTTGCTTGGGGAAGCCCAGCAGCCATCATTTCGCTATGATTGCATATATGAAGATCGAAGGGTTTTTCCCTCGGCGCATATCTGGACGTGCCGTAGGTAATTTCTACCCAGCCGCGAAGGCCGTCCTTTGTCACCCTGAGAGCCCGAACTAAGCCGGGCCGGGGCTTGGGAGCTGGTTTAGACGGCAGCTCGTCAACTGGGAAGTGGCACCACACTATGTCTAGTGGGCGCGGAAGCGTGGCAACGCCATACAACTCCCGCCCCAAGTGTCACCACGCCGGCCCGTCAATTAGGTCAAATTCCTCGCGCGAGGCCTCGTCCTCCGATATCTTTTTAAGGGCTTTGAAGTTGGCCTCATTGATATCGTCGCTATAGTCAGCGGCAGGCGGCTCCTTGCGCCACTTGCTGCCATTTCCGTCCGCTGGATGGGACGGCTGAGGTATCCGAGACATAACCTCTTCCTTCCGTAAAAACTTGAGCATCAAAGCTCCGCAAGCGATTGCCACCCTTTTTGAGCAGCCTGTCCAAGCCGATATATAGGTCGGCATTAAGGCACTGGGAGCCTTAATTATGTGTTCCGGGATGGACAATTGGTTCGTCAGCCTAACGACTTCCAGCATGTGAAAGTTCCGGCGAAACCCCTCCGCCAACGCGCTACAAGTCGCATAAGTGACACCAGATGGCAATTAACCTTTTGGTATAGGCTTGGTTTTGTGGCATTTGCGCACCACCGGCCTGCATGTAGTGTTGGCGTTCGTGGCCGCTAGGTCTGTGAAATTAACTTCACACGGGCCACCAAGCGAAGAGAGCCCCGCCAGACGCATGACGTAACGTCAAGAATCGGATATCGCTTGTGTTGCGGCGGACCTGATTACCGTCCGGCCGGCGCTGATCAGGCAATCTCCCACTGCGGCGCCGGCCATTTTCATTGCACCCCGCGCGGGAGCCGCCTTGGCTGACGTCCATTAGCTTCCGCTCATCTTGACCCCGGGCGCAATGTATTGTCCGTATATGAACTCGACGAGTGAGGGCACTGCATCGCCAGGTAGGCGGTCGGCCCCCGCGCGGCTGTCGAGCGATGTTTGAGGGGAGCAGCGCATTGTTCGTCGATTACTACGAACTCTTGGAGATCAGCCCAAACGCCAACTCGGAGACACTTGAGCGAATATTCCGCTACTTTGCGATGCGCTATCATCCCGACAATCAGCAAACTGGAAACGAAGCCCGCTTCAGCGAAATAGTAGAAGCACACAACGTCTTGAGGGATCCCGTTAAGCGCGCCCAGTACGATATCTCCTATCGAGAGCATGCCGGCGAGCGGCTTAAATTGGTCGAGGAGGCAAGCGACCCCAAAGGGGTCGAGAAGGACGCTTTGGTCCAGGCCAAACTGCTTTCGCTGCTCTATGTGAAGCGCCGCCAGGATGTCGGCAATCCGGGCATTGGCGACGTCGAACTCGAACGGTTGTTAGGCTGTCCACCAGAGCATCTGGATTTTCATCTCTGGTACATGAAGGCAAAGGGGTGGATTGCAAGAATTGAGAACGGGACAATCGCGATCACGGTTGAAGGCGTCGATCGCGCCGATTCCGAACTGCGTCGCGATACCAGCACTCGGCTCCTGAGTAGAGACTAGAAAGCGTCACACGGGTCGAGAAGGACGCCGTAACGGTCAGCCTGGGTGGCCCGGTGGTGGGTCGCGCCTGATGTTGTGCGGCTGGTGAAGGTCTAGCTTTCCCGACCTTACCGCCCTAACGGCTGCTTCGAAAGCGATAGAAGTTCGGCCTCATCTTTTATCCCGGCCATGTAGTTGGCAATGATCCGAGAAGCCAACCGGCCCTGCCCATCAGGTGATTGGTCGTCGACCAGTTTAAGCTGCTCGAAAACGCGCCCTAGCAAGGCCAATTCGGCAGGCTTAAAAATCCCGGCATCCACGGCTTTTCGTCTGATGGGCATGACTAGTGTTCTTCCCTCACAGTCTCAAGCCGCCAACCTGAAATCGGTTCCGGAACATTTTAGCTAAAGTGAATGTTTCAATGGTTATGAAGAGCGAAGCCGCTGAATGCCGGGCAGCGTTGACGCTCATCCGGCGCACAATCGAGGACCACTGCCCGCCCGGCGTGCTGCCCAGCGAGGAAGCTGTGAACGGTCTCTATGGGCCGGGGCTCATGGATGAGGCGGAAGCGCTGGCTGCTGCCATCGTCGCAACAATCGACCAGATGCAACTGCGCGTGATGGTGAAACCACCGTCCCCAAGTATCAAATAGAGACCGACACAGGGAAGTTCGCATCGGCGCGACGGTGGGCTCGCACCGACCGGGCAGGTGATGCGAGCCCGGCCGAGTCTTGCGGACCTCGACCAGCAGCGATCACCCACTCGCTGCCGTTATATCAACAAGCCCCCAAATTTCAGGTTCCGCTAATGTACAAAAAAGCCCACCAACCGCTGAGGTAGTGGGCAGTTTTGGGAGACACTGATATGGGAACAGTGCGACCGCCCGAAGTGTTTCGAGGCGACGATGTTCCAGGGGGATTCACAGATTCGCGCTTTTGATGTTCAGCGAAGGGCGGCAAGTTGCTCGCTTCGGGGGAGCTTCCAATCCTAGACGAGAAGACTGATCGCCAGCGAAAGCGACGGCATCTGCCTCATTTTCGAATGCTCGGGAATACGTTTCACCGTTCCTGCCTATGATGCGAACAACCCACTCGCCCAACGAATGGCCGATCTCTAGGAAGAGGGAAGACGAAGAAGGCGGCCGGTACGTGACGCTCGGGAGGCTTGTCCCGCCAAAATCGGCTTCATCATCGGAGGAATGAACTTCACGCATGCACTGACTCCCGAGACCGCGAGTCAATTAGCGCGTGCTTAATTAGTTCCGGCGCGTTTTAACGAATCGTTGACCGCGCTGTCCCAGAATAGGACGGCGCGGTCAAACCCCAACCTTGGCTGCGCAGGCGGCTCTGNACGAATCGTTGACCGCGCTGTCCCAGAATAGGACGGCGCGGTCAAACCCCAACCTTGGCTGCGCAGGCGGCTCTGGCATCGAGTTCCACCCCGAACTGTCGGAGCCGCCACCCACATCCCACAATTTACCAGCAATGGTTGAATCAACCGTTACTGCACGTGCTTTCCATTGCGCTCCCCTGATCGTTAGACTTTGGCGGAACAAACAGGGGATTCACAGATTCGGCGCTTCGATCTAGACTCGACCGATGGAAACGATCTTTGACGATCTCTCCCAAGCCCTGAGAGAGCCCCGCCAGGACGTGTGGCGCCCCGTCAGCGCCTTCGCCCTCGATCTTGCCGCCAAGCTTGTCCTTGGCCTGGCTGTCGGCCTAGGCGTTGGCTTTGGAATGGCGATCGCGGGCTAGCCAGCCCCGATCAGGTAAAACAATGCGCTAAGAACCGCAGCGACTGATGCCCCGGCTATGAGCATGAGGCGGCGGTGCTGTTTGCGCCGATTGGCAGGCTTCTTCCCGTCCGCAGCGGCGTATGCGCTGTAAATTCGCCGCCCGTCCTCACCGTACCTATCGCTGTTCGGGTAAGCCTTCTTTGGCTTGGATCTCGGTCGAAGTATTTTCATGGCCTTGTCCGGATCGTGAACAACACCGGACAGTTTAGCGGCTTCTGATGTAGGGACTCAACCGTGGAATGGACGCATTTGGCGCTCGCCGGTTAGCTCAAAGTCACCTTGGGATCGATGTAGAAGGTCGATGAGGCTTTGGCGGCTTTGACCCGGCAAAATATCCAACCAACCTGTTGAGCCGTGAACGACGCATCCAGCTTGAACTTGGTCGTTGATCCGCCCCAGGTGCCCGAGCCTGCCGCCTGACCAGCCGCTGCTGCCAGCAGATCCGCCTTCCCGTCATTGACAAATGACGCCATCGGGAAAGATGCATCGCCGAGATATTCAACCTCTAGCCAGATGTCATCGTTGTTCGGAACCGCGCCGCCGCCCCAGATACCCTGAACGGCAGCGTTGACAGACGATCCGGTGGTCGTGTTCCAGATCGCAATCGGAATGCTCTCATATGGGAAGTGTTCCGAGCAATTCGCGGTCGTGACGATCTTGTGAGAGATGGGGGTAGCACCATCACTCGCCCCACCTGAAAGGACGACGGTCGTTTCCTCGGTCTCGGTCCCTTCGTAGCGAATGCGGCCATGTTTGTAGTTGGTGCCGCCGGAGTCGATACGAAGATAGTCAACGCCGCCCTGGCCCTTCGCCGTTGGCGTGGCGCCTATCGTGACCGATGCGCCTGTCTTGCAATCGGTCAAGAGCGCCTGGACGGCGATCTGACCCGAACTGTTGCCAACGATCGTGTTGCCTGATCCAAGCGCGCTGAAATCGACGCCACGGCAGTCGATCTTTGCACCGCGCGCGCTGGTGAAGAGGAATAGGGTCGTCGGAATCGTTGCTCCGGTGATGGCGGAAGGCGTGTTCGTCCAGAGGACATCGGCATTGATGACGGCACCCTGACCCACATTGGTGAACCGCATCGTGGTATTGTAAAGCTCGATGCCGGTTCCGCCTGATGAAGTGTTCCCGAGGTCGATCTTTGAACTTGAGCTAGACCCTCCGAGTCGGAGAGCGCAATTGCGGAATTTGATCGCGCCATCGACAGCGCCAGCGACAATTACGTGCCCTGTTGTTGTGGTGCCGGTGAAGGTCATCCCATCGTAGACGGCCGGCCCACCGGCAAACGACAGATTGGAACTCCCAGTGCAGGTCACAGTTCCCGTTGTGCGTATGTCGGCCGACACCGGAGGGACAGACCCACTGTGATTTACGCATATCGCCTTGACGGGCGACGCCGCCGTGCCGGGAGAAGTCAGCGTTATTGATGAGCCTTGCAATTCGGCATGATCTTCCGAGACGTAGATGGTGTCACCGGCGGCCGAGGCGGTCAGCGCCGCCGCAAGCGTCAGATAGGCATTGGCCCAATCGGCACCAGTCGCGGCGCCAGCGGCTCCAGAACGTACATAACGAAGGGTCATGACAACATTGCTCCAGGTGGCAGCATGCCGGCCACGATCGCCCATGCCTCAGCAATCTGCTTGGGATCCAGGGGCGGCTTTTCGTCCTTTTCCTGGACGGGTTTATTGCGTTTGGTGCTCATGCCGAAGGCTTCCTTTCAGCGCTCGAAAAAGGCGATTGAATAGGGTTCGCAGACGCTACGGGCGATCTCTCGAACGGAGGCGGTGACATCGACCACGGCGCCCTGCACCATGTCGTCAATGACGCCCTCGAATCCGATTTCTGACTCGTCCAGGAAGTCCACCAGGGGTCTTTCCGTGCCATCATCCGACGTGTTGAATAGGGTGCGGTAGGGCTTGGCTATGAACTGGCTCGTTGCTACGGCCAGGTTCGATTGCCCGTCATAGACCACCTTGGGAACGGTGACTGAAGTCTTGGAAACCGAAGTTGTCAGGCCAGTGTCGAGGTCGGTGAAATTGTAGGAGGTGCTTTCCTGGTAGAAGAAAACGCCGTCCAGGCGGTGCATTTCCGGCTCGGCAAAACTGCTGGTGATCTGGTAGGGAACAGCCTTCGTCCAGACCGTTGCACCGGTCGCGCCATCAACCCGAATCGCTTGCGCATCGTCGGTGAAAACAATCACGTCGCCGTCATGCCAGACCAGATAGACTAGATCGGTCGAAAAGCTGGCAAACTCGGTCGTTGTAGCCAGCGCGCCCATCGACGTAACAATCGATTTGACGAGCTTGTCGTCAGCGCAAATCCACAGGTCGGCATCATTGGTGCGGACAGTGCCGAAGGTCAAACAATTGACTTGGCTGTAGCCCTCCCAACCTACTTCGTTAAAGGTCGGGATGACCTTGCCTTGCGTGATCCGATGGATGAAATGGATGCCCAGGCCGCTTGAATCACCCACGAAGATCGACGCCGATCCGAACGTACAAAGTGCGGAGGCAGCGGTAAACTGAGCCCCGGTACCGGCGGTATCTTCAGCTACAACGGCGCCGGTTTCGGCGTCGATGAGGATGGCGTATAGCGCCGGGTACCCGCCGGTACGTTTGGCAAGCGCAAAAAGACAATGCAATCCCGGAATATATCGAAGGCTTCCGCTTTCAATAAAAGCGTATGTGAATGAGAGAAATGTGATCTTAACAGCGAAAATCTCACGCAAACCACTGATGTGGAAACGGCGGATATAGAGGTCATCATCTACTGCGTAGAATGTCCCCGTTAGCCAATCAACGACAGGAACGGTGATGATGGGTGTTGAGAGCAAGACGGTGAAATCAGCCTTGGCCGCGACCGATGCCGCCTGAATCCATTCAGCCTCGAAAACAGGCGGTGCGCCTAGACCGACAATATCGAAATCAGTCACCACGATATCGAGGTAACCGCGATGCGCGGAAACGTTGGTCGCCCCTTCTTCGGCCACCATGGTGGGATCGCGGAGTTGGGTCGAACGGCCGTCGTATGCCTTGAACTTTAGCCCGCTCTGACGATAGCCCGTCGTTGCGTCATAGATCAGCTTGCCATTGGCGTAGAACTTGCGCAACGTCCAGGTCGAATCCGGAACCAGGGGTCTGGCAAAGCGAAGCCGGGCCGACATCTTGGCCGTGGTCGTGGTGATGGTGTCCCAGTATTCCTGATGGGTCGAAGTCACCGTGAGGATCGGCGGAACCCAGATGTAGGCAGCCGGCAGCCGACACTTCCCCCAGACCACAGGTATGGTCTGTCCATAGGCGGATGTTGGAAGCGTGGTCTGAACATTAGGTACATCGGCGACGATCGGCGTTGCCGTGTCCCCGAAATGCCAGTGCCCTATAGGTCTAGCATTTATGCTGCCAATGCCCATGGTCAGACGCTCCCAATGCAGAATTCAGTGATGCGGGCCGTGGGATCGCCGGGCTCATGAACGATCGAGATTTCGCCGACATGGTAGACCTGTGGACACAGTGAGATGCCGCCTTCGATCTCCTTGCGCAGCCCTATTTTGCGACCGAGTGACAGGCCGATAACGCCGGCCTCGATCTTCTCGATTGCCATTGCGGCCTCGACTCGACCGACCACAAACAGGCCAGTTTCATCCGCAGTGATTTTCAACCATTGGCCGACAGGCTCGCCGTCGTGCTCCATGAGCATTTTGGGAGAAATGCCGCGCTGGAGAAGACTGTCGAACGCGCCGGCCGCAATCACGTGTTGATCGTTGACCACGACTCCGAATGTTGCGGCATAGCCGGCGATCATCATTTGCAGGCCGCCTCTAACTCGCGTTGCAATTCAAGAGCCTGCTGAAACGACAGTTCAAACAGGTTATGGGTTTGCTCCGGCATCACCCAGTCTGGGTCGCAGCCAAGCGCATCGTACCGAGCTGGTAGCGGCGACATTTCCCAAGGAAACAGACCCAACGCGCGGTGCAGTTCTAGATAATCGCGCGCCTGTAAGCCTCGATCGAGGCGGGCGTGATCCGCAACGGCTTACCCTTCGCCCTGCGACGTTTAACCGGCATCGAAAACACCCCTCCGGTTAGAGCGCAAGCCCGGCGGCCGAGTGCGGCTTGGCGGCACTTCAACATCAAGATCCAGTTCCCTGACCAACCTTGCGAACCCCGTCCGAGCGTCTTTCTCGATGCCTACCGCTGGGTGAGCACGGACGTTTTTGCGATCGTCAACGGTCGTGATTCCTTCCTTGTCGATCACGGCTCGGGCCTGCTGCGAACGGTCCCACGCTTCGGCCGCAAGCTGCAGCAGCCGAAGATGGTGCCCCTCCAATTCGAAATCGGTGACGACTCTACGCCACCAGGCCTTGGCCTCGTCGCTCAGGTGTCCAGGTGGGTTTGGTCCGCGTCTTTTCATGGCTCATTCATTGGTGTGGAGAAACGGGGGCACCGTTCGGCAAAATAGTGCTGGGGAACCGGTCGCATGGATGCTTCTATGCAGCTTTTGAGATCTCCCCCCCGGCATCAGTGCAGCACTGGCTCGCGGGCTTTGACCCAGCGGTCGACTTCAAAGATGATCAGGTCCATCTCGTTGTCCGAAAGCTTGCGGCAGATCTCGTTCTCCACCCGAAGCATCACCCGGACCATTAGCGTCTTGGTGGCGTCGGACACGACCATGATCAAGGCTTCGCAGGTCGTCTGCCGGCCGGCACCCGCACGCGCGCTTTCGACATGATCTTCGCAGTCGATAGCGCGCGGGCTTCAACGAGGCTAAGGCGCTCCTCTAGCTCATAGCGCTTGAGATACTGGCCGCTTCCTCGCGCTGCCATCTCTCCAAGCAGGTATCCAACTGCGGTTTTGAGAGCGATGATTGGATTGCTCGCCTCTTCGTCTATCTTCCTGAGCAGGTCTTCCAGAGACTGCGACGCCTGCTCGCGATTCACCTTCGTTGCCTGGTCTGGTGTGAGGCGCTCGCCGCGCTGATGTCGGCCGATCAAGGCGCGAGCTTCCATCCTGCGCATTTCTTCCTGCGGGACATAACGAGTCGCGTCTGGTGCATTGATCGAGGTCATGGCGCCGTCGAACGCGTGAATGGCTTTGCTCGATGGTGCGTTCATTTGCTTGCCTCCTGCCGAGTCCATACAGGTGCGGGCGCCAGCGCGGCGTGTCTGACGAGGTTGCGAGCCGTATAGATCGAGCTGTTGATGATGTTTCCGCAAACTGAAGGAAGCCGGCGAGGCAACTTCACACCGGCGGCAACAGAGGCGGCATGGAGAGCGCTTCCCAGTCCGAGAAGGGTTTCGAGTTCACCCAGTTTGTCGGACACCGCATCGGAAAATCTGTCCAGTGCCGAGGCTAGGAAGGCATGCGTATCTTGGTCGTAGCGCTCACGAAGTGACGAACGCTTTTCTGCTGCGTCTTTCTCGGCTTTGAAGAGCGGCTCCAGGGTCAAGCCGATCTCTTCCACCTCACGCAGGGTGATCACAGGCGGTTGGCCTGGCACCTGGGCGTGGAGTTGGCGCGTGGCTTCGATGTGTCGGGCCTGACCTGCCTCTCTCTGGGAGACGGCATGCTGCCAGGCTGCATCAGCTTCTGAAATGGCTGCTGGCTTAGCTGGAATCTTCAGAATACTAGCGAAGTCGGTCTCAGATGTTTTTGGCGTTCTGGCGAGCATGCTGTCACTCCTTGTCGATTGGGACTCTACGCCCGGAAGCAACGGCTGATGATAACGCGTCAGCGGCTATTCGAATGATCACTCTGCCGATCCGCTTTCGATTGCGGCTACCTGCCTCGTCTACTGCGCCCGCCTCCAGCATCAGGTTGATCAGCGGGAAATCGACTTGGATAGGCAAAATGATGCCGCCCAACTCCTTGCGTTCCTTGTGGCGGGCTTGGCGCTCACGACCGAGCTTTCGGCGTCTTTCAAGACGATCGCCTGACGTACCGCTCATGGGCACGCCCCGATGGCTGTCGGAACCAAAGTCCTTGAGCAAAGTTTCCCCACCGAAGGGCGATTTAGGTTTTGGAGAACTCGAAATGAAGACCATCATTCTGGGCGCATTGGCCCTTTGCTTGGCTGCGCCTGCGGTCGCGTCCGCAGAAGAAGGCATCGTCGTCCAGACCCAGCGACATCACCACCGCCATTATTGGGACGACAACAATAACGACCGTGTGGTCATCTATCGGAACGGACACCGTCTCCATCGCCGCCATCATGGCGAGCAGGCGTTTTACGACAATGGCGAGCGCGCCTGGCGCCGGCATCATCACCGGTCCAGCGACTTTGTGGTCACCGGATCGATCAACCGTCCGATGCATCACCGCCGTCACGTCGTCATTCAGCAGGACGACAACAGCGATTATGACTCCGACTATTGATCGCGGTCTAACGGCCCGGCCTCTCGACTTCGACTGGAGCCGGGCATCGGAGGGAGGGGTTTCGCCATGACGATGCTGTTTCAACCCTTGGACTCGGACGGTCACAAGCGCAGCGAGCTTTACCATGCGGCGCGTCTGGCGATGCTCCAGTGTCGTGTGCTGATGCGCTTTGACAGGGTCGAAGACGCAGCGGACAAGGTCCAGGCAGCGGCCGAGCTGTTCGCTGAGGCGGCTCGACCTGCCGGAAGCACTCAAACGCTCGGTATGTGAGCGCCAAGTCGGGCAGCGGAACCGGCAGGCGGCAACGCGCGTTGCCGTTGCATGGTCGACTATCTCAAATCGGTACTGAAGGAACTGTGTCCTGCCTGGCTCATGCGGAAGGCGGTCGATGCGGACGTTCGCCCTGTTGAGCAGCAGCCACCCATAAGCGATCTGATAGGTGCGGCGCCGCCGATGCGATATCGTGGGCCGGTGCGTTCCGAACCTCCCGACCACAGGCTTCCCGAGTCCCGGCTGTAGCGCCGCTACGTTGGCCTTGATGGGAAGAGCGCCGACATCCGGCCCTGGCGCCTCTTCTCTCCAAAGCCCCTTGCGACGCTTGGTGACGGTCTCGGCTTTCGCGATTTGCGATGATGAAAAAGTTTTAGTTTTTGTTTTTCGTATCTGTTTAGTTTCAGTCTCCGTTTCAGTCTCCGTATTAGTCTCTGTATATCGATAGGCGTCCGATACCCTATCCATAGGCTATCCGCCTCTCTGCATGAGACGGGTGCCGAGAAGGCGACTCGTGATATTGGTCACGCTTGGCGCCGCTGCCTGTTCGGCTTCCTCGGCCTCCAGCGCGGCCTTGCCGAGCGAGGTGCCGGCGAATTCGGCATGCACCTTCTCTTGGAGCCGGCCAGATTCGATCTTGGCAATCTGGCTCATGATGCCTTTGCCAAACTTCCAACTGCCCTTGGCGTGATGCTTGAACCACCGCTCGATGTAGATTTCGTCGGTGTCGGCATCGAGATCGACCAGGCTGCCATCCAGCAACTTGCCTCTGTACAGCAGGAACTTCTCTGCGGGCCAGATGAGATCGGCGGCCGCATATGCCGGCTTGATCTGCGAACAGCCGCAGGAATTTTGGTGCTGCCCGTGAAGCACATAGTTGAAGAGGGCTCGCCCGCTGTCATCGAGGGCGAGGTAACGCTTTGAACTGTGCAGCTTCGGAGAAACCAGAGTGAAGGGGCGTTCGTTGCTCATGAAGCACCCCTTTGGCTCAACGACCGGCGGTGGGTTCGGCGATGGCAGCGTCGACATAGAAATATGACGGCTAGTTTCTTCGAATATGCGTCTGGATCCGTCTCAATCGGATGGTGTGCGTCGGAGCGCGGGTTGCCGCATTTCTTGCAAGGTTTGCGCACCAGGCGGCCGGTCTTGACCGCGTGTTGCACAGCGGAATGCGCGCGAACCGCAGCCGGATTGCGCAACTTCCATGCAGCTTGGGCCGTGACTTTCCCGTTGCCTTTCCGCGGTGTTTTGGTAGTGTCGAAAGTCTCAGATGTTGCTGCCAAGCCACTTGAGATTTCGAGGCCGGTTGGCGCGTCGTGCGCCGCCGGCTTCTCGCTGTTAAGAGACCGAAGCATTGGCGCCGCCTCCCAACTTGGCAAGGCGCAGCACCTCAAGCGCCTGAATAGGCGTCAGCCCAAATCGTTCGCGTAGGCCGGGGATGATGCCGCTGGTCAACTCGTGTCGGTGTGCGGCGTACCAGGCAGCGGCGATCACCACCGCTTCGGAATTTGCGTGACAAAGGCCGGTCATCATGCGGCCTCCCCATTTGCCAGGGGGCGCGATGCAGTCCACAGTTCGATCTCGTCGGAGGTCCAGACGCGCGTGTTGGCGCCGAAGTAACGGCCCGGCGGGAATCCTTCTTCCTTTATCCAGTCCAGCAGAGTCGGCCAATTACCGACGATGCCGCGCGCCTTAAGGTCTTTGAAGCGGAGAAACGTTGTCATCAGGTGCCTCTTGGTTAAGTGAGAGGCACCCCAAATACGCCCGCCTTAGCGGACTTTCACGCTACGAAAATGCGGCAATTATTTCCCGGCGCCGAAAAATCTCGCGCCTTTTCCTACCTTGAAAAGCTTCTGCACAGCCTGATAGCTTTTCTTGATAGCGTCCTCATCCCCGGCCGCGTCGGTTTTGGCCAAGACCTCCGACGCTTTTGGGTAGTGTGCTGAGAGTTCTGCAAATTCGCTGAGAGGGGGCGGTCATGGCAGGCTGGTGATTGTTCACGTCACC
>NZ_AYWH01000014.1:0-126896 GCF_000502555.1 Mesorhizobium sp. LNJC394B00
GCTCAACGAGGAAATCCGCCGGCGCACCTATGTCGTGCGCATCTTCCCCAATACCGAAAGCTGCCTGCGCCTGGACAGGGCCTTGGCCGTCGAGACCAATGAAAACTGGATGGAGGCCAACCGATACATCAATATGGACGACCTGCGCGAGCACAAGAAGCTCGCTCTGCGCCAAGCCGCATGACCAGCATCATGGCCGCCCCATTTTGCAGAACTTGACGCACACAACCGTGGTGCGCTTCCACATTCGATCGTCGCAGTCTGATCGCACCGAACTCGATGCTGCTCGAGCAAAATGGTGCGGCTCTGACATGGATCAGGGCGAGCAGGCGACGGCTGCGCAATAAGGCACCGCGGTTTGGCATCCGCCGGAATTGGAAATCGGGGCTTGCGATGAAATTCGGCAAAGAAATCGTGCTTCTAAGCCTGTTCGCATTCGCGGCTTTGGTGGCGGCTGGCGCTGGGGTGGATGAACCCTTTCGCCAGCATATGTGGGTCTTGTTCTTCGCCTTGGCTGGCTTCACTGCGATCCTACTGCGTAACACTGAGTTCAAGCCTGCCGCTCCGATCGACCCGTCCGCTTACATGGACGGGCCAATCCGCTACGGCGCCATCGCCACCATGTTCTGGGGTGTGGTTGGCATGGTGGTCGGGGTGGTCATCGCGCTGCAGCTTGCCTATCCCGATCTCAACATCCAGCCCTGGTTCAACTTCGGCCGCTTGCGGCCTCTGCACACCTCGGGCGTCGTCTTCGCCTTCGGCGGCAATGCGTTGCTTTGCACGTCTCTCTATGTCGTCCAACGCACATGCCGCGCTCGGCTGTTCGGTGGCGATCTCGCCTGGTTCGTGTTCTGGGGCTACCAGCTCTTCATCGTCATGGCCGCGACAGGTTATCTGCTCGGCATCACCGAGAGCCGCGAATATGCGGAACCCGAATGGTATGTCGACATCTGGCTGACCATCGTCTGGGTCGGCTACCTGATCCTGTTTCTGGGCACCATCCTGAAGCGCAAGGAACCGCACATCTACGTCGCCAACTGGTTCTATCTTTCCTTCATCGTGACCATCGCGATGCTGCATGTGATCAACAACCTGTCGATGCCGGCCTCCTTTCTCGGCTCCAAGAGCTATTCCGCATTTTCCGGAGTCCAGGACGCCCTGACGCAGTGGTGGTACGGCCACAATGCCGTCGGGTTCTTCCTCACCGCCGGCTTCCTCGGCATGATGTACTATTTCGTGCCCAAGCAGGCCAACCGGCCGGTCTATTCCTACCGCCTGTCGATCGTCCATTTCTGGGCAATCATCTTCCTCTACATCTGGGCCGGGCCGCATCACCTGCACTACACCGCCCTGCCCGATTGGGCGCAGACGCTCGGCATGGTGTTCTCGATCATGCTGTGGATGCCGTCATGGGGCGGCATGATCAACGGCCTGATGACGCTGTCGGGCGCCTGGGACAAGCTGCGCACCGATCCCATCATCCGCATGATGGTGATAGCCATCGCCTTCTACGGCATGTCGACCTTCGAAGGCCCGATGATGTCGATCAAGACGGTCAACTCGCTGTCGCATTATACCGACTGGACCATTGGCCACGTCCATTCCGGCGCACTCGGCTGGGTCGGCATGATCTCGTTTGGCGCAATCTACTTCATGGTGCCGAGACTCTGGAACCGTGAACGCCTCTATTCGCTCAGGCTCGTCACCTGGCATTTCTGGCTGGCGACGCTCGGCATCGTCGTCTACGCCGCGGTGATGTGGGTGTCCGGCATCATGCAGGGCCTGATGTGGCGCGAATACGACGAGCAGGGCTTCCTGGTCTACTCCTTCGCCGAAACCGTGGCCGCTATGCACCCTTATTACATCATGCGCGCCATCGGTGGGGCCATGTACCTCTCCGGCACCCTGATCATGGCCTGGAACATCGCCATGACCATCCTCGGCTACCGGCGCGAGCAGGATCCGATGCCGCGCTCCACCCCCGCCCTCCAGCTTGCGCGATGATGAGACAGAAAATGAGGTTGATGAACAGACACGCGGTCATCGAGAAGAACGCTACACTTCTCCTCCTCGGGTCGCTGCTGGTCGTGACAATCGGCGGCATCGTCGAGATCGCGCCGCTCTTCTATCTCGATAATACGATCGAGAAGGTGGAAGGCATGCGCCCCTACTCGCCGCTCGAACTTGCCGGGCGAAACATCTATGTCCGCGAGGGCTGCTACCTCTGCCACAGCCAGATGATCAGGCCGTTCCGTGACGAGGTCGAGCGCTACGGCCACTACAGCCTGGCGGCCGAGTCGATATACGACCACCCCTTCCAGTGGGGATCGAAGCGCACCGGACCGGATCTCGCCCGCGTTGGCGACCGGTATTCCAACCTGTGGCACGTGGATCACCTGACAGATCCACGGTCCGTGGTGCCGGAATCGATCATGCCGAGCTATGCCTTCCTGAAGGACAAGCCGATCGCGGTGAAGGACTTCTCGACGCATCTGGTCGCCAACAGGCGCGTCGGCGTCCCTTATTCCGACGACATGATCGCCAACGCCAATGCCGATTTGATGGCGCAGGCTGATCCCAACGCCGACACATCCGGCCTCGAGGCCCGCTACCCCAAGGCCAAGATCGGCGACTTCGACGGCAACCCGCAGCAAGTCACCGAAATGGACGCGCTGGTTTCTTATCTCCAGATGCTGGGCACGCTGGTCGATTTCAAGAACTACGATGAGACCGCCGGCTACCGCTGAGGACAATGGCCATGACGTACAATTTCATGCGGGAAATTGCCGACAGCTGGGGCCTACTTGCCATGGCTCTTTTCTTCATCGGATCTGTTGCCTTTGCAGTTCGTCCCGGAAGCCGCAGGCAAGCCGGCGAAGCAGCTCAAATTCCTCTGAAGGAGGACTGATCATGAGCAGCGATCACATCGACGAGGTTTCCGGCATCTCAACCACCGGTCATGAGTGGGACGGCATCCGGGAGCTCAACAACCCGCTTCCGCGCTGGTGGGTCTGGACGTTCTACATCACCATAGTCTGGGCGATCGGCTACACCATCGCCTATCCGGCATGGCCTCTGCTACACACGACAACCAAGGGTGTGCTCGGCTATTCCAGTCGCAACGATGTCGGGAACGAGTTATCCAAGGCTGAAGCAGCCAAGGGCAAATATGTCGCCGCGATAGAAGCGAAAAGTGTTTCGGAGATCGCGGCGGACGACACGCTGCGCGAATTCGCCGTCGCCGCCGGCGGTGCCGCGTTCAAGCTCAATTGCGTGCAGTGCCATGGTTCCGGCGCCCAGGGCTCCAAGGGCTTCCCCAACCTTAACGACGACGACTGGCTGTGGGGCGGCAAGGCGGACCAGATTCAGCAGACGATCACCCATGGCATTCGCTTCGCCTCCGATCCGGATACGCGCCTGTCGGAAATGCCCGCCTTTGCCGACATCATCACCGCCGACCAGATCAAACAGGTCAGCGCCTACGTCGCCAGTCTGTCGGGGGCCGTCGTCAATCAAGCATTGGTCGCGCCGGGCGCAAAGGTCTTTGCCGAAAACTGCGTGGCCTGTCATGGCGACAATGCAAAAGGCAACAAGGAACTCGGCGCTCCAGATCTGACCGACGCCATCTGGCTCTACGGGTCAGGCGAAGCGGCCATCGCCGCCCAGGTAACCGCACCGAAACACGGCGTGATGCCGGCCTGGGGCGCGCGCCTCGGCGAGATCAAGGTCAAGGAACTGGCGGTCTACATCCATTCGCTTGGCGGCGGAGAATAGGAAAGCAGCCTATTCTCGTCCTCCCCCTCCCGCCAAGCGACGAGGCCCGGCGCAAGCCGGGCCTCGGCATCATCCAGAACCGATGAGTCGGCTTCCGGCGAAATCGTCGCTGGTGACTGGAGCTTCTCGTGCTCGATAACACGCAAATAGAACGGATCGAACCCACGACGTTCAACTCCGCCAAGGTGCGCCAGCCAATGTATGCCGCGCGCAGGAAGATCTTCCCGAAGCGGGCCTCGGGCAGCTTTCGCCGATTCAAATGGATCGTGATGGCGATCACGCTCGGCATCTACTATCTGACGCCGTGGCTGCGCTGGGACCGCGGTCCGTTTGCCCCCGACCAGGCGGTGCTGCTCGATGTCGCCAACCGGCGCTTCTATTTCTTCTTCATCGAGATATGGCCCCAGGAATTCTACTATGTCGCCGGCCTTCTGGTCATGGCCGGCGTCGGTCTTTTCCTGATCACATCGACTGTTGGCCGTGCCTGGTGTGGCTACACATGCCCACAGACCGTATGGGTCGATCTGTTCCTGGTCGTCGAGCGCGCGATCGAGGGCGACCGCAACGCACGCATCAAGCTCGATGCCGGTCCTTGGACCACTCGTAAGCTTGTGCTGCGGGCATCGAAACACGTCATCTGGCTGGTCATAGCCGCAGCGACTGGTGGCGCATGGATCTTCTATTTCGCCGATGCGCCGACGCTGCTCGGCGAACTCTTCACCGGCACGGCAGCGCCTGTCGCCTACATCACCGTCGCGGTCCTGACGGCGACGACCTACACGTTTGGCGGGCTGATGCGCGAACAGGTCTGCACCTATATGTGCCCATGGCCGCGCATCCAGGCAGCCATGCTCGACGAGAGCTCGCTCACCGTCACCTACAATGACTGGCGCGGCGAACCGCGCACGCGTCACGCCAAGAAGGTTCTTGCCGCAGGGCATCCCGTCGGCGATTGCGTCGACTGCAATGCCTGTGTCGCCGTCTGTCCGATGGGGATCGACATACGCGACGGTCAGCAACTCGAATGCATCACCTGCGCGCTCTGCATCGATGCCTGTGACGGCGTCATGGACAAGCTCGGCAAAGCGCGAGGACTGATCTCCTACGCGACGCTCTCCGACTACAACNGCCTGTGACGGCGTCATGGACAAGCTCGGCAAAGCGCGAGGACTGATCTCCTACGCGACGCTCTCCGACTACAACGCCAACATGATGCTGGCCACCGCCGGCGGCGCCAGCTCGGTCGATCCATCACTGGTCAGGACGGATGACGGCCTGTTTTCGGACAGGGTGGCGCATTTCCATATCCGAAAGATCTTCCGGCCACGCACCTATGTCTACATGGCCATGTGGTCGCTGATCGGCCTGGGTCTGCTCTTTTCGCTGCTCACGCGCGACCGGCTCGAGATCAACGTCTTGCACGACCGCAATCCGCAATTCGTGACGCTGTCGGACGGCTCAATCCGCAATGGCTACACCGTCAAGCTTTTGAATATGATCCCCGAGCCAAGAACGATCGTCGTCGCCCTTGGGGGTTTGCCGGGCGCAGAAATGAGCATCGTTGGCGTCGACCTGCCGGCCGCCCGCTCGTTCGCGGTCCAAGTTGAACCGGACCGGCTGAAGATGCTGAAAATTTTCGTGCGCCTGCCTGCAGATCAGATCCACAACGAAGCGCAGACCTTCACATTCCGGGTCGAAGACAAGGTGAGCTTCGAGTCCAACGAATATACAGCCACCTTCAACGCGCCGGAGATCGCCAGATGAGCGCCACCACGCGAAAGCCACGCGAATTCACCGGCAGGCACATGCTGGCCATCATCCTTGCCTTTTTCGGCGTGGTCATCGCGGTCAACCTGACGATGGCGACGCTTGCCAGCACAAGCTGGACCGGCCTTGTCGTCGAAAACACCTATGTGGCCAGCCAGCAATTCAACAAGAAAGCCGAGGAAGGGCGCGCGCAAGCAGCCCTCGGCTGGACCGGCAAGCTGACCATTGCATGGGGCGAAGTCCGCTATGGCCTCACCGACGGCGCAGGCAAGCCGGTTCCCTTGCATGGCGTGAAGGTGCTGTTTCGCCATCCCGCCTACGAGAAGGAGGACGAGTCCGTCACGCTCGCCCCCGCCTCGGGCCAGGAGTTTACAGCACAGCACATGCCAAGGGACGGTGTGTGGATCGTCGAAATCGACGCCGATGCCGGCCTGGCCAGACCGTATCGCGACGTGCGCAGGATCATGATCTCCCATGGAGCGCTGCAATGAGCTGTTGTGCACCCGGTGCTGAAATGGCGTTGGATCTCCACACCGACACATCCGTCCTGCCGTCCAGCCAGGAAATCAGGCTGGCCAGCCGATCGCTTGGCGATGATCTCCATCAAACCGATCTGTCGGTACCGACGGTTCATTGCGGCGCCTGCATCCAGACCATCGAAACGGCGTTGGGAAAACTCGATCACGTCGAGGCCGCTCGCGTCAACCTGTCAACCAAGCGGGTCTCGGTCCGCTGGCGCGGGGATGAAGTCCCGCCTTTTGTCACTGTGCTCGGGCGCCTGGGCTACCAGGCGCATCTGTTCGAAGCCGACACCGATGCGAAGGACAAGACGCTTTCTGAGCTCATCCGCGCCGTCGCCGTCGCCGGTTTCGCGGCGGGCAACATCATGCTGCTTTCGGTATCGGTCTGGTCCGGCGCCGAAGGCGCGACCCGCGACCTGTTCCACTGGGTCTCGGCGTTGATCGCGATTCCTGCGCTGGCTTTCGCCGGCGGCATCTTCTTCAAGTCAGCCTGGAATGCGCTGCGTCACGGCCGCATGAACATGGATGTGCCGATCGCCGTCGGCGTGTCGCTGGCCTACGCCATGAGCCTCTATGAGACGATCACCCATGGCGACCACGCCTATTTCGACGCGTCGGTATCGCTGCTGTTCTTTCTCCTGATCGGTCGCACGCTCGATCACGTGATGCGGGAACGCGCCCGCACCGCCGTCAAAGGCCTGTCACAGCTCGCGGCGCGTGGCGCCATGGTGCTGCGCGGCGATGGCGCTCGGGACTATCTGCCGGTGGCCGAGATCGAACCGGGCATGCTGTTGTTGATCGCCGCCGGCGAAAGAATCCCTGTCGATGGCAAAATTGTGCGCGGGACATCGGACGTCGACTGCTCCCTGGTCTCCGGCGAGAGCACGCCCAGTTGCGTGGCGCCGGAAGACACCGTGCAGGCCGGCGTCCTCAACCTTACCGGTCCGCTGACGATAGAGGCCACAGCCGCCGCGAAGGATTCGTTCCTGGCGGAAATGGTTCGGTTGATGGAGGCCGCCGAAGGTGGTCGCGCCCGGTATCGCCGTATCGCCGACCGCGTGTCGGCACTCTACGCGCCCGTGGTTCATCTCACCGCCTTGGCAACCTTCCTGGGCTGGATGGCGGTGACTGGCGACTGGCACCGGGCGATGACGATCGCAATCGCTGTTCTCATCATCACATGCCCGTGCGCGCTTGGCCTCGCCGTTCCAATCGTTCAGGTGGTGGCCGCGCGGCGCCTGTTCGAAAACGGCATCATGGTCAAGGACGGCTCGGCCATGGAGCGCCTAGCGACGATCGATACAGCCGTGTTCGACAAGACCGCGACGCTCACGCTTGGGAAGCCACGGCTCGTCAACGCAGCTTCGATTGATCCCGCCATGCTGGTAATCGCTGCCGACTTGGCCGCGCATTCGCGTCATCCATATTCAAAGGCCATTGCCAGCTTTTCCGTCAGCAGCAGCCAGCACAAATTCGACGCGGTGACCGAGCACCCGGGTTTCGGGATCGAAGCCACAGCCGCCGGTAGCATCTGGCGGCTGGGTAGACGCGGATGGGCTGGCTGGAAGGCTCGAACCGGCGGCGAAGGCAAACATGGCTACGGCGGAACAGTCCTGACGAAAAACGGCATGATTGTCGCATCCTTCGTTTTCGAAGATGCGCTACGCCTCGACACCAGGGCAGCGATCGATCAACTGCGCAACGCTGGTATGTGCGTGGAAATGCTGTCGGGCGATACCGCGAAAGCCTGCGCCGAGGTTGCCGACATGCTTGGTGTCGATGACTTCGTTCCCTGCCTGCTACCGTCCGGCAAGGTTGAACGCATCGAGAGCCTGGCGAGAGACGGGCACAAGGTTCTGATGGTTGGCGACGGGCTCAACGACACACCAGCGCTGAGCGCCGCGCACGTCTCGATCGCACCCGCCACGGCCGCCGACATTGGCCGCAATGCAGCCGACTTCGTTTTTCTGCGCGAAAGCCTCTTGGCGATCCCGCTGGCGCTGGACGTGTCGCGCAAGGCGGGAAGCCTGATCCGACAGAACATAACAATTGCGATCGTTTACAATGCTGTGGCCGTGCCGATCGCCATTCTGGGTCATGTTACGCCTCTCATCGCGGCGGTCGCGATGTCTGCCTCGTCATTGCTTGTGATTGGAAACGCAATGCGTCTGCAAGGCTTCGCAACGGGTGTGTCGTCCGAAACAGCGCGGCAGGGCAGGCCCGCGCGGGCCGGCGCCTTGGCCCGATCTTCATGACGACGCTCGCCTATCTCATTCCGGTGGCGTTGTTCCTTGGCGCACTCGGCCTGTCCGGCTTCCTGTGGGCGTTGAGAAGCGGCCAGTACGATGATCTCGATGGCGCTGCGGAGCGCATTCTAATCGACCGCGACGACGGCGCGGAGAATCCTCCTCGTTCCAAGTGACTCAGATCAACGCGCCGCGGGTCGGGATGTCCTATCGTCGTCCGACGAAAGATCAGGAGGGTGAGGATGCAAGCCGAATCCATAATGACAAAGCCAGTCATCACGACGGATGCGAACGCGACGATCGCGCAAGCGGTCGAGCTCATGCTTTCAAACAAGGTCAGCTGCCTGCCGGTAGCAGACAGCGACGGCACCCTGATTGGTATTGTAAGCAAAAGCGACTTCTTGCGCCGAGAAGAACTTGGGACCCAGCGTGTGCGTCCGCGCTGGCTGGAGTTTGATCTTGGCCCGGGCACAGTCGCCAATGACTATGCGCGCTCGAACGGACGGATCATCCATCAGGTGATGACCACACCCGTCATCTCGGCGCCTCCTAGCGCCTCGATTGCAGATATTGTCGACCTGATGATGCAACATCGCATCAACAATCTTCCGATTGTCGATCGGGACAGGGTCATCGGCATCATCACGCGAACTGATTTGCTGCTTGTCCTGATCCGCGCCATGCCGAAACAGGGAACCACGCCACCCGATGACGACCTGATCCGCAAGGCTATCCTTGCCGAACTGCAGTCACAAACCTGGAGCGGTGGTGACTTGATCGATGTGAGGGTCAGCGACGGCCTTGTCGAACTGAAGGGGGCGATTGTCGACGAGCGTCAGCGGAAGGCAGCGATCGTTGCGGCTGAGAAGGTTGCCGGCGTCGGGCAAGTCAAGGACGGCCTCCTCCTCAGTACGGATCCGTTCGGTGAAGGTTTCATAGCTGCGGAAAAGGCGGGGACGCGGAGCAGAGTCCCTTTGGTTCTGCTCCCTTCCCACATCACTTGGACATGAGGCTGTCGGCGAGTTCCTTCGGCGTCTAGCGCCCGTCATGGGCGGAGAGCACGCTATCGGCAGCAAGATGCCCGTCCTGACGGAATGCGATGGCCGCTGCCTGTTTTGGTGGGGCTTGGACCGGCGCTTCCTGTGGATATGAAGAGCGGCCAATACGAAGATCTCGACGGCTCCGCCCAGCGGATCCTTATCGATCGGGAAGAGCCGCGAGGCTGAACCGGTTGGCGGCGCCCAACGACCGTGCGGATGCTGGTCGTCAGTCGACCGAGTCTTTGCTGGATTGCCTCGTCATGATGATATCGGCGCGCGTGCGAAGAACGGATCAGCCACAATACGTTGCCGAACCTTTGGCCAGTAGGGGCCCGCGATTGGGAAGCCGACTCATTCAGAATGCCTAGACATGCAAACGTTTTCACGGCAATCGACCACTCGACCGTGAACCCGCCGTTGCCGGGTTATCGAGCCTGGTTGATCCAGATCAGCGTTATCTCTTCGTCGGCGTGGTTTCATTGACCAGGCTTCCAACGGAGAACGCATGTCTATCGACGATGGGGAGATGAGCGGCAAACCGTGGGTGATTGCGATGCTTCAAGAGCGCTTCGTATCGCAGATAGCCGCTATGGCGGCACGCTGATGGCCGGCTCTGTCGACACATTCGACATCATTGTCGTCGGAGCTGGGCCGGTCGGACTTGCCTTCGCAGCATCGCTCGCCCTGAGCCGACTCAAGGTGGCAGTGGTTGAACGGCAGTCGATCGACAGCCTGGCGAATCCGGCTTTCGACGGTCGCGAGATCGCGCTGACGCACGCATCGGTGAGAATCCTTCGCGAGCTCGGCGCCTGGGACGCCATGCCCGCATCTGACAAATCACCGCTTCATGGCGCGCGCGTGCTCAACGGATCGAGCCCTTTCGCCCTGTGCTTCGATACTCGCAGCGGATCTGGGGAACCACTCGGATTTCTGGTCCCAAATTGTCGGATCCGCGATGCCCTGTTCAAAATTGTCTACTTCCAGGATCATGCCCGGCTGCTGTGCGGCAACTCGGTCGTGAATGCAACAACCAGCGACGACGAGGCGGTCATAACGCTTTCTGATGGCAGGCAATTGGCCGCTCGGCTGCTCGTAGCAGCGGATTCGCGTTTGTCCGCGATGCGCGACCTGCTCGGCATTGGCGCCAACATCCATCCGCTTGGCCACTCCATGCTGATTTGCCGAGTGAGGCACGAGCGCTTCCATCACCAGATCGCGGTCGAATGGTTCGACCACCATCAGACCATAGCGATGTTGCCGCTCATGGAAGGCGTGTCGTCGCTGCTTCTGACTTTGCGCTCAATCGAGGCCGATAGACTGTCTGTTCTCGATGACGAATTGTTCCTCATGGAATTGATGAACCGGTGTCGAGGACGCCTCGGGCAGATGACCCTGGCAAGCACCCGCCATGCCTATCCGCTGGTCACGACCTGGGCGCACAAGTTCTCGGCACCGAGTGCGGCACTTATAGGAGACGCTGCCATCGGCATGCACCCGGTGACCGCGCATGGCTTCAACATCGGCCTCAGCGGCCAGAAGCAACTCGCTCATAAAATACTGACAGCATGTCGCGCCCGCCGCGACATTGCCGATCCCGACATGCTCGGCAGATACGAAAGCCGGCTGCGGCTGTCGGCGGCGCCGCTCTATCATGCCACCAACATGCTTGTCGGTCTTTACTCAAGCGAGCACCCGGCGGCACGGCTTGCAAGACATGCTGGGCTCCGCTTTGCCCAACATCTTCCCTTTGTCCGCCATGGCATTTCGGCCATGCTCAGGCGGTGAATCGCACAGAGCGCTACCGCTCTGGAGCGCTGTCTCGGCGCGGCTTCTTTGTCTTGCTGGCTCGCAGCGTCGCGGGCAAGGCTGCTTCCTGGTGACGTTGCCGATCATGGCATGATTCGGATCAAGGCACGCGCGCGGGCGAAACCTTGATGATTCGGCAATGCTAAGCCAAAGGTGTGACCCGAAGCATGGTGAGCGCACTGGTTACCCTCGCTGGGTAGTTAACCCGTCCTTCAGTGGGCTTGCATAGGTTTGGTCCTCGCGAACAATGACGGAAGCAAGCTGGTCCATTCATGGCACCCCTAAAGAAAGAAGAATCGCTGGAGGCCAAAATCCGTCAGGATCAGCTTGCTGACCTGAGGGCCGGGCTCTTCGTGTCGATGCCGATAAGCGCGATCCTGTCAGGCCTGATTTGCGGGGTGCAGGCCCTTTCTGGCGGCGGCTTTGCCGCTGCAAGCTGGTTCCTGGTCGTCAATGCGCTAAATGCCGCCCGGCTTGCACTCGCCCGTTTTCAGCTAAAGGAAACGGGGCGCCATCAGGATTTGCTTGGCGTTTTGCCGCGCCTTCGCATGTTTGGCGTCCTTGCCCTTCTGGCAGGGTTTGCCTGGTCCTTCCCGGCCGTGCTGACTGTTGGATACACAACACCTCAAGCACCGATGCATCTGGTCATACTGGCGGGCATTTCAGCTGGTGCGGTTACATATGGCAGTTCGTATGCCGCGGCGGCGACCAGCTTCATCACACCTCCACTCCTCATCACGGTGGCGTGCCTTTTGGCGAAAGGCAATTTTGAACGCTACATTCTGGCTTTCACCGTTCTGCTCTTCATGGGCGGCTTGGTCCGAGCTTCGTTTGTTGGGCAGGCGCGCTTCCGCGAAGCAAGCCGCCTGAGACATGAGGCAGAGCGACTTGCGTCGGAAATGGAGCGCAACTCCAGGGAGGACCATTTGACCGCCCTTCTCAACAGGCGGGGCCTTGAACACGCCATCGGTCGGTTCAAGACCGCGGATGGCCCCTTCGTGGCAATGCTGATTGATCTGGACGGCTTTAAATCTGTCAACGACACCTACGGTCACAGGACCGGTGATGAACTGCTTGTCATGATCGCCCGCCGCATAGAGCAGGAAGCACCGGAAGGCTCAACGCTAGCTCGTATCGGCGGCGATGAATTCGTGCTGGTTTTTCCCTCAACGAGAGCTTCGCTTTCTGCCAGTGATCTCGCCTCCAATATCATAGCCAAAATTGCTCGCCCCTATGTCGGGGTCGCGTCCGTGCGCGTCGGGGCATCGATAGGGATATACTTGGCGCAGACGTCGAGCCTGACTGAAATGCTGTTGCGGGCCGATATCGCCCTTTATACGGCCAAGCGCCATGGCAGGAACGAATTTTGCCTGTTCGATGCCGAACTCGACCGGGAACTCCAACGCCGCCAGTCCATCGAACGGGACCTTCATTCGGCGATAAAGACGGGAAGATTGCAACCTTGGTTCCAGCCGATCGTGAAACTCGACACCGAGGCCGTGGTCGGTTTTGAAGCCTTGCTGAGATGGTCCCATCCGACACATGGTGCCATCTCTCCACCCGAAATCATCACAGCCGCACGCGAAACCGGAATGCTTCAGCTGCTGACGCAAACCGTATTCGCCGACTGTTGTGCTTTTATCGACGGCTTGGTGAAAGCTGACTGTCGTAACATTCGTGTGGCGATGAATGTTTCCCCGCGCGAACTGGAAGCCGGCGATATCGACGACATGGTTCTGGATGGTCTGGCCGCAAGAGGCCTGCCTGCGACGATGTTCGAAATCGAGATTACCGAAGAATCGCCGGTGGATCCGGACAGAGTGGATGAAAAGCTCGGACGGCTTTCGCATGCCGGTATTTCCATCGCGCTCGACGACTTCGGCACCGGCTTTTCTACCTTGGCTTCTCTCAAGGACCGTCGGATACGCAAGGTGAAAATAGACCAAGGCTTCATTCGCGGCTTGGCCAAGTCCCGAGAGGACCGACTGCTTGTCAAATCCGTCATCGAACTCGGTGACATGCTCGGGATCGAGGTCATGGCCGAGGGCGTCGAAACAGAGGCGGATCGGCAAACCCTGCACAAGCTTGGTTGCCGAACCGCTCAAGGCTTCCTCTTCTCCAAGGCTGTGCCTTTGATGCAAGCACTGGAAATGGCAGTCAAACAGTACGCGAACCAGTTGTGACCGCTCCCGCAGCGCCCGCTGTCGCGGCCGTGCGCTGCCGAATTTGGCTACAGAGACTTGCCCACTCGAAACACGTGGCATTGGGCGCTGTGCATCAGCCGGCGAACAGTTCCTTGTAGCCGGTCGTCACCATCCAGTTCGCACGGTCGATATGGCTGCGAAGAGCTTTGCGAGCGCGGACCGGGTCAATGGACGGGTCGATGCCGAGGATGCGCTCGGCCATCTCCTTTTCGCTGGCATTCTCGGCGCAGGCATCCAGGATCCGCAGGTAGATCGTGAAATGCTCCCTGTCGTAGCTCGTGAGGTTCTCCGACCAGGGGACTTCATCGCTCAAACTTGAGCTTCGAGTCTCATCTGTTCCCATTGGTCCATTCATGCCTGCGAACCTCGCCTGTGAGCGCAGGCAGTATATCCCAAAATGGGATAATCCGAAACCGGGATTAGTCGCTGATCCGGTCTTTACCCGACCGGTTCGCCTCCATGCCCAAATCCCTTCGATCGCCCCGCCACCAGCGGTTCCTGGCCCGGCTGGTTTTGCTGCGCAAGGCCAAAGGCCTGACCCAGAAGCAGCTGGCTGACAAGCTTGGTCGTCCCCAATCCTTCGTGGCCAAGTACGAGGGCGCAGAGCGGCGTCTCGATGTCATCGAGTTTCTCGACATAACTGCGGCCCTTGACGCTGATCCGTGCGAGATTCTCTCCAGCCTCCGGTCCTAGCGGGCGCGCCGCATCCATCATGATCACGGACAGGAATATTGAGTGGGACAACGCCTCAATTTGTTGAAAGGCGAGCGCTGGTTTTCGGAGGAAGCCGCGCGCACGGCGCCGATGCCTTTTGGTTCTCGACGTAACTGCGGCGCCTGACCATGTGCGAAAAAACTTGGCGGGCGCCCGCGCGCCTGACGACGCGCACCAGGTGCTCGTGAACCGAGCCCGCTTTTCTTCGGCAAGCTCAGGCGGTCTCGGCCATTCGGCTTCGCCCCTTGGCGTGGGCAGCCCTTCGGGCTGTGACGGCCGCCGCCCTTGCGGGCGGCGCGGTTTGTCTGTTGGCCTTTCCCGGTGGCGCGGGGCGGGCGACACTCCCTTCTAGACCCGCCGCGGCAGCCCGCAACCCTTCGCGTGCCGCTCAGGGTCCTCCTCTTCGTTCCGGTCCTTCGGATGCGGTCCGCCTACCACGGCGGGCCTTTCCGGTCGCGACTCGCCGCCCACCCCGCTTCCGGGGAAAGGCGCGGCGATTGGCGAGCGGAGGATAACACATGCGTGCAAACAGCAAGCGTACCACCAGCGGAGAGGCTGGCGCAGGCAAGGGCAGGCGCCCAGGCGCAAGCCTCTATCAGGAGATCACCGACCGCATCATTGCCGAGCTGGAGCGCGGCACCGTGCCATGGGTCAAGCCATGGGGCAGCGCAAAAGCAGGCCTCGGCCTGCCGAGGAATGCGTCCACGGGGCGCACCTATTCCGGCATCAATATCCTCATCCTGTGGGGCGCCGTCATCGAGCGCAGCTATCCCAGCCAGAATTGGCTGACCTTCCGGCAGGCGCTTGCCCTGGGCGGCAATGTCAGGAAGGGCGAGCGCGGCACGACGATCGTGCATGCCGACCGCTTTGTCCCAAAGAACGAGAAGGAGCGCGCACGCCACGAGGGCGATGCACCACAGGCCGTGCCTTTTCTGAAGCGCTTTACCGTCTTCAATGTCGCGCAATGCGACAATCTTCCGGAACACCTCCATGCCCCTGCCGAGCCGCTGCCACAGTGCGAGATCGTGCCGCAGGCCGAGACGCTCATTCTCGCCAGCGGTGCGGATTTCAGGGTCGGCGGCGATCGCGCTTTCTACATGCCGTGCAGCGACCACATTCAGGTGCCGCCGCAGCCAGCGTTCCATCAGCAGATCGACTATTACCGGACCTGCTTTCACGAGCTAGGCCACTGGACCGGCCACCCGACGCGGCTTGCTCGCGACCTCTCCGGCTCGTTCGGCTCCAAGGCCTACGCGCGTGAAGAATTGGTCGCCGAAATCACTGCCGCCTTCGTCTGCAGCAATCTCGGCATCGAGCCGACCGTGCGTCACGCCGATTACATCGGCTCATGGCTGAAGGTGCTGCGCGAGGACAACCGCGCTATATTCCGTGCCGCCAGCCTAGCTTCGAAGGCCGCTGATTTCCTGTTTGGCCTTCCGGCCGATGCGGAAGGCGAGGCGCAAGAAGGGATTGCGGCATGACGATGCGCGATCCTCAACTGACCGCGACCGAGCCGACGCCGCAAAGGAGCAGACGCTCATTCCCGGCGTCCAGCCGATCACCACGCGGGCAAACCCTCCTGATGGACGCGCCGATGTGTCCGCGCGCGGCGCAAAGCTGCTCGAGGTCGGTCTCTAATGGGGAGGCGGATCAGAGGAAGGTCCGGTGAACCTTTCTCCCGCCGGACGCAAGAAGTCAACGCGACCCGTTCTGACAAGGAGTCTTTCCATGATCCTGATCACCAATCCACTGCGCGCACGACTGCTCGCCCATGGCGCCGCCGGCGCCGACATCGACCATTTTCCCGTTGTGAAACTGTTTGATCCGACAGGTGCCGCGACCTCGCTTCTGAGCGAACTCGACGCCGATGGCGACACGCTGTTCGGTCTTTGCGATCTCGGCTTCGGCTTCCCCGAACTTGGCAGCGTCAGTCTGGCCGAGCTTGCATCCGTAAAAGGGCCGCTTGGCCTCGGCATAGAGCGCGACCTGCATTTCCAGGCGCGCTTTCCGATCTCCGTCCATGCCGAAGCCGCCCGCATTTTGCGGCCACGTCACCGAGGCCGAGCGACTGCTGCGGCAGGCAGCAGACGCCCTATCAAAGCCCCATTCCGAGCTTCCGCCCGACACGGCGGAACAGCAGCGCCGATAGGCGCAAAAACCGTCCCGCCGCGTCGGCCTTCGGCCTCCGCGGCGGGACAATCCGGCAGGCGGCGCTATTTCGCCGCGAAATCGCTTGCCGACGAGCGCGGTGAAGGCGATCCCTTGCCCTGCGCCATCATGGAGGACGGTGACGACGCCGATGCGCTCGAAGCTTCCTGATCGAAAACCTCGCCCGCCTCGATCCTGACGAAGTATGGCAATGGGAGACGTTTCGCGGCTTGTCAGGCAAGGCCGCACCGTTCTCGACATCGCTGTGACCTTCGGCATCACTGATCTCAAGGTCAAACGCATTCTGGCGCTTGGCGACCTCTTGCCCAAAATCCGCGAAGCCTATCGGCGCGAGGAGATCGACACCGAGCCGGTGCGCCATCTCACAATGTCTTCCAAGGCGCAGCAGAAGGACTGGCTGGCACTCTGTGCCGATCCCGATCAATACGCGCTGCGTGGCTATCAATTGAAGCAATGGCTGTTCGGCGGCCAGTCGATTTCCACCAAGGTGGCACTGTTTGCCATCGAGGAGTATCCCGGCCTGATCACCTCGGACCTGTTCGGCGAGGACAGCTATTTCGCCGATGCCGACCTGTTCTGGCAAAAGCAGAACGAAGCGATTGCCACCAAACGCGACACCTATCTCAACGAGGGCTGGAGCGAGGTTGTGCGCTGGAACCGGGCCAGTATTTCCACGCATGGGACCACGAGAAGACCCCGAAGAAGAAGGGCGGCAAGATCGTCATCACTGTCTCGCATCGCGGCGAGGTCGAGTGTCACGAGGGCTGGCTGTCACGCAAGGAAGCCCGCCGCGCCCGCGAGGGCGGCGAGCAAGAAGAAACAGCCGCCAAGCTGCCGCGCCCCGAAGTCACCGGCCCGATGCACAACTATATCGATCTGCATCGCCATGCCGCCGTGCGCGCGGCCATGCTCGACCATCCCGCCGTGGCGCTGCGCCTCGTGGTGGCGCACGCCATCACCGGTTCGGGCCTGTGGCAGGTGCGGCCTGAGCCGCAGCGCGCAGCCAACGAGACGGTGACTGCCAGCCTTGCCGGCTGCAAGGCTGAAGCCGCATTCGGCAAAAAGCGGCGCGAGGTATTGGCCCTGCTCGGATCACCGGATGAGGATAGCTTGGTCGCCGGCGGCAATGGCGACGCCGTTGCTATCGCCGGCGTGTTCGCGCGCCTCTTGGCGCTCTGCGACGACGATGTCATGCGCGTTCTCACCCTTGTCATGGCCGAGACGCTTGCAGCGGGCAGCGCCGTCGTCGAGGCGCTCGGCAACCACCTGAACGTCGACATGGGCATATGGTGGCAACCGGACGATGCCTTCTTCGACCTCTTGCGCGACAAGGAAATCGCCAATTCGATGCTGGCCGACGTCGGCGGCAAGCTGGTCGCGGACGGCAATGTCGCCGAGAAGGTCAAGACGCAAAAGAACATAATCCGCGACTTCCTGGCGGGCGAGAATGGCCGCCCCTGGGTCGAGACCTGGCTGCCGCGCTGGATGAAATTCCCGGCCGAAAGCTACACCAGCCGCAGCGGCTCCGCACCGCCGATCAGTGGACACAAGTGCAGCCGCTGTTCGTGCGCGAATAGTCGATCAGGGCCCGAGCGGCGGTTCTCTCGATTACCGCCGCTCAGGTCGCGCGCGCCGCTACGGGCCACGCCGGCTGCCGATTGGGCGTCTTGTCGAGCCAGTGCCGCGCGCGAGAAATTCCGACGCCAGTTCCCCCATTTCGGCAGCCCCGCACCGCGCCGGGTTGCTTGCTGAGGCGCCAAAGGCCCATGGGGCCAATTGTCCGATCCGGTTGCCGACAGAGCCCGCGCAGCCGGCGCTCTGCATTGCGGCCGGCTTCTTGTGTCACCGATCGCGCCACCTGTCTCCATTGTGTCTCGGGGACCATTCCCTGCGGCTGGCTTGTCGACCTATGGGCGGATCAGGCCCGCCCGAAACCCTCGCCGGCAGCTTTTTTCCCCGCCGCCTGCGGCGGCTTCCTCGCGCCGCTTCGCTTCAAAAAAGCTGCCCGCGCGGGTCCTCCGCTATCGCTGCGGCCGTCCCGGTTCCGGCGGTCCGGACGCGCCCATCACGGTCCGCCATCGCAGGGGAATGGTCCCTTGCGAGCACCAAGAGGAGACTGGAAATGACCGCGATCGGATACGTCACCAAACAGGAAAACGGCGGCTACAAGGGCCAGCTCAAGACGCTCAGCGTCCGCGCCGACATCGATATCGTGCCCAATCAGGCAAAGAGCGCCGACACCCATCCCGACTTCCGGGTGCTGACGCAAGGGGTCGAAGTGGGTGCGGGCTGGATCCGCACCGGCGAGACCTCCGGCAAGGACTATGTGAGCCTGTCGATTGCCGCCCCCGAGTTTGGCCCCCGCAAGCTCTACGCCAATCTCGGCCGCGCCGCCGGCCAGGATGACGACGACACTTACGCCATCATCTGGAACCCGGTCGACTAACCGGCCGATCCGGAAAGCCCCGCGCCGCCACCGGCGCGGGGTCCTCTCTCAGGACCCGTGAGGCCGCCGAAGGGGGCGGCGAAAACTCGCCCCCCACTCTTCGCCCGTCCCCAAAACGATCTCGCTCGCCGATCCTCGCCTTGGCTTGTCCGTAGCGAAACGAGGATCATCATGGACGACGAAAACGAACGCGCAGCCCGCGCCAAGAAGGGCAGTCCGTTTCTCAATACCGCGCAGGCGGCCTTCTATATCGGGCTGTCCCAGCGCACGCTGGAGAAGATGCGCCTCAAAGGCGGCGGCCCGCAATTCCGCAAGCACGGCCGCTATGTCCGCTATCACATCGACGAACTCGACGATTGGTCGAAGGGGCACGCGCAGGAGACCGGGCCCGAGGACGGCGGGCACGATTCCGGCTCGGCCGGCGAGGGAGGCCGCTCATGAGCCGGCGTCCCACCATCCATCTGATCGGCAGCCATCTGCGGCGCATTCGGGCGCGCAAGACGATCGCCATGGCCACGATGGGCCTTGCCCTGATCGGCTTCGCCGCCTTCGGCAAACCATCGCACTGGCTGGTCTGGAACGCCTCGGCGAGTGCGCCGGTCGGCCTCTATCGCGTCGCGTCCGGATCGCCGGCTCTTGGTGATCTCGTACTCGTCCGCCCGCCAAAACCGGTCGTCGATCTGGCCGCCGAACGCTTCTATCTGCCCAGCAACGTGCCGCTGGTCAAGCACCTTGCCGCGCTGGCTGGCGAGCATGTCTGCGCCTTCGGCGACGCCATCATCATCGGCGGCGAGATTGTCGCGCGCCGGCTTGCAACCGACACGCAGCACCGTCCGCTGCCTTGGTGGAATGCCTGCCGAAAGCTCGCCGCTGCCGAGGTTTTCCTACTCGGCAGCGACAAAAATCGCTCGTTCGACAGCCGCTATTTCGGGCCGGTGCCGACCGAAAATATCATCGGGAGGCTCGTGCCGCTATGGACCGAGTGACCCTCCTGATGCTGGGCATGGTGTCTCTCGCACCATGCTCCTGTTCCGCGGCGACCAACACGAAGCCGGTCGTCATCTCCCATAGTCCGCAGCTTGCAAGATGGCAGCCCTTCGTAGCCGAAGCAAGCCGGCGTTTCAGCATTCCACAGACTTGGATTTATGCCGTCATGGATGCCGAAAGCCGGGGGCAGACAAGGCTCAATGGACGGCCGGTCACGTCGACCGCCGGTGCCATTGGCCTGATGCAGGTGATGCCGGGCACCTACGAGGAGTTGCGCGCAGAGCTTGGCCTGGGAGCCGCCCCGCACGACCCTCGCGACAACATTCTGGCAGGCACTGCCTATCTGCGCGCCATGTATGACCGCTTCGGATTTCCAGGCCTGTTTGCAGCCTATAACGCCGGGCCGGAGCGCTACGAACAGCATTTGCAGCGTGGGCGGCCACTGCCCAGCGAGACGGTTTCGTATCTGGAAGAGGTCAAGGCGGCGGGCATTTCGGCCGCCGATATGGACGCGCTCACCGACAAATCCCGTTCCAAAAGCGCGCCGGGAATCCCTTCCGGGCAGTCGCTGTTTTTCCTCCGAAACGGTGTTTCCGTGACCGGCCCGAATGGCCACCTCCTGGTGCCGCTCGGATCGGAGCGAGCAAGGTCAGGCCGGCCGGATCGCAGGTGAGGGCAGCGGCTACCGCGGTTCGGGCGGGGGGCAGGGAGGCAGGTCCGCGGAAGGCAAGATAAAGGCATCGCCTCCTGAGGCGGCGAAGTGTTTGTCTGCACATCGTTTTCCCAGGAGGCTGCCTGCGGGTCCAGGAGGGTCTGGCGCCGCAAGCCTCTGATTTTGCTGCTGGTTCATCGGAGGCCGCATGCAGGATGACGAATTCACGCCGAGGCTCGGCAAAATTGGCTCGCGCGGCTCGAAGGCGGGCAAACGCTACGCTGGCCAGGTCCAGGCCGCGGTCAACCGAGCAGGCGGCAGGAGCGGACGCGGCAGCCGCTTCATCGGAAGCCGGGTGGGGCGCGGCGGGGCTGCTGCCGCCGTTCTTAGAGCACGCGACCGCCACGCGGCGTTTCGGCAGCGGCGCGCAGTCGTCAAGGCACGCATCGTCAAGCTGGCCGGCAAGGGAGTCGACGGAGCTCGTGCGCACCTCCGCTACCTCCAGCGCGACGGCGTCACCCGGGAAGGCGAGCGTGGCGAGCTCTACGCTGCCGACAAAGACCACGCGGACGGCAGGGCCTTTCTCGATCGCGCGAACGGTGACCGTCATCAGTTCCGCTTCATCGTCGGCCCTGAAGACGGTATCGAGTATGATGACCTGAAGCTGCTCACCCGGCGCCTCATGGCGCAAATGGAAGAAGACCTCGGCACCAGGCTAGACTGGGTGGCCATCGACCATTTCAACACCGGCCATCCTCACACCCACATCATCGTGCGCGGCAGGGACGATCACGGCGAAAACCTCGTCATCGCGCGGGACTACATCTCCTCTGGCCTGCGCGAGCGCGCAGCCGAACTGGTTAGCCTCGACCTTGGCCCGCGCACCGACCGCGAGATCGAGCAGCGCTTGCGCCAGGAGATGGAGCAGGAACGCTTCACCAGCATCGACCGGCAGCTGATGCGCATGCGCGACGAGGGGCATGTCTCACCAGCCAGCCGAGACACCTTTCGCCAGACGCTGCACCAGGGCCGCCTGCGCAAGCTCGAGCGGATGGGCCTCGCCGAGGAGATGCCTTCGGGTCGCTGGCGCCTGGAGGATGATCTCGAAGCCACGCTACGCCGCATCGGCGAGCGCGGCGACATTGTCAAGACCATCCATCGCGAGCTGACCGGCAAGGGGCTCGTCCGCAGTGCCGCCGACCATCTTATCCACGATCGATCCGACGGGTCGGCCCAAACCGTGGTCGGACGTGTCGTCGGGCGCGGGCTGGCCGACGAAATCACTGACCGCCATTACCTCGTCGTCGACGGCGTGGACGGCAAAAGCCACTATTTTGATATCGGCAAAGGCGAGGCCACCCAACCGACACCAGAAGGCTGCATAGTGCGGATCAGGCCGAGGGACACCGGGCCAAGAAAAGTCGACCGCACAATTGCCGGCATCGCCACGGTCAACGACGGGCGCTACAGCATCGATATCCATCTCAAGCATGACCCCTCGGCCACCGAACGCTTTGCCGAAACGCACGTGCGGCGACTGGAGGCGATCCGCCGTGCGACCGGTGGCGTCGAGCGCGAGCCGGACGGCACATGGACAGTCGCGCCCGACCATCTCAACCGCGTCGCGGATTACGAGCGTCAACGAGCGAGGGCCCAGCCTGTTGTCGTCGACAAGCTCTCATCAATGCCGCTGGAGAGCCAAGTAGGCTTTGACGGCGCCACCTGGATCGACCAGGAGCTGGTATCAGCCCACCCTGAGTCCTTGCGCGACTCTGGCTTCGGTCGAGAAGTACGTCAGGTCCAGGCCCGCCGACAGCAGTGGCTGATCGCGCAAGGTCTTGCCCATGATGCGCAGGATCGGGTCATCTATCGCGCCAACATGCTTTCAATGCTGCGCCAACGAGAGCTGAACCGTGTTGCCAGTCAGCTCTCGGACGAACTCGGGCACTCGTATTCTGAAGCGCAGCATGGCAATCGAATAGACGGTACGCTGCGCCGCTGCGTCGAGCTCGCCGCCGGAAAATACGCTGTCATCGAGAAATCGCGCGAGTTCACGCTGGTGCCCTGGCGGCCGGTGCTTGAGCATCATATCGGCAAGGAGGTGTCTGGCGTGGTGCGCGCCGAGGGGATTTCCTGGACGATCGGACGGCAGAGGAGCGGGCCTGGCGTTTCGTGAACTGGCTACAATTTATTTGTCCACGTTGAAACAGGTACTCAGCCCAGACGGAGTTCCTCCGCCTGCTGCTTGCTCGCAGCATTCATTTGGCGGAGAGTCAGTGTTCTGCATTTTGTAGTTCGCTCTGTCAAAAAGCGCTGGGAATATGCATCATGTTCTGCGTTGACACGGAAGCCGGGCCGACAGGTGCCGCCCTGTGGTTGCGGATCGGCTCCCGATGGCTGCCAATAGAAAGGTGGGCTGACTCGTGATAGCGCAAGGGGCTATGGCGGCCGCGGTACGGCGAAGCGAGCTCTGGCATCGAGGATGAAGCCGCACTTCCCGATCTTATTCTACTCGCAGGACCGGCAGACGCGGCGGTCGCCCCTGCGGGTGCTGTTGGCCCTGGCAGTCCGTCCCGCGGGGACTTTGTAACGGAGAAAAGTCGCTGCGATGGCCCGGGTGACGATGCGGTCAGCGACCATGCCAGACGAGATCGGCAGCTTTCTGCCGCGCACGGCGCCGGAGCCATCAGGCCGCCGCGACATCGGGTCTGGCGCACCTTCGGATGTTGGCTGGCCGCGGTTTACTTCGAGCAGCGCCGGGTGGGTCATGCGGTGCCGCTACTGGGCACCGAGGCAGCTTTGGGCATGAGACCCGTTCAATCGCGCCGGTCACGTCGGTCATCGCGACATCTGGAGTCGAGGCCAGGTCAGACCGGGAAAAGAACCTGCTCGTCGCGCGGGAGCCCCGGGTTGCGCCGTCGATCCTTCCGCCCAACTCAGCGCCGCGCGACCAGCAATAGCCCCTTGCCCCGAAACTGACGCCAAGCCGACGGACCCGCTCTGCGCATACCGATGCCGTCCGCGCCGCCGTCGGCGGAAACCAGCGAGCCGTGGACCTCACACAATCTGAGCCGCTGGTGACGATGTGCATCGCCTACTTCCATCCGCACTCCTATCGACGAACTCGCCCGCTGCCCGCGGTGATGCGAACCCGTGGATGAATATTTCGCCGAAGCCGCAGTGGGGGCTCAGCCTCGACGATTTTTTTGCCTTGCCCCGGCGGGCGGCGCAACCGAGCATCGAGACAAAAAACGGGAAAGGGAGGGCCAGCCCGTTAGAGCCGTGGCCATGATGATGTGGGGACGATCTCCTGGAAGAAATGTGGAGATCGACGCTCTCCTGACGCGCTCATCGAAGATTTTAGGCCGCGCCGACGTGGCTGCTTGAGCGATAACACTCACTCCGGAGGCCCCAGTGCGGCTCCTTGGCCAAGCTGCTCGGCACGCCGTGAGTGTGCTTTCTTGTTTGGGGAAGGGAGACTTACGTCTACAACAATCTCGTTTCGATCTACGATGGAGAGTCGGCGAGACAAGTGTTGCTGATGTTCATTGGCTCCGTAGCAACTTCTGCAGTCACAATGCAGCTTATGTTCCTATGCTGGAGAGTTGGCCATTCAACTCGCGTAGCTCGCTTTGTTGCGGTGGAGCTTGGTCAGAGCACACTGCTGCTTTACCTGCTTCAGGGCGCCGTGTTTCGCTTCATGGATCTAATAGGGTTCGGAGAGCTTTGGGATCTCCCGAGCAGAATCGGGTTCGCCACTTTGCTTGGTGCCGCGATCGTTGTCTCCGCTTGACAATTCGCAGGATTGCGCGTGACCACGGATGGTTGTCGCGCGGCTACGCTTAATATGTGACGACGCTTGCGCCTTGTAGGCAATTGTTGCGGCCGCCCACGGCCGACATGAACGTGCTTGGCCGCATGTTTTCTAAGTGAGGCGGAAAGAGGCGCGCGGCCCCTCTCCCCAGCAACCCGCCTTGCGGATTCCTCCTCCGCCCGCTTCGCAGACGGGGATACCCTCCGCCCCCTTGCTATTCGTTGCCCGCCGCTATGCAAAGGACAGGCGACCTGAAACCGTGCTCAAGCCGATCTGGCGGCAGAGGGGGGCGGGCTGAACATGGGACCCGTGATTGACATAATTGCCGCGCGAATCCTCATGCTCGCCTAACCGGCCGGAACGATTTGCAATCCGGGCAGGCTCGACAAATTAAGGAGTAGCTCGTTCCGTGTCCAAGCCCAGACAAGTCTTGGTTTTCTCACGGGCGCGATACAAAAGGCACAGGCTGGACTTGGCTGCCGGGGGCGGGGCTTGTCGACCGCTCGATTGAAAGTGAGATGCGAGGCGGAGAATCACCCATGTGCAGAGCGGCAAGGCGCTCGCCTACCTCCCTGTCATTCACCGTTAGCCGATGGTTTAGACGAAGATAGTCCGTCCATGTCGGCGTGCGGAATGTCTCGGTCCAAAGCGTCGNCCGGCACGGCTTTGAACACGCCGCCTTTCGCGCATGCAGCTCAGAAATTCATCGATACTCTCCTCGGGTATCGAGTACTCCACCTTGATCACGATCGGACCGCTCCTGGGCTTCAAAGGGAGGGCCAGTTCTGGTGGCCTGAAGTCGACGGCCGCTTGATCCGATTCCTCCCATAGCCGCACTGGCAATAGCTTTCCCACAGCCGCGACCAGCAACAGTGCCGCTGCAGCACCTTCCAAAGCCCACGTCAGCGAATAGTACTGCGCGACAGCACCCCAGATCCAGCTGCCCGCTGCCATGCCGCCGTAGGTCAGGGCGTAATAGATGGACAGGGTCCGACCAACGACCCACCTTGGGCTTGCCAACTGCACACACACGTCGGTTCCGGTCCAGGTGACAACCCAGCCAGCGCCACCGATTGCAAGCGCGATCGCCGCCACAGCCACCGACGATGTGAGGGCCATCAAAAGGCAACACGTTGCGCAAGCAACGGATGCGAGCGTGATCAATCGGTTCTGGGACGTAATGCGTCTCAAGTAGCTGCTGCCAATGCCGGCTATGAAGGCGCCTGTGCCGAAGCCAGCCAATAGCACCCCGTAAACAATTGGCCCTCCCGCCAGCTGGTCGCGAACCAGGAGGGGGAGCAGAGCAAGGATCGAGATGCTTGACAGCCCGAATAGGGTTGCACGCACAATCGCCACTCTGATCTCTGAGGATATTGCCGTGAATCGCATGCCATCATGAATGGCCGTAGTCATCCGCTCGCGCGGAAGAGGCGAAAAGCGAACTTGCCACTTTGAGCGCAGAACAGCGCTCAACGGGACCAGGTCACTCAGCGCAGCGAGGGCGAAAGCCGAAAGGGGGCCTAGCAAAGCTAAGATTACACCGCCCAGCGCCGGTCCTATGCTCCGAACCACGTTGTAGCCCACCGACATCAGCGTCACTGCGGCGGGTATGTCGCGCTTTTCCAGGATATCGCCTACCGACGCGTGCCATGCTGGATCGTTCAAGGCAAAGCCGCATCCGGCCAAGAAACTCAGTCCCAGGATCAGCCATGGACTAACAAAGCCCAGTCCCACAGCGAGTGCCAGCGCCGTGGATGCCAGTGCGATAAGGCAGTGTCCGGCAAGCATCACGCCGCGGCGGCTGAAGCTGTCTGCAATGGCTCCAGCAAGGATCGACAAGAAGAACGCGGGCAGTGTCGATGCAGCCTGTACGAGCGCAACCATTAGATCGGAGGCTGAAATCGTCGCCATGAGCCAGCTTATAGCCACGCTCTGCACCAGCCAGCCAAGGCTGGATATCTGCGTGGCTGTCCAGATAGAACGAAAGACCGGGTTGTGAAGAGGGATCAGTGTGTTTGCCGCAAAGCGCGGAGGATCTTGACGCCGCATCACTTCTCTCCTCCAGTGGGTGTCGTTCGTCCGCTCATTTGCTTACAGCGGTGCGCTCTGTGCACAGACTCGTCACAACGAAGTTCCGGCTCGCAACAAGGACAATGTGACATCCATGGTGCTGATGCGCCTTGAGGTACCAACCTGGCCGTAGCTGATGGGTCCCGCAGCCCGCTGGGTGCGGTCAGTTCTGCCCTGCGACTCTTGGCTTTGGACGGTGCTAGCGCCCCGATGGCCGGCTTGTCAAACTGCCGTAGTGCCAGCACATCCATCCCATCTGTTGACCGCGATCTCCGACGAGGTCGAGCAGCAGTAGGTCAACGGCAAATCTGGGTATTTCCGCTATCCGGTCGAGCGCGTGGCCATCGTCCGGAAACCCGAAGACGTTCATCACCCAGGCGACCACCACGCCCGAGACAATGCGACACGGCGGTAGCGGTTCACCAGAGGACGTGCGTTCTACTCAGCAGGAACATTGTTCTGCCGATCGTCGGCTGCGCCAGCCGTCACGTAAAGCGGCGCCAGAGTTCTTGCACCCGTCATTGGACTCCCGCTTTGCAGGTTTCGCCGAGGGCCTGCATCAGGTCATCTATAATGTCCTGAGGATGTTCAAGCCCTACAGAAATTCGCAGCAATCCGCCTGGCGCTTTGGACTTCGCACCTTCAACGGATGCGCGATGCTCTATCAGAGAATGCGTCCCGCCAAGGCTTGTCGCCCGGACAACAATCTTCAGGCGGCCGGCCACGGCCATTGCAGCATCGGCTCCGCCCTCGACGATAAAGGATAGCATCGCTCCGTAATGGCTCATTTGCCGCGTAGCAAGATCGTGTCCCGGATCAGTTTGCAAACCAGGAAAGAGCACTTTTTCGACGCGCCGATGAGACGCCAGGGCCTCGGCCACTTTCTGGGCGCCTTCGCAATGGGCGCGCATGCGGACCGGCAATGTCTGCAGGCCCCGCAACGCCAGCCAACAGTCGAAGGGCGCTGCGACGCTGCCCTTGTGTTTCTGGACCATCCGCAATGGGCGACCGAGGGGTGACGCGTTTGGGACAATGACGACACCGGCCATCAAATCCGAGTGGCCGCCAATGTACTTTGTCGCCGAGTGCATCACCGCGTCTGCCCCGATTTCGAGTGGCAGTTGAAGCACTGGGGTGGCCCACGTATTGTCCACCACCGCCAAGGCGTCTGCCTCGTGCGCGATTGCGCAGATGGCCGCAATGTCGACAACGCGGATCATCGGGTTTGACGGCGTCTCGACCCAGACGAGGCCAGTCCGCTTCGATGTCACCGCGGCGCGCAAAGCGTCCAAATCGCGCATGTCGACGGGGGCAAAGTCGAAGCGAGACCCAATGTCGGTCTCTTCGATCAGCGAACGAACGCCGAAATACATGTCATCCGGCAGAACGATCCGACCCGCCGACGGATGGCTCTCGAAAACTGCAGCGATTGCGGCCATGCCCGAAGCGAAGGCAATGCCGTCTCCCCCTCCCTCAAGCGTCGCCATGGCCGCCTCGAACGCATTGCGTGTCGGATTTCCATCCCTTGTGTATTCGAAGCCGGACGGAAATGACCCGTTGGCGCCTCGTTCGAACGTCGTGCTGGTGTGCAGCGGCATGGATACGGCCCCCGTGGACGCGTCGACACCTCGGCCGCAGTGGATCGCCTTCGTCTCAAAACGCATCGGTTATTCCTTCCTAACGGGCAGTTGCAATTTCGTGCCGGTCATTATACTGACCGCAATACGTGAGCCGAGGACCCAAGTCAATATAATGACCAATGTTACGGAAGCGTTTGATGCCGAGCAAGCGCTTGGGCAAGCGATAGCAGCCCGGATCCGAGACTTGAGGCGTGACCGAAGCCTGACCCTGGATCGCCTGGCTAAACTAAGTGGCCTATCGAAGGGAACCGTGGTCGCGCTGGAGCAGGGTAGGGCGAACCCCAGTATCGGCATACTGTGTCGGCTGGCGGCGGCGTTTTCGCTCTCGGTGGCCGATTTGTTGAACGAGCACCCTTCCACGGTGCGCCTTCCCATCGAGCGGACAGAGACCAGGAGGCTTTGGACGAGCGCCAAGGGAAGCTCTGCGCAACTGCATTCGTCGACCTCGGGACGCACGATGTTCGAACTGTGGAGCTGGGTCATGATGCCGGGCGATGTGTTTTCCGCGGAAGCTCATAGTCCGGATACGCGCGAGCTGATCTCGGTCAGACAGGGTGCCCTGAGCGTTGTGGTAGGTACCCACGTGGAAATTTTAAGCGAAGGCGAGAGTGCGCGGCTTGTCACTGACCAACCTCACTCATATGCGGCGGCATCTGATGTGCCCGCCCACTTCACGATGGCGGTGCTTGAGCGTGGTGGACACCGAAATCCGGGGCACTCGTCGACGGCAGCGAAGATTCAGGGGCACGTTCCGTAAGGCCCCGCCGATTACTAACAACCGCACATTCGCGACAGGAGATAAACCGTTGTACGTTCCGCCTCATTTTGCCGTCCCTGATCAGAACGCCCTGTTTGACCTTATCGAGAGACACCCGCTGGGTATCCTCGTCACCCAAAGCAAAGGCACGCTGGACGCGAACCACCTCCCTTTCGAGCTTGACCGCTCGAAGGGAGACAAGGGCGTTCTCAATTGCCATGTCGCTCGCAAGAACCCAGTCTGGGAGGAAGTCGCCAATGGCGATGAGGTTCTCGTAATCTTCCGTGAGGCCGACGCTTACATCTCGCCGAACTGGTATCCGAGCAAGCATGAATTCCACAAGCAGGTGCCGACCTGGAACTATCTCGTCGTCCATGCCCACGGACGCATCACTGTCCGGGATGATGAGCGGTATGTGCGCCGCAACGTGGCGAAGCTCACTCACATGCAAGAAGCCTCGCAGCCGGTCCCATGGAAGATGGGCGACGCGCCGAAGGACTTCATCGACACGATGGTCAGGGCAATCGTCGCCTTGGAGATCGAGATCACCGGCCTGGTTGGAAAATCAAAACTCAGCCAGAACAAAGAGTTGCGCGACATTCAGAACCCTGGCGAAATGCTGCGTGCCCAAGGGGCCATTGCGATGGGAGAAGCGATGCTCGCGGCTGCGGCGGTCAAATCCCAATAGCATGTGTCTTGTCCCGACAAAGCCGCTGGTGCCGGCTTCCCGACGGGTCACCTAGTCCGCCTTGACGCACGGCAATAGCGTTTGACGGCCTGAAGCGACGCTGTGGTCACCCTTGTGATGCTTTTCCACGCGCCTGGTCAGGCGACAGGATTGCTCCGTCGTGAGGACAGGCGGGAGTTTGCAGGTTGCGGTGGGCGGGTTCGTTTCCGGCGCCTGCGCCCCGTCGTATGTCGCGAGTTGAGGAATGCGATCGAGGGCGATGTGCAGGATGCGCTGCGGGAACGTCGTCGGCTGGCACAGACGGACTTCCGATTTCACCTCGACCACCCGCGCAGCGGTTTTGAATGAGGCGCAAACGCACGCGTGTCGAATTGGGCGATTTCCCTTGGGCGCCGAGTTCGACCATGCGCGATGATGCGCTCGACGCAGCTCCAGCTGGCGGCGCCTTCAACGAACTCCTTGAACCTGCAGACCTTGCCCGAAAGCACTTCTCTTACGGGACATGATTGGCTTTGTCGCCGAAGCGACTGATGGAGATGGTGGTGGGCGCCGCCGCTAGGCGACGACCCCGTAATCACAGCGGGAGCTCGCAGGCGGGGTCGACAAAAACCCTTGATTGGCCGAGCTTGAGGTGCATCTCTATCAGGCTGATTGTCTATTGGGCTGGCCCAGCGTTTGATCGGACGCATGATCCATCCGACCAGCTTGTGAGGGATGCAACCGAACCAGGCGCTGCTCCCACAGTCTTCGCAGGCCCTCCATTAGAGCTGCATGCCTGGCCTGATCCGGCTCAATCATATTGAGGTGATCTCGCAACACGGCTTCGCCCTCGATCCGCATCAGTAGATTAAACAAGTCGTTTGAAATTCGCACACTGTCAATGCTGGAGTGGTTCGGAATAATCTCACAGACAGTCTCCTGATGATCTCGCGCTGTGTAAGCACGGGTTTGATGGAGGGAGACTGAGGGAGGCAATGAAATCGCAAGCGCAGTCCAATCCTGCAGCGTTGCAGCCCGTTTTTTAACCAGGAAGGGCCCGACCACAAGTCCATCCAGCTCTGTCGTCAAAAATGTGGCAATCGCGTCTGCAACCGTATCCACGATCGGTTCAGCATTGTTGTTAAAGGACGTATTGAGCAGAATTGGAGTGCCTGTCCGCTTCTTGAACGCATTGATGACCTCCCAGTAAGCGGGGTTGGCATCGCGCGATACTGTTTGCAGCCGAGCCGTACCGTCGACGTGCGTAATGGCACCCAACAAGGCGCGCTTTGAGTCACGCACGCGAACGACGAAATTCATGAATGGAAATTCGTGCTTACCGTCCGGGAGGTCGAAAAATTCGCTCGCATCCTCTTCCAGCACAGATGGTGCGAAAGGCCTGTAGCCTTCGCGCTTCTTGACCATGGCATTGATCCGGTCCTTGTTCGCAGCGGGCCGAGGGTCGGCAAGAATGCTGCGGTTGCCCAGCGCACGTGGCCCAAACTCCGAACGACCCTGCACCCAGCCGATCACGGCGCCGTTGGCGATCCAGTCGGCTGCACTGATCGCTACGTCATAAGAGCGTTCAACCTCGAGATGTCCGGCCCATGCATTCAGTTCCTGTTCCACGGCGCGGTCGCTCCCGAGATCAGGACCCCAATAGACCTCCTGCAGTCGCTCACGCGGCGCGGGGCGGCCCATCTCGTTAGAGACTATCAGCGCAGCTCCCAATGCGCAGCCAGCGTCGTGAGACGCGGGTTGCACGAAGATGTCTTCGAAAAGCCCTGAATACAGCAGCTTGCCGTTCATCGTGCAGTTGTGGGCTACCCCTCCCGCCAGACACAGCCGCTTCATGCCGGTGGCCTCACGGTGGTGCCGGAGAATGTGGAACACGATCCGCTCAAGCGCTTCCTGCAGTGACGCACTCACATCTCGATGCTGCTGGGTGAAAGGCATTCCCTTTCGCCTGATCTCGATGTTGCGGAGCAACGCCGGACCGATGCGGTCGAGGTGAACACGGTAGCCACCGTTGGCGGAGAGCTCGTAGAACTGCTCGAAGAGCTCGCGATAGGGAGCGGGGTCGCCATAGGGCGCGAGTCCCATTACCTTATACTCGTCGAACAAGCCGTAGCCGAGACAGCGGATCGTCTCGAGATAAAACAGCCCCAGAGAATTGTCCTCCGGGAAAGCCTCGATTTGCGTAATTTCTGTGCCAGACCCTACCGCCACAAGGCCCGACAGGAAATCACCACAGCCATCAATCGCTAGAATGAGACTTTGTTCGAAGCCCGACATTGCAAAGGCGCTCACGGCGTGCGCCTGATGATGACCTACGAATGAAATACGTGAACTGTCCAACTTAGTGCCGAACTCACGCGCTAACAGGTTCTGCACCAACATTTTAGCATCCAACGGAATGGAGAGAATGTCTGGTTGGGAAGCGGACATACCTTCAAGCATGGCGTTGGCGTAGGGCTCGCTGGCGTAGACCGCGACACGATCAATGTCGCTGAGCTGAACCCCGGCCGTCGAAAGACAGTATTGAATCGAACCACTTGGCAGCTTGTTCGAGTGCTTGATTCGATTGAGGCGTTCCTCTTCTACGGCGGCTATCACCTTTCCGTCTCGGACGAGCACCGCGGCGCCATCGTGCATAAAGGCGTTCGGACGCTCGAATCGGTTTTCATGGACTTGGTCAAGTCCGCCGCTGATTCCTAGACACAGCATTTCTTTCTCCAAATAGTAACGGGAAGCCAAATTGGCTTACCTCGACTGTTCCAACTAAATAGGCCGTGTTGTCGCCTGCAGCTGCGACCGCCCGTCAGGCATCAGCGGCATCGAAGAAAGCCTCATAAACGATCAATGAGATGCTTCGACTGTGACACCTACGGTGCCATCACGCCGAGAGCTTGGCTGGATCATCCAATCCTGAGCGGCTGCTGACATGTATCCGGCAATGTCGTTTTCATCGGCAGAACCAACTTGCGATGCCGCCTGTTCTTGGGAAGGGCGGCCGTCGACGAATAACAGTACCGCCCCCGTGAACTGGCCCGATTTCATTCTCCGAAGCGACCATGGTCGCACCGCCCGACATTGTCGGCCAGTTGCAACTCACTTTCTCGGCACGACCTCCACTGCACGTCAGGGCGCATGGAAGATTTTCTCCTTTGGATTATTCCTAAGGCAGCTTTCGTCACGCGATAGAGCAGCGTGTGATTGGTGCGTGAGGCTCTTTTTTGTCCATGCACGATTCCGGAAGGGTGATGAAATCGATTGTTTTGATCAAAGTCATCCACGCTATGAATAACAGCCGCAGCACATGCGTTTTCAAAGCGCTTCAGGCTTCCCGGATGGCTACTCCGATGTGAAGCGCATGGCATTCCAAGCGCTCTGTCAACCAAAACGATGAGTATCGGCGTCGACCCACATTGCCTTCGTCTTCGCGACTCCGTGACAGCGGCTGGCATTGTGTTTGTAGAGCATCGGGCGAAGATCATGTCGATCGGCCATCTCGCCTGCCTATCGGCAAACCCTTGAACAATGATCCACGCACCAGCGCGATTGTGATCACGAGCGCCTCTGAGCTCGGGAGGTTCGGTTTTCTGAGGGCCTGGGTCTCCGAAGCGATGGAGGTAGCTAGCCTTCCTGGTGCTATACGGTTGTGCTCTTCATGGAGTGGACGCATTTGCGTCTCGAAAGCGGTTCTTCAGTGGAACCGGCGCCAAGGCCCGTCTGTGGTCGTTCAGAACACGGGGTGCCGTCTCCAAACCGGATATTGGAGCGGGCAGCCGCCGGAATTTGACCCATGGAGATGAGCGCCTGTCAGGAGGCGTTTCGAAAACGGCGCGATCTTCATCGCGGCTGTTTCATGGTGTCATTCCTGACATGTTCTTTATAATCGGCAGCTTGCGGATAGTCTTGCCCGTCGCCGCCCGTAGCGCGTTGGCGACGGCCGGGCCGATAGGCGGCACACCTGGCTCACCAACTCCCGTGGGCGGCTCCTCGGACGGCACAATGTGCACCTCGACTCGCGGCATCTGCTCGATCCTGAGCGGTGTATAGGTATCGTAGTTCTCTTGGTCTACGACACCGCCATTCAGGGTCAGCTCCTCCTGGAGGATCGCGCCTAGCCCGAAGCCGATACCGCCCTCCATCTGAGCGCGAATCTGGTCAGGATTTATCGCGGTGCCGCAATCTACCGCGCAGACGACGCGGTCGACCTTGAAACCATTTTCATCGTTGAGGGTGATCTCCACCACATCGGCGACATAGGTCGAGAGGCTTTCATGCAGGGCCACGCCGCGGAAACGGCCTTCCGGCAGAGGCTTGTCCCAGCCTGCCTTCTCAGCAGCCACTTTAAGCACGGCGGCATTCCGTGGATGGTGACCGAGCATTGACAAGCGGAAGTCGACCGGATCACGGTTCGCAGCGGCGGCGAGCTCATCGATCAGGGTTTCCACCGCGTAAGCGGTGTGGGTGGAGCCTACCGAACGCCACCACAGCACCGGGATGTTCACGTCCGTGGTGGTCAGCTCGACCTTCAGGTTCGGGATCGCATAGGGCAGGTTGGTGGCGCCCTCTACGGAGGTTGGATCGATGCCGTTCTTGATCATCGCCGCAGAGGTCGAACCGCCCAAGACCGATTGGCCCACGATGTGGTCATGGAGAGCGACGACATTGCCTTTCTTGTCGAGCCCCGCCTTGACTGCATGCACATAGGCCGGCCGGTACCGCCCACCCCGCATGTCATTCTCGCGGGTCCACTGCACCCTCACTGGCTTGCCGCGTCCCAGTGCACGCGCTGTGGAAACAGCTTCGATAATGACATCTGCATCAAAGACCGCGCGGCGGCCGAAACTGCCGCCGGTCTTCATCACGTGCAGCCTCACCTTGTCCGGCGTGGTGCCGCCTACCTGAGCGGCAGCCGCCTGATAAAGGTCGGGCATCTGGTGTCCGCCCCAGACGTCGATGGTGCCGTCTTCGTTGATTCGGGCGGCCGCGTTGAGTGGCTCGATCGAAGCATGGACAAGATAGGGGAATTCGTAGTGCCCCTCGATGATTTTCTCAGCACTGGCGAACGCTGCGGGAGTGTTACCGTCGTCGCGCGCGGTGGCCGCGCCCAGATCGTCTGCTGCCTTGTTGTATTCGGCCATGATCTCGGCCGTGCCGCGCCCTTCGGCCTTCTCCTCGTTCCAGGTCACCTCCACGAGTTCGCGGCCCTTGAGCGCCGTCCAGGTGTCCCTGCCAACCACGGCAATGCCTCGCGGCGTCTGGACGACATCGACAATGCCGTCGAGTGCCTTCGCCTTGGTTGCGTCGAAGCTCTCGATCTCGGCGCCGAACTTCGGCGGATGGATCATAACGGCCGTCTGGAGTCCCTCCATCATGAGGTCGATCGTGTAGGTCTGCGCGCCGTTGGTCTTGCCGGCGGAATCGTAGCGCTTGAGGCTGTCCGATCCGATCTGGGCCCACTTGTCGCGCGGCTTTAGCGGCACGTCGTCGGGAACCGGCATTCCCGCTGCGGCTTCAGCCAGGTCACCGTAGCGCGCCTGCATCCCTGAGGCGTGCGACACGACCCCGGAAGCGACTTTGATCTCGCCGGCTGGCACATCCCACCGCTGCGCCGCGGCCGCCACCAGCAAGGCCCGTGCGGCAGCACCCGCCTTGCGGTAGCGTTCCCACGACGAACTCATCGACGTGGAGCCACCGGTTGCCTGTGCGGCCCCGCCCCAGGCGAGATTGCCGTAGAGCGCGGTATTGCCATATCCGCCGACCACGTCCACCTGCGCCCAGTCGCCGTCGAGCTCTTCCATAACCAGGGTGGCGATGCCGAAATAGGAGCCTTGTCCCATCTCGAACTGCGAGGAGTAGATGATGATTCGGTTCTCCTTTGTGATCTCGACATAGGTCTGGAAGGGGTTCGCCTGAACCTTTGCAGTAGTCGTTTGTGCGATGTCGGACGCCGCCAGCACTAGCCGGTAGCCTACGGCGAGGCCAGCGGTGGTGACGCCCGCGCCGACGAGGAACCGGCGGCGCGTGGGCCGCACGGAGTTATGCTTCGAAAGAAACTGCGACATGCCTCAAGTCTCCAGCCGGTTGGCGGTCTCGTGGATGGCCGCGCGGATGCGATGATAGGTGGCGCAGCGGCAGAGATTGCCGCTCATCGCCGAATCAATATCATCGTCCGACGGCTTAGGCGTTTCTGTGAGCAGGGCCACGGCCGACATGATCTGGCCAGACTGGCAATAGCCGCATTGAGGTACGTCGAACTCGGCCCACACGGCCTGGACCGTTTCGCCTATCTTGCCCGACACACCCTCAATGGTGGTGATCGAGGCTCCTTCGATGTCGCCGACTGCGGTCTGGCACGAGCGCGTCGGCATGCCGTTAACGTGAACCGTGCAAGCGCCGCACTGGGCAAGCCCGCAACCGAATTTCGTTCCCGTGAGTCCGATGACGTCACGGACCGCCCAGAGCAGCGGCATCTCTGGATCGACGTCGAGTGTTCGCGCCTCGCCATTGAGGGTAAAAGCGACCATTGCTTGCTCTCCTTGTCCTGAGCTGGCTATCTCGTTGAGCCTCCGCCCGCCTGGCAACCGAGCTCTTGTTGCTGGGCCTAGCGACCACACCGTAGGAACGCGCAGCTCAAGCAACAAGCCGCTAGTTTGGCGAGTTACGAGATCGTGAAGTGGGTCGTGTCGAAAGGCTGGAGGCAACTGAATGTCATTTTTTGGGCGGACAGGCCGCTTAGGCTGGGTTACACGAGACTGGACATTCGGGTCGTCGCGAACATCGACCGCTGGTCGGCCGCGTCCGGCAGGGCCCTGATTGGCTACACGAAATGAAATGGGACGACTATCGATGGGGGCCTACCTCGACCCGCAACCTCCACGACTGGACCCTCAGGTTTCCGACTATCGTCCCGGGCGGTGGCCGAGCTCGGCGCCTCGGACGCTATAATAGACGGTGAGGCGTTCGTCGTTGACCAGAAGACTTGTCGCGCATTCCCAGTCTTCAGCGGGCTCTTGGCCGCGGCGGGAGACGTCAGGACCATGCTTGCCGGCTTCGACCTGCTCAAGATCGACGGCGCGGGTCTTCGCGATCGGCCACTCGTTGATCGACGCAAAGCGCTAGTTAACCTGCTGAAACGCCGCCAAACGGCATCGTTCTGAGCGACGAGATCAGCGGCGGCAGCGACATTCTCGCGCAAGTCTGCCAGTTCGGCCTCGAGGGCACCGTCTCCAAGCTTCGTGTCAGTCCATATCCATCCGGCCGGCGCTAAGAATGGGTGAGACAAAATGCGTGCTGAGTGGTGAGTTCATCGTCATCGGCTGCGAACCCGGCAACAGTTACGGCGGTCGGGAAGCGTGCTCTGGCGAATGTCGAGGACGGAAGTATGGTGTTCGCCGGCGGCATTGGCACTGGCTTCAATGCGCGCACCGGGCCGGAAAGTAAAGCGCCGGCTCGATGCCATCCCAATGGATAAACCACCGATTCCTAGTTTGAAGGGGAACGGTGCGGCATGGGCGGAGTGCCTGCGCAGTCTGTACCTCCGCAGTCGATTGTTGAGTTCGAAGGGGGGTGTTATTGGCGTCGAGACCGCTCAAGCCATGGCTATCAGCACGCCGAGTGCGTTGTTTTCGATCAGTTCTCGAAATGAGCGGGTAAATACATGACACTTCCTTTCACTTGCCGAACGAGGTTTGCTGTTCACCGGCTGGCATCCGATGGCAAACCTTTCAACGCGGCGGCGATCTGGCGCTTCGCTGCTGGGGGCAGAGGCAGGATGGGACGCGGGGGGTCGGCACAAATGTCGAGCAATTCAGCGAGTGCATAGACGACGCGAAGGCTCGAGAACTCCTTGAAGAGGCTCCAGATCGGGACCAGCGCGGCATTGATCCGTCGCGCTTCGGCCGCATCCCCCTGTTGCGCCGCTGTGACGATCGTCATGCAGACCTCGGGCAGGATGCCCGCGAGGACGCTGTACCATGTGTCGGCCCCGGCGATCATGGCCTCGGCGGCGTTCCAGTCGCCGCTGTAGCCAATCGAGAACCCTTCCGGCAGTGTGCGCCTCTGGGCGGTCAGGTGGTTCTTGATCGCGCCGCTTTTGTCTGTCGGATTCTTGATGGCGACAATCCCAGCCACCTTTGCCAGGCGGCTGACAAGGGGTGGACTGAAATGGAAATGCGTCGTTCCTGGATTGTCGTAGACGACGATCGGCAGGCCACTTTCGCGCGCCACAGTGGAGAAATGTTCGAACACCTCGTCATCAGTAAGCGGGGTGTAGGAGGCGGCGGCAAGCAAACCCGCAGCTGCTCCAAGGGCCTTGGCGTCTTGCGCGAGCCCCACGGCTTCATCGGTGCGCAGCGCGCCCACACCCACCACGACCGGCATTTGCCCCGCCGTTTGGTCCAAGGTCTCGGAGAGCGCCCGCCGCCGTTGCTCGCGCGACAGATAGATGTATGTGCCGGTGCTGCCGAGAAGACCGATGGAATCGACCTGAGCAATGCCAAGCCGAGCAATCAGCCTGCGCAGGGCAACGCTATCGACGCGGCCGTCACGATTGGTCGGGGTGATGGGGAACGCGGAAAGACCGCTCAGGAATGCCATGGCAAGGCTCCAGATCTATGTGTGAGCGCAGAGATGGCCGCACGCCAGGTCATTACAAGACGTCCAAAGCCCGCCGCAGATCGGCGATCAGGTCATCAGCGTCTTCAAGCCCCACCGAGAGACGCATGAGATCCTCGCCGACTCCATCGGCCAAATGGGCATCCTTGCGGATCGGCTGCCGAGCACGGGTGAGGCTTGCTGGATGATAGATGAGGCTGTCGGCATCGCCGAGGCTGACGGCGCGAATGATCAGGTTGAGCCGGTCCATCATCCGGCGCGCTCCTTCGTATCCAGCGTGGAGGCCAAAGGCCAACATGCCCGATCCGTTGGACATCTGTTTTCGCGCCGTCACCTGATCAGGGTGCGAGTCGAGGAACGGATAACTCACAAATGCCACCGCCGGGTGCGCTTCCAGCGCCCGAGCCACCGCAAGGGCCGTGGCGCTGTGCCGTTCCATACGCAGCGTCAGCGTCTTCAGACCGCGCAGGATCAGGAAAGCTGACATGGGCGAGAGCGCTGCGCCGGTGATGTAGCGCAGGCCCGTTTCATGCAGCGTACGGAGCGTTTGGGCGTCGCCGAGAAGCGCCCCGCCAAGCGCATCGCCATGACCATTGATGTACTTGGTCAGCGAATGGAGCACGATGTCCGCCCCGTGCTCAAGCGGTCGCTGGAGCGCGGGCGAGGCGAAGGTGCTGTCCACGGCAACCTTCACACCGCGCGCGTGGGCGCGCTTGGCAATGGCAGAGATATCGACGATGCGGCTCAGCGGATTCACCGGCGTCTCGAAGAAAACCAGCCGCGTCCGCTCGGTGATCGCGGCATCGAGATTTTGGGGATCTGACAGATCGACCGCGACGACCTTGATGCCGAAGCGGGGGACCGCCTGTTCGACCATGGCAAGCGTGTTCGCATAAAGCGTCTTGTGGACGATGAGTTCATCGCCCTGGGACAGGAGCGACAGGATCAGAGTGCCGAAGGCCGCCATCCCCGAGGCAACAACCAGCCCCGCCTCGGCTCCTTCCAGATTCGCGAGCCGCTGCTCGAGGATCTCGGTCGTGGGATTGTATTCGCGCGCATAGAGCCGTCCACCAAGGGCGGCGGCGGCATCGTTTGCTGCCACGCTTTCGAACCCATAGGTTGACGTCAGGAACACTGGCGGCTGGACGGCATTGGAAAAGCCGGCCGGATCGTAGCCATGATGGATCGCCCGGGTGGCAAATCCGGGGCTGGTGCGGTTGAGCGACCCCGTGGGAGCATCGGTTTCGGATTGATGGGAGCTGGTCATTCGGCCTCTGCGATCTCTCTTGGGGTTCCGAAAGATTGACGGCAACCTGGCCAATGTGAAATATCCAGTTGGCGATGAAAGAGATGGTCCAGTCTTCAAGTGCCGGGTCTGCAGCGCGCTCGCACGCGATGGGTGCACGCCAGATATACGAAGCCCTTCGCGAGCAAATCCTCGGCGGCGTCTACGAAACCGGCAGTCAGTTGCCATCCTCCCGGGCCCTGGCAAATGACCTCGGCGTTTCGCGAACCACGGTGACGGTCGCCTATGAGCAACTGGCTGCGGAGGGTTTCATCGAAGTCCGTCAAGGCGCACGACCTCGCGTTGCGTCTTCGTTGATGGGCCATGGGACGGGGCGCACTCACGCGCAACGGGTCGGCCCGATCCACCTGTCCGCATATGGCGAGCGGCTGCGCGCGACGTCACCCTGGCCAGATTATCTGCCGACTGGGCTGAAGGTCGAGTTCCGCTATGGCGACCTCGCGCCGTCGGATTTCCCTTCATTGGTCTGGAAACGCGCGATGAACGAGGCGATGGGGCAGCGCCCGCTGCGTCTTGCCTATGACGATCCTCGCGGCTCGCGCCGGCTTCGCCAGGCGCTTCAGGGCTATCTCTGGCGCGCCCGGACCCTGAGCTGCGACCTCGACCAGATCATAGTTGTGAACGGTTCGCAGCAGGGCCTTGATCTGTGCGCGCGCCTGCTTCTCGATCCCGCCGACCGTTTCGTCATCGAGGATCCGTGCTACAGGATGGCGCGTCAGGTCTTTGCCAGTACGGGTGCCTCACCCATCCCGGTCATCGTGGACGAAGACGGGATGAGGACCAAGTTGCTGGCGGGGATCGGAGCACGACTGGCGTATGTGACGCCATCGCATCAGTTTCCGCTTGGCGGCGTCATGCCGATCGCGCGCCGCCATCAGCTTCTGAAATGGGCGCGGCACAACAACGCCTATGTGATCGAGGACGACTACGACAGCGAATATCGCTACGACATCAATCCGGTCCCTCCGCTGCACAGTCTCGAGGACCACGGGGCTGTCATCTACCTCGGCACGATCTCCAAAACGCTCTCGCCGATGCTGCGCATCGGCTACCTCGTCGTCCCGCCCGAATTGCAGGAGGTCTTCGCAACCGCCAAACAATTCGCAGACCGGCATTCGCCGGTCGCTGAACAGGAAGCGCTGGCATCGTTGATCGAGAGCGGCGGCTACGAAAGCCATGTGCGCCGTGTGCGCAGGCTGAACGGCGAGCGTCGGGAAACGTTGTTGGGTGCCTTGCAGCACAGCTTCGGGGATCGCATCACTGTCCAGGGAGCAGATGCGGGACTGCACGTCGCGGTTTGGTTCAATGACCTGCCACGATCGCGGGAAACGGCCTTGGTCGAATCCGCCCGCGACGCTGGCCTGGGGCTACACCTGATCTCGCCGCTCTACGAACGGCCATCGGACCAAGGCCGCACCGATCGCGTCGGACTTGTCATGGGCTATGCCGCCTTGAGCATTCGGCAGATCGGGAAGGGCGTTGAGGTCCTGCGAGAGGTTGTCAAGCAGGTGCAAGACGCGATGCCGGCGCGGAACAACTGAGACGGGGCGACGCCGAAAGCTGGCGCTGAAAACGGTCCGAGGGCCCGCCGTATTTCTTTCCAAACAGCCAACTGGACCGGGAAAATGCCATGCAACTGGCGCTGTTGATCAGGCCAGTTTTGCAGCAGGTTCCACGAGACGGTTTCCGAGAGCGATGATGACCTGGCGAGGAAAGCTGCTTCACGTCCATATCGCGCCCGCTGCCTCCTATGAAATGGAGGAGCTGGCGCAGGCGCAGCTTATTGCCGGCCAAGGCATTGTCGGAGACCGCTACTACCTGGGGACGGGGACCTATTCCGCGCGTCCTGACGTTCGCGAAGTGACGCTGATCGAAGCTGAAGTCTTGGACGCCATCGCGCAGGGCGAACCCAGAATTCCGGGCTTCAAGGCCAAGCTCGCACCCGAGGATCACCGGCGCAATCTGACGACACGAGGCGTTCCGCTTAGCCATCTTGTCGGCAAACGCTTCCGGGTCGGGGAAACGATTCTCAGGGCCGCCCGGATGAATGTGCCGTGCAAGTATATCGAGGAGTTGCTCGGGCTTTCGGGTCTCTACGAGGGGCTTCTGAACCGCTCCGGCCTGAACTGCACAATCGACGTCGGGGGCGTGATCCGCCCTGGTGATCTGATCTTGCCCATCGACGAGTGAAACGCCATGGCCTCGCCGCGTATTATCATGAAGCTGACCGTGACCGCCGTCCGCAAGGAGCCGGGCGACGTGCTGGTCATCGACCTGAAACACCCACGCAAACCTGTGCTGCCGGCGTTCGAAGCGGGTTCTCACGTCGACGTCCATCTGCCTGAAGGGAAGGTGCGTCAGTATTCACTTTGCGGCGACCCGACCGAGCTGGGCCGCTACACCATCGCGGTGAAGCGCGAGAATGACGGCCGTGGCGGCTCGGCGTGGATCCACGAAACCATTGCCGTCGGCTCCACACTGCCTGTCTCCGCGCCACGCAACCATTTTGCGCTCAAGCCAGGCGAGGGGCCGACTTTGCTGCTGGCAGGGGGAATCGGGATCACCCCGATTCTGGCCATGGCGCGCGCGCTCACCCGGCAGGCCAAGCCCTTTGAGTTGCACTATTTCACCCGCAGCCGGGCGCTCACGCCACTCTTGGCGGCGATCGGGCGCGATCTTCCCGGCGGCAATGTGCGGATTCATTTCGACGACGAGCCTCAGACCCGGCAGGACATCGCCGCGCTGCTGGCGAACCGTTCGGCCGAGGCTCAGGTTTACTATTGCGGGCCGCCTGGCTTCATGGCGGTTGTGGGGCGCGCGGCCGAACACTGGCCCGAGGGTACTGTTCATTTCGAAACTTTCCAGCCTCCCGAGTTTGATGGCGCGCCACCGGAACCATTCGTCATAGAACTGGGTGAGGGCAGGATGGTCGAGGTTTCGGCGCAGACCACGGCGCTCGCGGCCCTGCGCGGGGCCGGTGTGCCGTTGATGGCCTCGTGTGAGAATGGGGTGTGCGGGACCTGCGAATGCGCAATGCTGGCGGGACAGCCGATCCATCGGGATGCCGTCCTGTCCAAGGAGGCACGCGGCCACCGCTTCATCCCCTGCGTGTCGCGCGCGACAGGTTTGTTGAAACTCGATCTTTGACCATTTGGGCGGGGGTCCTGTGAGACCGGCAGCTGATTTGCGGGAAACTGAATGACGAGGAAACTGGAATATCTGAACGAGATCGAGCGCTGCGTCTCCTGGCTCGCAGCCTGGACGATCCACCACGCCAACCACGTCCGCGAGGGCGATGAGATCAAGGTCGGGGGGCATCAGGCCTCGTCCGCGTCGCTGAGCACCATCATGACCGCGCTCTACGGTTCGGTCCTACGCCCGCAGGATCGGGTGGCGGTCAAACCCCATGCGGCGCCGATCTTCCATGCACTTCAGTATCTGGCGGGCAACCAGACTCACGAAAAGCTCATGAACTTCCGCGGCTACAAGGGCGCGCAGAGCTATCCTTCGCGGACGAAGGATGTCGACGATGTCGACTTCTCGACCGGGTCGGTGGGTCTCGGCGTTGCTCAGACGCTGTTCTCGTCACTGGTGCAGGACTACGTCTCGGGTCACGGCTGGATGAAGGAGCGTTCCGAGGGCCGAATGGTCAGCCTGATCGGCGACGCCGAGATGGATGAGGGCAACATCTACGAGGCCCTGATCGAAGGCTGGAAGCACGGGCTCAGGAACTGCTGGTGGGTGGTCGACTACAATCGCCAGTCGCTCGACGCCGTGATCCGGGAGGGCCTCTGGCAGCGGTTCGAGCAGATTTTTCGCAACTTCGGCTGGGACGTGATGGTCCTGCGCCACGGCGCTCTGCAAGAGGCTGCCTTTGCCGAGCCGGGGGGCGAGAAGCTGCTCGAGTGGATAGAGCGCTGTCCGAACCAGCTCTATTCGGCGCTGACCTTCCAAGGGGGTGCTGCCTGGCGCAAGCGGCTGCTCGACGAGATCGGAGACCAAGGGCGGGTAACCACTCTGATAGAACGCCGCTCAGACGACGAGTTGCAGGCGTTGATGACGAACCTTGGCGGGCATGACATGCCGAGCCTCCTCGAAGCCTTCGAGGCGGCGTCCAGGCATGACCGTCCCGTCTGCTTCATCTGTTACACCATCAAGGGCTACGGTCTGCCGCTTGCCGGACACAAGGACAACCACGCGGGGCAGATGACGCCCACGCAGATGGAAGACTACCGCCTGCAGATGGGCGTAAAGCGGGGTGAGGAGTGGGACAAATGGGCGGCCGCCAACTTGCCGGAAGCGGAACTTGACGCCTTCTTCGCAAGGGCGCCGTTCTTCAGTGAGGGCCGTAGGAGGCTGTCTGCGCCGTCGGTGCCGGTGCCCGAAACCCTTCCGTCACCGGGGCAGCCCGGCAAACCGCTCTCGACCCAGATGGGCTTCGGCCAGATCCTGAACGACATCGCACGAGAGCGCAGTCTGCTTGCCGACCGCATTGTCACCACCTCGCCCGATGTGACGGTCTCGACCAATCTCGGTGGCTGGGTTAACCGGCGCGGCCTTTTCGCCCGGGAGACCATGGCGGACACCTTCAAGGCCGAACGCATTCCGTCGACCTTTACCTGGGAATTTGGGCCGAAGGGGCAGCACCTTGAGCTCGGGATCGCCGAGTCGAACCTGATGATCATGCTCGGGGCGCTCGGTCTCTCGCACTCGATTAATGGCGTGCGCCTACTGCCGATCGGGACAGTCTATGATCCCTTCATCTACCGATCGGCCGACCAGCTAAACTACGCCTGCTATCAGGATGCGCGCTTCATGCTGGTCGCAACGCCCTCGGGCGTGACGCTGGCGCCCGAGGGCGGGGCACACCAGTCGATCGGAACCCCATTGATCGGCATGGCGCAGGATGGGCTTTGCGCCTTCGAACCGGCCTTCGTCGACGAACTGTCCGTGATCATGCGCTTTGCCTTCGATTACATGCAACGTAATGGCGAGGGGGATCCGGATGAGATGACGTGGCTGCGTGATCAGACCGGAGGATCGGTCTATCTTCGCCTGTCAACCCGGCCGCTCGAGCAGCCGCTGCGCGACATGAAACCGGCGCTCGCGCGGGACATCGTCAACGGCGCCTATTGGCTGCGTCCGCCCGGGCCGAACGCGAGTGTCGTCATTGCTTACCAAGGCGTTGTCGCGCCGGAGGCGATTGCCGCGACGGGTCTTCTGGCGGAGGACCGGCGCGATGTCGGGCTGCTCGCGATCACCTCCGCGGACCGGCTTAATGCGGGCTGGCAGGCGGCGGAACGAGCCCGGCAGCGTGGCGCGATTGGCGCCCTGAGTCATATCGAGCGGCTGCTCGCGCCGCTATCGCGTGACTGCGGCATCGTCACCGTGATCGACGGCCACCCGGCGACGCTCGCGTGGCTCGGTGGGGTTAACGGGCATCGCGTGAAGGCGCTCGGGGTCGAGCATTTCGGCCAGACGGGGACTATTGCGGACCTCTACCGTCACCACGGCCTGGACACCAACGCCATCGTACATGCGGCACAGGCGGTGAGTGCGGGACCGGCTGTTCGCTACCGGAAGGCGCTGCCTTGACCATGAGCTACCGGACGCTTCGGGCCGGTACGGATCGGCTCACGTCCACCGCCCGGCCATTTCCACGGGCGTTCCGGTTCGCTTCAAAGCGGACAGCTGCCAGGGACACTGTGGACGTTCTGATCGCGCTAGAGTAGCTCGTGCGACCCCCAGGGTCACCTGGAATACGCAGGGAGGCGGCTTTTATTTAGCCTTGCGTCCAATTACGAATTCGATCCAATCCAGTCCGGAGCAAAAGCTCCGCGTCCTCCCGATTTTCGGCTTCGACGTAGCACCGCATTTCCGGGGCATTTCCGGATGGACGCAAATGCAAGACACGCTTATCCGCGAGAGTGATACGAAGCCCGTCAACATCGCTAACCTTGCTTACCACTCCAATCGACCCGACGAAGGCGGCGATGTTAGTTTCCGCTGTACGAAGGTATGTCATGAGGCGAGTGCTGCTTTCGACGGAAAAATTTTCCAAGCGATCCGCAACCGCCGCTGGCAATTGAAAGGAACTGCCAATCTCCGACAGTGGCTGCCCACTTGTATTAACAAGGGAAAGTGCCGCAAGGATGGGGAGAAAACTGTCGCGTGTAGGTAGCGCTGGCAGTTTAGTTCCGTTCGGGTCAAAGTCCGTGCCGGTCAACAAACCACCGTTTGCTTCGAAACCAACCACGCGCTCGTGACCCGACGCAACCAAATCGAGCATGGCAGCAATAACAAATGGCGATCCAACCTTGGTACGCACGACTTTAAAAGAACCTGCGGTCTCGATACCAGAGTTTGATGTGACCGGCGTGACGACTGCCTTCGCTTGCAGGAAGTTCGCCGTAATCAGGCCTAACAAATCACCGCGAAGGGGGTCTCCGTGGTCGTCAGCTACCAGTGGGCGGTCACCATCGCCATCTGCCGAGACGACCGCATCAAGCCGATGCTCTTTGGCCCAGAGCTTGAACTGTTGAGCAGTCTCGTCCGAGACCGCTTCAGTGTCGACAGGAATGAAGCCTTCCGAACGTCCCAGGGTTACGACCGTCGCACAGTGATATGAGAGAATGTCAACCAAGAGATCGCGCGCGACTGTGCTGTGCTGATATACGCCCACCGTTAAGCCCTTTAGAGCATTAATCTCCATAAGCTTTCGATTGCGCGCCATGAAAAAGGCCTTGCATTCGGCCTCCCGGTGCTGCCGACGTGCAACAGCACCTTCAAGGACGTATCCGCGCTTCTCCAACTGCAAGGCGATGCGCGTTATCTCCCGCTCATCACCCTTGTCGATCTCACCGTCGGGTCGATAGAATTTTATTCCATTACGGTCGGCCGGAATGTGCGAGCCTGTGATCATCAAACAACCACTCTTACGCGCCTGAGCATACAGTGCCAGGGCAGGGGTGGGGACGGCGCCGCAATCGACTACGATGAAGCCGAGCGCAGACAGTGCCGCCGCACAGACGGCGGCGATGGCCGGACTCGAGGCGCGAAAGTCGCGCCCTATGAGTATCTCGTCGCCAATTCTGGCCAGGCCGGATTCCAGCAGGAATGTCGCGAATGCCGTTGCATATAGGGCAGAGGCGGCTCCTGCCAATTCTGTCGCCAGGCCCCGTAATCCACTTGTTCCGAATTTCATACCAAATCCGACGTTGCTAACCGGGTTTTGAGGGTAACATGCTCAAACTTTGGCTCGTCCGGAATGCCCATCGACAGATCCCTCGGACGAGAACAAGAAGTACATTCGGTTACCGTAGACGCGCTCGGTTATCGAGGGTTACCCTTGTGAGGATTGACGCAGTCGGCGTCGGCGTGGGCAGCGCACCGTGACCTTCACGGCGACGAGTTGGAGCGGATGGGGTCCGGGCCCGGCAGGGCTCCTCGCGGCTGGCTCACATGAGCGCTATCGCCATCGAGTGATTGTCTCAGTCTACATTAGCTCTGGGTCCCGAAAGCGCGTACAGCAAATCCTCTTATCTATCGCCGTTCGGTGTAGCTCCCGTTCAGAAATGCATGATAGACACTCTCGATGCCTTCCATGAGAGTGATCTTTGCTGCCCATCCCAAAGTGCGCAGCTTGTCGACGCTCATCAGCTTTCGCGGTGTACCGTCAGGTCTAGAGTGATCATGCGCGATCTCCCCAGTAAATCCGACTACACGGCAGATCATTCTGGTCAGCTCTAGGATCGTGATGTCCTGTCCGCAGCCGAGATTGACGTGATCATGGTCAGAGTAGTTCTTCAGAAGGAAGACTAATGCGTCGGCGCAGTCGTCGACGTGCATGAATTCCCGACGTGGTGTGCCCGTGCCCCAGATGGTGATTCGCTTATCACTTATGAGCTTAGCTTCATGCGCTTTCCGGATCAGCGCTGGGATGACGTGGCTTGACTGCAAGTCATAATTGTCGCCTGGCCCGTAGAGATTCGTCGGCATAGCGGAGATGTAGTCGCGGCCATATTGCTGGCGATAGGCTTGAGCCATTTTGATGCCGGTGATCTTGGCGACGGCGTAGCATTCGTTGGTGCGCTCTAGTGGCCCGGTCAAAAGCGCGCTTTCAGGAATGGGCTGTGGTGCCATCTTCGGATAGATGCAAGACGAGCCGAGGAAGAGGACGCGGTCGACATTGTTTTCGTGGGCTGCCGCGAAGATATTGGCCTCGATCATCAGATTGTCGTAAAGAAAGTCGACCGGATAGGTGGCGTTCGCGAGAATACCACCTACCTTTGCCGCCGCCATAATGATAGCGTCCGGTTTCATCACTGCCACGAAGTTTTCAACCTCGGTCTGTCGCTTGAGATCTAGCTCTCCGCGAGGGGCGGCCACAACTTTGCAGTCTTCAGACGCGAGTCGGCGTACAACAGCGCTGCCCACCATACCTTTGTGGCCAGCGACCCACACGGTTTTTCCGTTCAGATCATACATTACGCTTCCTTCATGACTACAGATGTCTGCATGACCTTCAGGTCTTCGCGGACCATTTCCGCAGCAAGGTCGCGCACGGATATCTCATGCACCCAGCCGAGCTTCTCCTTCGCCTTGGTAGCGTCACCCAGGAGAAGATCGACTTCCGTGGGGCGGAAGTAGCGTGGGTCCACTTGGACTAGGCATCTGCCGCTCGCTAGATCATAGCCCTTTTCGTCGACACCCTTGCCCCGCCATTCGATCTCGACGCCGACATCTTCGAAAGCCCACTCGACGAATTGGCGGACAGGAGTCGTTTTGCCCGTAGCCAGCACGTAATCATCCGGTTGATCCTGCTGCATCATCATCCACATACCTCGCACGTACTCACGCGCATGGCCCCAATCGCGTTGAGCATCGAGATTGCCGAGATAAAGCTTGTCCTGCTTGCCCAGGTAAATAGCAGCGGCAGCGCGGGTGATCTTGCGCGTCACAAAAGTTTCGCCACGGAGGGGGCTTTCGTGATTAAAAAGAATGCCGTTGGAAGCGTGCATACCATAGCCCTCACGATAATTGACGACCATCCAGTAGGCGTAGAGCTTGGCGGCGGCGTAAGGGCTGCGCGGATAAAAGGGCGTCGTTTCGTTCTGCGGTACGGACTGCACGAGGCCGTATAGCTCTGACGTCGAGGCTTGATAGAAGCGGGTCTTGTCCGTCAGACCGAGGAGGCGAATCGCCTCAAGAAGTCGCAATGTACCGATACCGTCCGCGTTTGCTGTGTACTCAGGTGTTTCGAACGACACCTGGACATGGCTCTGAGCAGCCAAGTTGTAAATTTCGTCTGGCTGAGATTCCTGAACCACGCGGATGAGGTTAGTCGAATCAGTGAGATCACCGTAATGCAAGATTAAGCGCGGATCGGATTCGTGCGGGTCTTGGTAGAGGTCTTCGATACGACCGGTGTTGAAGGAAGAGGAACGTCGCTTAATCCCATGAACGATGTAGTCTTTTTTGAGAAGAAGACGGGCAAGATAGGCACCATCCTGTCCAGTTATGCCCGTAATAAGAGCAACTTTCCTGCTATCACCCATTCTATTCCTGCTCAATTAAAGTTTAAAGTTTCGGCTCCGGCTCGCCACGCCGACACAATGTGCGGCCCGCCCCGTGCCCCATGGAGCACTTCGACAGATGCGGCGCGAAGATCGTCATTGACTGTCCGCCAGCCGAGCACACCTGCTCTGCTTAGAGTCACGAGCAAAAATAGAGTCGCGCCGCTAACCTGTCGGACTCGTACATGCGGTCTGAGTGCCGCTCAGCTCACGCCCTGAGCGACATGTACTCCCAGCACCTTGCAGCTGATTTGCTCTTCTATCAGCGAGTGAGGACGCCTTTCTTTCTTGCTTCAGCGTCTTCTAATGGGAATTGTTTGGATCCGTGAAATCGATTGTTTGGATAAAGTGCATCCACAGAATGGATGGTCTGAGCGAGCAGCGGGGGCGCATCGCCGGCCCGGAGTCGTAGCGCGAGCTTCCGTTCGGGGCGAGGACAAAGTTCGTGGCCGCGAGCGTCACCACAGCATCCGGCACAGGTCGTGCAGAACTTTGGGAGCCGACTGCGGATTCTGTCGATCAGCTGGTTCCAGGCGCGTCGAGCCATCGACCTCATCTCGCCCGGTACCGGTTGCTGTATGCAGCCTTGCACCCTTGGCGTACGGCGTCGACGGAATGATTTGCTTCGGCAGGCAGTGTCGTAGCGTTTCCGGCTGTTTCGGCTCTATTGACCGGGCCCGCGTCAGCCGAGCCCCTTCATCATGGCATCCAACACATGGATGGCCGGCATCCACTCAATAGATTTTACATATGCGGCGGAGGCCCAGTAGAGAAGGCTGAACCGGAAGCGAGGGCAACCCTAAGCGAGGGCATCGGCTTCAAGCTTTGCGAGCGTCACGGGATTAGTGGGCAGTGCTGAGTGAGCTCTTCTGCCCTGTGGCCCGGCCTCTGCCAAGGGCCCGGCGTCAGGGTCTACTAGTGTCGACTAAGGATTCCAAACCGGATGCAACCTCCTCTCCGAAACGAGATTTCCGAAAATGCATGTTAGTGGATTGGAAAAGCGCCGGTTCGTCGTCTCTCGGAGGCGTACGGGGTTCGGTGATTGTCTGTGGTCGTTGGCGGCCGCTTGGCGCTACGCGCAGCGGTCGGGACGAACTCTAGCCATCGACTGGCGGGGGGCCTGCTACCTCGACCAACCCTTCACAAATGCGTTTCCGGTGTTCTTCCAGCCGATCAATGACATCGCTGGGGTGCCGGCTATTTCCGACGACCGGATCAACGACGTTTCCTTCCCTGGTCCATTCTTCCCAGAGTGGTGGAACAGGCCGGCGATCGAGTGCCTTTACCGGCCAGATGAGCAGATTTTCCAAGAGCGCGATGAGTTGGGCGAGCTCTTTCAGGCCGAACACGATGTCGAAGCGAACACAGTAGTGTGTGACGCTTGTCTGATGTGGCGGTGCGATGAGGAAGCAGAGCGGCAGGTGTTCCAGAGTGTCAAGCCTCGGCCAGAAATTCAAGCCCGCATAGATGCCATTTATCAGGAATGTTTTGAGGGGCACAGCATCATCGGGATCCATGTTCGGCACGGCAACGGTGAAGACATCATGGAGCATGCGCCCTACTGGGCCGATCCGGAGCTCGCCGTTCGGCAAGTGTGCGCTGCAATTGAGAAGGCTAAGGCGTTACCGCACCCTAGGCCTGTGCGGCTGTTCTTATGCACGGACAGCGCGCGGATACTGGATCTTCTGTCGGCCAGGTTTCCCGATCTGCTCACTGTCCCGAAGCACTTCGGATCCAATCAAGGTGGCCCCTTACACACTGCAGCACTCGGGATTGACGGCGGAATTTCCGCCCTCGTTGAGATGTATCTTCTCGGGCGCTGCGATACCGTAATTCGGTTTCCCCCGACGAGCGCCTTTACACGATATGCACGTCTATTCGCACCACGGGTAATTGAATTCGATCTGAAGGAGCCAAGTCGTTTGACTTTGATAGAAGACAGCCAAGTCTCTGATCTCAGTTAAGACCCGCGACCTGCGCAATTCGGCAGAGGCAACCAACAGGCTTAGTTGAATGCGCATTTCTCATCGACGCCAGTGGAGGCGTCGTACATTACCGATAGGGTCGTCATCTGGCGCCGCCCGCAACGCGCCAGAACTTCGCTGTTACGCGGGGGGCCGCAGACAAGCCAGAGCGACGGCGATCGTGACGCTGACGCTCGAAAGAACGCGGGCGATCACTCCAGAGACGAAATCGAGGTTAGTTATGAAAGTGATTCCCGTGATCATCAGCGGCGGAGCCGGATCGCGGCTATGGCCCGCCTCAAGGCAATCGCACCCCAAACCTTTCCTCAAAGTAGCGGATGGATATTCTCTCATTCAGCACACTGTGCTGCGCGCCGCTTCGATAGAAGGTGTCGTGGAACTCGTCGCTGTGACATCCGGGGAACACCTCTTCCTGACCAAGGACGAATTTGACGAACTGGATTCCGTGGTCCTGCCACGCACCTTTCTGCTCGAGCCCGAAGCTCGGGATACGGCCGCCGCCGTGGCTGCAGCCGCGATCCATGCGAGGGTAACGCAAGGCCCTGACGCGATCCTGTGCGTTTTCCCGGCCGATCACCTGATTAGCAACCTGCCTGCGTTTCTAGACGTCATGGGCCTGGCCATGGAACATGCGAAGCTCGGGCGGATCGCCACATTGGGCATCACCCCAACCAGACCGGACACGGCATTCGGCTACATCGAAGCAGATGGTGAGAACGTCGTCCGTTTCGTTGAAAAACCGGATCTGGATACAGCCAAAGCCTATGTCGCGTCTCAACGCTTCTTCTGGAACGCCGGCATCTTCTGCTTCAGTGCGCAAACCATGCTCGACGAGATGGTTTTGCATTGTCCCGAGGTGCTCCAGGCCGTCGCCGACAGCTACGAGAACGGCCGCGCCAGTCAATGCCAAGGCTTTGCCAAAATCGAACTCGCGCTTGAGCATTTCGGTTCCGCGCCGCGGATCTCGCTCGACCACGCTGTCATGGAGAAAACTAACAAACTTGCCGTGATTCCCTGCGACATGGATTGGAGCGACATCGGATCTTGGAACGCAATGGCCGATTTGATCGCCCCCGACGAAAGCGGGAACAGGATACACGGCGATGTGCACATGGTCGACACGACCGGCACCTATGTGAGCTCCGACAAGCGCGTCATCGGCACGGTGGGCGTAAGCGATCTGGTGATCGTGGATTCCCCGGACGCTTTGCTTGTCACATCCCGCGACCGCGTTCAGGACGTTAAGAAGCTCTTCGAGTGCCTCAAGGCTTCGGGACATGAAGCTCATCTGGTCCATAGCACGGTACACCGGCCCTGGGGTTCCTATACGGTTCTGGAGGAAGGCGAGCGCTTCAAGATCAAACGCATCGAGGTGAAGCCCGGTCGCCAGTTGAGCCTGCAGATGCACTATCATCGTTCGGAGCACTGGGTCGTGGTCAGCGGCTCCGCCAAGATCGTCAATGGCGAGCAGGAGTTGTTCCTGGGGACAAACGAATCTACTTACATCCCCTGCGGCCATAAGCATCGGCTCGAGAACCCAGGCAGAATTGACCTGGTGATCATCGAAGTGCAGAGCGGCGATTATCTCGCCGAGGATGATATCGTTCGCTTCGACGACGAATATGGTCGAACGTAGATAACAGTACAAAAAAGTTAAACGACGAGGCGTCGCTCAAGGATCTCTGTCGTGGGTTCTGGGCCTGACATTGGCAAGCAGCGGGCCGAGCGTGTCATAGTATCCGCCCCGCGCTCTCCAGGCACTCGATCGTGGTCGAAAACGTCGGTGAGCGCTTGACAGCGCGCCGTCCGCGGTAACGAAGACTTCAGATCTTTCTCAGGCGGACCAGTTGCTCAGCTGTTCAACGGCACAGCCGTATTTCAGCCTGTAGGCGGCAACGAAATCCTCATCGCTGCAGATGCAGCGGCCGCTGGAATCTTTGGCTTTCGGATCATGGAGGTGAGAACCAAGGGGGCGCAGTAGATTCACGCGAGTGCTGGTCGTCGGACTCATCGGAAAACCCGCACTATGCTTGACCAGGTCTGCGGCAAGCATGATCCCGGCAAGCGCTGATTGAAAGGCCATCGGAACCACGGTTCGAAGGAGACGACTTCCATCGCTAAGCTGGAACACCAGGCCGCCGCAGATAACCTGCTGATAAAAGGAACGGAGGGGCTGGCCAACAAACGCGGCGAGCGGCTCAAACGGCACAGCCATCGCCGTAGCCACCCGAGCTACGAACTCATTGGTGACTCCGGTATTGGTCTGCAGGAGCGTTTTTACCTCCTCGTGTGCTTCCGGCATTCCGAGTTCCTCCGCGACCAGTTGGTGTTCGTCCTTGGATTTCCCGGTCGGCATGTACATGCAGCAAAGGCAAGCCTGGCCGTCATCGAAACCATGCCGCGAGATGCCTAGATCTTGCTCCTGAGTCCAGGCGTTCGCGATCCATCGGGGCAGAGCACCTTGGACAGCTAGACGGTCGGCGGCGGTGTCAAGCGCCACACCCACTCGGTCGAATACCCAATCGCCCCGGCGCGCAACATATTCTGCCCACTTCATAGGGTGCGCCTCCACTTCAAGGGCGGTGGACCGAAGGGCGTGGGTTGCTAGGGCCGCCTTAGAGAGGCCGACCTCCGCCTGACCTGCCAACACGTAGCGCTGCAGGTTTGAGAGTTCGACAGCTTCGTGATCAACTACATGCAGGCGCCCCGACAGACCGGATTGCCTCGCCAGCGCCCAGAGCGAGCCATGGCCTATCGCGCCGAGCCCAACGAGGTGCGTTTCGCCAAGGTCGACAGGGAAATTTAAGGGGCTGGAATCGCCGGCGTTGCTCTTGTTGTAGGTGCATAAAGAGACGTCGATGTTCTCGTCCAGCTCGGCGCCGGTCAACTGGGAAGCAAAGACGGTTCGAAAGACGTTGGCGGCGGCAAAGCAGCTTGCGGCGCCGGCTCCATAGGGCAGCAAGCTCGAGCCAGAGCCCACCGGGTCCGTACGCGACAGCTTTGCCGCCCAACCCTGCGATCCCATGAAAAACGTTGGGCACCGAAGTGATGGGTGCACCGCGCCTGCAGCTACACAGACCGTCGCATACTTGCCGGAACGCCGGATGCTGATTTTTGGATTGATCGACTTTGCCAAGCGCTCGAGCGCTTGGGCTTGAGAGCTCGCGGCCATGTCCAGGGGGAGTATGGCCAGAACCGGATAAAGTCTGGCAAGCAACCTGACCGTAAGGTCAAGCGTCGCCTGGCCCTCGGCACACGAAGCGGCTTGGCTGTCGAAGGCCACAGCCACGACCTGCTTTTCGAGGGCTGCTTTGAAGTCGCATAGATGAAAGTCGGCCAGCACCTGAGAAGCTGCCGTGGCGGCGCGGTCGATGAAGTTAGCGAGTGCCATCGTTCAACCCGTTATCGTGATCATCCGCCTGAGTGCCGCGGATGGGACCTCATTCCAGTTCGCCTTCGCGTCAAGTCGATAGGCGGCGACCCGAGCAAGATCGAAAGGCTCGCGGGCGAAATTGGGCACCACCAGCGACAGACACCCAACCGTCGTAGCGACCGCGTAGGCGTCGTCGGTCGTCGAATGGTAGGCTCGGCCCGGATGGCTATGGATCTGGGCGAAGAGTTTAAGGCTGCTCTTGTAGAGCCAGACATTGAGCCGGTGTAGTTCTTCGGCCGGAACTATCACGCAAACGCCGTCGCCCGTCCGAATGTGACGCTGTGCCGGTATAACGGTCTCTGTTACGCCAAAGTGCTGGTCCTGCTGAACGCCGACCCAGAGCGCCATCCCCTCATGGCCCTGTCGCCCAACTGAGCGCAGGTGCGCCTGGACACTTGAAAGACAGTCTCGGGGAAGAGCGACTGTCCCGACATCCTTGAGCTCGGTCATTCTGGAATGGCGGGTAGGGGTGCTATCATGGCTCCCACTGAGATTTGGAACTGATACTGAAGCTGCTCCACGGGACCGGTCCCGTACTTGATGATCTTGTCCAGGATGAAGGCCAAACAGCCTTCGCCAGAACCCCGGTGGAGAAGCCATGAATCACCTGAATGGGCTGGATTGTCGTGGTATTCCCGGACGCCTGACATGCACAGGAATGGCGTGTGTTCCGCACTGTTGGCCTGGATGAAGTCCGACAGCGACAGAGCGTTCTGCTGCATGAGGACCAAAATCATATCCGGTGGGGTTCCGGGTAGATGCGGTCGTCTCAGCATCCTGAGCAGCAAATCCTTCCGGGCAATCGGCCGGCGTATAAAGGGGTCTACGAAGACCACCGACGGAGGTCGGAGGTCGTAATTGGAGAAGTCGATCTCGACAGCTGCACCGATGATCTGTGGCTTTATCTTCGGCGGTACGAAGATGAAGAAGGCCGTCGGGAAGCTCGCCTCGATTAGGAAACAACCCTGAGCCCGGTAAATACCTGCTTGTGTTTGGAACCAGCCGATCTGCCGACCGAACTTCGCTCGGGACACCTCCGGGTCCACAGTTTGGAGTTCAGGCACCTGCGACGCCCGCCTTCAGGCTGAGGAACAGGGTCACAGTGGTCGCGAAACCGAAATCGCCAACTTTTTTGTCGACGTCGAGCAAGGTGCCGGCCTCGTCCTTGAATTCCCAATTCTCGGCCGGTTGGGCGACGTTCTGCGTATTTTCAAGCGCTTTGGTGCGGACGACGTGAAGCGGCTGGTTGGGATTGGCTTCGACCTGTGTGGGCTGGCCGTTCACCACCACCGTGATCTCGATCTTCCCGGGGCCGCCGCCGTGATTTTCGCCCTTGCCCGAATCCTTCGACATTGTCCTACTCCTGTGGCTTACCAACGGGCCCCAAGCCGCCAGTGCAGACCTGCTAGTGAGCGGGCTGGCGGTCCTCAATCGTCCACTCGGCGCCACGGACCGCGAGTACGCGAAAGACAAGGGATAACATCGAATCGATGCTGTCTCCTTTTATGGGGACTTGTGCGGCAAGTAAACGGCCGAAACTGCTCTTCACAACTATAATCGATTTGAGCATTGGCAAAATACCGGCCCCCACCTATTCATAAACCCGCCGCCGCTTGCTCATTCCACTGGCCGCGTGCAACTCGGGCACTCAGTGATTCAGTTGGCAACATGCAAAATGGACCCACGCCCCAATATCCAACGTCGAAGTCGGCAATACCCCCGCAAGTTGTCCCTGCTCGTTTGGAATAACGCGCCTGGGTTGGGCCCGCTCTCGCCCTCTCCTGACAACGTCGCCCAGGCCCTCGCTCGCGAGATCGGCTCGCGGGTGCAGATCGCGGGCGCTCGCGCTGCGAGCGTGCTTGGCCTCTGACGCAAGTTCCGGCCAGGAGCACTTACCTGGCCGATGGCCTTCTCGTCGCGTTGTTGTGGATCTGCGTCACGCCTCCCCGAAGCATCTGATCGCCCCGGGCAGCGCCGCTGGCACCGTCGTGCACGCTCTGCGTCACCTGGATCCAATGCTTGCGCACGACGTTGCCCAGGTGGCCGCGCGCCAGCTATCGGTGAGCGACAAGAAAGCACTTGTCGCTGGCGCCACTCGGGCACCTGCATGGATGCGGCCGACGCTCGTCGCCATCGCCAACAACGCAAGTGGTGCCCTTGGTGGATAAGGTTGCCCTCTTGCCGTCCGAAATGCGACTGCGGACCTGCGCTCCGACTACCGTGGCATGCCGCCGTATGTTCGATGAAAAGCCACTGTCGTGCGACGAAGTCGTTTCGCGTCACCGGAAATTTAAAGAAACCACCAATGCCTCGTCGCCCGTTCTGCAGAAGCCGGACGAGTAATTCAAGTCTGAGCAGCGTACGGCCGAATACAGGGCCCGTTCCAATTGGGGCAATCGGCCGGCACTGGCGGTGGCGTGATGGCGACAGGAACAGTTCTCGATCTTTTTACTTCGCCAACCACTGCTTTGCGCCCCCGTCTCGGCCGTCCAGGGCCTCGTAGCCGCCGCCTGAAAGCGGACGTCCCCGACAGCGAAATTCAGTTCGAGTGTGTGCTTGAGCGGACAAGTTTGTCTTCGGATCGCTCTATCTTAGCAGGGGCGCCACGAACCCACGGTCGATCGATTTGGTTGCGCCGCCGCCAGATCTCGGCCAGAGGAGGTCTCGTGGCGCATGAGAGAGCGCTCTATGGCGCGGATGATCGCGATCAGCAGCAGATTGATCACGAGGTAGAGCACGCCGGCAATGGCGAAGATCTCGAAAATCGCGAAGGTCTGGCTCATCAGCCGCTTGGCGAGGTGAAGCCGTCGAGAACTGGCGCGGCGTCGCTGCTGAAGCCGGCATCGGCAAGGCCGAAGTCAACCGCATGGCGTCGGCGTTCGAACACGACGACCTGTCCTAGGCGCTTGCGTAGAAGTGTAGATGTCATCCCTGAAACGCAGGCGCTTCTCGGGCTGACAGCGTAACGCCGGTGGAACGCCTGGTCGGCACAGGAAGCGCCCGAGCCGGCCCGGGCCGATGGACGGAGGCGGGATCATGCGCAGCCGGTTCTTGAGACCGCGAACGCCACATTTGTTCGGGCATCTGGCCATTGTCACCCGTTGCGAGTATGCCCGGGAACGACCATCTCGACATTTACCATTTTCGTGCGTGCCTGCCGTCGGATCTTGTCCAAACTCTGGATGTCAACATTTCGATTGGCATCGATCAACTCGCACAGGCGCCGAACTACAGTATCAAAGTCGCCCGCACGATCAGCAAGCATCAAGTATTCGATCAGGTCCGCAGGTATCCGTGAGCGCCGTAGCGTCGACGTGATCTGGCCGAAGAACCCCTGGCGCCCGGGGTCGTATCGATCTGATGAAACCTCCTGCCCTACCACCTGTTGCCAAGTTTGGGGCAAGCAGGCGTTGAGCAAATAGGCGAACGGCACGATCCACTCAGGCTGCCTGACGGAACAGTACTGTCGCGCGAAACGCTGAATTCGGCTGCGGTCACCCCAGGTCGCGATCGCGCTCAAAAGGGTTGTCGCCTCAGCGATGACGTCGCGCTCCTTGAGTATCTGCCTTGGAACCTCCGCCATCGAGCCGCGCTCGATAGCGTCTCTATGCTCGGTTGCAAGAGCGCGGAATTTGTCGGAGGCTCCGCGTCCGCGCGAACCGCTGCCGCCCGCCCAGTGGACGAGAATGGCATATTCGGCAAATGAGATTCCGCCCAGTATGCGATCCTTTTCCGCCTTTGCCCAGATCGTCAGTGCAGTGCCTTGGGTTTCGAAACCGACCTGCAGCAGGAATCGTAGCGAGCATTCCCGCATACGGCCCTGGCCGGAAGCGCCGGCGAGCGAATCGCCGAGGCGCCATTCGATGTGGGCGAAAAGCGTGGGGTCGTAGAGTCCTGCGGTGATCAACGACTGCGTCAGCGCATGCCAGTTGTCGTTGCCGCGGCTGCTGTACAGCGAATCGATCAACGCAGGATAGCGTTGGGTCCAATACGCTGGCGGGCGTTCGCCGGCAAGCGAGAGCTGGGCTACGTAGAATGCGAATTGGGTGAGATCGAACTGGGCCGAGGGGATCACCAGAGCGGCCGGGTCGAGGCGCGACCAGAATCCGCATTTGATCTGGATTGCCTGCCAAGCACTCTGCTGTCCAACATCGTCGGACGAGGCCGGCCTGTCGCGCTCGGCCAGAAGCTGTACACGCGGCTCGATCCTGCGGTCGTTTATGCCGCGCAGACCGCTGCCGGTGCGACCGAGATGCTCCCACAAGAGATCATCCGGGAGCTGACTCATATGGTCGAATTCGAGTGATCGTTTGCCAAACTTCGCTTGAATCAGATTCCAGGCTGGAGAACCGGTTTCGAAATCCTGGATGTCGACCACGAACTCGGGGAGGTAACCGTGAAGGCTCCGATCCGAGTAGATTTCCTCTTTGTCGCCCCGCAGCAGGACATAGTATACGTGCTCGACGGGGTCCCGGTCGGCGTAGTAAACAATCAGCGCCTCGACTACCCGGTTGAACCTCTCCGGATCGCGGCGGCGCATCAGCGGGAGCGTGCGCGCCCTGAGTTCCCTGCGGTGACGAATGCTGTCACCGCCGGGCTGTCCTTCGACGAGCCATGTCTCCCGGGACAAGAGATCAAAAGCCACCTCAGCTTCCGACGCATCAAGTCCGCAGACCGGCGCCAGCACCTCCCGCGCCATGTGGCGCGTGACGTTGCGCGCAACCAGCCCGGGCCATGCAAGCTTGCGGGCGCGTTCGTCGCGGACATGGTCCAGGATGCGCCGCTCATAGAGTGCGGCGACGAACTTGTCGTCGGCGCTTTCGCCCAGCCGGACGATGTCGTCGACGACGGTCGCTCGCATGTCGGGCTTCGTGTCGCGCACCATCTCGACCGCTACTCGCAGGCTGAGCGGCTCCCGACGGCTGTCGGGGTCCTTCTTGCGCCCCGCAATCCGCCGCGACCAGCTTTCAACCCATTCATTGGGGAGCAGGTCTTTGCCCAACTGCTCGACCATGCCCCGCGCGTCGTCTACTGAGAGCGGTTGTAGCTTCAGCGGGGTGACCTCAAACGCATCGCCGACCGAAAGCTGGTCGACACCAGACCTTCCCGCGGCAACAACGCAGAATTCGAGAAATGGATCCTCGGAATCGGCGCCCAGGGTACGCAGCAAGATGACGACGCCCTCCGTCGCTGCCAGGTCGGACTCCACTATCTCCAGCGTGTCGAGCACCAGCAGGAACGTCGCGGCGCCATTCAACCTGAGCGCAGTTCTGATGATGCTGCGAAACGTCTTGCACCATTGCCTGAGGTCGCCGGTCGCCCGGCCCATGAGCGACTGCCGCATTTGTTCGCTCAATTGATGGAGAGCCTGCTCAGCGTTCGGATACTGGAAGGACAGTTGACGGCAGATTTCCAGCAGCATCAAGCCGGGGCCGCGAGGCTGGACATCCGAGCGGTCGAAGTCGAGATACGCGAACGGAAATTGCTGCCGGGAAAGCGTCGCATGATCGTAGAGGAACTTCGCCACCAGCGCCGTCTTGCCTAGGCCGCCGCGCGCGACAAGAGAAAGCAGCCTCGGCTTGCTGCGGATTACGCGATGAAAGCCGCGGCTGGCCGATTCCAGGACGGAGTGCGAAGCCAGCTCATCGACAACGCTGCGCAAAATGAGCAGTTCCTCGGCCCGCCCGACGAACCGGTCTCCCACGCTCTTTGGCGCCTTGGCCGGATCTACTCCGATCAGAATGCCGAGCGGGATCAGGATTTCCGCCAGGCCGGCACGTCGCCGGCATTCCGCCAGCGAGGGGACGGAGGGCGAGATGTTCATGACGCCCTCGAGTTCTTCGCGGGCGGCCGTGATCGCACGGCGGTGATTGGCCAAGAGCGCATCCGAGACGCTGCGTCCGCGGAGGAATTCGCGCAGATACGTGTCGGCGAGTTTCTCGAGCTCGGCGTTCGGGGTCGACAGCATGGCGCGGTCGTCGGCCTCGTACTCACCAAGCAAGCTAGGCAGCGCGAGTGTCGCGTCGACCGAATTCAGCAATCGCTGTCGCTCGGCATTCAAAAGACGCAGGTGTTTGGCGCCCGAAGCACAAACAAGAACCGACTGGCGAAGCAGCCATGCTCGCGTCCTGACGTCAGGGTTTAGTGCGTCGAGGTGGTAATTGTAGCTGATGGCCGCGCGCAGCAACGCCCCAGAAATATCAAGCGGGGGTGTCGCGGCATCGGCAGGCGTGGACAGGCCCGCTGCCTCAAGCGCCGGCAAGTCGGGACCGCCTTTCTGCGCTCCGAACTCCGACACGTCCGAGCCTGGTCGTGCCGGCTCGAACGATGGTAGGTTGGGGCCCGTCCACGCCGCGTCGAACCGAACGATCGTCTCCAGAGCAGTCTTTCCGACCGCTTTCTCCAACTGGTCGCGAATGTCCGACCTTGCGAGGAGATTGGTCAGATAGTCGGCGGAGAGGCTTTTCATAGCTTGTGCCCGCTGCTCTGGTAGGCGCCGGCAATGAGATTTGCCAGAATCTGCTGACAAACGCTCAACGGCGTGTGGTCAAGATTGCCCTTTGCGTGTTCGCCCTGCAGAACGCCGGGCACCAGCAGCAGTACGCCCGATGCAAGGGCGAGCGGATCCTGCAGGATGCCGGCCTCGTCAAAAGCTGCCTGAAATGTGGCCGAGATATGCTGGACTTGCACGTCGGCCGGAGAAAACGTCTCGACGGACATGTCTTGCGAGGTCAGGAACTCTGGAACGGCTCCTAGGAATAACCACTGCAGCTCGGCGCGCACGTCCGTCACCGCACCCTCATCAATGTCGGCGCCGATAAGGCCGGCTGTGAACTTGCGGACCTGAGATGACAGCGGACGCTGGTCGAGGTCGTCCAACAGTATCCAAGTTTTCGCCCATTTCACGGACGACACCATCACCGGCGGATTCGCGTTTGCGATGGCGAGATCCTCTTGTGTGTTGGGACGCCCGAGCGCGATGTTGTCCTGAACAATTCGTTTCAAGACTTCGGTCGTGTTGACCGTGGTCGTGCGGTGCGCGGCGAGCCGCTTGGAAAACCACTCCGGCATCTCCTGGGATTCCCAGCGATCGACCTTGTCCCCGTCCTTGGCGTCTTTTGGCAAGTCAACGCTGGGCCTTGGTGGGAAGGCGCCAAGGTCTTCCTTCGACATCCCGAATCCGGCTGCGAGCGCGAGCACGAAGTCCTCCAGAGTTTCGGGAATGAGCTCGGTGTCGCCGCCCAACACGATAATATTCTGCGTTCCATCGGCCGCCAGAAAGGTCCTCACGATGTCCGCCGTGAACGACTTTCCGGCACCCTTCTGTGGCGCATCGGCGACATAAACCCTGTTGCTGCGGCTCCTTGTCTGGGGCGATGGACTTGTCGCGTTGTCGAGCCACGTCTGAAGCTTATCCCTGCCCAGCACCGGGACCAAGGCACTTCCGGGCCGTGTCACGCGCCAGATCGATTTTGCCGCTCGCTGCACGGAGTTGATCGGAAGATGTGTGAGGACTTTCGGATGGATTGCATCGATGCGGACGGCCAGATTTCCCTTGAGTACCCCTGCAGGCCTGTATGCAGCGCTGTGGATGCCGATCAGTTCCATCCGGCTGTTGAGACAGGGGGCGCCAGAAGAGCCCTCGTCAGTTTCCAACTCGTAGATCACACGGGTGTTGGGATCCCAGTTGCCGAGTATCCTGCCGAATGCGTGCTGCATTGACATGCCTTGCGGATGCTGCGGCATGACGACCTGGCTCTCGACTGCGTAGGCCGGCGGCGCAGGCATGTCCACGGCGAACCAGCCACGTCGCGCCCTGAAGCCGCCGCTGACGGGAAGGTTTCCAACAGCTTCGTCCAGCCTGATAAGCCCGAAATCAAGATCGGTTGCCAGCTGCGCGAGCTCTTCGTCGTTCAGCGCCGCCACGGTGCCCGCCCATGGAACGGGCGAGCTTTGTGCAACCAACCAGTTGGTTGGGTGCAATCCAACCACGCGCACGCCATGGAGATTGGCGAGGTCGGCCGTGCCCTGAATCGGATCACCCGCCCAATAGTCGAAAACGACCTTAAACGATTGAGGCACCTGGGCGGACCGACCTGATGAAAGCAGTGGGTCGAAGGTGTGTAGAGCCGTCAAGATCAGGTCGGGACCCACGAGAAAGGCGGTCCCGCTTGTCGAGACAGCTTGACCTTGGGCGTTGAGGAATGTTCCCACCACAATGGCCACCCGTGGGCGGACCTTGGTAAACAGCTCTGAAAGTCCTCGGTCGGTGATGAAATGGCTGCGCTTTTTCAGCAGCGCCTGGAGGGCGTTTGGCGGCGCGGCCGGCATTCGAACCGATCGCGCCAATGCCGCTATCCTTTCCTGGTGATCCCCCGACCATGAGATTTCGAAGAAGAGCCTCTCGGCGAGATCGCACGCAAGTCCCCTTTCGTTGAATTCATGAAGGAGCGCCCGAAACAGGGCAAGCACGGGGTCAGCCTGCCCGGCGGACTTCTCCTTCACGAACGCCTCGTAGTCGGGAACAATCTCGAAGGCGCGCACTTCCCGTTCAAGACGGCTCGGCGCGACGTCACGCGCGCACGCAGTGGCAAAGACGTCCAGTTCTGCTGGCGTCAGCTTCATGTTCGCAGTCTCGGGGCAAGACGCTGGCTTTTCATGGCCGCGGCAGCAGATTGCCCAGTTCGGGGTGGTTCACGATGTCATCCGCCGGGATGGCGCGGTTGCCGGACTTGGAGTCTCCCCAGTAGTGCAGCGCGCGGACGTCCGGCGCGGCAAAGCCGACGACGGCGGCCCCCGAATAGCCGCCGACCGTGGAGGCGTCGTGGACGATGTGCGTCTGTTCCGGGGCTACCGGGTCCATCAACTCGCCGAAACTCACGCGCTTACGCTCGTCCGGGCGGCCGAATACCGCCATGATGTCGTCGGGCACGCTCTCCAGATAGCCGGGGTGGCCGACGATATATAGTCGGTCGATGTCGAACACATCGGCGCGTGATACGGCAAGGGGAGACGGGCCGGCGCCATGCACACATTCGACGCGCAGCAGCGCGGCGTCGACAGGATCGGAATCGGAGGCCACAAACGGCACGTCCATTATCCGGTAGAGGATCTGCCTTGCCGCACCGTTGTCGAAGGCGAAGTCGAGCAGCACCTCGTAGTCACCCTTCATGCGGGCCTTGTTCGTGCCAGGGAAACGCCGCGCGATGCGTACGCCACCGTCAGGCGGGAACAGGACGTGGCGGTTGGTCAGTGCCAGATCAGGGCCGATCAGGAATGCCGTTCCCTGGACCCAGGGAGGCCGGTTGGCAATGAGCCGGTCGGTGACCCGCACTGCAGCGGTTGCCGACGTGACCGTCCAAAGGTTCTTGAAGTGCTCATCGGCGAGCAGTTTCCACAGACCGGCCTCCGGGTAGACGCCAATGTCCTCCAACCCCTCCGACAGCACCCTGACCGCAGGGCGGCCGCGCACATGGACCACCGCCTCCAGAGCGATCGCCTCGGCTTGGTTGAGTGCTCCGTTGGACGCTACGTCGAGTTTCAGAAGCGCCCGGTTGGCGCTGGCGACGATGGTACGGGCGATCCCTTCCGCCTCCGCGGGGCCGATAGGTCGGCCTTCCTGGACACGCGAGGCCATCAGTCGCCTGGCGATGGCTAGGACGTCGCGGTCAGCGGGACCGCCGCTGGACGCGCCACCCGACTCCGCGCCAGTGCTTTCGAGACTACCCATCGGTTTCGCCACACCGCCTGCCTCAAGCTGGCCCGGGGCGCGCCCAAGGATCTTGTGTACGCGGCTCGCTGTATGCTCAAGCCGCAGCGTGTCGATATCGCTCATGGCCGCCCTCCCGTGGCGGTGGTGCGTGTCAGAGACGGCCCCAATTGTGTCCGCAAGCCCCTGGAGATCCGCGCCGGTGGCATGGCTTCCAGACTGCCCTCGCGGGCACGCGCCATGCGGGCACGGTCGAGCCCCATGCAGGCAAGCTCCAGCAAGCCCTGATTGTCGCTAAACAGCGGGGCCACCGCCTCGAGCTGGCTGAAGGCTCCGGTCTCCGCCAGCAGATCCCGCACCTGATCCGTCGTCGAGCGAGCACCGGCCGCTTCGGGTGCCCCCGCGAAGTCGGGCGCGCGGCGCAGCAGCGCTTCGGCGTTGACGATCCCTGCCCCATACTCGTCCGTGTCGAAGCCGGGTGGTACGTGGGCGCTTCGTTGCACTGTCGCCTTGAACACAGACTGCAACTTCGTTCCGGGCCTGAGGTTCTGAACAAGCTGGTTGCGCCCATGGTGGGCAAGCCAGCACGCGGCGACGCCAGCCAGGTGAGCGACCGCGTACGATGTTCCCTCGCCGCCGCCCACCTTGCCGGCATTGGTCGGATCGCGCGCGTCAGCGCGCAGCACAAGTTCTGCTGGGCCGGAGATATCCACGGCCTGGCCGTGGCTCGAGCCTTTCCAGGGCAGCATCTTCTCATTGATGCCGCCAACCGCCACGACCTCGTCATAGCGCGCCGGCCAGACGACCGTCCCGACGCAGTTGCCGGCTGCTGCGAGGACGATGATGTTGGCGTCCACCGCCTTACGGACCGCGGCTTGCAATGCCGAACCAAAAAGCCCGCCCAGGCTCATGGTGATCACATGCGCGCCCTGCAGCCTGGCATGGTTGATCGCCTGGGCCACGCGGCTCTGGTCGATAACGACGACGGAGGTGATGGCGCGGATCGGTATCAGGGTGGCCTCCGGCGCGCTGCCGCTCATCGCGCCAGCCTCGGGACTGGCAACCACGCTGCCAGTCGAGGTGCCGTGGCCAATGTTGCCAGAGCCCTTCATCGGATCGACGGGCGGTTTGCCGGGCTCGATGAAATTGGCCGAGCGCTTGTCCTTGTCGACTTTCGTGGGCATTTCCGTGTGGGTTGGCACCACACCGGTGTCCGGCTGGAACACGAGGATGCCCTTGCCGCCGCGCGGGCGCCCCTGCGCCTGCGAGAATGCCCAGGCCTGGCGAACATTGGTCTTGTTGATTGCCCAGTCCGGGTCCAGCGGAGCGTCGTCCTTCTCGTCCACCCAACACCAGAAGGCAAAATTCGCGCTCTCGGCGGTGCCGTCCGCCGGCGGCGCCGCGCCGACGGCGAAATAGTTAGTCGACAGGTCCGGCTCCACCGTTTCGCTGCCGAGCAGATGGTTGAGGTGGCGAGCGACGTCGAACAGGTCCGAGCGATCAGTGGCGACCACGCCTGGGATGGTGATGAGACGGAAACGGTCGAGCTGAGGATCGGCATCGAACAGCGGCCCGACCTCGACATCGAGGTTGAGCGCTCGGCTGACCTCAGCGCGAATAGTGCTGTCGGTCATCGGGGTCGACAGGGTGACGACGAGCCGAATATCGTCGGCGGAGGGCTTTTGGCTTTTCTGCACGTCGCCCCAGAAGGCCACAATATCGGCGATGTCGGCGCCGGCCGGCGGAGGCGGCGCGGCCGGACNGCACGTCGCCCCAGAAGGCCACAATATCGGCGATGTCGGCGCCGGCCGGCGGAGGCGGCGCGGCCGGACCTTCGCCGGCCGCCAGCCCGGCGGCGACCCCGGCCGACGCCATGATGCCGGCGCCCTCGGCGGTGGTGAACTGGTCCGCATCACGGATCTTGCGGGCGAAATCGACCCCTGCGAGTTGCTCGATTTCGGCGATCGGGCGCATGTACTTGACCCACTTGTCGGGCACCACCAACTCGGTGTCGACGCCCGACAGGTCCTGTTCCAGTGTGAAGCCGTAGCTCTGCAGCCGGCCCTCGGTGCTGGCGACAATCAGCTTCCAGAACTTTCGAGGGATCTTGATCGCGATCTCGCCCTCCGTGTCGACGCCGCGAAAGATCGGATCGTCCCCGGCGAGAACAGGTCCGCCGAAGACCGCCAGGTTCTCGGTTCGCGCGCTCTTCAGCACCAGGTTCTCAAGCGCGCCCCAATTGTCGGCCTCCTCGTCGGGCCGATTGAAACGGGCTGTCTGCGGGGAGCAGTTGGTGACATGAAACGTGTCGCCATTGGCGTTCTGCATCTCGGCGTAGGTGTCGCCCCAGGCGACGTCCTCCCGCCGCACGATATGACCCTTGTCGAAGGCCTTGCGGTCCTTGTTGTAGAACTTGTCCGGCAATTGCTCGGTGTCGAGGATTCGCCCATCGCCGAACCATTTCTCGCTATCGTCCTTGCCCATGCCGCCGAGGCCCTTGCGGCCATAGTCCGCTTGTGGCCGATTGCCCGGCCTCTTCCTGGCGGGATCGGCGCTGACATTTGCCGCCGCGAAAAGGGCCAGCCGTCGCGCCTTGTGCATAACCACTGAGAAGTGATGGTAGGAGATTTCGTGGCTGCCATCCGCCATGCGGACCAGTTCGTTCGGGCGTCGCGGCTTCGGCATGGGGACGGAGACCCCAAGGAATGTCGGATTATAGCCTTTGCGTGTCGAATAGTCGGTCTCGTGCACCGGCTCGACGGCGCGCTCGACGATAACCGTCGCGGTAGCGTTGGATTGTTGCGTGGTCACGGACGCGGCACCGAGTTGCGCCTGGCCGAGGCGGACCGTGATTTCGAGCGGTATGGTGATGCGCGTTTCTTCGCCATTCGCGGCCATTGCACGTCCTCCTGAGCCAGATGATGGGGATGCGTCCGCGGCGATAGGCCCAGTCGTGATGTCGACGGGCTCGGGCCGAGCCGAGCCGGTGGACACTTGGCGCCAGGCGTCGTCCCATGCGGTCGCCCTGCGCGTGACCGGGCCTGCGAAGGTCACGCCCGTGTCGATGACGCGCCCGTCGGCGGCCAGGGCGCCCGCGGGAACGCAATAGTTTGCGACGGCGTAACGCCCACCGAAGTGGAGACCGAGCACATCGCCGGTCTCAAGATCGAGCACGCACGACCCCGAATTGCCGCCGAGCGTGGAACTGTCATGGAGGGCAGCGTCGACGACGCGGTTGTAGTAGGTGTCGACGGCTGCGATCTCGCGTATCTTTCCGGGTTGAAGGCGCTTGATGCCGTAGACCCCCGCGAACACATCGTTCTGGATGTCGGCGGGGTTGCGAATGTCGAAGGTCGGATAGCCGATCACGGCGACTTCCTTGCCCGTCATCGCGCCGGGATCGAGGGTTGAGAGACGCAGATGCTGGCGGATCGCGGGTAGACCTTCGACCTCAAGGAGGGCCATGTCCCAATGGGGGTGGATCATAGCAACCCGCAACACCTGCAGATAGGCCGTCGCTGGGAGACCGCGCTCCTTCAGGAAATCGATGCCTGCTTCGAGCCCCTGAATGAAATTCAGACCCGACGTCCCGAGGCCCTCCGCGAATGTCTCCGCGACATGCCGGTTGGTCATGAGCAGTCGGGGTCCGACCACGAAGCCGGTGCCGCCATAAGGCAGCGTGGGGTGATTTGGCAGTTCAATCCGGCCGATGCCGGGGAACTTCGCCTTCAGTCGGTCGCGGAGTTCCGGCTTGTTCAGATGCAGCCAATCGGGGTGTCGTGTGCTGAAGTCGCCGCCCACAATGTCAATGGCGGGTCGCTTCGCCGGCAAGATGACCGCTTCAAGATGGTAGCGTTCACGGGGATCGAGCATTTCGCCACGGTCCAGCTTCTGAAGTGTGGTGCGGGTCAGAGTTTCAGCCGCCCCCGCGCTTTCCGGCCCAGAAGCACCGGGCATCATTTCTTCGATCGTTTTGGACGCCGTCGTCTTCGTGAGGAATTCGCGCAGCTGATTTTGCGATGCAAAGGAAGTCATGACCGATTCGATGCCTCTTGCGTCAATTTCCAGTGCAGAACTATCTGAGTTCAGAATATGGGTGGTTTGCCGACGGTTTGGGTCTGCACTGGCGAAACCCGCTCCGCTGTCGCGAATCTCAAGCCCCGGGCAATGGCGCGACAACGGTCCGCGTTGCCGCAAGCGCGAGCGCGCTTTCGGTGGCCGCGCCGCTCGCATGAAATGGCTTTACAATTCTGATCGGTGTCCCATTGATCTCCGTCAACAGGCCGTTCCACACCATCTGATAAAGGCGCTTGAGATCGAATGTGTCCTGGGAGGTTAGCTTACTGTCGTTGCCGTAATTCATTATGCTGAATTTCTTATGCTCCCCGAAAATCTCGGCAGGCCAGTCGGTTTCGCTGATCAATGCAAAAAAATGTCTCAAGCCAAATATGTGGCCGATCTCATGGATAAGCGTTTCGACCTGTTCTTCCGAAGGCTGTTCGAACATACGCGGATAAAGCGTTAGCTTGTGACGCCCTGCGTCTGGGAAAAACGCACTGGCCAGGACGCACCCATTGTCATCGCAATCGTCCGTCGATCTCATGACGACTTCGAAGTCCCAGGAATCGTCGCGCTTGGCAAATTTGACGGGAGCCGAGTCGCCCCACTTTAAGATGGCTTGGCCGAGCAGTTCTTCTACAGCCGCTTTCGCCGCGGCCTGATTTTCAAACACTGCGAAGGAATTGTCACGGAAACGCCAGCGCAGTGTGGTGCCCTTGGCCCACAGCGGAATAAAGCCCTCGGACGCATCGACCACAATTTCTAGCGGCGTGCGTCCGTGTGGCGTTGTGTGCCCCCTCTTTTCCGTGTCGCAACGCACACCCTCTCTAATAATGTGGGCGTCTTTGACTTGCGCCTTTTTCGTTCTCGTCAGTTTGAACGGATTGGCGTTACCAGCTTGTTTGGACGCCGTAGTCTTCGCGTGTGAACGTGCCATCGACCTATCCTCCAATACGTTCGGTGCATGCGCATTGTTTGCGCTGACGTCAGTTTTACGCATCTTACACATTACGGCAGTTAGAAATTATAATATATGTCATACTTGTTTGTATGATACAACAGTATATTATGATAAAAACAGTATCTATGCGACGCAACACAAGACCTTTGGCAGTTCGATCAAGCTGATCTGTGCTGCCAGAAATAACTTACGTGTGTCGCGGTGACGAGAAACACCTGCCGCTGCAGGCGACCTTCTTGTTTGCCTATCCAGCTTTCACCGAGACGTGTATGTGGGACGAGTCCTCAAAGAAAACCCAGTCGCAACCCGCATCCACCGCCAGGCGAGCTAGCCTGCCGAGCTTTGCACCGTCGACCGGATTGGTCGTGAGGTCGGCGGCCCTGCCTTCGTAATGGAGCGAGGCGTCGGCATGTTCATTGTCCTCATCCCAAGCCTCCGTAACCCGCAGCTTGGCGCCGGGCCATTCCGACGCAACCACATTGGCAAGGGAATCCAGTTTGCTCTTGAGGCGGGGCGTCATCATGCGATCCGCGCCGGTGTTTTCCTCGTCCTTGAATACGATCTTGGCGTTTGTATTCGTGACAAGACCGGCGAATTCGGGATCGGTGCGTGTAATTTTTTTAGTGATCGGACCGCAGGTCACCACTTCCGATGCGTTGGGGACCTTTTGACCCTGCGATAGGTCGCCAGTGGTAAATGTCGCAGGACCGCCGCCTACCCGTCTATCGGATGAAGGCCTGATGCCGAAATATGCGTACGCCGCTGATACTGCCAGGCCAAGCCAGGTGGAGCCGATATCGGAAAGGGTCGAACTGGCCTTTGGGTAGAGCATGACGCCGACAACGAGTGCGGCCAAGCCAGTTGCGATCCATGCCAGAAGGTAGAGCACAACAACGGTATTGGTCGCGTAGACGGCGGCTTTGGATTCCGGCGCGAAGGAACCAACGGTGGGCGCATTTCCTGGTTCGGTAGCCGTCAGGTGGGCAATGACCAATGCAGAGACCAAGCCGCCTACGGTGGTGACGACATACTTGAAGCCGTCTCCAAATAACGGAGATGCCGGCTCGCATACCGGCATGGACCGACAATTTTCGACGACCAACGAAATCACATAAAACGTCGAAAACGAAAACAGGCATAGAAGAAGTACTGCGATAACACTGCCGAAGAATGCAGTCATCGGAGAGTTCATACCCTTAGCTCCAGGTTACATCGTAAGTGTTTCTGCGATTGGCGGTGAGACGCTGACGACACACCTGCCGCTTTTCATTTGCTGTCAGCTCACGGTACTCGGCGGCTAGGCCCCGCAGCCGCATCTAGTTGATCGCCTCGATCCGAGTTCGTAGTTCTCGCTGCCGCTCAGAGGGGAACGTCAATGCTGGAGAAGCCGCGCTGATCTGAAGGGGGATCCTCCTCCTCGACTTCCGCACAACGGTCTCCATCGTCACTGATAATCTGGAGCGCGCGTCCGTCCTGGAGCACCATGGCAACTTCCGGATCAAGACCGGAGAGATTCGGTTGTGTCTCCCAAGCCACCGCTTTGTGCTCGGGCTCCCCATCCCACCAGTAGAGCGCGTAATCGACGGCTGCCGCGTCACTGGCCTTGCCAGCAACGATCAAATAGCGATCCCCAACCCGTTCCAGGCTGCGAATGCCGCGCCCATCCAGGTCGAGCATCGCCGTATCGCCGAATTCAGCCAGACTGTCTTTCGCGGCGAGCACCAGGTCGGCGTTCTTCAGCTTCACAACCGCCGCCTTGCCGTCGACGAGATTACGAAACCCGAACAGCAAGCCTCCATCGGGTGCGGCGGCGAGACCCTCGATGTTGATGCGACCGTCGGATGATCCTGAAAGCTTCACCAGCTGCGGCTTCAGATCCTCGCGCAAGACCCCCGTCGGTTCGAGCGTCGTGCCGCCGTTGCCCTGCACAATCCGGGTCGCGAAGATCACCTTTCTCTTTTTGTCGCTACCGCCCGAGCTATTGGACTGGGAGGCAGTCCAATAGACCGTGTCGCCTCTCGCAGTGGCGCCCTCGAGATCAGACTTCTCGTACCCGGTGAATGTCGTAAGATCCACGGAAGCAGAGATGGTGGGTGATCCGCGCTCATAAATCCGGATCACATTCGACTCGTCGCTTGCGACGGCGAACCTTGATGGGCCGATAAACGCTCCGCCGGAGGGCTCGCAAATCCCACTGTATCGCTGCAGGTCGGCCGTCGATCCGGCCGCTGCGGCTCCGCAAAAGAAAACGATAGCGATGCCGACGCTCCTGTTCATAGCTGCCTCCTTGCTGCCGTCTGTCGAACCCGCCGGCTAGACAATCCCGATTTCAATCAAAAGCGCGCAGGCATCGCCGTACCATTTTGCCGCCCGGTCGAGATGATCGCCATAAGTGCGCAGACCCCACGGACTATGCGCGCTGCTGTAAAGTCCGCCGGCGTTGAACGCGGCTGCCACGAAGATCGGATCAATGCCGCTCTTGTCGAGCCGGATCCGTATTTCTGCAGCGCCAAGATCAAGATTGGTCGCAAAGTCATACAGCGGATGACTGTCCGGTTTGGGGTGGGGTTTGGCCGGATACACCGGTGCGACCGCAAAAGGATCGTAGTTGAGGCCGAACGCCGTGCCTTTCGAGCGGATGACCCAGCGCGCCGTCGTGCCGAGCGATTGCACGGGGCCCGCCGAATAGTCCCCAAGCGTCGGCGGATTGACGTCATCGTTCTCGACATGCGCCTCCCAGCGAAATGTCTTCGGGCCTGTGAACTTGTCGGCTTTGTAGATGTGCGTCTCGGTCGCCACCGTCATCAAGAGCAGCGCCGGCGGTATGCCGTGTTTGGCGCTCGCGGCAAGCAGCTCCGAGCCCATGTATTGCATGATCTTCCTTATCGTATCGAGACTTTGCTCCGAACGCTGTTGCTCGACGGTGCCGTTCTCGCGGGTGGCAAGGCCACGCGCGTCGTACCGCCATTCCCTTGTTCCGTTGCCGAAAGGATGCCAATCCTTCTCATCCATTGGCGGGACGGCCGTCGGCGCGAAAGCAATCGAGGGCGCGCTGACAGTCTGCATGCGGTCCGATCTTGCAACATTGAGGGCAGTCGTGGCGTGATCGGCATCGAGCCGCACGGCAGATACAGCGAGGTCAAGAAGAAGCTGGCTTGGATTGCGCAGCCGGCTCGGGCGGGGGTTGGCCTTCGGCCAGGAATAGTTTTTGGTCGTGCCGCTCGAATAAGTTTCAAAATGCAGCATGTTCAATCGGCCGACAGTGCCGATCCGCTGCCCGGCGTTCACCCGGTCGCCGACGCTCAGGCCGAGCGATGCGAGCGAGTTGGGCGAGACTTCGCCGTAGTTGACCACATATCCATCGTGCTGCACCAGGAGCGCGTTGGTGTTTTCATAGAAGGGGTAGAAATTTGCGATTCTGCCGTCTTCAACGGCGACGATCGCGTCTCCTTCGGAACAATAGAGATCGATCGCGCAGTGATAGCGGGCGCCGCCGCTTCGATCGGCAAGGAAGCGACGTGAGGCGTTGGCACCCGAAGCGCCTCCGCCGACCAGTCGCGTGTTGACTTCCAAGGCGCGCGGATGGCGCGTCACAACAGGCCAATAGACTGTGCTTGCTGTGGACGCGGCGAACGCAATCGGGTCCCCAGTCGGGATCGGCAGGGCCTGCTCGGCAGCGGTGCCGGCGTCGGCATGCGCTGCAAAGTGATGATCGATGGACCTGAGCGCGTCGTCCATGGCCTCTGGAGCTAGCTTGCTCGCGGCTCCCGCCTTTGCCGCTGCGACAAAGGTGACGTCGGGCATTGCGCGCCTGCGCGATCCCCTGCTGTAGAAGGCGACGCGGTCGAGGAACGTTTGCCAGCCATCTGGCCGCCCGCGCAGGACGCTGGGGCAGTTTTTGCCGGTCCAGTCATGATGCTGGCGCAGGCCCTCGGGCACGGTGATGCCGAGCTGCATGCCCAGAAACACGCAAAGCCGTGCCGCCCGGTCGTATGCGGCTGCTTCATTCATGCCGCGATGCATGCAGATCTCGATGCCAATGCTGGATGCATTGGCGGCAGCATGGGCGTGCCAGCCCATCTCGTTGACCGGGAGATGCTGGTAGATCTCGTTGTCGTCCACCGTGAAGTGCCACGATACCTTGCGCGCGACTGCGTCGCTGCCGCGAATGTATCGATTGTGCGCGTCGGCATCGGCGCCCGGACCGGGGTTGTCGGTGTTGTGAATGGTAATAGTGGTCGGCCGTATCCGTGTGCCAGGCCGCGTCGGGAAACCCGGTGGCAAGAGGTCGACAATGATGCCCAGCGGATCGGCGGATGCCGCGCTGGTTGCCCGGTGCGAGCCGGTATTCGATCTGACCTTTGTTTTCGGTGCCTGGGTATCCAACGCATCCTCCTTCGATGGGCAATTCAATCGTTCGAACGATCTCACCAAATCGGCTTTGCAAAATTGTTCGTTCGAGATGCTCGCAATCCTAGATCAGGAAAAAAATCGCGGGCGTGAAAACACCGTGAAATACATCGATGCGAGCTTAAGGGGTGAATGGAGCCGCTATTGTGCGTGTGTCAGCTCACGCTTACCCAGCAACTCTTGCCGAACGGACTTCGCTCCCTTCAGCAGCAGGATTTTGCTTTTCCCCACGAGGATCAGCAAGGACGCATGAACATTTGCTTCTTCTAATGGATAGCGGGACGCAGAAAATTGCAGTAAGTAAATATGGGCACAGAATACTTCTGCAGGGCGGACATGCTAAAGCTAAATGCTCTCGGCAGGCTTACCCTCACCGATGAGGGGGGGCGTGATTTCGCGCCACAAGGTAGCAAGGCGCGCGGCGCGATTGCTCTTTTGGCCGTCGCGCCTGGTCACACCCGCACGCGGGCATGGCTGCAGCAGCGCCTGTGGAGCGACCGGGCCGCGGAACAAGCGGCAGGCAGTTTGCGGGCGGCCCTTAGTGAGATACGCCGCGCGTTGGGGCCGCACGGCCAACTGCTGGTGGCCTCGCGCCATGCCGTGACTCTAGACCCAGCGAGCTTCAAGGTCGTGTATGAAGCGTCTGCCGACATGAGGCGGGCAGGCACGGTCGAGGCCTTTGAAGACGTCGACGTGCACGACCATGAATTCGAACATGTTATCCGCGACGTGCGCAGCCATGTCCTCGAGAGATGGATGCAGCAGCGTAGGGCAGCGCCGCGCCGAAGACGCATCGTGCTGGTGCGTAGCGATGCACGAGGAGCGCCAGCGGCCGATGTCGGCGCACGATTGTTGCAGAATCGGATTCTGAGCGCATTGCGGCAGATGGACGATTTGGAGATCATGAGTGCGGACGGGGACGGCGGCGCGGATGATCTCGATGCACCCGCAGGCCAACCGCAGGCGATGCTCTTGATCCGGGTGCTTTCCGTTGCGGTTGGTGGTGACGTTTTCCTGTCCTGCGAAATTCAGAATGGAAGACGGCTGTGGTCCGACAATGCAAGCGTACCTGGCGCCATCGGCGCGATGCACGAGTCGGTCGACTTGGACAGGCTTGCGCTCAACACAGTCGAACGGGTTTGCGAAGCTTTTGCCGAATCGGCATCGATTGATGGAGCGGATGCTTGCGCATCTGTCCTGGCGCACCAGGCGCGGAACCTGTTTTTTCGTCTTGACAAGAAAAGCCTCGTTGCTGCTGACAGCCTGTTCAAGCGCGCCTTTGAGATAGAGCCGCGCGGCCGGTACCTGGTGTGGCGGGGCTTCTTGCGCAATGCCGCATTCTTTCAACATCGAACGATGTCATTCCTGGACAACGTTGCGCCGGTCACCGAGCTCGCTGCGGAGGCGCTCCGCCACTCGCCCGACGATGCCGTTGTCCAGACAATCAGTTCGCAGATTGAATATATTCACCAAGGCAATCTGCGGACCCCGCTCGTGATGGCGCAGCGCGGCGTCGAGCGCGATCCGACGGACCCGTTGGGATGGGCGCTGCTCTCCAACGCCCTGAGCACAAACGGCAAGTTGGAAGAAGGATACCAGACAGCCCGGCGTGCTCTGGAACTTACAAAGCACAGTCCCTATCAGTTCTATTTCGAGCATTTCGCTTGCATGGCCGCAACCGCTCTGGCTGACTACGATCAGGCGCTGCTGCACGCCAGAACGGCGCTTCGCTTCCGCCCGGATTTTGTCTCGACACGGCGTTATGAGGTGGCCTTGCAGCTGCGCCGCGTTGAAGTGCCCCAGCTTCGCCAAGCTGTTAAGGCTCTGCGAGAGCAGGAGCCCGACTTTGCTCCAGCGGCGCTGCTTGATCCGGCCTATCCGGTCAACACGCTGCGGCGGCTGCCGATCATGGCAGCAATAGAAAAGAAGGCTGCGGGCCGGGCCGATGACTGGCTGGAAGCGTAGCTGGCCCATCCGCTAGCGACGCGGTCTGGCGTCCTACCGCCGTTGCGTGAAATCGTCGTGAATTCGTCCCCGACGGCCTGAAGAGCCCCAGCGCCCACTATCCTTTTTTTCCTGAAGCGCATTTACTCGAAGAAAGCTTCAATCGCGTTCAGCTAGGAGGCCTTGTTGCCTGGGTGGACAAACAAACTGCCCGAACGTCGCGATCGCCTCGGGCGTGAAGAAATCGACGCATGTCGCGCACGACAACCCGCGACCAGAAAGGACAGCCTGTGACCGCACCTGAGCGACGCAGATTTGACAGTGCCGAGCGGCAACTGCTTGACGCCGCGTTGGCAGGGCAGGAACTATGGCCCTATACCAGCAGCGGCGATCCAAAGCGGAATTTCTGGAACGAGGCCCGTGAGGCTTTGGAAAACTACTATAGCGACACGAGCGGCGAGCGTCTCCGCGCCGTCCCGGCGGGATCTGGCACCGCCGCCATCCACGTCGCGCTTGGCGGCCTCCAAATTCCCGCCGGAACGGAGGTTATCGTTCCACCAATCACCGACATGGGAACTGTCATGCCGGTGATCTTTCAGAACGCGATTCCCGTGTTCGCCGATCTTGATCCGAATACCGGATTGCTGACGGCCGAAACGATCGCGCGCGTCGCTACCAGTCGCACTTCGGCGGTCATTGTCGTGCACCTGGGGGGCTCGCCTGCAGATATGGATCCGATTCTTGATTTCTGTCGGCAACACAATATCAAAGTGATCGAAGATGCTGCGCAGGCTCAGGGGGCCAGCTATAAAGGACGTCCCGCGGGAACGCGAGGCGATGCTGGCTGCTTCAGCCTCAACTCCCAAAAACACATCACGTGTGGCGAGGGCGGCTTTGTCCTCGTAAGGAGCGAGGATGATTTCCTGCGGTGCCTCAACTTCTCCGACAAGCACCGCAACCGGACCGGCGTCACGGATCCCAATAGCGAGCACTACATATACAACGGGTCAGGTGTGAATTACCGGATGAGCGACCTGGAGTTCGCCATGCTCCTGGCGCAGCTTCCCAAATTGGCTAAAGTAGCGGCTCGCTTTACAGCCGTTGGCCAACGGCTTGATGAGAGGCTGTCAAAGATCCCCGGTGTGCGGCCGCAGCAACACCACGGCAAAGCGATCTCCAGCTATTTCTTTCAAATGTTTCGCTTGGAGCCGGATCTTGTAGCGCGCCGGGAAGATGTGCTGAAGGCAATGCGCGCCGCTGCGACTTCGGTCGGCATGGGCGTCGGTAAATCCTACGGCGATGAGACCCTTTATCGGACTGGGGTGTTCAGGAACCGAAACTTTTTCGACACTTTCGGACAACCCAACAACGAAACTCCAATCTGGCCGGCCGAGCTGGTTGCCCGACAAATCTTTCCGGATATCCCCGAGACTGTCTTTGACTATAAGCAGACACACTGCCCGGAAGCTGAAAGGTGGATCGAAAGCTCGTTGCAGATAGTGTTCCACGACGGCCATGAACCACATCACGCCGACATCGTTGCTGATGCAATTGAGACCGTACTGTCTATCTAACACGGATCGCCCAGAAAATGGACAGTGGGACGGGGTATCGTCGAAGGCGAGAGCGATCCCCTGAGGTAGAACACCGTCGCCCGAAGCAACGGGTTGCCAGACCTTATGCCTGACGACACTGAGGGACCTTGCGGTATTAAAATAACGATCACTGCAGGTATAACATAATCTGGCAGACCGGTGACTACACCAATGGGGGACGCGGATGCGTGTCTGTGCAAATGCTATAACGCTGATTTGGATGTTGCTCGGCATCTTTGCTATTGCGCCTCGGCCGGCTCACGCCGCCTGCGACGTTGCGGAGAACGCCTCGCTCGATACGGCGGCGAGTATCCTCTTCAAGTGCTCAAGCACTATGGCTCTTTCTGGTCTGCCTGCCGGGGAGAAGGAGTTCGTTGCCAATTTTTCCTTTCCGAAGACCCTCCCAGCCGTGGAGACTCCATGGCGTGGGATCGACTTTCGAGTACAGCCTGAGCGTTACCTTCGCACTCTTCTTGCCTATGGGCTGAAGGATAATGTCTCTATTGACTGGAGGATCGAGAAAGGATCGCAAAGTTGGTGCCACGCGCCGTGGTTTCAGGATATTCGCGAGCGCATTCACGGTATGACCCGCGAGCGAGGATCGCGCCTCTTCGAACTCTCGGAGCATCAACGCTCTCGCGACGAAAACTGGGCAATTGGGTTCTACAACGGGGTTGGATGCTATGGGCTCGGTCAGGTTTGGGGGGACCCCGCGCGACCGAAGACCAAGGCCATGGTGTTCCCGCCCAACACATTTGCAATCAAGCTGCTCTTCACCACCGCGCCGGTTTCGCGGGTGCCATATCTAACCGGGTCGAAAATATGGAACGCCGCCATTGGCGAAGGCGGCTCCGTGCAGGAAATGCGCCTTTTGCAGGTGGATGTTGCGGTGAAGGATCCAGCGGCTGGCGCCCTGACAGGTTGGGTTTTTGGCACGTTCATGTACGACGCCTATGCACCTGGTGACGATGTCTGGTCAAAGCTCGTTCCCGTGGGACTGATGTGGGGAAACGACCCTGAACTGACTGCCAAGAAGTATCAGGAAGATGGAGGCACCGTGCAGGAGAGCTGGGTCAATCCCACGGTAGCTGCCCGGTTTTTCTCGCTGCCTCGGCACCATCTTGGACTGTTTGGGCGCCTCAATGGACCCGTCGACAACTTCAAGTCTGCATGCCTTGCCTGCCATGCGCGTGCCCTCGATTGGGGTCGGGGAATTCCGCCTGAAGGCCCTGTTTTTGATGAAATGAATGGCCTTTTGCCGTTCACCATCAATCCTTACGATGAACAGGCGCTGAGACATTATTTCAAGAATCGCGCACCCACAGAACCATTCGTCGCCGAGACCCAGTCGCTCGACTATTCACTCCAGCTTGCGGGTGGCATTTTCAATTTTCGCCGTTGGGTGGATCTAAAGTTTTCATCCCAGGCCGCGGAAACGCGCGATGTTGCCCCTTACATTTTTGAAGCAGAAAAGAGCGGCAACGCCGAAGCAGCACTGTCCAGGATACTGCCGCCGACACAAGACAGGTCCCACGTGGGTCCTTCGCCGTTTTCCCGCGACGAACCATGAAGAACGCTTACCCAACTTGCCGGTGTGAGGTCTCCCACCGCAGGGTGAGCACCTAGTGGAGGAACGACGTTGATGCGTGCAATTGTGACTTTCGCTTGGCTTTGTGCGTGGACGGGCTGTTGTCTTTGCACAGTCGACCACAATTGTATCCTGGAACATAGGTCGTGGGTTGGAGGAGTCCATGCTTGGCCGGCAAGCTGACTTCGCGGGCCTGGATGCTGAATTGTCACCCGATGTGGTCGTAATGGTCGAGGTGATCGGGCGAACTGGCGCCGAAATCGTTGCCAATCACTTAGGGTGGTCAAACTATCACGTGGCGGTATCCGACCTATCGGTTCCAAATACAGCAGCCCACGAGGGCCTGGAGGTCGCGGTTATCTCCAAGATTCCGATGATCCGCGTCACAGAGTACGATGTGAAACTCGACGGGCGGACGCATGAGGTCTTTGGAAGCTTCGGCGGACTGCAAGTGGCGGAAGAACTTCTAACTTCGAGCGGTCTTTCGCAGGTCCAGCCAACAGGAGGCAACGACCGCGGTACCCTGCGCGTGGATCTGGCGAACGGCCTTACGATCTTTCCTGTGCATCTGAAGAGCAATATCAACAATGCATGCTCCGACGCGACGGACGCAAACCGGGCATTGGAAAATATGGCCATCGATGTTCCAGCCAAGCTCATCACAGCGATAGCACAAGGCTTTGCCCGTCAAGTAGATGCCGATAAACGCAACGCGGCCGAGCGAGAACGCGTGATCGCCGCGGTGAAGGTCGTCGCCGACAAAGCGACCGCAGAAGGCCGCACAACGATCATCGCCGGCGACTTCAATACGAGTCTTGAACAGGGCAAAGCAGGGTCCGCTTTCGCGGACTGCAATCTCCAGCCGTTTGAATGCAAGAAAGCGCCCTTTCCCGCCGCAGCCTGCGTCGCCGGCGACGGGTTCGACGATACTTTCGCAATCCTGACGACACCCCTCATCGGTGCAAGCGCGTTTGCGTTGCTTACACAGGGGCTGGGTCGCACTTACAAGGACACCGCTTTTGCCGACGCTGCAATCGATCACATGGCTGTGCCGGCTGGCGATCAAGCCGATTTCAAAGCGCCGACGCTTGGTTGCAACGCCGGCGTCGACCTGGCGCAGACCGATTGGGCGGCGAAAGCTTGTCAGTTGCACGGGTCCGATCACTTCGCAGTCGTGACCACCTACGACCCATAAACGGTTTTGGCGGATCCTGAGCAATCACTCATCGAAAAGGCGCGCAGCCACCCGCCAAAACGCAGCGTGTTGCACCTGCTAACTTAAAGGAGAGGGAACCGTGACACTTCAAGCTGCAGATTTCTCAGAAGACCGCTGCATGGCATGCCGGCTCAAAATCGAACACGGCGCCGAAAAGTGTCCTCACTGTGGCACATCTCAAAAGAAGAGCTGGTGGGGCAATCTTGGGAACGCGTCAACGGTCTTGGCTATAATCACCGGTTTGGCGTCAATCGCCACATTTCTGGTCGTCGGACTTCCGGCACTAACCAAACAAGTGACGGAAAATCGTGCCATTGTGGCTGCCAGCTTTGTGGGCGGAGGGTCCAGCCCGGGGGAGGCCGGGTATGTTGAAATCTTGTTCGTGAACTACGGGCTCAGGTCGGCGATCGTTTTCAAGCGGTACCCGTGTTATTCCTATACCGAAGATGACAAGCAGGTAGTGGACAGCTCGGGTCAATCATATCCAGAGATATTTATTACGACCGCAGACAATACGACCGTCGACGGCCAATCCACGAAGATCATCCGCTTTGACTCCCAGGGCGGGCTTCCTCTCCCGGAAGGCTCCCAGCAGAATGTCAAAATCACCTATCAGCTCTGCGATTTACAATTCGTCGACATATCCGATGTCCCAAAACCGGGCGCAGAGCCACGCATTCAACGCTTGCAAGTGAAGGTGCCGGTATAATGTCAGTGCTGATTTCGCAGACGTTGCGCAAGAATATGCTGACGAGGAAGGACGTCCCGGTGTTGCCGAGATATTCAGCTGCTGCCCGTCGTTCTGCAGGCGGCTCATTTCTCACCTAAGTGTCAGTGCCTCGACGCGCAAGAGCGCACGGTCTGGAGTGTCGGGTTTGCTCTGAGACGTCGAGAAGGATCAGCGCTAAGATATGCCAAGCATCATCACAAGCGGGTTCGCTTCTTCTCGACGGTCGAGCTGGTCAATGCGCTGGAACAGCAGAAGGCACAGGGACGATCGGGCCAGATCGCCAATAGCCCAGCGAGTGGGCCAGTGTCTTCGGCGATGCCAAGATGACAACCGCGCTACTCGACGGGCTGACCCATCATTGCCACATCCGCGAAACCGGAAACGACAGCTTCCGATTCAAAAACAGCTCTGCCCACGAGCCTAAAAAAGCGAAGGAGAAAGCCAGAACCTTGACCCTCAATCCCGAACCGAAACATACATGAAAGGCGGGTCAAATCTCGGTGGAAACGCCGGGTCAGTTCTCAGTGAAAATCAACACCATAGTCATACGGAGGCAGGCACCGAAGCGCCCCCGACCATCGAAAGACTGGGGCAGCTTGTCGAACGCGCCAAGGCAATTATCACCAAAGCAAAATCTGATAAGTGGAAGGACTAGAGATTTTGATGCAGTACACTCAGCAGTCAAGGTCGCCTTCTCATACGTTCTCCACGACGTGAATGGCAGCTTTGCGCCCAATTTCGGCCGTTCAGGTCTGTAGCGTCGTCTCCTGAAAGCCGACTTCGTTCATGAAGACATCGGAGACTTCGTTGAGGATCAAATCGGGCGTCCATCCAATCGCTTCCGTGCTTCGTGAGCGGACCTCCCTGTAGGTGCCCGCGCGGTATCTTCGCGCTAAGGGATGGGACGCAGCTGTCGGCACTGCCGCCTAAGACGAGGTCGCCCGTCGCGCCGCGCGTCGGCGGGCGGCCCGGTTGCGGCGAGGCAGCCGCTGGCGTTGCGGAGCCTGGTTTCTGAACCTGTTGTCGATCTGCTCAAGCGTTTCCTTGACCGTGTAAGCCTGGATTTCGACCAGCTGCTCGAAAAGCTCCAGCCCTACCTCGCGGGTATCGTCGCCAATGCGGTGAAGCGTAATCGCAAGGTCAACCAGCTCGGAAGCGGAGCCCGCTATCCCTGTCTGGATGTCCCCGAGTTCGTCACGCCAGGTCTCGATCAGTCTCCTGGCGATCTTCGCCACGAGGAGAGCGCAATGGGGGAGAAGTGTCTGGAGGCGATCCACGACGAACGTCGCGTTGATTTTCGGAGCGCCTTCAAGGTTGGCCTCAATGGCAGTGAGCAACGCGACCCAGCTCGGATCGGGCGTGATCTCGTCTACGAGCCGGAACACGTCGAAAAGGTTGTTCCAGGCAACGCCGCTTATCTGGGGGATTACGCGAACGAGTAGCTCAGACGCGCGCTCCCGACACTCAAGATCCGGAAACAGGTTGACGGCGGCATTGATGGCTCCAAGCCGTGTCGAGTCCGTACCCGGTCCAAAGACGACCTGCTCCAGCAATGGCTTCGTCCAGGGCAGCTTCGGTTGCAGGAACGCAATCAAGGGCGTCAGCTCACCTGCAAGCTGCTCGAAATACTCGTCGCCGGAGGCGGCCCACTTCTCCAGGTAAGAACGCACGAAACCGGCATGCCTCCAGTGAAGGTAGGCGAACAGAATGGCAAGCTCGGTAGTCCTCAGCAGAGCCGGGTAGCGTTTGAAGACGGTGTCCAGGAGCCCCTCAAGCTCTTCCCTATTGGTCGGCTTAAGGTAGCGTAACCAATGAAGGATGGCCCTCCATACCCGATCGTCTTCTCCGCGCTCGCTGGCGCGTGTCAGTACGGCCAGGACGCGGTCGTGCTGCCCTGCCAGCAGCAGGGCATGGACTAGAACATCCAGCTTGGGAAAGCTTCCAGCGGGAAGTGTAAAGGCGGAGCCCATTCCCCAGAGGATGCTTTGCTCCCGCCTTCCTGCGTCCTTCTCGCTGGCCTTCTCCTCTCCCGTGTCGAGGAGTTCTTGATCCTGATCGTCGCTCCGATCTTCCTTAGGCTGCGCTGTAGCGGTGTCTGGAGCGGCAGGCTCATTGAGCCACTTCTCAATGATGTCGAGGGTTTCCGGTGAGACCGCAATCTCCCGGCGGACCAATCGGCTGACGGCCTCGGACGCCGAGTTCTGAAACTCATCGCCGGTGAATCCACGCCCGTCGAGTTCGGCCATGAGATTCATCACAAGCTGAGGATCACCCGCTTCGGCGATGGCCTCCAGCGCGTAGCCTGCTGCGCGGGTCCCAAAGCTCGGCTCGAACTTGCGTATGAGCGTAGCGGCCCGCTGGGGGTCGGTCTTTGCAAACTCCGCGAAGGCCCGCGACAGCTGTATGTTGCCGCCCTCCATCATGCGGTTGGGATGGTCCCACTCATACTTGTCCGGCAACTGGCGGAAAGCGTTGAGAACTTCGTCGTTCTGCGCCTTTGCGAGCTGCTCCGCCGAAATGGGCGAACCTATCCACGACGGCCCATAATGCCGTATTCCCTCGTCCGAACCGGGGAAGCGGCGGCGTTCTTCCATCACAAGGCGGCGGGTCGCTCCCGGCAAGCGTTCGGAAGGCAGTGCCGATAAGAGGCCCAGCTTTATGCGACGAACCCTGTCGCTGAAAAGTTTGCGGCCTTTGACGTCCAGATCGGGATAAGCTGTCGGTGCGTAAGCGTTGACGGCGGCGATAAAGGCTTCGACATCCGCGTCGGACCAGTGAAGGCTCGCCTCCGCGATGAGGCGCTTTGTTGTCCCAGAAGGGTCTTCGTGGTTTCCGAGCCTAAATCGTCTCGGATCGCCCTGAAGGAAACGATACGCGACTTGCGCATACTGATCCGGGTAGAGCGATAGTACATGCGCGAACAGCCGCTGGGCAGGATTGAATTCATCTCCTTCATGCTCTGACAGCCATTGAAGAAAGTTCTTTTCGTCGTTGAGGGCAAGGGTCTCCAACGCAACGCGAATGGCGCTGAGTATGGGGGGGTCAGAACGCCCTTGACTCCGCTCTTCCTCTTCGAATTTGAAATCGAGCGTGTGCTGCAGCGGATAGGAGAGGCTGTGTTCCTCGCTGTCAAGATCGCGAAGCGCGACCATCGCTTCGGTCAGCCAAGGCCACAGGGCTCCAAGGAACAGCGCGGGATTTTCCTTTCCAAGTGCCTCCAGGGTGTCCCAGGCTTTCGCCTGCTCGACGACACTTTTGATCGGCTCTCTGGGAGACGAGGATATGCGCGAAGTCCAGGAGCCGTCGCCGTCCTCTTTGGGAGCGGACGCTATCCTTCTGGCCGACTCCTGTTTTGCCGACTGAAGCTCCTGGTCGAGCTTTGCGAGCAGAAGCTGAACCGCAACCTCCGGCTGGCTTACGCCGATTGTGGAGATAATAAATTCGAGGCTATGCGCGTGCATTGCGGTACGCGCAATCAGCGCCCTCGCCATCTCGACCATGCCCGGCGTCCACACCCGCGCCTGACCCAGGGCAGCCCAGGTGAAGCCATCCCAGCCCGGCAACGCCGACCAGTTCTCGGCGATCAGCCTCTCGACCTCGCGGGCAGCAAATACCCAAGCGCGATTGAGAACGCCCAGAGCCAGGGTGGCTTCCTTGTCGTCGTTCATCGCACGGACAATCTCAGTGTGTTTGTACCGCTCAAACCATCCGTGACTTCCTGCCATTGCCATGAAAGCCGTTGGTCGCCTGTCCGACGCAAGCGCTTCGTCGAACAGGCGTGCCTCCACGCCGTCCGGCGTCGGCTGCTGACCGAGGAATTCAACGAGAAGTGTCCGGAGATGAAGCCGCAAATCCTGGGTATGGAAGAGCGATTGCATCTCCACGCCGTAGGCAGTCGGATCAACCTCCCTAAGATAGGTCAGGGCGGACCACAATTTCGGCCGCACGAACAGCGAAGTCTGCCGGGCGATTGTGAACTCCGATAGCCGTCCTTGGCTGCGGGTGAAGGATCGTGCGAGGGCATGTTCGAACATGGTCTGGTGGGAAAAGCCTATCTTGCTTCCGGCCTGGCCCAGGTCTGAGAGCATTCCCGCCCTCACGAGATAGGTTATGTCCTCCGAGTCCTGGTCAAATCGCGCGGCGGGGAGCCACAGGATTTCCTTCTCCGCCATCTGGTCTGCGATGTCGGTGACGAGCTTCGCAAGCCGCGACCCGCTGGGCTGCCTCGTTATCGTCTCCGCCCACATCTGGTCCAGCATGAGCTGGTACTTGCGGAAGGGCTCGCTGCTCCTCTCCTCCAGCTTCAGGAACGTTTTCAGCGCCTGGGGCGACCGTAGAACTTCCTGCGCGTCGGCAGGCCAGCCTGCGGGTTCGAATCCATGGCGCTCCAGCACAGGAACGACCTCGGACCAGGGCGGCAGGTCCAAGTGAATTGTTTCGGCCGTGATGGTCTTGAGACGGACGTCGTGCTCGTACTCGAACTCGCGAGCCGACAGGACAACGTGCACGTTTGTCAGGCCGCTGACGCGCCGGACCAGGCTCAGCAGTACACTCAGCCGCCCAGTCTTTATGTCCGTGTAGCCTGCGAGCGCATCGAGCTGGTCGATCATAAGAACGACCGGTCGCAACTGACTTATCCGCCAGAGCATCGCGCTGGGACGAATGGTAAGTCCAAGCCACTCGGCGAGATCGTCTTCGGTTTCGATTGCCGAGTCGAGCAGGTCGGCCTTGATGGCCAGAACCCTGATGCCATCCTTTATGAGCGCGTTGGCTACTTCGGCGAGCAGCGCTGACTTGCCGGAACCCGGAAGCCCAAGGACGGCCTGCGTCGTGGTCTCCTGCCCCGCGATAGTCTCGAGAATCTGGTCCTTCTCCGGGCGGCTGAAGTGGGTACCGTCCGGAAGTGTCTGCGACCACTCGAGCAGGTCGCGCGGGACACGGCCTAGTTCGTCGTCCCTCATCTGCACTTGCCGGAAGGACTGCTCGTCTACAACACTTGTTAGAACAGCGTTGTGCTCCTGGAGCAGCAACGCCTTTGTTTCGGGTGTGTCGATCTTTGCCTTGTCGTCGCTAGTCGCGCGAATGAGCATCAGGAAAGAACCGCGCTCGGTCGAGACAAGTTCGATCCCGGCATTGCCGGTTATGTGCCTGAGAGATTCGATGATCGCGTCCACCTTCTGAACGTGGAAGTCGTCCGCATCGCCTTCGAAATTCAGAACAATGACGCGCGTCTGAACCTTCTTCACCTTTGGAAGGGCGAGTGCTTCACCCGGCTCAGCGGTCGATACCTCGCTCTCGCGTTTTCGAATGGCGCGCTCGGCATTTCTTCTCTCAACCTCCGGCTCCCAGTTCGCCTTGTTGTACCTCAGCATCTCCGGCGTGATCGAAAGCGTGAGCTGTGTGGGCGAACGATGCGCTTGGTCGTGGCAGGTCGGGCAGAGGACAATCAGATTGTCGTAGCTGTTGTCCTGTGAGGTCGAATATTCCTCGATGTGATGAACGATGAAGGACTGACCTTTGTCGCCCTTGCAGCAGTTGCAGAGGTAGTTGCTGTTTTCGAGAAGCGAGAGCAGTAACGCCTCATCAATTGGCTGACGTACTACGGCGGCCTTGAGTGCCTTGGCTTCCTCCCCCGTGAAGCCTTTGTCTTTGATGTCCTTCTGACTGGCTGTCCTGACTTTCGTGATCGTAAGCCCAGCCGTCACCGCGCGTTGTCCCAGCTCCTGTGACACGCCGTATTGCAGAAACTTGACTAGATTCGTCTCAAGCCTTGGGGCCACAAAACCTCTCAGCGGGGTGCGCCAGATACGCTCTGCAAGTGGGCAAAAAACAGGGATTGCAGCTTATGTAACAGACCTAGGTGCGGGAATACGGTGAGAGCCAATGTATCGGAGTTATCCCGCGAATTGTGTAGTGCCGGGGAGTGCAGATCGGCAACGCTGCACCGCCCAATCGTTGATAGGCGCTATGCAGCGGGGCTAATCTCATAAGCTACTTGCATTTCTGATCGATCTGAGACCCGCCGCGAGCAAAACTTGAATGTCTGCTATTCGTTAAATCGTCGCCCGAACCTACCGGTCTGCAAGCGGCCCAAAGGCTGCCGGACCGCAATGCGCCTTCACTTCGGCCATTCGATCTCATCCGCCTGCGTCTTGAAAGCTGACCTCAGCTTCTTAAATGGTTGGGACTGGTGACGATTGGTAAGTCACTCTATGACAGGTGTGCGTTGGATGCATTGCCGAAAGTTGATCTACGAATACCAGTACTTCGACTTGCAGAAGGACGGCGGCGACAACTGCGTGCAGCAGATCGACGGGCTCCGGCGGCTCGACCTGCCCGAATTGCGCGCCATCTTCCCGCGGTTGAGGAGGACACGGGCATGGGCGCGAAGAACCTGACGACGGCGGAGATGCAGGCGATCCTGACATCACTGCTCGTCCATGAGCAGAAACTGAAGGAAACGGCAGGGCGAGCTGGCAGGAGCCAGGCCGACCCGAATGCCGTCTACGACGTGGTCGACAATCAAGCGGACCAACTTGAGGTGGTCCGAGCGCTCTACGACCGGATCGACGCCGCCGATGACCTGATTATCGTTGAGGGCGACGACTAGCCTCAGAAGAGCATCAGATCGTTCGCGGGCTGCAGATCCGCGTCCTGTGTGACGGTCGACCTGAAGGCTTCCTCGATCCGCATACGCTTCTGGTCCGGCCAGCCAGCAACGTGCGACGGTCGCACGAAGAAGTTCTCGGTCGCGTCCAAAATCATGGTCGAGAGGGCGAGGAGCTGGTTCTCACCGCACGATTGAAGGATCGGCTGGATACGCTCCCTGCAGGAATCGGCGTGGGTTCTGGGGTAACTGAAGATGACTGTCGTCTCCTCTTGGCTGGACGGGATCACGTTTAGGACGAGGCGGGGAAGGTCACGTTCCAGACGCCGGTCGTCGACGGCGAAGAATGATGACGAGGCGAGCACGGGCTGCCGCTCTTTAATTGGGACCACCGAATGCAGGATGTCGCCAAACCGCCCGGACGCGAACACTCGGTCATAGTATTCGGTCCGGTAGCAGTGGGTCACGTAGGCTCTCATCAAAGCGCGGGTCGCCCAGAGTAGCGGCGGCGAGTCCTCATCCGGCGAGACGCGTCCGTCCTCGACTGCGGTGCGCAGGGCATTCTGCAGATTATCGGCGCCTGCCATGGTGGCGTGGACTTCGCGCGTCACCGAGCGCCAGGCAATCAGGAACATCTGCGCTGGATTGTTGAAGTCCAGCGGTTGGGTGTCGATGCTGCGGAACACGGTGGCGTCGTGTTCGGCGCAAAGTCCCGTGAAGGTGGACGCCTGCCGCAATCCTCTACTCTCGAACCGGGACCGAAGCTGACCTTCGACTATCTTCGACCGCAATTCCATGACTTTCCGCTTCTCCGCGATGAGCGCAAGCGCCGTCGCCCGCTGCACGGAGTGCGCGTTGATCGCCTTGTTTGGGCACTTCATGGTTGGCCAGAGACATCTGCTGTAGCCGCGTTTGGCTCTGGCGTAGAACTGTTCGGTGAGCGCGTCGCCCTTGACCATCGATCTGTCCGCCGCTGTGGGGCGCGGCTTCTACAGCCTTCTACCTTCACTGTAAAGCCGTGCAGGCGCCGGCGTTGTGCGGCTGCATGCATCTACGCTGGCTCATCCGCAGCGCCCTGATTTTGCGCCTGAAAGAACGCGTGCCTGAGGTGCAGGAGTGCGTCTGCGTCCTGCTGATCCGCTCCGGCAAGGACGAGATCTGATCCGCCCCTTTCTCGTACCCCGCTCCGACTCCGATGACGTGTCGACTGACCGCTCGAATGGACTGCGAAATCGTGACTACCGCCTGTTCGTGATCATCGCCGCAGACGCGGTCGACGACCTGGAAGACGCGCTCGGGCGCCTTCCAGGAGTGCACCGCGTCCTATGACGACGAGGTGAGCGCCTACCTGCGGCAGCAAAGACAGGTCTTAAAGGGGAGCCGGCCACCTACGACGCGGGATCCGCACCGGCGATCCGGATCTCGTCGTCCTGGGTAAGGCGAACGATAGGCGGGCTGCTCCTGCTGGCACTCTTCGTCGGCTTCGCCATTGTCATGCCGAGAACAGGACCGCCCCCATCCGCTTGCTGGAACCGTCGTTCTGGACCAACCCAGTCACGTCCACTTCACAGCACAGAGCTACACGAACGAGACCGAGTCCTTGACCAGCGCTTGGTCAACGGAGCCGCTGTCTGACGCTAACCCCCGCCAAGTCGACGTCGAACGAGGATGCGAGTTCAGACCCCCGACAGCGCTCGGATGTGGCGGACGGTCGTCATCAGCCGCGGAACTCCGGTCGAGTACGCTCCGCTCACGAAGAGCATGTCGAAAAAGCTCCTGTTCAACATCTGATCTAGGTGGGGGGCTCATTCAAATCCAGGCGGTGACTGTGGAAACGAGTGCGAGTCTTCAGGTAACACCGGAAACCTGCTCAACGGCTGAATGGGGCGCGCGAAGCGGTCGTTCACGCAACGCCCTAGGAGCGACTGGAAAGGGTCACTTGCAGAAGTCTTGTCAGCCCACTGCAACGTCCGCTTTGCATTTTTGAGCATCGTAAGTTGTCAGTCCGCTTCCGGCCCAAAACAAGTCATTCGCTCGTCGCCTTCGCGATGACACTTCTTGGCGCCCAATCTTCCAAGCCTGCAACGTTCACTGCATCGCACGGGCGCGTATATTGGGTATCTTCGATTTTCTGAAACGTCACGTCATGCTGCTTCCATCTACTACCAAACAGTGGAGGCTGTGCCCGTGACACCGACGAAGCTCCTTGTCGGCCAGATCGTAGTTGTGTTCGCCATCGTCATCGTTGGCGTATGGGCGGCAACGCAATGGTGCGCCCACATGCTGGACTATCAGCCGCAGCTTGGCGCGCCATGGTTTGCCGCGGCGGCCCGGCCGATCTACAAGCCGTGGAAACTGTTCGAATGGTGGTTTCACTTCGACGCCTATGCGCCTGAGGTCTTCGACAAGGCCGGCATGCTTGCCGGAGCCAGCGGATTCTTGGGGTGTGCGGCCGCAATAGCTGGCTCCCTCTGGCGCGCGCGGCAGAGGGGGTTGGTCACCACCTACGGTTCCTCACGATGGGCCGCGGCTCGGGAAATCGAGAAGGCAGGCCTGTTTGAGCCGGCCGGCGTTTTCCTTGGCAAACTGAAGGATCACTATCTGCGACATGACGGGCCGGAACATGTCATGGCCTTTGCGCCGACACGTTCGGGCAAGGGCGTGGGATTGGTCGTTCCAACGCTTCTTTCCTGGACCGGCTCGGCCGTCATTCACGACATCAAAGGCGAGAACTGGCAGCTGACTTCCGGCTGGCGGTCGAAGTTCTCTTTCTGCCTCCTGTTCAATCCGACCGACTCGAGATCGGCGCGCTATAACCCGCTGCTGGAAGTGCGCAGGGGTTCAGATGAGGTCCGCGACGTTCAGAACATCGCGGACATTCTCGTCGATCCGGAAGGCGCGCTGGAGCGGCGGAATCATTGGGAGAAGACTAGTCATTCACTCTTGGTCGGGGCCATCTTGCACGTGCTCTACGCGGAAGAAGAAAAGACGCTCGCGCGCGTCGCCACTTTCCTGTCGGATCCGCAACGCTCGTTTGCCGCGACACTGCTGCGGATGATGACCACCAACCACCTCGGCACGGCGGACACACCTCGGGTCCATCCCGTCGTGGCCTCGGCGGCTCGCGAGGTGCTGAACAAGTCAGAGAACGAGCGTTCTGGCGTTCTCTCGACCGCAATGTCGTTTCTCGGGCTCTATCGTGATCCGACGGTTGCCTCGGCAACATCGGCCTGCGACTGGCGCATTGCCGACCTCATGGATGCGGAACGACCGATGTCGCTCTATCTAGTGGTGCCGCCATCGGATATTTCGCGCACCAAGCCACTGGTGCGACTGGTGCTCAATCAGATCGGCAGGCGACTGACGGAGCGGCTGGAAGGTGACCCGAAGAAAAGCCGCAAGTACCAACTGCTCATGATGCTGGACGAATTTCCGGCTCTTGGTCGCCTCGACTTCTTCGAGACCGCGCTCGCCTTCATGGCGGGTTACGGCATCCGCGCCTATCTGATCGCGCAATCCTTGAACCAGATCTCCAAAGCCTATGGCGAGAACAACGCCATTCTCGACAATTGCCATGTGCGCATTGCCTTTTCCTCCAACGACGAGCGCACGGCCAAACGCATATCGGATGCGCTCGGTACGGCGACGGAACTCAGGTCCATGCGCAACTACGCCGGCCACCGGCTGGCGCCCTGGCTTTCGCACGTCATGGTCAGTCGCCAGGAGACCGCTCGCCCGCTGCTGACGCCTGGCGAAGTGATGCAGTTGCCGCAAGCTGACGAATTAATCCTTGTTTCCGGGTTGCCGCCGATCCGCGCCCAGAAGTTGCGCTATTACCAGGATCCGAATTTCACCGAACGGGTGCTGCCGGCGCCGGTGTTGCGCGACGGTCTGTACGCGGACTGTCCTGCGTCGCGCCCCGACGATTGGAGCGGACAAGTCCGCAGTGTTGACCGCCGTCTCGCTGCCGATGACGAACACGCCGGCGCGGCAATCGAAGAAGGGAGCGGCGTGCAACAGCAGCGTCATCCCGGCCTGCCTGAAGACCACGTCGTCGTCTCTCGGGAGCCTGATCAGGATGACCTCTTCAATCTGTCGGACGATGACGCCGAGGCACTCGCAGACAAGCGCGTCATGGACCGGGTTTCTACCGCGGCGAGCGCCTACGGCCTCAACGAGGGAAGGGGCGACGACAAGGACATCATCCCCGGCTTCTGAACGCTTTCCGCAACTGAGGCGTATCTCGGCGTAGATAACGCCCATAAGCGATTTTGCGGATCTCGGCGATGTTCGTTCGCACCGGCGCATCAGCGCCGGCCAGTCGGAACGAGACGTATGAAGCCCCGTCGCATTCGCCACCAGTTTCTGCTCGAACCCGAATTGAGCGAGAAGCTGGAAACCCTCAGCCGCAACCCGTCGACCACGAAATCGGCAATCGTCGCGAAAGCGGTCGAGGCCTTCATCGAATGGCGTGGTGAAAACGAGCTCGACCAGCGCTACGGCAAGCGGCTGGACCGTCTTTCCCGCGATCTCGACCATGTCAGGCGCGACGCCGAAATAACTCTGGAGAGCCTCGCGCTCTTAATCCGCTTTTCAATCACGCTTCATGCGCACACGCCAATTCCGGATCGGGCGACACAGGCGATCGCCCAAGAGCGCTTTGACAAATTCGTCGAGCAGGTCGGTCGCCAGATAGCCTCCGGGAAGCGCTCGCTTGGTTACGGCAATGGCAACGGAGGCGAAGGATGAACTCTCATCCCGCAGCGGACCACCGCCGCCGAGCCATGCTGCGCACAGCCATGGGCGCCGCGATCACCGAGGCCCTTGCCGATCCGACCGTCATCGAGGTGATGGTCAACCCCGACGGCGCGCTGAGGCTCGACCGGTTGGGAGAAGGCCGGGTCGATACAGGCGTGCATATGCATCCTGCCGAGGCGGAACGCATCATCCGGCTCGTCGCCTCCCATGTACGCGCCGAGGCGCATGCAGATAGTCCGATTGTCAGTGCCGAATTGCCATCAGGCGAGCGCTTCGAGGGTCTGCTACCGCCGGTCGTGCTGGCGCCATGCTTCGCCATCCGCAAACCGGCGGCAAAACTCTACACGCTGGCCAACTACGTCGCCGATCGCGTCATGCTCCCGCTGCAGGCTGATGCCCTGAGGAAGGCAGTGCGCGAGCGGCGCAACATCCTGGTCGCCGGCGGCACATCGTCGGGCAAAACGACACTTACCAATGCTCTACTGGCAGAAGTCGCCGAATGCGATGAGCGGGTGATCCTGATTGAGGACACCCGCGAGCTGCAATGCGCGGCCAAGGACTGCGTTGCCATGAGGACGAGGCGGGGCTCCATCACACTCGCCGATCTCGTACGCTCGACCTTACGGCTGAGGCCCGACCGCATCATCGTCGGCGAAGTCAGAGGCGCGGAAGCGCTCGATATGCTGAAGGCATGGAACACCGGACATCCCGGCGGCATTGCCACGGTTCACGCCAATTCGGCACGCTCCGCACTCTATCGTATTGAGCAGCTCGCCCAGGAAGCGGTTGTCACCGTTCCCCGCCGGCTGATCGCCGATGCCGTCGACTTGGTCATCTTTATTGCCGGAAGAGGACCCGCGCGCCGGGTTGACGCGATCGCCGAGGTCACGGGTCTCGACGGCAGCGGCGACTACGCCGTCACCCCGCTCACACTTCCGCAACTCCAGCAGCTCTGAAAGGTCACCTCATGCGCAAGAAGCTTCGCTTTCTTTCGTTCGCCGCCGTCGCGCTTCTTCTCACGGCCCAGGCCCACGCTGCCGGCTCCGGCATGCCGTGGGAACAGCCGCTGCAGCAGATTCTGGAATCGGTGCAGGGGCCGGTCGCCAAGATCCTCGCGGTGATCATCATCATCACCACCGGTCTGACCCTTGCCTTCGGCGACACGGCGGGCGGTTTCCGCCGGCTGATCCAGATCGTCTTCGGCCTGTCGATCGCCTTCGCGGCCTCGAGCTTCTTTCTTTCCTTCTTCTCCTTTGGCGGCGGGGCAGTCGTCTGATGAGCACCGGAGAGCAGCATATCGAAGGCTTCGAGGTTCTGATCAATCGGGCGCTCACCGAGCCGATCCTGCTCGGCGGCGCGCCGCGGGCGGTGGCGATCCTCAATGGCACGGTGGCCGCGGCCATCGGCCTAGGCCTGCAGCAGTGGATTGGCGGTCTAGTGCTCTGGATCGCCGGCCACACGCTCGCGGTCTTTGCCGCACGGCGTGATCCGGATTTTGCCAGCGTGCTTGTCCGTCATCTTCGTCAAAAGGGCTGGCTTGCATGCTGAAGCTTTCCGAATACCGCGGCAAAGCCGACCGGCTTGCCGACCATCTGCCCTGGGCAGCACTCGTCGCGCCCGGCATCGTGCTCAATAAGGATGGCAGCTTCCAACGGACATTGCGGTTTCGTGGCCCCGACCTTGAAAGCGCGACGGAGGCCGAACTCATCGGCATATGCGCGCGGGCAAACAATGCGCTGAGAAGGCTCGGCTCTGGCTGGGCATTATTCTTCGAGGCCGAGCGCATCGAAGCGCTGGGCTATGCGAGCTCGGCCCTTCCCGATGCTGCCTCATGGCTGATCGATGAGGAACGGCGCGCGGCCTTCGAGGGCAAGGTCGCGCATTTCGAGAGCATCTATCATCTGACCTTGGTCTTCATGCCTGGGCCCGATGGCCAAGCGCGCGCGGAAAGTGCTCTCGTCGACTCGCATGACTTGGGAGGGGAAAGAGACTGGCGCCAGGAGCTTGCCCGGTTCCGAGACGAGACTGACCGCGTTCTCGATCTTCTTTCGGGCTTCGTGCCCGAGGTGCGCGCGCTCGACGATGCCGAGACCCTGACGTACCTGCACGGCACGATCTCGACACGCCGTCATCCGGTCGCCGTGCCGGAAACGCCAATGTATCTCGACGGCGTCCTGGTTGACGCGCCGCTGACCGGCGGCCTAGAGCCGATGCTGGGCGAGCAGCATCTGCGCACGCTCACAGTTCTCGGCTTTCCGAACGTCACCCGGCCAGGAATCCTTGACGCGCTCAATAACCAGGATTTCGCCTATCGCTGGGTGACGCGCTTCATTCCACTCGACAAGGCGGAAGCCACGAAGACGCTGACTCGGCTCCGGCGGCAGTGGTTTGCCAAGCGCAAATCGATCGCGGCTATTCTGCGCGAGGTGGTGACCAACGAACCGGTGCCTCTCGTCGACAGCGACGCCGACAACAAGGCGCTCGATGCCGATGCAGCACTGCAGGCATTGGGCGGCGATCATGTCGGCTTCGGCTATCTCACCACAACGGTGACGGTGTGGGATCAGAACCGTAAAGCCGCCGCGGAAAAGCTTCGCGCCGTCGAGCGGATCGTCAACGGGCTCGGCTTCACCACCATTCGCGAAAGCATCAATGCCGTCGAAGCGTGGCTTGGTTCATTGCCGGGTCATGTCTACGCCAACGTTCGCCAGCCGCTCGTTCACACGCTTAACCTTGCCCATCTCGTGCCGCTGTCGTCCGTGTGGGCAGGTCCAGCGGAGAACGAGCACCTTGCCGAGGTCACCGGCGATTACGCTCCGCCGCTTCTTTTCGCCGAAACCAGCGGCTCGACGCCGTTTCGGCTTTCGACCCATATCGGCGATGTCGGCCACATGCTGATTGTCGGGCCGACCGGTGCCGGCAAGTCGGTTCTGCTTGCCCTGATCGCTTTGCAGTTCCGGCGCTACGCTGGCGCGCAAATCTATGTCTTCGACAAAGGCAATTCGGCCCGCGCCGCCGCGCTTGCCATGGGCGGCGACCACCATGCGTTGGGTGCGAATGGTGCGCTTGGTTTCCAGCCGCTGCGCCACATCGACGACCCGGCCACACAGAGCTGGGCGGCCGAATGGATCGCCGGCCTCATTGCCCACGAGAATGTCACCGTCACCCCGGAGGTGAAGGAGGCAATCTGGTCGGCGCTCACCAGCCTCGCCACCGCGCCGGCGCAGGAACGCACGCTGACTGGCCTGTCGGTCCTGCTTCAGTCCAATGCGCTCAAATCGGCATTGATGCCCTACACGCTCGACGGACCATTCGGCCGGCTGCTCGATGCCGATGACGACCGGCTGGCCATCTCGGATGTGCAGTGTTTCGAAACCCAGGAGCTGATGCACAGCCAAGGCGCTGTGCTGCCTGTGCTCACCTATCTGTTCCATCGTCTTGAGGACCGGTTTGACGGGCGGCCGACGCTGCTCATGCTCGACGAGGCCTGGGTCTATCTCGACAACCCGCTCTTTGCCGCCCGCATCCGCGAATGGCTTAAGGTGCTGCGTAAGAAAAACGTCTCCGTCATCTTCGCGACGCAGTCGCTTGCCGACATCGCCGGCTCTTCTATCGCACCCGCAATCATCGAGAGCTGCCCGCAGCGCATTTTTCTCCCCAATGATCGTGCGGTGGAGCCGCAGGCACGGGCAGCCTATGAGCGCTTCGGTCTTAATGAGCGACAGATCGAATTGGTCGCCCGCGCCACGCCGAAGCGCCACTACTATCTGCAGTCGCGCCGCGGCAATCGCCTCTTCGAGCTCGGGCTAGGCCCGATCGCTCTTGCGCTTTGCGGCGCCTCCGACCCGGCCGCGCAGACCCTGATCGACAATATTCTTTCCGAAGAAGGGCAGGGCAGCTTTGCCGCCCGTTTCTTCAGTGCGCGCGGCCTGGATTGGGCTGCCGAGCTTCTCCAGCAATTTCCTCAACCTAACAAGGAGCAATCGTCATGATCGGACGCCGCCTTTTTACTAGCCTGGTCACCGTTTCCCTGATTGCCAAACCGATGGCTGACTACGTCCAGCCGGCCTATGCGCTCATCGTGTTTGACCCGTCCAACTATACGCAGAATGTGCTGTCGGCAGCACGCGCATTGGAGCAGATCAACAACCAAATCCAGTCGCTTCAGAACCAGGCGACCATGCTGCAGAACATGGCGCGCAACCTTCAGCGCCTGGATTTCTCTTCCGTGGGCCAGCTTACCGGCTCGCTCCAACGGATTGACGGTCTGATGACCCAGGCGAGCGGCCTGAGCTTCGATCTCGACAAGCTGCAGGACCAGTGGCGCCAGCAATATCCGGAAAGCTACGACGCCACCATCAAGGTCAGCGATGTGGCGAGCGCCGCGCGCGAGCGCTGGCAGAGCGCCATGCAGGCGTTCCGCCAGACCATGAGCGCGCAGTCGCAGATAGTCGAGAACGTGCAGGCCGATGGCGACCTGCTTACCGACCTCGTCAATCGCAGTCAGGGCGCGGCAGGTGCCCTCGAGGCAAGCCAGGCCACCAATCAGCTGATCGCGCTTTCGACCAAGCAGCAGATGCAGATCCAGACGCTGCTTGCGACCCAGTTCCGGGCCGAGGCCGAGGATGCGGCGCGCAAGGCGCAGTCTGAGGAAGCCGCTCGCGAGACGACGAAGCGTTTCCTGGGCACCGGCACGGCTTATCCCGGCAACTGAGCGGCAGTTCTTCAAGACAACGAGGAAGGCGGCGACATGAACGACCTCGGAGTCATCGATCGCTTCATGGAGACCTTTACCCGCTACATTGACAGTGGGTTCGGTCTGCTTTCGGGCGACGTCGCCTTTCTCACCACCATTCTGATCGGCATTGACATCACGCTCGCGGGCTTGGTCTGGGCGTTCGGCGGCGAGCCCAACATACTTGGCCGGCTTGTTCGCAAAGTGCTCTATGTCGGCGCCTTCGCCTTCGTCCTGAACAATTTCAAGAACCTCGCCGACATAATTTACCGCTCCTTTGCCGGTCTCGGCATCAACGCATCGGCCGGCAACCTGTCCGCCGACAGTCTCCTGCGGCCAGGCCGCATTGCCGCGGCCGGCTTCGAGGGCGCCTGGCCGCTCCTCAATCAAGCGAGCCAGCTAGTAGGCTTCCCCGAGATCTTCGGTAACGCGCTCACCATCTTCGTGCTGCTTCTGGCCTGGTTCCTGGTCCTCATCGCCTTCTTCATTCTTTCCATCCAGCTCTTCATCACCATCCTCGAGTTCAAGCTCACCACGCTGGCCGGCTTCGTCCTGGTGCCCTTCGCGCTCTGGAACCGTTCGGCGTTTCTGGCCGAGCGCGTGCTCGGCAATGTGATTTCGTCGGGCATCAAGGTGATGGTGCTTGCCGTCATCGTCGGCATCGGCTCCACGCTCTTTGGCGAGTTCGCTTCCGCCCTGCAGGGCCAGGAGCCGGACCTGGCGGCGGCCATGTCTCAGGTACTGGGTGCGCTGGCGCTGCTTGGGCTCGGCATTTTCGGCCCCGGGATTGCCTCGGGTCTTGTTTCCGGCGCGCCGCAGCTTGGCGCCGGCGCGGCACTTGGAACAACGGCGGCCGCAGCTGGATCAACGCTCGTTGCCGGAGGCGCTGCGTTTGCCGGCGCGCGCATGGCAACAGGCGGCGGCCTCGCCGCAGTCCGTGCCGGCACCGCCATGGGGTCCGCTGCCATCGTCGCTTGGCAGACGGGGCGCGCGACATCGCCCGAGTCCGGGCTGTCCGGGGTAGCTGCTGGGCTGCAGGGGGTTGCGAGTGCCGCTAGCGGCGCCGCGATGCGGGGAATGCGATCCGCAGCAGAACCATTCCGCCGTAGTGCCGACGCCGGTCGCAATGCCGGCTGGACCGCGACCGGCGGCATGCCGACCAGCTCGATGAGCGGAAGCTCTCCAGTTATAGCTCCCGCAGCCGCGCCTGCCTGGGCAAGGCGTCTGCGTTCCGAACAGACCGCACGCGCCCATCGCCATGCTGCCACGCAGGCGGTGCGCGATGGAGATCGGGGCGGAAGCGGCGCCAATCCCTCCCTCAATGACAAGGAAGACTAGATGCTCTTCAAGCGACCCGTTCACCGTTATGGAAAGACGCCCGAACCCGTAACACCCTACCAGAAGGCCAGCCAACTCTGGGATGAGCGCATCGGCGCGGCGCGCGTCCAGGCCAAGAACTGGCGCTTCATGGCCTTTGGCTGCCTGGCTCTGACGACGGGGCTTTCCGGTGGGCTTCTGTGGCAGTCGATGCAGGGCCGCGTCGTGCCTTATGTCGTCGAAGTCGACCGCTTTGGCGAGGCGCACGCGGTCGCGCCGGCAGTCCAAAACTACCATCCCGACGATGCCCAGATCGCCTGGCATCTCAGCCGCTTCATCCAGAATGTCCGTTCGGTTTCCACCGATGCGGTTCTGGTGCGGCAGAATTGGCTGTCGGCCTACGACTTTGCCACCGACCGAGCGGCGCTCTTCCTCAACGAATATGCCAAGGCGAACGACCCTTTCGGCCAAATCGGCACGCGCAGCGTGTCAGTGCAGGTGACCAGCGTGGTCAGGGCTTCCGACAGCTCGTTCCAGGTCAAATGGACCGAGCAGGTGTTCGAGCGCGGCAGCCTCGCCAGCACGACGCGCTGGATCGGGATCCTCACCATCCTCATCCGCGCGCCTAGGACAACCGAGCAGCTGCGCAAGAACCCGCTCGGCGTCTTCATCAACGCCATCGACTGGTCGCGCGAGCTCGACAGCGCCGCGCCAACCCCCGTTTCCCCTAAGGAGCCCGCCAATGACAAATAGAGCCCCATTGCTTCGTGCTGCCTTGATCCTGTCGGCGTCTGCTGCGGTTCTTTCGGCCTGTGCCTCGAAACCAGTGCCGCCGCCTCAGATTTCCTATGACCACGAGGACTTCAAACCAGCCGCGATCGAGAAGGCGCCGGAGAAGCCGGTCAAGGTCGTGGAAGTGCCGAAACCGTTACCGTTGCCTGGTCAGTTGATGCCCGCACCCGGCAAGCCCGCCCCAGATAAGCGCTCGCCGGAAGAACAGGTCGCCGATGCCAACAAGGCGGCGACGCAACAACCCACCAAGTTTGGCTATGTCAATGCGGTGCAGGTTTACCCCTTTGCCGACGGCGCGCTCTACCAGCTCTACGCCGCGCCGGAGCGCGTCACCGATATCTCATTGCAGCGGGGCGAGAAGCTGAACTCGGTCTCAGCCGGCGATACGGTCCGTTGGGTGATCGGTGACACCGTTAGTGGCTCAGGCGATGACCAGCGCACTCATGTGCTGGTGAAGCCATTCGCGCCGGGGCTTGCCACCAATCTGGTCATCACGACGGACAGGCGATCCTATCACCTGCAGCTTCAAAGCACTGAGAAAACTGCCATGGCGGCGCTCTCCTGGATTTACAGCGAAGACCAACTCGTGGCGCTTCGGCGGCGCAACGCTCAGGCAGAGGCTGAAATGCCCGCGGCCTCGAACGTAGCACTCGAAAACATCCGCTTCCGCTATTCGATCACCGGCGACACGCCGCCGTGGAGACCGACGCGCGCCTTCGATGATGGCAGCAAGGTCTACATAGAGTTCCCGAAGCGCATCGATCAGGGCGAGGCGCCACCGCTCTTCATCGTCGGAGCCGACGGCGATAACCAACTCGTGAACTACCGGATGCGCGGCAACTACTACGTCGTCGATCGCCTCTTTGCTGCCGCCGAGCTAAGGCTGGGCACCAAACAGCAGCAGGTGGTGCGCATCACGAGAACCGACGGTCGGCAACCGCCGCGGCGGGTTTCGCTGTTTTCGCGCTTTGGCAGGTAAGGGGAGGCTCATGACCGATACTTCCCACCCGAATGCTCCGCCGAAGCTCAATCCCGAACAGTTGCAGCTGCGAGCCTCACCCCGCCGAGCGGTGCGGTTCAGGCGCGGCATAATCGTCGCGATCGCAGCTGTTGGCTCCGGCACCATCTTTGGCGTCACGATGATGGCGCTGCAGGGGCCGGCACTGCGCCTGAAGCAGCAGGCTGAAGAGCTTTACAGCACGGACCGCAAGCCGACCGCCGAGGGACTTGAATCGCTGCCCAAGGACTATTCCGGGAGCAAGCCGAAGGCTCCGGTGCTTGGACCGCCGCTGCCCGGCGATCTCGGCCGCCCTATTCTCGAGCACCAGCGCCAGCTTGGCATCGCGCCCGGGCAAGACGTTTCCGCCGAGGCGCAGCGGCTTGCACAACAAGCGATTGAAGCGCGCGAGTCGCAAGTCCTGTTCCGCATCGAAACCCGACTCCAGCAAACGGAAGCTTTTGGCAATGGGCAGGGCGGACGTTCGCCTTTCGAGACGGCGTCTCCGCAGCCAGATACCGAAGGCCAGCGAGCTTCCGTCGCGCCGGCCGAGGGCGACCAGAACAATCAACAGCGCAAGCTCGATTTCATCGATCAACGGAACACCGGCGGGATCTACAACCCGCATGCACTGCAGACGCCGGCTTCGCCCTATCAGATCATGGCCGGTAGCGTGATCGCTGCAAGCCTGATCACCGGCATCAATTCCGATCTGCCCGGCCTTGTCGTCGCCCAGATCACCGAGAATGTGCACGACAGCGTCACCGGCAGCATCCTGCTCATCCCGCAGGGCTCACGGCTGATCGGCACCTACGACAGCGTTGTAGCCATTGGGCAAAGGCGCGCTCTGTTGGTGTGGCAACGCATCGTGATGCCGGACGGCTCCTCTACCGAAATCGACAATCTGCCCGTGACCGACGCGGCCGGCTATGCCGGGCTCGAGGACAAGGTGGATTTCCATACTTGGCAGTTGATCAAGGGCGTCGCGGTAGCCACATTGCTGGGGGTTGGTACCGAGTTGAGCTTTGGGGAAAATGAAAGCGACTTGGTCAAGGCAATTCGTGAATCCACCCAGCAGAACGTCAGTCAAGCGGGCCAACGGATCACTGAAAAGAACCTGAACGTCCAACCCACGATCACCGTGCGCCCTGGTTGGCCGTTGCGCGTCATCGTGCACAAGGACCTCGTGTTGCGGCCATACACGGGGTGAACAGGAGGACTTCATGGCGAACCTGAAACTCGGAAAACTTCCGGATCGGACACCTTCGAAGATCACCATCACCGTTGGCGCCGCGTTGAGCCAAGCACTCAACGACTATGCCGCTCTTTACCGTCGGACCTATGGCGAGTCCGAAACCGTGGCTGACCTGATCCCCTTTATGCTGGTCGGGTTTCTGGAAGGTGACCGGGCATTTGCCAAGGCCAGAAAGGAAGGTTTGCCGGGCGCCGGCGCGTCGGAGAAACCGCGAAGGCAATCATCTTCCACACCGGACAACGCGTAACGCTTGGTGTCGCACCGCTAGGTTCTTGATGCTGACCGCGTTGCCACCGATCCCAGCAAGCGCTTCGCAAAATTTGATATCAGGCGTTCGCTTTACGCTTTGAGATAGGTTTCTTGGCCGGAGCAGCCTTCCCTCCCCCAAACCTAACGATTTTGCCAGCGCTGATCGGGCGGCCGAATAGTTCGGGGCGACCATGGGATAGTCCTTCGCCAGTCCCCACCTCGCCCGGTATTCATCGGGCGTCATCCGTGCCGGGTTGCCAGATGGCGCTTGAGTGACTTGTATTTCTGCTCCATCTTCAAGACTGATTATGTAGTCTGGGAGGACGGACCTTTTAGGATGACGGCTTCGGAGCCGTTTCTTCAGTTGGCGCCCTGTCCGATCTTAGTCAATGCCGAATTTAGACTAGCGATCAAATCGGGCAATCCAGAGACCGGAACCGCGTTCCTCTGGATAGGCCGAAAAGATATCCGCAGTAAGTGCGAATAGATTACTGCCGGCTTCTTCAGACATCATCACGCTCCTAGTCCTCTGATTGCAAATGAAGCGGCCGCCTGAATCTAGTCTCTGCTAGTCTCGGTTGAGCGTGAGATTCAATACCAATTCTTGGCGGAGAATTTGCGATAGAGTTGCGTCAGGAGGTCACGCTGGCAGTTCCAACTCTGGTTTTAACCCAAAACGTCAATGAACTTTGGAAATTGGTTTTTTCCAGTGAGCTTGACCTTTATGTCGAGCTTGCTCGCCACGGCATTACTCCCGGGCCAGCCGAGCGAATAACGATCGATGACTTCCTGGCTTGGCGCCCTCGCGGTCCCTCCATAAGCAAGCGCTCAAAGCGCTGGTGGCTTGGCTCTGGCACTAGTTCGCAAATGCCGCCAGCACCTCCAATGGTGGGGTCTTGCGAAGGATACGTCGATCTCTTCCGTTCGATGGGAAGCGCTTCCACCGCATCACGGGCTGCGGCCAGCTCCCGCACGGGTTGCGCCGAGAAATCGCCGGTATGGTCAGTCTTTTCCCGGCCCACAGCGGTCAGTGTAAGGTTCTGCAAACAGGGGTCAGATTTTTCTCGGCTCTACGGAAGGATGTTTCGCGCCGCGCGCCGGCCGGCCCAGCTCATTTCCTATTTCCTACGTTTCGACCTGCCAGGCCAAGGCAGCTCGCCGTCAAGCTCGCGGAGGCCGTAGGTCTCCTCCTCCCATCGCTTCCGTTCAGCCGCCGGGGGCGGGAGATCTTCATCATCGAACCAGAGCAGCGTCAGGGTCTGATCCCAGGCGGCGAGGTGGCGGACGTCTTCGTAGAGAGAACCTTCACGCTCCCAGCCCTCGAACCACTGATCCGGCTCGGCTTCCTCGGGGCCTGCCGCCGCTGCCCCCGCCCGCACCCGGGCGCTGTAGGAGTCGCTTGGCAAATCCATTCCGAGGCGCACCCAAGCCTTGGCGCCTCGCAGGGATGTGGAACGCGAGCAGTAACGAACCTTGCCGCCCTCGGAGAGCACGAAGGCGCATAGTTCGCGCGAGAAGGTGGCGAAACGTGAGCCCGTCGACATCAAGGAAGCGTCGAATTCGTCGGCCAGGTCGCTGACTGCGGCGAAATTCATGTCAGCCGCATCGACTCTCGGCTTGAACAGCTTGAATGGAAGCAATAGCTCGGCCGCGAACACGTCGCAGGCGATCTCGCCGGGCGGCCTACGCGTGAAACTCCAGCTCGGCGACCTATGATCCGCCGCTATGCCGAGGGCCTCGTGAGCCACTTCGTGACAGATGCTAAAGCGCTGCCGACGGCTGTTGTGGGCGCAGTTCACGCAAATGCGGTACTTGCCGTTCGACAACCGCACCGACCATGCGTCCTCATGTTCCTGAAGCACTTCCTGCTTCACGGTACCTCCGACTTGCGCCGCGTAGGCGTTTACTGAGACCGGAAGCGCCAATGGACCGCTCTTGGCGATGAAGTCGCGTGCCTTCATCGCGACGGAGAGTTCATCCATCTTCGTCCTCGCTCATGAACCGGCGGATGCGGGCAAGGGAGGTCGCGTAGTCGGGGCGGGCGCCACGGTTCACGACGGTGGTAAGCATATGGAACTCTTCGAATGAAACTCGATCATCGGCCCTCGCGAACTCGGCAAGATCGGGGTCGACATTGGGGTGACTTGATAGAAACCGCAGGATCTTGACTTCCCGCTCGGACGGCGCCAGACCGCTGAGCAGCTTGTTCACCACCTCGTCGGACGGCGCTTCCTTCGCACCCGTCTCGAGGCGGTAGATGTAGGCGTGATCGACTTCGCTCCGCTGAGCCAACTCTCGCAGGCTAAGATCGCCGCGAAGCCCCTTCAGCCAAATTCCTAACGCAGACTCCGGCATCCGCCCTCCTTGACATTCGCCACAATATCTCCCATTCTGTTGTCCAGACAGACAACGCGCTCTGGGTTGGTCTCGTGCCGAACAGGGCGTTTTTGAGAGCCTAAGTGTTGTCTGTCCGGACAGCAAGATGCCATCCGGCAGAGCGAAACGCAAGCACCGCGAAGCGGAGAAAGTAGTAAAAATGTCAGTCAATGTCGCTGCGCACCTGGTGCGTATCCATGTCGACCGGGAGATTTTCGAGTCGCCCGACCCCACAACGGGCAAAGCGCTCTACGCGCTGGCCGAGATCCCGAACCACCGTGAGTTGTTCCGGGAGGTGCCGGGTGATCACGAGGACAAACTCGTACCGCGCGACGACACTGTGATCGACCTGAAGAAGGATGATCACTTCTACAGCCAGAAGGCTGTGACAGTTGGCATCAATGGCGAGCCCTTCGAAACCACTGAAACTCGTCTCTCGTTCGAGGAACTGGTGAAGATCGCGTTCCCCGTCCTGCCGACGGGAACGTGCATCGAATTCACAGTGACCTACCGTGATGGCCCCCCGTCGAACCCCAAAGGCACGCTCACGGCTGGCCACTCCGTGAAGATCAAAAACAGGATGAAGTTCGATGTCACGGCGACCGATCGATCGTAGCCCGCCGCTGAAGCGGCTTCGAGACGAGGGCTACAGCGTCGACGTGGTCACGGGATATCTCGTGATCCGTGACGTACCCTATGTTGACAGCAACCGGCAGGTAAAGCGCGGCGTGTTGTTCGCCCCATTGGAGGTGACCAACGACGTTGCGAAGCCGCCCAAGGATCACCAGACCAAGTGGTCCGGCGATCACCCTTGCAACGAGGACGGCAGCAAGATCCAGGGGCTTGGCGACAGCGACTTGGGTGACGGCCTGAAGATCGACGGGATGCCGGTGCGCTGGAACTTTTCCTGTAAGCCCAAGCCCGCCGACCGCTACGATGATTTCCATCAAAAGATGGCGCACTACGTGGCGAAAATCTCGGGCCCGGCACAGGTGATCGAGCCGGGTGTGACGGCGCAATCCTTCAAGCCTTACGCGCCCGACGAGGACGACAGCGTCTTTCTTTACGAGGACACGGCCAGTAGTCGCGCCGACATCGTGGCAATCGCGCTAAAGCTCAAGCCGCTGAAGGTTGGCATCGTCGGCCTGGGCGGCACGGGCTCCTACGTCCTGGATTATCTCGCCAAGACCCACGTCCGCGAAATCCACCTCTTCGACAACGACGGGTTCAACCAGCACAACGCCTTTCGGGCGCCGGGCGCGCCTTCAGGCGAAGAACTGGAGGAGGAGCTCTCCAAGGTCGAGTTTCACGCGCGTACCTACAGCAAAATGCGCCGCGGCATCGTCCCGCACAAGGTCAAGCTTACCCCTGAGAACCTTCACCTGCTGGAAGGCCTTGACTTCGTGTTCCTGTGCATGGAGGGGACCGGGAAGCGGCCGATCGTCCAAAAACTGGAGGCAATAAACATCCCGTTCGTAGATGTGGGCATGGGCCTGACGGTGCACAACGAGAGCCTGCGGGGCCAGATACGTACAACGACCAGCACGCCTACCAAGCGCGAGCACGTCCACAACGGGAAACGCATCGCGTTCATGACGACAGAAGAGGTCAACGAGTACGACAAAAACATTCAGGTGGTGGAACTCAACGCTCTGAATGCTGCCTTTGCAGTCATCAAGTTCAAGAAGCTTTTCGGTTTCTACGATGACGACACCCACGAACATTTCAGCATCTTCGTGCTCGCGGGCGCCGAGACGATCAACGAGGACAGCGAATGAAGAGACCCTACAAGATCCGACACGAGTTCGTGGAGTTCGTCCCGAGGGTCCGCGAGGCCGGTGTCCTCTATGTTTCGATCCCGTATGCAACCGCAGTCCATGATTGCTTCTGCGGTTGTGGCACCAAGGTGGTGACACCGATTAGCCCGGTAGGCTGGCAACTCACCTTTGACGGCGAGAGCGTCAGTCTCTCGCCGTCAGTCGGGAACTGGTCATTCGCCTGCCGGTCCCACTATTTCATCCGTATGGACACAGTGGTCTGGGCAGGCGACATGTCGGAGGACGAGATTGCGTGGGGCAGGATGCGCGACAAGGCGGCGCGCGAAGGTCACTTCGGTGGCCATGTCGAGCCGCTCGCTTCGCCGAAGGCCGAGGTCGCGAAAACCAAATCTAGAGGTTTCTGGTCGTGGCTGACCGGCGGTCGTTAACACGTGCCGCGCTTCGGGCCCGCGCAGATGCGAGTCTCATAGGCCTACGTCTGGGCCGGGACCTTGAGGCCGCTCTCATAGGTCGCGCTTTCCGTAGAGCATCCAACTCGGCTGACCTTTCAGAGTGGCACCTAGGCCCGAATCGCGTCAGGCGGAGGCCGTTTCCCAAGAGTGCACTGCGGTCTCCGGTGAAATTTCGAATTTTGGCAGAATAAAAAGGCCAGCAAGCGAGTTGATAGTCGGCCTCGTGCTGCTTACATCGTGCACTGCGAAGTAAGGGGGGTGGCGTGGTTTATTTCAACAAAATTGCCGGATGGATGGGTTTTCCTCACCTGAGTGTGTCTCTCGGGCTGACGTATTCGTTTACAATTGCCTATAAACTGAAAGACAGGACTGACGAGAAGTGGACCGCCTGGTTTATTCGATTCAAAGACAAGAATAATAAAGCCGAGTGGGGTGCGGCGACGGTTCTATACGATGCTGCTCCGACTCTCATCAAGCACTTAGGTATTGATCCCAAACGCGCCTCATTTATCCCCGCGCTTTCGTCCAAGGAAACGAAAGCCGACCCAAGCCGCTCAATACCGTGGATTACCAAGGAATGCGCAAAAACTGTGGGGGCGCAATATTCCGACAGCATCCTATCCAAGAATGTCCATCAGAAGATTCATACGATTTATTCCGCTGAGGGTCGCTCCGCTGAGCTGGATAAGGCTAAGTATCAGTCGGCAAAAATAGATGCGGACCATGTCTTCGTTTTCGATGACTTCATCACGCGAGGTGATACGCTGTCTCGCATCGCGCTAGCGGTGCTTGCCGCTAATCCGAAATGCAAGGTGTATGGGATTGCGCTCGCGAAAGCGGAGAGTGTTGCTTACTGCCCGAATCCCGAGAACGATCATGTTCCTGCTAGGTGGGATACGCTATGGGGGCAGGGCGAACGGGAGCACGACGCGAAGTTCAAGAAGGATTAGAGCAATGGCTTCATCGCCCGTGTCATCGACATCAGTAGCGCTAGTCGCTTTGATGAAGCTCAAAGGTCTCGGCCGGCGGGGGGCCTTGCGCATCGTTAATGGGCCTGTGCCTGACCGTGATGCGAAAGACGTTGTGGTGGACAGGGCGGCGCGGGCGAAGGTATCGGAAAGCGCACTGTTAGAGGCATGGGATCGAGCTCAGGACGAGTTGGAGAAAACGCTAAATAGCGATACGAAGTTTTTCTCATTCCATGACGAAGGGTACCCTCAGCGCCTTCGTAATATCCCAGATCCTCCTGCCGTCTTGTATGTAAGGGGAGCCGTGGCAGGACTCCACGCGACGAAGTGCCTTGCCGTCGTGGGGACGCGTGAGCCAACTCCTTATGGTGAAGCTGTTGCTAGGAAGTCGGCAGCGGCGGCAGCAAGCGAGGGCTTCACTATCGTGAGTGGCTTAGCACATGGCTGCGATACTCTTGGTCACGAAGGCTGCTTGGATGCCCACGGTGTGGGGGTCGCAGTGATGGCCCACGGCTTGGACAAAGTTTATCCCGCCGCCAATCGGGGACTGGCAACTCGCTTAATTGAAAACGGCGGCTGTTTGGTCAGCGAATATCCTCTTGGTGTCACTCCTATGCGGACAGCTTTTGCCGAGCGAGATCGCATCCAAAGTGGTCTCTCCGACGCAGTGCTAGTGGTGGAGACGGATGTGAAGGGTGGGACCATGCACACGGTGCGGTTCTGCCGAGAGCAGAAGCGTGCGCTGGCGTGCATTGATCATCCCGATAAGTGGAAGCACGAGGACAAGACGAAGGGCAATCAGATGATGATTGCTCAGCACTGGGCCCGCGCCATATCCGATGGGGTCGCCTTGACGCAGTTCTTGCTGCACGTCCAGCAGGTCGAACGCTCTCCAGCAAAAAGACCGGAGCGCGCATTGGACATCGATCCTCAAACTCGGTTGGGTTTCTGAGATGATTATTTTCGACTTCGATCAAACTCTCGTGGACACCTCCACAGTTGAGCACCTTCGCGCCGCTCGGGACTGGAAGGCGGTTATGGCCCAAGCCCCGAAACTGGCCGTCTACGGCGGAATTACCGAGTTGCTCATCGAGCTACATGCGGCTGGTCACACATTGGCTATCGTTACAAAAAGCCCCGACATGGTGCCGAAGGCCTTCATAAAGGCACATGCCTGGCCGATAGATATTGTGGTCGGCTATCATCACGTGAAAAACCGAAAGCCGCACCCGGAGGGTCTTTTGCTTGCGATGTCAAAAGCGGGAGGAAAACCTCACAATACTTATCATGTCGGCGATCAGCCTCAGGATACCGAGGCTTCGCGTGGAGCCAACGTCGCCGCGTTGGGCTCGGCATGGGGCTGCCTCGACGTGGCAGGTTTGGAAGCCTCGAAACCAGACGCTATTTTCTCGTCTGTCGGCGAACTGCGCGACTACCTCAAAAAGAAGCTCGACCTGAAATAACCCGCTCAGTCGAAGGTGTCCCCGGAGTCGGTGACAGGGCTCTCCTGCATGACCGTGATCGACGATCCGTCGCTTCCACCGTTCGCGTGATGTCGCGCGGTCTACTTCGGGCAGACGTCGCGGCGCTGCCAATCCGGCTCCTCCATCGACGTTCAGGGGGGCATCTCGAAGGCCGGCGACGAGGACGTGCGGCGGGCGCTCTGCGAGACGGCGTTGGGCCAGAGACGCGCTTCAACGGCTCCGACAAGGTCAAAAGCTGGGGCCAGGGATCGCCGAACGCTCATTTCACTGCAAGGCCTGCGTCAAGTTGACCGTGATCATGCACGCAGTCTATGGACCGGCCGCGCGGTGCAAGGGAATTCGAAACGGGTGGTCGAGTACGGTCCGCGCCAATCTATCCTTCCTCTCACTGGAGCCTATGCTCCGGGCGATCATGGTAATCCGCTCACACCCGATCTTCCTATTTGGCAGTCGCAAAACTCGAAACGGTCACGCTAGAGACTTTGTACGACGGGCGCGAAAGCGGCTGGTCCTCTGACGAGTTTGCCTATCTCAATATAGGTTAATATATGAGGATCACCCATATAGGAACCTATATGGGGTAAGGTTTGATATAGTGGCATATATTGACACCCGTCATATAGGAGCCTATATCAGGCTAGCTCATACAGAGATCGTATACGCCATGAAGATCAGAACAGCTCGGGACATTGGTATCCTGATCAAGGAGGCCCGCACCCGTCGCGGCCTGTCCCAGGCTGCCTTGGCCAAGATAATCAACACCACGCAGACGTGGGTGTCGTGGATCGAGAACGGCAAGCCCAGCGCCGAGATCGGTAACGTGCTGCTGGCGCTGACTACGCTTGGTGTGGAGCTGGACTTTCAAATCCCGCCGGCGCCGACGTCAGCTGCTGATCATCATCATAATGCCGATGAACGGCATGTCGACGATGACGACGACGAGATTCCCTACAAGCTCTAGGTGACGATGATCATGGTGAACCCGATCGACACCCTCGACGTCCATATCGCTGGCAGACCGGTTGGGTGGCTCCACCACCTGCAGGGCGGCAAGCTTTCGTTCTCCTATCAAGAGGCATGGATGGAGGGCCGGGTGGCGATCCCGCTTTCCCTGTCCATGCCGACGATCACCAGGACCTACGAGGGCAAGGTCGTCGAGGCATTCCTCTGGGGTCTGCTGCCGGATAATGAGCAGACCCTCGCCAGATGGGCGCAGAGGTTCCAGGTCTCCGCCCGAAACCCGTTTGCCCTGCTCAAGAATGTCGGCCGCGACTGCGCCGGCGCCGTCCAGTTCCTTCCGCGTGGCCACCAGGTTTCCCGCGGCGAGAACGTGGAGTTGCTCACGGAGGCGCAGATTGGCGACCGCCTGCGCGACCTCCGCAAGGATGGTGCGGCGACCCGGCGAATCGGCGATCCTGGTCAGTTCAGTCTCGCTGGTGCGCAGGCAAAGACGGCGTTCCATTTCGACAAGGGCAGCAATCGCTGGGGGATCCCTCTAGGCGACACGCCCACGACACACATCTTCAAGCCGCCTTTGCCGCACTTGCACGGGCATACCGAGAACGAGCATTTCTGCCTGCAGCTTGCATGCAAGCTCGGCATGGACGCTGCACACAGCCAGGTTCTCGACTTCGCAGGCGAAAAGGCGATCGTTCTCGAGCGCTACGACCGCCGCAACATCGACGGCAAGACCATCCGCATCCATCAGGAGGACATGTGCCAGGCCCTATCGGTGATGCCGACGCTAAAGTACGAGAACCAGGGTGGGCCAGGTATCACGGCGATCTCCAAAAAGGTGCTGGCGGCCTCCATGGAACCCGTCCAAGACCGTCAGACCTTCATGGCCGCGAACGTCTTCAACTGGATCATCGCCGGCACGGACGCGCATGCAAAGAACTATTCGATGCTGCTGGGTGCCCAGGGCGAGGCCCGCCTAGCTCCGCTCTACGACATCTCCTCCATTCTGCCGCACCTCGGCGAGGGAGAGATCCAGGCTGAGATGCGCGACCTTAAACTGGCGATGAAGATCGACAGAGCCTACCCGATCGAGGAGATCATGCCGCGCCACTGGCGTCGCTGTGCGTCCTCAGCAAAGGTTGGCGGCGAGTACACAATGCGGACGATCCGCCATCAGCTCGCGGTGATACCGGACATGTCATCGGAATGCGCGCAAGAGCTTCGCCAGGAGGGGATCATCCATGAGATCGTTGGTCGCCTCGTCGACGCGATCACGACGCGCATCCAGGGCTTGTCCCGGATCTATGGAGAGGAAGCCGCCGCGGAGCCCGTGTAGGTTGTGGAGGTGAAAGTCGGGCGGGGATAGCGGATCCACGGACTAATGTCGGCGAAACGGACGGACCGCACACTGCCCATGGCATTCTCGCTCTGATAGGCCCGGGCCGGGTAGGTGCCCGGTTTCGGAACCGGCCATCGGCATCTTGAATGACGGGAATGGGGTCGGTTGCAGAACGGCAGCTTCCCGCCGAATGTGGTCAACTTTCTCTCCAGGAAATCTGACAATGCGGGCCTACGATTTGGCGTCGAGTTGTGGCTTTTTTTAACGGTCAGTATGATTTCCGGCGGTTGGAGATCTGTTTCGGCGTTTGATCAACGGCCGCTGTTGGGTTCAAAGTGGATGGTCGCGTTGGTGTGTGGACAGCAGGCTTGCGGCGTCCCTCGATTGAGATCACCCGCAGGTTTTTGCTCTTGAGTTCATCCAGGTAATCGGCCCACCACTGCATCATCTTGACGCGCTCCTCCCAGTGCTCTGCCCGGGCGTAGGCGCGCCGAACGTCGTTGTTCTCAATGTGGGCCAGCTGCCGCTCTATGGCGTCCGGATGCCACTTGCCGCATTCGTTCAGCAGAGTTGATGCCGTTGCTCGAAAACCATGCGCGGTAGCTTCATCCTTGCTGTAACCCATACGACGCAGTGAGGCGTTAAGCGTATTGTCGGAAATCGGACGCGAAGCCGACCGAACACTAGGAAACAGCAGCGATCCATCACCAGAGATTTCTCTCAGTGAAGTCAGGACGCTGATCGCTTGCTTTGATAGGGGTACGCGGTGCGGCCGTCGCATTTTCATGCGTGCTTCAGGGATCGTCCACACCGAGCTTTCAAAATCGAACTCTTCCCATTCAGCGGCGCGAAGCTCGCCGGGGCGGGGAAACAGCAGCGCTATCAGCTTTAGACCGGCTCGGGTTGTAGGCTGTCCATCAAATGCATCGATCCCCCTCAGCAAACCGCCCAAGGCCTTCGGATCGGTAATCGCGGCGCGAGACGTTACCTTCGGACTGATGAGTGCGCCTCTGAGGGCGAAGGTCGGATCTGTCTCGGCGCGTGCGGTCGCGATTGCGTATCGAAACACGCTGCCGACGGTGGAGCGCAGTCGCCTGGCCGACTCGTATCGACCGCGAACCTCGACTCGACGGAGGGCGGTAAGGATGATAGCCGGATCGATCTTCCGAATGCACTTATCGCCGATTATCGGATAGGCAAAGTCGAGCAGCCATTTCACCTTGCTGATCGTCCGGACGGCACGTCCCTCCTTCTTCAGCTTGTCAACATATTCGTCCGCGATTGAGCGAAAGGAGTCCTTTGCCGAATCGGCCTTCCGCAAGCTGCGTTCCTTTCCAGGGTCGACGCCAGCTAGCAGGAGCCTTTTAGCATCATCGCGCGCCTCCCGTGCCTCAGCGAGAGAGATAAGCGGATAGCTCCCCAGCGCGAGCAGTTTCTGCTTGCCGTCAAAGCGGTAGGCGAGCCGCCAGAGGCGAGAGCCCGTGGGCTGTACCCATAGCTGCAGCCCGCCCCCGTCAGACAATTTCACGAGTTTGGAAGCAGGGCGGGCGTTTCGACATTTCACGTCGGATAGGGCCATTCGTCAGGTCTCCCTTGGCTGTTTCGATACCATCAGGATGTCGAATACCAACGGAAATACCATCCCCCCGCCTCGTTGGACCAAATGCGCCCGAAGCGCTCTCTGTCCCGCTTAATTGCGCAATGCGACGGAAAAAGATCAACAATCCCAGTGGCTTGCAGAAGCGGCAGCGTAGAAGGTTCGGCTTAACGGAGTGTCGGGAGAAGAGGGGATGGTGCCCAGAGGCGGATTCGAACCACCGACACGCGGATTTTCAGTCCGCTGCTCTACCAACTGAGCTATCTGGGCCTCGCCGGCAAACGAGACATCGCCTGACCGGATTTCAGGAAAGCGCCGTGGGGCACCCCTTGAAAGCGCGTGGGTTATAGCACGGGAATCCGGCCTGTCCAGCGCCTAAGCGCTGATTTTCCGGGGCAATTGTCGCAGACAATACCGACGCCGGCAAAGCAGCAATTGCGTAAGGTCGGCGAAGTGGAATTGCGCGGCCGGCACCGCCCAAACCCTACTTCGGCTCGTCGCTCTCGTCCTCGTCATCCCGCGCGGTGATGACATAGGCGCCCTTCAGCCAGCGGTTGAGGTCGATGTCCTTGCAGCGCTTCGAGCAGAACGGATAGGTCTCGCGCGCCGACGGCTTGCCGCATTCGGGGCAGGGGCGCTTCGGGCGCAGTGGTGTGACCTTATCGTCCAGGCTCATGGCCGCGCGGTATGCCAGCTGGTGTGGACCTTGAAGCCTTCGCCCGAAAGCAGCGCCACCGTCTCGTAGAGCGGCAGGCCGACGATGTTGGTGTAGGAGCCGACCAGCTTGACGACGAACGACCCGGCGAGACCCTGGACGGCATAGCCGCCGGCCTTGCCGCGCCATTCGCCGGAGGCGACATAGGCGTCGATCTCCTCGCGTGGAAGCCGCTTGAAGCGTACCCTGGATTCAACCAGCCTTTGGCGCAGCTTGCCGCCCGGCGTAATCAGGCAGATGCCGGAATAGACCCGGTGCGAACGGCCCGAAAGCAGTCCAAGGCAATTGGCGGCGTCGTCCAGCGTCTCGGCCTTGGGCAGGATGCGGCGACCGACCGCGACCACCGTATCGGCGGCCAGCACGAAACTTGGCGCATAGTCTTCCTCGCTTTTCAGCGAGGCCAGCGCCTTCTCGGCCTTTTCCTTCGACAGCCGCTTGGCCAGCGAGCGCGGATGTTCGGCGCGCAGCGGCGTTTCGTCGACATCGGCTGGCAGCACGCGGTCCGGCTCGATGCCGGCCTGTTGCAACAGTTCGATCCGGCGCGGCGAACCAGAGGCAAGCACGAGCTTCTGCAGGATGCTCATCGCGGTTCGCGCCGGACTGTTACTTGAAACGGTAGGTGATGCGGCCCTTGGTCAGGTCATAGGGCGTCATCTCGACCAGGACCTTGTCGCCGGTCAGCACACGGATGCGGTTCTTGCGCATGCGGCCAGCCGTATGGGCGATGATCTCGTGTTCGTTTTCGAGCTTCACCCGGAACATCGCGTTGGGCAACAATTCCGTCACGACACCCGGAAACTCGAGGACTTCTTCCTTCGGCATTCGATACCTTTGCTTGGATTGCAGTTCCGGCGCCCTGGAGCGCCCAGGCCGGAATTTCGGCGGAACCTATATGATAATCGTGCGCTTGTGAACACGCTTAGATCGCGTCATATGCGACGCGCTCCAAGCTTTCGTTTTATGCATGTCGTTGTCTCAAAACCGGGACCGCTTTTGAGCGACATGCATCAATCCGCCGCGTTTTTTACCTCCGGAAGCAGAAAACGTCGGCTGATGCGCGCTTTCAGCCGTTCTCTCACGTCGCGATAGCTGGCCATGATCTGCTCGCGCCTGCCGCCGACATCGGTCGGATCCGGCATCGGCCAGTATTCGACGTCGACGGCAAGCGAGCGGGTGAGTTCGAGCGCGGCGTGGTGGGCTTCCGGCGCCAGGGTGACGATCAGGTCGAAATAATCGTCCTCGAGATCGTCCATCGAGCGCGGCTGGCGCTCGCCCAGCGTCAGGCCCTCTTCGGCCAGCACCGCGTCGACGAACGGATCGCGCTCGCCCCTGTGCACGCCGGCAGAGGCGACGAAAGTGGCCGGCGGCAGCATGCGCCGCGCCAGTTGCTCGGCCATCGGCGAACGCACGGCGTTCATGCCGCACAAGAACAGGATCGAGCGGGGCGCCCCAGTCAGGTCTAACCCCGCCAGTGCAGCACGCAGACCAGCGTGAACAGCCGCCGCGCCGTGTCGAAGTCGATGTCGATCTTGCCGGCCAGCCGGTCCATCAACGTCTGCGAGCCTTCATTGTGCAGGCCGCGCCGGCCCATGTCGATCGCCTCGATATGGCTCGGCGTCGAGGAGCGGATGGCGTCGTAGTAGCTTTCGCAGATCAGGTAATAGTCCTTGACGATGCGCCTGAGCGGCGTCAGCGACAGGATATGGGTGACGACATCAGCACCATCCTCGCGGGCGACCGCAAACACCAGCCGGGATTCGGCCAGCGAGAGCTTCAGCCGATAGGGCCCGGCGCCGTCATCATTGACCGGCTGAAAGCTGTTCTCCTCGATCAGGTCGAAGATCGCCACCGCGCGCTCATGTTCGACATCGGGCGTCGAACGGCCGATCGACTCGTCGAGCTCGACATCGATCAGCCTTGCGCGGGTTTGATCGCCGTCCACCATCGCCGCCTACATGTTCAGCCGGATGGCGACGGAGCGGCCATGCGCGTCGAGGCCTTCCGCCTTGGCCAGCGCAATCGCCGCCGGCGCAAGTGCTCTCAGCTGCTCCGGCCCGAGCTTCAGGATCGAGGTGCGCTTGACGAAATCGAGCACCGACAGGCCCGAAGAGAAGCGCGCCGAACGCGCCGTCGGCAGCACGTGGTTGGAGCCGCCGACATAGTCGCCGATGACTTCGGGCGTATGGCGTCCCAGAAACACAGCACCCGCATTGCGCATCCTGGCCAGGAAGCCTTCGGCATCGTCGATAGCAAGCTCGACATGTTCCGCGGCGATGCGGTCGACCAGCGGCAGCGAGGCCTCGATGGTCTCCACCAGGATCACCGCACCGAAATCGCGCCAGCTGGCAGCCGCCGTCTCGGCGCGCGACAGGCTCTGCAGCTGCCGCTCGACCGCCTGTTCGACTGCTTTTCCAAACGCAGGATCGTTGGTGATCAGGATCGACTGCGCCGACACGTCATGCTCGGCCTGAGCGAGAAGATCAGCGGCAATCCAGTCGGGGTCGTTGCTGCCGTCTGCCACGACCAGCACTTCAGACGGTCCGGCGATCATGTCGATGCCGACCGTGCCGAACACCTGGCGCTTGGCGGCGGCGACATAGGCATTGCCGGGCCCGACGATCTTGGCGACCGGCCGGATCGTCTCGGTGCCATAGGCAAGGGCGGCAATCGCCTGCGCGCCGCCGACGCGGTAGATCTCCGAAACGCCTGATATATCGGCGGCCACCAGCACCAGTGGGTTGATGATGCCGCCCGGCGCCGGCACGACGATGACGATGCGCTCGACGCCTGCCACCCTGGCCGGCACGGCGTTCATCAGCACCGAGCTTGGATAGCTCGCCGTGCCGCCGGGCACATAGAGCCCGACCGCCTCGATCGCTGTCCAGCGCGAACCCAACTCGACCCCGGCGGCATCGGTATAGCGATCGTCCTTGGGCATTTGTCGCTCGTGATGGGATCGGATGCGGTCGCGCGCGAACTTGAGCGCATCGACCGTCTGCGGATCGGCGTCTTTGTAGGCCTGCGCGATGTCGTCCTTCGACACGGCGATGCCGAGACTATTGAGGTCGGCCTTGTCGAATTTCAGCGTGTAGTCGACCAGGGCAGCGTCGCCCTCGGCACGAATCCGCGCAATGATGGCGCGCACGGCAGTGTCGACGTCCTCCGATACTTCCCGCTTGGTGGTCAGGAAGGCGGCGAAACGCTGCGCGAAACCGGCATCGGATTGGATAAGCGTAATGGCCATCGGCTGCGTCTAGATCATGGTGAGATTTGCTTGAAATCTCATCATGATCTAGCCCTTTGTTGGAGCATGATCTCTGGACAAACGATTCCCGTTTTGTCCAACAAAAACCGGCACCCACTTTTTGGGATCATGCTCTAGACCCTGTGCACCGGACGCGAGGTGGCTTCCCAGGCGCCGCCTATGTCGGCAAGCCGTGCCTCGATGCATTCGACGTCGAGCATGATCGCGCCGCCGCCGGAAAAGACCAACTCGACGATGCCGGCCGGCTTGCTGATTTCGATAAAGCTGATTGCCAGCAGCGACAGCACCTCGGCCGGCCGATCGCGGGCAATGCCGCTGGTCTTGGCGCCGAGCACGCGGTCGAAATGCAACACCGCCTGGCGCCGCTCATTATGCTGGCTGAACAGCCCGGACTTCGCCTCCCAGACGAAGCGGTTCATGGTCAATATGAAACGCTTGGCCGAAGGCAGGTATTCGAGATCCGAGACCTTCATCACGGCGTCCTGGACGTGAGCCGAGACGATGCTCAGATCCTGATCGTCGAGCGCAATGAGTTTGAGGGCTGCCATGCCGAATGCACACCTGAAAGTTGGTTTCAGCCTTCTGTTAGGCGGTCTTTCCGGTCCGTGCAACCGCGACACAAACTCAACCCGAGGCTAGGGCCTCGGGTTTGAAGTGTTGATAGCGAATGAAGGTAGCACCAGACGCCTGTCTGTCTGAAGCAACTGCCGTGCGGTCAAGCCGAAATCCGCTCGATCACCGCGCCGCAATTGGAGAGCTTTTCTTCCAGCCGCTCAAAACCGCGGTCGAGGTGGTAGACGCGGTTGACCGTCGTTTCGCCTTCGGCCGCCAGACCGGCGATGACCAGCGACACCGAGGCGCGCAGATCGGTCGCCATCACGGGTGCGCCCTTCAGCTTGGAGACGCCGTCGACGATCGCCGTTTGGCCGGACAGCGTGATGTGGGCGCCGAGCCGGGCCAGTTCCTGCACATGCATGAAGCGGTTTTCAAAGATGGTCTCGGTGATGCGCGACTTGCCTTTGGCCATGGTCATCAGGCCCATGAACTGCGCCTGCAGATCGGTCGGGAAGGCCGGGAACGGCGCCGTCGTTACGTCGACCGGCGAAATGCCGGCGCCGTTGCGCCGGACGCGAATGCCGGAATTGGTCGGCGTGATCTCGGTACCGGTCTGGGCAATCACATCCAACGCGGTCTGCAGCAGCTCGGGGCGGGCGCCTTCGAGCACGACATCGCCGCCGGTCATGGCCACAGCCATGGCATAGGTGCCGGTCTCGATGCGGTCGGGGATGACGCGCACGCGCGCGCCCGACAGCGACTCGACGCCATCGATGGTGATAACAGGCGTGCCGGCGCCGGAAATTTTGGCGCCCATGGCGTTGAGGCATTCGGCGAGGTTGACGATTTCGGGCTCGCAGGCGGCGTTTTCCAGCACCGTCTCACCCTTGGCCAGCGCCGCCGCCATCATCAGCACATGGGTGGCGCCGACTGAGACTTTCGGGAACACATAGCGATTGCCGACAAGGCGGCCGTTCCTGGTCTTGGCCAGCACATAACCAGTGTCGACATCGATGTCGGCGCCCAGCGCCTGCAAGCCCTCGAGGAACAGGTCGACCGGGCGCGTGCCGATGGCGCAACCGCCGGGGAGCGACACTTTCGCCTCGCCCATGCGGGCCAGCAGCGGGCCGATCACCCAGAACGACGCCCGCATCTTCGACACCAGCTCGTAAGGCGCGGTCGTATCGACGATGTTGCGGGCCGAGAAGTTGATGGTGCGCGAATAGCCCTCATTCTGCTTCTCGCGGCGGCCGTTGACCGAATAATCGACGCCGTGATTGCCGAGAATGCGGATCAGCTGCTCTACATCGGCCAGATGCGGCACGTTTTCCAGCGTCAGCGTGTCGTCGGTGAGCAGCGAGGCGATCATCAGCGGCAAGGCAGCGTTTTTCGCGCCCGAAATCGGAATGCTTCCGGCGAGCTTGTTGCCGCCGACAATTCTGATGCGATCCATGAGAGAATGTCCCCTCGGCCCGATAGGCCGGTTTTCGTCAGTTTGAGTATCGGCCCGTCTAGACCATTGGCCGGCTTGGTTCAAGAAATAGGATTTCTGAGCCCCTTTGGCCAAGGTGACCGGCCAGTGTGGCCGATATCGGTCAGTCCTTGTGCATTTTTTCAGCAGCCGGCAGTCCTTCGGGCCGCTGGTCAGGATCACCGGTGCGCCGCGAGCGCGCTTGCGTCTTGCGCTTCATGAGATTGGCGCGCAGCTGCTCGGCCAGACGGTCCTTGCGGTCAGTCCCGTCCTTTTTTTCCGGATCAGCCTTTTTCGGTGGAATTGTCTTCTCGTCCATCGTTCCGTCCCGCCCGCAACTGGCAGGGCCTGCCGTTCAAGGGATAGCTAGCATTGTGGCGCCGCCATGTCAGCGAAACTTGTCTGGCAAGCCTTTCACAGACGCCTTGCGCTTGCCGGTTCTATATGGCAGAAGCCCCGCCATCAGCGGCTGCGGTAGCTCAGTGGTAGAGCACTCCCTTGGTAAGGGAGAGGTCGAGAGTTCAATCCTCTCTCGCAGCACCAGTTCATTCCTTTGATTTTAAAAAGATGCAGTCGCGAAGTCGGGGTCTCGTTGCGGACCAAAAAAGCCGGCTGATGCAAAAGTGCCAATCCCCCGCATCCAACCGTGGCCCCCTCGCCCGGAAACATTGAGAGAAAGAGGCTCTACGGGCCGGACGACTGCTCAACAAGTCCGGACCTGTCAACTCATGAACAGGCCGGACTGGCCGTATCCGGCATTCTGAACACTACCGCTCGCACGCTGAAAGCCAGCGCCTCGTACGCATATCCACGACAAGAACACAGCTCGCCCAAGGACTTGCCATCGGCCGGCCATCATGATGCCATCTCGCTTGCGGAAGATAGCGTCGGGATTTGGGGTAGAGAATGCTCTTTGGGCGAACGGCAGATGCGACAGGGCGCATGTGCGCGGCACTTGCCGCGGCACTGGTGTGCCTATGCGCGTTTGACCCCGCTTTGGCTGAAGAGCCGAAGGCGCTGAAAGGCGTCGCGCTCATCATCGGTCAGTCCGACTACCAGCATGTCGGCAAACTGCCCAATCCGGAAAACGACGCCCGCGCCATGGAGGAGATGTTCGACAAGCTCGGCTTCGAGACCAATGTCGCCACCAACCGCGACGCACGCAAATTGCGGCGCGATCTCGAAGGCTTCGTCGACGATGCCGAGGGCGCCGATGTCGCCATCATCTACTATTCCGGCCACGGCATCGAAGCCGGCGGCGAGAACTATCTGGTCCCTGTCGATGCCGATATCTCGGCGCTCGACAATGCCGGCGAAAAGCTGGTGCCGCTGTCGTCCATCGTCGCCGACCTGAAGGCCAAGGTGCCGGTCACCATCGTTCTGCTGGACGCCTGCCGCAACGATCCGTTCCCGCCGGGCACGCTCTTGAAGCTGGCGCCGGGCGGCGAAGGCAAGCCGATCGGCGCCGGCGGTCTCGGCGAAACGCGCGGCGTGGTTTCCCTGAAGGGCGGCGCCGACGCCAAGGGCTCGGTCGACGGCAGCCTCGGCCAGGTCATCGCCTTTGCCGCCGAGCCCGGCAAGGTTGCGCTGGACGGTCCGGCCGATGGCAACAGCCCCTATGCGGCAGCGATCCTGCGCCACATCGACACGATGGGCGGCGAGGAATTCGGCACCGTTTTGCGCATGATCGGCGAGGAGGTCTATCTCAAGACCAATGGTCAGCAGCGGCCCTGGGTCAATGAGAGCCTGCGCCGGCTGCTCTATTTCGGTACCCCCGCCGAGGCGCCGAAAGGCGACGAGGGCGAAATCCTAAGGGAGCGGCGCCAGCTCCTGCTGACTATCTCGACGCTACCCGATCCGGAGCGCCGCCAGATCGAAACCATAGCGCGTGACGGCAAGGTGCCGATGGATGGGCTCTACGCCATGCTGAAGGCGCTCGCGGTCGACATACCCAAGGATCCGGCTGAGCTCGACAAGCTGCTGCGTGGCCAGACCGAACGGCTGAAACACGTGTTGGCTGAACGCGAGACTTTGAAAAACCCGGACCCCGAAATTGCCAGGCTATCGAAACTCGCCGAACAGGCGGTTCAGGAAGGCGCGCTCGAAGCGGCGCAGAAATTCAACGAGCAGGCCAAGGCCCGCATCGGCGAACTTTCGTCTACGGTCGACCAGGCCGAGGCCGAGCTGAAGGCAAAGCGGCTGGAATTCGCAAAGGTCTTCGCCAGCAGTGCCAGGACTTATGAAATCTCCTTCAACTTCAAGGAGGCGGCGCAGGATTACGCCAAGGCCTTCGAGCAGGCTGCCAAATGGAGCGACGAAGACGCGTTCTACTACAAGGCGGCAGAGGCCAACGCTCTGTCGGAACAAGGGGACTTCTCCGGCGACAATGCGTATCTCGCCCAGGCCCTGACAGCCTATGAACAGGCATTGACCTATGTCACCCGCGAAAAGTTGCCGCTGCTTTGGGCGGCCACCCAGAACAATATGGGCGCCACGCTTGCTACGTTGGGCGAACGGGAAGCCGGCCGCGAAAACCTCGACAAGGCAGCTGCCGCCTATGAGCAGGCGCTGACCGTCTATACGCATGACGCCTACCCCGACGACTGGGCATCGACCTATGGCAATCTGGGCACGGTCTACTGGCGGCTCGGCCAGCGCGAGAACGGGACGGCACTGCTTGAGCGGGCAGTCGCGGCCTTCCGCTCGGCGCTCGAGGTACAGTCGTTGAAGAAACTGCCGCTGGAATGGGCGGCGACGCAGAACAATCTCGGCATCGTGCTGTCCGAGATCGGCGAACGCCAGACCACATCGGACAGTTTTCGCGCCGCAATCGAAGCGCATCGTGCGGCGCTGACCGAATACAGCAGGGAGCGCGTACCGCTCGACTGGGCGCTGAGCCAGGTCAATCTGGGGGCAGCGCTCTACCGCCTCGGTGAGCGCGAAAAGGATATCGCGACCATGCAGCAGGCGGTTGCTGCCTATCAGGCGGCGACCGGCGAAATGACCAGGGAACGCGCGCCGGCGCAATGGGCGACAATCCAGAATAATCTGAGCACGGCGCTGGAATCGATCGGAACCATTAACGGCGATGTCGCCACGCTTGAGCAGGCGCGCGATGCCGCCCTTGCATCGCTTACGGTTTGGACGCGCGAGCACGCCGCGGCGAGCTGGGCCAACGGCCAGCTGACGCTCGGCAACGCCTTGCAGCGCCTCGGCGCCAAGCAGAAGAACAAGGAACTGCTGCTGGAGGCAGCCACCGCGTACCAGGCCGCTCTGTCCGAATATCCGCGTGAGAAACTGCCGCTCGACTGGGCTTCGCTGCAGCAGAATCTGGGATCGGTCAACGACACGCTCGGCGATCTCGATACGGGAACCGATTACTACATTCAGGCGGTGACCGCGTATCGTCAGGCATGGGAGGTCTATACCGCAACCGCCGCGCCGCGCGAGTTCGCTTCGATCGGCTACAGCCTTGCAGGCACGCTATCGAACTGGGGCGAACGCGCGGGGGACATCTCGATCCTGCGGCAGGCGATCGATGTCTACGGTCAGGTGCTCAGGGTTCGCACCCGCGACAAGGACCCAGCCAATTGGGCCAAGACGGAATTCCGCCTCGGCTGCGCGTTGATGATGTCAGGCAAGCTGGCCTCTGACGATCAACTGCTGCAGCAATCGGTCGACGCGCTGCGGGCGGCGCTCGACGGGCAGACGAAAGGCGGTGATGTCACGGAGATCGGCCAGACGCGGCGCGTGCTCGGCCAGACCCTGTCGATCCTGGGCGACAATACATCCAACCTGGACTTGCTGGCGCAAGCAGCCGACATGCTGGAAGCCGCGCTCCCCGCCTACTCCAAGGACGCCGACCCGGAGGAGTGGGCCAATATCAATTACGACCTCGGCTTTGCCCTCTACAGCCAGGGCCGGATTGGTGGCGACGCCACGTTCTACGCCAAGGCCGTGCAGAGCTTCGAGACGGCAGCGCGGATCTACGACGGTTTTCCCAACCGCATGCAATGGGCGCGCACCAAGGGCGATATCGGCAATGCCTTGCTGATGGCCGCGGACGGCAAGGACGTCGAGTTGCTCACCCGCGCGATTGCCGCCTATGACGCAGCGCTCAGCGTGGTAACGCGCGAGAATGCACTGGCTGTCTGGGAGAACAATCAGAACAATCTCGCCGGCGGGCTGTCGAGTCTTGGTTACTGGGCGAACGATGTCGGCAAGCTGAAACGAGCCGCTCAGATCTACCGCGACCTCGCCACGGTGCGAACGATCGCCCGCGATCCCGATCTCTGGATCACCAACCAGACCAGTCTCGCGCAGACGCTGAGCATGATCGCGGCCCGCGAGCCTTCGGCTGAATTGTACGAGGAGGCGATTGTCGTCAACCGGGCGCTTGCCGAGCAGCTCGGTCGCGACCGCGATCCCGAACGTTGGGCCAATGCGCGCAACGAGATGGGCTATGCCTTGACCATGGCCGGCCGCGCCGAAAACAATGTCGCGCATTTCGAGGAGGCGGTGTTGGTCCTGCGCGAGGCGATCGTGGTGCAAAAGAAGATCAATTCGGTGCCGGCTGTCGCCTTCACGCAGGACAGCCTGTGCGACGTGCTGGTCGATCTGGGCGCCGCCCACAAGGACAAGGCGATGGCACAGGAAGCGATCGCCGCATGCCAGGACGCGCTCGTCATCTTCCGTGACAAGAAGATGGACGATCTCGCCGCCGGTTCCGAAAAGAACCTCGCCGAGGCACAGGCGTTGCTGGCCGAGTTGCATTAATCCGAGCCCGCGCTCCCGGATGCGGGCGAATGGTGGGCACGCCAGCGTTCACGCTGTTGCGCAAGCAAATGTCACCGGCTCGCCATGGCATGAGAGAGATGCGATGTGGCAGTATCGGCTTGTGCGCCGGTCGGCGCCCGTCATTCACGGCGGCAGGTAATCATATTCCGTTGGAGCGCCAGATGACCTTACTCACCCGCCGCAGGCTTTTGAAAAAGGCCGCGTTTGCCGGCGCTGGTGGGATCGGCCTTGCAGCGATGGCCAGGCTTGGTGGCTGGGCCACGGCCGCACCGGAGCCTGTGGTTCTCAAGACGGCAAAGATCCAGGCCAGGTTCATGGATATCGCCCAGACCCGCGATGTGCTGACTTATGGAGAGGCCGGAATGCCGCCGGTGCTCAGGATGAAAAAGGGCGAGCCTTTCGCCGCCCGCCTCGTCAACGGCATCGANTCAGACGTGTGCTCTTCCGATCTACTGGCACGGCATTCGCGTTCCAAACAAGATGGACGGCGTCCCCTTCCTGGTTCAGCCCTACGTCTACACCGGCGATCATTTCGACTACGCCTTCACGCCGCCCGACGCCGGCACGTTCTGGTATCACCCGCATTGCAACACGCTGGAGCAGATGGGCCATGGCCTCACCGGCGTGATCGTGGTCGAGAACCCCAACGATCCAAAATTCGACGCCGAAGCCGTCGTCAACCTGCGCGACTGGCGCCTCGGCGACGACGCGCAGTTCATCCAGCAATTCCGGCCGCGCGATGCCGCAAAAACCGGAACCTATGGCACGGTGCGCACCGCCAACTGGCTCGACCAGCCGCAATTCGACGCGCCGGCCGGCGGGTTGGTGCGGCTGCGGGTCGCCATCACCGATGTCACCCGCATCTACGCCTTTCGCGTCGAGCGTGGGGAGGCCGCGGTCATCGCGCTGGACGGCAATCCGGTGCCGCAGCGTTTTGCGCCCGATGCTTTGCTGCTCGGACCGGGGCAGCGCATGGAGCTCGCCATCCGCATGCCTGACCAGGAGGGCGCGATCGTCAGCCTGGGCGACATCAGAGGCACCAAACCCAAGGTCCTCGCCACCTTGCGCGCCACCGGCAGCTCGCTCAAGCGCGATTTGCGCGACCTCGCACCGCTGGAAGCCAACCCGGTGCCGGAGGTGGATCTCGCCAGCGCGAAACACATCGCGCTCTCGCTCAGCGCCACGGCGGAAAACGTGCCGAGCGACAGCATATGCGGCACGCTAGGCTACTCCTTCTGGGCCATCAACAAGGTACCGTGGCCGGGCGACACGCCGGACCCGACCGCGCCTTTGGCCGAGCTGAAGCTCGGCAAAAGCTATGTCATCGACATGGAGAATTTGACGCCGCAATCGCATCCGATGCATCTGCACGGCATGAGCTTCAAGGTGCTGTCGTCGTCGACACGCCAGGTTCAGCCGGTCATCTCCGACACCTATCTCATGCAGCCCAACGAGAAGGTTCAGCTCGGTTTCGTCGCGGACAATCCCGGCGACTGGCTGCTGCACTGCCACATCATCGAACATCAGAAAACCGGCATGACGAGCTATATCAGGGTGGTTTGACGCCGAGGCGGGTCAATCAGCCTCTACCGGGGTTGGCTTCACCTGCCGGGCCTGTTGCCGGAGAAATTGCCGCCGTCCGCTGGTTTCGTTGGCAAAGCGGGGCCGTTCCCTGCTATTCCCGCCTGCAAATCAAGAAGCCGTGGACACGCTTGCATGACCAATGTCGCCCTGACTGGACTGGCCCGCGATCTCGCCAGGCGCGCCGCCGAGGGACGCCCGGTGCGCATCGGCGTCATCGGCTCCGGCGAAATGGGGACCGACCTGGTCACGCAAGGCATGCTGATGCCCGGCATCTCGGTCGCGGCCATCTCGACGCGGCGTCCGCACACGGCGCGTGACGCCATCCGCATCGCCTATGGCGACGAGGCGATGGCGGTCGAGGCGGACAGCGGCTCGAAAGTCACCGCGGCGATCGAGGCGGGCAAAATCGCCATTACCACGAACGAGATGCTGGTCACCAATCCGCTGATCGACGTCGTCATAGACGCCACCGGCAAGCCTGGTGTCGCCGCCGATTTCGACTTGAAGGCGATGGAGCACGGCAAGCACCTGGTGATGATGAATGTCGAGGCCGACGTCACCATCGGCTGCTACCTCAAGCAGCAGGCAGACCGGCTCGGCGTCGTCTATTCGGTCGGCGCCGGCGACGAGCCGTCGAGCTGCATGGAGCTGATCGAGTTTGCGTCGGCGCTCGGCTACACCATCGTCTCGGCTGGCAAGGGCAAGAACAACCCGCTCAACCACGATGCCGTTCCGGACGACTATCGCGAGGAAGCCCTTCGCCGCAACATGAACCCGCGCATGCTGGTCGAGTTCGTCGACGGCTCGAAAACCATGGTCGAGATGTGCGCCATCGCCAACGCCACCGGGCTGGTGCCCGATGTGCCGGGCATGCACGGGCCCAAGGCCGACCGCGACCAGCTGGCCAAGGTGCTGATACCGCGCGCCGATGGCGGCATCCTGTCGAAGAAGGGTGTTGTCGACTACACGATCGGCAAGGGTGTGGCGCCGGGCGTCTTCGTCATCGTCGAGGCGACGCATCCGCGCATCGTCGAGCGCATGGACGATCTGCATATCGGCCACGGCCCCTATTACAGCTTCTTCCGGCCCTACCATCTGACCTCGCTGGAAGTGCCGCTGACGGCAGCGCGTATCATGCTCTACGGCCGCCCCGACATGGTGCCGCTGCCGAAGCCGGTGGCCGAGGTCTGCGCGGTCGCCAAGCGCGATCTCGCCACGGGCGAGACCTTCGATGCCATCGGCGAGACTTGCTACCGCTCCTGGACCATGACCGTCGAAGAGGCGCGCGCCAATCTGGCAGTGCCGGTCGGCCTGCTCGAAGGCGGCAAGGTGCTGAAGCCGGTCAGGAAGGGCGAGCTCATCACCACCGACAACGCCACACCCGACCGCACGACCAGGCTGTTCGCTTTGCGCAAGCTGCAGGATGAGATGCTGTACGGGAGCTGAGATTGGATGACAGGCCAGTCGGGCTGGCCTTGTCATGACAACTCCCTATGTTGTAGTGACAGCGAACGGAGGCTTCCAGAATGAATCTCCAGATCAGAGACCCGCGCGCCCGTGACCTCGCCCGGCAGCTTGCCGAAAAGCGAAAGATTTCCTTGACCGAAGCGGTGATCGAAGCGCTCGAATCCGAGCTTCAGCGCGAACGTGAACGAGTTCCGCTGGCTGAGCGGCTGGCCGCCATATCGAACGATCTGAAGGCCAAGGCGGGAAGCGGCGGCAGGGATTTGACTAAGGATGAGATCGACGAGATGTGGGGACATTCCTGATGTTCATCGACACCTCGGTGGTGATCGCTGTCCTCGCCGGAGAGGAAGACGCCGCCGATTGGAGCCGCCGGATCGGGCAGGCCTCGATACGGATCACATCTCCGCTGGTCGTGCTCGAAGCGGCGATGCGGCTTTCATCGAAGTTGGTGGTGGAGCCGCTCCTCGCCGAAAAGGCGATAGAGGACTTCCTGCGTGAGGCCGAGATCGAGGTGGTTCCGATCGAAATCGGTGATGCCAAGCTCGCGATCCAGGCTTTTTCGAACTATGGCAAAGGTCGCGGCCACCCGGCTCAGCTCAATCTCGCTGACTGCCTGTCATATGCCTCGGCAAAAAGCCGTGGGATGCCCTTGCTCTACAAAGGGAAAGACTTTTCCCACACCGATCTGGCCTGATCCTACTCCCCCAGTTCACGGTTCGGCCAGCAGCTTCGTCAGCCGCTCCCGCCCAGCAGGCCAAATGCTGCCGCGCTCGCGCCATGGGGCTTTTGACCTGCTCGCGCAACACGCCTGGTCATTGCGCTCGTGCTGACGGCGCAGACCCATCGGCTGCCATTGTATGATCCATTCATACAGTCTGTCTCTTTGATCCGGGTTGGTTGTGTGCGTCAAGTTCTGCAAAAAGGGGCGGCCATGATGCTGGTCATGCGGCTTGGCGCAGAGCGAGCTT
>NZ_AYWH01000015.1:0-59421 GCF_000502555.1 Mesorhizobium sp. LNJC394B00
TTGTCATGGTGGCGTTCCTTCGCGGGAATCAGGTGACGTGAACAATCACCAGCCTGCCATGACCGCCCCCTCTCAGCGAATTTGCAGAACTCTCAGCACACTACCTCCGGGTTTTTCAAACGATGCCGAGATGCCAATCTCCGAACGATCAGTTGAACCCCCATTGAGGATTGAAATCTTGCAAACCATTTGGACAAGACGCGAGACGATGAAAACCCTTCTGGCAACGGGCATGGTTGCCATGCTTCAGCCTCTGGCTTTTGCAGCCAGGGCCGCCGCCAAGCTGGAATGGACCTATTTTCAGGCTGACGAGAATGGTTTCCGCCGCACGCCGGTGCTGCTGACCGGGGAAAAAGAAGCCATCCTCCTCGACGGCGGATTTACCCTGTCCGATGGCCGTGCGGTCGCGGATGCGATCAAGGCGACGGGCAAGACCCTGACGACGATCTATGTCAGTTGCAGCGACCCTGACTATTATTTTGGCCTCCGTCCCGTCGCGGATGCTTTCCCCGGCGCCAAGATCATCGCGGCCGGCGCAACGGTTGCGGCCATCAAAGCCAATGTGCAAGCCAAGCTGGATGTCTGGAGCCCACAGCTCAAGGACAATGGACCGAAGGTCCTGGCGGATGTCGTCATTCCCGAGGCTTCCGATATCACCTCACTTGAAATCGAAGGAAACAAGATCGAGATCGTCACCGTCGCCGATCTGAAAGACCGGCGGTATCTCTGGGTGCCCAGCCTTGAAGCGGTGTTCGGCGGCGTGCTGATCTCGTCCGGCGTACATGTCTGGGTTGCCGACGAGCCAACCGTAGACGACCGCAAGAAATGGATTGCCGCGCTCAACGAAATCGCGTCCCGCAAACCAAACATCGTGGTGCCGTCCCATCAGGTAGCCGGTGCACCGGACGGTCTGGCGGCCGTGGAATTCACCCGCGCCTACCTCGAAGCTTTCAATAAGGAAGCCGAAAAAGCGAAATCCAGCGTCGAGCTGATTGCAGCGATGAAGCGGCGCTATCCCGATCTTCTTGACGTCTCGTCCCTGGAACTGGGCGCAAAGGTCGCCAAGGGTGAGATGAAGTGGGGCTGATACGGCCCCGCGAGCGCCTCGGCTACTTCCCCAATTCCACCGACCGCAGCCGCGCGGCTTCCACCGCCTCGGTCAGCAGCTTCGTCAGCCGGTCTTCGCCCATCAGCACGGCAAGGGCGGCTGCCGTGGTTCCGTTGGGGCTGGTCACCTGCTGGCGCAGGACGCCGGGCTTCTCGCCGCTTTCGGCAGCGAGTGCAGCAGCGCCATAGACGGTCTGCATGGCCAGCAGCCTGGCGGTCTCGACCGGCAGCCCGGCCTTCTCGGCTGCAACCGTAAGCGCCTCGATGAAATGGAAGATGTAGGCCGGACCGGACCCCGAAACCGCCGTCACCGCGTCCATCAGGCCTTCGTCGTCGATCGTCGTCACCACACCGCTCGCCGACAGCAGCTCGGCAATGAAACGCCTGATGTCGTCGGTCACCAGCGGGTTGGAATAGACCACCATCATGCCCTTGCCGATCGCGGCCGGCGTGTTGGGCATGCAGCGGATAACAGGCGCGAGATGGCCGAGTATGTGCTCGAAGGTGGCGACCGGCGTGCCCGCGGCGATGCTGACGAAGGTGGTCCTGCCGTCGCCGAAGCGCTTGTAGGCGGCGGCGACGTCGCGGATCACCTGCGGCTTGACGGCGATGACGACGAGGTCGGGCTCTGCGTCGGCGGGGATCCCGTTCGCGTCCGCGGCGACACTGCAACCGAGGTGCTCGGCGCGCTTGCGCAATTCGGCATTGGGCTCGACCACGAACACGGCTTGCGGGGCAAGCTTGCCGGATTTCAGCCAGCCCGCAAGCATGGCGTAACCCATATTGCCGCAACCGGCGAGAACAAGCCTGATCGTCATTGAGAGCCCTCCGAGACAAGGGTTCTCCTTAGACGCTAGCGGGCAGACGGGAAAGCCCCTCAAGGGGTGCTCAGGCCAGCCGGTCAAGGTCGCCGGCGCACCGCGATCGGCCGCAGCGACACTTGCCGCAAGCCAAGCACGCCGAGCACGAAGAACAGCCACACCGGGTCGCCGCGATGGAAGAAGAAGCTTTCCAGGAACGCGTTCAGCGCCGTGAACAGCACCACCATCATGAAGAAGTCACCGAGATAGATGTTCTCCTTGCGCGGCGGGATGCGCATGTAGTCGCGCAGCGGCGCGATCACGAAAGTGTAGACGGCAACGCACAGCGCCGGGATGCCCATCAGCACCGCAATGTCGAGATAGCCGTCATGGCCATGCACGATGGTCCGGATGTCCCAGGCCCGGTCGAAGGGCTGGTCCTGACTGAGCAGCAGCGGCGTGCCCCAGAAACTTTCATAGCCGTAGCCGGTCCAGGGCTTCTTCGCCAGCATCTCGCCGGAGAACTCCCACAGCGTCGTGCGTCCGGTATAGGTGAGGTCGGGGAAATAGGTGGCCGCCAGCTCTTTCACCGGGGGGATGAAGACGATGCCTAAGGTACCGATGGCCGTCGCAATGATCGCCAGTGCAAACAGGATCGGCGTGCCGAACCGCATGCCGATCAGGCCCGGCAGCACGACGATCAGGATCGAGAACGGCACCAGGCCGGCCGTCGTCTTGGAGCCGGTGTGCAGCATGAAGATCATCGCCGCGCCGAAGATCGCCACGCCCCAGAACTTCTGGCCGCGCCGGAAGAGATAGAGGCCGGCGAAGCTGAAGCAGGCCATGATTGGTCCGGCAATGTTCTTGTGGGCGAACACACCACGCCACAGGCCGGCATGTTCGGGCTCCTGCGAATCGGCCGTATGCAGGGCCTCATGCGGAAAGACGATGAGGCCGATATAGGACAGGCCGATAACGACGATCGCGCAGAATATGATGACTTTCGAAAAACTGTCGGCGTCGCGCGGCAGCACCAGGACCGTCGCTATCGTCAGAACGCCAAGCAGCGTGAAGAAGGCCGCGCGCATGGCCGAGGACGGGTCGGTCGCGTTGATGACCGAAAGCATGAAAAAGCCGAGCATCAGGATCCAGGACGGGCTGAGCAGCGAGCGCACCATCTTGGGGTCGGCGAACGTCAGCAGTGAGAAGGTCGAAATGGCGCCGAGCGAACTGAAGCCGAGCTGGTTGACGATGTCGCCGCCGTCGCCGGTCAGTTCCGCGCCTGCCGGCTGAAACGGCCGGAACGACACGATGACGACGGCAAACAACAGCGCGGCAATCGCCGTCGCCACGCCGTCGCGGGTGACGATGCCGCCCAGCAGCAGCTCGTCAGTTCTTCTCAGGCTGCCTGTATTGCTCATTGGCGTATCCGAATTCGGCAAGCACGCGGCCGAGCGAGACATAGACGGGGTAAAGCGCCGTCGACAGCGATCCTGTCCGCGCCAATTTGATTGCGCCGCGCACGGGCGAGGCTATCAGCAGCGCCAGGCTTTTTGCAAACACCTTGGCGCCGGCGAATGGCGTGCCGGCGCGCTTCTTCTTTTCGACCAGCGTCGAGATTACACCGTTGCGTAAGGATCGGGCGCGGATCCAGTCAGCCTCGACGCGCCGGGCCGGAACGCCTTCGCGCACCTTTGCCTCGGCGCACCAGCCAAGCACGAAACCTTTCTGCGCCGAGCGGCTGAGGAAGTCGGAATCGCCGCCGCCCATGAAGTTGAACCGCAGGTCGAGGAAGGGTGGCCCCATGATGGTGAGCACATTGCGCCCGACCAGAAGGTTGCCCGAGGAATAGAGTGCGGCCACGCGCCCGGTCTGGCGATAGGGCGGCGCAAACACCGGGTGCTCGGCCCATTTGGCGTGAGCAGGATCGGTAAACACCGGCACTTGCGGGCCACCGACAATGTCGGCGCCAAGCGTCTCCGCCGTCCTGCACATGCGCTCCAGCCAGTCCGCGTCGGCGATCTCGTCATCGTCGATGACCAGCAGGTGGCGGAAATCCGGAAAATGCAGGATCGCCGTCTGCCAGCCAGCATTGTAGGCACTGCAATTGCCCCGCTCATGCGCGATGATGACCATGCCCTTCATATCGTCGCGTTCGAACAGCGGCACGGCCGCCTGGGCGCCCTCACGCGCCTCGGCCTCGTTTTCGATGACGATGACGGCGAAGCGCCGGCTGGTTTGCTGTGCCTTGAGCGACGCCAGCGTTTCGAGCAGCAGTTGCGGCCGCTTGAAGGTCGGCAGCGTGACGACGGCTTCCATCGTCTCTGCGGCGAGCCCCGGAGAGCGTCCCGCAATCGAAACCGAACCGTCCGATGGCAAAGGGATCATCCGCTCCAGCCGCATGTTTTGAATCTGGCTTTCGATAACACCGCGACGATAACGTTTCGTTAATCACCTTTCGCAGCGGCGCCTGCCGGTCCGCGCCTTTCAGCCGTTGCGTTGCGTGATTTAATCAAGGGTTCACCCAGCTTTGCTAGTGGCTGACGCCTGGATAGGTGAGATGCATCTGCTGTTCGCCACATCGATCGTGCCCGACGGCGCTCTCGCTTCGGGCTATGAGATCGCCAATGCTGCGATCATCGCCGCCTTGCGGCGCGCCGGCGTGCGCGTCACCGTCATTGGCTTCATCTGGCCGGGCAAGGCGCCCAGCGACCCCGAAAACACCTTCGTGCTCGGCGCCGTCGACGTGCGCACGGAAAGCGCCTCGGCGCGGCAGAAGCTCGCCTGGCTTGGCAAGGCGGTGCTGTCAGGGCTCACCTTCGCTTCCGTGAAGCTGCGCGCGGTTTCCGACAGCGAAGTCCGTGCCGCGATCGAGCGCGCCGGTCCCTTCGACGGCTATGTCCTGAATTCGGTGCAGTTCGCCGGCGCCTTTGAAAAACTGTTCGCCGACCGTCCCTCGATTTTCGTCGCCCACAATGTCGAACATGGTTCGGCCAAAGAGAATGCGGCAGCAGCAAACAGTCGCTTCCAGCGCCTGCTGTTTGCCCGCGAGGCCAGGCTGCTCAAGACCATGGAGGAGCGGCTCTGCCGCCGGGCTCGCTTCGTCTTCACGCTGGCCGAGGAAGACCGCGCCGCACTCGGCGTTGCCAGCGACGACCGCTCGGCGGTGCTGCCGCTGGTGACCACTGCCACGGCGCCAAAGCCGGTCAAGCCGCGCCGCATCGAGTGCGACGCGGCGCTGATCGGCACCTGGACCTGGCAGCCGAACCGCATCGGCCTCGACTGGTTCCTGGAAAAAGTCGTGCCGCATCTTCGCCGGAGCTTTCGCATCAGGGTCGCCGGCAACATGCCGTCGGATATCACCTCTGCCCATCCCGGTGTCGAATTTGTCGGCCGCGTGCCCGACGCCCAGGATTTCGTGCGCGGCGCCGCCGTCATCCCACTGATCAGAACCGCGGGCAGCGGCGTTCAGCTCAAGACCATCGAAACCTTCGAACTCGGCCTGCCGTCGGTCGCCACCAGCCGTTCGCTGCGCGGCATCGATCATCGCCCGGCAAATTGTTTCGTCACCGACGATCCGGCCGCCTTCGCCGGCGCGCTGGAGGCAGCGGCGGCCGATGTCAGGGATGTCGATGGCAGCGCCTTCCATCGCCGGCAGATCAAGGCACTGGATGCCGCCATCAGGCTCGGCCTGGAAAAGCTCGGGCCGGTGGGGGAGGAGGTGTTTGCATGAACATGCACACCGCCCGCGCCGCCTTCGGGCTCGATACGCTGAAGACGATCCTTGGCATTTCGGTCCTTGCCATCGGCTGGGATGACGCGATCGCGCTGCTCACTCGTCTGATTGCCGAGCGGCGCTTCACCAAGGTCAGTTTTCTCAACGCTCACAACGCCAACATCGCCTCTACCGATCCGGTCTTTGCCGAGGCGCTCGACGATTTCCTCATCCTGCCTGACGGCGTTGGCGTCGATCTGGCGGCAAAGCTGCTCTACGGCGCGCCGTTCCCGGACAATCTCAACGGCACTGATCTCATTCCGGCCTTTCTGCAGGCATCGGCGAGGCCGCTGACCGTCGGGTTGCTTGGCGCCACCCGCGCCAACGCCGAGGCGGCGTCGGTCAGGCTAGCCGCTCTGGCGGTGCAGCACGAATTCGTCGTCATCCATGACGGCTATTTCTCCCCCGCCGAAGAGCAGGCGATCGTCGATCGCATCGAGGCATTGCGGCCCGACGTGCTGCTTGTGGCCATGGGCGTGCCGCGCCAGGAATTGTGGATCGCCCGTCATATCGATGCCCGCCACTGCACGCTGCCGATCGCCGTCGGCGCGCTGCTCGATTTTCTCTCCGGCACGGTGCCGCGGGCGCCTCTGTGGATGCGCCAGCTGAGGCTCGAATGGTTGTTCCGTCTGTGCATCGAGCCCGGCCGGCTGTGGCGCCGCTACGTCGTCGGCAATCCGGTGTTCCTGCTGCGTGTCGTCAGGCAGAAATTCTCGCGTCGGCCCGAGCCCGCCGGAGAGTTGCGGTGAACAGCCGCGTCGTGCCGAGCCCTGCAGCCGAGACCGGTGCCCTGCCGCAAACGCCGACGGCGGCGGTGGTGACCGCCAGCTATGCGCCGGATTTCGAACGCTGCCGCCTGTTGTGCGAGACCCTCGACCGCCATGTCTCCGGCTTGGCGCATCATTACATTCTGGTCGAGCACCGCGACGTGGCGCTGTTTCGCCAGTTGGAAAACGACCGCCGCAGCGTTGTCGACGAGCGCGACCTGCTGCCGCGCTGGCTGCGTGTGTTCGACGATCCGATGAGCCTCTTTCGCCGTCGCATCTGGCTCAGTCTCAAGACCCAGCCGCTGCGCGGCTGGCATGTGCAGCAGCTGCGCCGCATCGCCATCGCTGCGCATGCTGGAGAAGACGTGCTGGTCTTCTGCGATTCCGACGTCGCCTTCCTCAAGCCATTCGATCTGAGCGCCTTCTGGCGCGACGGCAAGGTGCGGCTGTTCCGGCGCGACGGCGTGCTGTCGAGCGACGGTCACGACGAGCATCGCATCTGGTCGCGCAATGCGGCCTCGGCGATTGGTATCGATGCATCCGAGGTTTCGAACCACGACTATATTTCGACGCTGATCGCCTGGCGCCGTCAGACCGTGACGGCGATGTGCGCCGAGATCGAGAAGGTGCACGCGCGCGGCTGGGTCGAGGTCATCGCTTCAGTGCGCCGGTTCTCCGAATGCATGATCTATGGCCGCTATGTCGACGATGTGCTGGGGGGCGCCGGCCATTTCCACGGCTCGGAGGAATTCTGCCGCGTGCACTGGACCGGGGAGGCGCTGTCGGATGACGAATTCCGCAGCTTCGTCGCCGCTATGGCACCGGGGCAGGTGGCGATCGGCATGCAATCCTTCATCGGCACCGATATCGGCCGCATCCGCCGCCTGATCGGATTGGCTTAGATTGCCTTGGCGGGCTTGCGCAGCGCCGAATAGGTTAGCAGCGCCGAGGCGAGATAGAGCAGCAGGAAGACGACATTGAGCGATACGACAAGCCTGGGCGTGTCGGCAATCGTGGTCAGCACATAGGTCAACAGCACCGCCTTCAGCCCCGCCAGCAGGCCGAGGTTGAGCGCCCTGAGCGCGGTCTGGCCGCGCGCGAACAGCAGCTCGGCCTGGTATTCGACCAGGTTGCGCAGTCCCGGCACGCCGATTGCCAACGCCACCAAGGGCGCCGCCTCGGCGACATTCCGGCCAAGTGCATTGGGGAAGAAATGCAGCACGATGCCGAGTGCGGCCAGTGCCAATGTCGACACCAGGAACACGCCGGCTTCGATACCGCTCTTGACCCGCAGTCGCGACAACAGCTCCGGCGCCCGCATCATCCTCTGCACCAGCATCATCGAGAAGGTGCGGATCGGGATTGCCGTCAGGTCGACCAGCCGCATGATGATGGCATAGATGCCGGCCAGATGCGGCCCGCCGATCGCCAGCACGAGCAGCTTGTCGAATTCCGACTGCAGGTAGAACAGCACTTCGGCTCCTGCAACATAGATCGAATCGGCAAGCCGCCTGAGATAGAGCTCGGTGCGCAGCCTCAGCCGCTGGCGTGGATAATAGAAGCCGAAGGCCAGCAGCAGCGAGGCGGCGTTGGCGCCGATGTAGAACAACGACCAGATCCAGACGCTGTGCTGGCCCGATAGCATGAACAGCACGGCGCCCAGCGCGCGGAACGCCGTGGCCACGATCGACAGCACGGCGGCGCGGCCGAATTTGCCGAGCCCGTTGTTGACGATCAGCACCACCTCGACCGGCCGCCACAAAAGCGCCTCTGCAAAGACGATTGCGGCAAAGACGGCCAGCGGAACGGTGCTGGCGAAGAAGATCAGGTAGACGCCCCAGGAGGCCGCCGCCAGCAGTGGTAAGGACACGGCGCCAAGCAAAAGGAAGCCGGCGGTGAAGGTGCCGATCAGATTGGGGCGGATGGTGGCTGTGCGGTAAAGCGCCGAGATGAAGCCGAAAGCGAGGATGCGCGACAGCATGACGCCGGCCGCCGAGGCGGTGGCGAACATGCCGAACTCGGCAATCGACAGCGTGTTGGCAAGTGCGATGAAATAGGCAAGCGAGAACACCAGCCGCCCGCCGGCGCCGCTGATGGCTGAAAGATAGTCGCGAACCAGCCCCCGTCTTTCGGCGAGGAAGGTGCCGATGCGGGCGAGTGTCCGCCTTTGCGGTATGTCGCTGGCCTGCGTCATATCGAGGAAAGCCGTAAGCCGCAAAGCTTAACGTGCGGTTCTGACGCCATTTTACAGATCCCGGCAATGCGTGGCGAAGCGAGAAACTTTCACTTGCAGACTTCGGAAATTAACCTTTTGTTTCCCATGCCTGTTTAGCGTGACTTAACGATTGGCCGACCGCCGCTCCTGCGCCGTCGAAGGTAAAGTTTCGAGACAATGGTCGACAGGGAAAACCGTGAAGACTGGAGGCGCGAGCGCTCCCTCCTGGCGCTCGGCAAAGCCGTGCGCGGCGATGAGGCGGCGGATGCGTCGGCGGTCTCGATCGGTGACCGGGTGGATCCGTCATGGCGCGAGGACGCCGCCACGCGTCACCGCATAGCCCGCTCGCAACGCGAGGCGCGGTCGAATCCGGCGCCAACGTCACCGCCCGAGCCGCCGCAGTTCCAGGCCGACGGCGAACCCGTTTCGGCCGCCAGCGCGCGTGAGGAGCCTGTTTCCGGCCGGCGTCAGCAGCACGCCGCCTATGAGCTCCGCTCTTTCCACGAGCAGCGACCGGACCGCGACGACGATGACGGGCAGGAATGGAAGCCGCTGATCGATCCGCTCCAGGTCGTCCGCGGCATTAGTCGTTCCAAGTTGCTGATCGTCTCGACTACGATATTGGGCACGGTGCTCGGCGTCGCCGTCGCCGTTTCGACACCGAAGAAATACGAAGCCACCACACAGATGGTCATCGAGCCAGGCGACCTGAAGCTTTCCGACAACGATCTCACCCAACCGGTCGGGCAGCCCGATGCGGCGCTGGCTGTTGTCGAAACCCGCATCAAGATGGTGACATCCGGCAAGGTCCTCGACAAGGTCGTGGCCGATCTCAATCTCGTCGACGATCCGGAATTCAACGGACAGGGCTCTGGCGGCCTTGGCGTCCTGTCGCTCATTCGCTCGATACTGTCGCGCCAGGATGGCCCTGGCGGCGGCGGTGAAGTGCGCCGCCAGGCGCTGGCGGTCGGCAATCTGGCCAAGAGCCTGTCGGTTGAGCGCAGCGGCAAGAGCTTTGTCGTTTCCATCAGCGCCACCACTCAAAGCGCCGACAAATCGGCGAAGATAGCCAATACGACCAGGGACGTTTTCCAGCAGGAGGCGGCCCAATACCAGTTCGGGATGGCCGGGCGCGCGACGGACCAGCTGACGGCCAAGCTCGATGACCTGCGCAAGAATGTCGAGACAGCGGAGCGCAAGGTCGAGGATTTCAGGGCCACGCATGATCTCGTCGACGCGCAGGGCCATCTGATCAGCGACGACCAGATGCTGAAGCTCAACGAGCAGCTCTCAGTCACCCGGGCCCGTACGCTGGAACTCAATGCCCGGGCCGCGTCGGCGCGTTCGCTGGACGTCAATTCGGTCATCAACGGCACCTTGCCGGAAGAAATCAAATCCAACACGATGAGCGAACTGCGCGCGCAATATGCAGTTTTGAAGCAGGAGGCCGACCGCGCCGCCGTGCGTCTGGGACCGCGTCATCCCGAATACCAGGCGCTCAACGCCCAGCTCGACGGCTCGCGCGAGCGCATCGCAGGCGAACTGCGCCGCATCGCCTCGTCGCTGCAGGTCGATTTGAAGCGCTCGGTTCAGCTTGAGCAGGATCTCGCTTCCCGCCTGGCTCAGGCAAAGGTCCAGAGCGGCGACGTCAACAGCGATCTGGTCAGCCTGCGCGAACTGGAGCGTGACGCCACGGCCAAACGCTCCGTCTACGAACAGTACCTTCTGCGCGCCAAGGAGACCGGCGAACAGCAAAACATCAACACCACCAACATCAATCTGATGACCCCCGCGCAACCGCCGCTCGAACCCAACGGACCGTCGCGGGCTGTAATAGCGATGGCCGGCCTGCTGCTCGGGCTTGCTTCGGGCATCGGTGTCGGCGCCATGCGCGGCGCCTTTGCCAGCCTGCGCGGCGCTGCCAATTCGCGTTCGCGCGGCAGAATGGACGAGCGCCCCCCTCCGGTCGAGGACAAGGTCTATCGCGCGCCGCTGCCTGTGGCGCCGCCACCGGCAGCACCTCCGGTGTTGCCGACCGCGGCCGCTCCCGCCCGGAGCCCAGGTCTGTTCGACGGACTGTTCTCGGCGATGCGCAAAGCCGCGCCGGGTAGCGGGACGTCAGGCGAACCCGTCGAGACCTACCGCGCCCAACCAGCCGCCGAATATACAAGGCCGGTGCAGGAGCCTGTGGGCTATCGCCAGCCGGACTTCCGGAACGAGGTTCCGCACGCCAATTCCCCTGCGCAGCAGCCTGGCTACGCGCAGCCTCGTCAGCCGGCTGACTATGCCTATTCGCAGGCTCAGCCGATGCCCGCGGCGTCCGGGCCGTGGTCTTCTCCGCAGCCCGCTGGGGCGGCGCCGGAAGACCAGCAGGCGCAAATCGACGATATCCGCGCCAGCCTGCGCGAATTTCGCGAAGCGGTGCGCGAACTCACCGAAAGCCGTTCGCACCGCCGCTATTTCTGAGCAATTCCAGGAAAAGTGTGAAACGGTTTTCCCGGGAAAAGCGCGTAGCGCGCTTTCCCTTGGGAATTGCGTCAAAACAAGAAATAGAGCGGTTCAGCCTTTCCGTGAAAGGATGAGTCGCTCTGAGCCCGTCAGCACAGAATAAAAGCTGCCGGTTTCGAGTTTACGGCATGTGACGGCGCTTTGACGGGATTGCTTAGGCCAAATTTCGTGACAATGCCGCGCAGCATGGCGCCTCAAAAAGCGCTGCCGTCGGGCTTGGCCCGAATGGGCGGAACGTTTGGAACAACGACATGCACGAAGCAACGTTCAAGGCGCGCGCCGCGCCTTGGCTGGAATGATGTCGAGGATGGTTCATGGCCGAAGTGATTGACGGAAAGATCGTCGCCGCAGACGTGGTTCAGAAGGTCAAGGCCTTGACCGAGGACCTGGTCGCCAAGGGAAAGGCCCAGCCCGGCTTGGCGGTGGTCATCGTCGGCGAGGATCCGGCAAGCCAGGTCTATGTCGCGTCGAAGTCGCGCACCGCCAAGGAATGCGGCTTTCATTCGCTGCAGCACACACTGCCGGCCGACACGTCCGAAGCGGCACTGCTGAAGATCATCGGCGAACTCAACGCCGATCCGGCCATCAACGGCATTCTGGTGCAGCTGCCGCTTCCCGCCCATATCGATGCCGGCAAGATCATCCAGGCCATCGCACCGCAAAAGGATGTCGACGGCTTTCATTTCATCAATGTCGGCAAGCTCGGCACCGGCGAACTCGAAACAGCCTTCGTGCCCTGCACGCCGGCCGGCTCCATGCTTTTGATCGAACGCGTGCGCGGCAAGGATCTTTCCGGCCTCAACGCGGTCGTCGTCGGCCGCTCCAACATCGTCGGCAAGCCGATGGCAAATCTGTTGCTTGCCGCCAACTGCACCGTCACCATCGCCCACAGCCGCACCAAGGATCTGCCGGCGCTGGCCCGCACAGCCGACATTCTGGTTGCCGCCGTCGGCCGGCCCGAAATGATCAAGGGCGACTGGGTCAAGCCCGGCGCCACCGTGATCGATGTCGGGATTAACCGCATTGCCGCACCCGAGAAGGGCGAAGGCAAAACCCGCCTCGTCGGCGATGTAGCCTATGCCGAAGCCGCCAAGGCCGCCGGCGCCATCACCCCCGTGCCCGGCGGTGTCGGACCGATGACCATTGCCATGCTGATGGCCAATACGTTAGCCTCAGCCTACCTTGCGGCCGGCTTGAAGCGGCCTTCCTTCTGACCCAGAAAGCAGCTTCTTTGCCGAACCTTACTATACCCTCTGAACGGCCGGATGATCCCGTTCAAGGGGGCCGGCAATTCGCGTTCCTGCTGGTCGACAAGTTTTCGATGTTTTCGTTGGCAGCGGCGATCGATACCTTCCGCTCGGCCAACCGCCTGCTCGGCCGCGATTTTTACGGCTGGACGACGGTCTCGGCCGACGGCGACTCCGTCATGGCCTCCAACGGCCTGCCGCTCAAGATCGACTATGCCGTCGCCGACCTGCCGCCGGTCGACATCCTGTTCGTGTCGGTGGGCCTGTCGATCGAGTTCCCTGGCAAGAGCAAGGTGCTGGCGGCTCTGCGCAGTTGGGGCCGGCGCGGCAATGCGCTCGGCGCGCTGTCGGTCGGCTCTTATCTCCTGGCCGAAGCCGGCCAGCTCGAAGGCTATCGCTGCACCATCCATTGGGAAAACCGCGCCGGCTTCGTCGAGCGCTTTCCCGATATCAACTGCACCGGCAACGTCTTCGAGATCGACCGCAAGCGCTACACATGCGCGGGCGGCACCACCTCGATCGACCTGATGCTGGAGATCGTGCGCGGCGATTTCGGTTCCAACCTCGCCAATGGCGTCGCCAACCAGTTCCAGCATGAGCGCATCCGCTCCGCCGGCGACCGCCAGCGCGTCGGGCCGGAGCGCGACCTGACCGGCAAGTCGGAGAAGCTAAGGCGCATCGTCGAACTGATGGCCGACCATCTCGACGAGCCGCTATCAGCCGTGCAGCTTGCCAAATCGGCGGGCCTGTCGGTGCGCCAGGTCGAGCGCTTGTTCCTGCGCCATTTGAGCGTCACGCCCGGTCGTTACTACATGCGGCTCAGGCTTGAGCGGGCGCGCGAACTGCTGCGCCAGACCAACATGCCGATCCTCGACGTGGCCATCGCCACCGGCTTTACCTCGCACTCCTATTTCGCGCAGAGCTATCGGCTGCAGTTTGGCCGTCCGCCTTCCGAAGAGCGGCGCACCACCTACTGATTTCGTGTTACCAGCTCTGCCGGCGCCGATCCTGTTACACTGCAACCGTTAGAAGCATGATCCCAAAAAGTGGGTGCCGGTTTTTGGAAAAGATCGTGCTCCAACAAAGGGTTAGATCATGATGAGATTTCATCCAAATCTCATCATGATCTAGTAACCCGCTCCAGGCTTGTGTCCGGACGCGCTGTCAAATAGCTTCCGGCGCGGATCAGAGGGCGGCCTCAAGGAGATTTCGATGGCGGGACTTTTGCGGAGCGTCGCTGCGGCGCTGCTCCTTTTGTCGATGACTTCGCTCGGCTTTGCCGCCAATAAGGTCATCATCATTCTTGACGCTTCAGGCTCGATGTGGGCCCAGATCGACGGCAAGCCGAAGCTCGAGATCGCGCGCGAATCGCTGAGGACCGTACTGCAGTCGGTCCCGGGCGACGACGAGATCGGCTTCATGGCCTATGGCCACCGCGAAAAGGGCAGCTGCGACGACATCGAGCTGATCGTGCCGCCGCAAGCCGGCTCGGCTAGCGCCATTTCGGCCGCTGCCGACAGCCTGAAATTCCTCGGCAAGACGCCGCTGACCGCAGCCGTCAAGCAGGCGGCCGAAGCTCTGAAATACACCGAGGACAAGGCGACCGTGGTTCTCATCACCGATGGGCTTGAAACCTGTGAAGGTGACCCGTGCGCGCTGGGCAAGGAACTGGAGGCCTCAGGCGTCGATTTCACCGTCGACGTCGTCGGCTTCGGCCTGACCGCTGACGAGGGCAAGCAGATCGCCTGCCTTGCCGACAACACCGGCGGCAAATATATCCAGGCCTCGGACGAGAAGGCGCTGCACGAAGCACTGGTCGAAACCGTCGCCGCGCCGGCTCCGGCGCCGGCACCCGAACCCGCTCCGGCGCCTGCCCCTGAACCGGCAAAGCCCGAATTCAATTTCATCCCGACCGTGGTCATGGCGGAAGGCGGCGATCCGATCACCGACGGCAATGCCTGGGAGGTCTACAAGGCCAAGGCCAATGGCACGCGCGGCGAGGCCGTCACCACCCAGTACAACAACTACGAGGCCAATCTCGAGCCGGGCGACTATGTCGTCGTCGCGCGCGCCGACGAAGCTCGGGCGGAACAGAAGGTCAAGATCGAGGCGGGCCAGGTCTACAAGCCGCTCTTCACCTTGAACGCCGGCACCATGCTCATCCATCCGAAGCCAAGCCAGGGCGCCGAGATCAGTGACGAAGCCCATGTCGACTTCGCCTTCCCGGGCGGCAGCACCACCCACTATGGCGACACCAGGATCATCGTGCCGGCTGGTGAGCAGAAGGTGACGGTTGCGATCGGCAGCGGCTCGGTGACCGAGAACATCCAGCTCGCCGCCGGGCAGACTGTGGAAAAAGACATAGTCGTCGGCGTCGGCCATGCCGCCGTCAACGCCTACTACACTGCAGGTGGCGACAAGGCCGACTCCTCGGGCATCAGCGTCCAGATCGTCAAGGCCAAGAAAAAGATCGACGGCTCGCGTGACGATGTCGCCCACTCCTATGGGCCCGACAGCAAATTCTGGCTGCCGCCGGACGACTATGTCGCGGTCACCTCGCTTGAGCTCGCAACCGTCGAGCAGCCTTTCAGCGTCAAGGTTGGCGACGTCAAGGACGTCAAGGTGACGCTCGATGCCGGCGTGCTGGTGATGTCGGCGCCGGGCGCCTATTCGATCGAGGTGCTGTCGTCGAAGAAGGATATCCAGGGCAACCGCAAGGCGCTCGGCCTGAACTATGGCGACACCTGGCAGCAGACTATCCCGGCCGGCGACTATGTCGTCCTCCGCCACATGCCCGATCAAGGCCATGACAAGGAAATGCCGGTGACGGTCAAGGCCGGCGAACGGAGCGAGATTACGGTTCAGCCGTAATCGCCATCCATCCCTCACCAAAGGGCGGCCTCAAACCGAGCTCGAGCCGCCCTTTTTACAAAATAGGCAATGATGCCTCAGGCCGTGCCGAAAGCACTGGCGCCGTGGTCGGCGCGGCCGACCAGCTGGCGGAAACCAGCGAACAGCTCGCGGCCGAAACCGAACTCGTTGCCGATGAGATCGATGTCGGCCGTGCGGCGCAGCGCGAGCTCGGGCCCCGGCACCAGCACTTCCAGCGTGCCGGCATCGGCGTCGAGCCGGATGATGTCGCCGTCATGGATCCTGGCGATCGGCCCTTCCTCGACCGCTTCCGGCGTTACATGGATCGCCGCCGGCACCTTGCCGGAAGCGCCAGACATGCGCCCGTCCGTGACCAGCGCGACGCGCTGGCCACGATCCTGCAGGATGCCGAGCACGGTGGTCAGCTTGTGCAGTTCCGGCATGCCGTTTGCCTTCGGGCCCTGGAAGCGGATGACGGCGATGAAGTCGCCGGTCAGCGTGCCGGCCTTGAAGGCTTCGTTCAGTCCCTGCTGGCTGTCGAACACCTTGGCCGGCGCCTCGATGACGCGGCGTTCCGGCTTCACGGCGGACGTCTTGATGACGGCGTGGCCGAGATTGCCGGCGAGCACTTTCAGGCCGCCGGTCGGCTGGAAGGCCTTCTTGAACGGCGCCAGCACCTTCTCGTCGCCGCTCTGCAGCGGCGAGGCTTCACGCAGGACGCCGCCATCTTCGCCGAGCCGGGCCTCGACCGCATAGGGCCTCAGGCCTTCGCCCCATACCGTCTGCACATCCTCATGCAGGATGCCTTCGTCGAGCAATTCGCGGATCAGGAAGCCGAGCCCGCCGGCGGCATGGAAATGGTTCACGTCGGCAAGCCCGTTCGGATAGACGCGCGCGAGAAGCGGCACCGCTTCCGACAGGTCGGAAATGTCCTGCCAGGTAAGCGTGATGCCGGCCGCCGCGGCCATGGCGATGAGATGGATGGTGTGGTTGGTAGAGCCGCCGGTGGCGTGCAGGCCGACGACGCCATTGACGAAAGAGCGCTCGTCGATCATGCGGCCGACCGGCGTGTAGGCGTTGCCGAGCGCGGTGATCGCCAGGGCTCGCCTGGTCGCCTCGCGCGTCAGCGCGTCGCGCAGCGGCGTGCCTGGATTGACGAAGGACGCGCCGGGCGTATGCAGGCCCATGATCTCCATCAGCATCTGGTTGGAATTGGCGGTGCCATAGAACGTGCAGGTGCCCGGCCCGTGATAGGATTTGGACTCCGCTTCGAGCAGTTCTGCGCGTCCGGCCTTGCCCTCGGCATAGAGCTGGCGGACCTTGGCCTTCTCGTCATTGGGGAGGCCCGTCGTCATCGGCCCTGCCGGCACGAACACCGCCGGCAGATGGCCAAAGGTGAGGGCTGCAATCACCAGCCCCGGCACGATCTTGTCGCAGACGCCGAGATAGACGGCGGCGTCGAACATGTTGTGCGACAGGCCGATCGCCGCCGACATGGCGATCACGTCGCGCGAAAACAGCGACAGCTCCATGCCGGGCTGTCCCTGGGTCACGCCGTCGCACATGGCGGGCACGCCGCCGGCCACTTGCGCGATGCCGCCAACTTCCTTCGCGGCTTCCTTGATCAGCGCCGGGAAGGTTTCGAAGGGCTGATGCGCCGACAGCATGTCATTGTAGGAGGTGATGATGCCGAGGTTCGGCACCTTGTCGGCGCCGAGCGCCAGCTTTTCAGACGGGCTGCAGACGGCAAAGCCATGCGCGAGGTTGCCGCAAGACAGGACGCCCCGGTTGGCGGTGCGGCTGGACGCCTCGGCGATGCGGCCGAGATAGCGCTCGCGGCCGGCTTTCGAGCGTTGGCGGATGCGTTCCGTGATGGCTTCGATGTCGCGTCTGGCTGTCATGGTCGGTCCTTTCGAGCCCCGGAAGAACGTCCTCCACCGTCTCCCGGGACTGCTTTGCGTGAAATCAGGGTGCCCAGAACACCTCTACCGGGGTGGGTGCCGCTTCGAGCACTTTGCGGATGGGCTTTTTCGCACCCGGTCCCATCGCACCGTCGAAGGCGGTGCGCTTGTCCTCGCCTTCTATATGCAGCGCGATGAAGCCGGCGTCGACGATCCGCGCCAGCGGCAGCGTCAACCGGGGTTCGCCGGCGCTTGCCGCGTGAACCGGCAGCACGATCCTTGATGAGGCCGGGTCGAGCAAATCGCCGAGATTCTCGGCGTCGGGAAAGAACGAGGCGGTGTGGCCGTCGCCGCCCATGCCGAGCACGACGACATCGAGGGGCCAGGGCAGAGCCTTCAGCGCCGCATCGTCGGCCGCCGCGGCGGTCTCGATGCTTGCCGCCTCATGGTAGAGCGGCACGAAGTGCGCGGCAGCCGCCTTGTTCTGCAGCAGGTTGGCCGCGACCAGCCCCGCATTCGAGCGCGGCGAGGAGGCCGGCACGAACCGTTCGTCGACCAGCGTCACCGTCACCTTGTTCCAGGCGATCGGAATGGCCGAAAGTGCTGCAAAGAACTTTGCCGGCGTGGTGCCGCCGGAAACGGCAAGCAGGGCCGTGCCGCGCTCGTCGATGGCCTTGGTCAGGCGCGCCGCGACATTGCCGGCAAGGGCTGCCGCCAGGTCCTGGCGCCCGGCAAAGCCGTTCCAGTTATAGACGGGCTCGCTCAACTGCTTTCGTGCCATGTCCGCCCGTCGCGTTCGATCAGCGCAATCGAGGCCGAGGGACCCCATGTGCCGGCCGTATAGCCTTGCGCCTCCTGCCTGGCGCTTTCCCAGGCGTTCTGGATCGGGTCGATCCACTTCCATGCCGCCTCGACCTCGTCGCGGCGCATGAACAGCGTCTGGTTGCCGCGGATAACATCCATGATTAGCCGTTCATAGGCGTCCGGCGCGCGGCCGTCGAAAGATGTTGCAAAGCTCATGTCGAGCGGAATCTGGCGCAGCCGCATGCCGCCCGGGCCTGGATCCTTGATCATGATGAACTGCTTGACGCCTTCGTCGGGCTGCAGCCGGATCACCAGTTGGTTGGCTGAGATCGGCCCGGCGCTGTCGCCGAAGATCGAATGCGGGATCGGCTTGAACTCGATGACGATTTCCGAAACGCGGGTCGCCAGCCTTTTGCCGGTCCTGAGATAGAATGGCACGCCGGCCCAGCGCCAATTGCCGATCTCAGCCTTGATGGCGACGAAAGTCTCGGTGGAGCTGTCTTTGCCAAGTTCCTCGACATAGCCTTTCACCGCGCCGCCTGCAGAGGCGCCGGCGCGGTATTGGCCGCGCACGGTGTGCTTGGGTGCCTCATTGCCGTTGATGCGCTTCAGCGCCCGCAGCACCTTCAGCTTCTCGTCGCGCACGGCATCGGCATCCATCGACGATGGCGCTTCCATGGCAACCAGACAGAGCAGCTGCAGCATGTGGTTCTGCACCATGTCGCGCAGCGCGCCGGCCTTGTCGTAGTAGGTGACGCGGTCTTCAAGACCGACGGTCTCGGCTACCGTGATCTGCACATGGTCGATATGGGCAGAATTCCAAAGCGGCTCATAGAGCGCGTTGGCAAAGCGCAGCGCCATCAGATTCTGCACCGTCTCCTTTCCGAGATAGTGGTCGATGCGGAAGATCTGGCTTTCGTGGAAGTCGTCTCCAACCACGTCGTTGAGCTTGCGCGCCGAATCGAGGTCGCGGCCGATCGGCTTCTCCAGCACGATGCGTGAATTCGGCGTGATGAGATTGTGGGCTTTCAGCTGGTGCGAGATGTCGCCGAACAGCGCCGGCGCCACCGCCAGATAGAAAGCGCGGATGCGGTCGCTTTCGCCGATCGCCTTTTTCAGCTTGTCGAAGCCGGCACCCGTCGTCGCGTCGGCCGATACGTAGGACAGCCGGGCAAGAAATGTCTTGAGTTCCTCGGCGTCGATGTCGGCCGGCTTCACATGCTGGGAAATCGCCTGCTTGGCGAAAGCCTGGAATTCCTCGTCGCTCATCTTGGAGCGCGAGGTGCCGATGATGCGGGTCGGCTCGGAAAACTGGTGGTCGCGCTGGCGGTGGTAGAGCGAGGGCAGCAGCTTGCGTTCCGACAGGTCGCCGGTGCCGCCGAAAATGATGAAGTCGAAAGGCTCGACGGGAATGATCTGGCTGGTCATGGTCTGTCCGCTTTGACGCCGCTCGCTGTGACGCGGCAGCATATAATCTAATCGATTTAAACTATCCAGTGCCATGGTGTCACATCGAGGCCAAATCACTGCATATTGATTCGCTCCAAATGTGCCTTGACACTGGCTGCCACCCGGAGGCTTTTCGTCAAGCGATGGTCCCGGGGCTTTCGCGCCTGCAACATAAAGCGGGAATGTGACGAAAGCTAATGCGTGTCGCCCAGAAGTGCGAAGCGGTTCTGGGGAGACAGACACGCATCAAACAAAAAGGAAAAATGCGCTTGCGAGGTGGGTCTTCAATGAGCGGAAAAAGCATGCGTCTGGAAAACAAGGTTGCCGTCATCACGGGTGCTGCGTCAGGTTTCGGCGAAGGCATGGCCAGGCGCTTTGCCGAAGAGGGCGCCAAGGTCGTCGTCGCCGACCTCAACGCCAAGGGCGCGGAGCGCGTTGCAGCAGAGATCGGCCAGGCCGCGATCTGGACCCAGACCGACGTTTCGCAGCGTTCCGAATTCGACGAGATGGTCTATGCCGCAAAAAGCGCCTTCGGCCGCATCGATATCATGGTCAACAATGCCGGCTACACCCATCGCAATGGCGACATGCTCGACGTCGACGAGGCGACCTTCGACCTGATCACTTCAGTCAACATGAAGGCGATCTACCACGCCGCACTTGCCGTGGTGCCGATCATGGAGCGGCAGGGCGGCGGCGTCATCCTGACCACGGCTTCGACCGCCGGTCTGCGGCCGCGTCCGGGGCTCACCTGGTACAATGCCTCGAAGGGCTGGGCGATCACCGCGACCAAGTCGATGGCGGTCGAACTCGCGCCCAAGAACATCCGCGTGAACTGCCTTTGCCCGGTCGCCGGCGAGACCGGCATGCTGGAGAAATTCATGGGCACTGACACGCCCGAGATCCGCGAGAAATTCCGTGCCTCGATACCGCTCGGCCGTCTGTCGACGCCGCTCGATATCGCCAACGCTGCGCTTTGGCTTGCGTCGGACGAAGCCGCCTTCATCACCGGCGTGGCGCTGGAGGTCGACGGCGGCCGCTGCATTTGAGCAATTCGGGAAGTACCTCGCTGTTCGCAATGCACGGCAGACAGAGCAACGTCGGCAAAAGTTCGCATCGGTGCGCCGGCCGGCCGAGGAACGAACAGTTGACGTCGTCACGCCGGACCCCGGTTTGACTTCTCGATCACCCGAAAGGCATAACGGGATCGTGGATAGTGTTGGCGGGTGATGAAGATCAGGCAGCAGAAAAGTCGCTATGATCTGGGATGGCGGCTGCGGCTTTACCTGGCCACGCGTGCGCGGGCGCGAAGCAAGGCAATTTTCATCGGCGTTACCGGAAGCTCCGGCAAGACGACGGCGGGAAGCCTGCTTGGACACATCCTGGCCGGTCATGGTTCGGTCCATACACAGGTTCTGGCCAACACGATGAAACTGTTGGTCTCGACGCTATCCAGGCGAATGGGAAAGGGCGGCAAAACCGACTACGTCGTCTTCGAGGCTGCTGCATTCGGCCCGGATACAATGAAGCCCATGGCCGAATTGCTTCGCCCCAACGTGGCTGTTGTCACAATGGTCCGGCTGGAGCATCGCGCCAGTTTCAAGACTGTCGAAAACGTCGCACGAGAAAAAAGCGCCCTGGTCGCGGCGCTGGAGCCGGGCGGCTTCGCGATGCTCAATGCCGATGACCCTCTTGTGATGGGCATGGCCTCGGCGAGCGATTGCCGTTCCGTCACATTCGGCACATCGGAGCAGGCGGATTATCGCGTCAGCGATATCGAGGCCTCCTATCCCAGGCCGTTGCGGTTCTCGCTCCACTGGCGCGGCGGTGTGCTCGATATCGAGACGCCGTTCCCCGGCGGGCATTTCTGGTTGCCGACGTCAGCGGCGGTTGCAACCGCTCTTGAACTGGGCGTGCCTGCGCAGATGGTCAAGGACAGAACCGCGACGTTCCAGCCTCTGGAAAATCGCGGCCAGGTGCTGGTCCCCGCGGGCGGCCCCCACTTCATCGTGGATGCCGCAAAGGCGCCCTGGCATTCGCTGAGCCTTGCCTTCGACATGGTAGCCGGATCGACATTCGGGCGAAAACGTATCGTTCTTGGCCAGCTATCGGATTTTTCCGGCTCGAATAACAGATATGCCCAAGCCTACAGCAGCGCGCGCGAGATTGCAGACCACGTGATTTATGCCGGCGATCATGCCCATCGCTCCAAGGCGAACCAGGCAGATCGCGACAGCGGCCGCTTCATCGAATTGCGCACGGCCAGGGAAGTGTCGGACTACATCGCCCAAACCGCGCAGCCTGACGAGTTGATCCTGCTCAAGAGCTCGTCCAATCTGCACCTCGAGCGTGTCGCACTTGCCTGGACCCACGACGTCCAGTGCTGGGTTTCGGTATGCGGCAAAACCGAGGGATGCGAGCAATGCGGCCTCTATGAAGTGCCGTTTGAGCAGCACCGTGAGTTTGTGGCGCAGAGAAAATCGAAGCGCCGCAAGCACAGACTGCTGCGGCTCCTCGGCCGCTAGAATCTTTGGCTGAAGCACGCCAGCGCCCGTTTGACTCTGGAACTTGGCACGACGCATATTAGGCTGGGCTAAAAGCTGGCGGGGTGTGAAACTGGAATTGCTGAAAATTCGCAAGGACTTGGGCTGGGCGCTGCGACGGCTGCAGGCGCGCTGGGTGCGGGCGCGTAACAAGGCGACGTTCATCGGCATTACCGGCAGCTCCGGCAAATCCACATCCACCAGCCTGCTTGCACACATACTGGCCGCCCAAGGCAAGGTGCATCTACAGGCCCAGGCCAATACAATGCCTGCGCTCATCCGAACGCTTTACAAGCGCCTGAGGAAGGCCGGCAAAGTCGATTACGTCGTTTTCGAAGCCGGCGCTTCCGACTTCGGCACGATCAGCGCCATGGCGCAGATGATGAAGCCGAGTGTGGCGGTGGTTACGATGATCCGTCTGGAGCATTTCGGCAAGTTCAAGACTCTGGAAGCTGTGGCGGGAGAGAAGCGGGCGCTGGTCGGGGCACTCCAACCTGATGGACTTGCGGTTCTCAATTGCGATGACCCACTGGTGATCGGCATGGCGTCTGGCGCGAAATGCCGGATTGCGACCTTCGGCCAGTCCGGCGAGGCAGACTACCGCGTGAGTGACGTGCATGCCGCGTATCCGGAATTGCTGCGGTTCACCCTTCATTGGCGCGGTGGCAGCCTGAATATTCAAGCGCCTTTTCCCGGCGAGCAATTCTGGCTGCCGACTGCAGCGGCTGTTGCCGCCGCCTTGGAACTTGGCGTCCCGCCAGAGCAAGTCGTAGCGAGAACGGCATCGTTTGCACCACTGCCCAACCGCTCTACGGTGCAAGAGGTATCCGCGGGTCCGAAATTCCTGGTCGATACGGCCAAAGCGCCCTGGCATTCGCTCAACATTGCCCTGGAGATGATTGCAAAGGCCAAGGGTTCTCGCAAGCGCATTGTGCTGGGGCAGATATCCGACTACGCCGGCTCGTCGAGGAAATACGGCGCCGCCTACAACATCGCGCGCGAAATCGCCGATGAGGTCATTTATACCGGCGACAATGCGCATCGCTCGCGCGCCAGCCAGGCCGACCGCGACAGCGGCCGTTTCATTGAGCTTCGCACTGCCAAGGAAGTTTCGGATCATATCAAACGGACGGCAGTCCCAGGAGAACTGATTCTGCTGAAAAGTTCGTCCAACCTTCATCTGGAAAGGATCGCGCTCGCCTGGACACACGACGTCAAATGCTGGGTCCCGATATGCCGCAAGTCGGAAAGCTGCCAAATGTGCGGCCTCTACGAAGTGCCGTTCGAGGAACACCGGGATTTCCTGGCGAAGCGCAAACTTGCTCGCAGGAGACACCGTTTCAGGTGGTTGCTCGGCGGCTGACCAGATCTGGCGGCTTGCGTCTCAAGCCCCGGTCTTGATGTAGCTCTTGTAGATCCAGCCGCGCTTGCCGTTGTAGACGATCTGGCACCATTTCTTGCAACTCATCACCTGCACCGACGACTTGGCGGGCACGGTCCCCATGGCGGCGGCGTTTTTCTGCGGACCGCTACGCATTGTCACCGCCCTGAGGATGCGTCCGGTGCCGGCGGCAGCAGCCACCTTCTGTGGCTTGGCCTTGGCCTGGGTATCGTCCGTTGCGGCGGAAGATTGCTCGTCTGGAAGTTGCGGTTTTGGCGTCGGTATGGCGGCGGTCTCAGCGTCGTCGTCATTGGCGGGAGCAGCGACCTTTGACAGCTGCGTCGTGGCGTCGCTCTGCGCCGCCGGTTCTTCGAATGCCGCGGCATCAGACGGTTTGGCGGCAGCCTGCTCGGCAGGCGCCTGATCGGATGGCGTCGCGGCAGGGTCGCTGTTGGATTGCGCCGCAGTCCAGCGCGGATCGTTCGCCGACAGCGGCGGCATGGCAGCCCCACCGGCAGCGACCGTCGATGAAACCGCATCGCCCTTGCGCGCGGCTTGTGGCGCCGCTACCGCGGCAGCCGTGGCCGCGACCGGGGCAATCTTGGTCGTCTTGACCGGAAAAGTCGGAACGTTCTGCTGTGTGCTGGCGATCGCTTGCCGGTCGCTGGCCGGCAACGCCAGCCAAAGCGCTATGCCCGCCACGCCAAGCAGCGCTGCGGTGCCGACCGCGGCGATCACCAGATGCGAATTCGTGCGCACCCCCTGCCAGAAGGAGGGCCGCATGTCATAACCGAATTGCATGGCGAAGCGCCGACGTTCCGGCGCGCCGAAACTGAAGGGCTCGTTCACTCTTGCCACCTCCAAAAGATGGGCCGGTGTTCTTTCGATCGGCGCCGGCAGCCCGGCATTCGATCGGCATCGGTCCCACAACAAAGCGGGCAGGCCCGCAGAAATCCCCGTTCAATCGCCCAGAACCGGCATCCTTTGCCCTTGATTGTGGCATCAGTGCGCCCTCAGGGGAATTGTGCGCTCTTGTTAAGGATTCTGCAACGTCTCGCTGCGGCAACCAACAGCTCAATAGAATCAGCTCAGTACCAGCCACGGCTGATATGAGATACTTTCCCTATATTCGGTCCCTCAGGGCAAACCAGTTCAGTGCCAAGAACAATAATGGCGTTCTAAATCGCCGGCCGCCGGGAAAAGCCGGGATGTTCAGGTCCTCGATCAGCTTCAGTCTGTCGCGGTTGCCGGCGACGGTCTGGGCATAGAGCTTGCCGAAGAAGTTCGACAGCATCACGCCGTGGCCGGAATAGCCTCCGGCCGAGATCACATTGGGCATCACCTCGCGCACGAACGGTTTCCTGGGCATGGTGATGCCGACATAGCCGCCCCAGCCATGGGTGATCTCGACATCGCTCAGCTCCGGATAAAGCTCGGCTATCTGCCGGCGGATATGGACATGGATGTCCTTCGGATCGTTGACGCCATAGACCTCGCGCCCGCCGAACAGCAGCCTTCCATCCCTGGATTTGCGGAAATAACGCACGACGAAACGCGAATCGTCGACCGCCTCGCCGCCCGGCAGCACTTTCGAATCCACGCCCAGCGGCACCGTCGCGCCGATGAAGGAACCGATGGGCATGATGTGCGCGGCACTCACCGGCTCCAGCGTGCCGCCATAGGCATTTACACCGATCAGGCATTTCTGGGCGGTGATGGTGCCTCTCGGAGTCGTCACCCTGACCTTGCCGCCGCTGGAGGTAACACCGGTCGATAGTGTCTGCTCGAACAGGTGCGCGCCGGCCGCTGCCGCCACCTTTGCCGTGCCGATCACCAGCTTCATCGGGTGGATGTGTCCGGTGCCGGTGTCGCGGGTGCCGCCGAAGTAGCGTGTGGAGCCCAGCCGTTCGGCCGTTTCCCTGGCATCCATGAAGGCGATGTGCGGATAATTGAAGCGGCCGGCCATGATCTCGGCATGCGCCTTGTAGTCGTCGAGATAACGCGGCTTGTGCGCCACGGACAACTGGCCGGGCATATAGTCGATGTCGATCTGGTTGACGGCGGCGAATTCGAGCAGGTGCGCTTTCGCCTCCTCGGCAAGGTCGAACAGCGCCTTGGCGCGGGAGAAGCCGTATTCGGCCTCCATCTCTTCGGCCCAGGCGCGCTGGCCCGTGCCGAGCTGGCCGCCATTGCGCCCTGAAGCGCCGTCGCCGAAGCGATGCGCCTCGATCAGAACGACGTCGGCTCCCGCCTTCGCCAAATGAGCGGCCGCCGACAGCCCGGTGAAGCCTCCGCCGACCACGACGACGTCGCAGCTGCGGTCGCCGTCCAGGGCAGGGTACTCAGGGCGTGGTCCGGCTGTGTCTTCGTACCAGGAGCGACCGGGGGAGATAGGTGATTGGTAAGGCATGGGGACACCAGCCAATGGTGAATGGTGAATGGCTGCGAGACGCACGACGTCTGCGCTCATCCATCCAATATGAAACTACTCACCATTCACTATTCACCATTCACACGACGAAGTCGCCGCTCACACGTTGAGCAACAGATACTCCCGCTCCCACGGGCTGATCACTTCCATGAAGGTCTCGAACTCCGCCCGCTTGATCGCTGCATAGGTTGCGGCAAAGGACTTGCCCAGAAGAGCGCACAGTTCCTCGTCGCCTTCGAAAAGGTCGACGGCTTCGAGCAGGCCGCGTGGCAGGTCGATCTCATCGGCGTTTGCGGTGGTCAGCACCGGAGGCTCGGCCTTGATCTTGTTGGTGATGCCGATCAGCCCGCAGGCAAGTGAGGCCGCCAGCGCCAGATAGGGGTTGGCGTCGGAAGACGGGATGCGGTTTTCGACACGCCGCGCCGCCGGATCCGAGCGCGGCACGCGGAACGCCGTGGTGCGGTTGTCATAGCCCCATTTGTTGTTGACCGGCGCCGAGGCCGACTGCGTCAGCCGGCGGTAGGAATTGACGTAGGGAGCAAACATCACCAGTGCGTTCGGCACATGCTTCTGCATGCCGCCGATGAAATGGAAGAAGTCGTCGGTTTCCGAGCCGTCCTTCGCCGAAAAGATGTTCAGCCCGGTCTTCTTGTCGATGATCGACTGGTGGATGTGCATGGCAGAACCTGGCTGGCCCTGGATCGGCTTGGCCATGAAGGTGGCATAGATCTCATGCTTCAGCGCTGCCTCGCGAATGGTGCGTTTGAACATGAACACCTGATCGGCGAGCTCGACCGGATCGCCGTGACGCAGATTGATCTCGAGCTGGCCGGCGCCTTCCTCGTGGATCAGCGTGTCGATCTCCAGGCCCTGGCTTTCGGAGAAATGGTAGATGTCGTCGATCAGTTCGTCGAACTCGTTGACGCCGGCGATCGAATAGCCGGCTCCGCCGCCGATTGGCCGCCCGGAACGCCCGACTGGTGGCGTCAATGGGTAATCCGGGTCGGGGTTCTTGCGCACCAGATAGAATTCGATCTCGGGCGCCACCACCGGCTTCAGCCCGCGCTTGTCATAGGCTGCCACCACGCGCTTCAGGACGTTGCGCGGCGTGAACTCGACCGAGCGGCCATCCTGATGGACGAGGTCGCAGATGACGGCGGCCGTCGGGTCTTCTTCCCACGGCACCACGGTCAACGTCGACAGATCCGGCATCAGCTTCAGGTCGCCATCATCCTCCGGATAGTGGAAACCGTTGCCGTCCTCGGGATAGCCGCCCGAAATCGTCGTCATGAACACTGCCGATGGCAGCGCCAGCGAGGTGTTGGAAGTGAATTTCTTCGACGGCATCATCTTGCCGCGCGCGACGCCAGCCTGATCAGGCGTGATGCATTCTATGTCTTCGATGCCGCGCCATTCCAGCCAGGCGCTGACTTCCTTCCAGTTCTTCACGCCGCGTTGATTTTTCACGAAGGCAGGCGTTCGGACGCGTCCTCCGCGGGTCGACGGACGGACTTCCTTTTTCGCAGGCGGCATCATTCACCAGTTTGGGTTGCGGATTTGGGAGTATAGCCGTTGCCGGTGATGGAAGGGAAGGGGAGCCGGCCCGATAGGTGCGGCAACGAGGCTGAACGGCCTATGTCAGACGGCCTTGCCGGGCGGCGCATTTGCGCCCAGCCATCTGCGCAAGGCACCGGCATAGCGCCTGCGCCATCCGCTTTGCGGCGCGGTCAGGAACCAGGATTGGCTGAGGTTCCAGCTGTCTGCGCACAGATCCCTGAGCCTTGTGTTGATGATGCCTTTGCCGGATAGCGGATAGACCGAGAATTCGGAAAAGAAGATCGCGCCTTCGATTTCGTAGAAATCGCATCGCATGTGATCGAACGGCGCGGTCAGCCGCTCGGCGATGGCAAGCATGCGCGGGAAGGATGCCGGCAGGTCGATCCGGACCCACTGGGGGCCGCTGCCTGGCGGTGGCGGCGCGTAGGTTCCGTCACGGTCGAAATGACATTTCTGTTCGTTGCCGTGCTCATCCCGACGCGCGGCATAGACATAGGCCGTCGTCCCGTTAGACACGTGGAATTTGTACTCCAAAGCAACGGGCTGACCGTCCTCGAGGAGCATCTCTTCCACGAGGATGCGCCTGCTGGCGTGCTTGTAGCCCCATTCGCCGAGCTTCCTGCCGTAGCGGTGGCGCATCCAGCGTGCCGTACGCCGGCGCAGCCTAGCTCTGTCTACCTCACCGTTGCGCACCATCATGTTCCAGCGGCAGCCATGATTGGCCTTCACCATGACATTGCCGGTGAGCAGCTCCGCCGGAAGTTCTGCCGCGTCATATCCGGACCACAGAACCGCAGCGGTCTTGAGTTCTGGACAGGTGGACAGAGCGTAGGCTTTCGAGGCGAGCTTGTCGCAAGCCGTGGTGAAGAAGGGATTGTGGTCGAAAATCTTGCGCCACAGGAACTTGTCTGCATAGGAAGCGGGCCTTGCCGGATCGGGCAGCACGCCGCTATGATTGAAGGTGCGGGCGCAAATCATCGGATGGCGGACAAGGCACCATGCCTGTACCAGGGTAAGCAGCACGCGGTCGCTCATCCGCAGCCCTGGCATGATCAGCTTGCTGGCCTGGGAACACTCCCGCGTGCAACGAACACGTCCCGCGTCATATTTCGATGGATGCTCGTGCGGCCGGTAACCGCAAGCCGGGGATCAAGCGTTCTTTCTACGCTTTCCGCCCACAGCCTGCCAAGCGAGACCGGCTCCCACAAGACGATCTGCACACCTTGAGGCGCGGTATCGGCTATGCGAGAAACCACCGCTGCCTTGGGCGATACCATGCTGGCGACGTAAACGACCTGCGCCTCGCCATAGTCATAGTCGCGGCCGTCGCAAAGCTCGGCCCGCATCCGCACATAGCCGAGCTTGGCCGCAAGCCTGTTTGCCGTTTCGACCGCTTCAGGCACAATATCGAGACCGATGATTTCGGGGACGACAGTCTGGTCGTGTATGCGGAACATCGTAAACGGACGCCCTCCGCAGCCGACCATGACAGCGCGGCAGCAGCTGCCGAAATCGACCTGATCGAAGACTTCGTTCAGGCGATTATACGCATCCCTGGATGACAGCACGCCGATGCTTGTTTTTCCCGCTGCGATCTGCCCGAAGGATGCCGGACCGCTCAGATCCTGATCCAGCATGTGCCTGATCTCGGCGGTATCTTGCTCCTGCACCATCTTGCCGAATGCGGCGGTCAGCGCCGGTCGGTACGAAAGGATCTCCGGGTAGGTTTCAAGCAACGCCTCGCCGGTATCGTGTCCCATGGCGATGCCAAGATCTCGGATGGCATTTATGAGTTCAGTCGGAGTACGCCCTGGCAAGGAGCCCACAATTTGCTCCAGTTCACGCTTCCAGGCGCCCAATTCCGGCATTGCTTCCCACCATTCCCTTGCCGTAGCTAGCAGTGTGCGGCGACAACGTCTACATCATTGCCTTCACTTGAACGGGACAGTCGACCATGCCCCTGACCACTATCGGCTTCGACGCCGACGATACCCTATGGCAGAACGAACAGTTCTTCCGCCTGACCGAGAAGCATTTTGCAACCCTGCTCGCCGACCATGGCGAGGCCGAACACATTTCGGCACGGCTGCTGGAGGCCGAGAAGCGCAACCTTGCCGTCTACGGCTTCGGCATCAAGGGCTTTACCTTGTCGATGATCGAAACGGCGATAGAAGTGACCGAGGGCCGTGTGCCGGCCTCGACGATCGCCGAAATCCTTGCCGCCGGCCGCGACATGCTCGGCCATCCTGTCGAGGCGCTGCCGCATGCGCGCGAGACAGTCGAAAAGCTCGCCGGCGCCTACCATCTGGTGCTGATCACCAAGGGCGATCTGTTCGACCAGGAGCGCAAGCTGGCGGCGTCCGGCCTTGGCGACCTGTTCGATGCCGTCGAGATCGTCAGCGACAAGAGCGCCGCCACCTATGCCAGGATCTTTGGCCGTCACGGCAGCCCGCAGACCAGCATGATGGTCGGCAATTCGCTCAAGTCGGACGTGGTGCCGGCCATCGAGGCCGGCAGCTGGGGTGTGTATGTGCCGCACGAGCTGACCTGGGTGCTCGAACACGTCGAGCCGCCGGTCGAGGCACCGCGTTTTCGTCAGCTTGTCGATCTTGGCGAACTGCCGGCTTTGATCGAGAGCATCGGCAAGGAAGGCTGACCGCCCCACACGCGTTCGGGCGGATTGCGATCAGCCGCGCCCGAGACTGATCAGCCGGTCGACCACCGGCTGCAGCCTTTCGGTGGTGATCGGCTTGGTTACCACCACATCGACCACGCTCGACAGACCCAGGCTGTCGGGCGTGCCGGTCTTGGTTGAAAGCAGGATCACCTTGGGGAGCGACCGCCCAGATGTCCGCCGCAAGGCGTCGATGGCCGCCATCAGCGCGCGGCAGTCCTCGTTGTCGGGGCCGCCATCGAGAACGACGGCGCCCGGAATGAGGGTTCGCAATGTCTTGGCCGCCATCTCGGGCGACTCGGAGATCGGCTTCAGTCCGGACTTCTCGACGATCTTCGACACCACCACCCGGTTGATCGGCGATTTTCCAACGACCAGCACGTGGGAGAAATCCGTTGATATCTCGGAGTTCGCGTCCCTGCTTGACGAATTCAGATGTTTGGCGGTGTCGGTCTCGCGGTTCACAGGGCACATGGGCGGGGCGGGCACTCGGCGCTGCTTCAATGCAGGGTTGAAATCCGAGAGCCAATTGGCGTGAGATCGCCCGCCATGTCAAGCTGAAATGACGGACCTGCGAAATATAGCCGGAAATATTAAACCCCGGAGACAAGTTCTGTTTTCGAACTGTAGTTAAGTTCACGCTCAAAAGCGAAAGTCACCCGCGCTGAAAACTCGCGGGTGACGTTGAAATCGGCCAGTGAGCGGCGGGGCCCATAGGTTCCACAAGCACAAAGCTTCCGTAAGGGAAGATCAGCCGTGACTCTTCTGCGTGACGATCACCGGGATCAGCAGGTCGCCCCAATTGCCGTCGCCGCCATGATGCCGGGCCGAGCGCACCAGTTCCACCGAGACGCCGGCCTCGACTGCCTTCATCACCGATTGATTGAGCCTGTGCAGGTCGTTGGCCAGCATGCGGATCGTCGCCTGCTGGTCGACGCTCATCGTGGTCGACTGCTCTTCTGCACGTTCCTTGACGCGGCTTATCGATGCCATTTTTCTTCTCCTATGTCCCTTTGCCCTGTTGGGCGTTTCCTCTGGTTGTTTTCTGTTATTCCGCCGCCGGTTTGAACTGCGCGTGCTCGGTCGATTCATGCATGGCGGTGGTCGAGGACTGGCCGCCGCTGATCGCCATCGACACGGCGTCGAAATAACCGGTGCCGACCTCGCGCTGGTGCTTGGTCGCGGTGTAGCCGTGGACTTCGGCCGCGAACTCGGCTTCCTGCAGCTCGGAATAGGCGGCCATCTGCCGCGCCTTGTAGCCGCGGGCCAGCTCGAACATGCCGAAATTGAGCTGGTGGAACCCGGCCAATGTGATGAACTGGAACTTGTAGCCCATGGCGCCGAGCTCGCGCTGGAACTTGGCGATCGTCGCGTCGTCGAGGTTCTTCTTCCAGTTGAACGACGGCGAGCAATTATAGGCGAGCAGCTTGCCCGGATGATGCCTGCGCACGCCTTCGGCGAATTTCTTGGCCTGCGCCAGATCGGGCTTGGATGTTTCGCACCAGATCAGGTCGGCATGCGGCGCATAGGCAATGGCGCGCGCGATGCACGGTTCGATGCCGTTCCTGACCTGGTAGAAGCCTTCAACCGTGCGGCCGGCATCGTAGTCGACGAAAGGCTGGTCGCGCTCGTCAATGTCGGAGGTCAGAAGCTTTGCCGCTTCCGCATCGGTGCGTGCCACGACTAGCGTCGGCGTGCCCATCACGTCGGCCGCCAGACGCGCCGCGTTGAGGTTGCGGATATGCGCGGCGGTCGGGATCAGCACTTTGCCGCCGAGATGGCCGCACTTCTTCTCAGAGGCCAGCTGGTCCTCATAGTGGACGCCGGCAGCGCCCGCCTCGATGAACGCCTTCATGATCTCGAAGGCGTTGAGCGGTCCGCCGAAGCCGGCCTCGGCATCGGCGACGATCGGCGCGAACCAGGTTTCGACCGACAGGCCGTTGCCTTCCGAGGTCTCGATCTGATCGGCGCGCTGCAGCGTGCGGTTGATGCGCTTGACCAGTTCGGGCGCCGCATTGGCGGGATAGAGCGACTGGTCCGGATACATGGCCGACGCGGTGTTGGCGTCGGCGGCGACCTGCCAGCCCGAGAGATAGATTGCCTTCAGCCCGGCACGCACCTGCTGCATCGCCTGGTTGCCCGACATGGCGCCGAGTGCATTGACGAAGTCTTCCTCGTGGATGAGCTTCCACAGCCGGTTGGCGCCCATTTCGGCAAGACTCTGGCGTATCTGGACCGACCCGCGCAGCCGCTTCACATCGTCCGGCGAATAGGCTCGTTCGATGCCGTCGAAGCGGCCTTCGGGCGCGGATGGGACAAGATTGTAAAAATCAGTCATTGGTCACTCCAGATCAATCGATGTCAGTGTCTTGAAACGCCGCGCCCTGGGACAGTGTGCGTCGTCTGTGTGTGTGACATCATTTACACTGCGCCGCGACGAGAGCGAGGAAAACCGCTATTTCTGGTAGAAAATAAGAGAAAACCTGTGTTGTGTTTGACTGCTTATCGCGGTAAATCTGTCATGATTGTAAAAGATGGTGCGCCGTTCATCGCTCGCAAGTCGTGTAAATTCCTGTCAAGGAAAGCCGATGGCCGACCAGAAGATATTCGCCGGGCCGCGCATCCGCCGCATCCGCATCGCCAGAGGCCTGACCCAGACGGCGATGGCCGAGGGGCTCGGCATCTCGCCGTCCTATCTCAACCTGATCGAGCGCAACCAGCGGCCGCTGACGGTGCAACTGATCCTGAAGCTGGCCTCTGTCTACAAGGTCGACCCGCATGAATTGCAGGGTGAGGCGAGAGGGTCGATCTCGGCCTTGAAGGAAGTGTTCGGCGACCCGCTGCTTGCCGGTGAGCTGCCGGGCGACCAGGAACTGATCGAACTGGCCGAGGCAGCCCCCAACGCATCGGCTGCGATGATAAAACTGTTTCGCGCTTACCGCGAGCAGGCCGAGCGGCTGTCCGATCTCAACGAGCTTCTGGCGCGCGAGGGCCGCGCCACGGCGCTGTCCGGTGCGCGGCTGCCGATCGACGAAGTGCACGAGATTTTCGAGCGCCGGCCGAACCATTTTGCAGCACTGGAGGAAGAGGCCGAGGCCTTCACCTCGGTGCTCGACCCCGGCGACGATCTGTTCGGCGCGCTGAAGGCGTGGCTGAAGCGCGAGTATGGCATTGTCGTTAAAGTGCTGCCGGTCGCCACCATGCCGAACTGGCGCCGCCGTTATGACCGTCATTCGCAGCGTCTTTTTCTATCGGAGCGGCTGTCGCCGTTCGACCAGTTGCGCGAAGTCGCCATGGAGGCCTGCCTGATCCGCATGACGGTCGCGATCGCCGGCGAAATTCAGGCGCTGAAGCTCGGTACGGACGAAGCCCGCCGGCTCGCCCGCTTCGAGTTCGGCCGCTACGCCGCCAATGCCTTGATGATGCCCTATCAGGCCTTTCATGCCGCCGCCGTGCGGGCTCGTTACGATATCGATGTGCTGCGCTCGCGTTTCGGCGTCTCCTTCGAACAGGCGGCGAACCGCCTGACCATGCTGCAGCGTCCTGGCTTGTCCGGGGTCCCGTTCTTCATGCTCGAGGTCGACAATGCCGGCAACCGCTTCCGCAAGGCCGGCGGCCAGGGCTTTCCGCAAAGCCGCTTTGGCGGCGGCTGCCCGAAACTGCCGGTCCATGCCGCTTTCGCTTCGCCTGGCCAAATCCTGGTGGAGGCGGTGGAAATGCCCGACGGCGCCGAGTTCCTCTGCATCGCACGCACGCTCGAAGGGCCGCAGGGTTCGTTCTCCGAGCGTCCGCGCCGCACCGCGCTGCTGTTGGGCTGCGATATCGGCTTTCGCGACGAGATCGTCTATGGCGCCGGGCTGCCGGCAAAGGCCGGACAGGGCGCCGCCACGCCGGTCGGTCCCGCTTGCCGGCTGTGCGAACGCATCGGCTGCCTCGCCCGCGCCGAGCCGCCGGTGACCCGTCCGCTGGGCCTCGACGAGATGGTGACGGGCCTGAGCGCTTTCGATTTCCAGTGATGCTCTCGAGCTGGCCGTCCCGGAAGACTGGAGCTATTGGCCTTAAGCAATAGAGTGCGGCCCGAACCACCGCCGAACCAAATATTGATTAAGCATCGGCGCTGCGCTATCGAAAGGTGAGCCGCAGGGCAGCCAAGGGGGGACGGCTTATGAACAGGAAAGCTTTGTGGCTTGGCGTGGCGCTTGCCGTTTCGGCAGGGCCAGCTCTGGCGGAAAAATCCTCGGAATTCTTCAAGGACTATCAACAGTATAGTGACGACGGCAAGGCATTCCTGGACAAGATCGATCCAAAGACCGGCGCGGTCGACCTTCCCGAAGGCATCCATCTCGATCTCAAGGACAAGTTCTATTTTCTGGGCAAGAAGGACGCGACGTCCGTCCTGACCGAGGCCTGGGGCAATCCGGCTGATACCGCGTCCGAAGCAATCGGCATGATCTTCCCGGCCAAGTACGAGCCCATCGCCGGCAACGGTTGGGGCATCGAATTGCGCTATGAAAAGATCGGCCATGTCGATGACGCCGACGCCGCATCCATCGACTACACCGAATTGCTGAGCAGCATGCAGGCGGACACATTGTCGGCCAACGATCAGCGGGTGAAGGACGGCTTTCCCCCGATCAAGCTGATCGGCTGGGCCTCGCCGCCGGTCTATGATTTCGTCCACAAACGGCTGCACTGGGCCAAGGAACTGCAGTTCGGAGACGATACCGTCCACACGCTCAATTACGACGTCCGTTTCCTCGGCCGGGAAGGCGTCTTCGTGATGAGCTACATCGCTACGGTCGAACAATTGCCGGAGATCAAGCAGAGCCTGGACGAAGTGCTGGGCGTGGCGGACTTCAACACCGGCAAGAAATACACCGATTTTCTGCCAGGCACCGACACGGTCGCCGCGGTTGGCATTGGCGGCCTCATCGCCGGAAAACTCGCGGCAAAGGCCGGCCTGATTGCAGTCGCGCTCATCGCCCTGAAAAAGTTCGGCATTCTGCTGCTGGTACCGTTGGCCGGTCTCTGGCGCTTTATCCGCGGCAACAAGGGCATGTCCTAGAAACGGCGGTGTTTGCCCGTATGGCTGCCGGTTGGCGGTGCGCCAAAGGGAATGCCGGGCTGGATCACGTCCGGCGGTAGCCTATGCGCTAGGCGAATACGGCACGTTTCTGTCGTCCATTGTGCATCATGCCGCCCCGAGATAGCCGACAGTCGCACCCCATGACCGATACCGCATCTTCTCCAATCGCCGCATCGCCGATCGTCTCGCCGCGCGAAGAGCGGGTCGGCTTGCTGCTGGTGTTCCTGTCGGCGCTGATGTGGAGCTTTGGCGGCACCATCGCCCGCTTCATCGACACCGCTGACAGTTGGACGGTGGTGTTCTGGCGCTCGCTGTGGGCGGCTGTGTTCCTGGTTTGCTTCATGGCCTGGCGCGACGGCTGGCGCGGCATGTTGCGGCTGTTTCGCGACATGGGCCTGCCCGGCCTTGCCGTGGCCGTCTGTTTCGCCACGGCGTCGACGTGCTTCGTTGTCGCGCTCGCCTACACCACCGTTGCCAATATCCTGTTGATGCAGGCCGGTGTGCCGCTGCTGGCGGCATTGCTTGCCTGGGTGCTGTTTCGCGAACGCGTCGCCGTCGCGACCTGGGTGGCGATCGCCGCCGTCATCGCCGGCGTCGCCATCATGGTGTCGGAATCGCTCGACGGCGCCGTATCGCCCATCGGCGACGGGCTGTCGCTGCTGATCGCCGTCATGTTCTCGATTGCCACCGTCATCACCCGGCGCTTCGCCCATGTGCGCATGACGCCGGCGACGTGCCTCGGCACGATGCTGGCAGCGGCTTTCGCCGCATCGCAAGCCACGCAGTTTGCCACGTCGGCCCACGACATGGCTTTCCTGTTTGCCTTCGGCGTCATCAATCTCGGCCTGGGCCTTGCCTTCTTCGCCACCGGCGCGAGGCTGGTTCCGGCGGCGATCGCAGCACTCCTCGGCACGTTCGAGCCGATCCTCGGACCGATCTGGGTCTGGCTCGTTCATGGCGAGGTGCCCTCGGTGCGCACCATCATCGGCGGCGCGGTGGTGGTCGCCGCGCTGCTCGTCCATATCGCGCTTGAATTCAAGCGCCAGGCGAGACCTGCACGGCCGGGGACCACCGGCCTGCCATCCCCTAATTGACCCGCCTTTCCCTTGGTTGAGCCCGTCTTCCCTAATTACGCCCGTCTTTCCCCAATTAGCGAAGCCGCACGCCCTATTGACCGAGCTTCCCCGCGCGGGCCATTGACAACCTTGCTGCGGCACGGGCAGGCTGGGGCACGGCAACAACAAGACAGGCTTATCTTGCCAAGTGTCCCCGCCGGTCGGACCAAGACCGGACCACAGCGTCGTATCCCTGCCAGCGCCGCGGCGAAAGCCTCTGACGGCGTCAGCGCGCCCGCCATGCGGGCACACAGAGCCATCATCTGCCGCTCGTCGAACCGCCCGGACGGCGCTGGCAGTTCATGCTTGTGGCTGCCCGGAAAGCTCAATACTCTGAAGCAAATGCCCAATCGCGCTCGAACAGCGACGACTTGGCGAAGGAACACTCATCAAAGGAGAACAGCATGATCCGCAAAGCGCTCTGGCTTTCGGCAACCTCGGCATTTCTGACGCTTTTCGCCGTCGGCGGCCATGCCGAGGACCGCGTCGTCAACGTCTTCAACTGGTCGGATTACATCGACAGTTCGATCATTGACGACTTCACCAAGGAGACCGGCATCAAGGTCGTCTACGACACCTTCGATTCCAATGAAATCCTCGAGACCAAGCTGCTTGCCGGCGGCAGCGGCTATGACGTCGTCGTGCCCAGCGGCAACTTCCTGGCCCGCCAGATCCAGGCCGGCGTGTTCCAGAAGCTCGACAAGTCGAAGCTGCCCAACATTTCCAACATGTGGGACACGGTTTCGGAGCGCACCGCCAAATACGATCCGGGCAACGAATATTCGATCAACTACATGTGGGGCACGGTCGGCATCGGCTACAACATCAAGAAGGTGCAGGCTGCACTCGGCACCGACAAGATCGACAGCTGGGATGTTTTCTTCAATCCCGACAGCCTGGCCAAGCTGAAGGATTGCGGCGTCTATGTGCTGGACTCGCCGGCCGACATCATCCCGGCGGCGCTCAAATATCTCGGCCTCGATCCGAACAGCACCTCACCTAACGACATCGCAAAGGCCGAGGAGACGTTGCTGAAGGTGCGGCCGTATATCCGCAAATTCCATTCGTCCGAATACATCAACGCGCTCGCCAACGGCGACATCTGCCTGGCGGTCGGCTGGTCGGGTGACGTCTTCCAGGCGCGCAACCGCGCGGTCGAGGCCAAGCAAGGCGTCGAGATCGGCTATTCCGTGCCCAAGGAAGGCGCCCAGATGTGGTTCGACCAGATGGCGATTCCCGCCGATGCGCCGCATGCCGCCGAGGCACTCGAATTTCTCAACTACATGATGAAGCCGGAAGTGATCGCCAAGTCGTCCAACTATGTGCTGTACGCCAACGGCAACAAGGCTTCGCAGCAGTTCGTCGACAAGGCACTGCTGGATGATCCGGCGGTCTATCCGGACGCCGAGACCTTGAAAAAGCTCTATACCGTCCAGCCCTACGATCCCAAGACCCAGCGCCTGATCACGCGCAGCTGGACCAAGATCGTCACCGGTCAGTAAGCAAGGCGACATGGTCCCGGCAGTCACCTGCCGGGACCATTCTTCTCTGGGGCAAGAAGCAAAAAAACAGGACGGAGTGGGACATGAAATCGCTTGGCAGCATCCGCAGGGATTTCGCGCCATGGAACGACCCAAACGCCAAGCCATATATCCAATTCGAGAACGTCACCAAGAGGTTCGGTGACTTCACCGCCGTCAACAATCTGTCGCTGACGATTTTCGAGCGCGAGTTCTTCGCCCTGCTCGGCGCGTCGGGCTGCGGAAAGTCGACGTTGCTGCGGATGCTTGCCGGCTTCGAGGATCCGACCGCCGGCCGTATCCTTCTCGACGGCCAGGATCTGCGCGGCATCCCGCCCTACCGCCGCCCGGTCAACATGATGTTCCAGTCCTATGCGCTGTTCCCGCATATGAGCGTGGAAAAGAACATTGCCTTCGGCCTCAAGCAGGAAGGCATGCCGGGACCGGATATCGAAAAGCGCGTCGCCGAGATGCTGAAGCTGGTGAAGCTAGAGCAGTTCGCCAAGCGCAAGCCGCACCAATTGTCGGGCGGCCAGCGCCAGCGCGTCGCGCTCGCCCGCTCGGTTGCCAAGCGGCCAAAAGTCTTGCTGCTCGATGAGCCGCTCGGCGCGCTCGACAAGAAGCTGCGCGAGGAAACGCAGTTCGAGCTGATGGACCTGCAGCAAAATCTCGGCCTTACCTTCGTCGTCGTCACCCACGACCAGGAAGAGGCGATGACCATGGCCGACCGCATCGCCATCATCGACAAGGGCGAGGTGATGCAGGTGGCGACGCCGGCGGAAGTCTATGAGGCGCCGAGCTCACGCTTCGTTGCCCACTTCGTCGGCAATGTGAACATGTTCGAAGGCAAGGTCGCCGAGCGTGCGGCAAACACCACGCGCATTACCGGCGCGACAGGGGCCCAGATCGTCGTCGAAAACAGCACCGATACAAAGGCCGGTTCCGACATCGTCTTCGCCATCAGGCCGGAGAAGATCAAGGTGTCGTCGAAGAAACCGGCCGACGCAGTCAATGCGCTTGAGGGCGAGGTCTACGACGTTGCCTATCTCGGCGACATGACCGTCTACCACATCCGGCTGGATGACGGGCAGATCATCAGGGCAAGCGCGCTCAACGCGGCGCGAGTCACCGAGGACCCGCTGACCTGGAACGACCGCGCCTGGGTCTCCTTCCGGCCGGATGCCGGCGTCGTGCTGACGCGGTAGGGGGCGGCCATGTCCAACATTGCACTCACCGACGCCGGTCCATCGGCCGCGGCCAAACCGTTCCTGATGCGGCTCGGTGCCGGCTTTGTCAGCCGGCTCGTCATCATCGTGCCTTATCTCTGGCTGCTGTTCTTCTTCTTCATCCCGTTCATCATCGTCTTCAAGATTTCGCTGTCGCAGTCGGCGATCGCCATGCCGCCCTACACGCCGGCGCTCGATTTCAGGGACGGCATGTCCGGGTTCTTTGTCCGCTTCCGCGAACTCAGCGTCGACAATTATGTCTGGCTAACGCAGGACGCGCTTTACTTCAAAGCCTACGTGACCAGTGTTATCATCGCTGCTGTCTCGACGATCCTGACCTTGCTCGTCGGCTTCCCGATCGCCTACGGCATGGCCCGCGCGCCGGCGACGATCCGTCCGACCTTGCTGATGCTGGTTATCCTGCCGTTCTGGACGTCGTTCCTGATCCGCGTCTATGCCTGGATCGGCATCCTCAAGCCCGAGGGTCTGCTCAATCAGCTGCTGTTGTCGCTGCACATCATCAATCAGCCACTGATCATCCTCAACACTTACACGGCGATCTTCATCGGCATCGTCTATTCCTACCTGCCATTCATGGTGCTGCCGCTCTATTCGTCGCTGGAAAAGATGGATTACTCGCTGATCGAGGCGGCAAAGGATCTCGGCTGCCCGCCGACATCAGCCTTCTGGAAGATCACGTTCCCGCTGTCGCTGCCCGGGGTCATCGCCGGCTGCCTGCTGGTGTTCATTCCAGCGGTTGGCGAGTTCGTCATTCCCGATCTGCTCGGTGGCTCGCAGACGCTGATGATCGGCAAGACCTTGTGGAATGAATTCTTCGCCAACCGTGACTGGCCGGTGTCGTCGGCCGTCGCCGTCATCCTGCTGCTGCTCCTGATCGTGCCGATCATGCTCTTCCAGCAGGCCCAGGCACGCGCCCAGGAGCAGGACAAATGAACGCCACCTGGAGCCGCTTCAACGTCACCTCGGTCGTGCTGGGCTTTGCCTTTCTCTATCTGCCGATCGTGCTGCTCATCGTCTTCTCCTTCAACGAGTCGAAGCTGGTCACCGTCTGGGGCGGCTTCTCGACCAAATGGTATGCCTCGCTGTTCCACAATCAGGGGCTGATGGACGCCACCTGGGTGACCGCGCGTGTGGGTGTCATCTCCGCCACTGTGGCAACCGTGCTCGGCACGCTGGCAGCACTGACCTTGACCCGCTACACCCGCTTCCGCGGCCGCATCCTGTTTTCCGGCATGGTGTTTGCGCCGCTGGTCATGCCGGAAGTCATCACCGGCCTGTCGCTGTTGCTGCTGTTCGTTGCCGTCGGTCTCGACCGTGGCTTCCTGACCGTGACGCTTGCTCACATCACCTTGACCATGTGCTTCGTGGCTGTCGTCGTGCAGTCGCGCCTGGTGTCGTTCGATCGTTCGCTGGAAGAAGCTGCCTTGGACCTCGGCGCAACGCCGGTAAAGACCTTCTTTCAGATCACGCTGCCGGTCATCATGCCGGCCATCGTCTCCGGCTGGATGCTGGCCTTCACCCTGTCGCTTGACGACCTGGTCATCGCCTCCTTCACCTCCGGGCCTGGCGCCACCACGCTGCCGATGAAGATCTACAGCCAGGTGCGTCTCGGCGTGACGCCGGAAATCAACGCCGCCTGCACAATCCTGATCGCCGTCGTGGCGGTAGGCGTCATCATCGCTTCGGTCGCCAACAAGCGGCGTGAGGTGCAACGCCAGCTCGACGAACAGGCCGCGCAGCGCGGTTGATTGCGTCAAACGAGGGATAGGGCGACCCCGGTAAGGGTCCGCCTATTCGCCTGAGACGCCGCGGCTGATCGGCGAGATGAACGGCGTGCTCCAGGTGCCGCCGACGAAGAATGACGACTGGTTGGATCCCTGCTGGCCATTGACCGGTGCCGCTGCCGGGTCGGCCTGGGTGACACCCCCCGAAAGCGCCAGCCCGCGTCCGCCGTAAGAGGCGATGCCGGACAGCCAGACCTTGTATTTCGCCGAATTGGCCTCGGCCTTGTCCAGCCTTGCCACACCCTTCGAGATGGTGGCCTTGAGCTCGGCGCCGTCCATCGGCAGTGTCCCGTCCGAGACGTCGTCGAGCGCGAAGAAGCCGCCCTGTTCCGTGTGCTTCAGAAATGCCGGCAAATTGAGCCCGCTCAGCGCGCCCGGCCCGAACGTCGCAGAGACCGAGCCGTCCGCGTTCGCGAAGATCGAGTCCCAGGATTTGCCCGGCCCTTTGAGAATGACCGAGACAGTGCCGGTGCTGGCCGGCACCAGCCGCGTCATTCCGGCCGCGGTGCCGAAAGCGGCGCCGTCAATGTCGGAGGCGAGCAGCCGGATCTCGACCTGCGAGCCCTCCGGTTTGCGGTCGAAACGCAGGCTACTTTGCACGTTGCCGCCAAAGGCCGACGCATCGGAGATATCGAAGACGGCAAGCCCGTTCTTCACCTGCGCCGTGGCGGCGACGTCGGCAAGCTGGATTGCGCCGGCCGAGGCATGCGCCGCTGACAGCCTCAGATCGAGATTGATCCGGTCGGCGAAGCTGGTGTCGATTTCGCCGGGACCGGTCTCGCCGGTCGGTGCCAGCGGCGTGAAGGCCGAAAACAGCGACCTGAGGTCGAGCGTATCGAAGGCGAGTGTGCCTGATATCACCGGCAAGGCGTCGCCGAACGAAAAATCCAGCGCCCCCATTCCCGGGTTGTTGTCGAGCGTCACCGCGGTGTTTTCGAATTTGACGCGGCCGGCGGTCGCCGTGATCTTGCTCGAAATCGAGACCGAACCGATCGCCGTACCAGGAGCAATGCCGGCCTGCGACCATTCCAGCACGCGCCGTAGCGAGGGCGCGGCGAATTTCGCCTGGCCATCGAAATAGGCGTTTTGCGACATGCTGGCCGTGCCGTCGAACGAGAAGCTGGCCGGCGCTGCCTTGAACGAAAACGTGACCGGTGCGGCGCCGCCGGCAAACAGCACCAGCGGCTTGGCCGAGGCGGCATCGACGGTGACGCTCTCGCCGCGCCAGATTCCGGTCGCCGACAAGGTCGCGTTGCTGTTCATCGCTGCCCAGCTCGCCTGGCCGGACAGGCTGGTCAACAATTCGACGTCCTTGCCGCCGATGGAGGCGACCATGCGGCCGTCCCTGAATTCCACTGTGCCGAACGGATCGGCGGGCAGCTTGCTCAGGTCCGGCTTCGTCGGATCGGCGTTGACCACGCCGCGCGCCGTGTCGATGGAGCGGGTGATGCGTCCGCCCGTTGGTATGGCGGGCAGGAATATGCCGTTTGCGGCGCGCTGGACCCGGATCGTCGGCCGCACCAGCCGCGCCGTCGAAAACACCACATCGCCCTGCAGCGCCGCCATGGCCGACAGGTCGACCTCGACCCGTTCGGCCTCGATCACCGGCGGCGCGTCGGTCTCGGTCCACTGGGACAGCGTGACGTCGCTCAATATGGCGCGGAACTTCGGCCACACCTCGATGCGCGGCGAACCGGCGATGGTGACCCTGAAACCGCTCCACGCGCTCATCTCCCAGGCGATGCGATCGCGCACGATCCGGGTCGAGGCAAACAGCGGCAGAGCGGCGACGACCAGCGCGATGACGAGCACGGCAACGCCGATCGCCCATATTCCGCGCCGGATCAAAGGTGATGGCATATTGCCCCGGTTGCTTTCATTCCGATAAACGCCTGACGGGTGTAACCGCCAGTCGTCACCACGCCTTCCAGCCGTCACTACGACTTAGGGCTGAGGCATTTCAAGTCTTTATGGCCCGGCGATGGCAATTGCGCACATATGGCCGAGTTTAGCGGAACAAAATCTTGCTCTGCCGCACGGTGGTAGGCATAAGCGATGCAGCTTCAGCCTGTTACGAGGCGCGGCGTTTTTGGGACAGCGGCGCCTGTAAAGCTGAGGCTAGTGCATGTCGCCCGGAAGAGTGCAGCGGTTCCGGGACAACGACGTGCATCAAAACAAAAGCATATCTATCTTGCGACGCCGACCGGCTTCAAGGAGGATCGATCATGGCTGCCGAAGCACCGCTCTGGACTCCGACGCAAGAGCAGATCGACGCAGCACCACTGACCGCGTTCATGAAGGCAGCAGCGGCCAAAAGCGGCACATCCTTCACCTCCTACGCCGAACTGCACCGCTGGTCGGTCGAGGATCGCGAAGGCTTCTGGAGCCTGCTGTGGGACTTTTGCGGCATTGTCGGCGACAAAGGGACCGATGGGACGGTGCTCGTCGATGGCGACAAGATGCCCGGCGCATCGTTCTTTCCCGATGCGACGCTGAACTTCGCCGAGAACCTGCTGAAGAAGACCGGTTCCGGTGACGCGATCGTCTTTCGCGGCGAGGGCAAGATCGAGCGGCGGCTGTCGTGGAACGAACTGCACCAGCTGACCTCGCGCTTTCAGCAGCTTTTCCTGTCGCTCAAGGTGAAAAAGGGCGACCGCATCGCGGCGATGATGCCCAACATGCCGGAAACCGTCGCCGCCATGCTGGCGGCCGCCTCCATCGGCGCGGTCTGGTCGTCCTGTTCCCCCGATTTCGGCGAGCAGGGCGTGCTCGACCGTTTCGGCCAGATCGAGCCGGTCATATTCATTGCGCCGGACGGCTATTGGTACAATGGCAAGGCAATCGAGGTAGCCGACAAGATCGCTGCCGTTGCGGCGAAGCTCGAAACCGTCCGCAAGGTCCTGATCGTCGACTATCTCGGTACCTCGCGCGATATCGCAGCGATCATCGACAAGGCCGTGGCGCTCGAAGAGGCGCTGTCACCCTTTACCGCCAAAGCGGTCACGTTCGAGCGGCTGCCGTTCGCGCATCCGCTCTACATCCTGTTTTCGTCAGGTACCACCGGCATTCCCAAATGCATCGTCCATTCGGCCGGCGGCACGCTGGTCCAGCACGTCAAGGAACACCGGCTGCATGCCGGGCTCGTCGAAGGCGACTGCTTCTTCTACTTCACCACCTGCGGCTGGATGATGTGGAACTGGCTGGTGTCGGGCCTGGCCTCGGGCGCCACGCTGCTGCTCTATGACGGCTCACCCTTCCACCCCGACGGCAATGTGCTGTTCAGCTTCGCCGATGCCGAGAAGATGACCTTTTTCGGCACCTCGGCCAAATTCATCGATTCCGTGCGCAAGGCCGGGCTCAAGCCTATCCGCAGCCATGATCTGTCGAGTGTGCGGGCGATTTCCTCGACCGGCTCACCGTTGTCGCCGGAGGATTTCCGCTTCGTCTTTGACGGCATCAAGAAGGACGTACATCTGGCCTCGGTTTCCGGCGGCACCGACATCGTCTCCTGTTTCGTGCTCGGCGTACCGACGCAACCGGTCTGGACCGGCGAGATCCAGGGTCCCGGCCTCGGCCTTGCTGTCGATGTATGGGACGATGACGGCAAGCCGATCCGCGAGCAAAAGGGTGAGCTGGTCTGCACAAAAGCGTTCCCGTCGATGCCGATCGGCTTCTGGAACGATCCTGAGGGCAAGAAATACCATGCGGCCTATTTCGAGCGCTTCGACAATGTCTGGTGCCACGGCGACTTCGCCGAATGGACCGCGCATGGCGGCATGATCATCCACGGCCGTTCCGACGCGACGCTCAATCCGGGCGGTGTGCGCATCGGCACGGCGGAGATCTACAATCAGGTCGAACAGATGCCGGAGATCCTTGAGGCGCTGTGCATCGGTCAGGATTTCGACAATGACGTCCGCGTCGTGCTGTTCGTGCGGCTGGCCACCGGCGTGACGCTGGACGAGAATCTGGAAAAGCGCATTCGTTCCAAGATCCGCGGCGGCGCCAGCCCGCGCCACGTGCCGGCAAGGATCGTCGCCGTCAGCGACATTCCGCGCACCAAATCGGGCAAGATCACCGAGCTTGCAGTGCGCGACGTGGTGCATGGCCGCGCCATCAAGAACAAGGAAGCGTTGGCCAATCCAGAGGCGCTGGAGCTGTTCAGGAACCTGCCGCAGCTGACTGAGTGACGCGGCCGGGATGGTTAACCAGATATGTCGGTCGAATTTACCTAGATTTCATGAGTGGTACACATTCGTAAATTTTTTGGACGGCCGGTAAGGAGTTGTTAAGGCCCGGCGCCGATAGTCGCACGTAACTTGAGGGAGAAATCCCGTTCCTCGTCCCCTGAGGATCAGATTCGCTCAAGCCCCCGTTGTGACAGCAAATCCCATTTAAGGCGTCCTGTTGGACGCCTTTTCTTTGTCCGGGATTCTCGCCCGGGAATGGCCGGCCCTATTCGGCCAGCACCCGCGTCGACGGGAAGGCGACCTCGACCAGCGTCCCTTCGCCCGGCGTCGAGGTGATGGTGAAGCGGGCGCGGTTGGCTTCCACCATCGCCTTGGTCAGCGGCAGGCCGAGACCGGTGCCGTCGCCACGCCCGCGCTTCAGCGCATTGATCTGCTTGAATGGCTTCAGCGCCTGCTCGATCTCGGCATGGCTCATGCCAATGCCGGTATCGCGCACCCGCATGACAACGTCGCCGGAGGTTTCATAGGCGGTCGACACGATCACCTGTCCGCCGGCTTGCGTATAGCGAATGGCGTTGGACAGGATGTTGAGCGCGATCTGGCGCACGCTTCTGAGGTCGGCGACGACTTCCGGCAGTCGCGAGGCGAAGCTGGAGCGAATGATGACACGCTCGCGGTTGGCCTGCGGCTGCATCATCGCCACCGTCTCGGCCAGCGTATCGTTGAGCGACACCGCCTCGTAGTCCATTTCCTGCTGGCCGGCCTCGATCTTCGAAATGTCGAGGAGGTCATTGACGAGATCGAGCACATGGTTGCCCGAGCGGTTGATGTCTCTGAGATAGTCGCGGTAGCGGTCATTGGCTACCGGGCCGAACTTCTCGTCCACCATCAGCTCGGAAAAGCCGATAATGGCGTTGAGCGGCGTGCGGATCTCGTGGCTGATGCGGGCGAGGAAATCGGTCTTCTGCGAGGAGGCGCGCTCGGCCACCGCGCGCGCCTGGGTCAGATCCTCTTCGGCCCGCTTCCACTGCGTGATGTCGCGCACCACGGCGCAGAAGCCGCTGTCATTGGGCAGCCTGCCGATGGTCATGAACAGCGGGATGAAGCGCCCTTGCGCCTCGCGCCCGATCACCTCGCGGCCATCGTTCATCACACTCGCCACGCCGGGCTCGGACAGGCCGTTCAGATAGTCGCGCGCCGCGCGCTGGCTTTCGATGGCAAACAGCGAGGCGAACGGTTTACCGGTGACGTCGTCGCTGTCGAAGCCGAACAGCGCCTCGGCCGGCCGGCTGATCGAGCGGATGTCGCCGTCGCGGCCGATCAACACCACACCATCGGTCGCGGTGTCGATGATGGTGCGCATCTCGGCAATGCGCGCTTTGAGTTCGGAGACATCGGGCTGCGTCTGCTCGTCGGCTGCGAGATGCGCAACCATCGGCGGCTCGTTGTCGCCGGTACGTCGCACCACCAGCATCAGCGCCTTGCCGGCGCGCCACGGCACCGAACGCAAAATGGCTTCGATCGGAAATTCCTGGCCCTCGCGCGTCTTCAGTTTGAGTGTGTGGTCGCTTTCGCCGGCCATTTCTGAATAGGGATCGGCAAACAGCGCGTCGAGCCCGCCGGCGTCGCTCAGGTCCTCAAGCGTGTCATAGCCGGTCAGGCCGAGGAATTCCTCATTGGCGTAATGAAGCTCGTCGCCCGAATGGATGAGCAGCGGCACCGGCAGCTTGCCGAGGATCGACGTGTCAGGGGCCTTGTGTTCATCTCCGGCCGAGAATGCCGAAGGCATGAACCCCTCAAGCTTGAGCGGCGGCACTTTCAGGCGCTGTGGTTCTGCCGGCACTGTGTCCGCATCGCCGGCCTTGTCCCCGTCTTCCACGGCGGAATCGGTCGCCTCGTCGGACGGCGCCCAATCCTCATTGTCCTCGGCATCGCGGAAGTCGGCCGACGTCATGCTGTCGTCTTCACCGGCATTGGCCGGCGTCTCGGCAACAACCGGCTGTGGCTCTGCGGCCTCGACGATCTCTTGGGCTTGCGTATCATCCGGTTCGGAAGCCGGCGCAAGTTCGTCGTTGGACGACGTTGCTTCCGTACTGTCTTCGGTGACGGAGCCTGGTTCGGGATCGGCATAGTCGAGCAGGGAGCGCGACACTGTCGGCGCCTTCGCCTCGCCTGCTTCGCTGTCCGCAAGGCCGTCGTCCGGCTGCTCGCCGTCAAGCCGCGTCAGGTCCTTTTCGTCCTCGGCATCGCTTTCCGGCGGTTCGGCCTCAGCCGTTTCGCTTTCGGGTGCGGCTGCCGATGGTTCAGCCACGGCAGCCGGGCCGGCTTCGTCCGGACTCGAGACCTCGGCGGGTTGTCGGGCTGGCGCGGCTGTTTCAGCCTGGTCCGCCTCGACATGATCCGGCTTGGGCTCATCTGCCTTGGCCTGGTCTGGCATTACCTGATCCGGATTGGCCGGTTCGGCCTGCTTGGCAGTCTCCGGCTGCTCCGGCGGGGGATTGTCCTTCTTCAGCCGCTCGCCGATTTCGCGGAAAGCGCTGCGCTCCAGCGTCGACAGGCCCCTCTCGCTTGTCGGCTGCTTGTCGCTGGCGGGCTGCCGATGCTCGGCCAGCCGGATGACCTTGTCGGCAAAACGACGTTCCTGCTTCGGCACGATGGTCAGTGCCGGCACTTCGCCCTCGAACGGATCGGCCGCCTTGGGAGCTTCCGCCACGGGCTGTTCCGGGGCCGGCTCGGCTGCTGCCGGTGGCGCGCCATTGGGGACCAGCGCCATGCCGATTGCTTCCGGATCGACCACCGCATCGCCGGCGCGGGCGACGCCGAAACCACGAAAACCTTCGAAGGCGCGGCTGCGGCCATAGACAGGCAGTGCTGCCAGATCGACCGGTATCTTCAGGTCGGAGCCGGCAACCGGCCACAGTACCGAGCGGCCCGACCAGGTGTCGCGCCGTTCAAGCAGGCCCGCGATCTCGCCCGAGGCGTCGAGGCCGAAAGTTGTCGCGACGTCCTTGAAGCGGCGGCCGATCACGTCGGCGGCGGCTTTGCCGACAATGTCGCCGAATTCCGGCGACAGCGCGCTGAACTTGCCGTCGGCGTCGGTGCGCCAGACGAAGCGCAGCGGCGGCGCCGAGCGGTCGACCTCACGTTTGGCGGGAGGCGCAGCCGGTGGGGCTGCGTCGGACGGCAGGGCGGGCGCAGCGGCACTGCTGTCCAACTGCGCACTCTCGGCCGGGGAAACAGAGTCCGGCTCGGCCTGCGCCGGGCTGTCCGGCTCGCCCGCCTGCGGCTCTTCGCCGGCATGGAAGTACCAATGATCATGTTGCGCCGGCGCGCTGTCATTCGCCGCCTGCTCGCGGCCGGTCGTCTGCTCGCGATGGTCCGCCTTTGTATCGGTTGACGCCGAAGCATCATGCTCGGTGGCAGCCGGACCTGTCTCCCCGACATCAGGCGCGGCCGCGAGTGGGGCGCCCTGATTCCCGCTTGCGGTGGGGTGGTCAGCCACCGCATCCACCGTTACCGCGTTCTCCGCGGCGGCTTGCGCCGGGCCATCGTCGACCTGCGCTGCAGCAGGTTCGGCATCCAGCTCGCCGACAGGATTTTCCTCACCGAGCTGATCCTCGTCGATGACCACCAGCAGATGCCTGGACTCGGTCAGGCGCGCGAAGCCGGCCGGATAGGACTTTGCGCCGCCGGGGACCAGCCGCTTGACGATGCGGTCGTCCTGGCTCGCCACGTCGGCGACAAGCGCGGCCAGCGTCTCAGGCCGGATGGCGAGCGCGCCAAAGCCATCCGAAGCCGCCTCGACAGTGCCGGCGGCGTCGACAAAGGCGATGAAATGGCCGTCTTCGGTAAAGCCGCTGATGGCGCGGGCCGCAATGTCGGCAGCACTGCGCGAGCCGGCCTGCGCTGCCGGCACCACCAGCATAATGGCGCTTTCGCCGTCCGGCATAGTCACCGCACTGGCCAGGAAGCCGACGGCGCGGCTGGTGATGCCGGTCGCCAGCCGTACCGTAATGGCGCGGTCGCTGCCGATCTGCGGGAAGCCCGCGGTCGCCATGATCTGGCGCCTGGCGATCAGCGGCAGCTGAGCCGAGGCGCCGATGATGGCCTCGATATCGGGATAGCCGAACACCGCAGCGCCCGGGCCGTTGGCCCAGATCACCTGTTCGAGGTCGGCCGACAGAATCGCGATCGCGTCGCCGGCGGCGAAGCGCTGGCGAACCGCATCAAGCACGGCGACATCGAGGAAAGAGTAGTTCTCGGAAGGCATGCGCTTGGCGGACCCTTTCGGTGAAACCTCTTGGCGAACCCCTCTTGGCGAACCTACAAGGCGGGCAATTTGCAGTTAACGCTTTGTTAATAAAAGCCCGCGCGGCGAAGGTCCACAAGCCATGGCGGGAAGCAGGTGGAATCTCTGGCCACTTGGTTAACAGCCTCTCGGAATGTCCCTGGATAACCTCTTGGGTCGCATGGGAAGAAATTTATGGTGCACTGCAACAAACATATTGCATCGCACAAAAAAACCGCTATATTGCCATCATACATGAACGAGACGGCTTTTTGTCAAAGCCGCTACCCCGAAAGGATGGAAAATGACCAAGGCCAAGACCGCTGAGACCATCGAAAACGTCGAATTCCCGAGCTTCGACGCTTCCAAGGCAACCGACCAGATCCGCGCTTTCGCCGAAAAGGGCGTCGAGCAGTCGAAGGAAGCCTACTCCAAGCTGAAGACCGGCGCCGAAGAGACCCAGAAAGTCCTGGAATCGACCTTCGAGACTGCCAAGACCGTTTCCAGCGACCTGTCGCTCAAGACCATCGCCGCTCTGCGCGCCAATGCCGAAGCCGGCTTCTCGCATCTCGAGGCCCTCATCGGCGCCAAGTCGCTGTCGGAAGTGGTCGAACTGCAGACCGCCTTCCTGCGCAAGCGCGTCGAGACCACGGTCGAGCAGGCCAAGGACTTCCAGGCTGTTGCTTCGAAGGCTGCCGAAGACGTCGCCAAGCCGGTCAAGACCGCTTTCGAGAAGGCCCTGAAGGACATCAAGGCCGCCTAACAATTGCGCACAACTCTGCGATGCATCAAAACGTCGCATTTCGTCAGACAAATAGGTGTGCGATAGAGTTGTCCAAATGAATACCCGGCGAGTGGAACCTCCTCCCTCTGCTCTCCGGGGTGACCAGCCAGCACCTCCTCCCGCTGGCTCGTAACAGGAAAAGGCCGGCACCTCCTCCCGCCGGCCTTTTTCTTTTGCCGAAGAAAACCGGCGCCTGTTGGCAGAACCGGCTTTGCCTTATCAAAGGCCTTGAATTAGTCTCTGATAGACCGTATTGGACGCATCGCCGAACGACAGAGCGGATCTCGGAGAATGAATTTTCACCACGATCTGGCTCAGGCGAACGTGCCGTTGTAGCTCAGATGGTTAGAGCGCCGGATTGTGGATCCGGAGGTCGCTGGTTCGATCCCAGCCAACGGTACCACCGACCTTCCCGATTGTTTGAATCACTGGAAAACTTTGGCGAACGCTTCGTCCTGGTTGCGCTTTGATGCTGGGCGAAAATCCACACGGGGCGCGCGCCCGATACCGCCAAGCGATCAAGCGCGCCGAATCGCTGGGGTTCGTTTATCGGCCGCTTGCCGAGATTCCGGTCGCCGAGCCGCTCGACACGATCCTGCAGAGGGTCGAGCGCACGATCGGAGCACCCGCCACGTCACCATCGGTAAGTCAGCGATCTGCGCCTGGGCGGCGGAAACGCCAAACGCTTGCAGTAGCTTAAGGCACAGATACTCGTTCTCGACGCTGTTGGAGAGATCGATGCCGTTCGGCAGCCGGCCGATCTGCGGCTTCAGGAGATGGGTGGTCGCCGCCGTCCCGATGGGTTGAACCAGCCTCCGTCCTTGCTCACGCTCAGCTAAAGCGTGTCACGATTAATTAGCCTCGTATCCGGCAACCTTGAAGAAGTTTCTGCATTCAGCTGGCTCGAACAGGTGGCAGATATCGCCGAGTGCTTGGCAGAGTGCGTCTTGTTCACAAGCGAGGCGAAACGCGGAAATGGCGCGCTGCCTCGCGGTGACCATGCCCCTCATCGACATACGCACAACGCGCTGACGCAACTCAAGCGGTAGCGGCTTGCCCATCGCGGTCTCCTTTCAACCGCAATGAATCACGAAGGCGTCGTAGCGTTTGGTCGGGGATGATGGTTTTGAAAAGCCCAGCCGAGTCGATTGGATGCATCGTCCGTTTTTCACAGGATGGACAACGCCTGGGATCAGTTTTACGAGTCAGCCCAACCAGCGGAGATGTTCGCGTCCCCAAATGAACAAGATGGACACCCAAAACAGCAAGGGCGGCGACGAGCGCTCGACCGCCACCAGCCTTCTGCGGCTCGGCATACGGTTGAAACTCTCCCGGCAGACGCGTGGGCTGACCTTGAAGGCGCTAGCTGCCGCCGCGAACTGCTCTGAAAGCCTGCTTTCCAAGGTCGAGAACGGCAAGGTCTCGCCCTCGCTTCCCATGCTGCACCGGCTTGTCGAGGTGCTTGGCACCAACATTGGCTGGATGTTCGAGGAATCCGATGGTGAGGAAGGCATCGTCTTTCGGGCTGGATCGCGGCCGTTGATCGCGCTCGATCCGCTTCGGCGCGGCGAAGGCATTTCGCTCGAGCGCGTCATTCCGTATTCGCCCGGCCATCTCCTGCAGTGCAACATCCATCACATCGAGGCGGGAGGTGAGAGCGCCGGCCCGATCCAGCACGCTGGCGAGGAAGTCGGCTACCTCCTGGAAGGTGCGATCGAATTGATGGTCGGCGAAAAGACGTTTCGCCTGTCGGCCGGCGATTCCTTCGTCTTCAATTCCGAACTGCCGCACTGGTACCGCAATGTCGGCGACGAACGCGCCAGCATTTTCTGGGTGAACACGCCGGCAACATTCTGATCGGGCGAGCCCCTCATTTGTCTTCGTTGATGCCAATTCAAGTCACTTGACAAGAAATCAAGCATCTTGAAATATGCTCTGCGCTCAGGCGCCAGGTGAGCCCGATCAAGGGCCTTTTCGAGAAAACCAAGGGGAACCGGAATGCGTCTTACCAAGATCCTTTCAGGCTGCGCCGCAGCCATCGCCATGACCCTCGCCCTCGGCTCTGCTTCCGCCATGGCCGAGACCTATGCGCTGGTGACCATCAACCAGCAGGCCCTGTTCTTCAACCAGATCAATGACGGCGCAACGGCTGCCGCAAAGGCTGCCGGCGTGGACCTCGTCATCTTCAACGCCAACAATGTACCAAGCGCGCAGAACGACGCCATCGAGAACTACATCACCCAGAAGGTCGACGGCATCATTCTCGTCGCCATCGATGTCAACGGTGTGAAGCCGGCCATCACCGCGGCCAAAGCCGCCGGCATTCCGGTCATCGCCATTGACGCGCAGATCCCAAATGGCGACAACGTCGCCTTCGTCGGCGTTGACAACACCAAGGCAGGCGAGGATATCGGCAAGTCCTACGCCGAATACGTGAAGACTAAGCTGAGCGGCACCGCCAAGATCGGCGTCGTTGGCGCGCTCAATTCGTTTATCCAGAACCAGCGCCTCGACGGCTTCAAGAAGGCTGTCACCGACAGCGGCCAGAAGGTCACCTTCCTCGACACGGTCGACGGCCAGAACGTCCAGGACGTCGCCCTGTCCGCCTCCGAAAACCTGATGACCGCCAATCCTGACATGACGACGCTTTACGCGACCGGCGAGCCGGCTCTGCTCGGCGCGGTTTCCGCCGTCTCCAGCCAGGCCCGTACGGGCGACGTCAAGGTGTTCGGCTGGGACCTGACCAAGTCGGCGGTGCAGGGTCTCGAAGAGGGCTGGGTGGTCGCTGTCGTCCAGCAGGATCCGGCCGGTGAAGGCAAGGCTGCCATCGAAGCTTTCGTCAAGCTCAAGAAGGGCGAGAAGATCGACCCGATCATCAACGTTCCGATCACCATCGTGACCAAGGAAAATGTCGGCCAGTTCAAGGACATGTTCAAGTAGTATCCTCCCCGGACCGCTGGGCTGCGCATTGACCCGAGGGTTGCCTGCGCAGCCCGGCGACCGATTGAACATGTCGCGCCCAGAGAATTGGACCATGATGAGCGATGGCGAGACCTACCGCGTCAGGATGACCGGTATTTCCAAACGGTACGGCCCTATCCAGACGCTGGACGATGTCTCGCTGAACCTGAAGCCTGGCGAAGTGCTCGGCCTGGTCGGCGACAATGGCGCCGGCAAATCCACCTTGAGCAAGGTCCTGTCCGGTGCGGTAATTCCTGATGCCGGCACCATCGAGATCGATGGCAAGGCGGTGTCTTTCTCGTCGCCGGCCGATGCCCGCGCCGCACGGGTGGAGATGGTCTACCAGGACCTTTCGCTCTGCGACACGGTGGATGTGGCGGGCAATCTCTTCCTCGGCCGCGAACCGCGTCGCCGCGTTCTCGGCGTCCCCTTTCTCGACAACAAGCGCATGCATGGCGAGACGCGCCAGATGCTCGACCGGCTCGGCATCGTCATTGCCGATACCAAGCTCAAGGTCGAAAACCTCTCCGGCGGCCAGCGCCAGTCGATCGCCATCGGCCGCGCCGCTTCTTTCGACCCCTCGGTGCTGATCATGGACGAGCCGACGGCCGCCCTTGCGGTGGCGGAAGTCGAGGCGGTTCTGGAACTCATCCGCGCCGTCAGCGCCCGTGGTGTCAGCGTCATCCTCATCACCCATCGCCTGCAGGACCTGTTCCTGGTCTGCGATCGTATCCAGGTCATGTACGAAGGCCGCAATGTCGCCGAGCGCAAGATCGGCGAGACCAGCATCGAGGAGGTCGTCAACCTGATCGTCGGCCGCAAATTCACCGCGCGCTCGGCCCGCGCAAGCCGCGATGAGGGGGTCCAACCATGAACGTTACCTCCGCCGGTGTTGGCGCCTCGCCCAAACGCGCTCACAACAGCACGTGGAAGGATGTGGCGTTAGCCAATGGCAGCGTCGTCTCGATTGCGCTGTTCTTCATCGTCGTCTGCGTGGTCTTCTCGCTGATCACCGGTTCCTTCCTGACGACGCCCAATCTGCTCAACATCGCGCGCCAGTCGGCGCCGCTGCTGATCGTTGCGGCCGCGATGACCTTCGTCATCACCACCGGCGGCATCGACCTCTCGGTCGGCTCCGTGCTGGCGCTGACGGCAACGCTGTCGGCGGTTTTCCTGCAGGCCGACCTGCCATGGCCGCTGGTCGTCATCGCCATGCTGGCGCTTGGTGCTGCGATCGGCGCCTTGCACGGCTTCTTCATCGCCTACGAGCGGATACCGCCCTTCATCGTCACCCTTGCCGGGCTCTCCGTCATCCGCGGCGTGGCGTTGCTGATCACCGGCGGCTATTCGATCCCGGTCGAACCGACCAGCTTCTTCGTCAACATCGGCAGGGCCTGGTTTCTCGGCGTGCCGGTACCGGCGCTGCTCGCCCTTGTCGTGCTGATCATTGCCTATCTCGCCTTCAACCAGACGCCGTTCGGCCGCTATGTCACCGGCATCGGCGCCAATACAGAGGCCGTGCGCCGAGCCGGTGTCGATACGCGCTTCATGACGCTCTTCGTCTACATCCTGTCGGGCATGGCGGCGGCGGTGGCCGGCATCATCCTCGCCGCCCGGCTCGGTTCCGGCTCGTCGAATGCCGGCCAGGGTTTCGAGCTCGATGTCATCGCCGCCGTGGTGCTTGGCGGCACCAGTCTGTTCGGCGGGCGCGGTACGATCATCGGCACTGTGCTCGGCGCGTTGACCGTCGCGGTCATCGGCAACGGCTTGATCCTTGCGCATATGTCGCCCTTCCTGACGCCGATCGTTACCGGCACGATCATCCTCGTTGCCATCTGGCTGAATTTCCGGCTGTTCAAGGGCGCAACGCGGAGCCGCTGACATGGATCATCTGTTCGACGACAAGCCAAGGGAACGGCCACCGATCGGTGTTCGCTCCGGCACGGTGATGACCGTTACCGGCCCGGTTGCGATTGCCGATATGGGCGTGACGCTGATGCATGAACACATACTGCTCGATGGCGCGACGTCGTGGAAATGCCCTTGCCATCCCGACGAGAAGAAGATCGGCGAGCAGCCGGTCAGCATGGAGATCATCGGCGAGTTGCGGATGAACCCCTACATGAACCGCGACAACGTCTCGCTCGACGACAGCGACCTAGCCCTTTCGGAGTTGGCGAAATACCGGGCGCTCGGCGGCCATACCGTGGTGGATGCGACCAACATTGGCATTGGCCGCGATCCGGTGAAGCTGGCGCGCATCGCCCGCGCCTCTGGATTGCGGATCGTCATGGGGACGGGCTTCTACCTGCAGCACACCCATCCCGTCTGGCTGAAAGCGATGGACGTTGACGACGTCACCGAATTCCTCGTCAATGATGTCGGCGGCGGGTCGGCGCAGCCCGAAATCATTGCCGGCATTATCGGTGAGGTTGGCGTCAGCAAGGATTTTACCGACGAGGAGCGCAAGTCGCTGCGGGCCTCCGCCCGTGCGGCCAAGATGACCGGCGTGCCGCTGACGATTCATCTGCCCGGCTGGGAGCGGCTGGCGCATGATGTGCTTGACGTGGTCGAGGCAGAAGGCGCCGATCTCCGGCATACGGTGCTTTGCCACATGAACCCCAGCCACAACGATCTTGCCTACCAGCAAAGCCTCGCCGCGCGTGGCGCCTTCCTGGAATACGACATGATCGGCATGGATTTCTATTATGCCGACCAGGATGCGCAGTCGCCGTCCGACGAGCAGAATGCGCGGGCGATCCGCTCGCTGATCGATATGGGACTGCTCGACAGGATTCTGCTGTCGCAGGACGTCTTTCTCAAGATCATGCTGACCCGCTTCGGCGGTTTCGGCTACGGCTTCATCCTCAAGCATTTCGTGCCGAGACTGAAACGCCATGGTGTCGAGCAGTCGGCAATCGACACGATGCTCATCGACAATCCAAAGACTGTGTTCGCCGAGGGCCTCTGAGCCGCTCCAAAACAAGATAGGGAGACTACATGTCCAGGAAGAAGGTTCTTCTCGCAGGCGAGTCCTGGGTCTCGACCGCGACCCACATCAAAGGCTTCGATCAGTTTCCCACCGTGACCTATCACACCGGTGCCGATGAGTTGCTGGCCGCGATGAAGGACAGCCTGTTCGACGTCACCTTCATGCCAGCGCATGAGGCACAGCGGAATTTCCCGCAGACCATGGAAGCGCTTTCGGCCTATGACGCGGTCGTGCTCTCCGATCTGGGGGCCAACACGCTGCTGCTTCACCCCGATACCTGGATCCACTCCAAACCGACGCCGAACCGGCTGCGCCTGTTGCGCGACTATGTCGGCAATGGCGGCGGTCTGTTGATGTTCGGCGGCTATTACAGCTTCCAGGGCATCAATGGCGGCGCGCGCTATCACAAGACGCCGGTTGAGGACGTTCTGCCGGTCATCTGCCTGCCGGTGGACGACCGTGTCGAGGTTCCAGAGGGCTATGCGCCGGTTGTCGTCGGACCGCAGACCCATCCGATCCTCAAGGGCCTCGGCAAGGACTGGCCAATCCTGCTTGGCTTCAACGAGGTCACGGTCAAGGATGGTTCGGAAGTTCTCGCCACCGTGTCCTCCGACTACCGTTCGCTGCCACTGCTGGTGACCGGCAAATATGGCCGGGGCCGCACTGTCGCCTGGACCTCGGATGTAGGGCCGCATTGGCTGCCGCCGGGCTTCATCGCCTGGAATGGCTACAAGACATTGTTCGAACAGATGCTGGGCTGGGCTACGGCCAAGGACTAGCAAGCCATGAGCGTCCATGTCGTCGGCAATGTCTGTGTCGATACAACGTTTCGGCTAGAGCGGTTTCCCCAGCCGGGCGAAACGCTGAACGCATCGGAACATGCTGACGGACTTGGCGGCAAGGGTGCGAACCAGGCGGTGGCCGCGGCGCGCACCGGAGCCGATGTTCGCTTCCGTGCCGCGATCGGCAACGATCCCGCCGGAGCCTGGATCGCAGAGCAGTTGAGCCGCGATCTCGATGCCAGCCATCTGGCGGTGCTGCCACTGCCCAGCGATCGGTCAACGATCATGGTCGATGCGCGGGGCGAGAACCTGATCGTCACCGGAGCCAGTTGCGCCGCCGCGTACAATCCTATGGCCGACAGCGGTTTTACCCGAGCGATCGAACGCGGCGATATCGTGGTATTTCAGGGCAATCTGGCTCCGGATATGACGGCCACTTGCCTGAAGGTGGCGCGGGGCGCGGGAGCGATGACGATCTTCAATCCGAGCCCGCTTGCGGCCGACCACACACCGGGCTTGAGCGACGTCAGCGTCGTCATCGCCAATGCGGGCGAAGCGGCGCAACTGACCGGGGCTGGCGACCCTGCCATGGCGGCCCGCGACTTGATCCGTCAGGGCGCCGGCGCTGCCATCGTGACGCTTGGCGCACTCGGCTGCCTTGTCGCCGATGGCGAAGGACGGATCGACCGGATCGCGGCGCCCAGGGTGGCCGTGCTAGACACCAGCGGCGCGGGCGACGTCTTTTGCGGTTGCCTCGCTGGTTGCCTTGCGGCCGGCATGGAGCTCCCCGCGGCAGCGCGGATTGCGGTCCGCGCCGCAGCCATCTCGGTCGGGCGCGCCGGCACGCTCGGTTCCTGCCCCGACAGACGGGAAATGAAAGTGCTTATGGAAACGACGGAAGCGAAAACCGCATGACAAATTCCCCTAACTCCAAACCCATTGGCCAGGTCGCGGATGATGTGCTGCAGTCGATCTTCGGCAGGAGCAAGGTGGTGATCGGCGTGGTTCATCTCGCCCCCCTGCCGGGGGCGCCGCGCTACCATGGCGAGGCGATCGAGGCCATCTATCAACGCGGCCTCGACGACGCCAAAGCCTATTTGCAGGGAGGGTGTGACGGCGTGATCGCCGAAAACCATGGTGACGTGCCGTTTTCCAAGCCGGATGATATCGGGCCGGAAACCTCCGCCTACATGTCTGTCGTCTCAGACCGGATCCGCAGAGAACTCGGCCGGCCGATCGGCATCAATGTGCTTGCCAATGCCTCCATTCCCGCGCTTTCGATCGCCAGTGCCTCCGGTGCTTCCTTCGTGCGCGTCAATCAATGGGCCAACGCCTATGTCGCCAACGAGGGCTTTATCGAAGGCGAAGCGGCGCGCGCCATGCGTTTCCGCGCTAGGCTTCGGGCCAACGGTATCCGCATCTTCGCCGACGCGCATGTCAAGCATGGCGCCCACGCGATCGTCGGCGACCGGCCGATCGAGGAGCAGGTCAAGGACCTCGTGTTCTTCGATGCCGACGCGGTGATCGCCACCGGCCAGCGCACTGGCCACGCCGCCGACCTCAGCTACATCAGGATGATCAAGGACGCCGCCGGACTGCCGACGCTTGTCGGCAGCGGGGTGACACCCGACAACGCCAATGATATCTTGGACATCGTCGACGGCGTCATTGTCGCCAGCTCGCTGAAACATGATGGAGTGTGGTGGAATCAGGTCGATCCGCAACGGGTGAAGGCCTTCATCCGCAGCCTCAAGCGGTGACTTTAGTGCCGGAGATCGACGGCGAGCGGCTGCTGGGCCGGCTCGATGCCTTCGCCCGGATCGGCGCGACGCCAGCCGGTGGCGTAAACCGACAGGCGTTCAGCATCGAGGATCGCGGCGCCCGGCGCCTGTTGGCGGAATTGGCGCTCGCGCGCGGCTTCGCGGTTTTCCAGGACGCCATGGCAAACCTTTTCATCCGCCGCGAGGGCACGGATGCCACCCTGCCGCCGCTGCTTATCGGCAGCCACCTCGACAGCCAGCCGACCGGCGGGCGCTTCGATGGAGCGCTCGGCACGCTTTCCGCCTTCGAGGCGCTCGAAGCGCTGGAGGACGCGAGGGCCGAGACTCGGATGCCGATGGAGGTCGTCGCCTGGGCCAATGAAGAGGGCAGCCGGTTTACGCCGGGTGTCATGGGCTCCATGGCCTTCACCGGAGCCGACATTTGCGCATGGCAGTCCATAGTCGGTAGCGACGGTGCGTCCCTCGCAGAGGAGCTCGGGGCAACGATCTCCGCCTTGCCAGAGGCAACCCTTCGCCCCCTCGGCATGCCGATATCCGGCTACATCGAGCTGCATATCGAACAGGGACCATCGCTGGAAAAGGAGCGGTTGCCGATCGGTATCGTCACAGCCGTGCAAGGTACGCGCTGGCTGGAGGTCTGCATTGAGGGCGCCGCCGGTCACGCCGGTACAACCGGCCTCGCCTACCGTAGGGATCCGATGGTCGCGGCCGTTGCCGCGATTCACAAGCTCCAGACGACGATCATGCCGTTCGACAGCAGGGCAAGGCTGACGGTGGGCCGGGTGACCGCCCAGCCGGGATCGATCAACGCCATACCGCAGTCTGTGGTCTTCGCCGTCGATATCAGGCATCCGCGGGTAG
>NZ_AYWH01000016.1:0-42377 GCF_000502555.1 Mesorhizobium sp. LNJC394B00
CTCTTCATCAGTCCGTCCTTCGATCAAGGGCCGGACTCTAATCTCAGATGGAGGAAATTCTTAGGGGCAGGTCATCGAGATGACGATATCGGCCTGGTCCTCACCCACAGATTGATTGATAGCCCACAAAAGGCGCTTTTCGCCCTTGCTCTGCACCAGGTTGACGAACATGGTTAGGTGCCCGCCCTCTGCGGTTTTGGCGAAGTCGACCACCGATTCCCAGCTATTGAAACCGAAAAAGTCGGCGACGTCTGTTGGGCGCCCTTCCTTCAAGTCTCGCACCCCCCACAACAACTCCTTCAGGTCATTGTTGTCGCCAACGAGATGGGTTTTGCGACCATCGTCAATGCAATCGATCAGCGCTGTCATGACGTTCGCATTGGTTCTCGCCAGAATGGCATTAGGCTTGCAGGTCCCGACCCTGCTCGACAAAGCCGGGTTACCAGTCAGTGGCACGCTTTCGCCGAGTCGCTGCAGGATGCCTCATGTGCAATCTCAGGACCGAATCGAAACGACCGCGTTAAGCTAACAACCGCATCGGTCTCGATCGCCTCCGTCGCATTGATCGCGCCACGCCATTCGTAGATCTGCTGATAGCGATCCCCAACATAGACAAGTTGGGCGTCTTGCCTCTTCAGAACGTCCAGGACCACGGGATTTGTGTCCTGTGCCTCATCAAGAAGAATGTAGTCGGCCGAGATCTGCGGCTTGGACAGCCCCCAAAGCTTCAGAAATCCGTCAAAACCCAACGGGATCGCGTCCTTCGCATCGCACATGCGCCCCCACAGATGCTCGGCGTTGTTGCGCGCAAACTCATTCACTGCATCTAACGTTTCATCGCTCGCCGCAAGCAGCGATCCGTGGCGCGGTACATGCGCGTCAGAGATTTCCTCGTCCCCGCTTTGGGCAAAACGTCTTACAGTCTGCTGGATCAGATAGGCTTGCGACACCGGCTGTAGGGAGTGGTCACGGTCGACACGCCATGCCTTCTTGAGTTCGAGTATCTCTGCGAGCTGCTTTGCGCTGACCTTTCCGGCAAACTTGTCCTTGGTTTTCTTGAAGTCAGAGTGAAGAGACTTCAGTGCCAGGCTATGAATTGTCGAGCAATCCACCGTGGAAGGAAATTTCTCGCGGGCATCCCCGACAATAGCCTTGTTGAAAGCAATGTATTGGCCACGAGTGCGGGTTCCGTGGGCAAGGAACTGCAGGGTTGAGGTTTTCCCCGTACCGGCATAGGCATTGATGCGGAGCGATCCGCCAGAGAGGAAGGCATCGATGGCCTGTTCCTGCTCTCCGGTGGGTTTGCGCTTCCCTTTCGTGACCGGGGCCTGCGTGTGTACAACGCGGGGCTGTTTCTTGGAGGCTTTGGAGGCGTGTTCGAAAAGATCCGCCTGCTTGACATCCAGTGCAGATTTGGCACGGACCAGTAGCTTTCCCGCCCGAGCGGTACTCCTGACTGCTGCCTCACTCGCGATGGCCTTGATGGCCTTACTGTCTCCGTTCGCCGTGGCCTTTTCCAGCATCGTCTCAAGCTGGTCTATCCTCAACGAAATAAAAGGTCGCTTCATGCCAAATCCCCTCGGTAGAATTCGTCCTTAAATGGGATCGAAGTCAAGATCGAGGCCAAGGTCTAGCGACAGTGACTGGAAAGTTGACGGTTTCAGCAATGTAGGAGGCGATACGGCCTGGTGCCGAAAGCAGATCAGGATTAACCAGATCGGTGAAACTGAGCTTCCGGACTGTCAGAAGGGCGCTGGTTTAGGAATTGCTAATGTTGATGGCCGGCCACGCATAGGTTTTGAGCGCCTCCCTTTTGCTCAGCAATCGGAATTGCCCGACGGTCCATCACCATTCAGGTGGCATCGACGGGAATGGAAGCCAGTGGGCTGGGATACTCTTTTCGATGGCACAAGAACGAAGCCTTGAAGACCGCCTCGGTTTGGTCTCCCCCAAGTTACTGGCGGCCGAGGTCTGGCTGCCGACCTTGGTGTCCCTAGACAAGGTCGAATTGTGTCAGGCGCTGCGGCGGGAACTCTCCCAGGTCGGCGACCTCGCGTTGAGGGCCATCGCGGCCGGCAAGACTCAACAAGCGGTGAACTGGCTTGTGCTCGGATTCTATTGCGATCAGTCGATCGCGAGAGAGGCTTTGGGGACCTCGGGTGCCTTTCGCAGCTCGAAGTATGGCTACAAGGCCCAGAACCTCTTGGACGTTTTGATCGCTCTTGATCAGACAGGCGCGGAGTTGCCTTTATCTGAGGAGGTTTGCACATATCTCGCATCGGTGAAGGCGCTAGCCAATCTCGCCACTCCGATTCATCATCTGGACCAGACTCTTCGGCAGTTTCTAAGGCGTAATGCCGACACTGCGTTGAAATCAGTAGTAGCTAGGATCGATGCCACATTCATGACTGGCCACCAGGCCGACCATGGAGTAAACACGGAGGATTTCAGCTTCTATTCGAAGGAAGACTTGGCTGAAGGCGCGTCCTACATCGTTCATTGCATTGACACCGAGATCGGTATCGAAACTAAACAATTTAACAAGATGGCCGAATCGAAGATATCACGCGGACTTTTCGATAGGATTATCGTAAAGGCTTGCAAAATACGCCGATATTGCGAGGCGGAAATCCTTGTCGATGCGTTCAAATATCAGGTTCACACGAGTAAAAGGAAATTTAGCGTATCAGCACCAACGCCTGAATTGGAAAAGAGTATACGATTGGGATATATACAAGAATATCAAGCACGTAGCCGGATGCAATTTGAAAGAATAAAGACAATTAAAGGAGGTGCTGTTTCCGTATTTGACATCGCTGATAAATTATACGATCGATCGCGTGAAGAGGTGGTAAAACTCACCGAGCAGCCTTTTAGTCGTTATACATTTAATCTGCCGGATGTGCCGTCGTTGCGGGCACTGTTTTCTAATGATGCTTTTACAGCTGAGGAAGTAGTTTATCTTCGCGATGTCGTAAATACAGAACTGGTAACATGGGAAGAGCTGGAGCGTTTTGAGCTCCGCCCTGGCTTGTCGCTTCTCGACGTCGCAAAAGTCTATCGACTTTTCCTGTTTGTCGCCCGCCTTGCGACGAGGCAACTAGAACCTCTGTTGAGCCATGACCCCGCCATTGCTTATCGCTCGTTGATTCCGGTGTTTAAAGAAGGGGTGTTGAGAGGGCTTTTGGGTTGGTGTCTGAGACCCGAACAAATCGACGACGTGCTAGGCCTCTTATCCTGGAAGCCAGGTAGCGCAGGCGTGTTTGATCTTCAGTATCGGCCGATCATCCGAGGAGAGGATGGCCATCTCCTTGTGCCTATGCATATCGCAGGGATGGCCAACTGGTACCGAAACCTCGTCCACACCGGAAAAATTCGCCTCACTGACTCGGTTGAACAAGAAGCCGCTTCTCGTGCGTTGACGCATGCCCTGCAGCGCCATTGCGAACACGTGCGAGCGGAATATGAGACCGTACTCAACGGTCAACGCATCGAGATTGATGCAGTCTGTCGGTTTGGGGAATATCTGTTTCTGTTCGAGTGCAAACATTCACTGCTGCCCTGCAACGTGCACGAATTGCGAACTTCGTTCAAACACGTTCGTACAGGCGCTGGCCAACTCGATCGCGTAAGCCATTTGCTCTCGGATCCGAAAATCGAGGCCGAATTCTATCGTCGGTTGGGATGGAGCGTTGGTCCTGCGGAGGAGATTGTGACCTGTATCGTCTCCTGCAATGGCATGTTCTCCGGCCTTCGGGTCGACGGACACCCTGTGAGACGATGGGCTGAGTTGCTGAACATGATTGAAAAGGGGGTTGTCAGAACTGTAGAGGTGTCGGTGTTCGACGACGGCTCCGGACTAGACGTCCGCACTGAGAATGTCGTTGAGCGGAACCTTTGGAATGCTGCCCAGCTTGATCCCAAATTCCTCTATCAATACCTCAAGGAGGATAGCCTCTCTGCGATGCTCTTCGACGCGATGGTCGAACATGAAGAGGCCTATTCAGTGGGGGATACGGTACTCTCGTTTCGCAGCTATGCTCTCGATGCGAACGCGGTCACGGATTCGATTGCCGAGCTCTCGGACAACTCCTCAGCGTAGGTTGGAATAGCCGGTGTGGCCGCATAACGCCCAGACCAGACCGCGGTAGAAGGTTGGGCGGGCGATCCTGGGCGGCTCCACCTTGTTGGCCACTAACTAGGTAGGCGGCATTGTTGTAGCCCTGGCTGCATCGGGAGCTGATGCCGGCGATCTGCATGGCGAGGGTGCATCTGTGCACCCCGATGTCGGCGCAGCGCCACAAGACTGACAAAGCCGATGGGCTCGGCACCGCCATGTGACGCGCGCCGGCGGGTCCCGCCAAGCCCACATCAAAAACGCAGAGATGCTTCCGAACGGAGCTTCTCTTGACCCACCGCTGCAACTTGAAAGACAGGTTCCTCGACCTGGAGAGCGCCCATCCATCATTCGCGGAAGGCGTTTGGCATCCGCTTGAGCAAAAGTCGGTCGCGGTGCGTTCGAGTAAGCTGTGGCTGACGATCCGCTGTCGGCTGAGCTGATGGACGCCATGCTGCTGTCACGCGCGGGGCTGTGGCGATAGTATCGCCAGCTGCACGATCTCGTCGTAACAATCGTCGCGCGCAGCGAGCCGTGCCGCGCTTCATGGCCATCCCCGGCGTCGCCCCGGTGACGGCGCTGTCGTTCATGATGGCGATCGACGATCCGGCGCTCTTCCGCTGCTCGCGCGACGTGGCGGCCTACTTCGGGCTGACCTCGCGGCGCTGGCAGTCGGGCACCTCGATCGACGTTTAGAGTCGCATATCGAAGGCGCGTTTGCCGATCGGTAGCGCGCTGGTCGTCTACATCGCCCTGCAGGTTGGCCGGCGTGTGCAAATCATCCCTGCTGACGCTCGTTGAGCAATTCAGGCCGCCTCCGGCTGGCGTTTGATCAGCGTCAGCGTCAACCAGCGCGCGGTCAGCGCCGGCTTTTTCGAGCCCTCGATCTCAATCGTCACGCTCAGCGCCGTCTGCACCCAGCCCGACGGCCTGACCTTGATGTCGTCCAGTACGAAACGGGTGCGGATGCGCGATCCGGTTTTCACCGGCGCCAGGAAGCGCAGCGATTCGAAGCCATAGTTGACACCCATCTTGCAGTTTTCGAGCGGCCGCATGGTCTCGAAAGTCATCGCCGACAAAAGCGAAAGCGACAGAAAGCCATGTGCGATGGTGCCGCCGAACGGCGTCTCGCGCTTGGCGCGCTCCGGATCGCAGTGGATGAACTGGTGGTCATCGGTGGACTCGGCGAACTGGTCGATCATCCGCTGCGAGACCACCCGCCACGGCGACACGCCGACTTCCTTGCCGACGCTGGCCAGAAGCTCGTCGAGACTGATCGGTTCCAAGCTAATGTCCTCCATTTCAACCGTCCGAAGCGCGACGGCTTCATTCCGTGAACAGTGTCAGCCCATGCTGCACCGACTGCCGGCCATCCATCGGCAGGATGGCCCCGGTGAGATGACTGCCGTCACAGCTGCACGAATAGAGCGTTCCGCCGGCATCTCATTCGGCGCACCGATGCGGCCGATCCGAACATGGCTGCAGACGAGCCGGCTTGTACTCGGTCGCGGTGCGCGTCCTGCAGGCCGCCGAAAGCAGCTCGTCTTGCTACGGATGATCAGTCCGCCGGCGCCGCTATGCGGTATTGTCGCAGATTGATAAAATCAATTCTCTGGATAGGAACCATCCGTGTCTCGAATGGTGGAGGAGTAGTCCAGCAGACGGGGTAGCTTGTCGTCCTTCTTGAAGGGCGCCCACCTCATTGGCCGCTAGCTCTGAGCCGGCAAGAAGCGCCAGTTCAATGACATTGGGTGTCGACACGGCAAAGCGGCATCAGATGCTACTTCATGATGCGGAATGGCGCTTGCTTCAAGAAGCGCTCGGCCTGACGTGGAAGCCAGCACCGGATCTGGAATATCGATATGCGCCCGATACTCGCGCAGCACAGCGGCAACCGCAGCGACGATGATCTCAGCCGTTGCGAGCATGCCAACCTTGGTGCCGGCCACTCTGTTAGCTTGAAGCGCAGCGCGCATTTGATCCGTCACCAGACCGGGTTGCGTAACTTGGATTTCCAAGGCGTCTTCCTGGGTTTGCACCGTCAGCGCGCTGACAGCAAAGGCAGGTGCGCACGTCAAGGCAAGCGATCGTCTCGATCTCGCGGGCAATTCCAGCCCCACCGCGGGAATCAGACCCTACAACAACGAGCAGATGCGGTTCTCTCCCAGCTATTGTTCTGTCTTTCGATCCATTCTCGCGTGCGCGCTTCTGGGGCGTCGTTCAGCGCAAGGTCGGTGACCACGGCTGCGCTTTCGGCGCCAGCCTCGAAAAACGCCTTCGAGCCGGTCAGGTTGAGGCCGTCCATGGAGACCAATGGGATCGGCGCGACCTGGTGCTTCCACTCGCTGATCCGCTCGAGCCCTTGCGACGCCCATTCATCTTCTTGAGGCTAGTTGGATGGACTGGGCCGAGCGCCACATACTCCGGCTCGGCCACTGGCGCAGTTCGGTGTGATCGTGGATCGAAAGGCCGAGCTTCAATCCGGCGTCAGCATCGGCGGCAGCCAAATCCTTTTGACCAAGATGGACGAGTCGCAGCCTTCCTCGATTGCCGTGCGCCAATAGTCGTTGACGCTCACTTGGCAACCATGGACCGCGCAGGCGTCGTTCGCGCGGCGGATTTCCGTCTGCAGTCCTTTCTCGTCCATATCCTTTATCCGGAGCTGCAGCAGACTCACGCCGAGCGGCGCCAGCCGGTCAACCCAGCCGGCACGTTGAAATTCAGATAGAAGGGATCGAGCTTCATGAGAAGACAGCCCTGCCGACCGTCGGTGAGTAGCGCGGTTCGAGCATTCCAGTGCTAGCTTCACGAATGTCGACCGCCCTTGCCGAACTCACAAGCCATGCCGACCGGATCGGCCGCCCTCGGGACCGCCGGTGTTCAGGAGCACGGCGTCAAACCCGAGCTCCATGACGTCGCCGCGTACGACGGCCGTCCGAGCCACGCATCCACAATCAAACGGAATGTAGGGGAAATGTCCGCGCATCAACTGGACCTCGGAGCTCAACGCTTCATCGCATTAGAATGAGCGTTCGAAACGCAGGATACCGCCGACACTGCTCTTCTTGTTGGCATGGGCCCAGTTCACTTCGGAAGCTTTCACCTTTCCGACGGCGGAGCCTCCGTAGCGGTCGTAGTCGAGTTCAGCCGTAACTGTGAAATCTGGAAGAAGCGCATAGGCGACGTTCGCAGCGACACCATAGTTCTTGAGCTGATCACCCGAGAGCTGAAGGTTGAACGAAGTTGTCCCGTTGACCTCGTAAGCGGCGCCAGCCCAGAAAGCCCAGTTCCCGCCCCAAATCTTATAGAAGCCGCGACCATGAGCGTCGATCGCGTTCATGGAGTCGTCGTTGAGCTTGCCATTGGAACCGTAGCCGAACATTCCGAACAGCAACAGTTCGTTGGTGACATTGATGTCGACACGGACCTTGGCGGCTACCGATTCGTAGTTGCTATCATAACCAGCAACGCCGGTGATCGCTCCCCAGCCATGTGTGTATTTCAAGCCGCCGACTATGTGCGGAGCGTAGTTGTCGATTGCGCCCACCACGCCTGAGCCTTCTTCGAGCGAAACCACGGCGGAAAAGCCGTTCGCGGCGTCGAAGTAGTACTGGACCACATTGGTATCCAAAGCGCCGTACGGAACCGGCGTCTGGTTGAGTACGTCACCCGCGCCGCCAATAAACTTGTCGAAGGCCGACCAGTCCTTACCAACTCGGAGGCCACCAAGCTGAATCCAGGCGAAAGTCAAGATGCTGTCTCCGTTGAAGGCATAGGACCGAGAACTGTCCGAAACCGAAGTGTGGCGGTTACCGAAATTCACGCGGGTTTCGGTGTAGGTCTTCAACGTGCCGAGTTCGGTCTCCTGGCCGGTCCAAGCTTTCAGTGTGAAGCGCGTGTTGTTTTGCCATGTACCCTGATCCTCACCAGTCCTCACATCTGAGGTTCTTGCGTGGTAAAACAATCCGACATCGCCGAAGCCCACGTAGTAGCTAAGATAGCCGCCGATGCGCAGGCAGGTCTCGGTGCCTGAAATATAGACGTAGCTGGAGCCGTAGACGTCGCAGATCTTGAGGTACTCAGTGGGATCAGGCTCGGGGACGATGATCACGGCGCGAGCGTCCGAAGCGGCGATCAGTGCCGCAGTTGAGCCGAGGAGGAGGCTCCCAAAGGTCATTGTTGATCTCCGTCTAAATGGTAAAAGGAATCGAGACCGATAAATGATTTTTGCTAAGCAAACGATTGATAGCGAATCAAGATTAATTCTAGGAGTGTTGCTGCAACTGCCGTGCTAATGCTTAGGAGAATTCAGAATGTGGTTGAGACTTGCTGTCACATTTATTAAGCATTTATCACTCCAGACGATCATACAACATTTTTGTACAATTACCCTTTTCACCTCCGCGGCGGGCCTCACAAAGGGTGCTACTGCAAATGACGTGCCACCGTGACGACCCAGCTGCGGCTGAAGCTCAAATTTGCGGGCGGACCTTGGTTCGCGCTTCCGTTCTTTTTGCCTTGCGGATCCACCCAAGCACGAACGGCAAACGTTTCGGCTACGGTTCGTCTGTTCGCTTCGCGACAGTTTGGCTTAATGGCGACGGCATTGTTTGCTGTGAGCCCCGCCGTTGAGGCATCATGCGGCGGCCACCGCTCGGTACGACGCCGTCACTTTGGCGAGCTGATGGTCGATAACCACGCGCCGCAGCCTTGCACCACTGAGTCGGTAGGCGCCAGCCTTGGCATTGCGGCGGACCTGACGGTCGCGTCGAGCAGGTTTTCGTGCTGAAAGCGGCGCGGCACAGCTAATGCTTCTTGCCAGCAATTCACACAACGAGCTCATCGAGACGGCAGAGATCATTATGGGCGGTGCTAGCTGGCGTGCAAAGTCTGGACCCAACACCGTATTGTCTCATCGGATGCGGCATCTGCGCTCAGAAGAGTCTCCCACGCGCAGATGAAGGGAAGGGACGTCGAACAAAACGGTGCGCGTGAGGGTTTCGGCGGGAACACCATCGTCAGTCGCTGACCGAGTGCGCTCAGACCATCGCTGTCCGGCCAAGACTGAACGGCGCCCATTGCTAAAAAATTTCGAGCCCAAAGCGGAACGGACTGACATAGCGCAAAGACGCAGGCGAGCGCAGCGGTAAGGTTGGATGTTATCAGCATGGGACGGTGACCGTTGCAGACCACGAAATTTCGAGAGGCCCGGCTGCCTTGGTACACTATCTATCCGGCTGTGTCGGAGTTCTCTGGGGCGGTCGGCGCCGAGGCTTATGAGGAATGGCTCAGGAACCTGCCGGCTGATGATCCGGTGTCACTCTACCTGCACGTTCCGTTCTGCCGATCAGCCTGCTGGTATTGCGGCTTCCCAACCACCATCACCCGCCGTGATGCGCCCATCCTCATCTATCTGGCGGCGCTGCGAGACGAGATCCGTCTGGTTTCGGAGCGAGTGCCGAAGACGTTGCCCGTGAGCGACATACATTTCGGCGGCGGAACGCCGTCTCTCATCGGACCAGCCGAGTTCCTCGCTCTGATGGAGTTCCTGCGATGCCGCTTCGCCATCTCGAAAACAGCTACGGTCGCCATCGAGATCGATCCACGAACACTCACGCCCGAGATGGCGGAAGGCTTGGGAGCGGCCGGCGTGAACCGCGCGAGCCTGGGCGTACAGAGCTTCGATCCCATTGTTCAAAAAGCGATCAACCGAATCCAGAGCGAGGCCCAGACGTCGGCTGCCGTGGAAGTGCTGCGCCGGCATGGAGTAAGCCGCATCAACTTCGACCTCATCTACGGCCTGCCGCGTCAAACGGTGGAGTCGTGCGTCGAAACAGTGAGGGCGGCGGTCGCCATGCGCCCCGACCGGCTTGCCTTGTTCGGCTACTCGCACATCCCATCCCAAGTAAAGAATCAGCGCCTCATCGAGGCGGAATTTCTTCCCGACAGCGCTGCCCGCGCTGAACAGTATGCGGCTGTCGCCGTGACGCTGATTGCCGCCGGCTACCGACAGATCGGGCTCGACCATTTCGCCTTGCCGGACGACGAGCTCGCGCTGGCACAGGAAACAGGTCGCCTGCGACGTAACTCGTTGGGCTACTCGGCCGATACCTGCAGAACCCTGATCGGTTTCGGCGCGTCGGCTATCGGCCGCATCGGCCAGGGATACGTTCAAAACGAAGTTACACGGGATTCCTACATCCAGCACATCGCAGCTGGCCGACTGGCTACATCGAAGGGCCATCGCCTCACAGACGACGACCGCGTGCGAGCCGCAATTATCGAGCGATTAATGTGCGATTTCGAGGCTGACGTGCCGGCAATCTGTGTCGCCCACGGATCTGATCCGATCCGTCTTCGCGATTCGGCTGAGCGCTTGGCCATGCTGGCCAAGGACGGGATAGTGGACTTCGAAAACGGCTTTGTCCGCGTACGGCGGGAGCATCGCTTTGGGATTCGCGCTGTCGCTGCCGCATTCGATGTGTTTAGGGATGGCGTTACGTATATCCCGCAGCAGCTTAATGCGATGCAAAGCACGACATAGTCCGGCATCAATGTCTCCGCTTGGAACCGCCGGCCTACTTGCCACGCCGGCCGGGCGCTGGTCTGGCAAGTGTGCTTTCCGTTTGCCAATGCGTTCGTTCCCGGCCCTCACGGGGCGGCGAGTCCCTGCCGTGAGCGCCTCACCCGCGAGGCTACATGGCGGCCGTGGAGATTACCTCAGCAGCGGCGCTCGATCGGAAACCTTAGCACCTCAGCGCTTTGGCGTGGCTGCTTGAACTCTTCGACGGCAACCGCCTCAATTAGCAGGTCCAAGGCTTCGCGGCCCCTTTGACTCATCGGGTCATCCCCACGAAGGTAGTCATACGCTCGATCTAAATGCACTCGGGCGGCGGAAAAATCGCTTATCATATCATAGAACCCTCTCTACCCGCCCGCATTGCCGTCTACGAGGTGAAGGTAGTGCAATCGTCAATATATACAGACAAATTTGAATTAAATCGGAGATGATCATGGAGGTCGAGTTCCCTGACCTGATGCCGCCATCGAGCCCGTCGACGACCACTCGCTGGCGCTCGGTCGGTTCATAAAATGCCGAGCACCCCGTCCCGAGACCACCTCTGAGCTCCCTCCTTCGATGCTAGACGCGTGGAAGACATGGCTGCGCCGCCGCTGCGAGAATGGCGTGTCCCATCGCGCGGCGGCTGCATAGTGGGCAGCCAGCGCCGGGAGCTAATCGGCAAAGCCGCGTGTGGCGATTGTTGGATAGCGGGCGCAGGCGAAATCGCCACGCCCGTCCAGCATGTCCGATGCCGCGTAGGCCGCCAGGATCCCTGAGCGGAGTGCATGCACGATCCCGCGTGATGACAGTGGATCGGCACAGAACAGGCAGTCGCCCGCCGCGACCCAGCGGTCACCGGCGGCGGGATCGATCGTTGCGGTTCCCGCCGCCTTGATCATGCTGGCGGTCTCGGTTGCGTTGGGCGGCACGAGCGGCGCGATGGACTGCGTTGCGGCTAAGGCGCGGTACCAATGTCCGGCTTTGCGCAGTTCGCTGCCCAGATTCGGATCGGTGAGGCACGCGCAAGTCGGCGCTGTACCACCAGCCTTCGGGACGCGCCTCGACGACCATGCTGCAATCGCCCGGTGCGCGGTCGAAAAAGCGTGTGTAGGCGGCAAGATGTCCGTGCATGGTGAGCTTGGCGCCGAAACATCGCGCCAGCCTCCAACTGCGACCGGTCGCCCAAACCACGGCGCGGGCAACGATAGCTTCATCGGCCAGCTTGAGCAGCCAGCCTTGATCGTCGCGAACTGCCGAACCCACGGCCGAGCCAAACCGCGTGTCCACACCTGCCGCCTTGGCCGCCTGCACCATCAGCCGGTCGGATCGCGTCCGGTCGAGTTGCCAGCCGGCACCTTGAGCGGAAAACATGCCGTGCCGCTCGCTGGGAACTTCATTGGCCCACACCGAAACAAGCGCACGAATTTTCAACGAAACCGGCCTCGGCGAACGGCGTCCAGACACCAAGCTGCCGGCAGCAGCCCATTCGCTACTGCCGGCAGCACCTCTCCCGGCTTTGGCCGATCATGCCTTCCTGCTTCCAGCAACAGCACGCTCCGCGGGTGCATCGTTGCCAACGCCAGTCCGGATGTGGTCGCCGCCGAACGTGATCGTCTCAGCGAGCTGGCGGGACAAAATGCCAACCTCAAGATAGCGTTGGCCCGGATCAGCGAGGCGGGCTGAGGAAGACTTTAAATTCAAAAGGTGACACGCGGCAATAGTCGCGTGCCGCTGCAGCCCCAGGCTCCGCTTCACGGTTGGGACCGATCGGTCGCACTCTCAGCCTGTGGTTCTTCTCTGCCACCCATCATCGAATTTCGGTGGATTGTCCGTCTCCCGCACCGGTTTGAGCGCGATAGACAAGAATCGCGTTTTCTGTGCCGGCCGGGCTTCAATGACGGGGATGGCGAAAAGCTGAGTGCTCGGGCTTGCGGGCCGAGCTTGTCGGTCGCTCGATGGAAAGTGTCATCTGAGGCGCTTCCTCTCCCGCGTGCAACTGGAAGACACGCTCATCCAGTTCCTTGTCCACTTCCGTCAGACGATGATTGAGGCGAAGGTAGTCCGTCCAGGTCGGCGTGCGGAACGTTTCCGTCCAATGCATAGGCTTCTGCAAGTTCCGCTGGAGCGTCCAATTCCGAGCACCGACCCGGCTGTGTACATGACGCCGCTGCCGCATGAGGTCGAGGAAGGCCTCGAGATTTCTCTCGGCAATCAGATATTCGACCTTGACCACGATCGGGCCGCTTCTCGGCTTCAGATTGAGAGCGACAGCCGGGGCATCGAATTCCTCCAGAGGATCGGGCTCTGAGTCGCGGCGCTCGCGAAGAGGAAACAGAACGCCGGCTGCAGCGACGAACATCAGGGAGGCAGCGGAACCCTCCAGCGCCAGGGCCAGCGAATGGTTTTCGGCCACCGTGCCCCACACCCAGCTGCCGAGCGCGATGCCACCATCTATCAAAGCATAGTAGATCGAGATGGTGCGCCCCACGACCCAGCGCGGGCTTGCCAGCTGCACGCTCACACCGACCCCTGACCACGCGGTGACCCAGCCCGCGCCGCCCAAAGCGAGTGCAATTGCCGCCACCCCGATCGAAGTTGTCAGTGCCAGGGAAAGTGAGCACGCCGCGCAGGCGACGCAGGAGAGCCTCATCAGCCGCTCCTGCGACAAGCTCCGTCTGAACAGGCTGTTGGAGAGGCCAGCGAAGACGGCTCCGGTTCCGAAGCCGGCCATGAGCGCGCCATAGGCGAGCGGGCCTCCTCCCAGCTGATCGCGGACAACCACCGGCAGCAGCGCGAGTATGGCAATGCTCGCCAAGCCAAAGAGGGTTCCGCGCGCGATCGCGGCCTTGATTTCCGATGACATCGCCGTGAAGCGCAGCCCGTCATAGATCGCCGTCCTCATCGACTCGCGTGGAAGAGGGGAAGAACGAACCTTCCACTTGCAGCGCCAAATAGTGGCCAAGGGTACGAAATAGGTGAGCGTGGTCAGGGCGAATGCCGCCATGAGGCCAAATGAGGCAACCACAATGCCGCCGAGCGCCGGGCCAACAGTCCGGACGGTGTTGAAGCCGACAGAAAGCAGGGTGACGGCAGCGGGAACATCGCGTCGATCCACGATATCGCCAACCGACGCTTGCCAGGCCGGATCATTGAGAGCACCGCCGCTTGCGATCAAGAAGCTGAAGCCGAGGATCATCCACGGACTGACAAAGCCCAGCGCCACGGACGCGGTCAGCATCGCGGACGCAATCACCATAAGGCACCGACCGGCGAACATGACCCGGCGCCGGCTGAAATTGTCGGCGAGAGCTCCGGCGAAAACGGACAAGACGAAAGCGGGCAGGTTCGATGAAGCCTGCACCAGCGCAACCATCAGATCGGAAGTCGAGATCGTTGCCATCAGCCAGCTGATGGCGACAGTCTGCATCAACCAGCCGAGGCTCGAAACCTGGGTGGCGAGCCAGATCGAACGAAAGGTGGGCTGCAGAAGTGGCCCAAAGGTCGTTGGTGCAGCCAAATCTTCGTTTGATCCAGCCACCCTACTCATTTTGCGAACCTTTGCTTTCCGTTATTGTCGCTTCCCATGTAATCTAGGCTGAACCGTGGCGGCTGGAAGAATAGATGGAACCCATTTGCCCGACAAATGTGGCCACAGTTCCTCCTGACCAGTGGTTAGGCGGCCGAGACGCAGAAATGGGCCGGCTCACTCGCCTTCGACCACATCTTGGTGAGCCGGGATTCACATGTCATTTGAGGCACCATGCTTGATCGACGCGCTGCCGAGCGATGCCTTTTCGCGAAAGGCGACCCTTTTCTTTTGTTGAAAACTCACTCATCAGCGGCGTTCGATGCTGAGTGTGGCTTTCGAAAAGTGAGGACGCTTGCAGATCTTTGACAGGATCGATTCCCTGATAGACGCAGACGATTGCCGGGCCGCGATCGAAGAGGCGCGCGCCTTGCTATTTCGATTCCAACAAAGGTCGGATGCGCTCACGCATGCGATCGACGACTTTCTGCTCGACCTGATAACGCTGGCTTTCATTGTTGAATGTTACGGACGCGGCTTTGAACTTTTGGCGCAAACGCTGGCTCGTAGAAGACTGGCGAAGGTCAGGCTTTTGTTGGAAGCGTCGATTCCGCTAGAGAGAAATGACGCCCAAAGCTTGTTGCTAACCGGCTATCGCGCCGCGTTCCGCCACAGTGACGAAGGCAATTGACGACGTTCGACCACCAAAAAATAGGCGGAAAACCGGGGCCCTTTATGAGGCAGACTGGGTGCGGATTGTTCCGCGAAATGAAAACTGCGGGTCCATTTCGTGGCGTTCGGCCGTCCGCTGGCCTTCATCGCGGCAATCGCCGCCCGCCGCCTCAGATGCCGCCCATGCAGAGGTACTTCATTTCAAGATAGTCTTCGAGGCCGTGGCGGGAACCTTCCCGCCCGATGCCGGACTGTTTGATGCCACCGAAAGGCGCGGCTTCTGAGGACATGCGTCCTGTGTTGATCCCCACCATGCCGTATTCCAGCGCCTCGGCCACACGCCAGACACGCTTCAGGTTCGAAGCATAGAAGTAGGCGGCGAGGCCGTATATCGTATCGTTGGCCTCACGCACGGCCTGATCAGCATCCTCAAAGCGAATGATCGGCGCCAAGGGTCCAAAGGTCTCTTCTTGCGCCACGATCATTTCCCTTGAGACGTTGCTGAGGATCGTCGGCTGGAAAAAGTTGCCACCGCTGCCGATCCGGCCGCCGCCACATCGGATCGCGCCACCTTTGGCCAAGGCATCGGCAATGTGAAGTTCGATCTTGGCCAGTGCATGCCCGTCGATCAGCGGACCGATCGCGACACCTGGATCGAAGCCGTCGCCGACCTGAAGCTCACGGACACGCTCCACGAATTTGGCGACGAATTCGTCATGAACGCCCGATTGGACGTAAAGCCGGTTGGCGGAAACGCAGGTCTGGCCGGCATTGCGGAACTTGGCCTGGATCGCGCCGTCGACGGCAGCATCGACGTCGGCATCATCAAAGACGATGAAAGGCGCATTGCCACCCAACTCTAGACCGACTTTCTTTATCTGGTCCGAGCACTGGCGCATGAGCAATCGGCCGATCTCGGTCGAACCGGTGAAACTGATCTTGCGGACCTTGGCGTTCGAGCAGAGTTCGCGGCCGACCGTATCGCCTTCGGAGGCGTAGATGAGGTTGACGACGCCTTCGGGAAACCCGGCAAGATGGGCCAGAGCAAACATTGCACCTGCCACCAGGGGCGTCTGTTCAGCAGGTTTGAGCACAATAGTGCAGCCGGCGGCGAGAGCCGGCGAAATCTTGCGCGCAACCATTGAGGCCGGAAAGTTCCATGGCGTGATCGTACCGATAACGCCGATTGGCTGTTTGATAACCAGCATGCGACGGTCTGTAGAGGGCGCCGAGATCGTCTCGCCGTAGATGCGGTTAGCCTCTTCGGCGTACCATTGCAGATACGCGGCCGCATGCGCCACCTCAGACTTCGCTTCGGCTATCGGCTTGCCCATTTCCGCAGTGAGAATCGCTGCAAGATCGTCAGTGTGGTCGACGATCAGTTGGTGCCAACGCCAGAGGATGTCGCTGCGCTCGCGCGCGGTCAGTGCGGCCCATTCAGGTTGCGCCACATAAGCTTTGTCAATCGCCGCGCGCGTCTCCTCAATGCCCATGTCGGGCAGTTCCGCCAGCACTTCGCCGGTCGAAGGGTTTGATACCTCGAAGGTCCGCTCACTTAATAGCACGCCAAGAGCCGGCACCCGGTCAATGGCTCCGAACAGCTCGCGCGATTTTAGGTGGCGAAGCATTGGCTCGTACAAGGACAACGCGAATCCTCCTCGATGCAATTGGCGTGTCACACGACTTTTTGGTTTATCCGCTGGCCTAGGATTTCGCATAGGGCCTCAGTGAGGGGCCACTAGACCCACTCGAATCCACTCAACCGAAACTGATGTCAGTTGTGCGAAACAGTCGTAAGCGCGAATTTCCCCGCACCTTTTGCTGTTGAGTGCTCTGATGCATGCAGGTGTCCACCGAAATAGGTGGACACCTTGTGATGGAAGAAGATGAGCAGAAACTGCGGGTGAGGCTTGTCGGTCGGGACGGGCGACGCCGATACGAGGCCGCATCGAAGGAGCGTCTTGTCTCGGCCTGCCTTGAGCCTGGCGTGTCGGTATCGAGGCTCGCGCTCGAACATGGGGTCAATGCGAACCTTCTTCGGAAGTGGATAAAGAAGCGCGCGGAGACCCAGTCCCTCCCGCCGTCCCCGCCACCTGCGTTCATCCCGGTTCAGATTGAAAGCACTTCCGATCGGGCCTTGCTGCGACAGAGCAGCATGGCTGCGGTGGATTTGCCGGAGACTTGCGATGGGGTGCGTTGGTCGGCATCGAAAAGGACAGCGCATTTGTCCTCTCCAGCCAAGGTGAGCGCGTCGCTGCCGAACGGCGTGACGTTGACGCTGGAATGCGGTGATCTGGATGCATTGACGGCGACCATCGGAGCACTGGGTCATGTTCAGACTGGGCGCTGACCTGAAAGTCTACCTGCACCGCGAGCCGATCGACTTCCGGGCCGGCATCAACAGCCTCGCGGTTCTGGTCCAAGAGACGATGGCGCTCGATCCGTTTGCTCCGGCAGTTTTTGCGTTCTGCAATCGCCGTCGCGACCGGATGAAGCTCCTGTTCTTCGATCGGTCGGGCTTTGTGCTGGTCCTGAAGCGGCTGACCGAGGACAGGTTCAGGTGGCCGCGCCGGGAGGCAGCGGTGATCACGCTTACGACCGAGCAATTGCACTGGATCCTCGATGGCATCGATATCGATGCGATGGTCCGCCATCCGGTGCGGCAATATCAGGTTGCCGGTTGAGGGCTCTCGAATTGAGCGATTGACGCGGCGGCATGCTTTCGATTCAAGAATCTGATGAATCGACCCGGCGAACCGACTGTTGAAGAGTTGATGGCGCGCATTGCTGCGCTGCAGGCGCAGAACCGTCAACTCGCCGAACGGGTCGTCAAACTCGAGGAAGAGCTGGCGCTTGCACGACTGCATCGTTTTGCGCCGAAGAGCGAAAAGCACATTGACCGCCTCTTCAATGAAGCCGAACAGGCCGCGGATGAGGATGACGCCGACAGCGAAGATGGCGATGTCGTTGTCCTGCCGGACACGGGCTTGCCGGCGACCGAAGGGGCGACGGGAAAGAAGCGCGGCCGCAAGGCCTTGCCGGAAAACCTGCCGCGCGAGCGTGTCGAGTACGACCTTCCCGACGACCAGAAGGCTTGTCCTTGCTGCCGTCATCAGATGCATCGCATGGGCGAGGCCGTTACCGAGCAGCTTCATATCGAGGTGAAGGCGAAGGTTCTGCAGAATGTGCGGTTCAAATATGCTTGCCGCCATTGTGAGCGTACCGGCATCAACACGCCGGTCGTGACCGCGCCGATGCCCGCGCAACCTTTGCCGGGCAGCATCGCCACGGCTTCGACGCTGGCCTTCGCGCTCGTTCATAAGTACGTCGACGGCACACCGCTCTACCGCCTGGCGCAGGCCTTCGAGCGCGCGGGTGTTCCTGTCAGCCGTGGCGCTCTGGGCCACTGGGTGATCGGCTCGAGCGAAAAGCATCTCTCCCGCATCTATGACGCCCTGAAGCTGCGGCTCAGATCGCAGCCCCTCATCCATGGCGACGAGACCACGGTCCAGGTGCTGAAGGAAATGGACAGAGCGGCCGCCAGCACCTCGTACATGTGGGCATACCGGAGCGGCCACGACAGTGACGAGCCGATCGTGCTGCTCGATTATCAACCGGGTCGCGGCCAGATACACCCGCAGACTTTCTTGGGCGATTACCGCGGCATCGTCATGAGCGACGGCTATTCCGCTTGGCGCACGCTGGAAGGGGCAACGCATCTTGGCTGCATGGCCCATTCGAGGCGGCGCTTCGTCGATGCCCTAAAGGCGAGGAAGAAAGGCGGCGGCCCGCCGGAACAGGCACTCCGGTTCTTCGAACAGCTCTATCGGGTTGAAAGGCAGGCGCGGAACGAAATCCCCGATGACGGCGAAACGCGAGATCACTGCATTCGCCGCTTCCGCCAGCAACATAGTGTCCCCATCCTCCAGGCTCTCAAGGCATGGCTCGACGACATCGCCCCAAAAGTCTTGCCGGACAGCAAGCTCGGCGACGCCGTGTCCTACACCCTGAACCAATGGGGATATCTGACGCGTTACACCGAGGACGGCAGCATGCCGATCGACAACAATCTTCTCGAGCGTGACATCAGGATTTTTGCAACTGGCAGGAAGAGTTGGTTGTTCAGCGATACCGTCGACGGAGCCAAGGCCAGCGCCGTCATCTACAGCCTGACGTTGACCTGCCGCGCCTGTGGCGTCGAGCCGTTAGCGTGGTTGCGCCACGTCCTCACTGAACTGCCTCAGCGCCCCGAGAACGTGGCTATCGACGATCTCCTGCCCTTCAACTTCCTCAAAGCCGCCGCAGCCTGACCCGACGCGTCCGTCTGAAAGCGATCAGTTGTTGCAAGGGCCGTCAATGTGCGGGGAAATGAGCGCTTACAAACAGTCCGACCATTTCTCGAAACAAGGAGATCGAATCCATGTCGTTGCTCGCGCACTGGAGAGCAAATCGTGATCCTGCCGCGCTGTCAAACATTCCAACTGGTTTTTGCAGTCCAACCGCCCGTGAACGCGCTGGAGCACTGCGCGTCTCTTTTGCGGAAACAGATGTGCCGAGGTCAGATTTGAAGCTGCCGCAGCGCTCAGTTCAGCAGGGCTATCCCTGATCTATGGCCTTGCTTTGATGGTGGGAGCGCTCTTTGCGGACCATGTCGTACGACTCGATATACGCCATCTCCAGAAGGTATCCTAGGAACTGCAGCCTGTGAGACCCCGCGATCTGATTCAGTTCGCTGAGCATTGCGCTGATGAAGGCAAGCGCCTTGGCCCGGTCGGATCTCAATCCCTTGTCGATCATCGTACGTCCCCACTTCCGCAGATTGCTCCTATATGGAGCGCGCTCTATTCAGTTCAGATGCTTCTGGATGCATGCTTCGATAGGCACGTCCATGCCGATGTCGAGGATTGGCGCGCTGTGCGTAAGCCACCCAATAGAAATGAGGTCGACCCCGGTTGCCGCTACGGCTGGTGCCGTTGCCGGCGTTATGCGACCCGAGGCCTCGGTGGTCGCGCGGCCGTCGACCATTGCCACCGCTCGGGTCAGTTGCTTGACGGACATATTGTCCAGCAGGATGGCGTCGACCCCGGCGCCTAGCGCGATCTCGAGCTGGTCGAGCGTGTCGACCTCGACCTCGACCTTGACCATATGGCCGACCGCGGCGCGCGCCCGCTCAATGGTCGTGCGGATGTCGCCGGCAATGGCAATGTGTTTGTCCTTGATGAGCACGGCATCATCCAGCCCGAAGCGGTGGTTGGCGCCGCCGCCGGCGCGCACGGCGTATTTTTCCAGCGCGCGTAGGCCGGGCGTCGTCTTTCGCGTGCAGACGATCCGTGCTTTCTGACCGCGCACCGCCTTGACGATCTCGGCCGTTGCCGTCGCAATGCCGCTGAGATGGCAGAGAAAATTGAGCGCTGTACGCTCGGCCGCAAGCATTCCACGCGCCGGTCCACTCACCCTTGCAATAGTCTCACCCGCCGCGATCCTGCTGCCGTCCAGACGTCCAAAATTTATGTCGATCGACGGATCAACAAGCATGAAAGCGTAGGCTACCAGATCAAGACCGGCAACAACGCCAGACTGCCGTGCTCTGAACGCAAAAGTTGCCTTGCAGTCAAAGGGTATAATCGCATCGCTGGTAAGGTCACCGGCTTTGCCCAGATCCTCAAGTAGAGCGCTACGCACGATCGGCTCGATCACGATCCCGGGAAGGGGTGGAGGTGACGTCATCAGGCACTCCGTTCCGCGCACCGCAGATTAAGTTCGGCCGCAACCGTCATTGCTGAGGCGAGGGTCAAGCGCGAAGATCGGGCCTGCGCGCTGCGTGTGGGGAAGTCCGACCTGCAATGCGAGCCGCGGCTTTCCTCGCGCCGAAGCGCTGCAATGGCGATCATCAGCGCGATCAAAGCAGGGTCGGAAGCGCCAGTGTTGCGAACCGCGATCGGCAGCAGCGTTTCCACGGTGTCGGATAGTGCTTGCCCGTCCCGTATAACACCGAGCCCATTGGAGACCGCGTCGCGAACGGAGGAGGGGTCGGGCCGCGGGGGTGCCGTTGCGACAAGCCTTGGCCACTGCCAGCCCGCAGGAGCGGCAGCTACGCTTTGGGCGACCCACAGCGAGGTCGTCACGGCCTCGGTCAGCGAGTTGCTGGCAAGCCGGTTCGCCCCGTGCAGACCGGTGCAGGCAACCTCACCGCAAGCCCACAAGCCCGACACCGTGCTGCGGCCCGCGGCATCCACGGCCACGCCGCCCATGTGATAATGTGCCGCCGGGCGAACCGGAATCGGCTCAACGGCAGGATCGATTCCGGCGTCCCGGCAATGCCGGGTCACAGCTGGGAAGCGCTTGGCGAACTTCTGGCCGAGGGACTGCCGGGCATCAAGGTAAACGCGATGTCCGGTGCCAAGCTGCTGCCACACGGCCCGAGCCACGACATCGCGCGATGCCAGTTCGCCGCCAGGCGTGTCGCACAGAAAGCGGTGCCCGCACTCGTCGATCAGCACTGCGCCTTCGCCGCGAACCGCTTCGCTCACCAACGGCATCGGCCGCTGCGAAACGTCGAGCGCCGTCGGGTGGAACTGGATGAATTCCAGATCGGCGAGTTCCGCACCGGCGCATGCGGCGAGCGCCAGGCCGTGCCCGAATGAGCCGGCTGGATTGGTCGTGTCTCTGAACAGGGCGCCGATACCGCCGCTCGCAAGAACCACGCGGCGCGTCGGAAATATAATCGCCTGTCCACCTTTTGCCGCCACAACGCCGCTGACCGCCCCATTTTCCACAATGAGCCGGCGGGCTTCCATGCCTTCCAGAATTGTGATCGAAGGCGTTCGCCTCACAGCGATGATGAGCGCGCGTACAAGCTCGCGGCCCGTAGAGTCACCCCCGGCATGGACGATCCGGCGACGGGAATGCGCTGCCTCGAGCCCGAGCCGCAGTGTCCCGCCCCACGAGCAGTCGAAGGCGACGCCCAAGTCCATCAAATTCTCGATGGCTCGGTCCGCCGCATTCGCAACGCGTCTGACCACACTCTCGTCGCAGAGGCCATCACCTGCAGCAAGCGTGTCTGCAAGATGGAGGTCTGGACTGTCGTGAGCGCCGAGGCTTGCCGCCAGCCCGCCTTGCGCGAGTGTGCTGGAGGTTTCGGTCCCGAGCCGCGTCGGGGACAGAAGGTAAACGGGATGCGGCGCCAGATGAAGCGCGGTCATCAGCCCGGCAACGCCAGCGCCGATGATCACGGGCGCTCCCCTGATGTCGCCGACGTCTGGCGTCATACGGCAAGCATCCGCTCGACCGCACGCCGAGCACCATCAACCACTCGAGCATCGATGGTCACGATGTGGCGGGTTTCTTGCAGCGCCGTGCGAATGTTGGCGAGCGTGATACGCTTCATATGCGGACAGAGATTGCAGGGGCGCACGAACTCGACGTCGGGGTGCTCGATGGCCACGTTGTCGCTCATTGAGCATTCGGTCATCAACACGACGCGCGCAGGCTTGTGCCGTCCGACGAAATCCGACATCGCCACAGTCGAGCCGGCGAAATCGGCAACCGCGACAACTTCCGGCGGGCATTCAGGATGGGCAAGCACGGTAACGCCAGGGTAGGCATCCCGCAGCTCGCGAATGTCGGCTGGCGTGAAGCGCTCATGCACTTCGCAATGACCGTTCCAGGCGATGATCTCGACCGAAGTCTGTGCCGCGATGTTCCTGGCCAGGTATTCATCGGGCAGCATGATCACCCGCTCACCGCCAAGCGACTCCGCCACAGCCAAAGCGTTGCCGGAGGTGCAGCAGATGTCCGACTCGGCCTTCACGGCAGCGGACGTATTGACGTAGGTCACGACCGGCACGCCAGGATAGCGTTGCCGCCTCAGCCGCACATCGTTCGCAGCGATCGAGTCAGCCAGCGAGCAGCCTGCGCCGAGATCTGGAATGAGCACCGTCTTGTCCGGATTGAGGAGCTTCGCCGTCTCAGCCATGAAATGCACGCCGGCGAGCACGATCATGTCCGCATCGACGGTCATTGCCTTGCGGGCCAGCGCCAGGCTGTCGCCGACGATGTCGGCCACGCAGTGGAAGATCTCGGGGGTTCGATAGTTGTGCGCCAGGATAACGGCGTTGCGCTCGCGCTTTAGCGCCAGAATGGCCTCGACGTCGTCGCTGAAAGCCGCCCATTCCACTCGGGGGATGACGCGCTGGACGCGCTGATACAGGGACGCGGCCGAAGGTATCGTCCCGCTCACCGGCGCCTCCCGTTTATAATCCATTCGACTATAAGGGGTATATATCTAGGTTGACTATAAGCGTGTCAACCCCGGGCCAGAGGCAATTTTGTCCCCGCAACGGCAGTTTCATCCAGCACGACATGGCGAAACTGATAGAGCTTGGCCGGGCGCCCGCCCGTATCCAGAGACGTCTCGCCAGTCTCCTCGACCAGTTCTTGCTGCTCGATGAGCCGGCGAAAGTTAGGCTTGTTGATCAGCCGGCCTGCCAGGGCTTCCACGGTCCGTTGCAGCTGCAGCAGCGTAAACACCGGCGGCATCAGCTCGAAGACGACTGGCCGGTATTTGATCTTCGAGCGCAAGCGCGCAAGGCCCGTGGCCAGGATGCGGCGATGGTCGGCAACCATCGTTGTCCCGGCTGTTGAGTCGGATGCGATCGACCGTTCGTCGCGGGTGGCCTCTGCCACCAGACCCGCCTCGTAGAGCAGCTCATAGCGCTGAAGCGCCAGCTCTTCATTCCAGGGGCGCTCGTCGAGCCCGAAAGCAATGGCAGCCCGCCGCCGCCGCTCACTGCGCGTCGCAGTTTGCTTGGCATCGGCCGCCCAGGCAAGCAGACGCGGCTTCAGAACATCCGCAATCAGTTTCGGTGTTCCGAGGCGGTGGTCCTCCCACGGAAAATAATCGTACCAGCTCCGCCAGGCACAGGTGGATGCGCCGGTGGCATGTTCCTTCCGGGTCAAAGCGAGATAGCTGATGGAAATGACGCGCTGCTGGCGCCCGTCGGCGCGGTCGGCATCAGCGAACGTATAGAGCTGCTCAATATAGCCGAGGGGATGACCAGTCTGCTTCTCGACCCACGCCCTTAGACCTGACTGCAGCGATCGATGCTCCAGCGCGAACGGCCCCGAGGGCAGGCAATCCCCCTGCCCGATGGTGAGGACCGCTGGTTCACCATCATTGACGGACACGACAACGGCAATCAGCTCCGCTTCGACTTGCTTGGCCTTGGCGGCGGCCCTACCGTTGCGTGTTGCTTTTGGGCGATCTTCCATGGTTGCCTGGGTTGGGCAGAGTTTTCCCTGCGAAACATCCTAATCGATTTAACCAGCGTGTAACAGGCCATTTCGCCTGTCAACTCGGCTGCTCTATGAAAGGCTTAGACCTTCGGTCTACACCCGGCATGTTTCAGAAGCGACATTCGCGGCACCTGACCCTGGGGCAGCGCAAGTAAGCCGCGCTCGGCGGTCCGAGAGGCTCTGCCATTGTGGAGTGACCGGGGCCTCAAGTAACCCTGCACGGGGGCGGGAATCCTCGAAGATAGCGGGCGCCGGCTACGTGGCTCGACCCCACGTATTATTGGCAGAGATAGAGCTTAAATTGGACGCCGATCGAGGGTCAGTTTTGGAAACGATGACGTAATTGCTGCCGTCGCTCCTTTGAACGAAGATTCGGCTGACGGCAAAAGCCGCCAACCATTGAGATCGAGGAGGCCGCAGTGAAGCAATATGTCGGGCTGGATGTGTCGCAGAGGGAGACGAGCGTCTGTGTGGTCGACGATACTGGAAAGACGGTGTTCCAGGGAAAGGCGAAGTCCGATCCGGGAGCACTGACCGAGTTACTCCGCAAACGTGCGCCTCAAGCCGAGCGCATCGGATTTGAGACGGGCGCCATGTCCAGCTGGCTATGGCACGAGCTGAAAAGGGTCGGGTTGCCGGTCGTCTGCCTTGATGCTCGGCATGCAAAGGCAGCGCTTTCAGTGCGAATGAACAAGAGTGATGAGAATGATGCCCGCGGACTGGCCGAACTGGTTCGCGTCGGCTGGTATCGAGAAGTGAAGGTCAAGAGCGCAGAGAGTCAGGCCACCCGGTCCATGCTCGTCGCCCGGTCGAGACTTGTCGAGATCCGTCGCGATCTCGAAAATCAGACACGGTCCATGCTGAAGGAATATGGGCTGCAGTTCGGTCGATCGATTGGGTCACAGTTCCGGCGAAAGGTTTGGGAACTGGTTGCTGACGGCGCAGGTTGTCTACTACAATCCTGGGGTGTCTGAGAGGGGCTCAACGAACTGCCAGCGTCATCGGTCCGTCGAGGACCATCGGCGCAGTCATGCCCGTCAGGCGCAATGCGCCTGTAAAAGTAGTCGTTTTCCAGTGCCCGTGCGGGATCGGAGATCGGCACCGCATGCCCCGCTTTGCCCGTCCACGCAGGCGAGCCATCTTCGTCGATGCGCCGGTCTCGTCGACAAAGACCAACCGTTCGGGATCGAGATCAGGCTGGGCCTTGAACCAGGCGCGTCGCCGCGCGAGCACGTCGGGCCGATCCTGCTCGCTGGCGTGCGCTGTTTTTTTTGAAGGTCATCGAGTGACGGTCGAGAAAGCGCCAGATCGTGCTCGGCGCGAACACGACCGCATGCTCCGCCCTGAGAAATTCAGCCAACTCGACCAGTGTGATGTCGTCCTGACCTTCGATCACCGCCAGGATCGTATCCCGGTAGGCTTCGATCCGCTGGGAGCGCTTGTCTCCGCCTTGGGGCTTTGCCCGCGTCGCGCCGCTCTCTCGCCATTCGCGGACCCAGCGGACCGCGCTTGCCGCGGCAACACCGAACGATCCGCCGCAGCCCGCCGCGACAGGCCACTCTCAACCGCTGCGATCACTCGCGAACGCAAATCCTCCGATATGGCTCTAACCATGCCTGCTGGCCTCCATACCCAGCCGACATGATGAATCAGATATTCTCCCCGATGGGAATCCCTCGCGATTCCATCAGGTCAGATTATGCTCTAACCGACCTCGGCAACAAATCCGACGAGGTGGTCGAGGCGGCATACCGAGGGTCTGTCGAGATCACAAAGCGCGGCAAGCGCAAATTTGTGCTCCTGACCGCCGGGCAGTTCGATCGATGGCTGGCGGTGATCGATGCGCTACGGCACCGTCGTGGTTAGCTGGATCCGGTTTGCGCCCGCCACAAGCGTGCGTAAGCACCTTCAGTTGCCAGCAGATCAGCATGCCTCCCCTCCTCAATAAGCTGTCCCTTGTCGAAGACCACGATCTTGTCGGCCCTACGAATGGTGCTGAGTCGATGAGCGATGACGATTATGGTCTTACCGGCCCGACGAAGATCTTCAATGATTCGCAGGACAAACCCCTCGGCTATCGAGTCGAGAGAGGAGGTCGCTTCGTCGAGGATCAGGATCTCCGGATCCCGGTACAGAGCCCGAGCCAACGCAAGCTGCTGCTTCTCGCCGCCGGAGAGGCGTACACCATTCTCGCCCAAATAGGTCTGGAGACCGCCGGGCCAGCGCTCGATCAGCTCTCGTAGCCCTATTTGATCGCAGATGTGCAGGATCTTCTCGATGTCCGGCTCGAACTCGCCAAGGGCGATGTTCCCGATCACCGAGCCCGAGAACACATCGACCGATTGCGGCACAGCAGCGATAGCCTTGCGCACGGACACCGTTGAGAGATCCTGGAGGGCAAAGGGACCGATCCGGATGCGTCCGCCCTCAAGCGGGTAGACATTCTGCAGCAGCGCCGCAAGGGTGCTCTTGCCCGAGCCGCTTTCCCCCACCACGGCCGTCATCTCGCCCCGGCGGAAGATGACGCTGAGATCGTGGAAAAGCTCCGGCTGCGAACCATGGCGGAACGTGACGTTCTCCAGGCGAATATCACCAAGGTCGGACTTTGTGGCATCGATGCCGCCGCCGCTTGTCTCCTGCTCCAGGTCGAAGATCTCAAACAGGCGATCCGCTGCGATGAAGCCATCCTGAACGATCCGATTAGTCTGGATCAGATTGGCGACCGGCCGGATGACATAGCCGAGTAACGTATAACAGGACAGTAACTCGCCGGGCGTGACGGTTTGATCCAGGGCAAGCGTCGTTCCGAACCACATCAGCACGATGGTGAATAGGGTCGAGAGGAAAGTCGAGGCATTATCCCCGAATATCGAGATGAGACCGGAACTGTAGACGGAGTGCAGCATCTTGATGAAACGGATCTCCATCTTGAAGTTGGCGAAACTCTCCACGCCGGAGGTCTTGATTGTGGAGACAGCTCCGAGGGATTCCACCAGCTCCGCCTCCAGGTTTGCGGCATCCTCCATAATCGCGCGCTGGTGCTTCCTATTCAGCCGGTTGATGGTCCAATAGACCAAGAGATACAGCGGAATGGAGACCGCCACGACCAAGGCGATCTTCCACGAGTAGATGCACATCAGCCCGAACGAAAATAGAATCATTAGCACGTCAACGAATATGCTGATCGAGACGTCGTTCAGGAAGCTCCTGATCTTCACGGCGTCGTTCATCCGGGCAATGATTTCGCCCATGCGCATGCTGTCGAAGAACTTCTGGGGCAGGTTTAGGATGTGCTTGTAGTAGCCGAGGATCAAGTGGACATCGATCTTCTGCCCCGTTTGCAGGATAAGCCGGTTCCCGAGGAGATTGATCAGGATCTGCGCCACCAGGATCACCAGCATGACGAGGCTCATCAGGTTGAGCAGGTTGCGGTTGCCCGCTGTGATCACATGATCGACGATCTTCTGGACGTAGATTGCCGTCGAGAGCCCGAGTACCGTCGTCACGAGCGCCCCGGCGAGAGCCTGGGCCATCACCGCCTTTTGTGGCGCAAGCAGACGCGCGAACCGGGCAAGCGGCGTAATGGTCTCGTCGCGGCGCTTGAAGGTGGCTGCCGGAACCAGGAGCACCAGGACGCCAGTCCATTGCGTCTTGAATTCCTCGTGCGGCAGCTTGCGGATTTCGCCATAGGCTGGGTCCATGACGGTGACCCACCTCGCGTCGATCGCCTGGATGACGACGAAGTGGTGAAGGACCCCCTTGACGACGACGTGCGCGATAGCGGGCTTGGGGATCTTGTACAGGCTGTCGAAGCCACCCTTCACTCCCTTGGCGACAAAGCCCAGCTTCCGGGCCGCTTCCGTGAGGCCCAGTACGGTAGTGCCGGAGCGGTCGGTCGAGGCATACTGGCGGATGCGCGACAATGGCAGCTTGTGACCATAGAAGGCTGCGACAGAAGCAAGACTGGCAGCTCCACAATCGGTGATGTCGTGCTGCTTGAACTTGATAACCTTGCTCGACATGGCGGCTCGCTGGCTGTTTGGATAGGGAAGGATTAGTGGCCCGCCAGGAGGGGATTGAGCCAATCGTCGGCCTCATTGTAGAGGAGTTGCAGAAGAGTGCGTTCTGCCACGAGGAAGCGGGCCCGCACGGTCATGCCCTTCTTCAGATGACCGATGACCCCGTTCTTGAGTGCGAGATGGGTGCGAGAGAGTGCGCAGCGGACCTTGAAGACCGGGCTCATGTCGTGGAGGGTGAAGTCCTGCGCTACGCCGAGCACTGTCGCATCGATGAGACCCCATTGATTGTAGTTGAAGGCATCCACTTGGAGCCGCACCGACTGGCCCTCCCGCACGAAGCCGATGTCTTTGGGGGAGACGTAGATTTCCGCCACCAGTTCGTCGTCCGGCGAAACCCAAGCAACGGTTTGCCCGGCCTGGATGTAGCTGCCGGGGGTCAGGCCGGTGAATTGCTCGAGTGCGCCTGACACGGAGGCCCGAATGTGGGTGAGATCCCGTTCCTTCTCGAGCTGATGCACGGCGGCCGTGAGTTCCTTGAGGCGCAGGGTAAGGTCGAAGAGCTGCTGGTTCCATTCGGCGGATTTGCGCCGGGCAAGGATCTCCCCCTGAACCTCAATGTTCTGGAGGGCGAAAGCCTTCTCCTCAACGGCCTTTGCGGGCGTCGCAGCAGCGGAGAGCAGTCGCTTAGCGCGGCCGAGTTCCGCCGCGGCATTACTGCTGGCATATTGGTTCTCCCGCAGCAGGTTGAGAAAATGCGCCCGCTCCGCCTTGGCGGACTCGGTCAGGAGGAGGATCGGGTCCTTGGCCTTCGTGCCGGAGGAGATCAGGGTTTCGAGGTCACGGGCAAGATCACTCTTAGCGCGAATATCGCCTTTATACGCCCTGAGCTTTTCCTCAACCACCTCATCATCAAGGGCGAGAATCTCCTGCCCCTGGGCAACCAGATCGTTCTCAACGGCAAGGATACGGGAGATGCGTCCGGAGACGGGTGCGACCAGGGGCGTCTTCTCGAGGGTGGGGCGAATGATACCGGCACTTTGGACCGAGATCGCTATGGTGATGAGTGGCAGCGACACCAACGTCGCAACCACAGAGAGCAAAATCAGCCGATAGATGATCAAAGATCGTCCTGATCGTCGGGAGAGAATGCTCTCTGCAGTGTAGCTGGCAATTTCAGGAGAAAGGGTATTTAGCTTGCACACTAATGTTCTAACCGTGTCTCTTCCAGTGCCTCGCCGCTACCAGTATAGTCGCAGCCACAACGCCAATTAACCCCGCCACCGCGAAAGCTATCGCCCCAAAAAAAGCCCACCCGCCCGAAATTGTGGATGCTTCTTCTGGAGCCAATTCAGTCACACCATAATCTGACAGAACGACCTTCATTGCTATCTCCTTTCCTAGAGATCAAATAAGATGAACAGTCTGCCATTTAGCGGCTTTTGCCGCCGTACAACCAACATCAAGAGTCGTGCCAACTGCACAGGAAGCGACCCAGAAAACTGTTCTGGATGTTATTCAATGGCTTCACTGAGAGCGCGGCGGCACGCCAGCCAGACGTCACCGTGTCGCGGATTCGACAAACCCGACACTGGTAGGGGCCAGTGCGGGTAGGTGAGCTCTGCCTGCATGGAGGATATATTTCGGCCAAGCATTCTGCCGAGAGAACCGGCCTGTCAGGAACAGCATCTGGAACACGCTGAGCAGCTTGCGGCAGTGTGGTCTTGTGTAAGCGCCCGATTGTTACCGCGGAGATTTCGCTTTGATGCGTGCGATGATGTCTGGCTCTGAGACGAAGTCTTCGAGGAAATCGTTTCCAGTCATTGGTCGCATGGGCGCCCGTGCCGTCGTAAACGCTGATGAGACTGCCGTAGCACAGATTGTCGCCGTTACAGACGATCGCCTCCAGGAGTTCGGGGTCCTCTCCGAGCATTTTCGCGAAGTGATTGATTGTGTTTCGGCGTGGAATAAGGGGTCTGACGCACTCTCGATGATATTTTCTTTCAGGCAGCGCCGATCAAACGTGCTTGGAGGAGGTCGGCCGTACATCTGCCGTTTTACAAGCTTGAGCTTGGTGATCTGTCCTTCCGTCTGCCCGTCTGCCCGTCTGCCCGTCTGCCCGTTGGACCATGGCTCGGTGATCGCGGCGCGGACGGCAGCACGGTCGCGAATGATGCCATTGGCGAAAGACGCAATGAGGCTTTTGCTGGCGTCGGCGATCCACGGCTCGAGCTCATGGGCGACTTTCTTGCGGATCATGGAATGGAAACCAGCGATCAGATTGCGTGCTTCCACCAGCATGGGCACACCCGCCTCGATGACAGCGATCATCATAGTGTCGGTTTTGTTCAGTTGATCGCGCGCCGTCGTCATTAACCGTGCGATCGTTCTGGCTGATGGCACCTTGTGGAGTTGCTGATCGGATGCCTGTTCGGCGCGTCGTCGTCGCCTTGCCCATTCGCTGACGACACCCAGACGTCCCCGAAAGCCCTTTGTCTTCAGCCGTCGCCAAAGCTCGCTTGCATTGTGGCAACCAGATTTCCATTGCCCTTCCAGCAAGGGCAGCCAGGCTTCGAGTGAACTCTGGCGGGCGCGGAAAATATCGGTCCGCTGGCCACGGACCACCTGACGGACCAGCTTACGGCTGTGGCCGGTGCGACGCACGATCTCCTTGATGGGGATGTCTTCGCTGGCAAGTTTCATGATTGCCGCATTTGTCTCCTCGCGCCGCAGATAGCCTTCGTGTTGCCGCTTCTCCGCGTAGGTGAGCAGATCGGGATTGACCGTCGTAGCGCCGATCGCAGTTTGGATTGTCCGCATCCCGGACGGCGTCGAGGAAAGCCGCACTCGCATTCTTCAGGAGATGCCAGCGGTCGGCGACCTGAACCGCTTCGGGCAACGCCTTCGCAGTCGCTTCACCGTAACCGCCGCCGCGGTCGCGCGAGACGGTTTCGATCTGAGGATGGTCGGCGAGCCAGGCCTCGACGGTGGCAACCTCACGATCAGGCAACAGTGTCACGATCCGCCGCCGCTCCAGATCACAGACGATCGTGCCGTAACGATGGCCGCGACGGAAGGCCCAATCATCAATGCCGACAACTTTGAGAGGATCTGTTTGCAAACAGGCCCGTCGCCGCACCACCCGCAGCAGCGTGTCATTATTGACCGGGACCATCAGCCGCTTCGCAAAACTGGCCGCCGGCCGGCCGCCGAGCGCCAGCCCAAGATGATGAACGATACACTCCAATCGCGAGGTCCGGCGGGATCGCTCGGCGACATGCCCTCAAGCTGTCGTCGGCGGCGAAGGGTGAAAACGTTGTGATCACGATCCTGAAGGATGAAGGGCCACTGCTTGATACAATCGAGCCGGCGCCCGGCGTCGTTTGCACAAGTCCTGTTCAAACTTACCTTGATTTGGTGATATCCGGGGAGAGGGGACAGGAGGCCGCTGACCATTTGCGGCAGGAGAAATTGCAATGGCTCCAGTAGTACCGCCCGAATCGCAATCGGCCGCCGACTACGACGACCGCACCACCGCGGCCGTGAAATCGGTTCTACTGGAAATTGGTCAGATACTCGGCAGTTTCAAAGGGGCGGCGATAGCCTTGTCGGGGCAGCGAGGAGCCGTAGCCGATGATGAACGCACAGGAGAAGTCTGGCGTGAATGGGGCGATGATTGTCGAGCTTTGCTCTCGAGTCATTTCGTCAACCATCTTGCGTGACCGATTGGCGACCATCTCCTCGTCACGACCTTATATTACCCGTCGCCTGTCGCCGCCAGCGCGCAGTGACTTGTCAAGGATGGAGGCCCGCAGACCCCATCGCGCGGCGACTTGTCCTTGACGGTCACGAGCACGGCGGCAGGTTTGCCGTGGTCGGGGAGCCCTTCCTTGGGCGGAAGCCCACGACAGTGTTCGAGAGGAACTCGCCATGAGCCGGGTGCGCAGAGATCGTCCGACGCTCTTGTATTTGCTGGATCCCAGCCGGCTCCGCCTCCGACTGCCTCGGTAGCTCGGTATCCTGAGCGCGTCGGCGGCATCATGCCATTATCATCCTACGAATTGCATGCTCCATCGTCCTGGACGAGACCGGTTTGGCTAGCCAAAGGACGAAGGTCTGATTACCAGATGTGATCGGCATGGGGTCGCTTCCACCAACGACGATGATGGGCACCGTCATCAGGGTGGTACGTACGGCTTCGGGCTGTCCTGGCCCGAGGAAAGTCGCTTTATCGAAAATTAGGAGGTCGGCTGCCTTCCCGCTCTCGATCCAGTCGCAAAGACTCTCGAAGGTCGCGAAGCCGACCGGCCTATAACCCAGCGCGGCGATCTTATCCTTGTAGATCTCCAACGCTGCTGGATCGGGGTCAACGACTGCAATGATTTCTCCGTTGCCAAGTGATCCATCGCATGGGCGGAAAGCGCTATCAGCTCTGACCTGCTCCTCAGCGCAGGCCGGTAAGTAGAGATCGAAGCGTGTACCTCGGCCAACAGCCGAGGTGACGTCAAGGCATCCTGCGAGCGCGCTCACATGGCGGTCCACTGCAGCAAGACCCAGTCCGGTCCCGCCGACGCGAGAGCGCGTGGTAAAAAAGGGCTCAAAGATATGCGGAAGCACCGAACTTGCGATTCCTTGGCCATCGTCGCTGATGGAGAGGAGAACGTAATCTCCCGGTTTCAAGGTGCCCTTAGCCACGGGCTTCGTTTGACAGACGTGAGCGCGAGAAACGCTAATCTCGACACGGCCCTCATTCAAGAGAGCCTCCGACGCGTTCTTGCATAGATTCATAAGGATCTGCTGTATCTCGGTCGGGCTGCCCTCGATCACCGTTTGCCACTCGTTGATCTTGAAGTTCAACTCAACATCCGCACGAAGTGTAACCCGCAGCAATGGCGCGAGATCCATTACACTCTCCGAGACGTCGAAAGGCATCGTCACGCGCTTCCGATTTCGGCTTAGTGACAAAATTTGATCAATAATCAGTTTGGCTCGGTTGCTGGCTAAGATAATTTGGCCGATGTGGCCCCGAATTCTCGAGGGACGGCGCACAAGACCTTTAGCCATCTCTGCGTAGCCGACTATTGCTCCTAGAACATTATTGAATTCATGTGTAACGCCGCTTGCGATTGTGCCGACAGCCGTCAGCCTTTCCGCATGCTCCCATCGACTCTCAAAAAGGTTACGTTCCGTGTGTACACGTTGCATTTCAAGATGGTTGCCTAAACGCACAGTAGCGCTCGCCAGAACCAGGAGGTCGTCTGTGGAGGGTGGTGAGCGATCTCCTTCAAAAACAAGGATACAAACCGCAGCCTGCTGATCGGAGGCCCTGCACCCAACAATTTGACAAACACCGGTAGTGCCTACGGCAGTCCGAACGACTTCCGACGCCGGGACGACGCGAAACACTGGCTGTTCCGGGTGTACAAGTGAGACGACTTCATGGATTAGCGTGGCGTTCCAGACGCGCATGCGCTTGTTCGCGACAAAGTACTCGGTATTCCTGCTGATACTCGGATCCACCAGAGCAAGCGCGCATTGATCCGCATCGAAAACGCATTGAATGAGTCTAAGCGCTGCTTCGGTGGAGAAGCGCCGCGAAGCCTTCGTTGCTTGACTGTCGATGAAGCAAGCTTCGATCTCACTCATTGCCGCTTCAAGCTCTAACCGCCTTTCCAACCGGTTCGTCCGCACATGCAGCGTGGAGGCTCGAATGGTCGCAAACAAGCAGAGGCATATGGACACCAAGCCAAAGAAAAGTCGTGTACGCTGCGCTTGCGCGCTTGCGAAGCTGTAGGCTTTCAGATGTTCTCGCTCCAATTCGGCAGCCTTGGCGAACGTGTCGAAGGATGGGATCAGATTGACAGCGCGGTCCAACCTCAACATTGAGGACAGGATAGCGCGGCCCTCGCGGGCAACATCCTCCGTGACTTGGTCCTGGCTAGGAGGAAGTCGGCGGAGAGACTGATCGATTTGTAATGCGAGGCTGAATCCCGGTCTGGCCGAAAATTGAAGGATCAGATTGGAAAATTCAGGCCTGTTCGACAATCCCCCCCGAAGGCGATTAGCCGAGCGAGCAAAGCGTACGAGAGAGCTTTGCAGAAGCTCATTTTGCGCGGCCGAGGCCGAGATGGCAGCTTCTGTGTTTTCGAGGGAATTTTTGAGCTGTGCAACCAACCTGGAGTGCACCCCGGAGCTCTCATTGGGCGAAATCTCAACAAGGCGTTGGTAGTTTTGAAGGTTCCTTTTTAATGCTTGCCCGGTAGAAGCAACGGAACGGAAGTCCAATACCATGTCGGCGCGGGCGACGTCTCGCTGGAGCAATGCGTAGTTGATCTGAATCGTCCGCAGTTCGCTTAGGACCGCCTCGTTGATCTGGGGGTCTTGCCACTGTATCGCGACCAAGAGCGCGACCGAGGCCACTAGGGCCATTACAGAAGCTTTGTCGGTACTGAGCCATTTTTCCCAAACGAACGGCGTTTGATCCGCGGTGCGTGCCTTGCGAAGGTCCGATTTGAATTCTAGCTCCCCATCGCGTCGGTGTGCGGCCGGATGCTGCTGGAACAGGAAAGCCAAGTGTACCTCTCCCCTCAAATAGGCGGTGTAGACGCCGTTGCACTCTGCCCCCATGGCCCGCTGACCTTCCATTGATTCGCGGGCGTTTCGACCTCGACGGCGAGGCGGCAGCACAAGGCGGGCAACTGATCGCAGTTTTCGGAACTGGTCTTCCGAGAGATCATCGAAGGGGCATACAAGCGCACGCCTGCAGCAGCCGAGGATGATACCGGCCGGTCAAACGCAACTGGCGAGGGCCGGATCTGCTGTTGGCTGGCAGCTAACACTGGCGGGGCGGCGGCCTCAACTCCGGCGTGCCTAGAGCCGGCTGCTGCGAAAGCGTCCGACACGCTTCCCTTGGGGTCATCCCGTCCAGCGGGCATCCTTGGATCGCTGAAAAAAGACGAGGCGGCTTGATGATCCTGCCCTCGCTGAAGCACCTCGCGAAACCCCTTTTCCAGTCGCAGAAGCTCCTCTGGACCGGTAGGCGGCTCGTCAGCTCGACCATCGAACAGCGGCCGGAGCGCCTCGGACACGTGCTGCTCAAAGCCCACTCGCCGGGCCTGGACCGCTTGCCCGTCTTCCAAGCCGGCGTCCTGCACCTGCGACAAAGCTGTTACACGGGATGGATTACTATTTCGCGGGTTCATACTAGCCTCACATCAAACTGTATCGTCAAAGTCCTGCGCCAATTCACACAGCGGGTCATCGAGTTGAGATTCTGCGGAGAGCGCCTCCTCTGCTCCCGTCAAGGGCGCCGGCTCCGGGAGGGCGCCTGTCTGGCTTTCAAAGATGCGTTTCAGAATGCGATCCGAAAAATATCGCACCTTCCTCAATTTTAATGGTGGCAGACCTTTGATGAGAACAATCTCGTAGTCGTCATCGAGCAGCCGAACCTGTTCGGGACGCAATAGCGGTGCACCTTGATGTGAATTCTGAATGTTNCTCGTAGTCGTCATCGAGCAGCCGAACCTGTTCGGGACGCAATAGCGGTGCACCTTGATGTGAATTCTGAATGTTCCAATCGAACGTTCGCGCCTGGCTGTAGGAAATCGATTGGGCTTGAAATGTGAATCCACCGATAGCTTTGGAAATGTAGTTCGGAGTCTCGTCATCTACCTCGATGTTCCTAGAAGCGCGCCGGCAGCCCGGGCGGGGGGCTTGGGGTTAGACTGCCAGCGCACGCCACTCATAAAGAGCGGCCTCTTTTCGCGGTTCGGACACCCATAGTCAACCCGGCAACGTCTGGATGCCCGCTGTGCTTTTTGCAGAGCGGCGATGCGGGAATATCGGCCGATCCTGGTGTGGCCACTCTCGTCGGCCGAGTTGATGCTCCAGCCAGTATCGCCTTGCCGACCAGCATGAGTTCGCCGTTAGCAATCCATCGTTGCGAGCCGAGACCGAGGTAAAAAGCGCGTGTTATCGACTATGTAGCTGACGCTCCCGCTGACGCAGGGTTCCCGCCATTGCCTCGAGGACTACCTCGAAATGAAATACCTCTGCACGGGCGGCATCTGAAGCATGGGCTTGCAGGGGCTCGCAGACCGGTAAACCAGCGAGCCATCTCCAAATATGTGAATTGTGGATTGCTCCTCGACGGGAGCTGAGGGGCGGCTCCGCAAGCCTTACGACGCTCTTTGCGAGCCGTAGCTGCCGAGCTGGCAAAAGGCCGGGCTACGTCGCGCCAGCGCAATCGGCGCGCAGAAAATTAGGCCTACCCGCTCCGGGACCGCGGACCTCGTCAGCTTCTCGTAAGTATGCCCGAGTAGGTTGCTCAGCTGATCTGTGGACGTGAGGCTAGCGTGAACCGGCACAAATTTGACCTATCCAATGTAACAGGTTGGCGGCAGGTGCAGCCCCCGGCATCTCAAGAGCAAGCGGCACAGGCCGGGCAAGAGGGCTTTGAGCAGCGCTCGGGCGAGGCGCGCCAAGCCGCTGCCCAAATTCCCGCCCCCGGCGTTCCGGCTCTGCCAGACCCGTTCCATCCTCATCCGTCTCAGGGAGACCTGAGCCTCATCGAAGGCGCGGCCCCATGGGAGGCGCAGCCCATGATGCAAGGGAGCGGACAAGAACACGCCGCGGCGCCGTACGCCGGAGGCAGTGGGTCGATGCTGGGTGCCTCGGTGCTGCAGCCGGGTCACTCAACGGCGCGCNGAACAGTCGTCTGCAGGACGTTGCCACTGAGCCGCAGCTGAGCGAGATCGGCAATTCAGGCGCTCGCGTGCTGATGCAGGCCCCCACCCATCAAGTGGGTGCATTGCCATGGGAGGCGCAGCCCATGATGCAAGGGAGCGGACAAGAACACGCCGCGGCGCCGTACGCCGGAGGCAGTGGGTCGATGCTAGGTGCCTCGGTGCTGCAGCCGGGTCACTCAACGGCGCGCCATCATCATGCGCCGGATTCGTCAGTGGGTGATCTGAATCCTTCCGCACCGTTCGAGTTGCGTGACCATGCTCGTTCCCCCGTGCCGGCGGCGGTGCAGCCAGATCCTCCAGTAGTGGTCTCCGACGGTCGCGGCTGCAAGCGTCCTCTTTATTCCAACGATGCGACCGTTGTCGAAGGGCTGAGGTCACTCTACGCGGGTAAGGCCAAGGAGGAAACGGTCAAGCGCCATGTAAATTCTCTTTACGGCTTTGGTCGTTGGCTCTTTAAAAATAACAAGCCGGGATTTGCTGCTCGGCTTCACGAGGAGTCGCTGGATGAAGATCTCAAGGAGTACGAGAGCAGTGGTGGCTCCTCGACTGTGGCTGTGGCACTGCGTCGTCTCAGAGAGTCGGCGGGCGGAGTGCCAATGGTGGGCCGCGCTGTCCTGAATCCCGACCCTGCCGACGCCGTGCTCATCAAAGAGTACAAAGCGGCTCTCATCAAAGAGTACAAGGGAGCGCCTGCGACCGGGCCGAATCGCCAAACCATTCACGACTATGGAGCTACTCTTAGACGTTTCAGTGAATACCTGGTTGAAAACAACAAGCCGGGGATTGCGGCTCGGCTTCACGAGGGGTCGTTGGATGAAGATGCCAAGCGCTATAAGGACTCCAGTGGTGACCGGAGGATCATTGCACTAGCTCAACTCCGGAAGTTCCTGCCGTCCGCCGCACTCGGGCGCGAAATTGCCCTTGCTGCTCGTCCGGAAGACGCAGTCGGCATGGAGGCTCGTGCCATTGGGGACGCCGCTGCGCAGNAAATTGCCCTTGCTGCTCGTCCGGAAGACGCAGTCGGCATGGAGGCTCGTGCCATTGGGGACGCCGCTGCGCAGCACCGCGGGCCGCAGAAGGCATTGGGTCGGCCAGAGAAGCTCCCTGGGGAAGCTAATGAAGACGCCGCTGTTCTGCCATCGTCTTTCGTACCAACTGGGCACCATCACCAAGCCTCGGATCCCGCAGAGTCCTTTCGTCCCCTGATCTGGCGCGACGGCGACCAGCGCGCGCCGGACGAGCGGATCGCTGCACAGGACAGGAGCAACCAGCTATCAAGCGAGGAGGTCCTCATCAACCGTGAGCATGATACAGCGGAGTTGAGACCAGCGAAGAGGCAAAGGCCCCTGAACAGTCGTCTGCAGGACGTTGCCACTGAGCCGCAGCTGAGCGAGATCGGCAATTCAGGCGCTCGCGTGCTGATNCAGGGTCCTTTCGTCCCCTGATCTGGCGCGACGGCGACCAGCGCGCGCCGGACGAGCGGATCGCTGCACAGGACAGGAGCAACCTGCTACCAAGCGAGGAGGTGCCGCTGAGGCCACCGGAATTCGCTCCGCCCAGCTTGCGGGCGGAGAATTCCGCCTCGCCAGAGCTCTTTCCTGAGGGGATGTCCCCCGCGGTCGAAGGGTTTTTTGGTGTTTTCGGCGACCCCAGCGGGCGGGTGCTCGGCGCATTGCAATTGCTAGGCGACGAACATATCCACAGGGATTACCAGCTCCTGGAGCAGGAGTTGCAGGGGAACAATCCAGAACTCGCCGCCCGGACGCGGTTCGTGGATCCCCTCGTAGCCAATTATCATCTGCGCTTGGGCTCCGAGAGCGACAAGCTAAGCGCATTCCAGCGCATCGTCCATAATCAGAACGGTAACGACACAGCCGACTTCCTGTTCGTGCCAGTGAGCGATGGCGGTAAGACTCTTGCGGAGCGCGGCAAACATTGGTCGCTGCTGTTCGTTGATCGCAGCGACCGGGAACGGCCGGTTGCCTATCATTATGACTCCGTCAGCGGATGGCATGACAAGCTTGCAAAACACCTCGCAGAAAGGCTGGGCGCCAGCCTGGAGACCCGCGTGGACTTACCCCGCATCGCCCAGCAGAGCAACGAGTGGGATTGCGGAGTCTACGTGGTGGACGGCACGCGGGCGCTGGTTGGGCGATTGCAAAGATGGCAGCCAGACCTGCCAGACCTGCCAGACCTGAACCTCAACAACCTCGTCGTCAATCGGCAGGCACTACAAACCCGACTCATGGGTGACGATACATCTGGAACGGCAAATTATCTCACGAACTTTGAACTCATGGACCGACAGGCGCGAGACGCGGTTAAGGAAAGCCCCGTTGGGACGTTTCACCAGCGGATCAAGCGGCTCGGCCAGTCAGCGCGAGCGTTGCACGACAGAGCCCTGGCTCCAGTCGCGCCGGACCAAGGCAACCCAGACTCGGTGTTCGTACGGGACGTTGTTCCCGGGGAAACACGCCATCATCATGCGCCGGATTCGTCAGTGGTTGATCTGAATCCCCCCGCACCGTTCGAGTTGCGTGACCATGCTCGTTCTATGCCGGCGGCGGTGCAGCCAGATCCTCCAGTAGTGGTCTCCGGTCGCGACAAGCGTCCTCTTTATTCCAACGATGCGACCGTTGTCGAAGGGCTGCGGTCAGCACTCTATGCCGGTAAGGTCGGGGAGCGCACGGTCACGGACCATGTAAATTCTCTTCTCGGCTTTGGTCGTTGGCTCTTTGATAATAACAAGCCGGGATTTGCTGCTCGGCTTGACGATCCGTTGCTGGATCAGGATCTCAAGGAGTACCAGCGCGAGAGTGGCTCCTCGAACGTGGCTAGAGCACTGGGTCGTCTCAAAGAGTCGGCGGGCGGAGCGCCAATGGTGGGCCGCGCTGCCCTGAATCCCGACCCTGCCGACGCCGTGCTCATCAAAGATTACAAAGCGGCTCTCATCAAAAAGTACGAGGCAGAGCCTGCGACCGGGCCGAATCCCAAAACCACTCAGGACTATGCGGCTACTCTTAGACGTTTCAGTCAATACCTGCATGAAAACAACAGGCCGGGGATTGCGGCTCGGCTTTACGAGGGGTCGCTGGATGAAGATGCCAGGCGTTATTTGGACTCCAGTGGTAACCGGTGGATCAGTGCACTAGCTCATCTCCGGAAGTTCCCGCCGTACGCCGCACTCGGGCGCGAAATTGCCCTTGCTGCTCGTCCGGAAGACGCAGTCGGCATGGAGGCTCGTGCCATTGGGGACGCCGCTGCGCAGNAATTGCCCTTGCTGCTCGTCCGGAAGACGCAGTCGGCATGGAGGCTCGTGCCATTGGGGACGCCGCTGCGCAGCACAGCGGGCCGCAGAAGGCATTGGGTCGGCCAGAGAAGCTCCCTGGGAAAGCTAAGCAGCTGAGCGAGATCGGCAATTCAGGCGCTCGCGTGCTGATGCAGGCCCCCACCCATCAAGTGGGTGCATTGCCATGGGAGGCGCAGCCCATGATGCTGGGGGACGAGCACCTGGCACCGCATACCGGAGGCAGTGGGTCGATGCTGGGTGCCTCGGTGCTGCAGCCGGGTCACTCAAGGGCGCGCCATCATGATGCGCCGGATTCGTCAGTGGTTGATCTGAATCCCCTCGCACCGTTCGAGTTGCGTGACCATGCTCGTTCTGTGCCGGCGGCGCCTGCCGGGCCAGCGTTCGCCAGGGCTGAGGAGACGCCCTCCGCGGTTGGCGAGGCCGCGGTGGCCGAAAGGTGGGCTCGGTTGCAAAAGCAAATGGACGAACCAGTGCATGATCCCGGCCCTCAAGTGGATACATCGCCATGGGAGGCGCAACTCATGGTGCAAGGGAGCGGACAAGAACACGCCGCGGCGCCCTACGCCGGAGGCAGTGGGTCGATGCTGGGTGCCTCGGTGCTGCAGCCGGATCACTCAACGGCGCGCCATCATGCGCCGGATTCGTCAGTGGTTGATCTGAATCCCCCCTCACCGTCCGAGTTGCGTGACTCTGCTCGTTCTGTGCCGGCGGCGCCTGCCGGGCCAGCGTTCGCCAGGGCTGGGGAGACGCCCTCCGCGCTTGGCGAGGCCGCGGTGGCCGAAAGGTGGGCTCGGTTGCAAAAGCAGAAGGTCGACGCTGATTTGTCGGGATATTTCGACTCGATTCCGCACGCGGACCTTCTACGATCGCCATGGGAGGCGCAACTCATGACGCAAGGGAGCGGACAAGAACACGCCGCGGCGCCCTACGCCGGAGGCAGTGGGTCGATGCTGGGTGCCTCGGTGCTGCAGCCNTGCTCGTTCTGTGCCGGCGGCGCCTGCCGGGCCAGCGTTCGCCAGGGCTGAGGAGACGCCCTCCGCGGTTGGCGAGGCCGCGGTGGCCGAAACGCTGGCTCGGTCGCAAAAGCAGATGGTCGACGCTGATTTGTCGGGATATTTCGACTCGATTCCGCACGCGGACCTTCTACCATCGCCATGGGAGGCGCAACTCATGCAAGGGAGCGGACAAGAACACGCCGCGGCGCCCGACGCCGGAGGCAGTGGGTCGATGCTGGGTGCCTCGGTGCTGCAGCCGGGTCACTCAACGGCGCGCCATCATGATGCGCCGGATTCGTCAGTGGTTGATCTGAATCCCCCCGCACCGTCCGAGTTGCGTGACCCTGCTCGTTCTGTGCCGGCGGCGGTGCAGCCAGATCCTCCAATAGGGGTCTCCGGTCCCGACAAGCGTCCTCTTTATTCCAACGATGCGACCGTTGTCGAAGGGCTGAGGTCAGCATTGGAGAGCACGGTCAAGCGCCATGTAAATTCTCTTCTCGGCTTTGGTCGTTGGCTCTTTGATAATAACAGGCCGGGATTTGCTGCTCGGCTTCACGAGGAGTCGCTGGATCCGGATCTCAAGGAGTACGAGAGCAAGAGTGGCTCCTCGGACGTGGCTAGAGCAGTGGGTCATCTCAAGACGTGGGCGGGCGGAGCGCCAGTGCTGGACCGCGCCGCTGTCCTGAATAATCCCGACCCTGCCGACGCCGCGCTCATCAGAGATTACACAGCGGCTCCCATCAAAGAGTACAAGGCAGCGCCGACCGGGCCGAATCCCGCTACCATTCAGACCTATGGATCTGCTCCTAGACGTTTCAGTGAATACCTGGTTGAAAACAAAAAGCCGGGGATTGCGGCTCGGCTTCACGAGGGGTCGCTGGATGAAGATGCCAAGCGCTATAACAACTCCGGTGGGATCAGTGCACTAGCTCATCCCCGGAAGTCCGAACTCGGGCGCGAGCTCCCTGGGAAAGCTAATGAAGACGACGCTGTTCTGCCATTGTCTTTCGTGCCAACTGGGCCCCATCACCAAGCCTCGGATCCCGCAGGGTCCTTTCGTCCCCTGATCTGGCGCGACGGCGACCAGCGCGCGCCGGACGAGCGGATCGCTGCACAGGACAGGAGCAACCAGCTACCA
>NZ_AYWH01000017.1:0-45247 GCF_000502555.1 Mesorhizobium sp. LNJC394B00
CAACCCGCGCCACAAGGCGTAACAAAAACGGTCGAGGCTCTAATCGCAGCTGGATGACAGTTCAGTAGCAGGTCAGCTGTCTTCGAGTGTGTGATGTGCGGCCTTCTTTTCGTCCTCGACCCTCTCGATAACTGTGTGCTCTATATCGTCGAAATTCTTGGCCGTTTTCGGGGGCTGGTTAGCCTCGCCTCGCTGCGTTCCACGACCTTCAAGATCCATTTCGCGATCAATTTTCGCGACATCCAAGCTATTGAACAATTGGGTGCTGGCGCGGAAATCGTGATTTGCCTCTAGTAGAGACTCCCGCAGTTTATTTAGCTTTTCGAATTTTATTCCCACAGCACCGCACCCATTTTTTTACCTCTGCCCGCACAAATGGCTTCTATGCACAGTAGAAGCAAAGGGCAACTGCGTCTTCGCAACTTTGCGGTCCACTGCTCACGAGACGATCGTCTGATGTAAAAATGACAACGATAGCTGCCGTGGCAAGCGGACTTGGGCCAATGAATAGGCCAGGCAGCATACTCTTCTCCGCCGGGCTTTGTGGCGAAGGAACTGAAGATCACGCCAATGAGCTGCTAAAAATCGACTCCAGAGGCGTTCGCGCAGTAGCAGAAGCGCGCGCCCTCGGCGCGCACCACGCCACCAAAGTAAGCGCCGTCAATCTCGACCTCGCCTTCAAGGGTTTCGTTCTTGGTTTCAGCCGACAGGCTTCGCGCAGCTTGTGAGCCAGCACAAAGGCGGTCTTGTACTGCACGTCCAGATCGCGAGAGAACTGGACCGCCGACATGCCCTTCGCGCCGTTAACAAACAGGCAGATCGCGGCGAGCAGATCGACAAACGACAGCTTGCGCCAAGGCGAAGATCGTGCCCTCGTAACCGAGAACTGCGCCCCCGCAAGCGGCGCACTTGAACTTGCGACGGGTCGGAATGTCGTAATGATCCAGGCACCCGCATTTCCGGCAAACAGGCTCGCCTTGAGTCGAAGCGCAGCGAAGGCGCTTGAACGCGTCGTAAGCCTTTTCCTCGCCACCCTTGTAAATCTCTTTCAGAGAAAGGGAGCGGCTTTCGGCGGAAAGGAGGAAGTGTTGGGCTATTGTCATCATATCCGGTTATATGCGGGGCTTGTATCGCCAAATACAGGGGCCTGTACCACCGACTGTGATGATATTTTTTGAGGCGAGGCTATGGCAGGCAAGGACGACCCGCAGACCGTCGAATACGAGACGAAAGCCAAGAACCTTTTGAAGTCAGAGTTGAAGCGGAAGGGCGTTACCTATGCCCAACTCGCCGAAAAATTGGCGACTATGGACATTCACGAAACCGAGCGTATTTTGAACAACAAAATAAGCCCGGGGGCTTTAGCGCTGCGTTCTTACTGCAATGCTTAGACGCTATCGGGGCATCCTCATTGCGGCTTTCGGAGTAGTTTTACTCGGGGCGGCTTTACCGCCAGACGAGCGCAAGAGCACTCAGCCCCAACATTCCGAACAGCATCAAGAGACCATAGGCAACCCTGTTGCGGCAAGCCCTCCGCCAGTCCAACAGGCAAATGAACCCCCAAGTTACACTAACCCATGCCAAGCAGGTCACGATGATCGCAGTTCCGATCTGTGTGCCCAGTGGAACGCTGCCGACGCTGCCCAACAGTCGGCGAACTGGACCACCATTGGCGCTATCGTGGGTGCTTTCACGCTCGCCGCTGCTATGGCCGCTGCTTACTACGCCAAAGAGGCTGCTAGGCACACCCAGCGCAGCGCCGACATTGCCGAAAAGGCTTTGCTCGATATCGAGCGCCCGTATTTGTTCGTCACCGCCACCAAACCGTTGGTGGGGGTGACGCACGATTGGGCTGACAAGCCCGACAACAAAAGACCAATTCCGGAAGCGGCATACTCGATCAAGAATTTCGGACGCACTCCTGCCATCATAAACGAGATTCGGGCGAGCCTCCGGCTTTGCAACTTGCCGCCAACTCCGCATTACCATCCCGGAGAAATCAATGACGTTGAACGGGTGCTCGGGGCAGACGATGCTCTTAGCCCTGCAGCTTTTGATCGCGGCGGCCCTATCACAAACAATGTGCTGAATGAGCTTTTCCTGTCCGATACTCACATAGGGGCGGGTTCCCTTCCATATGTATCTGTATGGCGAGATCACTTATTCGAGCGTCAACGGGATCACCGACCAATTCGGATTTATCTACCGCTACTCGCCTCCCGGCAATACGTTCCATTTGCAGGACATTCCCGGCTACACCTACCGCCACCGTGACGTGAAGAAACATAAGCAAAACGATGACTTATCGGCCTTAGACTTGCTCCGAACGCGTAAAAGCGGCCTCGGGCGGTTGCAAGATCGCTACAATGTTTATTTTTGATATCCGCTCGGTAAGGCGCTTTTCGCTTAAGCAACTAGGCGTTCTCACATTTTTTGTTCAAGAACAAGGCGTTACACAACTTGCCTACGAGGCGAAAGCGCCTTAAGTGTCAACGTTTACATACGCGAAAGTGCCTAAAAATCCTGCCTGCTGCGGATGGAAAAACGCTGACTGTAAAAGCCCGCCAACCTTTCGGCGGGCGGGCTTCCACTGCCGGAACTGGAGAGTGTCATGTCGACAGCCCCGACAGGTCGGAAAGGGGTCGCTGGTTAGCGGCGCGAGATCAGCAAGCAGAGCCGGCGCAGCTCACGATCATAGGTATCTTCGTTGCTAAGCACTTCGACGCAGCGCTTCTTCATCCGAGTGACCTGGGCGTTCGACATATCGCCGACAACGCTAGCCAGATTCGGGTTGCTCGANGCAGCGCTTCTTCATCCGAGTGACCTGGGCGTTCGACATATCGCCGACAACGCTAGCCAGATTCGGGTTGCTCGAAGCGGTCGGGTTGCTGGGGTTGGCGGCTGGATTGGTTCCAACGCCGACATTTACGTCGGTACCGACCCCGGTGACGACACCGACATTGGCGCCGCCGGTGCCGATGGAAGCAGTCGCTCCGCCAGTGCCGCCGACGGAGGCTGCGGCATTTGCCCCAGAACCGCCTAGGGATACGCTAGCCGTAGCGCCGCTGTTGCCGCCCACATTAGCGCTGGCGCCTCCGCTGCCGACGGATACCCCGCCGACNACGCTAGCCGTAGCGCCGCTGTTGCCGCCCACATTAGCGCTGGCGCCTCCGCTGCCGACGGATACCCCGCCGACGCCTCCGACATTAATTCAGCTGCAGTCGCTGGCATGCAAAGAATTACGAGAACAGATCCGGCAGTCAGACTGCCCGTAAGAATTTCAAAAATTCTTGCCATAGTACGCCTCCTTTTTGCCCTGCAAAGGATGGGACATTTTTTGGGACCTACGGACCCCATAGTGACGCACTAGAGTTGAAAAACAACTTAACGGCCCGCGAAAGATTCGTTCTTGGATCAGTACTTGGTAATTCTCAGGAGTCAGATATAATAAAATTTTACTTTGGCTCCTACGTGATTTTTCCATTTGTCAGATAATATCATTCCCTAAGCACTCCAGGTGCGGTGCAACAAGGTTCAGGGATGACCGTCCGGCGATCAGTAAGCGGCTACTACCGCCGATCGGACATACAACGCTATATTAGCACCTTTTGACGAACCCGACCGGCGGGCCGAGCCAGAATCCCGTCAGCGCAAAACCTGCAAAATCGCTTCCGATGCTCGCCATTGACTAGCACGCAGGAAGTTCTGAGCGCCAAACACGGTGACCATCAACCTACGGCCGCTGGTAACTGTCGACGTCGAGCATTTCGCCTGGTTGAAAGCTATGTGGCGCCGAAGCGGAAGAAAACACTGCAGACCCCGTTTCCTAAAATCGTATCAGGGCATTAGCAGTGACGCCGAGCGGCCGCCGACCTATCGATTAACTCGGTCCGGAGCCAGAGCGTTATAAAGGAGCAAACACGCCAGAAGTGAGATGACGCTGCCTAGCAGTTGGTCTGCCGTCAGGCCGGAAAAATAAACGAGATCGAACGCCAGTACAGCCATCGCTCTAGCCACTCATGAATTGGAAAACCTAACGAGCTGGTCACCAAGTCCGGCCTGCTCAAGATCGCGCAACGTGTCCTTCAACTCCTTGCGCTTGTAGCGATTGATGATGCCGGCTTAGGTTGTGGCGGCATCTAACAAACATTCGACTCGCGCCTGCCATGACGACGACCCGCCGAAGCGAGCATCGCGAGCGCACAGTATTCAAATCCCCCAAGGCGTCCGTCGAGATTTGACAACAGACAGATGGCGCGGCGCGAGCTCTGACGCTGTACGACTGACGCAAGCGGCTCTCAATCCTGGGCGTTGTCCTTGGTCCGTGTGAGGCGGCTTTCGCCTTCCTCCGGGCCGAAGCAGCTTTCGAAATCATTGCAGTCCCGGCAACTGGGGGAGCTGCACAGCGAAAAGCCTTCGGCCTCGCAGAGCTTTCGGTAAAAGTATTTTTTCCATTTCATGTTTTGGGTGTTGCCGGCCGCCAGCGTCGGAAAATGCGAGGCGAGCAGGCGGCCGAGGTCGCTTCGACTAAAAAGGCCAAGGTCTTGCCAGAGGTGGTCATTGCGCATGGCACGCCGGGCGATGATCTTGGCGAAGCGGGCGCTTGCCTTGTCGTCGGGCCGGGCATGCGCCAGCAGCAGTCCGCGCAGAAGTTCTTCTTCCAGATCCGGCTCAGGCTCGCTCCCCTCTTCCAAGGCAAACGCGTTGATAGGAAAAGCAGGGAAACAGCGGGACAGGACATCGCGCAACTCGGCGCGCGAAAGTCCGGTTGCCTCCGTCGCCGTCGCCTCGCCGGCCTCGATCTCCTCGAGCGCACGTGAAAGCACACAGGCAAGCACATGCTGGTCGAACCTTCTCTCCAGCTGCGGCCATTGGCCGGTGCTGAGCCGGGCATAATGTTGGGCAAATATGGTGCGTTCTCCTGGTTTCGCCCTATCAAATCATGCAGAGACCCGGCCTGCCGCAACATGGGTCGGGCAGTTCTTCGGTACGGCACTCCGGGTCGCCTCGCGTCGAGTAGTTCGGCAATTCTCGTCTGGTCCATCGGCTCTGGCGCAAATTCTGTGATTCGAAGAGGTTCGCGAACCCCGGCCCTGCCGTTTGCGCCTCACGGGGAACACTGGCGCCGGAATTTGCCCCGCAGAGTTGGACGTGAACCGTGCGGGACAGAGGTCGCGTGCTGAGTGCGGCCACATGGTTCAAGCCAGACTCACGGTTGAATGCCGTCTCATCCAGAGCGTCAGCGGGTGAGTTCCAGCGCACGTTCAGGACAGGATCGCGCGCCTCGTGATGCAGGCAGTTCCTCCCCTTCCGCAACTTCAATGTCACCAGGCAGGATGTAACCGTCATTATCGAGTTTAAAGATGTCCGGCGCTTGCGCCGCGCATCGCGCGTGGCCCTGGCATTTGGCCTTTTGGACGATGATGCGCATGGCGCTGCCTCCATTGTCTGTGCCCGGGCTCGGGGCGGGCCTAAGACCAGTCCAGGATCAAATTTTCGATCCCGAACACATGGCCGCCAGAAGTTATCGGCGCCGTACCCTGCTTGATCCTGAAAGCCGGGATGCGCGCCAGCCACTCCTCCAGGCCAATGACAATCTCGCGCCGGGCAAGGTGTGAGCCAAGGCAACGGTGGGGACCATAGCCAAACGCTGCGTGGCGGTTGTCCCCCCGCTCCAAATCAATCGTGTTGGGGCATTCGAATTCCGCCGGGTCACGATTGGCAATCATCGTGGCGCAGGAAACATAGTCCCCCTTCCGGATCGGCGCGCCTTCGAAGTCGATATCTTTCGTGGCCACGCGGATCAACTGAATGGGCGGATAGGCCCGCAGCAATTCTTCGGTTGCGAGCGGGATGCGGTCCGGTTCGCTCCGCAGCAATTGCTGATCTTTGAGGTTGCGTGCGAGGTACGCCAAGTCAAAGCCTATAGCTGCTGCGACCGTGTCGAGCCCAGCGACGAAGACAAGCACGCCGATGCCGCGGACTTGGGTGTCAGTCAGCCGGCGGCCCTCGACCTGTGCCTGCACTATAAAGGTCATGAAATCGTCAACCGCCTCATCGCGGCGCATGGCTGCAAGTTCGTCGATGAATGCCACGATCGTCCGGGCAGCCACAGGTCGTTCCTTATCGTCGCCGTGGAGCAGATCTTTCCCCCAGCCGACGAATGTATCGAGTCGGTCATCAGGCAACCCCAGAAAGCGAAGAAAGGTGCTCACCGCGAAAGGAAAGGCAAAATCCTTCATCACGTCGCAGCTTGTGCGCGACGCGGCGATCCTTTCGATCAGCTCGACCGCCCGTTCGCGGACAGCCGGTTCCAAAGCCAACACCCGCTTTGGCGAAAGCAGCGGATTAAGCAGTGAGCGAAAGACGCCATGGGCCGGTGGATCGAGCTCAAGCGGGATCGTCGGCCAGTTCTCACCCAGTATGGAGGAGAAGATGCTGCGATGGCTGGAAAAAGTCTCTGCGTCCTGCAGCACCTTCCGCTGGTCCGCGGCACGGGTGATGACCCAGGTACCCCGGCCATCTTGCGTGTTGTAGCGGGAGTAAAAGATCGGAGGCCCGTCATGTACGCAAGCGACAGCTGCGTGTGGATCCCCGTTGGGTGTTGGTGGCATCCCTGGCGATGTAAACAGGCTGAAGTCCCTCACCATTTCGGGCGGGACATGATCTGGAACGGGGTTGGTCGCCATTTTGTTTTCTCTACATTGGCGTTCATGGCTCAATTGAGATTGCACCGCTGTTCATAAAGTCGATTTCCAGCATGGGCACGTCTCTTGTCGGGCGCCTTCTAGATTCTGTCGCCTGATACAGCCCACCTGCACCAGCGCGGATGAGATGGGTTGCGAAGTCGATCAGAGGGGCATCTCCGCCGCGCTCCGGTCATGAAGCAAAGCGGCTGCTTCCCCGTTAGGGTTGAGAGACTGGTCAATCACCTCTGCCCTGCTGATCAAATTGTCGAAGCAAGTCGCGTGCCGGATAGGGTAGCCATGGCGGTGCACCAAGCAATGCCAGCCTGCGCTGGGTCTGCCGCTGATGATCACCTGTCCATCATTCTTATGACAACGTCCGACAACCGACATCCGTGGTCGGTTTTGTCGAGCCCGCGACATCGGGCTGTTCGGCTTGGCTGTTGCTGCACAGCCTGCCGGTCGACGAGCGAGTAGATCGCTCGCACGGCCCGGATTGAGCAATGACGCGATCCAGCGCAAGGATCGGGTGCGGTCCGAGAAGACCCGACGGCGCTTGCGCGAGACGATCGGAAATATCAAAAAGGTCAAGCCGCGCTTCGGTTCGGCGCTGATGGCGTATGCGTTTTATCGCTCGCAGGCGCTGCAAGGCTTTTCCGGCAGACGGCGATGCACTCGTGCGCACCGGTGCCGACCGGCGACCAGCTTGACTGTATAGATGCGGTCCATTCCGGCGTGCATCACCTGACCATGCGCATGCGCTACGACGGCATCCTTTCCGCTCATGGACCTAGATTTGCTCGCGAGCCGCTGTCGGAACGTGGTGCTGAGTCCTATCGCGGCCAATTCAATCCGAGGACCTGTCGGTAGTCAACACACCCCTGGAGGTCGGACCGGGAACGCGTGGCAGACTCTCGGCCAGAAACCGCCAGTCGCTGCCCTCACGTTCGCCTTCCTTGCGCGTGCCGAAGAACTGGATGATCATCTTGCCGTCCGCGCCATAGGCTTCAATGGACGTAACGTGACCATCCCTCGTCGGCTTGCGCACGGCCCAGACCTCGCGGATGCGATGGGTCCTAAGATGCAGATGGAAGGTCTCTTCGAGCACATTGATCCGCGGCCCGATCTGCTTGACCGACCTGATCGGGCCGGAATGGATCTGAATGCAACCACGATTGCCGACAAAGCACATGATCGGCATCTCGTCTTCGGCCGCCTGTTGGAACAGGGCGCCAATGGCATCATTGTCGAGTAGCCAGGCGTCATCCTCGTCGGCCATACGCATCGCCTGGCAGCGGCTGAGCTTCAGTGTCTTCAACATATGGTAGAACTGATGCACGTCGCTTAGCCGGCCCCAGTGCTCGCGTAGGTCGTCGACCGTGGTGGCGTGGTCTGGACTCACTGCGTTATCGCGCGCCCCGCTCGCCTCGAGCGATATGATCGGCTCCTGGTCGGGGGATACAAGCTCTGCCGTCAGATCCTGATAGGCCTGCAGGTTCGAGGCGGGCGTGAGATGAGCTTTGTGCATCGCCTCGCCGGTGGCATCAAAGAATTGCAGGCTGCGGCGGATCTCGGCCCCCTCGCGCTTCTCGACGGCGAAGCCATACGCCCAGGCTTTCGGGAAGATGCGCAGGTCGATCTCGTCGCCGAGCAGTATGGCATGCTGGTTGCCGGTGACCACTTTGCCGTAGACGCCAATCTTTTGGTGCACGGCACTTTCGTTGCTGGTGACCGCCATCACCTCGCCGGCCGCTTCGAGGCCGGTCAGCAGATCATCGACGCGCGGCTCGATGCGCACCGCGCCGTGACCACAATGCGCCGCGACCAACTCGGCTTCCGAAATGCCCAATCGAGCGGCGAGATCATGCTCCCGGATCTTCGGATTGTCTTTGCACGCCCGCCGGATTTCGTCGGGCGACGGTTTCTCGCGTTGGTCCATGCTTACCCCTGTTTCTACGACGTGTGAGGATCATCTGCCCTGCCCGGGAACCTTCAGCCGATAAGGCGCGCCGAAATGCTCGATCCTGATCTGCTGCTGGCCCATGAACAAGGTGTCGCTGGACAGCGTGCGCACGGCGTCGCACCAATGCGAAAACCGGCGAGCAGCCACATGCCGATGGCATCCCATCGAGCCGGTCGGCGGCTACTGGGCGGTGGTGAGCCAGTATGGATGTTGTCGCAATCGGCCAAGCGGGCATTCGGATGCCACGAGCGCCGCTGCTTTGCCAACAACGCGTATCTGACCACGGTCCTGACATGTTACTCCCTTGCTTCGCCCCATCCATCGCGATGGCACCCACGGCATGGTTGTGGATCGGCATGCTCTTGCCGTCTCGCCAAACGGAGCTTCAAAAACCGTGCCAATTGCGCCGAGGCAAGCTCAGAAGAAGTTCTGTCCTTGGTGATGTGAGTTCACCCAAGAACTCAGGCCAACATCCCTCGTGCCGGACCCGACAAACCCGACAGCACGTGTCGATTGGCCGACACCTTATCAGCAATCAAGAGGCACCAGTGCGAGAGATGCCGCGCTGTGTTGAAACGTTTTTTGGCTTTGGCACGGTGCATGCAACGTGATGGGCAAGCAGGTCGCGGACTGAGGAGAATGGAGCCATGATTACGCTCACCGACAACGCTGTTGCCGCCTTCAAGACTGCTCTTTGCCGTGCCAGCGAGCCGGCGGAAGGCTTTCGCATTATGGTCGAGGCCGGCGGCTGCGCAGGCTTCAAATACTTAATGGGCCTGGAGAGCGTGTCGCGCGAGGGCGACGCGATCACTGACACAGATGGGGTCAAGCTGTTCGTGGACGCGGGCTCCCAACCCCATGTAGCCGGCATGACCGTCGACTTCCTCACCGGGCTCCAATCTTCCGGTTTTGTCTTCGATAACCCCAATGCGCGCGAAAAGTGCGGCTGCGGCAAGTCCTTCAGTTAAACGCCCGAAGCGTCTGTGCGGCCGACAGAGTGATTTTGCGGCAGAGGAGACTTATATGGCCGGCACAACAGATGTCCCCGTCCTAAAAAAAAAGACAAGGTCAAAGCCGATCTCGGGACCGCCATTCGCTCCCAGTAGGATTCAAAGAACGTCGCCTCCCGAAGCAGCTCGGTTCCTGGTGGCACCCGAGCTGCTTGCGGACAAATCGCGCCGCTGCGCCAAATTCGGCTCATCGGTAGCGTTATCGCGTTCGGGCGTCCTTACCTGCGGGCTGACCTACGGCCACTGCGAACATGTCCATATCGACGGAGATCCGGTTTACGTCAAACACTCCGGGCGCCTGCGCGCGCTGCCAGTTCAAATGATCATCAACGGCATGCGCCAGAGGCTCAACGAGTCGGTCTACCGCTCGCGTCATTCTGTTTAACTGAGGATCGCACCTATGAAGCCTGTCTACCTCGACAACAACGCAACCACACGGGTCGATCCTGAGGTCGTGCAAGCGATGTTGCCGTTCTTTAGGGATCAATTCGGCAACCCTTCGTCGGCACACGCTCTTGGCGCCTCAGTCAGTGCGGCGGTGAGAAAGGCGCGGAGGCAGTTGCAAGCTCTGATCGGCGCGGAGTTCGAGGATGAGATCACTTTCACCTCGGGTGGGACAGAAAGCGACAATGCAGCGCTTCTTTCAGCGCTCGAGGCGGCGCCCAACCGAACCGAGATCGTGACGTCCGCGGTCGAGCATCCCGCCGTGCTGACGCTCTGCGCGCATCTTGAGAAGACCCGCCGCCTCAAGGTGCACAGGATCCCGGTGGATTGCCGTGGTCGGCTCGATCTCGACGCCTATATGGCCGCCCTCACCCCACAGGTTGCAATCGTGTCAATAATGTGGGCGAACAACGAGACTGGTGTGATCTTCCCCGTGGCAAGGCTTTCCGAGTTGGCCAAGGAAGTGGGCGCCCTATTCCATACCGATGCTGTGCAGGCGGTCGGCAAGCTTCCGATGGACCTGAAGTCGACCGCAATCGACATGCTGTCGCTCTCCGGCCACAAGCTGCACGGGCCGAAAGGGATCGGTGCGCTTTTCGTAAAACGTGGCGTCGATTTCCATTCGCTGATCAAGGGGGGTCACCAAGAGCACAACCGGCGTGCTGGAACCGAGAATACGCCCGGCATAGCCGGGCTCGGCACGGCGGCCGAACTCGCCTTGAAATTCATGGACGACGAGACCACACGGGTAAAGTCGCTCCGCGATCGCCTGGAGGGCGGGATCCTCCAGCGCATCCCAAGCACCTGTGTCACTGGTGATCCCTTGCAACGGTTGCCCAACACCGCAAACATCTCCTTCGAACATGTCGAAAGTGATGGAATTCCACTTCTCCTCAGCCGCATTGGCATCGCGTGTTCCTCTGGCTCGGCCTGCACCTCCGGCTCTCTGGAACCAAGCCATGTCCTAAGCGCGATGAAAACGCCACACGCGGCAGTCCGCTTCTCCTTGGCGCGGGACAACAGCGAAGAGGACATCGACCGGGTGCTCGAGGTCATGCCGGGAATCGTGGGGAAGCTGCGCAGCTTTTCCGGTTCTGGGCCGGGTAGTCCGGTCTATGCGTGAGCCGCAGAAGAACAGGCTGCCTGTCATGACCGGTCATGTCTCCCTCAACGATACGACCTTGCGCGATGGCGAGCAGGCGCCGGGCGTCGCCTTCACCACGACGGAAAAGCTGGAGATCGCTGAGTCTCTTGCGGCGGCTGGCGTGACAGAGATCGAGATCGGCACGCCGGTCATGGGCGTCGACGAGATGGAAACAATTCGCGCCGTGGTAGCGCGGCGTCTTCCGGTTCGGCTCATGGCCTGGTGCCGGATGACGTCGTTGGATCTCGATGCAGCGATCGAGAGCGGCGTCCAAGCGGTCAATTTGTCGCTGCCTGCGTCGGACATCCAACTTGCCGCCAAGCTCGGCCTCGACAAGGCGGGAGCGCTCCAGGTCATCGATCATATGGTCAGGCGCGCCGCCGATGCCGGCTTCTTCGTCGCGGTGGGCTGCGAGGATGCCTCGCGGGCCAATCGGGATCATCTCGCCCGCGTCATCGAGACGGCCGCACGCGCCGGCGCAAGCCGCGTGAGGCTGGCCGACACAGTCGGTGTTCTCGACCCGTTTTCGACCTTCGAACTTGTCGCCCAGCTCGTGGTGCAGTCTCCAATCGACCTTGAATTTCATGCGCACAACGATCTCGGACTTGCTGGCGCCAACACGCTGGCGGCGATCCGCGCAGGCGCGCGCCATGCCTCCGTCACCGTCCTGGGGCTCGGCGAGCGTGCGGGCAATGCCGCGCTGGAGGAGGTGGCCGCCGCAATGGCAGTCTTCGACGGCGCAGACACCGGCATTGAGCTGACCGCATTGCCCGGCCTCGCCGCCCAGGTGGCTTGGGCCGCCCGCCGGCAGACCGCAGCCACTAAGCCGGTCGTCGGCGCCGATGTTTTCACCCACGAATCCGGCATTCACGTCGCAGGGCTGCTGAAGGACTCGCGTACTTATCAGGGGCTCGATCCGACTCTCGTGGGCCGCTGCCGGCGGATCGTCATCGGCAAGCATTCCGGCGCCACTGCGATTGCCCATGTGCTGAGCGAAAGCGGTCGCGATCTCGACCCGGATCTGGCAGCCGCGATGGTGGCCCGCGTCCGACGCGAGGCGGCCGAGACCAAATCGACCGTCACTGCAACTCGACTGGTCGAGCTCTACGATGGAATGTGCAGCGAGCCATCCCTCATCGAGCTGTGCGGGTCCAAGTCAGCCGTGCGCGAGCGCACAGAGGCCACAGTTTTGCGACCAGGAAGAATGCAATGAATTGTTCCGCTGACAGCCGCCCCATGGATGTCACCGACATCCTCGCACGACTGAAGCGCTTGTCGGCTGCAGAGGAATTCTTCTCAGTCCTAGGCGTCGCCTATGACCCGAAGGTACTGAATGTCTCGCGGCTCCATATCATGAAGCGTGTGGGCCAATACCTCGCCGAAGAAGATTTCTCCGGTCTGCCCGACCAGGTGATTGCCGCGAGGGTGCGCGCGACGCTCGAACGAGCTTACGAGGACTTTGCGATTTCCTCGCCGCTCACGCATCGGATTTTCAAGGTGCTCAAGGACCACGATCCGAACAAACCTGCCGCGCCGGGTCACACCTTTGTTCCGTTCGACTCGGTACTGAAGCGGTTCGGACGGGAATGATCGGCGACAAGGGTGCGACGCGACAATGTCGAGCAGCCGCCAAATGCGGTCATCACCACAGCGCCGTCAGAAGCAACCAGCCGAAGTTGTAGGAAAGGGGAGCGCAAGAGACTTGGCACGAATAATGCGGACAAAGGAGAAACCGCAATGCCGGACCCGGACAGGAGCCTAGAGAAACCGCCAATGCACATCGTAATCTGCATCAAGCAGGTGCCGGACTCGGCACAGATAAGGGTCCATCCGGTCACGAACACGATCATGCGCCAGGGTGTTCCGACCATCATCAACCCTTACGACCTGTTCGCCCTCGAAGAAGCGCTCAGACTGCGCGACGCACATGGCGGCGAAGTCACTGTGCTCACCATGGGTCCGCCCATGGCAGAGGACGCGCTGCGCAAGGCGCTCGGTTACGGCGCCGACCGAGCGGTGCTCTTGACCGACCGCTATTTTGCCGGCTCCGACACGCTGGCAACCTCGTTCGCCCTTTCCCAGGCAATCGCGAAGATTGGCGAGACGTTCGGCACGCCAGACCTCGTCTTCACCGGCAAGCAGACGATCGATGGCGACACCGCCCAGGTCGGGCCCGGCATCGCCAAGCGCCTCGGACTCCTGCAACTGACCTATGTCGCGAAGATCCCTTCTGTCGACCTTGCTGCACGCGAGATCAAGGTCGAGCGCCGTTCCGAAGGCGGCACACAGATGCTGAAGAGCAGGCTCCCTTGCCTCATCACCATGCTGGAAGGCACAAACGAGATCCGCCGGGGCTCGATCCAGGACGCCTTGTGCGCCGCGCGCAGCCAGGTCTTGAAATGGAGCGCGGCCGACGCCGGCATTGAGGATCTCACCAAATGCGGCCTGCGCGGTTCACCGACGGTCGTCAAACGTGTTTTCGCCCCTCCTGCTCGAGCTGAAAAGGCGGCACAAATCGACACCGCCGAGAAGGCCTTGCGCGATGTCGCTGACGAACTCATCACCGCAATCTTCACCCGCCAGCCGGCGCTGGAACATGAGCTCGCCTTTAACGGCGGCGCGTGACGGCAAGGAGCAAAACGATGTCGACCGCGAACGGAGAAACCCCTCGCCCTGCCGCCGGCCGCGCCGGCATAAAGAAGGAATTGCCCGCCCATTTCAAGGACTATCGGCACGTTTGGGTTTTCATCGAGCTCGAACGTGGCGAGGTCCATCCGGTATCATTCGAACTGCTCGGCGAAGGCCGCAACTTAGCAGACAAGCTTCAGGTCCAGCTTGCAGGCGTCGTGCTTGGACCGCCGGGAGAGGCCGTCGGGAACGCCGTTGCCGAAGCATTCGCGTATGGCGCTGACCTTGTCTACATCGCCGAGGCGCCCCTGCTCGCCGACTATCGGAATGAACCTTTCACCAAGGCGCTGACGGATCTGGTCGATACCCACAAACCCGAAATCCTTCTTCTCGGTGCCACCACACTGGGCAGGGATCTTGCCGGCTCCGTGGCGACGACCTTGCAGACGGGGCTCACGGCCGACTGCACCGAACTCGATGTGGATACCGACAGTTCGCTCGCCGCCACGCGTCCGACTTTCGGCGGTTCCTTGTTGTGCACGATCTATACGCTCAATTTCCGCCCGCAGATGGCGACCGTGCGGCCGAGGGTCATGCCCATGCCGCAGCGGACGGATAAACCGGTCGGGCGTGTCATCCGGCACAAGCTTTCGCTTGCCGAGGACGAGATCGCTACCAAAGTCCTCGGCTTCCTGCCGGACAATCAGTCGGCGAAGGCAAACCTTGCCTATGCCGACGTCGTGGTTGCGGGAGGCCTTGGTCTTGGCGCGGCGGAGAACCTGCAGCTTGTGAAGAACCTCGCACGAGCAATCGGCGCCGAGCACGGCTGTTCGCGTCCGTTGGTCCAGAAGAGCTGGATGCCAGCTGATCGGCAGATCGGCCAAACTGGCAAGACGATCCGGCCGAAGCTTTACATAGCGGCCGGGATTTCCGGCGCCGTCCAGCATCGGGTTGGCGTGGAGGGGGCGGATCTCATCGTGGCCATCAACACCGACCCGAACGCGCCGATTTTCGATTTCGCTCACCTCGGAATCGTCACCGACGCGATCCGCTTCCTGCCCGCACTGACGGAAGCCTTCACCCGGCGGCTGTCGCCCCACAGTCGCGATAAGCTTTCGAGCTAAGGGGATGGACATGATCGAGGAAAACTTCGACGCCATTGTTGTTGGGGCAGGCATGTCCGGAAACGCAGCTGCTTACACCATGGCCAGCCATGGCCTGAAGGTGCTGCAGTTGGAGCGGGGTGAATATCCGGGCTCCAAGAATGTCCAGGGTGCCATCATGTACGCGAACATGCTGGAGAAGATCATCCCGGATTTCCGGGATGATGCGCCTCTCGAGCGGCATTTGGTTGAACAGCGGCTTTGGGTGATGGACGACACATCCCATACAGGGATTCACTATAGGTCGGACGACTTCAATGAGGCGAAGCCCAACCGGTACACGATCATCCGTGCCCAGTTCGATAAATGGTTTTCGCGTAAGGTGCGCGCGGCCGGCGCGACCGTTCTGTGCGAGACGACCGTGACGGAACTCATCCGTGATGCCAATGACAGGGTGATCGGCGTCCGCACAGACCGGGCGGGCGGAGCCATCTACGCGGACGTGGTCGTTCTCGCAGAAGGTGTCTGCGGACTGCTTGGCACTCGAGCCGGCCTGCGCGAGATGCCAAAGCCGCAAACCGTGGCCCTCGCCGTCAAGGAAATGCATTTCTTGCCCGAAGAGGTCATTGAGCAGCGGTTCGGCGTAAAGGGCGATGAGGGCTGCGTGATCGAGGCGGTGGGCACGACCTCCCGCAGCATGGCCGGGCTCGGCTTCCTCTATACCAACAAGGAGTCCATCTCACTGGGCATTGGCTGCCTCGTCTCCGATTTTGCGGCGATGGTCGAGAGCCCCTACGTTCTCCTTGATGCCTTGAAGAGCCATCCTTCGATCCGGCCGCTGATCGCCGGCTCGGAAGTGAAAGAATATTCCGCACACCTCATTCCCGAAGGCGGCTACAAGGCTATTCCGCAGCTCTTTGGCGATGGTTGGGTCGTGGTCGGCGATGCCGCGCAACTGAACAACGCCATTCACCGCGAGGGTTCGAACCTCGCCATGACCTCCGGCCGCATTGCGGCTGAGGCAATCGTCGAGGTCAAGAGCCGCAACGGTCCGATGAACAAACGGAATCTCGCCCTTTACAAAGCCATGCTGGACAAGTCCTTCGTGGTCAAGGACCTGAGGAAATACAAAGACATGCCGGCCTTGCTCCACACCAATTCATGCAATTATTTCACGACTTATCCGCGGTTGATGTCGCAAGCTGCGCAGAACTTCATGCGTGTCGACGGCACGCCGAAGATCGAGAAGGAAAAGGCGACCACGGCGGCCTTCATCAAGGCGCGCTCGCGCTGGGGGCTGGTCAGCGACGCGGTCCGCCTTGCATTGGCGTGGCGCTGAGGGGAGACGAAATGAGCAGCGCAGCGACGAAGTCACGTGTCGAGGACAAGCTTTACCAGAACCGCTACTTGGTGGATTCCGGCCGCCCGCACATCAAAGTGCGACCGCACCAGAAGCCGAGCGCGAATTTGCTCGCGCTGACCCACGTCTGCCCGGCGAAATGTTATGAGTTGAACGACAAGGGTCAAGTGGAGATCACTGCCGACGGCTGCATGGAGTGCGGCACCTGCCGTATTTTGTGCGGGACGACTGGTGAGATCGAGTGGAACTATCCACGCGGCGGTTTCGGAATCCTCTTCAAATTCGGATGACCGGCGCACGCATGCCCTAAGCAGATACCGCGCTCAGGGACTCTACGATATGTGAAGGTGCTGACCGCGCCAAGCGAGCTGGAGATTACGCTCGCCATACGCTGGGCAATTGTCGTGAACGTCCTGCCCACGTTTCTGCAGACGGGTGATGGAGAAGTCGTCGTCTGGACGCTGAAGGAGAGCCGGAGATTGCCGCCACTGCCGGCAACACCCACGCACCTCAATCAGGCACTCGCCGCCTCATACCACAGGCTGTACCAGATCGAGCGGATTGCGGCTGCCGGCCAGTCGCATCGGCGCCTCCGCAGCAAGGTATCTCCCCTTACGGCCGGCGTCCGAACCATGCCGCTTGTCGCCCGCATCTGACGGAACGCTAGTGGCTGATCGACGCGATTGACAAGGCCGGTTGGGTTTTGCCAGGGCGGCTCGTATCCCTGGCCTCACGCCCTGGATAATCGGCTACGCCCTGCGCCGGCATGGTATCAAGGTTAAGAAATTCGGGACGTCGTGATGACGTCAAGCGTAAGCAGCCCGGAGTGGTCTCGCTCACACTCTGCGCGCCCGAGGCTGCTAGCCTCGCGACCCTATTTGCCTGTCCACTGTCGTAAGCCCGACAGGTGTGTCGGAGCAATCCGAAGGAATGTGACACGGGAAGCCTATTCATGAACCGAAACAGCTCTTTGGGCTGGCATAGCTCTTGCGCTTTGAACTGCGACATCACGCAGCAACGGAGCCGTTCATGTCTGCACCGGCAATTTCGCTTGAGAGCCTCAGCACGACATTCGGTGACCAGTTGCTTGGCACCATGAAACTCGGGGGCTGCGCGTCTTCGTCCTGCGGCTCGTCGACAAAGCCCGACGACACGGATCCGGCTGTCTGGGAGAAGATCAAGGATCACCCCTGCTTTTCAGAAGAGGCTCATCACTATTTCGCGCGTATGCACGTCGCGGTCGCGCCGGGCTGCAACATCCAGTGCAACTACTGCAATCGCAAATATGACTGCGCCAATGAAAGCCGGCCTGGGGTGGCCTCTGAAAAGCTGACGCCCGATCAGGCGCTACGCAAGGTGATCGCGGTCGCCAATGAGGTGCCGCAGCTTTCCGTGCTCGGCATCGCCGGACCGGGCGACGCCTGCTACGACTGGAAGAAGACGAAGGCGACCTTCGCCAGGGTCGCCAGGGAAATCCCAGACATCAAGTTTTGCATATCCACGAATGGGCTGGCGCTGCCCGACCATGTCGATGAGCTTGCTGACATGAATGTCGATCACGTGACGATCACGATCAACATGGTCGACCCTGAGGTCGGTGCAAAGATCTATCCTTGGATCTTTCACGATCATCGCCGCTACGTCGGCATTGAAGCCACCCGGATCCTGCACCAGCGGCAGATGTTGGGCCTGGAGATGCTGACCGCGCGGGGCATCCTCACCAAAATCAACTCGGTGGTGATCCCGGGCGTGAATGATGAGCATCTGATCGAGGTGAATAGATGGATTAAGGAGCGAGGCGCGTTCCTGCACAACCTTATGCCGCTGATTTCGGACCCGGCCCACGGCACGCACTACGGTCTGAGCGGGCAGCGCGGCCCAAACGCAATGGAGATGAAGGCTCTTCAGGATCGTGTCGAAAACGGCGCCCAGTTGATGCGCCACTGCCGGCAGTGCCGGGCAGATGCCGTGGGCCTGCTCGGAGAAGATCGTGGCCAGGAATTCACAGTCGACCGGATTCCCGGCGAGGTCACCTACGATGCCAGCAAACGCAAGGCCTATTGGGAGCTGGTCGCGGAGGAGCGCCGTGATCACGTCGAGGCTAGGAGAGAAGCGATCGGATTGGTCAAGGCAGCGAGCCCCGGCAAGTCCCTTCTCTTCGCGGTGGCGACCAAGGGCGGCGGCCGCGTCAATGAGCATTTCGGCCATGCGAAGGAATTCCAGGTTTATCAAGCCTCGCTGAAAGGGATCAGCTTCGTCGGGCATCGGAAGGTGGACAAGTATTGCCTTGGCGGCTGGGGCGCAGAAGCCGCCCTCGATGGCGTCATCGCAGCGCTTCAAGGCATAGATATCGTGCTGTGCGCCAAGATTGGAAATTGCCCGCAGGATCAGCTCGCGGAGGCTGGAATCAGAGCCACCGACGCCTGTGCCCATGACTATATCGAGACAGCAATCAGCGCGATTTACATCGCCGCATCTGGGACCCCCACACTCGCGGCGACGGCCTGAGCTGTCTCATTCATTCGGACCAGGAGTTAAAATGGCTTTCAAGATCATCGCATCCCAATGCACCCAATGCGGCGCCTGCGAATTCGAATGTCCTTCCGGCGCGATCAAGTTCAAAGGCGAGAGCTACGTGATCGAGTCACAGAAGTGCACCGAATGCGAGGGGGTCTTCGATGCGCAGCAATGTGCCTCGGTATGTCCGGTGCCGAAGACCTGCGTTCCTGCGTAACGGACATTGGACTGCCGACATGGTTGGGGGCTGCCTACGCAGGACGCCTGGAACGCCTTGTTCGCAATCTCAGCCGCAAGAGAAATCAGGGAACGGACATGTCGCTCGGACGCGAAGAGGAGATCGAAATCCGCAGGCCTCCACGATTCATGCCGGGAGAGCGGGTACGTGCCACTCGCCACATAAAGAATGACGGCACCTATCCTGGCAGGGAGATCGGCGAAAATCTCGTGCGGAAGGGGGACGAGGGATATGTGCGCGACATTGGCACCTTTCTCCAGCAGTTCTTCATCTATGCGGTCGAGTGGATCGACCGTGGCACCGTAGTCGGTATGCGAGCGCGTGAACTGATGAGCCTCGACGAGGCCGAGGCGCCCTGCAGTGCTGAAAGCAATACCAATGAAGGGATGGCCAGATGAAAGTCATGATCCGCAGGACCGATGCTGGTTTGTCAGCGTATGTCCCCAAAAAGGACCTCGAAGAGCCGATCATCAAACTCGAGAAGGAAGAGTTGTGGGGCGGAACGGTCACGCTCAGGAACGGGTGGCGGCTCCTCCTACCCGATCTCCCACATGATACGCGTCTGCCGATCACCGTCGAGGCAAGGAAGATTTCCGAAGAGGGCTGATGCTGCCCCTAGGTGCGTCGCGAGGAAACGAGATGAACACGATCCTGACATCGGGCCACCTCGTCATTGTGCGGGACAGTTTTGCTGAAAAGCTGCTTGACCTGGCGAAGGGAGCGCTCGCCGCCGATGAGGTGATCCCCTATCTCGGTCCGGGTCTTCTTGAGTTGAACTGTGTGGAACCGCCTGTGCCGCATACCCCGGAGGTTGTTGCCGCGGCACTCAATGCACGGGCTCCAGCGCCTTCCAGGATCCGCACCAATATGTGGTCGGTTGCGCAGTTCATCGAACAGCGCCGGCATCGCCGGACGCTTCAAGCTTGGATGACCGACATATTCGCAGCGCCGGTGGGGCCGACCCCCTTCCACGCCTGGCTCGCAAGGCTGCCACTTTCCCTCATCATCGACAGCTGGTATGACAGCGCGATGCGCACGGCTCTGGTAGAGACCGGCCGAACGGACGTCGTTGAGATACAAGGCGTCACGCGCGCGAATGAAATCGGCAACATTTGGACGAAAACCTACGATTTGTCCGGGAGGGAGCTCGACCCCCGATTGGGGGCCAAGACGGTTCTCTATTCACCTCACGGGAGTATTACGCCCGCGCAAAACTTTCTCGTCGCAGATTCCGACTACGTCGAAGTCCTGTCCGAAATTGATATCCAGACACCGATCCCAGACGCTGTGAAGGAACGGCGCATCACCCGTGGATTTTTCTTCGTTGGCTGCCGCTTCAACGATCAGATGCTGCGCACCTACGCCAGACAGATCATGAAGCGCTCCCGCGGTCCCTATTGCACCGTAATGGACGCGGAAACCCTGACCAGAAACGAAGCGCGTTTTCTTGCGGCAAGCGGAATCACGGTGATCGACATGCCACTAAGTCAAGCGGCGGCTCGGCTTGTGGGAACGGGCACGGCTGCAGGTTGAGGACGGGATTAACAATGGCGGATGCCTTTGATGATGTCTGCTTCGGCTTTCCTCGAAGGCGCAAAATGCAGTCGGGAATACACCCGTGAACAGTGAAGCTGTCAGCGGCGCAACGAACGCACTGAATTCGTTGGCCCATGTTGAAGCGGCGCGCTGGGGCCGGGATTTGAGTACGCTGTTGCGCATCACGCGTATGAATCTGCGCCATCCGTGGCAGGTTGCCCTCGCTATGGGCTCGACGATCATGGCGGCAATCCTCCAGTTGCTCATTCCCCAGCTTCTCGGCCGGGCTGTCGACCAGACCCAGACAGCTATCGGGGGCGGTGTCGCGGGGGCTGCGGCAGGACAAGCGCTCTGGGCCCCGGCTCTCCTGCTGCTCGCCGTCAGCGCGCTACGCGGCGTTTTCACGATGGCGCAGAACTATTTTGCCGAAGCCGTCGGGCATCATGTCGCGTACGAATTGCGGCTCGCCTACTACGACAAGATCCAGCGTCTAAGCTTTTCCTTTCACGACCGGGCCCATTCAGGCGATCTGATAACCGCCGGAATGCTCGATCTCGAAGGCGTGCGGATGTATTTTTCCACCGGGCTCATGCGGGTGCTCCTGCTGACGATGCTGATCGGGATTGGCGCTTACATGATGATCTCGACCGATCCCGTGCTCGGCTTGGCCGCGCTCAGCTTCGTGCCTTTTGTCGCTTGGCGCTCATCGACCACACAGCTTAGGCTGCGCGCCACCTGGCTCGACCTCTATGAGCGCCTTTCGGTACTAAGCCGCGTGATGAAGGAAAATCTCGCAGGTATCCGTGTGGTCCGCGCTTTTGCGGCTCAATCCTATGAGATGCTGAAGTTCGACGGCGCTTCCAAGAACGCGCTCGACCTCGCCAACGATCTCGTTGACATCTACGTACCCAACACGTCGGCGATGACCTTGTCCTACTTTTTCGCAATGGGATTGGTGCTTGGGATCGGTGGCAACAAGCTCGTCGCTGGCGAGATCAGCGTCGGAACCATGGCGACCTTCCTGACCTTCATGACCATGCTGCAAATGCCAGTCCGCCAGATCGGTCTCATGGTCAATGCGTTTGCCCGCGCTTCTAGCTGCGGTTCGCGGCTTTTCGGTCTCCTCGATCAGGAGATCACCATCAGGGATGCTCTCGAGGCCAGACCGCTTGAGATAAGTGACGGCACTCTGCGCTTCCACAATGTCTCATTTGCCTACCCCAACGCCGAAAACCGCGCCATTCTGAAGAACCTCAGCTTTGAGGCCCGGAGAGGCGAGACGATCGCGATCGTCGGTCCGCCGGGTTCCGGCAAATCGACGATGGCTCATCTGGTCCCCCGCTTTTACGACGTGACCGGTGGCGCCATCACGTTGGACGGCCAGGACATACGCAATGTCACCCTCGAGAGCCTTCGCAAGGCGGTCGCGGTTGTACAGCAGGATGCGTTCCTATTCACCACAACGATCGAGAACAACATCGCTTATGGCGATCCCTGGGCGAAGAGACAGCGAATTGAACGCGCTGGAGAATTCGCCCAGCTCCACGACTACATCCTCGGGCTCCCGGCAGGGTATGAGACGGTCGTGGGCGAACGCGGCGTTTCTCTCTCTGGCGGCCAGCGCCAGCGTCTCACGATTGCTCGCACCATGATGCTGCGCCCCTCCGTCATCATTTTCGACGACTCGATGGCCGCGATCGATGCCGGCACCGAGCTGCGCATTCGCGCGGCGATGCGGCGCTTCGCAAAGGATCGGGTGACGATCATCATCGCGCACCGGCTGAGTGCGCTTAAGCATGCCGATCAAATCCTTTTTGTCGATAACGGCGAAATCGTAGAACGCGGCACGCATGAAGAGCTTCTTGCGAAGCGGGGACGCTACAGGGCCCTTTACGATCTCCAGACGTGCCCGGGTGATAGCATTATTAGCCAGGATGGGGGCGCCCGCTGATGGACCAGGGCCGCGGCGAACTCGAAGCCGAACCTGACGACGGGAGACGCCCTCCGCGCGCGGTCGTCGGCTCGCACCGGATCGAGGAGGAGATGTTCGGCCGGGCTTTCGACAAGAGCATCCTCCGTCGCATCTGGGGCTTCGTCCATCCCTACCGGGCAAAGGTAGTTGTCACGATTGTCGCGATGCTGATCTTCACCGGGACGCAGCTTCTCATCCCCTTGATCATCCGCTACGCGATCGACCTCGGCATGAACCCGGCAAGGCCCGATCGCTCAGCCCAGCTTGCGGCCGTCGGCGCGTTTTTTTCGGCGATTTTGGTCAATTTCGCCGCCGGCTACATGCAGGAAGCCTTGGATGGGAAAATGGCCGAAACTGTCCTGTTCGACATCCGCCGCGCCATGTTTGGCCATCTGCAAAAGGTTTCGCTCTCTTTCATGGACAAGACCGAGGTCGGACGCCTGATGTCGCGCCTGCAAGGCGACGTTAACTCCATACAGGAGTTCCTGGAAACCTCGGTATATTCCCTAGGCGATGTTGCGCTTCTCTTCGGCATCGTTTTCGTAATGCTGTGGCTCGACTTTCGCCTCGGCCTCCTGACGCTATCGGTTCTGCCGATCCTGGTGATCGTCCGCATTGTCTGGTTGCCGCGTGCCCGCGACGCCTTCATGGCTGCACACGAAACCAATTCCGTCGTCAATGGCGCGCTGGCCGAAGCCATTCACGGCGTGCGGACCATACAGTCAATGGACCGCCAGCAGGTGAATTTCAGTCTTTTTGACGATCGGGCCCATGCCAACCTCAGGACCCACCTGATCGCTGCCAGATATGCACTGGTCATGGTGCCCATCGTCGATGGCATCACAGGCCTCGCCTTGGCCGCCGTTATTGTGGTCGGCGGCTCGATGGTCATGAATAGCCGTATAGATGTGGGCGTGTTGGTAGCCTACCTATTTTACATCCAGCGCTTCTTTGACCCGATCCGCTCACTCACCCTGCAATATTCGGTCATGCAGCGCGCCATGGCCTCAGGCAAGCGCCTGACGGATGTGCTCGACGTCAAGATCGATGTTAAGGACAAACCCAATGCCGAGGTGCTTTCGCCCGAAATGGACGGCTCGGTCGAGTTTAGGGACGTCACCTTCGGCTACGATCCGAACCGTTCGGTTCTGAAAAATGTCTCGTTCAAGGTCAATCCGGGCGAGACGGTCGCACTAGTCGGACCGAGCGGTTCTGGCAAATCGAGTGCGATGGCCCTGGTCCACCGCTTCTATGATGTTCAGCAGGGTCAGGTGCTGGTCGGCGGACATGATGTACGCGACCTCACCCAGGAATCGCTCGGCCGCCAGGTCGCCATGGTGCTGCAGGAGCCATTCCTGTTCACCGGGACGGTCTTCGAGAACATTCGATACCAGAAGACGGAAGCCACGCGCGACAAGGTGATCGAGGCGGCCAAGGCTGTCGGCGCGCATGACTTCGTCATGAGCCTCGCCGACGGGTATGAGACCCAACTTGGCGAACGCGGCGACAACTTATCTCTCGGCCAGCGCCAGCTTATCAGTTTCGCCCGCGCCCTCGTCGCTGACGCCAAGATCCTCGTGCTCGACGAAGCTACCGCCAATATCGACAGCTACACGGAATTGCAGATTCAGAAGGCTCTGATCAAGCTGCTTGAAGGGCGGACTGGCCTCGTCATCGCTCACCGTCTCGCCACGGTCCGGGGGGCCGACCGCATCATCGTGCTTCAGAATGGCCAAGTTATTGCGACTGGCAACCACGATGAGTTAATAGCCATGGGCGGCCTGTATTCCAAACTCTACTATCTCAACTACGCCTCCTTCGACGACCTTCCCGAACACGATACCACCGTCCAAGCTGGCTCTCAGACCTGACATCTTGGCGGCCTTGTGGTAGTGGCGTTGACTTTCGGGCGTGTCGGCAGACCACTCAGGCCACCGCATCCGGCCAGCAGCCACCATTCAAGAACGAGCACTCCTCGCAATTCGTGAAGACCGGCTGCGAACGATTTCCTCCAGCATCGTATCCGACCGCGGTGCACCACCATCATCGGGCGAGCTCGCTGGAGGTGTTGGCTGGGCGTCGCAAAGCCGCTCGCGAGCGCGCCCTCAATAGCGCCGTAGCGAGTGACGGCTTTGCCACCGACGGGCCGCTGATGAAGCTGGATTAGTGGGCGCCGCACCGACGCCGCCCCGGGCGAGAAGAACCTCCTGCGGCTGGCTATGGGAGCGCCAGCGCGACGAGCAGACGCGTGCCGGCATCGTGACGCGCTCGGCTACCCTCTCCTTAGGATCGTGCATGTTCACACGATGGCCCAGACGCCAGCCAACGCACAAGCTGGTACCTGTGCCGCCTGCTCGTCGTCAGTTTGGCCTCCTCTCGATTGCCCGCCCCACCACGTGCACGCTCGATCACGTGAGTGTGAGAGCGCTGCACAACGATTTAACCTCAGACAGCGAATTTCATGGTGAGCCAAGTCGAGCCATGATTTCGGACTGAATCGTCCTCGCGGTGTAAAGGGAAGCATCTAGCGGCAGATTTCCAAATGCCATTTGACAAAGCAGGTAGTTGGCACCTGCCTCTTCCAACTGATCTAGCAGAGCTTTTCGCACAGACTCTGCTGATCCTACCACGCACAATTCACTCTCGACTGCCGCATCGAAGGTCAGCGGCAAGTTTGGTGGAGTGGGGATAGCGTTAAGTTCGTAAAGGAATTGGAAGCTCTTGAGCCAGCGTGCGTAAGCAGGTGCCGCGAGCGAATAGGCATGTGTGTCACAACGCCCAATCACGACCATGCGGAGCAATCCGACAAATCTCCCTTGATCCCCCGCGCCTGCGTTGTCCTCTCGATAGGCGCGGAACGCATCAGTAGTTTTGCGAACAGAAGAGGAAGGTCCCACACACGCGATATTTGTTCCATTCGCACCGGCCCAAGCTGTGGACTCGGGTCGATTGGCAGCGACCCATGTGGGCGGATGTGGACGCTGATGAGGTCTTAGCGTCAAAGGAACGTCATTGAGATCAAAATGGCGGCCTTGATAGCATAGCGTGCCGACCTCCCTCGAATTAAAAAGTATTTGCATAAGAATTTCGCTGGCTTCGGCATAACGGCCCGGCACCGCGTCCGCACCAATCCCGAAGTAGCCCAATTCGGTCGGGAGAGCACCGCGCCCTATGCCCAGTTCGAGCCTGCCACCGCTCAACTGGTCCAGCATACAGATCTCTTCGAACGCACGCAGCGGATGATAAAGCGCAAGCAGCATCACCAAGGGTCCGAGACGCAAGCGCCGGGTGCGCTGGGCGACGCTCGATAAGAACAGATTCGGCGATGGACCTCTCCCATGGGGAGTACAGTGGTGTTCTGCGAGATGATAGGCATAGAACCCTAGCTGATCGCACGCCTCTGCTAATATCAGGCGATCTTCGTACTGCCGGCCTATATCGCGGCCATCCTCATCCAAATGATCGAAGATGCCGAAAGCCAGGTTTGAAGGAAAGACGTTTGTCACTCTTTAAGTCCCCGATTTTAAAAGCAGGCTGTTTTCTTGCTGGGATCACCAGCAAGTCGGAAGAGATGTGTGTGATCGCCGATTAGCGTCAGCGTAACGAAGAAGCAGAGCCTGACGCTTCCCTGCCTCTGGAGCTTGGCACCGTTAAGCTTCCAGCAATGTCGCCAGCGGCAGCAAGAAATTCATCCATCTGCTCTTTTGTGCCGATGCTGACGCGGATACAGTGTTCCAAGCCTTTGTCCGGAAAAAACGCCACAAGTATCTTTTGCCTCTCCAATGCTGCTTGCCACCATGAGCCGTCCTGTCCCGCGGGCACACGGGCCAGCAAGAAATTTGCGCGGGAGGGTGTTACGGAAAATCCGAGTTGCGATAGTGCAACTGCCACTCGCTCTCGTTCATCCTTGATGTGCTTGTGGTTGTCTGCGTAGGCGCCGCGATGCGCAAGCACGCTGATACCAACGGCATGCCCGATCACGTTCATGTTGAAGACGTTCTGGATGTTTCGCAGCCTTCCAATAATTTCAGGGTGACCGAAACCGAAACCGACGCGAATGCCGGCGGCGGCATAGCTTTTCGAGAATGACCTCAAGATCAGAAGATTCGAATACCGGTTGATGAGGCGCAGTCCGTGATCGGGTGCAAAGTCGACGTATGCCTCATCGAGGACAATCAAGCGGTCCGATTGTGCTACGAGGCATTCGATATCGCTGATCGGGAGGAATGTTCCGGTCGGATTGTTTGGATTGGCCAACATAATAAACTTGGCGTCTTTTGCCGCACCGGAAAGCAATTGCTCCATTGGCAGGGAATGAGCTTGACATCCGATTTCGAGGAACTCAGCGCCCTGAAGCATGGCAAGTTTGCGGTTGAACGAAAACCCTGGCGACATCATCGCAACCTTGTCGCCGGGTGCGAGGAAAGCTCTGTAGATCAGTCCGAGCAGTTCAGACGACCCGTTGCCAGCGATGACCTGATCCCTGGAAACGCCATAGGTGCTGGACGCTGCTTCCCTCAATCTTAAGTTATCGTCATCCGGATATAGATACTGGCGCTTGAGGGCCGCCACTGCACTTTGCATTATGATTGGCGGCAACGGAAACGGGTTCTCATTCGTATTCAGCTTGATAAAATTTGCGTCCGGCGCTGGTCCGTTGGACGGCAGAGCATCCAACTGTCGTGTCACTTGCGAAAGAGCCGAAAGCACAGTTTGCAGTTTTGCGTCGGACATATTTGACTCCGTTTCAGTACAGGGGGCATGCGTATGAGCTCGCAACGAGAGCAACATGGCGGACGGGATTGACGATGGCAGGGTTGCCTTTCACACAATGGTCGCAGCGCCGGCTGAGATGGGAATTCAGCCAGGCTGTCCTCGGTCGAATCGAGTTGACGCGCACGCGGATCTGCATCGCTGCGCGGCGCCAAGGCGCTAAGCGGCTCAGCTCATGCCCAGGGTCATGCTTTCAAAGACGCTTGATCTCGACGCCGTATTTCCTCAGCACGTAGCCAATCTGGCGCGGGGTCAGCCCAAGCAAGCGCGCTGCCTTTGCCTGCACCCAGCCACATCTTTCCATGGCAGCAATGACGCGCTCTATATCGGGCGTCCTCGCGCCAATTGGGTGGGTTGCGCCGGCAAGCGGGCCTGTAGTCGCGGCCGAACTGGCGGCCTCGTCCGGGGGCGTGGCCAAATTCGCTGACTCCGGCAGGATCGGCGGTGGTTGCAGCGCGGCCTTGCCCGATCTGCACTTCCACAGCGCCTCGGCAAAGCATTGGCCTTGGGAGCAGGCAAAGTCGTTTCTCCCGATTGACAGTCCCTCGGCCAGGATCGCTGTCCGGTGCACGCAATTTTCAAGCTCGCGAATGTTGCCGGGAAACTCACATTTCATCAGCACTTCAATCGCACGCGGATCGAAGGTGAGCGTACAGCCGTTCTCGTCGTTGAACTTCTTGAGAAACTCAGCTGCGAGGAGCGGAATATCGCTGCGCCTTTGGCGCAATGCTGGTACCAGCAAGGGAACCACGTTGATGCGGTAGTACAGGTCGGCGCGGAACTCATTCCTTGCAACCGCCTCTTCCAGGTTCCTGTTCGTGGCGGCAATCACGCGAACATCGACCTTGATGGTCTGATTGCTGCCGACGCGCTCAAACTCCTGCTCCTGCAGCACGCGCAGTAGCTTTGCCTGGAACGAGGCCGAGATCTCGCCAATCTCATCCAGAAACAACGTCCCCTTGTCAGCGAGCTCAAAGCGCCCCTTGCGGGAATTGAATGCGCTTGTGAAGGCACCCTTCTCATGACCGAACAATTCGGATTCCAGGACTGTCTCTGGGAGCGCTGCACAATTGAGTTTAACGAAGGGCCGCTTGGCGCGCGGCGACAACTCGTGAATTGCCTTGGCAGCCAGCTCCTTCCCGGTACCGGACTCACCTCGCAACAGAACTGTGGTTTTTGCCTTCGCTACGACCGCGATCTTCTCCAGCAGGGCGCTTATCGCCGGACTGTCACCAATCATCCCCTCGACGTGAACCTTTTTGCGCCGGGGTGCAGGGTGCTTAACATCAGAAAATTTCGTTTGCAGCCGATGTTCCAGCTCCGGCGCTCGCTCGCTGTCGGCCGCGGAGAAGCGATGCAACTTGACTGTCTGTCCCACCATGTTGGCAATCATGGTGAGCAGCCGGACATCATCGTCGAGCCCATAGCTTGACCTGCTTTCCAAAACCCGGTCCAAAGTCAGCGCGCCTATGGCGTTCCCATCAACACGAATGGGAACGCCGATGAACGACACGGTGTCGGAGGCCCCAAGCACCTCGATATCAGTGGCAGTGAAGGTCGGATGCATCGCTATGTCGTCGGCGACGAGCGGCGTGTCGGTCGTCACAATCTGATCGATGGCGTTGCGCGGCAGGCGCGACCGGGAGGGCTCATTGCCGTTCGTGCCGCAGCCGCTGGCCACTGTGATGTCCAGTCCGCCCTCGGCATCGCAGAGAGCGATGATGCCGTGCCGCATCTGCACAAACGAGTGCAGGAGGTCGACTACCTTGGCCAACTTGAGTTCGAGCCGGGCGGCATCGGCGAGTACTTTCGATATTTCGAAGATGCCGGTTAGCGCGCGCTCGTGCAATGCCACATTCGCAGGATTCGTGTCGGGCTTTGGACAACCCTTTATCGCATTCGGCAGCGATATGCCGCAGTCGCGGGCATTCTGTTCTGACTTGCTAATGTTGTGGTGCATGTGATCCTCGATCTCGCGCCATCAAATCTAGGCTGGCGGCATGTGCGCCCGCGACGTCGCGGGCACGCGCGAATATTCTCCGACGTGAACTCGTGCCGCCGCCGTGTGGTCGAGTGCAAAGCGGGTCTAGCCCTGACGCATCGCTTGGCTACTCCCTCCACGAAGCTTGGCCATGTTATTGGCTTGCCCCGGGCAAACACACGTTGTTTTCAAAAGACTGGAGCGAGGCGGCATAGTCAATCGAGCTTTCTTTCATCTGTGAAAGGAAACCTCGCGGCCTATGATAGGATTCATCAGTTCTATCTTTGCGTTGAAGCAGAAATACCTGGGCCGGCCATGCGTTGCCCGAGCGGCTGACCGCGCGGAGTGTAAATGCGGGGCCGTGCCATTCACCAGCGCCCGCGAAGGAGGGGCGGGAGCGAGAATAACCGCCAACGGCACTGGTCGGTTGCGGCAACCGCCATCTTTCTCGAGTTGATCAGGCGGCGGCGATGTCGGGTGTGAAGGCGCGAAGCTGGCGTCGAGTACGACTTCGTAGGCGGTGCTCGCAACTTCTGAATCGCATCGTCGTGGTCAGCACCATCACCAGCCTGGGGCCGAAATCGGCACACTCAATGAGCGTATCGAAAAGTCTGAACAGATTACGATGCGACCGCTTGAAAACGGCTGCCCCTGCTGCGGGCGTTGATTTGCAAAATGGGTCGTCCAAAGGACCGTCCGAATTTATTCTGTGCATTGCAGTGGCTGCACGGTCGTAGGCTGTCCAGAAACGAGCGCTTCCGAACAGGGGTAAGTTAGCCTGTCATCTGGACGGCCTTGAACAGGCGACACGATGGGGCCCGGTCCAAAGCCGGCTAACGAGGAACCCACCACGCTCTGTGCAGCAAACCGCTAGCCAGAGGGATCGACCGGCAGCACTCTGCCAGAGACCATCAAGGGCGTTCGGACCGCGACCTTGCCCGCTGGTCTGACACCGCATTCCTCCATCATTGGCGAGCCCACGTCAGTTCAGGTGATGCGGATTCATCTGGCATGGGTATTGCGGCGGCGTTGGTGCAGCGTTCGACCGGAGCGCCGCGATAGGGAGAAGCCCGGGAGAAGTCACGCCACCTCGATCCGGTCAGGGAGAGAGAAACAGTGTCAGCTGCACAAGTCCGCGGCGCGAGTCCCGCGCCCCGCAAATCCTTCTACACCAAGCTCTACGCCCAGGTGCTTGCCGCCATCGCGCTCGGCGTCGCAATTGGCTATTTTTATCCGGAGACCGGCGAGAGCCTGAAGCCGCTGGGTGATGCCTTCATCAAGCTGGTCAAGATGATCATCGCGCCTGTCATCTTCCTGACAATTGCGACCGGCATTGCCGGCATGAACGATCTTCATAAGGTCGGCCGGGTCGCCGGCAAGGCAATGGTTTATTTCCTCACCTTCTCAACGCTCGCGCTGATCGTCGGCCTCATCGTCGCCAATGTCGTCCAGCCTGGCGACGGCTTGAACATCGATCCGGCCTCGCTCGATGTCCAGGCCGTGAATACCTATGCCGCAAAGGCCAAAGCGCAGTCGGTCACCGGCTTCCTGATGAACATCATCCCGCCAACGATCGTCGGTGCCTTCGCGGAAGGCGACATCCTGCAGGTGCTGTTCTTCTCGGTTCTGTTCGGCATGGCGCTTGCGATGGCCGGAGAGACGGGCAAGCCTGTCGTTTCCTTCCTCCAGGCGCTCATTGTGCCTGTCTTCAAGCTCGTCGGAATTCTGATGAAGGCCGCGCCGATCGGCGCTTTTGGCGCGATGGCCTTCACCATCGGCAGATATGGCATCGGTTCGGTAGTCAACCTCGCGATGCTGGTCGCGACGTTCTATTTCACCGCCTTCCTCTTCGTGTTCGGGGTTCTCGGCGCAGTCTGCCGCTACAACGGCTTTTCGATTTGTTCTCTCATTCGTTACATCAAAGAAGAGCTGCTGCTTGTCCTCGCAACGTCCTCCTCGGAGGCGGCGCTCCCGTCGCTGATGGAGAAAATGGAGAAGGCGGGCGCCAGGCGTTCGGTTGTGGGTCTCGTCATCCCGGCCGGATATTCGTTCAATCTGGACGGCACGAATATCTACATGACGCTAGCGGCTCTCTTCATCGCACAGGCGACGAACACGGATCTGTCCATCGGCGATCAGGTGCTGCTGCTGCTCGTAGCAATGCTTTCCTCCAAGGGCGCTGCAGGTGTGACAGGTGCGGGCTTCATCACCCTGGCGGCTACGCTCGCGGTAGTTCCGAGTGTTCCCGTTGCTGGGATGGCACTGATACTCGGCATCGACCGATTCATGTCCGAATGCCGGGCGCTCACGAATTGCGTCGGCAACGCAGTGGCATCCCTCGTCGTCGCACGCTGGGAAGGAGAGTTGGACCGAGCACAGATGAAAGCTGCCTTCAGCGGTCATCAGCTTACCGAGGCATCAAACCGGCTACCCTCCTGCAAGTAAGATGGGCGGCCCACGACCTGTGAAGTCGCTTAGCTGGTCACATAACTGAACGACCGACCCGCAGCCTCTAAACGGCTCCTCACGGACCATGTATCAGAAGCGCTAAATGTGTGAGTGCAAATCGTCACCGCCCTTTAAGCGAATGAGCCTTTCAGTATACCCGGCCGGTTTACGTCTGCAATGATGTTCGTCCAACACGCTGTGCCCATTCGTATGGGGACGTCTTCACTTTGCCACCCGAAACCGAAACGCGTTAGGCGGACAGAGAGCCGGCCCGCGTCAAAAACCAATCAGAATAGGACCTATGACCAAGCGCCCCACAATTGCCGATCTCGCCCGCGAAGCCCGAGTCAGCGTAGCAACGATCGATCGGGTTCTGAACGCCCGCCATCCGGTGCGCGAGGAGACCGCGCGGCGGGTCCACGACGCCGCCCAGGCGATCGGCTATCATGCTGCCGGGCTAATCAAGCAGCGGTTGCGGCGAGACCTACCGCACTACCGTCTGGGCTTCATCTTGAGAAAACCGGCCCAGCATTTCTACCAAGATTTAGCGCGCGAGGTCGAAGCATCGGTCAATTTGGCCCAGTCCTTCCACGGCATTCCGCTCGTCGAATTCGCCCCGTCACATATGCCGAGCGACCTGATCGCGCCGCTCAAGGAGTTGGGCGCACGCTGCCATGCAATCGCGATGGTGGCACCGGACCACCCGAAAATCACAGCAGCGGTTGAGGACCTCAAGGCCAAGGGCATTCCGGTTTTCTCGCTGCTTTCCGACTTCGCCGCCGGCGTGCGACAGGGGTATATCGGCCTTAACAACCGCAAGGTGGGGCGCACGGCCGCTTGGATGGTGTCCAAGGTCGCAAAACGGCCCGGCAAAGTGGCGGTGTTTGTCGGCAGCCATCGTTTCCAGGGGCACGAGCTCCGTGACGTCGGCTTTCGCTCCTATTGCCGTGAGAACGCGCCCACGTTCGAGGTGCTGGATCCGGTCATGAACCTCGAGAAACGGCAGATCACCTACGAGGCAACGCTTGATCTCATGCAGCGGGAGCCCGAGCTCGTCGGCTTCTATGTCGCCGGCGGCGGCATGGAGGGCGCGATCTCCGCGCTCCGAGAAGAGGGCAAAAGTCGGGATCTCGTCGCGATCGTGAATGAAATCACACCTGAGTCTCGGGCAGCGCTTGCAGATAACATCGTCACGATGGCGGTCGCCACGCCAATGCGCCGGCTTTGCCAGGAGCTGATAACGCTGATGACACGGGCTATCGAGACCGGCACCGCTGAAACACCCGGACAGACATTTCTGCCGTTCGACATCCATCTGCCGGAAAATATATGAAGGCGGAAGCGCGAGGTGGATTGCCTAGATCCGCAGCGTCAACCTCCACCGGCTTCACTTGCCAACATGCCCCACGTCTCGTGCAGGGGGTGTGGTCAATCATCCCGCACGGCAAGAGCCGAGCGAGGCCAGCACAGTCCATTTGGGGTCGACCTCGTCGACCGCCATCTCCTCGCCTGGCTGCACGTGAAAAGCCGCGGCACAGCCGGCAAGGTAGGAATTTAACCGGGCTAACCATCTTCTGGGACTTCGCACGCAAATCGAGGCGGCAGTCAATTCAGTAGCAGCCCGGGCGTGTGTTCTGCTCGTTCCGGCCCCTCGCACTTAGCAAGGAACTGCGCCGCTCTGCCGGGCCAAAGGCCCGACGCCCGAAGGGCAACCGCTCCTACGCGATCGCGTCCGCCTCCAGAAGCCGCCATCGAAAAGAATGCTCGCGTCGTCACCACCTACGGCCAAAGCGGGCAATCAAGGCAGCTGGCATCACTCTGCCACACACCCTCGACGAGCAACTCGCCTGAGATCAGCCCCAGAACGTAGGTAACACGCGCCGCGCCGGCGCTTGTCGAACATGCTGATCAGCCTGTCTTACAGGCGGTGATTAGGTGGGGCTCAACATCTTCCGGGACTTCGCACGCGATTTCGAGGTGGCAGTCGGTACCAAGAAACGAAAGGTCGGATCGGCGTGCCCGAGACGCTCAATGATTTCAGGCAAAGGCGCCAGGCGAGATGCCTCCTGCAACATCATTTCCCGCATCCACATGCTTGCCGGATCACTATTGTGAAGCTCAGGCCATTGGACGGCTTCCGTGAATGCAGGAGGAGGAAGTGGCGGCGGAAGTTGGACAATCCGCAGGGGTGTTGTTTTTGCGAAATGCTGCGCCAGCCGTAAGGGCATGGTCCCGATGCGGTTGGTGCCTGACAGGACGGGCGGGATCAGGCTAAAGCCCTGTACGACAACTTCGATACGTCTCTCGAAACCGTGCTCGAGCAAATACCATTCCTCCATGGTGGGCTGCCGGGTGTGCCTGAATTTGAGCACAACATGCCCCATGCACAAGTATCGCTCGAATGTAAGTGGCTCCGACAGCTGCTTGTTCGTGCCGCAGCCTACGCCTACGAGCTTATCTTCGAACAGGGCTGCCCGAGGATGTTTCGACATGAACACTTCCGGCATAATCAGAAAATCAACGTCGCCGCGCCGGAGAAGCTCCTCGGGGTCGTCGCAAATAGGCAGACATTCAAAGCGGACGGCGGGAGCTTCCCGCGCAGCGCGCTCTACTATCTTCCTAAAAAATACGAGCGTGATGTAATCGGAAAGCATGATTCGGAAGAGACGATCCGATTGGGCCGGGTTGAAGGCGTCGGGGGAAATAATCGATAGCTGGATGTGCAGCAATGCGTCCCGGACTGCTGGGGCGAGCCCGTCGGCGCGCGGCGTCAAAATGAGCTCGCGGCCGTTCATCGTAAATAGCTCATCGTTGAAATAGGCGCGTAGCCGAGCAACGGCGGCGCTCATGGCAGGCTGGCTCAGGTTGATACTGCGAGCCGCGGCAGTGACTTTACGCTCCCTCATCAGAGCGTCCAGCACAACGAGGAGATTTAGATCCAGCCCTTTAAAACGCATGTCATGTTCTATCCAACGTGTGGATGCGTATCATTCAAACAATCAATTTTACGAATTTACGAGCCATGCATTAGAGGAACGGAAAGTGAGCGACGTCAAGCTCAAATCGACGACACGGGCCGGAACTCGAGAGAGCGTCTGGCTCACCTTCGCCAACGACAACGGCTGAGTGCAGCCACCAACGCCGCTTTGGTCGAGTAATGCGGCCGCAAAAACCAATATGAAGAGAGGTCCTGAATGCGCCATCAGGTGCAGTGGAAGTTGTGCTGGGAAAACGAGTTGCAGCTCTCCGATCACGTTAAGCTCGCCGAGTTCTTTCGTGATACGTACGGGCCGACTGGGGCGTCCAACGCAGAACCGTTCGAAGGTAGTCGAAGCTGGGCCGGAGCCAGGCCTGAACTCCGCGTAATCGCCTATGATTCAAGCGGTGTAGCGGCTCACATGGGCATACTGCGCCGTTTCATCAAGGTCGACGCGGTCGACCTGTTGGTGGCTGAACTGGGCCTGTACGGGGTACGTCCGGACCTTGAGGGTCTGGGAATCGCCCATTCAATCCATGTCATGCTTCCAATACTGCAGGAGCTTGGCGTTCCATTCGCTTTCGGAACGGTCAGGGACGCGATGCGGAATCATGTTGAGAGGTTCGGACGGCGATACAGCCCTATGGCCGTTTTGTCGGGAATTCGCGTGCGCTCCACCCGACCAGAGGCCCGCCTCGACCTGCCGCCCACACGCATCGATGACGCACTCACAATTGTTCTGCCAGTTGGACGGCCGATCAGCGAATGGCCCACGGGCACGATGATAGATCGGAACGGACCAGAGCTATGAGCCGGTCCGATTGCTTGTACGAAGTGCGCCGTGAGTGCTCTGACGGCACCGGCCGTCGAAGCGTTTATCTGACGTTTGACGACGGTCCCAATCCACTTTTCACACCGGAGATTCTCGACGTGCTGGCAGAGCAGCGGGTGCCGGCGACTTTCTTCGTCATCGGCGCCTACGCCTTAGAGCACCCATATCTAATCCAACGGATGATCGCAGAAGGGCACGAGGTAGGCAACCACACGATGTCTCATCCGGATCCGTACCAATGCGGTTTCGGCGAAGTGCAACGTGAGGTCTTTGAAGCGAACGACGCGATCATGAGAGCGTGCCCGCAGGCCTCGGTCCGCTTTGTTCGCGCGCCCTACGGCGCCTGGAGCGAAGAAGTCTGCACAGCATCACAGATCGCCGGGCTGGCGGCCCTTCATTGGTCCGTCGACCCTCGAGATTGGTCTCGCCCTGGAGTCGAGGCGATTATCGATAAAGTGCTCGCCTCCGTCCGGCCGGGCGCAATTGTACTCTTGCACGACGGGTGCCCTCCCGGCGAGTTGAGCCAGGGCGCTCACGCCGGCATGCGCGACCAGACGGTCACGGCGCTGTCCCGGCTGATTCCAGCACTGCGTGAGCGCGGATTTGTAATCCGCTCACTTCCTCAACATCACTGAACAACGAGATCCCATGACTCTTCTTGGTACAACCAGCACTGTGGCCATTTCGCTTTATGCACTGCTCTCGACTGCCTATAAGAGCATGCAAGGGCTTTATGCTATGCCGACAAAGGATTCGTCGGCGTTGGAGGTTCTCGCCGGCTCCGACAAACTGCCCAGCGTCGATGTCATCGTCCCCTGCTTCAACGAGGATCCGCGCACGCTTTCAGAGTGCCTGGCTTCCATTGCAGACCAAGAATACGCCGGAAGACTTCGGGTCTATTTGGTTGATGACGGTTCTGGAAATCGCGAAGCCTTAGGAACTGTCCACGAAGACTACGCGCGCGACCCCAGGTTCGACATCATTTTGCTTCCCGAGAATGTTGGAAAGCGCAAGGCGCAGATCGCCGCGATACGACGCTCATCAGGGGATCTGGTGCTTAACGTTGATTCAGACACGGTACTCGCGCCCGACGTCATTTCCAAGCTTGTACCGAAGATGCGAGATTCAGCGGTCGGCGCAGTCATGGGTCAGTTGACGGCCAGTAACCGAACCGAGAGCTGGCTGACCAGGCTGATAGACATGGAGTACTGGCTGGCTTGCAACGAGGAGCGCGCGGCACAGGCTCGCTTCGGTGCCGTTATGTGCTGTTGCGGCCCATGTGCCATGTACCGCCGGTCTGCGCTCCTTTTGTTACTGGACCAGTACGAGTCGCAATTTTTTCGGGGCAAGCCAAGCGACTTCGGTGAGGATCGCCATCTCACTATCCTGATGCTGAAAGCAGGCTTTCGAACCGAATACGTTCCGAGCGCCATCGCGGCCACAGTCGTTCCGAACAGACTCGGACCGTATCTGCGCCAACAACTCCGTTGGGCACGAAGCACATTCCGGGACACACTGCTTGGGCTGCGCTTGCTGCCTAGCCTAAATAGCTATCTCACGTTGGACGTGGTCGGACAGAATCTCGGCGCGCTACTCCTCGCCCTATCGGTATTAACGGGCCTCGCACATTTCGCACTGACAGGCACTGTGCCTTGGTGGACAGGACTGATGATTGTGTCCATGACCATGCTCCGATGCAGCGTGGTAGCATTTCGTGCTCGACAATTTCGATTTCTTGGCTTTTCGCTGCACACGTTCATCAACGTCTTTCTCTTGCTTCCGTTGAAGGCCTACGCGCTGTGTACCTTGAGCAATAGCGATTGGCTGTCGCGAAGCTCTGCTGTCGCTACATCGAACACTGGGGGAAAACAGGCCCCCACCCAAGCTCCGATCACTGGTTCCAGCAGGGCAGAACTCTCGCCCCATTCGGCTCCGCTTCGCAGGCTCAGTCTTGCGCGGGATTCTTCGGAATTAGTCCTGTCGGACAACATTTGCGGCGACGATTGATCGCAAATACCTAATGGACGAGAGGTGCACGAGTTTGACCCAGAACGTGAATCATCAGTTGCTTGATCGGGAATTGGCCGCCGACGATCCGTGGGGCCTCGACGGCAATCCATTCGAGCGGAAGCGCCACACGCAAATGCTCCAGCTGGCGCTTGCCCAAGGCTCCATTACAAATGCCCTCGAAGTCGGGTGCGCTGCCGGCGCATTCACGGAAAAACTAGCCCCCTACTGCCAAGGGCTCACCGTCATCGATGTCGTGGCGCAAGCGATTGCTCGAGCACGTCAACGGATAAAGGAGCCGTCGCGCATCAACTGGATAGTCTGCGATGTTCAACAGTTTTCGACCGACGAGTTGTTTGACGTGATCGTTGTGGCGGAGGTCCTCTACTACCTCGGAGAAATAGCCGAGATGCGCGCGGCCGTCAAAAACCTGGTGCGGGTGCTTGCGCCAGGCGGGCATCTGATCTTCGGATCGGCAAGGGATGCTAATTGCCGTCGCTGGGGTCACGCCGCTGGTGCTGAGCCGGTCATCGCCATGCTGAACGAAACGTTGATCGAGGTAGAGCGGCTTGAGTGTCGGGGCGAGTCGGTCAACGAAGACTGCTTGCTCGTCCGTTTCCGGAATCCGATTTCCGCTTCCTGATGAATCTCGAATCTATCGCCGTTAACGTGGAGACACTATGCGCATCTGTGGTACCAAGCTGACCCATGATGGGGCGATCGCCCTGGTCCAGGATGGACGGCTCGTCTTCTGCGATGACCAGGAAAAGCGGCACAACGATCCGCGATACCAATCCATCGATAATCTCGACGCAATTGTCGCCGCTTTAGCGGAGCAGCGGCTAGATCCTTGTGATGTCGATCAGTTCGTTATCGACGGCGGGGATGACGAAGACGAGTCACAGTTTCAGGTCGGCAGGGAACCAAGCAACCGCCAGTTTTGTCGTCCCTCTCGGTAAAATGAACCCATGTCCATGATAGCGATCGACCTTACTGACGTAAGCAAAACTTATGACAAGCTCGTTGTCGACAGGCTGTCGTTCCGCGTTGCGGCGGGGGNGTCCTCGGCATGACATCTCCTGATGCGGGGAAGATTACTGTGCTCGGCGCTCCAGTGCCGGCGCGCGCGCGTTTGGCACGTATGCGCATCGGCGTGGTCCCGCAGTTCGACAATCTTGATGCCGCGTTCACTGTACGCGAGAACCTGTTGGTGTTCGGGCGCTACTTCCGGATGAGCAGACGCCAGATCGATGCGGTCATACCATCGCTGCTTGAGTTCGCCCGCCTCGAGAACAAAGCGGATGCGCGCGTCGCCGAACTGTCCGGCGGCATGAAGCGGCGCCTGACGCTTGCGCGTGCGCTCATCAATGACCCGCACTTGCTGGTGATGGACGAGCCGACCACCGGCCTCGATCCGCAGGCCCGCCACCTGATCTGGGATCGGCTGCGGTCGCTGCTGGCGCGGGGCAAGACTATTCTTTTGACTACCCATTTCATGGAAGAGGCCGAGCGGCTGTGCGATCGGCTGTGCGTTATGGAGGAGGGGCGCAAGATCGCCGAAGGTCGCCCGTCCGAACTCATTGACGAGCAGATCGGCTGTGACGTGGTGGAGGTCTACGGCGGCAATCCGCATGAACTGGGTGCGCTGATCCGGCCGTACGCACAGCGCATCGAGGTGAGCGGTGAGACGCTTTTTTGCTATGCACCCGATCCGGAGCAGGTGCTGGCGCAGCTACGCGGGCGCACGGGTCTACGCCTTCTGCAGCGTCCCCCCAATCTCGAGGATGTGTTTTTGCGGTTAACCGGGCGCGAGATGGAGGACTGAACAATGGGCGAACGTTATGCGGCGGGCATGCCCGCCAATGCGTGGAATTGGGTCGCGGTTTGGCGCCGCAACTATCTTGGATGGAAGAAAATCGGGCTTGCATCGGTTCTCGGCAACCTCGCCGATCCGATGATCTATCTGTTCGGTCTCGGCTTTGGCATCGGAACAATGATAGGTCCTGTTGAGGGCACTTCGTACATTGCGTTTCTCGCGGCTGGCATGGTTGCCACAAGCGTGATGGCATCGGCGACCGCTGAAACGGTCTACGGGAGTTTCGGCCGCATGGGCGACCAGCGCACCTGGGAAGGAATGCTATGCACTCAGCTGACGCTCGGCGATATCTTACTCGGCGAATTGGCGTGGGCAGCCACGAAGGCCCTCATGGCGGGCACAGCAATCACTATTGTTGCCACCACGCTCGGCTACGCATCGTGGCCATCCATCCTCTGCTTGCTGCCAGTCATCGCTCTCAATGGCCTCGCCTTCGCGAGTCTAGCGATGGTCGTCACGGCGCTTGCGCCCAGTTATGAATATTTCATATTTTATAATACGCTTGTTATTACACCCATGCTGTTCCTTTGCGGCGCGATGTTTCCGGTCAACCAATTGCCCGGCGCTTTTCAGTATGCTGCCTCCTTATTACCGCTCGCACATGCAATCGACCTCATTCGTCCAGCGATGCTTGGCCGTCCGATTGACAAAATGGGCCTGCATATCGGCGCGCTTTGCATATACACAGTTTTGCCCTTCTTCTTTTCGATTGCTCTTTTTCGTCGAAGGCTGATGCGTTGACGCTACTCACCATTCGAATTGAATGTTTGGTCGCAACCCATTCACACGCCGCCTAGATCAAGACATGCGTTTTAAGGGACTCGATCTGAATCTCCTCGTTGTGTTGGACGCTCTGGTCAGGGAACGTAAAGTCACCGCGGCGGCCCGCAGTATTAACCTGAGCCAGCCGGCAATGAGCGCCGCCGTTGCTCGGTTGCGCGCCTATTTCAGCGATGAGCTATTTACGATGAGCGGCCGCGAGCTCATTTTGACACCTCGCGCTGAGGGGCTCGCCCCAGCAGTCAGGGAGGCATTGCTGCACATCCAGCTATCGATTATTTCCTGGGACGCCTTCAACCCAGCCCAATCGGATCGTCGCTTCCGGATTATCCTTTCCGATTACATCACGCTCGTATTTTTTAAGAAGATCGTAGAACGTGCTGCGCGGGAAGCTCCCGCCGTCCGCTTTGAATGTCTCCCTATTTCCGACGACCCCGAGGAGCTTCTCCGGCGCGGCGACGTTGATTTTCTAATTATGCCGGAAGTATTCATGTCGAAACATCCTCGCGCAGCCCTGTTCGAAGATATGCTCGTGTGCGTAGGCTGCGGCACGAACAAGCAGCTGTCAGAGCCACTTACATTGGAGCGATACTTATCGATGGGGCAGGTTGTGTTCAAATTCGGGGACACCCGGCAGCTCTCCATGGAGGAATGGTATTTGCTCGAGCACGGTTTCGAGAGACGCATCGAAGTTGTCGTACACGGCTTTAGCCTGATCCCGCCCGTTGTATCAGGCACCAGCCGCATCGGGACCATGCCCTTACGGCTGGCGCAGCATTTCGCAAAAACAACACCCCTGCGGATTGTCAAACTTCCGCCGCCACTTCCTCCCGCATTCACGGAGGCCGTTCAATGGCCTGCGCTCCACAATAGTGATCCGGCAAGCCTGTGGATGCGGGAAATGATGTTGCAGGAGGGATCTCGTATGATTCCTCTGCCTAAGAGCACCGGACGTCTGAGTTGTCCCCAAATTGAGAAACTGCCCCCCCCTCGACTATGAGAGGAGGCATGGATGGCGATCCCCCGCCGCCTGCGACCCCGCAACTGCTCAGCAGAAGGGCGAAGCGCACGAGAGTGCATCCATTTCGTAAATGTGTGCCTATCCAAGCAATCGATTTCTGCAACTGTCCGATGACGAATATGAACGCGCCTGAAGGTGTGGAGGCGGGAGCCTGTTCGGGCCCTTGCGGCCGACCACGATGAATCCCTTCCAAACCTTCAGCCGGACGGTGTTGTTGACGCGCTCCATTAAATGCCGGGACCAAACATATTCGGCGGGAGCACTGATCCTGAACCAGCGAGCGGATGCAGTCGGTTGCCGGTCGGGGAGCAATATAGGGAGCTGGGTCGCCAGCCTCCGGAGACTTACGTGACAACCATTCCTTAAAGGATTCAGCTTTGAGACCCTTCCCTCTGACTTCCGCGATTTGGGGCATTGTGTTGATCAGCGGCGTGGTCAACGTGCTTGCGCTCATCTCGCCGCTGTTCATGCTTCAGGTCTATGACCGCGTTCTGGCAAGTGGCAGCGTATCCACNCTAGTGGGGCTCGTCGTGCTTGCTGCGGGGCTTTATGCGTTCCAATGCCTGCTCGACATTTTGCGCGCCCGCGTGCTGCTGCGGATTGGCGAGCGTTTCGATGGACAGTTTTCCGGACGCGTTCACGATGCGATCGTTCGCCTTCCGCTTTCAACGCGCATGCCGGGCGACGGCTTGCAGCCGCTTCGCGATCTCGACAATGTTCGCGGCTTCTTAGGTGGAAACGGTCCGACAGCGTTCTTCGATCTGCCATGGATGCTGTTTTATCTTGGCATTTGCTTCCTCCTTCATTTCTGGATCGGCATGACGGCACTTATCGGGGCGGTCGGTCTCACATCTCTGACACTCCTTGCCAACACTCTCTCGCAAGGGCCGATAAGCGATACCGTTGCCCACAACATGGCACGCAATGGTCTGCTGCAAGCAGCGCGTTGCAATGCCGANAGGGCCGATAAGCGATACCGTTGCCCACAACATGGCACGCAATGGTCTGCTGCAAGCAGCGCGTTGCAATGCCGAGGTCGTGCAAGCTCTCGGTCTTGGAAAGCGGATCGCTGCCCGATGGCAAAAGGCCAATGCCAAGTGTCTGGCCGCCAACCGGAAAGCTGGGGATGTGGCAGGTGGGCTGGGTGCCATTTCAAAGTCGCTGCGCGTGCTGCTGCAATCGGCCATTCTTGCCGTCGGTGCGTACCTTGTCGTCAGGGAAGAGGCTACGGCCGGGGTCATGATTGCCAGTTCGATCATGATGGGGCGTGCGCTGGCTCCGGTCGACCTCGCCATTTCAAGCTGGAAACCCTTCCTCATGGCGCGCCAGGGTTGGGCGCGGCTGGAGGACCTCTTGGAAAAGGTTCCTGAAACCGCTCCTGTTATGCTAATGCCTGCACCTGAACGCGAACTGCGCCTCGAAAGCGTGACAATCGTTCCGCCCGGTGAAAGCAAGCCGACCGTGACCGGCATTGCGTTTGCCATTCAGGCGGGAAGCGCACTCGGGGTCATCGGCCCGTCGGGCTCGGGCAAGTCGACACTCTCGCGCGCCATCGTCGGCGCATGGACGCCGGTCGCCGGGAAGGTTCGCATCGACAGCGCAAGCCTCGATCAATGGGACCGGGAAGCACTAGGCCGTCANGACGCCGGTCGCCGGGAAGGTTCGCATCGACAGCGCAAGCCTCGATCAATGGGACCGGGAAGCACTAGGCCGTCACATCGGCTATCTGCCACAAGGTGTTGAATTGTTCGATGGCACCATTGCCGAAAACATCGCTCGTTTTGAAGATGATCCTGACCCTGAGGCTATTGTCGCCGCGGCGAAAGCNGGCACCATTGCCGAAAACATCGCTCGTTTTGAAGATGATCCTGACCCTGAGGCTATTGTCGCCGCGGCGAAAGCAGCGGGCACGCACGAACTGATCCTCCGATTTGAGCACGGATACGAAACTCCGATTGGTGAGGCCGGATCGGCACTTTCCGCCGGGCAGCGTCAGCTTATCGGTCTTGCCCGGGCCCTTTATCGAGACCCTTTCCTTGTCGTGCTGGATGAACCCAATGCCCATCTCGACGCGGAAGGCGAGGCTGCAGTCGTTAATGCGATCGCCTCCGTGCGCGAGCGCAAGGGCATTGCGGTTGTCGTCGCCCATCGGCCGAGCGCCATCCGCGCCGTGGATTTGGTGTTGGTGATGGAAGGTGGACGGCAGCGATCATTCGGTGCGCGTTCCAAAGTCCTGAAGGCCATCGAGTCTACACAGGATCACGTGGCAGAGCGCGCTGACATGGAGGATCCCGGTGTCCGGCATTCATCAGAACAATGACGTTTCGAGTCCATTCGCCGGCACCTGGTGGCGGGCCTTCTGGCGAGCGTGATCTTTGTGGGAGGAGCCGGAGCCTGGGCGACCTTCACGAATCTCTCCGGTGCGGTTGTAGCGTCCGGACACTTTGTCGTCGTTTCCTAGTGAGAAGATACAGCACCCGACTGGCGGGGTGGTCGGAGAAATCCTGGTGCGCGAAAGCCGGATCGCAGCCGATCTGGCGACGGATGAAAAACCCGGCATTTCGTACTACCTGGTGCGCCTGTCGGTTCCGATCTCGGCTCGCGCGAACGCGCTCCCTAACGTTCCATTGCTCGCAATGGGCAGTGCCGGCGCAACTCGGCAACACAGCCCCATGCCCGTTCTTCCGAGGGCGGCCCAACCAGAACGACCGGTTACAAAGTTTCCTGGACCGTTCTTTGAGTGTGAATGTTCGGGCCGATTGCCTGGGCGCGTCCCCGCCGCCTGCGAGCCCGCAACTGCTCAGCAGAAGCGCGAAGTGAACGAGAATGCATCCATTTCGTAAATGTATGCCTATCCAAGCAATCGATTTCTCAAATTGTCCGATGACGAATATGAACGCGTCAGGCAGGGGCATCACTAGGAGTATTTTCAATGGCAAAGATTATCGAAGGTGGCCCGAGTTCCGAAACACTCCTCGGCACCGAGGGTGTTGACTGGATCGAGGGTTACCAGGGCGGTGACTGGCTTGACGGTCGTGGCGGCAACGACGAGATCTCGGGTGGCGCGGGCAGTGACCGAGCCATCGGCGGCAAGGGTAACGACCGCATCTTCGGCGGAGATGGCTGGGACGATCTCTCCGGCGACAACGGCCGCTTCAACGCGCGCGTCTCCGGTGAGGACAATGACAGGCTCAGCGGCGGACCCGGCCAGGATGTCCTCTACGTGGGTGACGGCCAGGACACGTTGACCGGGGGCAGCGACAGTGACACGTTCGTGTTCCAGTTCCACAATCCGGTGCCTGGGGTTGTCGGGTCGACGTCGGACATTACCACTATCACCGATTTCAACCCGGCGGAGGACAAGTTCGCCTTCGATGCGGTGGGCCTCTACAACGATGGTTTTGGCGCGAACTTCGTCAACAACGCCAGCATACAGTCCGGCTACCCGGTGAGCAGCTTCTACAGCGGTGCGGCCTCGGGTGCGAACGGCGAACACGTCGTGGTGATCACTGGCGAATCTTTCAACTCTGCTAATGAGGCGGCGAGTGCGATCTCCGGCGAGCACGCCGGCGACATCATTGTCTACCAAAGCAGCTACACCGACAGACTCGCAACTCTGGCCTATGTCACCGCCGACGGCAGCGCGCACGAGTTCGCCCACCTGGGCGGTGTGGTCACCGTGGCAGACCTGGGCCTGACCGCGTCCGACTTCACCTTCGTTTGATCCAGAAAACCCATACGGAACCGCGCCCGCCCCGCCCCCCTGGGCGGGCGCTTTCCCGTTTCCGCTACTTGCCATGGGCCGGGGCGCCCGGGAGCAGTCAGCGTGTACAGTGACGAAGCCCTGCGCGTCGCGCTGGTCGTGCACCGAAATCCCACTGAAGGTGTGGAGGCGGGAGCCTGTTCGGGCCCTTGCGGCCGACCACGATGAATCCCTTCCAAACCTTCAGC
>NZ_AYWH01000018.1:0-36818 GCF_000502555.1 Mesorhizobium sp. LNJC394B00
CTGGTGAATTGCCCGTTGAGGCGCCGAAAAGCTCCGGTGAGACGACCTTGCTCGACGACGTGCCATCGCACAGGGCGCAAGCGAATTCAGGCGGTCAAAGCGATATCTAAGGTGAGGGCTATCCATCAGGGAGAGATACTAAATCGTACTGGCGCGCGAGTTGGCATGATCGGGCAGGGCGGTCACGATGGTCATACAGCAAACGTACTTGCCGAGTTGGATCTATTGGCCGCGCTACTCGATTCCCGCTGGCGCATTCCGGGCACATCAATTCGTTTTGGACTGGATGCGCTCGCAGGTCTGGTCCCCGTACTCGGAGATACGGCGACGGGCATTATCTCGGCCTACATCGTCTTGCGAGCTCGAAACGTCGGTGCCGGAAATGGCTTGGTCGCCCGCATGCTAGGCAACGTGCTGCTGGATACGCTCGTAGGAAGTGTTCCAATTCTCGGCTCGATCTTCGACGTCTATTTTAAGGCGAACAATCGCAACATCAGACTGCTGCGCCGTCACATCAACAAGTGAGGCGGATAACCAATCGTCGCGATGCAATTCTTCTAAAAGGCTCGGAACCGACAGGGGCGCTGGGGCTTGAGTCGCGATTCCTGGAGTCGCGAGCATATGACCAGTGCCATTGACCGGCTTTCGTTCATCGAGTTCCAATCGCCCACACTGGTCGAGAAAGCTCCCGAAGGCGGAGATTGGCTTCACGAGATCAAATATGACGGCTACAGGACGCAGCTGGTCGTTGAAGGCGGAAAGGCGCGAGCATTCACGCGTCGCGGCTACGATTGGTCCCACCGTTACAAGAGGATTGTTCAGGCCGCGGCAAGCCTGCCGGTCAAATCCGCTATCATCGATGGTGAAGCTGTCGTCCTGGGCGACACCGGCCTGCCGGACTGTCAAGCCCTGGAACGGGAGCTGGGCAACCCAAGTTCGCTGCGGATGACTCTCTATGCCTTCGACCTCCTGTACCTCGATGGCCGTGATCTACGGGAACAACCGTTGGTGAAGCGCAAGGCTGCCCTGAAGAAGCTGCTGACCGAAACCGAACCAACCCTGACTTATGCCGAGCACCTGGAGGTGAACGGGAAGGATATGTTCGACCATGCCTGCCAGATGGGGCTAGAGGGGATCGTATCGAAACGAGCCGATGCTCACTACCGCTCGGGCGTCCAGACCAGTTGGGCCAAGGTCAAATGTGTCAAGAGCGGCACTTTTCCAATCGTGGCTTTCGTCGAGAAACTTGGCGCACAGCCGCGCCGCATCGCATCGTTGTACATCGGCAGGCGAGAGGGCGACCGGCTGCTTTATGCCGGGAAGGCCCAGAGCGGCTATACGCTGGACGCAGCCCGCCGCGTTAGGGAGCGGCTTGATCCGCTTGTAATCGCCAAGTCACCGCTGTCGGAGCCGATCAAGAAGCCAAAGGCGACATGGGTCGAACCAGACGTTCTTGCCGAGGTGCAATTCAGTGGCGTGTCAGACCGGGCATCTTGCGTGAGGCGGTCTTCAAGGGACTCCGCGAGGACCTTCAGGCAATCCCGCCCAAGCCTCCATCGCCCTCCAAGCGGAGGTCGGAAGGCCAACACGGCGTCCCGCGCGAGAACATTCTCCAGCTGCTACCCGATGCGGTTGCACCTTCCAAGGAAGAGCTGGCAGACTATTGGCGGCGCGTCGCTGATCAAGCTCTAGTTCATTTCGTTCGGCGACCGCTGAAGCTGGTCCGCCACGCCTCTGGCGCAACCTTCTATCACAAGGGACCGCTACCTCGGATACCGGCGTCCGTGCACCAGCTCCGCGTTCAAAAGCGCGAAGGCGGCGAAGGCATTCGGGTATGGATAGATTACATGGATGGTCTGCTTGGCTTGGTCGAGATGGATGCCGTTGAGCTTCATCCTTGGAACGCGACGATTGACGACATCGAACATGCGGACCGGCTCGTCCTCGACCTCGATCCCGGAGAAGGCGTCCCATGGGACGCTGTGATCGAGGCCACGCTGGCGCTACGGGGCATCTTGGAAGCGGCAGGCTTGGAGAGCTGGCCAAAGGTCACTGGCGGCAAAGGCATCCACTTGATGGCCCCGCTCGTTGCGGAGATGAACCATGACAGCGCCCGGAAACTGGCCAAGTCGCTCGCCCACCGTCTGGTTGATACCGATCCTGACCGATACCTGTTGTCAGCTGACCCCGCAGCCCGAGGAGGCCGGATCTTTCTCGACTATCTCCGCAACGGACGGGGCAATACCGCAATAGGCGCTTTTTCCCCGCGAGCGCGGCCCGGCTTCCCAATTGCCCACCCGGTCACATGGAAGCAAGTCGAGGCGGGCATCCGGCCAGACGTTTTCACGCTCGCGCAGCCTTTCAGACCCGCTCGTCGAAAAGCAGCGTGATGCGTCGCGACCATCAGCCGATATCAGCCCGTTTTCTTGCCTCGCGTTCGAGCCTCTTCCGGTCGTTGCCGTGTTCTCTGATTAGCTCGCGGACCTGTTCTGGCGTGATACGATGCTGTTTGGCGAAATGGCGAACCTCATAATCTTCATCGACTGATACACGATTGCGATCTCGAAAATCACGCTTGCTCTTATCGTCTGCCATTGTCTTTCCTCCTGATCAGAGAAACAACGACCGACGTTGTATGTTCCCGGCGCCTCACTTCGGCCGCCAGAGGCGCGGGCTGTCCGACCGGACTGGGGCCGCAGGCATTGCGAAGGTGATCTGGCGAAAGTTGGTTGGCCAAAGGCGAGGGTGATTTCGTTTGCTGTTCGGGATAGCTGACCGTCGATCGAGCCTGCCTGCGGGGCCTCTTGTTTTTTTACGACGCCAGTCGGAACCCTGACGGGTCGCAGATTATTCAGATGCGCATCCGGGCTATCAACGAGGATCGTGAGCAAAATGGCGGGGGTGACCACGAAGGCGACAAAACTGCGCTCCGGGAGCCCAAAGTTTCGTCTAGGACGCATGACCCGGGTCACAGCGCCGCGGCACGAGTTCGACTTCATCACCAAGGTCGGCCGCATAGACCACGCCGGAGCTCTCGCAATGTTGCAGAGGCATATGGGAGATATAGAGGCGGTCTTTTTCGGAACTGATGTTTTGGCTAAAGCGCTAGACCAGCCTGCCGAGTGACGCTCAGTTAATCCCTATCGCGGCGCCCAGCCTGCCTTTCCGTTGCCGCTCAGTAAGCCGGCACAAGGCGCGTGTTTCGCAACGGCAAGGCCATGGTGAACTGCAAGCCGTCACGATGGTAGTTCAATTCGATCTTGGCGTTGCATTGCACGGTCACGACTTTTTCCAGAAGTGTCGTGCCAAACCCGCGGCGACTGGGCTGCTCGACTTTCGGCCCATCTCGTTCCCGCCAGTCAAGATTGACGATCTGTGTATCGCCGGACCCGCCTAACGACCAGCGGACATCAAGGCGGCCGCCCGTTTGCGAAAGCGCGCCAAACTTCGACGAATTGGAGGCCAGTTCGTGGAAAGCCATCCCGACAGGGACCGCAATGTCGGCGACTAGCGCTACGTTCGGGCCTTCCATAACGATACGCGGCCTGTCGCGCGTCTCATAGTGGTCAAGCTCGCTTTCGAGCAGCTTGTGCAGGGAGGCAGTCTGCCAATAATCGTCGGTAAGCATCGAATGGGTCTGGGCCAGGGAAACGAGCCTGGCTGAAAAATCGCGTACGAAATCATCGACGTTGCCGCTCGACTTGGCCGTCGCGCCCATCATGGCGCGAACGTTGGCCAGCGTGTTCTTGACGCGGTGATGCAGCTCGCGGATGAGCAATTTCTGCCGATCGGCGACCTCCCGCTTCTGTTCGATGTAGGACTGGACCTCGCGCTGGCGGGCGCGGGCACGCAAGGCGGAGCGCACCGAGTTGGCGAGGCTCGAAGCCAGAAATGGCCGTTCAAGCACGATCAGATAGCGGTCCAGAAATGCCATCCGCGTGTCGACTTCGTTCCCCCGCATCGTCAGAAGCACGATCGGAAAATCCGACCATGCGGGTTGGGCTTCAAGCCAGGCCGCAAACTGCGTTCGATCGGAACTGAGCAGGGCCTCCTCGGCCACGACAAGGCACTGAGCCTCGTCGAGAAGCGGCACTGCCTCTTCCAAGCTGCCGCACACACGCGAGGCAATCTGGTTTGTAGCCAGGATGGAGGCCGCGATCCTCGCGTCACGGCCAAGCGGCGCCAGCACGAGAACGGCGGGGCTGGACGACATCACAGCGCCTTATCCCTCAGAAGGTCTGTCGGCTTGCCTTCAAATTCCGGAGATCCCATCAGGATGCCGCGGAATTGTTCCAGTGGCTCACCTACGGCCACGCCGTTACCGCCGATTTTAAACTCACGAATCGTCTCTTCGTGGGGGCCGACACGTTTCTTGACAACGGAAATCGCGCGTCTCAACTGACCTGCGTTCTCGAAGAAGCGCAGAAGCATGATGGAATCGCAGAGATAGGTCATATCGACCGGCGCTGCCGTTTGCCCAAACAGCCCGTGATTGGCCAACAGCAGGATCGTCGCCACTGCCTTCTGATTGAGATAGGTGAGGATCTCGTGCATCTGAAGCACCAGATGCTGTTCTTCGGACATGGCATTGAGATAGCCGGTTAGGCTGTCGATCACGACGATCCGCACATTGGATTCTTCGACGGCCGCTTGGATGCGCGAAGATAATTCGCCTGGTGAAAGCTCAGCCGGATTGACAGATTCAAGCATCAGCGTGCCGTCCTCGGCAAACGGCTCCAGGTGCATGCCGAGCCCGGCGGCGCGCGCCAAGAAGATGCGCTTTGTCTCGTCAAACAAAAGCACCAGCACACGCTCGCCACGCTCGAGTGCGGCATAGCAATAGGTGCAGGCAATGGTAGACTTGCCAACGCCAGACGGCCCCATCAGCATCGTGCTGGTACCACGGGCCAGCCCGCCGCCAAGCAGGGTGTCGATCCGGTTGTTGCTCATGGCCGGCGTATCATGCTCGGCCACCTCATGCTCGGCTGCAACGAGCCGCGGATAGGCGACAACGCCGCCTGGGCGAATTACGAAATCGTGAAAGCCGCCCCGGATCTGCACGCCGCGCATTTTGATCACGCGTAGCCGCCGGCGCTCTCCACCATAGACGGGCGACAGCTGCTCCATCCGAATGACGCCGTGACTGATCGAATGCAAATTGAGGTCATCCTGCTCAGCCGTCAGGTCGTCGAGCATAAGCACCGTCACATTGTTGAGCATGAAGAAGCTCTTCAATGCCAACACCTGGCGCCGATACCGCAATGACCCTTGCGATAAAAGTCGAATTTCAGAGAGCGAATCGAACACCACGCGATCGGGTCTGACGCGTCCGATCTCGGCCATGGCAGACTGCACGGTTTCGCCGAGTTCCAATTCCGAGGAATGGATCAAGGTCTGTAGCTGCGCCGGATCGAAACTGAGCTCCGGCGGCACAAGTTCAAGAATTTGCACCCCCTTCAGGTCCCAGCCGTGACGGCCAGCAACCGAGAGCAGTTCGCGCTTGCTTTCTGACAAAGTGATGTAAAGGCATGTCTCGCCTTTCTTGGCGCCCTCGATCAAAAACTGGAGGCCAAGAGTGGTTTTTCCAGAACCTGGTTTCCCTTCGATAAGATGGGAGCGGTTCCTGGCGTAGCCGCCACGAAGAATGTAGTCGAGCCCGCTAACTCCAGTTGCGATCGCTGAGGCGTCGTCTCTGTCCAACTAATCCCCCAATGTAATTTCGAGAACCAGATAACGACGGGCACCTTTGGCGGTTCCACGTCTCTCGGTGAGCGCTATTGTCGTGAGACGAAAAGGCGACAGGAAGCGCGGCAAAAAAGGGCGCCGTACCTCTCGGAGCCCTTTTTCAAGTTCAGTTTGGAACCGGCGACCTACCAGCCTTGCCGGCCATACCAGTCATCGATGTCGCGCTGAGCGCGGTCCTTCTCAATGCCGTAGCGCTCCTGAATCTTGCCTTCCAACTGATCGCGGTTACCGGCAATACGGTCCAGATCATCGTCTGTGAGTTTGCCCCACTGTTCCTTGACCTTGCCCTTTACCTGCTTCCAATTGCCTTCGACACGGTTCCAGTCCATGGCACCTATCCTTGTTTGTTTCGGACTGAGAAAAACGCCGTAACGCTACCGGAGTTCCCGTCAAGTTTGAGCAGATCGACCGATCGAAGCGTGGCGAGGTAGGCGGCCCCGAAGCAACCCGCTCTGGAACGCGATGATGGCTTGCCGCGCCGGCTGTGTTCTCCACAGTCTTGGCCACAGTCGCTCGCGAGACCAGCTTCGTTGGACAAACAGCGACAGGGATAGCGTGAAGCCAACTATGCTGCGTTGGTCATCCAAGCCTGGCGTCAGATACTAATCTTGCTGTTGGGAGCCATGTTCCCTGCGGCTTTTGCCCTGAAGCGCCTTACCCGGCTGCGTGTGCCGCAGCTCTCATCCGAGCACCACCGCCTGCGCCCGCCACGCGAGGTGTCAATGAAAAGCCAACCGCAGTTCGGCCCGGTGCACTCGCGCACGCGGCGGCGGTCATTCCTGGACACCAAAAACTCGGCTGTCTCAAAGGCCACGCGGTGGCCGATCGTGTTCAGACTGGCTGCGTCGGTCCACTGCCAAGCGAGGCGGTCGCCGGACGGGAAAAGCGAGCGCTTCGGCAGGGCTAGGGCGACTGCATCGCGCACGATTTGCAAGGCATCGTCCGGCACCCGGGCGCCTGCCGCCTCGGCCTGGAGAGCCGCGTAAACGGCCTCGCGCAAAATTTTGGCCTTTTCCAATGCCGCCTCCGCAAGGAGCGGGCGGGCGGAAGCCTCCGCGAGCAGTGCTCGCGCCTCATCGACGTCGATCAAATCGGCACGTCCAGCCCAGACGACCAGGTCGGCATAGGTCTGCAAGAGGTCTGGGCCCCATACATCGCGTCGCGCGTCGACCGTGTTGACGAAGTCCAGGCAGGCGTGACCGCCAACCATGCGCATGTCGACGATAGTCTTCGCAAAATCCATCCCGGAAACATCGGTTGGCGGAACCGTATTGGCAAGAGGCCGTTGTAACGAAATAAACGTCTTATGGCCGTTACGACGAACCAACAACGCCCAGCGAAGGCTGCTTCCGATGAACCGCAACACAGCGACATTTTTGGTTTTATGTGTGATCTGGGGCACCACGTGGATCGGTATCAAGGCAGGGATCGCCACCGTGCCGCCTCTGATGTTCGCAGGCACGCGTTTTACAGTAGCCGGCTTGCTGATCCTCAGTGCGACGCGCCTAAGGGGCGCTGCTCTACCAGGGGTGGCGAAAAGGAGTTGGCCGCGCCTTTTCGTTGTTACGTTGTTTATGATTCCGCTTTGCTATGGCCCACTCTTTTGGGGCATGCTCTACGTCGATACGGGCACCGCGGCTGTTCTTGAGCTTTCGCTGACCCCCGTCACGCTGCTTGGGTTTGCGTTGCTTCTGGGGGACGAACGCTATGACGGCCGCAGGCTCTTTGCGATTTTGCTCGGTGCGGCCGGTCTGTGCGTCCTGTTCGGGCCCGAAGCCTATGCTGGTTGGACACACGCAGACCAGCAGGGCAGGGGGCTCCGGCTGCTGGCGATGACAGCGGTGGCGTCGGCAGCTTTAATCTATGCATGGGGTTCGGTGCTCGCGCGGCCGCTTCTTGAGGTATATTCATCGGACTTCATCGCCGGCTTCACCACCCTTTTCGGGGGCGCATTCCTAATTCTCATCTCACTCGTTGTGGAGCCAGGCGCGGCCGCGGCTCTAAAAGGCGATTGGGGCTGGCCGGCCTGGGTCGGGTGGCTGTTCCTCGTGCTGTTTGGTTCGTTCATAGGCTACACTCTATTTATCCGGCTCCTGCACGAAATCGGCGCCTCGCGCGCCGGAGCATTTGCCTTCGTCTCACCCGTGATTGCCGTCGTGCTTGGCATCATCACCTACGGCGAGGAGGTTAGCCTGATCGACATCATCGGCATGGCTATCATGCTCTTCGCAGCGTTTCTTGCGCTACGCGAGCGCAAACAGGAAACATCATCCGCTTCCCCACCGTTGATTCCACGCTCCGCGCGGGCCGATGGCAGAACATGAAAGACGGCGCGCGCATCCAGCCGCCAATCAGCCTTGAGATGGAAAAGCACAAGGTTCTCGTCTATGCGAAAAGAGGGCTCTCCCGGCAGCGTATCCCGCCTACCACCGGCGGCGAGGAAAGCTTCAGCTCATACGACAACACTAGTCGGCGAGGGATTTTGCCGAGTTGCTGTCAAGATTGCAGGCGGGATTTGATGGAAAAATCGCGAGGCTGCAATCAGCGACCTATTCGTTCCGATGGCAATGCAGGCTATCCGCCAACACGTCGACAAGCTGTCAGCCGCATCGCTTCAGTTCCGCCACCTGAACCCCGAGACGGAATGCCTGACCATCGGCATAAGAACGTGCATAGCTTTCCGCTTCGAACGGAAACGTCAGGGTGCTGCCGTAGGCGGTGATGCGGACCGTCCACTTCTTGTCGCGAACGAGTTCGACCGAATTGTCGGGCGACGTCATGATTTCCTCCGGCACCAGCAAGGCGAAGGCACGGATAGCGTCGCAAAGGTTGTTTGAATGCAAACAATCCGACACGCTCATGTCGCTTGTTCTATACGCCTCGACTTTCTCTCGATTAGCGTAGCGCCACGGCTGCAATGTTGGTGGCGCTAAGTCCCCTAGCTACCAAGACCTTTCCCATCGCGTCGGTCCCCTTGCGGCGTCACGCAGCGACCTTTCTGAACCCGATCGCCGAGATCGTCAGCCCGCAGTGTCATCGAGAGAATAGCCGGCAAGCCGCACGGTGCGAATGGCAACTCTGCGACGACTGCTTCAACAACTTTCGCGACTGGCTCATGTGAACGTCGACCACCTGGGCGCTCACACTGGCTTTCTGCGACCAGCCGGCTGCGATGAATTCATCACGGCTGATCACCTTTCAGGATCCTCGAGCATGTGGCGCACCAACTTGAACTCGATCGGCCCAAGAGGAATCTCCCCCCGGTGCTGCAAACACGGTGGTATCGAGCTCCATCTCGACGTCGCGATATGTCAGTGGTCTGCGCTTCTGCGCCAATTTCGTGACGGTAGCCCAATCGCGAGCCTTCGCAGGTGGTCGAGGAGCTATTGCGGCGCAAATGGTCTGATGAAGCGTTCGTCGACCCGGGCTGCAACAGCCTGTGCTGACCTTCAGCGCCTGGGGATATCAAGGCGACACAGGGCAGGGAATTGGTCCGGGCATTCCGCTTCAGCCGGCCGCTCCCGTCGCCAGCTCATTGTCTGGCCGACAGTCCAGCACAATTCGCACGCACCGGCCTTTTCGCGGCAAGACCTAGCGCGTCATCGATCGAGCGGGCCAGCTTGCTGCCGAAGCCATCCACCTGCCGAATGTGGCTTAGGAGCAGGTAGAACTCCGCATCCTGCGAGGGAGATGCACCGGCCCGCGGCTCCGTCGAACTCAGCGAGGGAACGGAAGTCAGACGTTCCTGGATTGGCCTTGGCACATTTGTGAACGGTCGATCCCAATGGCTGTCAAAGAGTACGGCGCGACATTGAGGGCGCCAGCGAACCAGCTCTAAACCGGTCGAGCTAGTAGCCGGGCCGGGTCAATCCGAGACAATTTCGTAGTGAAGAAGCTGGGCTTCGTCGAGTGCCGACTTCACTCCAGGCGAGATGACGCCGGAGCCGAAGAGGATAATATCTTCACGGCGTACGAATACTTCATGGCCCAGTCCCATGGACACAAACGTGCCCGAAGAGCTTCGTTCGAGAAGCCGAGCTCTGCCATTCAATATGGTGAAGGCGGCGTGGCGCCTCGATACCCAGGGCCGCTCGACGATGATGTCGCATTCCGCCGATCTGCCGATTGTCACGGATTCGCCGTTCCGACAGGATCGCAGCTGATCTCTGTAGCGGATGACCAGATGAATCTGCCGCGGCAGGACCGAGCGTCTATCTGTAGTGGCGCCATGGCTGGTGATCTGCGTACCGGGGGCCCCATCGTCGCTCCACAGGGTATAGACATCGAAGAACTCTTGCTTCCCCTTCAAGGCCATTTTGTCGAGGAGCCGCAGGCCCTTGCGGCTTCTCGGGGAAAGGGCTTCGCAGAAGCTCTGGCTGATCAGCACCTCTCCGGGGTTCGCCGTGGTGGACAACCTTGCTGTGACATTGACAACGTCACCGAATATCGCGCCCCGCGCGCGAATGACCGCCCCGAAATGCAATCCGATACGGGCGCTTAACGGACCTTTAGTCAGTTGGTGGCTGATTTGGCAGACGGCCCTCAGCGCCATTTCCGGGCTCTCGAAGAGGCTGAGTATGTCATCGCCCTTCGAGTAAATGAAATCACCACCGTGCTTGGCGACGATCTCGCGCATCGTGTCCAGGCAATCCGAGACCTGCTGTAGAGCGGCATCGTCTCCGATCCGCTCATAGAGTGGCGTGCTGCCCACGACATCAGCTAAGAGGACTGCGGCAAGAAGCGTTTCCTGGTCCATCGATCTCGTGTCCGACCCAAAAAGTCAGCGTGCGTGTATAACACACGAGGTTGCCTGCGACATATCTGCTCGTGCGCCTGGGGCCGGGGCGATGCCTCAGGTGATCGTCGCGGACGGACGGGCGTATGCCATTCGTCGGCTTCGTGCCGACATCCAGAACCCTCTTCGCCCCAATCGTTCGCGACTAGGTGCTATGAGTGGACTTGGTCTTTTTAGGTTCGGAAAGGCTGACCGAGTTGCAACGGGCGGCGGCCTTCTCATGCACCATCAACCACGACCCGATCTTGTCCCTCCGACTTCGCGCGGAATGGTGCCAGATCGGCGGCTTTCAAGAGATCATTCGGGCTCTCGTTCGTATTTGGGACCGGTGGCGACGCCAACGCAGTGCTTTCCGATAAGATCACGGATCCATTGATCAGATTTCAGGTATATTCTCTTTGAAGATCACCTGAAGTCGTGGTTGATGCGGTTCATAGGTCAGGTGCCTGACAGAGTGGCTTAAAATGTTGAGGGCTTCCCGCGCCTCGACGCGCGGATTTTGATCTATGACCGCATCGAGCGTCCCATCCAACAAAAGTTCCTTGGTGCCGTCTGTCACCTCGTGGCCGAGAAAGAGAATGTCTTTGGCGCGTCCACGCTCCTTGAGCGCCCGAGCGATGCCGGTGTTGCCGGCGCCGACATTGTAGATCGCGGCAAGATCGGGGTGCCGGTCCAGAAGCGCTGATGCTTCCGAATAAGCCTTCTCTCGGTCATCCAGCATTTCGCGCATCTCGACGATCTCGAGATTGGGCGACTCCTCGGTCAAGATGTGCCGGAATCCCATCTCGCGTTCCTCATGGCCGCGATAGGACAGCGAGCCGGCGAACAGCGCCACCTTGCTTGGGCGTCCCGATTCCATGAATCGGTTGAGCAGATAGCCGGCCAGCCGCCCCGCGGCGCGGTTGTCGATGCCGATATAGGCCACTCTCGGAACATGCAGGATGTCGGAGGCGATGGTCACTACCTTGACGTCATTGGCCGACAGCGAGCGGATCGCCTCGCGCACCGTTGGATGATCGAGCGCGATCACGCCGACGCCTTGTGTCTGTCCACGCAATTCTTGCAGCAGGCGGGCGAGCCGGTCGGGGTTGAAGCCCTCTATGGTGGCGATGTGGACGTCGAGATCGGGGCGCGCCAAGGCCTGCGCCTCGATGTGTCGATGCAGCATCTTGATGAAGGAATTGGTGCCGGCCGGCAGAGCGAAGTCGAGACGGATGACCTCTCCAGGTGAGGGCCTGGGCGGCGCTCCGTTCGGGCCCTCCGCGATGTAGCCGAGGCGCTGCGCCATTTCGAGCACGATCTCACGCGTGCGCGCCCGCACACCGGGCCTGTTGTTCAGCACGCGGTCGACGGTGGCGGCGGAAACGCCGGCTTCCCGGGCTATGTCAGTCAAGGTGGAACGCACCGTCTTCATCTCCTCAATGCATCAGATCGCACAATGCCGCTAGCCCGTCCGACGGCACCACAGCTGCCAGCCATCAGCGATTCTGATGGGAAATGATGTATCGAGCCTTAGCCGATGCGCAAGGAGGTTGGGCTAAATCGCGTCGCCCGGCGTGATAGTCGCGTGCCAGAAAGGCAGATTTCCCATCAAATCGAGGCATTGAGCCCGTGTGCCGACCTTTGCATGACGTATTTTCTCTGCGGTTGCGGTGTTACGATGTATTTTGAGTATTTATGATGTTGACAGCCTTCCGGTGCTGCCGTCAATATCCCTCAATGGGCTCGTGGAGGAAACATTGGCCCTGAGGGAGGAATTCCAATGTCTGATCTGATCCGCATATCGCGACGCCGATTGCTGGGGTCCGGAGGAAAGGCGGCGGTGTTCGTAGCCGCGGCAGGTATCGCCCCGCAATTCATCCGTCCCGGCCGTGCCCTTGCGGCCGACGCGCTGGCGCCAGGCATGGTCGGCGGCCCCACCGGTTTCGAGGGCGCCGAGCGCTATCAATATGGCGCCGACACGCCGGAAGGCCGTGCCGTTGAGGCGGCCAAGGCCTTGAAGGGAGCTGGCAAGGCACCGGCCAAGATCGTACTTGGCCTGTCGGATGGCTCGATTGGCCAACTCACACAGCCTTTCCCGGCGGGTGCGCCGTCGATCCAGGAGCTGTGGGAAAAGGAAACCGGCATCCAGATCGAGATCGTCGGCCTGCCGAACGGCCAGGAATTCACCAAGACGATGCAGGACATCTCCACCAAGGGTGGGGCCTATGACATCTACTCGACGGAATGGAACCGCCTCGGCGACCTTGCCGAGACCGGCGGCATCGCCAAGCTCGACGACTTCGTCGCCCAGTACAAGCCCGAATGGGACGATCCCAAGACCGGCTATGTCGACGGCGCCAAGGGCGTGTCGCTGCTCAACAAATATCGCGGGTCCAACTATGGCGTGTCGCTGGACGGCGACTTCCAGACCTGGGTCTACCGCACCGACCTGTTCGGCGACGCCGCCGAGCAGAAGGCGTTCAAGGACAAATTCGGCTACGATCTGGCGCCGCCGAAGACCTGGAAGCAGCACAGTGACATCGCGGGCTTCTTCCAGCGCCCCGACAAGGGCCTGTTCGGCTCCACCGACCTGCGCAACCAGGGCTGGGGCTACACCAACTGGTATCAGCGCTATGTCTCGATGGCATCGCCCAACCAGTTCCTGTTCGGCGACGACGGCAAGCCGCTGATCAATTCCGAGCACGGCATTGCCGCCACCAACGAATATGTCGGCTCGCTCGTTCATCACTCGCCGGACGCGATCTCCTGGGGCTGGCCGGAGCAGTATGGAAATTTCGCCAAGGGCGGCGCGGCGATGACCTGCGCCTTCTCGAACCTGCCGAAATTCCTCGACAATGCCGGCAACAAGGATTCAGCCGTCACCGGCAAGATCGGCTCGATGCTGCCGCCCGGCCGCGAAGTCGACGGCAAGCTGATCAGCCGTTCCGTGCTGTGGTTCTCGCTGACCGGCATGGTCTCGTCTCAGTCGAAAAACCAGGAGGTCGCCTACCTTTTGCTGCAGTGGCTGGGCTCCGCCCGCATCTATGCCTGGATGAGCGCCAATCCGGGCGGCTATCTCGATCCGTTCCGGCTCTCGGATTTCTCCGATCCGCTGGTGCGCCAGACCTACCACGCCTACCACATCGACGTGGTGCGCGAGACCGTCGCCCGCACGGTGCCGACGATCAACTATCCCGGCGCCACCGCCTTCCACAACGCATTGGACGAAAATCTGATGGCGTCGCTGACCAAGGCCAAGACAGCGGAACAGGCGATGGCCGACACGGAAGCGGAGTGGAAGAAGATCGCCCGCCGCATCGGCGAGGACAAATTGCTCGAAGCCATCAGGACGAACAAGGAGGCCTGGCCGACGGTTCTCGACCCGATCAGCTGATCCGTCTCCCTGGATCAGCGCTGGAGGGGAGGAGCATCTGTTCCTCCCCTCAGCAGTCAACGCCACCAGCAAAGCAGCCAGATGAAGCGTTCCGTCCCCTTCGAGATATTCCGCTACGCCGCGATCTTCGCAGCGATGGCGGTGACGCTGGTACCGATCCTGTGGACGGTGTCGATGGCCTTCAAGCCGATCGCCGAATGGTCGGCGACCGGCGCCGACCTGACATGGTGGCCGAAGAACCCGACGCTCGGCAATTTCCAGTTCGTCTTCGGCGAGTCCAACAACAATCTGATCGTGGCGCTCGACCGCACCGCGCTGAAGCCGATCCTGTCGTCGCTGCTGTCTTCGGTGTTCGGCACGGCGATCGCAATGTCGGCGGGCACGGCTGCGGCCTACGGGCTGTCGCGTTTCGGCTCCGGCCAGAACCTGCCGCTGGCGCTGATCCAGCTCAGGCTGTTTCCGCCAATGGCGGTGATGATCCCGGTCATGATCATGTGGGCCTTCCTGAACTTCACCGACAGCTGGTTTGGCCTGGCCCTGATCTACGGCATCGTCACCCTGCCGTTCGCTTTCTGGCTCATGAAGACCTTCTTCGACGACATGCCGCGCGAGATCGAGGAAGCGGCGCTTGTCGAAGGTTGTTCGCGGTTGCGCGTCTTCACGCGCATCACGCTGCCGATGATGCGCGCACCGCTGGCCAGCGCCGCCCTCTTCGTCTTCATCCTCAACTGGTCGGACTATCTGATCGCGCTGCTGCTGACGACGCGTGAATGGGTGACGATCCCCGTCTACATGGCCTCGCTGTCCTCCTCGATGACCGGGCAGCTCTATGGCGCCAAGGCCGCGCTCGGTCTTATCGCCGCGGTGCCGCCGGTCATCATGGGCATCGCCATCCAGCGCCATCTGGTGCGCGGACTGACGTTCGGCGCGCTCAAGCAATGAGCGCGGTGACCGTGACTGTCTCAAAGGACGCAAAGGCCGCGCTTGGCAAGCCCGCGCTGCGGGACGAGGGAGCGCGGCTGGGATTCCGGCTGACGCTGCCGGCGCAGGTTTTGGTGCTCTTCATCTCCGTCTTCCCGCTGCTGATGCAGCTCTACATCAGCGTCACCGACTGGTCGCCGCTCTCCGGCCTCGGCTGGTGGAACGCATGGGAGATGTGGAACAGCTTCGCCAACTACCCCGACCTTGCCGCCGATNGTCACCGACTGGTCGCCGCTCTCCGGCCTCGGCTGGTGGAACGCATGGGAGATGTGGAACAGCTTCGCCAACTACACCGACCTTGCCGCCGATGCGCGCTTCTGGAGCGCGCTGAGGCGCACGGCCATCGTCATGGTCGTGTGCGTGCCCGTCGAATTCCTGCTTGGCCTGGCATTGGCGACGCTGTTCGCGGACGATTTTCCGGGTAAGCGGATCTTCTATTCGATCCTGCTGATGCCGATGATGGTGGTTCCGGCGGTGGCCGGCTACATGTTCTTCATGCTGTTCCAGTCGGGCGGGCCGCTGAACGACATCCTGTCGGCACTCAGCGGTTCCCGCGTCACCATCGCCTGGCTGTCTGACCCCACACTGGCGCTGATCGCGGTGATCATCGCCGATATCTGGCAGTGGACGCCGCTGATGTTCCTGATCCTGCTTGCCGGCCTGGTCGGCGTGCCGCAGGACCAGATCAAGGCGGCGACCCTGCTCGGCGCCAACCCGTGGCAGCGCTTCGTCACCATCGTGCTGCCGAAGATGAAGACGATCATCATCATCGCGCTGGCGATCCGCGTCATCGAGAACTTCAAGATCTTCGACACGCTCTACATCATGACCGGCGGCGGCCCCGGCGTCGCCACGGAGACGATCTCCGTCTACATCTACAAGGTCACGACGCAGGACCTGATCTGGGGCTATGTGGCGGCGATCGCGCTGGCCATCCTGGTCGTGCTTTCGATCGTTGCCGTATTCGCCATGAAGCGCATGGCGCGGGCAAGGCTGGTGCCGGCATGAGCGCGATCCAGCTGCGCAACCTGGTCAAGACCTTTGGCGAGTTCACGGCGCTGAAGACCATGGATCTCGATGTCGCCGATGGCGAGTTCATGGCGCTGCTCGGGCCTTCGGGCTGCGGCAAGTCGACGACGATGAACATGATCGCCGGCATGGAAGAGCCGACCAGCGGCAAGATCCTGTTTGGCGAGCGCGACATGGCCGGCGTGCCCATGGGCCGCCGCGGCGTCGGCTTCGTTTTCCAGAACTACGCCATCTTCACCCACATGACGGTGCGCCAGAACCTTGCCTATGGGCCGCGGATGCGCGGTGCGGCGAAAGCCGAGATCGACCGCCGCGTCGGCGCCACCGCCGAGCTGCTGCAGTTGACGCCGCTGCTCGACCGCAAGGCCGACCGGCTCTCGGTCAACATCCTGCAGCGGGTGGCGATCGGGCGCTCGGCAATCATGGAGCCGGCGATCTTCCTGCTCGACGAGCCGCTGTCCAATGTCGACGCCGCCTTCCGGGCGGTGATGCGGACCGAGCTCAAGCAGCTGCAGCGCCAGTTCAGGCAGACGATGGTCTACGTCACCCATGACCAGCTCGAGGCCATGACCATGGCCGACCGCATTGCCGTCATGGATCACGGCGTGCTGCAGCAGGTGGGAACGCCGCTGGAAGTCTACAACAATCCGGCCAACGTCTTCGTCGCACGCTTCATCGGCGCCCCGGGCATGAACCTGCTGAGGGGGAGGCCGGCGGAGAGCGATCGGGGCCTGGTGGTCGATCTCGGGCCGCTGGGGGTCACGCCGACGCTGCCGGATGAGCTGGCCGCCACCTTGCGCGGATCGCGCTCCGAGGTGCTTTACGGCTTCCGGCCCGAACAGGTGTCGCTGGTGCAGAGCGGGCAGGGCCTCGCCATGCCGGTGAGCTTCGTCGAGCGGATCGGCGCGAGGACCGTCGTCCATCTCGGCGATGGCGAGACCGCCGTGAAGGCGGTGTTCGACAATAATGTCGGACTGTCGATCGGCGAGCTTGCCGTCGTCGCCCCCGTGGCATCGTCCGTGCGTGTCTTCGATGCCCGCAGCGGCATTGCGATGAAGGCAGGTTGACATGGCCGATATCGTCTTTCGCAATGTCAGCAAGCGCTACGGCACGACGCTCGCCGTCGACGACGCCTCGTTCACCGTCAATGACAACGAATTCTTCTGCTTCTTCGGGCCGCCGCTGGCGGGCAAATCGACAATCCTGCGCCTCGTGCTCGGGCTGGAGACGCCTGATGCCGGAGAGATCCTGATCGGCGGCAAACCGGTCAACACCGTCTCGCCGGCCGAGCGCAATGTCGCCATGGTGTTCCAGAACCTGGCGCTGTTCCCCCATATGAGCGCGCGCGACAATGTGCGTTTCCCGCTGGTCGAGCGCAAGGTCGCCGAGGCCCAGATCGAGAAGCGTGTCGCCGACGTGGCCGCCAAGCTCCACATCGGCCATATCCTGCACAAGCCGCCGGCGCAGCTTTCCGGTGGCGAGCGGCAGCGCGTGGCCATAGCCCGCGCCCTGGTGCGCGACCCGAACGCCTATCTGATGGACGACCCGATCTCTGCGCTCGATGCGCGGCTGCGCGAGGAAACGCGCGTCGAGCTCAAGCGCATCCAGCGCGAACTCGGCAAGACGCTGATCTACGTCACCCATGACCAGGAAGAGGCGATGTCGATCGCCGACCGCATCGCCATTCTGGAGAATGGCAGGATCCGGCAGATCGGCGCCCCGTCCGAGATCTACGACCGCCCGGCGAACACCTATGTGGCGCGACTGCTTGGTTCGCCTGTCATGAACATCCTCAAATCGGTGCGCGGCGACGGTGGCATCGAGGCCGCCGAAGGCGCGGTCAGCATCGACGATCGCGCTGCTCCGGCCGACGCGATCGAAATCGGGCTGAGGCCGGAGGACATCAAGGTCCGGCCCTGGGTCGACGGGGGCGTTGGCCGCCCGGCACGCGTGTTCGAGGTCGAGCCGCTTGGCGGCTACACGGTGGTAACGCTCGCCGCCGGAGAGGCGCGGCTGAAGGCGCTGCTGCGCGGCCAGCCCGACATCAGGCCGGATGCGGCGGTAGCGATATCCTGCGAGCCGGCCCGGGTGCACTATTTCGGGCAGGACGGAGGCGCGTTGGCGAGATGATCGCGGCTGCGAAAACAGAACTTCGGGAGGAAGACATGGCGAGCGAAGGCTTCGAGCCGGACGTGAAGGTCCGCACGAAAGAATACCGTATCGGCTGCATCGGCGCCGGCATGATCATGGCCGAGTGCCATCTGGCAGCCTATCGCGAAGCGGAGTTCAACGTGGTGGCGATCGCCTCGCGCACCCGTTCCAATGCGCAGAAGGTCGCCGCGCGTTGGGACATCCCGACCGTCCACGACACGCCGGAACAGCTGATCGAGAATCCCGAGATCGAGATCGTCGACCTTGCCTTTCCACCCGACCAGCAGCCGGCATTGATCCGCCATGCGCTGAAGCAGCCTCACATCAAGGCGATCCTGGCGCAGAAGCCACTGGCGCTGTCGGTCGATGAAGCCGTGAAGCTGCGCGACGAGGCAGTCAAGTCAGGCAAGATCCTCTCGGTCAACCAGAACATGCGCTACGACCAGTCGATGCGCGTCCTGAAGCAGATCATCGACAGCGGCGCGCTGGGCGACATCGTCTTTGCGCAGATCGACATNCAGTCGATGCGCGTCCTGAAGCAGATCATCGACAGCGGCGCGCTGGGCGACATCGTCTTTGCGCAGATCGACATTCATGCGATCCCGCACTGGCAGACTTTCCTTCAGGACTACGACCGGCTGACGCTCGCCAATATGAGCGTGCATCATCTCGACGTGCTGCGCTTCCTGTTCGGCGATCCCTCGGAAATCACCACTCTGACACGCAAGGACCCGCGCACGACATTCGAGCATAGCGACGGCATCACCGTCTCGACGCTGCGCTTTCCCTCCGGCGTGCTCGCCGTGTCGCTGGAGGATGTCTGGTCCGGACCGCGCCAGGAGGGCTATNACGCTGCGCTTTCCCTCCGGCGTGCTCGCCGTGTCGCTGGAGGATGTCTGGTCCGGACCGCGCCAGGAGGGCTATCTGGACGACCAGCACATCAACTGGCGCGTCGACGGCACCAAGGGTGTCGCCAAAGGCACGATCGGCTGGCCGAAAGGCGTGGCCTCGACGCTGACCTATGCCTCGACCGAGACGACCGGCGGCGAATGGGTCAGCCCGAGCTGGGACACGATGTGGTTCCCGCATGCCTTCATCGGCGTGATGGAGCAATTGCAGCACGCGGTGAAGACCGGTGCGCCGCCGGCATTATCGGTTGCCGACAACGTCAAGACGATGGCGCTGGTCGAGGCCGGCTACCGCTCGATCGACGAGGGCCGCACCGTCAAGCTTTCCGAAATCTCGATAAAATCAGCCAACTGAATCGCTTAGGGAGGAGTTCACATCATGATGCAGGCAGGTATTTTCACGGGCTATTTCCCGTACGGCCTCGAAGAGACGGCAAAGAAGATCCGCGGGCTCGGTTTCAACACGGTGCAGATCGACCTGCATTTCAGGGATATCGATCTGTCGGCCGGGCAGATCACTGAGGACAAGGCCAAGCAGGTGCGCGACGTCTTCCGCGACAACAACCTGCCGATCTGCTGCGTGTCGGGCTACACCAACATCATTCATCCCGACAAGGCCGAGCGCGACAAGCGCGTCGGCTATCTCAAGGAGATCATCCGCAATGCGCGCGCCTTCGGCTCGCCCTACGTGATCTCCGAGACCGGTACCTACAACACCGAATCCGACTGGGTGCATCACCCGAAGAACAAGACCGAGGAAGGATTCGAGGAATGCCGCAAGGTGATCGCCGAGCTTGCCCAGACCGCCTATGACCACGGCGCGGTCTTCCTGCTCGAGACCTACGTCAACAATGTCGTCGGTTCGGTCGAGGAGACGGTGAAGATGTTCGCGCAGGTCGACCATCCGGGCCTCGGCCTGCTGATGGATCCGACCAACTATTTCGAAACCCACAACATCGACCGGATGGACCAGATCCTGAACCAGGTGTTCGATACGCTGACCGACAAAATCAAGATCGCACATGCCAAGGACGTCAAGCGTTCGGGCAGCGACAAGTCGGAAAAGCATGCCGACATCGGCGACGAGGATGCGATGGAGAGCCACACGTTCCGCGGCGTCGGCGAGATCGAGCTGCCGGCGCCCGGGCTGGGATCGCTGAATTACGATCTCTATCTGCAGCNGTTCCGCGGCGTCGGCGAGATCGAGCTGCCGGCGCCCGGGCTGGGATCGCTGAATTACGATCTCTATCTGCAGCGGCTGGCGGAAAAGCACCCAAACATCCCGGTCATCATCGAGCATCTCTCGGAAGACGACGTGCCGCGCGCGAAGAAATTCCTCGACGGGAAGTTCCGCGCCAACGGCCTGTGAGCGCCGGTTGCGCCGCCGGCGCATGGCGGCGCAACTCCAACCAAGGGAGGAATGAATGTTGAAATTCGCATTGAAAGTGGCTGCCGCGGCAACGCTGGTAGCCGGGGTCTCCTTGAGCCTGCCGGCATTCGCGCAGGACGGCCAGAAGACCTTCTATCTGCTGTCGCATGGTGGCCCTTCGGACGCGTTCTGGATCGACTGGAATGCCGGCGCGACCAAGGCCTGCGACCAGCTCAAGGTGACCTGCAAGATCTCGTTCAGCGGCGGCGACATGGCGGCGCAGAAGGAGGCTTTCAACTCGGCGCTCGCCGCCAAGCCGGACGGCATCGCTACCACCTCGGCTCAGCCCGGCCTGTGGACGGAGGAGGTGAAGGCCGCCAAGGCCGCCGGCATACCGATCGTGTTCTTCAACACCGACGATCCGGCGACCGGGCGGCAGGCCTATGTCGGGGCCGACCTCAGGGAAGCGGGCGTCATCTGGGCCAAGTATCTCGTCGACCACAAGATGGTGAAGCAGGGCGACAAGGTGTTCCTGCCGGTCGAAGTGCCGGGCGCCAGCTACCAGCAGCTCGAGACCGAGGGCATCGCCAGCGTCTTCGATCCGCTCGGCATCAAGTACGACGTGGTCGATTGCGGCACCGACCCGGCCGGCATCATCGCCAAGATGACCGACTACATGGTCGCCAACAATCCGCCGGCAATCATTGCACTGGGCGATTCCGTGGCAGCAAGCATCAAACGCGTCTTCGACGGGGCCGGTGTGTCGGCCGGCAAGGTCCCGGTCGTCGGCTGGGGCAACTCAAAGGAGACGGCCGAGGCGGTCAAGTCCGGCTTCGTCAATGCTGCGGCCTGGCAGTACCCGTCGGCGCAGGGCTTCATGCCGGTGGCGCTGCTCGGGCTTGCGGCCTCTGGCGAGCCGATCGGCTACGACATTCACACATTCAGCCTCTACGACACCTCGAGCGTCGAGCCGATCCTGAAACTCTACAACAAGTGACGACAATCGGCGCCCGCCGCGAAATGGCGGGCGCCGGACGAAACGCATGGTCCTGACAGATATGGCAATCACAGCAGACGACGACACGCAGCGAGCGAAGGGCAGGTCTGCGCTGCTGCGTTCGCCGCAATTCTCCTCGCTCATCATCCTCATCGTGCTGCTCGTGGTGTTCGCCATCGCCGACGGCAACTTCCTGTCGCCGCTCAACATATCCAACATGATGGCGTTCCTGCCCGAGCTCGGCATCATCGCTCTCGGCATGACGCTGCTGCTGACGGCGGGCGAGTTCGATCTGTCGGTCGGCGCCGTGTTCGGCCTTGCGCCCGTCGTGGTGATGCTGCTGGTGCAGAATGGCGGTATCGACATCGGCGTCGCCCTCCTGGCCGGGCTTGTGCTGTGCATCGCGATCGGCGCCATCAACGGGCTGATCGTCACCAAGATCGGCATTTCCTCCTTCCTGGTCACGCTGTCGATGCTGCTCGTCGTGCGCGGCGCGGCGCTCTACATCACGCAGGGATTCCCCCTGAAGTCGTGGGACCAGCCCGGCTTCTTCGTCACGCTGCTTGCCGGCAGCTTCAATGTAGGCTCGTTCCGGTTCTACACCTCGCTCTGGTGGTTCATCGGCCTGTCGCTGCTGGCGATTTACATCCTGCGCTACGCCAAGCTCGGCAACTGGATCAGCGCCATCGGCAGCAACCGCAACGCAGCGGTGGCGCGCGGCGTGCCGGCCGACGCGGTGAAGATCTGGCTGTTCATCCTGACTTCGGTGGTGGCCGGGCTGGCCGGCATGATCAGCGCGTTCCGGATTTCGGCCGCCTCGCCGGTGGCCGGCACCGGCTACGAACTCGAAGTGATCGCCATGGTGGTGGTCGGCGGCACGGCGCTCACCGGCGGGCGCGGCACCATCCTCGGCACCATCGTCGGCGCGCTGATGCTGCGCGCCATCCGCAACGGCATCGTGCTGATCGGCGTGCCGGGCTTGGCATACAACATCTTCGTCGGCGTCATCATCCTCGCCATGCTCATCCTGCACGCTTTGCTGCAGAAGAACGCCGCAAGGAGCTGACGATGGAAGTGCTGCGTCTGCAAGACCTGCAAAAGTCCTTCGGCAACGTGCGTGCGCTGAAGAACGCCTCGTTCACCCTCAACGAAGGCGAGGTGGTTGCCCTGCTCGGCGACAATGGCGCCGGCAAGTCAACGCTGATCAAAGCGATCTCCGGCGTCTTCCCGGCCGACCACGGCGACATCTTCGTGCGCGGCGAGAAGGCATCGATCCGCTCGACGCGCGACGCGATGGACCTCGGCATCGAGACCATCCATCAGGACACATCGCTCGCGCCGGACCTCAGCATCGCGCGCAATCTTTTCCTGGGCCGGGAGCCGGTCAATTTCGGCTGGCTCGGCGTGTTCGCGCCGCTCGATCTCGCCAAGCTTCGCAACGCCGCCTCGGCGCTGCTGAAGCGGGTCGGCATTTCGAAAAAGCTCGATGCAGATGCGCTGGTGAGCACCCTCTCGGGCGGTGAGCGGCAATCGATCGCGATCTCGCGCGCCATGCAGTTCGCCGCCAAGGTGATCATACTCGACGAGCCGACCAACAATCTTGGCGTCGAGGAAACCCACGGCGTGCTGCGCTTCGTCAAGGAGGTGCGCGACGCCGGCCACTCGGTGCTGCTCATCACCCACAACATCCACCACGTGTTCCAGGTCGCCGACCGCATCATCGTCATGCGCCGCGGCGAAATCGTCGCGGAACAGACGGTCGCCGACACCGACCTGTTGACGGTGGAAAGCATCATCACCGGCGCCGACATGTCGGCCTTGCTCAAGGAGGCGAGGGCAAAGTGAAGGACGTCGCATGGTAGAGCTTTACGGCAAGACGCTGTCGCGAAGGCAGGTGGCCGAGCGGTCCGGCATGCTGTCGCAGTTTGCCGGCGTGCGGCTGATGACGCTCGGCGACGGCGTGGAGCGCGGCATCCGGATGCTCGAGTTCCGCACCGGCTCCGGCCTGCGCTTCACGGCGCTGGTCGACCGGGCGCTCGATATCGCCGATTGCGACTTCCGGGGCCAGGCGATCGGCTGGCATTCGCCGAGTGGCTTTCGCCACCCCGGACTGCACGAGCATGAAGGGGAGGACGGTTTCGCCTTTGGCCGGTCGTTCTCGGGGCTGCTCGTCACCTGCGGCCTCGACCATATACTGGGCCGGCAAGACGTGCCGGCCGAAAGCTACAATTATCCGGGGCGCAAGCGGGTATTGCACTCGCTGCATGGCCGCATCGGCACCGTGCCGGCGCGGCTGACCGGCTACGGCGAGGCCTGGGACGGCGACCGCTGCGTGCTGTGGGCGGAAGGCATCATCCAGCAGGCAACCGTGTTCGGCGAGGATCTCCATTTGCTGCGCCGCATCGAGGCCGATGTCGGCGGCAGCGAGATCCGGCTGTCGGACCGCGTCGTCAATCATGGTTTCAGCCGCACGCCGCACATGTATTTCTATCACGTCAACGTCAGCCATCCCTTGCTCGACGAGGGTTCGCGCTACCTGGCGCCGATCCGGGATGTCGTCTGGGCGGCGCACGCCGGCGATCGTTACGAGGCTCAGAAGGTCGGCTACCGAACCGTGCCGGCGCCGCAGCTGGGATTCAGCGAGCAGGTCTGGGAGCACGAGCTTGGCGCCGATGCGGCGGGCGAGGTGCCGGTAGCCGTCGTCAATGACCACCTGGGCCTCGGCTTCGAGGTCGTGACCCGCAAGGATCAGCTGCCCTGCACCTATCAGTGGCAGAACTTCCAGGCCGGCCTATATGCGTTGGGAATCGAACCCTCGACGCATCATGTTCTGGGCAATCTCGCCGCGCGCGAACGGGGCGAGATGATTTGGCTGGACCATGGCGAAAGCCGCTCCTATGACGCCGTGTTCCGGGTGCTCGACGGTGCCGGCCAGATCGCCGAAGCGGAAGCGAGGATAGCGTCGATCGCCCGGCAGCCGCAACAGGATTACCCTGCGCCGTCCGGCGCTTTTGCGAGACTGCAGGGGTGACCGGCTTGAAACGCACGATCGGTTGCCGCGGCGGGCGGGAAGTGCGCCGGAATACGGAAGCGGGCGCGACCGGGCCGACCCCAGGCAGCCCTTGCGGAGCGCAGGCGGGAAAGCGGAGATGACGATGACGGCAAGCAGGAAGCGTGACTACAGCCTGGTCGGTGAAAGCACCAAACGCGCCATCGAGACCGGGCTCGCCTCGGCCGAGTGGTATCACACCGACGTGCCTCGCAAGGCCATGAAGGAGCTGATGCAGCGCTCCGACGGGCCGGCGATCCGCGACACGATCATCTGGGTCGCGGCGATCCTGCTGTCGGCCGCCGGCATCGTATGGTTCTGGGGCACGTGGTGGGTGGTGCCGTTCCTGTTCGTCTATGGCGTGCTTTACGGCTCGTCGAGCGACTCGCGCTGGCACGAATGCGGCCACGGCACCGCGTTCCGGACGCGCTGGATGAACGATGTCGTCTACCAGATCTCAAGCTTCATGCTGATGCGCAACCCAGTGCAATGGCGCTGGAGCCATGCCCGCCATCACACCGATACCATCATCGTCGGCCGCGATGCCGAGATCGCGGTAATGCGCCCCCCAGATCTGCTGCGGGCGGCGCTCGCCTTCACCGGTATTCTCGATTTCCGCTATTCGCTGCCGGCGCTGGTGCGCCAGGCGTTCGGCAAGCTGTCCGATGAAGAGAAGAGCTATATCCCCGAGATGGAGCAGCACAAGGCGGTGATCGCTGCGCGCTGGCATGTCGCCATCTATGCGGCGACAGTCGGGCTGGCGTTGTTCACGTGGTCGCTGCTGCCGCTGGTGCTGATCGGCCTGCCGCGTCTCTATGGCAGCTGGCACATGGTGCTGACAGGGTTGCTGCAGCATATCGGCCTGGCCGACAATGTCGTCGACCACCGGCTGAACACGCGCACCGTCTACATGAACCCGGTCAGCCGCTTCATCTACTGGAACATGAACNTCGTCGACCACCGGCTGAACACGCGCACCGTCTACATGAACCCGGTCAGCCGCTTCATCTACTGGAACATGAACTACCATGTCGAACACCATATGTTCCCGATGGTGCCCTATCATGCGCTGCCAAGACTGCACGAGCTGATCAAGCACGACCTGCCGGCGGCGAACCCGTCGATGTGGCATGCCTATCGCGAGGTCTGGCCGGTGCTGCTTCGACAGCTGAAATATGAGGATTTCTATCTCAAGCGGAAATTGCCGCCGACAGCCAGACCCTATCGCGGCGAATTTCACCAGGTGGATATGTCGGCGGCCGCTGAATAGCGATAGCGAATTTTGCCGGAGCCGGAGATGGCTGACTGGATTGAAGCGTGCGCGGTGGACGACATCTCGAAAGAGGATGTCATCTGCTTCGATCCTCGCGGTTTGCCGCTCGCCCGATGACGAGTTGTTAGCCACCGACGGATATTGGACGCATGAGAAGCCGCATCTAGCCGAAAGCTGGTGATCGACGACGTCATCGATGCCCGAAGCACAATGGCCGCTTCAATTACAACACCGGCCAGGCCAGGGCGCGCCGGTCTGCGTCAATCTCGCGATCTATCCGGTGAGAATCGAGGCCGGCAACGTGATGATCCAGATCTGACGCGTGGTAACCGATCCAGCACCGCGTCTAGCAAACACAGAGTGACGTTTTCATGAGCCGAAAGAGGCCGACCGTCGCGATCTGCGCGCGATGAAGCGCCAGCTGACCATGCTGCGCGTGCTGACCATGGACGTAGCCGGGGCCGTCGAGCGGGAGTGGGTCGATCAACTCGGTGCCGCCAGAGCTGTGCTGAATCCTATATCGCGATGCGGCCCCCAGCCTGTTCACCGTGCCGGGCTAGAATTTCTTCGAGATCGGCACCGCCGACGATTTTCTTAGTTGGGCTTTCCGGCTCCGGGCGCCGACGCCGTCATTGCAGCGCCGGCTATGCCACGGTCACCGTGCCCAGACATATGTGCTCGGGCCCTTTGGACCCTGATCGACAAGATCCTGATTCACTGCTGCTTCTGCTGATCAGCTTTGAGGTGCTGATTGTGCGGTTTGATCCGCCAGCGTTGATACTGGGCGCTACCGCGATCGAAGCGGAAGGACAGCGCCTGCCAGCGGCAAAACGACCGCCTGCGCAAGATCAGTTTGAGGGAAGGAGATGGAAATTATTGGTGCGCAGCGAGCGCGGCAAAGCTGCGCAGGTGATCGTGGCTGGAAAGCGTCGCTACAAAGGCGGTGCGTTTGTCAGTTTGGAAGCCGACACGCGTCCGGCAGACGACGGTGATCTCGTGGCTGACTGCGGCGCGGGATTATTATTGAACGACGGCAGGAAGTAGGCTCGTTGCTACGCCGTGCGTCCAGGACTCGGGTTGGAGTGGATTATGGTTCGGGGTCACGATAGGAGATCTGCGCAGCCTCGAACCTCCAGTGCTTGCCGCATGTTGGGCAGGGTACAATTGTCACTTTCACGCTCGACCTGCCCGCGTGTGCGTCAGCATGACGATACACTCAAATTCTCACCACGGCTCAAGGTCCTCCTCGATAGCGACATGCCGTAAGCGAGCCGCCCCGGGAAACTGACTTCAATTCCTTCGCAGCCGCAACGAGGCGCGGTCATTCCCGGCGGCTATGATGAGCTCCATCGCCTGCTCAGGCGTTATGCCGTTCTGCTGGGCAAAATGGAAGTGTTCGTTGCGTTCGTTGGACGAGACCCGGTTCCTGTCGCCAAAATCACGCTCGCTTTTGTTGTCCGTCATCATCTTCTCCTTCAACCTCAATTCGTCGGACCGAACCGCCCGCTGGAGCAAAACTTCCGAAACTGCCGAACGCGGAGGCTGATCGAGCCTCGCTAGGGCTGCTGCAAGTAGACGAAAGCTCCAACTGGCCAAAGCTGGAGGGTTGTCGAATGCCGAGGTGAGGTCGGCGCACGCCGTGGCATCGCGTCGGCGACCTTCACCACCCGCCTAGAACACGGACGGGAGCAGCCTCGGAATGATTTGCCCGACCGCCAGGCAATGAAGATGGAACTACGCGACACCGAGTTCCTCGTCCTGTGGCATCAGCAGACGCTCTCGTGGATGTCTTACCCGGCATTCTCGCCGGAATGATCGAAGTGGATGGCGAGGCCAAAGGCGAGCGCTCGCTCGGCGATCATATTGACAAGATGGCTTTCGCCGATCGACAGCGCCGGAAGGGCCTCTTTCAACGCCTCGAGAGCATGCCGTGTCGACAAAAGACCCCGCCGCTTGCGGCTGCTCACATATTGATCGATCAGGCACTCCAGTGGCATCTGCCTGCCTCCGCTTCGGACAGGATCTCGTAGCGTGGCTGCGGAGCGACAGCATTCACATTGGTTAAGAGACGGCGGCGAACGCCATCATGCATGCCGCCAACAGACGGCGGTGGGGCTGATTTACGCCGGGTTGGAGCGCTATCCTAGGGTAAGCATGGCGCGACCGTCGCGCCGGGTTCGGACATTTCGATGCTACTGCTCCGGTACCGCGGAGGTTTGTGGATGGTTGCGTGCCGCCTCGGCGATTTCCGGAATGAACTTCGTCGCGGTGCAGCTTCGGTTTACATTGGCGCGGGCGGTAAATACCTCTTGCCCGCAGACTTGCGAAGCGAGCGCGATCGGCACATGCACCGCCAGTGGCAACTCGGTCTCAGCCACTCCTAGATGTCTTGCAACCTGTTGCTTCACCTCCGGCCGGCCGAGCGAGACGTCAACGCCGACATCATCCTTGGCGGTCGGCGACGATCCTTGCGCCGGCAGACGATCGTGCTTGCCTGTTTGCGATGAGTCGCCGGATTGTTGAGCCGGCTGACTTGTCTGCGCAGATGCCTGGGCGCCCAAAATCAGCGAGGCCCCCAGCCCCAAAAAAGCCCGGAGCCCCAAAGACACAATCCGAAGTCCGAATGTGCTCATTGTCATGTTCCTCACCGTGGGTTCAGACTTGGCGCCGCTCAGAGGTCGGTGTTGCTTCGGCCTCTTTCGAAGACAGGGATGTCTTCCTCGTCCTCATCATTGTCACCGGTTGGTATGTCCTCGGCGTAGCTGCGGGTCAGTTCCTCGGTTTCGCTTAAGCCGTCCATCGTCTCATTGGCGCCTGCCCCTTCATCATGACGACCGGTAATTTCGCTGCGGGGCCTTGCGCCGAGCGGCTGGTCGACATCGTCGGCTCCCACGAAACCTGGCTCCGCGCCGTGCCTGTCTTCGTGGCCCACGGGGCTGTCCAACACGGCGGCATCCTCCGGGCGAATGGGTTCATCATTGGCGAAGTCACTTCGTCTCGAATGCGAGGTCTCGTTTAGCTTTGGCATGTCAGGTCTCCTGTTCGTTTGGCAACTTCGACGACGCTGGTGCTTGCACGCCGGACTACCTGAGCGACGCACCTTTAGAGTTCCTGCATCGACCACCGCTTAAAGGTTGCAGCGTTCCTGAGGGCGGAGGCAGTGTTGGCCACAGACTCCACAGCGCCGCGAAGAACCAACGTCGTGGCCAGATCCACTCAGCCCTGAGAACCGCTCTTGCTCAGTTGCTGGGCATGTTTGAAATGCTGCCGGATCACCGGCGCGGTCTTTTTCGCATGAGCCGCCAGATGTTTTGCCTGACCGTTTTCTGCATAGGAGGTCATCAGCGTCAGGGCTTCCTGGTGCGCTGCCACCTGGGCGTCGATATAGGCGTTATCGAACGCCCCGCTGCTGTCGTTGCTCAACGCTTCCAATTGGGCAGCATGCTTGCTTGTCATCTCCGGCGCCACTGCGACGTCGTCCTTCTTTGCCGCCGCAATGAGCCGCTTGGAAGAAGTCGTGTGGTCCTTGATCAGCATGCGAGCGAATTCCTTCACTCGTGATGTCTTCGATTTCCGCAGCGCCAACTCACTCGACTGGATCTCGAACATGTCTGAACTCGCAGCTGCTTTGACAAATTCCTGCGGGGACGGCGTCGCGGTCTGAGCCATTGCCCCCGGGCTGATGAGACCGATGGTGATCGCAGCCAAAAGCGCTTTGACGAAATGCATGTTGTGCTCCTGCAATATTGCTTAACTGGCCCAACACGGCCGAGCTGCCGTTGTTCCCCTTGTTGTGACAATAAATACGGGGCGGCAGGCGTAGACCCCGGATGGCTCCGGCTCAGGGCTTTGATCATAGATCCGGCCGTAGCCAAGACCGGTGACTGCGCGGAGCTCAGCGCGGCGGTCGGCTTGGTGGCAGCACGTTGTGCGACATTCAAATCTCCGAAAGAAATCGTCGGCCATCGTCGCGATGCTTCAGGCAGACCAGTGCGATTTTGTAGGGTTGCGCTGACGGGATTCTGATTCCGCCCGCCGGTCGGGTTCGTCAAGAGGAGCTAATATAGCATTGTATGTCAGATCGGCGGTATTAGCCGCTTACTGATCGTCGCATGGTCCATCTCTGAATCTTGTTGCACCGCACAATATTATTGACGATGGGGTGCTTAGGCAAGGATATTGAATGACAAGTAGAGGAATCACGTCCTAGTCAAAGTAATTTTATTATGTCTGACTCTTGCTATTACCAAGTAATGACCCAAGACGCAGCTTTCGCGGGCCGTTAGCTTGTTTTTTAAACTCTAGTGCGTCACTATCGGGTCCGTAAATGCCCAAAAATGTCCCATCCTTTGAAGGGCAACAAGGAGGCGTACTATGGCAAGAATTTTTGAAATTCTTATGGGGCAGTCTGACTGCCGAATCTGTTCTCGCAATTCTTTGCATGCCAGCGACAGCAGCTGGAATTAGTGTCGGAGGCGTCGGCGGGGTATCCGTCGGCAGCGGAGGCGCCAGCGCTAATGTGGGCGGCAACAGCGGCGCTACGGCTAGCGTNGTCGGCGGGGTATCCGTCGGCAGCGGAGGCGCCAGCGCTAATGTGGGCGGCAACAGCGGCGCTACGGCTAGCGTGTCCCTAGGCGGTTCTGGGGCAAATGCCGCAGCCTCCGTCGGCGACACTGGCGGAGCGACTGCTTCCATCGGAACCGGCAGCGCCAATGTCGGTGTCGTCACCGGGGTTGGTACCGACGTAAATGTCGGCGTTGGAACCAATCCAGCCGCCAACCCCAGCAACCCGACCGCATCGAGCAACCCGAATCTGGCTAGCGTTGTCGGCGATATGTCGAACGCCCAGGTCACTCGGATGAAGAAGCGCTGCNTCGAGCAACCCGAATCTGGCTAGCGTTGTCGGCGATATGTCGAACGCCCAGGTCACTCGGATGAAGAAGCGCTGCGTCGAAGTGCTTAGCAACGAAGACACCTATGATCGTGACCTGCGCCGGCTCTGCCTGCTGATCTCGCGCCGCTAACCAGCGACCCCTTTCCGACCTGTCGGGGCTGTCGACATGACACTCTCCAGTTCCGACAGTGGAAGCCCGCCCGCCGAAAGGTTGGGCGGGCTTTTACAGTCAGCGTCCTTCCATCCGCAGCAGACAATCGCGCTTGGCATCAGCGACCTGGCCGAGCAAGCGATGGAAGACCGCGCGGACAAGCTGGGCATATCCTGCGCAGAGGAAGTCGGCAGCGTGTACGCCGCGATTCTCGGTGCTATCATGCACCGCGATGCCGCTTGGCTGACTGACCGAGGCCGCGCTATATCGCGCCCGGCGGGCGTATTCAGCTCAGCGAGCCTCTGCCGGGGGGAAGCCAAGACCATCTTTCACTTGCTCGACAAGGCCGGACTTGAAGGCAAGGTGTCGAAGCGCAAGGACAGCAAATACCGTCGACCAACTGGCTGAAGGCCAAGTGCTTTGCGAACGACGAGTTCGATCTGCTCGGAGTCGAGCGTGAAGCGGGCAAGCCGGCGTTCGCTGAGGATGACACAAATCGCCGTGCCTAAGAAAGATCAGGAGCGCGCCACCTACGCCTGGATGTACGGCGCCCAAGCGCGCAAGGATGGCAAGGAGCGTGAGGTGCCATTATTGGCAGGAACATGCCGACGGGTGGCTGCAGGGTTTTGACGGTGTGCCGATGGCTGGTTTTGGAAAGACCAAGACCGTCAACGACGAGATGGAAGCCGAGGTCGACGAAGCCGCCGTCGAGCGGCCCGACGAATAGCCGTTTTGCCATGTGCCGTATGTTCGTTTTTGATTGAAGAAAGGGTTTCGTCGGGCTTATAAAGATTGCGTTTACCATTGCCTTTTTGGGAGGATGCGATGGTTGCAACGCCCATAGATATCGCTCAAGCGGCCACTGCGACTACGGCCACCTTGCTGAAGTGGCAGAAGTCCATGGAGGAACGCGCCACGTTTCGCCAGAACATGGATCAATCGCGCAGGGCGATCCAAGCCTCACGCGATCTGCTGAAGCGCCTTCGCCNACCTTGCTGAAGTGGCAGAAGTCCATGGAGGAACGCGCCACGTTTCGCCAGAACATGGATCAATCGCGCAGGGCGATCCAAGCCTCACGCGATCTGCTGAAGCGCCTTCGTCAACGTCATCGCGACGACGATAGCGGCGCGGATGCGCTAAAGGATTAGCCGCCAGGGCAGATGTGAGACGGAGGTCCGGGAACGGATTGGGGCCACGTGCGGCACCTAATGTCGCGATGGTGATGGCCGATGATGTGCTTGAACAGGAGATTGCCCATCTCCTGCATTGCCGTCATATCCGGGTAAGCCGCTAAAACGGAGCCTTCACCACCGACGCTGCCGAGCAGCGGGATCAACACGAAGCTGTCATCCCGAAACTCGCTTATGGTGGTGATCGTGAAGAAATCGTAGTCGGGATAGGCCTCATCAAGCAGGGCGCTGATCTCGGCGAGGAATTCAGGCGTCTCGAACTGTGCGCCGATCGGCGGCACCACAATCATGTCTTTGCATACTTGCATCTCGCGCCTTCCCAAGCCGTCTCATCGTGAGCGGCTGTTCCGCCAAGGTCAAATCACGTCTTCCCTGCCGATGATCTGGAGTCAGCAAAGTTATTCACACGTCGACAAGATGGTTAGAATTGTCGCGGTTCGGTTAAGACCTCGATCATGAGGGGTGGCGCATCGTGTTGTTGGGTCTACATATTGCCTTCCTGACCCTACCCGGTAGCTCAAGCCCGTTGCCGTAATTGGCAACGGGTTTTTTTACGTCTTCATCTGGCACAGTTGATCTAATGGTATGGAAACGCGACGACAACCAAGCAATTCTGCCTTAAGCGGTCGATTCCTCGGATGTAGCCGTGACTACGAAAACCCGCTGTTGCGCGCGCGGCGGGGTTTCTTGGCATCAAGACGCTACCCCGCCCTCAGGCCCGTTGCTTAATTGCGGCGGCCTTTACAGGTCCGGCGCCGCTATCTACTGCTGAATAGGTGGAGTCACGAGACCCGGAAAGGGCAACACGTTGCCGCCCGTCCCCCGCCGGCGGCGCAGTTCAATCTCGCGATAGACCAGGGTGCCCATCACCATTTCCGCGCTGGCGATTTCCGATCTCGATGGCAACGACTTGAGCAATTGGTGCAGTTGTCGCGTTTCCATGGTCGCAATGTGGGCGGCAATGGCTTCGATGCTATCGCCCAAATTCGCCAGTAACCCTGCGGACATCTGCATCGCGCTACTCTACAGCCGGGAAAACGTGTTGAGATGCAGACGCGACCTTTGGCCTTCTGCAAAGGCCAAAGCATAGGATTCGAGCTTGAATGATCGGGTGAGTTCCTGGTCTTCCTCGACCACGCGAACAAACCACTCGCCACAGGCTTCGCCAACTTCGACACAAGGGCGTGCTTTGCGAATTGGAATTATATCAGCCAGGGCGTTGCCTCCCAGCAATCAGGCCAAACGGGATTGTAACGTCGTAAGCGGTCTTCAACAAGAAGAGTTTGGGCAGCAATACGAAACTGAGGTGTGGGCCACAAATGGCCGGCGCCATGGGTTGGGGAACCTGGGTGGGCACCGGCCAAGAGCGGACAGGTCCGCCGCGATGCATACATCGTCGATTGGTGCCGCAGTGGTAATGGTGTGATCGCGGAAGCTACGCTTTAGCCTTAGCCGCCGGCCTTGCCTTGCCCGTTACAGTTGCCGTGGGCTGCGGTGCCTTCCTACCCAGACCGATCGACTTCGCCATGGCAGACCGTGAGGCCGCATAGTTGGGAGCGACCATCGGATAAGTGGATGGCAAGTTCCACTTTGTTCGATACGCGTCAGGAGTGAGACCGAAATCCACGCGCAGATGTCGCCGAAGGGTTTTGAACCGCTTACCATCTTCAAGACAGATGATGTAATCGGGAAATACTGACTTCTTCGGATTTACCGCAGGCACTGGTTCTTCGGTCGCGGCAGCCACGCGATGGCCAATCCCAGACAGCGACGCGTGCACTGAGGCTATCAGGTCCGCCAAACCCGCGACCGGCACGGGATTGTTGCTGACGTACGCCGATACCACATCCGCCGTGAGTTCTACCAGTTCAGGGGCGTGGTCGGGGGCGTCGGTCATGGTGTGAGTCCTCGAATTTGAGAACGATCTATTATAGCTGCTGCCGCAGCTGCGCAACTCGAGGCCCGATGATGGGCCGCTTCCCTCGTAAGCACCAATCCTGTTGAGCCTGTGTTTGCCGATGGAGGAAAGGACCATCCGAAGCAGTGCCAGACTTATCACAGGTTAAGTCGGTCCGGTGTTTATGATATAAGGTCGGGCATCATTCGCGTTCTGCTGGCCGCGGGTGACTGAGAGACCATAGCGCTCCCGCCCAAACGGAGAGCCGACATGCTTTATCAAAGCCCATTAACCGCCAAGTTCCATCGTGCCTTCACCCTCACGTCAGGTGAGCGTCAAGCTCTCGACGCGGTAAGAATAAGGATCGTTGCGATTGGCGCAAACCAGAACTTGGTTCGGGAAGGCGACCAGCCGTCCCGGTGCATAATGGTCCTGGCTGGCTTAGCCAGCACCTCGAAGGTAACAGGAGACGGGAAGCGTCAGGTCACTGCTTATCATGTGCCTGGCGACATGCCCGATCTGTTGAGCCTGCACCTCGATCTGTTGGATAGCGACGTTCGAACGGTGAGCGCTTGCAGTGTTGGCTTCATAGATCACTCGGCTATACGGCTGCTCTGCGAACGCCACCCCAGGCTGGCGGCAAATCTTTGGCGAACGACACTGGTTGATGCATCGATTTTCCGCGAATGGGTGGTTAATGTCGGGAAGCGCCAAGCGCTTGGCCGAGTGGCCCACCTTCTCTGTGAAATCATGCTACGTATGGAAGACGCCGGACTCGCGTCCGATCAAACCTGCGCTTTTGCTGTGACTCAAGCTGACCTTGGCGAGGCGACAGGGCTGTCGGCAGTCCACATCAACCGCACGCTCAAGTCTCTTCGGGAGAAGCGCCTTACATCACTTGTGAATGGCCAATTGACCATCCATGATTGGGAAGGACTGGCCTTTCTTGCTGAGTTCCGGCACGATTACCTGCACTCAGCAAGGACCAATAAAACGGCCGAGTTCATGTCAATGCACTGATTGCTCCAGGGGAAAATCGCCAGAAATGCGGATTGGCTCCAAGGGTAGCCGGACCACTTGTTGGCCTTCGCTGACCATCAGCGGTGCGATCGCCCCCCAAACATGTTTTGCCATGGTGGCGCGGCGGAAATGATCAGCAGGTTGATACCAAGCCTGTCTGGCTTGCTTCTTTTTGATGCGGCAGGCGGGGCCGCCTTGCCCCAGGCCAAACGCAGGCCCCAAACGAAACCGGCCTCACTTGGTGCACGCTCCTTTTACCGCGCGGTCAATGCTTTGATGGCGCGTCGAAGCGTTAGCGCAAGGGGTTCACTTGCGCGCAGAGTGCATTCGAATGCTTACCGGCCCACACGGGCGTTGACTATCCGTATGGCCGTCTGGGTCGTGGAGGTTAACTGGGACGGGACACCTGCTCTCCTTGCCAGCCTTCGGAACGTTTCCTCGCAGCGTGCGCAGGAGGAACGTCGACGTCAATCCCAGAAGCTCGGAGCAATTGGCCGCCTCGCAGCCGGCATAGTTCACGATATCAAAAATCTGATAGCAGCGTTCGACTCGGGCCTGCGGCTCCTGCAAAAGCAACTCGCCGAAAATCCCGGCGATCCGAAATCAGCCATCCTGATCGACGAACTGCTCAAACGAACACAGAACGGCGGGGCACTTACGCAGCAATTGCTTGCGTTTTCTCGGCGCCAGTCGCTTACGCCCGAAGGCATTGATCTGAACGGACGGATCGAACAGCTTTCGATGCTGCTGGAACGAACGCTCGGGAGTGCAATCAAAATTGAACGCAACTTGGACGCGGCGCTTGGCCCTGTTCTGGTCGACCCCAACCAGCTCGATGTCGCCATGCTCAATCTGGATGAACGCCAAGGACGCCATGGCCGGCGTGGGAACGCTCACAATCGAGACTAGCGATGTCCCTGACGACATCGACGACGTGCATTCACTGGCGGGTTCGTGCGTTCGTATGACCGTGCGCGATGCCGGTTGCGGCATGAACAAGGAGATTCTGGCGCAGGTCTTCGAGCCGTTCTTCACCACCAAACCCGATGGACGCGGGACTGGACTTGGACTTAGCCAGGTTTATTGCTTCGTCCAACAATCCGGCGGGCACATTCGGATAGAGAGCGAAGCTGGTGAAGGAACAAGCGTCCACCTTTTTCTGCCGCGTGTGCAGAAGCAGTAACCAAGCTCTGCCGGGATCGCTTTGCATTGGGTATGGCGGAAGTGACGTGGCCAGTCCGCCAAAGCAATCCCGTAGAGCGACATAATGGGTGGTTAGCGGCCGCTTTAGAGATCGGGTGCAGAGGGTACACGGGCTTTTCCCCCTTTATCCTTTTTTCTCCCGGCCGCGCCACCGTCTATTATCGGCGGCTAGGCCGCTATCACCTTCTGAGCGGGTTAGCGATGGAGTGCCTTGGACGGTGAAAACGATTCCGGCATCCTCAAACGCTTTGCGGATGGTCGGCGATGTTGTGGGGACGCGGTTTCCTGTATCCGTTCTCAAAAGCGCTGATCACCATCTCGCTAAGATTGGCCTTGGCGGCAAGTCGCACACGCGGCCAGTTCAATAGGGCTCGTGCTGCTCTGACTTGATCTGCTGAGAGTAGGGTTCGGCTGTCCATAGCCAGTCGAACATTTAGTATCGCTAAACTGTTCCTCTTGACCTTCTGCGATTTCTAACGGTGTGAGGCCGGCCTGTCGCAAGCCGTCATCGATTATGGCTGCAACCTTTCGGACGGTTGTTACCTCGGCTCCAACAAGACGTGCTGCCTGCATTCTTGCTTGGAGATCAGCCAAGCGGGCAACCAGGGCTTGCGTCCTCTCGAGTTCAGGGTTCGTCATGTTCATTGTCCAGCTGAGTGGCAATTTGAATTTGTCCGGCTGAGTAGCGTTTGAATGCACACACTCGCCACCCAAGGGTGGCGAGCGTGGGTTCGTTCGAAATCTCAGTCGTAAACTTTCACGATCTTGCGGGTGCCCGGATCGACCAGAA
>NZ_AYWH01000019.1:0-24300 GCF_000502555.1 Mesorhizobium sp. LNJC394B00
ACTTCGTGCAATCCATCCGGGTTCGAAAGCAAAATGTCTTTGACGGCAGCGCTGGCGGTCTTAACTTCAGTCTTGGTCATGGTGGCGTTCCTTCGCGGGAATCAGGTGACGTGAACAATCACCAGCCTGCCATGACCGCCCCCTCTCAGCGAATTTGCAGAACTCTCAGCACACTACCGTCTCTCGCCAAACCATCGCCGGTCCTCCGGCGGACAAGAAAACTGTCACCCATGCTATCGGTCCATTCTGTTACCTATCTATCCGGTTCGGANGTCTCTCGCCAAACCATCGCCGGTCCTCCGGCGGACAAGAAAACTGTCACCCATGCTATCGGTCCATTCTGTTACCTATCTATCCGGTTCGGACAGGCTCCCTTCCTCTCCCTCCGGAGGGGGGAGAGTTGGCGCCGCGAAGCGGCGACGGAGTGGGGGAACCTCTTGGCAACCAGGCGCAATCATCATCTTGTCCCGCGCGGATGATGAGTCCTAACCCGCGATCATATCACTCTTGGCTGGCCGCCCCGCAACATAGACCTCGCGCACCGCGCGGTCGTCGCCCAATGTCTGCAGCAGGAACAACTCCTCCGCCAGCGTCTCCGCAGTCTCCATCCTCAGCCGCATCGCCGGCGTGGCGCGGGCGTCGAGCACGGTGATGTCGGCATCGGTGCCTTCATCCAGCGTGCCGACCTTGTCCGCCATAGACAGCGCCTCGGCATTGCCACGTGTTAATTGCCAGAAGGACTGGAACGGGTTCAGCTTTTCGCCAGTCAGCGCGATCACCTTGTAGCCCTCGTCCATGGTGCGCAGCATCGAATAGTTGGTGCCGCCGCCGACATCGCTGGCCGCGGCGATGCGCAGCGGCTTGTCGCGGCCCCGAAAGCGCTGGTAATCGAACAGGCCAGAGCCGAGGAACAGGTTCGAGGTCGGGCAGAACACCGCCACCGAGCCTGAGTCCGACAGCGCATCGGCCTCGCGTTCCGAGAGATGGATGCAGTGGCCGAACAGGCTCTTTGGCCCCAGCAGGCCATACTGCTCGTAGACATCGGTGTAGTCGCGCGCCTGCGGATAGAGTTTTTGCGTGAAGGCGATTTCGGCGTGGTTTTCCGACAGATGCGTCTGCATGTGCAGGTCGGGGTTTTCGCGGCAGAGCGTGCCGGCCATCTCCAGCTGCTCGGGCGAGGAGGTGATGGCGAAGCGCGGCGTGATCGCATAAAGCTGGCGGCCCCTGCCGTGCCATTCCGCAATCAGCGCCTTCGTATCGTCATAGCCGGATTGCGGGGTGTCGAGCACGCCTGCCGGCGCATTGCGGTCCATCATCACCTTGCCGGCAATGTTGAGCATGCCGCGCGCATGCGATTCGGCAAAGAACGCTTCGGCAGACGCCTTGTGCACCGAGCAGTAGGCGGCGACCGTCGTCGTGCCGTGGCGCACCATCTCGTCCAGGAACAGCCGGGCGGTGCGGCGGCCATGCTGGGCGTTGGCGAATTTGGTCTCTTCGGGAAAGGTGTAGGTGTTCAGCCAGTCGAGCAGTTCGGCGCCGTAGGAGGCAATGACCTGCATCTGCGGGAAATGCGCATGCGCATCGATGAAGCCGGGCAACAGCAGATGCGGCCGATGATCGATCTTTTTCGCACCGTCGCCCGCTTGCTTTTCGACTTCCGTGTAGCTGCCTACGGCAACGATCCGGCCGTCGCGGATCAGCAGGCCGCCATCCTCCTCATAGCGCCAGGCGGCATGGTCGTCGATGGCTTCGGGCCAGCGCAAAAAACTTAGGGTGCGGCCGCGCAGAAGTGTGGAGGTCATCCCTATTTCCCTGCGCCTTCGAACCAGGCGACCAGCAGCGCCCGTTCCTTGTCGCTGATCTGGGTGACGTTGGCGGGCGGCATGGCGTGGCTGCGCCCGGCCTGCAAATAGATTTCACGCGCATGCTCGGCAATGCCGGCGTCGGTGTCGAGCATCACGCCCTTCGGCGCATGGTAGATGCCTTCATAGACCGGCTCGGCCGTATGGCACATCGAGCAGCGGCCAAGCACGGTGTCGCGCACCGCCGGGAAATGCGACGAGGCGATATAGACTTCGGCCGCGGCGGATGCCTTGGGCTCGCCGGTCAGTATTTTCGGCGCTGTCGACAGCCACATGATGATCATGAACAGAACGGCAGCTGCCATCCAGGTCCAGTGCGGATTGCCGGCACGCTTGTGCACGGTGTTGAAATAGTGCCGGATCAAGACGCCGATGATGAACACCAGCGAGGCGATGACCCAGTTGAACTCCGTCGCAAACGCCAGCGGATAGTGGTTCGACAGCATCAGGAACAGCACGGGCAGCGTCAGGTAATTGTTGTGCAGCGAGCGCTGCTTGGCGATCTTGCCGTATTTCGGGTCGGGCTTGCGGCCGGCAATCAGGTCGGCGACGACGATCTTCTGGTTTGGAATAATCACCATGAAGACGTTGGCCGACATGATCGTGGCGGTGATGGCGCCCAGATGCAGGAAAGCGGCGCGGCCGGTGAACAGATGCGTCAGCCCCCAGGCGATGAACACCAGCACGCCATAGAGCACCAGCATCAGTCCGGTGTCACTTTTGCCGAGCGGCGACCGGCAGAGCAGATCGTAGACAACCCAGCCGACGCCGATCGTCGCCATCGACAGCAGGATGCCCACGGGAACCGACATGGACAGAACATTGGGGTCGATCAGGAACAAATCGGCGCCGGCATAGTAGACCACGCACAGCATGGCGAAGCCGGACAACCATGTGGCGTAGGATTCCCACTTGAACCAGGTCAGGTGTTCCGGCATTTCGGCCGGCGCCACCAGATATTTGTGGACGTGGTAGAAGCCGCCGCCATGCACCTGCCATTCCTCGCCGAATGCGCCGGCCGGCATGCCGGGGCGCTGGCGCAGCCCAAGGTCGAGCGCGACGAAATAGAAGGACGAGCCGATCCAGGCGATGCCGGTGACGACGTGCAGCCAGCGCACGGCGAAACTCAGCCAGTCCCAGAAAATCGCGAAATCCATCATGTGAAATCGTCCCTGCCGATCGGCTGACTTTACGGTGTGGGGCGCAAACGAAAAGAGGCGAGGTGTACGATGACTTTCAAAAAAAAATGGAAAATACTAGGCTGACCACGTACGCCGCCACATAAAGAGCCACGAATGGCCTATCTCGACAACATCGCCGTCTTCGTCCGCGTCGTCGAGCTTGGTAATCTCTCGGCGGCAGGCCGCGACATGCGCATTTCGCCGGCGGTCGCCTCCAACCGCATCAAGGAGCTGGAAAAACACCTCGGCGTGCGGCTGTTCAACCGCACGACACGGCAATTGATGCCGACGGAGCATGGCACGGTGTTCTACTCCGGCGCCAAGCAGGTGCTGGAGGCTATCACCGAGGCGGAAGCCGCGGTTTCGGCGCTTTCCGGCCAACCGCGCGGCACCATCAAGGTGACCGCACCGCTCGGCCTCGGGCGGCGGCTGGTGGCGTCGGGCATTCCGGATTTCCACGACAAATACCCCGATATCGAGGTGCGGCTGAGGCTCTCCGACCACAATATCGACATCATGAAGGAAGGCATCGACGTCGCCTTCAAGCTCGGCATCATCGAGGATTCCAGCCTGCGGATGCGCGGCATCATGGAATGTGAACGCGTGCTGGTGGCGGCACCGAAATATCTCGAAGCGCGCGGCGAGCCGGTGGAGCCACAGGAGCTGATCGGCAAGAAGCACGACTGCCTGATGCTGCGCTATTCCGGGGCGCGCGAATATGTCTGGACGCTGCAGACGCCGTCCGGCCCGCAGAAATTCGAGGTGCACGGCCCCTACGACACCGACGATGGCGATGTGCTGACCGGCTGGGCGCTGTCGGGCCGCGGCATCATCAACAAGCCGCGCTTCGAGGTCGAACCCTTCATCCGCGACCGGCGGCTGCAGGTCATCCTGGCCAGCACGCCGCCAACGCCGGTGCAGTTCGCCGCCGTCTATCCGCACAAGAAGCTGCAGGATCCAAAGGTGCGGCTGTTGCTCGACTTCATGGCCGAGCGTTGCCAGCGGCTGATCAAGGATTTGCTGGCCGGCAAGTGAGGGGCTGTTGGCCCAGTCGCCAGGGTTGTCTTACAAGCAGGTGACCTTAGGTTCGCATACGCCGCCCTATGATCGATGGTCCCATGCCGACTGACCAGCAAGCCACAATGCATCTTGCCGTTTCGCTCAACATTACTTCCGGGCAGCCGCTCGGGTTTAGCGACCTGGCCGGCTTTGCCAAGCAAGCGGAAGCGGCGGGGCTGGACATGATTGTCCTCGATGATTCCGCGCCGAACAGCGCCGGGTCGAGTTTTTTCGAAGCGACGACCTTGCTGGCGGCGCTGGCGACGGTGACAAGTCGGATCGGCCTTGTCGCTGCAGCCTCGACGGTCGCTCACCAGCCGTACAATCTGGCGCGCCGTTTTGCTTCGCTCGACATCATCAGCCATGGCCGCGCCGGCTGGCACGCGACCATGGCGCAGGCGCCAGGGGAAGCCGCCAATTTCAGCCGGCCGGATGGATTTTCCGACGATGTGTTCCGCCGCCGCACGCAGGAATACATCGGCATCGTTCAGCGCCTGTGGCAGGGCTGGGATGCCGACGCGCTGCTGTTCGACAAGGCCGGCGGCCGCTTCCACGATCCCGAAAAAATGCACCTGCTCGACCACAAGGGCGAATTTTTCTCCGTGCGCGGGCCGCTGAACGTCGCGCGCTCGCCGCAGGATACGCCGGTGCTGGTGCTGTCCGGCCTGTCCGAGGCCGACCTGGATATCGCCGCCCGCACCGCCGATGTCGTCCTGCTGGACAGACCCACAGAGGACGCCAAGGCGCGCCATGACGATCTCAAGCGCCGCGTTGTGGCCTGCGGACGCGATCCGGGTGCGGTCAAGCTGCTGCTGAACGTTGGCGCAGATGTCGCTGCCAACGCGCTCGAAACATTGTTCAGCTCGCAAAGCTGCGACGGGTTCAACATCGCAATACCGCCTGCCGCGATTGACGGTTTCATCGGCCGCGTGCTGCCGGAATTGCAGCGCCGCAGCCTCGTCCGACCGGATTATCCCGGCACCACCTTGCGTTCGCATCTCAGACTTGCCGGAGGAGCGCAATGACCCGCCAGATGAAGGTTGGCGCCTTCCTGTGGGCGACGGGCCACCACATCGCCGCCTGGCGTCACCCCAAGGCGCATGTCACGGCAGGCATCGACATCGATCATTACATCCAGCTGGCGCGCACGGCGGAAGCGGCGAAGTTCGACATGGTGTTCTGCGAGGACGCCGCCGGTCTGCGCGAAGCCAATGTCGGCATCGCCAGCCAGACCTCACGCTCGATCGGCTTCGAGCCGATCAGCCTGCTGTCCGCGCTCGCCGTGCAGACCAGCCGCATCGGCCTCGTTTCGACGGCGTCGACCAGCTACAACGAGCCCTACGGCCTGGCGCGCACCTTTCTGTCGCTCGATCATCTGAGTGGTGGCCGGACTGGCTGGAACCTGGTGACGTCGGCCAGCCCCATCGAAGCCGCCAATTTCGGCGCGACGGGCCTGAAACCGCATGCCGACCGCTACGAGCGGGCGCGCGAATTCGCCGAGGTGGTATCAGGACTTTGGCAAGGCAGTGGCTTTCACGGTCACAACGGCCAGAGCTTTTCGGTGCGCGACCCGCTCGACCTGCCGCGCTCGCCGCAGGGCGCGCCGGTGATGGTGCAGGCCGGCGCCTCGGATGTCGGCCGCGACCTTGCCGCCCGCACCGCCGACGTCGTGTTCACGGCGGCGCAGACCCTCGAGGAAGCCAAGGGCTTTTACGACAACCTCAAGGGCCGTATGGCTGCCTATGGGCGGGAACCCGACGACATCAAGATCATGCCCGGCGTCTCCCCGGTGGTGGCAGACACCGAGGCCGAAGCGCGGGAGAAACAGGAGGAATTCCAGGCGCTGATCCCCGACGATGTCGGCGTGGCGCTACTGTCCAGCTATCTCAGCATCTCCGATCTCGGGAGCTATCCGATCGACGGACCGATGCCCGAGCTGCCGGAGACCGAGGGAATGAAAAGCCGCCAGGCGCTGGTCATCGAACAATCGCGCCGCGACGGCCTGTCGATCCGCCAGCTTGCGCGCCATTTCGCCGGCGCACGTGGCCATTGGCGTATCGTCGGCACGCCGGCGCAGATCGCTGACGAATTGCAGGCGCGGTTCGAGGGCGGCGGCGCGGACGGCTTCAACGTCATGCCGTCATACTTCCCCGGCGAGCTCGATGCCTTTGCCACGCTGGTGGTGCCGGAACTGCAGCGGCGCGGACTGTTCCGTCGGGAATACGAAGGCAGCACCTTGCGAGATCATCTCGGCCTGAAGCGGCCTGCTTAGCCGCGCCGAAGCTTAGCCGGCCATCATCTTATGCTGGACTTGATGGTCGGCATTCGGCGCGGTGTTGTGAACGACCAGTGCCGTCATGATCTCGGCTGCCGCGAGCGCCGCGATCACCGGCGGGCGCTTGTCCCTGACGGCGTCGCCGCCGATCGGGGAGACGAGGCGGGCCAACTCAGCCTCCGTGCCATCCGCCGATTTCAGGAACCAGTTCCTGAACGTCGCTCTCTTGGTTTTCGAGCCGATCATGCCGACATAGGCCGCGTCGTCGCGCTTCAGCGCCTCGGCGACGATGAGGAAATCCAGCGCATGGTCGTGGGTGAGGATGGCGAAGGCGGTGCCGTCGGGGGCGTTTCGCACCTCGGCCTCGGGCATCGGCGTCAGCAGCGTCTCGACGGTTTCCGACATGCCTTCCAGCGCTTCGGCCCGCGTCTCGATGACGACACCACGCACGGGAAGAAGTGCAACGGTCGAGGCCAGCGCCTGGCCGACATGGCCGCCGCCGAAGATATAGACATGCGGCAGGTGGGCTTCCTCGGCTTCTGCGGCCGCGATCAGCTCGGCAGCAAGCGCGGCATCGACGATACGGATCAAGACTTCGACGCGCCCGCCGCAGCACTGGCCGATCTCGGGACCTAGCGGCACGTCAAGCGTGGCGCGGACTTCATCGACCGCGATGCGGGCTTCTTTACCCTCCCCCTTGTGGGGAGGGTCGGTGAGCGGACGCCGCGTGGCGGCGTCCGCGAAACGGGGTGGCTTGGCACGATCGTCCGCACCCCCCCCCCCCCCCCCCNGCCGACCCTCCCCACAAGGGGGAGGGTGAAGACCCCACCATCTGCCTCGCCTTGTCGATCGCCATGTACTCGAGCTGACCGCCGCCGATCGTGCCAAAAATCGCCGCCTGCGATACGAGCATGAAGGCGCCCTTCTCGCGCGGAGTCGAGCCTTTGGTGCCGGCCACTTCGACCAGAGCAAGCCGGCCGGCGCTGGCGAGAAAAGCTCTGAGGCTTTGCACTTTCGACTTCATATTTCGCATTCCCGTACGGGAAATATAGGGTTTTTCAGTCTGAATTGCACGTTTTGCCAGAATCCAGGTCAGAGTCAGGCGCTATTCTTGGCTTCACCCTTCAGCCGTTCGATCGCCATCAGCACCCGTTCTGGTGTTGCAGGAGCGTCGAGACGCGGACAGACCTTATGATCGGCCACACTTGCCACCGCGTCCGACAGCGCATGCAGCACAGACATGCCGAGCGGGAAGGGCGGTTCGCCGACCGCCTTGGAACGGTGCACCGTCGGCTCGTTGGCCTCCGGCCAGTCGGCCAGCGTGACGTTGAATATCTTCGGCCGGTCGGACGCGAGCGGGATCTTATAGGTCGACGGCGCATGCGTGCGCAGCCGGCCCTTGTCGTCCCACCACAGCTCCTCCGTCGTCAGCCAGCCCATGCCCTGGATGAAGCCGCCCTCGATCTGGCCGAGATCGATGGCGCGGTTCAGCGAGCGGCCGGTTTCATGCAATATGTCGGTGCGCTCGACGACATATTCGCCGGTCAGCGTGTCGACCGAGACTTCCGAGCACGAGGCGCCATAGGCGAAATAATAGAACGGACGGCCCTCGCCCTTGTCACGGTTCCAGTGGATTTTCGGCGTCTTGTAAAAACCCGCCGCCGACAGTTGGATGCGGGCCATATAGGCCTGCTTGACAAGGTCGGTGAAGGCGATCTCCTGGTTGCCGATGCGCACCCGGTTGGGCAGGAAAAGCACCTGCTCGCGCGGCACCTGGTATTTTTCGGCGGCGAAGTCGGTCAGCCGTTCCTTGATCTGGCGGGCGCCGTTCTGCGCCGCCATGCCGTTGAGGTCGGTGCCGGACGACGCCGCGGTGGCCGAAGTGTTGGGCACCTTGCCGGTGGTCGTCGCGGTGATCTTGACCTGGTCGAGGTCGATCTGGAACTCTTCCGCCACCACCTGCGCCACCTTGACGTAGAGGCCTTGCCCCATCTCGGTGCCGCCGTGATTCAGATGCACCGAACCGTCGGTGTAGACATGCACCAGCGCGCCGGCCTGGTTGTAGTGGGTGGCTGTGAAAGAGATGCCGAATTTGACCGGCGTCAGCGCCAGGCCGCGCTTGATGAAGCGGCTGTTGGCGTTGAAGGCCTGGATGATGCGGCGGCGCCCCGCATAGTCGGCGCTCGCCTCCAGCTCGGCGACGATGCGGTGGATGATGTTGTCCTCGACCGTCTGGTGATAAGGGGTGACGTTGCGGCCCCCGTCTTTATCACCACTGGTGCCATAAAAATTCTGCTTGCGGATTTCGAGCGGGTCCTTGCCGACGGCAAAGGCAACCTCGTCGATGACGCGTTCGGCGCCGACCATGCCCTGCGGGCCGCCGAAGCCGCGAAACGCCGTGTTCGACACGGTGTTGGTGTAAAGCGGCGCCGATTGCGCATGCACCGCCGGCCAGAAATAGGTGTTGTCGCAATGGAACAGCGCGCGGTCGGTGACCGGGCCGGACAGGTCCGAGGAAAAGCCGCAACGCGCCGCGAACATGAAGTCGACGCCAAGAATGTTGCCGGCGTCGTCGAAACCTACTTCGTAGTCGACGAGGAAGTCATGGCGCTTGCCGGTGGCAATCATGTCGTCGTCACGGTCGGGCCGGATCTTGACCGCGCGATGGTGTTTCTTGGCGGCGATCGCAGCCAATGCCGCAAACTGGTTGCCTTGCGTCTCCTTCCCGCCGAAGCCGCCACCCATGCGGCGGATTTCCACTGTGATGGCGTTGCTCGGCACGCCCAGCGCATGGCTGACCATATGCTGGACTTCGCTCGGATGCTGGGTCGAGGAATAGATGGTGACGTCCTGGTCCTCGCCAGGAATGGCCACTGCGATATGGCCTTCGAGATAGAAATGCTCTTGGCCGCCGATGCGCATCTTGCCCTTCAGCCGGCGGGGCGCCGCCTTGATCGCGGCAGCGGCATCGCCACGCTTCAGCGTGAGCGGCGGCGTGACCAGCTTGTCCTTGCGGGGGTCGAGATCGCCAATGTCGGTGACGAAAGGCAATGGACTGTATTCGACCTTGGCCAGCCGGGTGGCGCGGCGCGCCTGTTCGCGCGTCTTGGCAATAACGCAGAAGATCGGCTGACCATAAAACTGCACCTTGTCGTCGGCCAGCACCGGCTCGTCGTGTCGACCGGTCGGCGAAATGTCATTTTCGCCCGGAACGTCCTTGGCCGTCAGCACATCGACGACGCCCGGCGCCGCGCGCACCGCCGACAGATCCATTTTGCTGATCGTCGCATGCGTCGCCGTGGACAGGCCGAGGCAGCCATGCAGCATGCCCGCCGGTTCCGGCATATCGTCGATATAGACCGCGCTGCCGCTGACATGCTTGTGCGCGGAATCGTGGCGCTGGTCGGCGGCGACGCCACCGGAAATCTTCTGCGCCTTGAGATCTGGAGAGGCGTGCTTGTTCATCAGGCCGCCTCGTTGCGTGACACCTGGAACGGCGCCTTGCTGCCGCTGGTTTCGGCAAAAAAGCGCAGCAGCAGGTTCCTGGCCGCCAGCGCCCGGTACTCGGCCGATGCCCGCATATCGGTCAGCGGGGTGAAATCGCCGGCATATTCAGCCATGGCCGCTTCCACCGTTGTCTCCGTCCACGGCTTGCCGAGCAGCGCTTTTTCGACACCGAAAGCCCGCTTCGGGGTGGCCGCCATGCCGCCATAGGCGATGCATATATCGGCCACGGTTCCGTCCTTGGCCAAGTCGAGGAAAAAGGCGCCAAGGGCTGCGGTGATGTCCTCGTCGCGGCGCTTGGTGATCTTGTAGACGGCAAACTTCGTGCCCTTGGCCGGCACGGGAACGTGCACGGCCTCGACGAATTCGCCTGGCTGCCGGTCCTGCTTGCCATAGGCGATGAAGAAATCCTCGAGCGCGATGGTGCGCCGCTTCTTGCCGCGGCGCAGCGTCAGTTGCGCACCAAGCGCGATCAGGGGCGGCGGCGTGTCGCCGATCGGCGAGCCATTGGCGATGTTGCCGCCGATGGTGCCCATGTTTCGTACCTGTTCGCCGCCGATGCGGTCGAACAATGGCCCGAGCGCGGGGATGCGCTTGGCCAGTGTCGCGAAGGCGTCGGTGTAGGTAACGCCGGCGCCGATGGTGATGACGTCATTGTCTTCGGAGATCGCGCACAGCCCCTCGAGATTGCCGATGAAGACTACCGGTGAGATGTCGCGCATGTGCTTGGTGACCCACAGGCCGACGTCGGTCGAGCCGGCGACAACAGTGGCGTCGGGTTCCTTATCCAGTACAGCGGCGAAATCATCGGCGTTGGCCGGGACGATCAACCTCAGCTTGCCGGCGCCGATTTCGACGCGGGCACCGTCATGCATAGCCTCGAGCCTGGCGGTGATCGCCTTGCGCTCGGCCGCCAGCGGATCCTTCGCCGCCTTGCCGTAGCTGGAGATGGCACGCGCGGCGCGCATGATTGCCTCATAGCCGGTGCAGCGGCAAAGATTGCCTTGCAAGGCCTTCTCGATCGCCGCATTCGACGGGTCCGGCGACTTCATCCACAAGCCGTAGAGCGACATGACGAAGCCCGGCGTGCAGAAGCCGCATTGCGAAGCGTGGAAATCGACCATCGCCTGCTGCACCGGATGCAATTGGCCAGGCGCGCCGCGCAGATGCTCGACGGTGACGACATGGGTGCCGTCGAGCGAACCGAGGAAACGGATGCAGGCGTTGACGCTTTCATAAACCAGCTTGCCGGCGGACAATTTTCCGACCAGGACCGTGCAGGCGCCGCAATCGCCCTCGGCGCAGCCTTCCTTGGTGCCGCGCAGCGAGCGGTCGAGCCGCAGCCAGTCGAGCAAGGTCGCGTCGGGCGCCACCGACGACAGCGCGACATCCCTGCCATTGAGGATGAAGCGGATCTCGTTGCGTATGGTGATCTTGGCCATGCGTCAGCTCCCCCTGTAGGTCGAGTAGCCATAAGGAGAGATAAGCAACGGCACGTGATAATGCACGGATTCCGCCATGCCGAAGCGGATCGGCACACTGTCGAGGAAGGCCGGTTCCGGCAGTTTGGTGCCCTGGCCGCGTAGATAGTCACCGGCGGCGAACACCAGTTCGTATTCTCCAAGGCGGAATTCCGCTCCTGCCAGCAGCGGCGCATCGCAGCGGCCGTCGGCATTTGTGACGACGGTCTTCAAATGTATCCGCGCGTCGCTCTCAAGATGATAAAGCGCGATCGACAGGCCCGCCGCCGGCTTGCCGGTCGCGGTGTCGAGCACATGCGTCGTTAGACGTCCGCCATCGGCTTTCGACGTTTCTGCCACTGGCGCCTCCCATTTCCGATACAGCCGAACAAAGCAGTGAATTGTGCGCCAATTAAAGGCGATGCATAAGTCCCGGTCGAGCGGAGTGGCACAAAAACACTTTCAAAAATTTCGGGGGAATGCGCGAGCAACCCTTTCGACTATCCTGATCATAACTTCCGGCAGCGTCCGGCGGGGAGGGGCAATGCGTTACTCTAGAGACATGCGCGGCTACGGAGCCAATCCGCCGGATCCGAAATGGCCGGGCGGTGCGCATGTGGCCGTCCAATTCGTCGTCAACTACGAGGAAGGCGGCGAGAACTGCGTGCTGCACGGCGACAAGGCCTCGGAAGCCTTTCTGTCGGAAATCGTCGGCGCCGCGCCCTGGGTCGGCCAGCGCCACTGGAACATGGAATCGATCTACGAATATGGCGCGCGGGCAGGCTTCTGGCGGCTGCTGCGCCTGTTCAGCGAGGCGCAAGTGCCGGTGACCTGCTACGGGGTCGCCTCAGCATTAGCCCGGTCGCCCGACCAGGTGGCGGCGATGCAGGAGGCCGGCTGGGAAATGGCCTCGCACGGGCTGAAATGGATCGACTACCGCGACCACAGCGCCGAGGACGAGCGCCGCGACCTCGAAGCGGCGATCAAGCTGCACTACGAGGTGACAGGCCAACGGCCGACCGGCTGGTACACCGGCCGCACCTCGGTCAATACGGTGCGGTTGGTGGCCGAAGAGGGCGGCTTCGACTATGTGTCGGACACTTATGACGACGAACTGCCCTACTGGTTCGAGCACGGCGGCGGCGCGCAACTCGTCATCCCCTACACGCTCGATGCCAACGACATGCGTTTCGCCACGCCGCAGGGATTCAATTCCGGCGACCAGTTCTTCGCCTATTTGAAGGACAGTTTCGACACGCTCTATGCCGAGGGCAAAGCGGGCCGGCCGCGGATGATGAATATCGGCCTGCATTGCCGCCTCGTCGGACGTCCCGGGCGGGTGGCGGCGCTGAAGCGCTTCGTCGACTATGTCAGATCGCACGACAAGGTCTGGCTGGCACGGCGCATCGATATCGCCAGGCACTGGCAGGAGAACCACCTTTACCAGCCGGCGGCGCTCAAGCCGTCGAAGATGGCGTTCGAGACCTTCGTCGACACTTTCGGCGGCGTGTTCGAACATTCGCCCTGGATCGCCGAACGTGCCTATGAGCTGGAGCTTGGGCCGGCGCATGACAGCGCCGGCGGCCTGCACAATGCGCTCTGCCGCGTCTTCCGCGCCGCCAGCGAAACCGAGCGGATCGGTGTCCTCAACGCCCATCCCGATCTCGCTGGCAAACTGGCCGAAGCGAGACGCCTCACTGCGGAATCCACACGCGAGCAGGCCTCCGCCGGCCTCGACGCGCTGACCGACAAGGAGCGCGAGCTGTTTTCCAAGCTCAACGCCGCTTACGTCACCACCTTCGGCTTTCCCTTCATCATCGCGGTGCGGGGCAAGACCAAGGAGGAGATCCTCGCCGAGTTCGAGGCGCGCATCGGCAACAGCCGTGGCGTAGAACTCGATACCGCCTGCAAACAGGTCGAGCGCATCGCGCTGCTCCGCCTGAAAGACATGCTCCCGCTCTAATGAAATGACTGAGGGGTCAGGACCCAATGGATATGATCAAGACTGACCAGAAAACCTATTATGCACCGCATGGCGGCCATCCCGGCCAAACTGAGCTTTTGACCGGCCGCGCCGTCTTCACCGAGGCCTATGCCGTCATACCGAAGGGAGTGATGCAGGACATCGTCACCAGCCCACTGCCGTTCTGGGACGAGACCAGGGCCTGGATCATCGCCAGGCCGCTTTCGGGTTTCGCCGAGACATTTTCGCAGTACATCGTCGAGGTCCTGCCCGGCGGCGGCAGCGACCGGCCCGAGCCGGACGCCGGCGCCGAGGGCGTGCTGTTCGTGGTTGAGGGCGAGTTGACCGTTTCGCTGGCCGGCAAGAAGCACGTGCTGCAAGCCGGCGGTTTTGCCTTCCTGCCGCCGGACAGCGGCTGGACGGTGCGCAACGAAGGTCGCGACGCCGTACGCTTCCACTGGATCAGGAAGGCCTATGAGGCCGTCGACGGCATCGACGCGCCGGAAGTCTTGTTCAGCAGTGACCAGCAAATGGCGCCGACGCCGATGCCCGGCACCGAGGGTCGCTGGGCGACGACCCGTTTCGTCGATCCAGCCGACATGCGCCACGACATGCATGTCACCATCGTTACGCTCGAGCCTGGCGCCGTCATCCCATTTGCCGAGACGCATGTCATGGAGCACGGGCTCTATGTCTTGGAAGGCAAGGCGGTCTACCGCCTCAACCAGGACTGGGTCGAGGTCGAGGCCGGCGACTTCATGTGGCTGCGCGCCTTCTGCCCGCAGGCCTGCTACGCGGGCGGCCCAGGCAAATTCCGCTATCTCCTTTACAAGGACGTCAACCGGCACGCCAAGCTCGGCGGGGCGGGCATTGGCGGTCGCGCGCGGTGACCCGCATCACAGCGCGGCCGCTGACCCGCGAAAGCTTTGCCGGCTTCGGCGATGTCATCGACATGGGCGGCGGCAATCACTACCCGATCAATGGCGGCAAGACCGAGCGCTACCACAATCTCGCCACCGCTGAAGCCGCGGGACCGAATGCCCGCGTGCTGATCTCGATGGCGCGCGGCACGCCTTACGACCTGCCGCTGAAGCTGACCATGGTCGAGCGCCATCCCTTGGGCAGCCAGGCGTTCATCCCGCTGTCGCCGCGGCCTTTCCTGGTCGTCGTCTGCCATGACGGCAAGGGCGGTCCGCGCGAGCCGCACGCCTTCATCACCGCACCCGGGCAAGGCGTCAACTATCCGCGCAATCTCTGGCACGGCGTGCTGACGCCGCTCGGCGAAGCGCAGGATTTCGTCATCGTCGACCGCGGCGGTGACGGCTCCAACCTCGAAGAGTTCCATTTCTCGCACCCCTACGAAATCCATCTCCCCAACGAGACCTGAGAAATGACCGACATATCGCTGATCGACCGCCTGCTCGATGTCATCGAGCACGACATCGTGCCGAAAACGGCAGAGGGCGTGGCCCATGGGAACAAGCTGTTCGGCGCCGCCATCCTGCGGAAGGGCGACCGCTCGCTGGTGCTGGCCGAAACCAACAACGAGATGGAAAATCCGCTCTGGCATGGCGAGGTGCACTGCCTGAAGCGTTTCTATGAAATGCCGAAAGCCGAGCGCGTCGACACCAAGGACGCCATCTTCATCGCCACGCATGAGCCCTGCTCGCTCTGCCTGTCGGCGATCACCTGGACCGGCTTCGACAATTTCTACTACCTCTTCAGCCACGAGGATTCACGCGACAGCTTTGCGATCCCGCACGATCTGAAAATCCTGAAAGAGGTCTTCACTCTTGATCCCGGCGGTTACAATGCCGAGAACGCTTATTGGAAGAGTTTTTCCATTCGCAGGCTGGTGCGGACGCTGCCCGAGGCCGAGCGCGGCCGGCTTGAGGCAAGGATCGGCAATATTTCCACCCGCTACGACGAACTGTCCGGCGCTTATCAGGCGCGCAAGTCCGAAAACGACATTCCGCTGAACTGACGCGGATTGCCTAGCCTACCTTCGCGTTTTTCAGCACCTCGTTGATCCTGGCCTGCCAGCCCTTGCCGGTCGCCTTGAATTTACTGATGACATCCTGATCCAGACGGATGGACACGACTTGCTTAGGCTTCTCCACGGCTGGCCGGCCACGAGCACGCCTTATGCTCTCGAAAAGTTCTGGAAACACTTCCGCGAAAGGCCTGGCTTGCGCCAACTGTTCGTCTGTCGTCTCCGCATCGTCGGGATCATCAACAATTTGTCTTTGAATTTCCACTTCCTCCGCATCGGTAAGCGGTCGAACACGCGATTTAGGATTGTTCATATACTGACCTTTCCTTTCGGCTGGCACGGCGCATCGAGATCACCGAAATCGCCTCCGAACCAAGCGGCTTGAAAATCACGGCCAGGATGATCTCTCCGAATTCGCCAATCGCCTTGAACCGGTCGGCCTTGGCTGGAAGGACGGTTGAAGTCGCAAAAAACTCAATATCGAGTTCGGCAAAATCGAGACCCCGGCTGTCCAGGTTCGTCACGCGCTTTGGCTCATCCCAAACGATTCTCAGGCGAAACCATCCTCATCACGTTGGGTTCAGTTAATAAATGTAATACATTAATTATAATCCTGCAACATCAGGGCAAAACAATCGGGCTACATATCGTGGCGTCGTGGCGTCGTCGCGGCGACACCGGCCGTCGCCCGTTTGACTTCATGACATGCCCGCTTCATGCGTCACTGACATCCTGGAGCATCGCATGAAAACCATCACCGAATTTCCCCGCAAGGTCGTCGAATTCCCCGATATGGGCATCGTCATGCCGGATGGTTGCCGGCTGTCGGCGCGGGTTTGGATGCCGGAGGACGCCAGCAGCGATCCGGTGCCGGCGATCCTCGAGCACCTGCCCTACCGCAAGCGCGACGGCACCATCTTTCGCGATCAGCTGACGCATCCCTATTTCGCCGGCCACGGCTACGCCTCGATCCGCGTCGACATGCGCGGCAATGGCGATTCCGAAGGGCTGATGGACGACGAATATTCCGAACAGGAATTGCAGGACGCCTGCGATGTGATTGCCTGGGCGGCAGCACAGCCCTGGTGCAACGGCAGTGTCGGCATGATGGGCATTTCCTGGGGCGGCTTCAACTGCCTGCAGGTGGCGGCCAAGCAGCCGCCGGCGCTGAAGGCGGTGATCAGCCTGTGCTCGACCGTCGACCGCTACGCCGACGACATCCACTACAAGGGCGGCTGCCTTTTGACGGAAAATTTCGGCTGGGCCTCGACCATGTTGTCCTATTCGTCGCGACCGCCGGATCCGCTGATTGCGGGCGACAACCGCTGGCGCGACCTCTGGCTGACGCGGCTGGAGAACCAGTCTTTCCTTCTGCCGCTCTGGCTCAGCCATCAGCATCGCGACGCCTATTGGAAACGCGGTTCGATCTGCGAGGATTTCTCCGCGGTCAAAGCCGCCGTGCTGTCGATCGGCGGCTGGCATGACGGCTACCGCAACACGATCTCGCACCTCGTCGCCAACATCCAGGCGCCGGTGAAGGGCATTGTCGGGCCGTGGATCCACAAATACCCGCATTATGCCGGGCCAACACCCGCCATCGGCTTCCTGCAGGAGGCGTTGCGCTGGTGGGACCGCTGGCTGAAAGGCGTCGACACCGGTGTCGAGGCCGACCCGGACTATCGCGCCTATGTCATGGACAGTGTGCGCCCCGCGCGCTGGCACCCGGAGCGGCTGGGCCGTTGGGTGGCCGAACAGGAATGGCCGTCTCCCAACATCAAGGTCGGGGCGATCGAACTCATTGCTGACGGCGTCAGGCCGGCGATCGTGGCGACCCCGCAAAGCTGCGGGCTCGCCGGCGGCGAATATTTTCCCTTCACCTTTGGCCCGGAACTGCCCGGCGACCAGCGCCCGGACGATGCGCTGTCCGTCTGCTTCGATCAGCCTGTGCTTGCCGAGGCACTCGACATCGTCGGCGCGCCGGAGCTTCTCATCCGGGTGTCGTCCGATCGCCCGCAGGCGAACATCGCGGTGCGGCTGTGCGACGTGCACCCCGACGGCGCCTCGGAACTGATCTCCTACGGCGTGCTCAACCTGACGCATCGTGCTTCGCACGAACAGCCGCAAGCGCTGGTGCCGGGCGAAACGGTTGCGGCGCGCGTTATTCTCGACCAGTGCGCCTACCGCGTGCCGGCCGGACACCGCCTGCGCATCGCTGTTTCCAACGCTTACTGGCCGATGATCTGGCCGTCGCCGGAGCCGGTGCGGCTAGACCTTTCAGCGGCGACGCTGAGGCTGCCGCTGCGCCCGCTCGCAAAAGCCGACGAGACCTCGTTCCAGTCTCCCGAAGGCGCAACACCCTGGGCAACCGCGACAGTTCGTGCAGCGAATTCCGAGCGTCACGTCGATCGCGATGAGAAGACCGGCATCGTCACGCTGTCGATCACGGATGATTTCGGAGAAGTGCGCGATCTCGCGCATGGACTGGCCAATGGCAGCATTGCCCGCGAGAGCTGGACGATCCACCCCGACGACCCGCTGTCTGCCTCGGGTCGCACGCACTGGACGCAGACCTTGTCGCGAAACGGATGGTCGGTGCGCACCGAGACGTCGGCTGAAATGCGCTGCGATGCGCAAAACTTCATCGTCAGCGCCAGAATCGAAGCCTATGAGGGCGAAACGCTGGTTTTCGAACGCGATTTCGAAGAGACGATCCCGCGCGACCTGCTCTGAGCGTCGACCCGACTGGTCCAGTTGCGACGCACGATTTACGCCACGGCATGTCGCATTCCGTCTTGCTTACGGCTTTGCCTTCCGGTCAATATCCCTTTGGTAACAACAAGCAAAAAACGACCATAAGGTCGAACCAACAGAGTGAGGAACTCAAATGTCCAACGAACTCGAATATCTGAGCCGGCGCGTTGCGTCCGGCAAGCTGAGCCGTCGTGATTTCCTCGGCCGCGCCGCAGCACTCGGCGTCACAGCGCCCTTCGCCAATATGCTGCTTTCCAGTGCGGCTCGCGCGGAAGGCCCGGTCAAGGGCGGCACGCTGAAGGCCGGCCTCGTCGGCGGCGAATCCACGAACAGCCTGGACCCGGCTTTGTTCATGACGCAAGTGCCGTTCGCCTTTGGCAAGATGTGGGGCGAACTGATCGTCGAGCTGTCTCCGGAAGGCAAACTCGAGAACCGCATCGCCGAAGAGATCGGCTCGTCGGACGACGCCAAGGTGTGGACGCTGAAAATCCGCGACGGCGTCGAATTCCACAACGGCAAGACGGTGACCGCTGAGGATGTGGCGGCAACGCTCGAGCGCCATTCTGATGAAAAGTCGAAGTCCGGCGCGCTGGGCTACATGAAGGGCATCGACAGCATCAAAGCCAGTGGCAAGGAAGTCGTCCTGACGCTGAAGGAGGCCAACGCCGACCTTCCCTATCTCCTCAGCGACTACCACCTCATCGTCCAGCCCAACGGCGGCAAGGACAAGGCGGATGCCGGCATCTCGGCAGGACCCTACAAGGTCACCACCAACGAGCCCGGCGTGCGCCATGGCGGCGAGCGCTTCGCCAATTACTGGCAGGCCGACAAGATGGGCCATGCCGACCAGATCGAGATCATCGTTATCAACGACGCGACCGCGCGCACGGCGGCCCTGCAGGGCGGTCAGGTCAACATGATCAACCGCGTCGAGCCGAAGATCGTCGACCTCATCAAGCGCGTACCGGGCGTCACCATCCGCAACCATGCCGGCCCCGGCCACTACGTCTTCATCATGCATTGCAACACCGCGCCCTTCGACAACAGCGACCTGCGCATGGCGCTGAAGCTCGCGATCGACCGCGAAGAGATGCTGAACAAGGTGCTGCGCGGCTACGGCTCGCTCGGCAACGACTTCCCGATCAATTCGTCCTATCCGCTGTTTTCCGAGATCGAGCAGCGCAAATATGATCCCGACAAGGCCAAGTTCCACTACAAGAAGTCGGGCCATGACGGCACCGTGCTGCTGCGCACCTCCGACGTCGCCTTCCCGGGCGCGGTCGACGCCTCGCAGCTCTTCCAGCAGAGCGCGGCCAAGGCCGGCATCAAGATCGAGCTCAAGCGCGAGCCCGGCGACGGCTACTGGAACGAGGTCTGGAACAAGCAGCCCTTCTGCGCCTCCTATTGGGGCGGCCGCTCGACCCAGGACCAGATGTACTCGACCGCCTATCTGTCGACCGCCGACTGGAACGACACCCGTTTCAAGCGTCCGGACTTCGACAAGCTGGTGCTGGCCGCACGCGCCGAACTCGACGAGACCAAGCGCAAGCAGATGTACCACGACATGGCCGTGCTGGTGCGCGACGAGGGCGGCCTGATCCTGCCGATGTTCAATCAGTTCATCGATGCGACAGGCGCCAAGGTCGGCGGCTGGGTAGACGATCCGCATCAGGAGCTGATGAACGGCTACGCGCTGGCGAAGTGCTGGCTCGAAGCCTGAGCCCGGCTTTGCGGATATGTCCTCACCCGTCGTGAAACTTGTGGCCCAGCGCGTTGCGCTGGGCATCGTCCTCTTGCTGGCCGTTTCGGTCCTGATCTTCGCCGGCACCCAGATCCTGCCCGGCGACGTCGCGCAAGCCATTCTCGGACAGTCGGCGACGCCGGAATCGCTCGCCAATCTGCGCGAGCAGCTCGGCCTGAATCAGCCGGCTTACATCAGGTATTTCCATTGGCTAGGCGGTGTGCTCACCGGCGATCTTGGCACGGCGATGTCGAGCGGCCAGGATATTGCCACGTCGATCAAGGGGCGGCTGTGGAACACGCTGTTCCTCGCCTTCTGGGCTGCGATCGTGGCCGTGCCGCTGGCCATCATCCTCGGCCTGATCGCCGTGCGTTACCGCAATGGCTGGGTCGACAAGCTGATCTCCGGCCTGGCGCTCGCCTCGACATCTTTCCCGGAATTCTTCATCGGCTATGTGCTCGTCTATTTCTTTGCCGTGAAGTATCAATGGTTCCCGGCCATTTCCACGGTCTATGACGGCATGCCGTTCGGTGAGCGCATGCAGGCGATCGCGCTGCCGGCCACCGCGCTGACGCTGGTTGTGCTGGCGCATATGATGCGCATGACCCGCGCGGCCATCCTCAACGTCATGCAGTCGGCCTATGTCGAGACGGCGGAACTGAAAGGCCTGTCGGCCTTCAACGTCATCCGCAAGCATGCTTTCCCCAATGCCATAGCGCCGATCATCAACGTGGTCATGCTCAACCTCGCCTACCTCATCGTCGGCGTCGTCGTGGTCGAGGTGATCTTCGTCTATCCCGGCATGGGACAATATCTGGTCGACCACGTCACCAAGCGCGACGTGCCGGTGGTGCAGGCGGTCGGCCTGGTCTTCGCCGCCGTCTATATCAGCCTCAACATCATTGCGGACATCGGGGCGATTGTCGCCAATCCGCGCCTCAGACATCCGAAATAGGCGGCGGGCATGCTCGACATCAAACGCATCCCCATCCCCGCGCTGATCGGCATCGTGCTGACGGCTGTGTTCGTGCTGGCGGCAGTTTTCGCACCGTTGATCGCACCGTACGGCAATGCCGAAATCGTCGGCGATGTCTGGGAACCGATGACGGCGGCACATTTGCTGGGCACCGACAATCTCGGTCGCGATCTTCTGTCGCGCATGATCTACGGCGCTCGCATCACGCTGTTCATTGCGGTGCTGGCCACCGCGCTGTCATTCTCGCTCGGCGCCATCCTCGGCTTTTCGGCGGCGGTGTTCGGCGGCTGGTTCGACACGCTGCTGTCGCGCCTTGTCGATCTGCTGATGTCGATCCCGACCTTGATCATGGCGCTCGTCGTGCTTTCGGTGCTGCCGACCAACCTGGTGACGCTGATCCTGGTGATGGGCGTCCTCGACTCGACCCGCGTCTACCGGCTGTCGCGCGCGGTGGCCGTCGACATCAACGTCATGGATTATGTCGAGGCCGCCAAGCTGCGGGGCGAAGGCAGCGGCTGGATCATCTTCCGCGAGATCCTGCCCAACGCGCTTTCGCCGCTGGTCTCGGAACTTGGCCTGCGCTTCATCTACGCGGTGCTGTTCTTGTCGACGCTGTCCTTTCTCGGGCTTGGCGTGCAACCGCCGGATGCCGATTGGGGCGGCATGGTCAAGGAGAACAAGGACGGCATCGTCTTCGGTATCGGGGCGGCACTCATTCCCGCCGCGGCGATCGCGGCACTGGCGATTTCGGTCAATCTGGTCGCCGACTGGGTGCTCAACCGCACGACAAGCCTGAAGGGAGGACGCGGGTGATGGCTGACACAAAAGCAAAGCCCGGCCTGCTGCTCGATATCCGCAATCTGCGCATCGAAGCGACAGTGTTTCCGCCCGGCGAGGCGCCGAAGAACATCGTTTTGGTCCACGATGTCTCGCTGACGCTGGAAAAGGGCAAGGTGCTCGGCCTGATCGGCGAGTCCGGCGCCGGCAAGTCGACCATCGGCCTGTCGTCGATGGGCTATGGCCGTGGCGGCGTGCGCATCACCGGCGGAGAGGTGCTGCTCAACGGCCGCGATATTCTCAAGGGCGGCAAGGAAGGTTTCCGCAAATTGCGCGGCCGCGAGGTCTGCTATGTCGCGCAGTCGGCGGCCGCCGCCTTCAACCCGGCGCACAAGCTGATGGACCAGGTGGTGGAAGCAACGCTGCTGCACGGCACGGCGACACGCGCCGAGGCCGAGAAACGTGCCGTGGCGTTGTTCAAGAAGCTCAGCCTGCCGAACCCCGAAATCATCGGCGAACGCTTCCCGCACCAGGTCTCAGGCGGCCAGTTGCAGCGCGTGATGACGGCTATGGCGCTGTGTTCGGAACCTGACCTGATCGTCTTCGACGAGCCGACCACGGCGCTCGACGTGACGACGCAGATCGACGTGCTGGCGGCGATCAAGGACGCCATCCGCGACACCCATGTCGCTGCGCTCTACATTACCCACGATCTTGCCGTCGTCGCCCAGGTCTCGGACGAGATCATGGTGCTGCGCCATGGCAGGCTGGTCGAATGGGGCGGCACTCGCCAGATCATCAAGGAGCCGCGCCAGGAATACACCAATGCGCTGGTCTCGGTGCATGAGATCGAGCATGCCGAGCAGAAGCCCGGCGCCGCGCCGTTCCTGTCGGTCAAGAACGTCACCGCCGCTTACGGCGGCAGCCACGTCAAGGTGCTGAAGAACGTCTCGGTCGACATCTATCCGGGACAGACGCTGGCGGTCGTCGGTGAATCCGGCTCTGGCAAGTCGACGCTGGCGCGCGCTATCACCGGGCTGTTGCCGCCCGGGGAAGGCACCGTCACCTTCGATGGCAGGCCGCTCGCCAACCGGCTTGCCGACCGGCCGAAGGAGGATCTGCGCCAGTTGCAGATGATCTATCAGATGGCCGACGTGGCGATGAACCCGCGCCAGACCGTCGGCACCATCATCGGCCGGCCGCTGGAATTCTACTTCGGCATACGCGGCCGCGAGCGCGACAAGCGCGTCGCCGAACTGCTCGACGAGATCGAGATGGGCAAGGGCTTTCTCGATCGTTATCCGGCCGAACTCTCCGGAGGCCAGAAACAGCGCGTCTGTATCGCCCGCTCGCTCGCCGCCAAGCCCAAGCTGATCATCTGCGACGAGGTGACATCGGCGCTCGACCCGCTGGTGGCCAACGGCATTCTCAAGCTGCTGCTCAACCTGCAGCAGCACGAGAAGGTCGCCTACCTCTTCATCACCCACGATCTGGCGACGGTGAAGTCGATCGCCGATTCGATCGCGGTGATGTACCGCGGCGAGGTGGTGCGCTACGGCGCCAAGAGCAAGGTGCTGACGCCGCCCTTCGACGCCTATACCGACCTGCTGCTGTCGTCCGTTCCCGAGATGGAGATCGGCTGGCTGGAAAAGGCGATCAAGGGACGGCGCATGGCGAGCGCGGGGAATTAGTAGGGAATTCGCGGCCTTTGTCGCGAAAACTTCTTTCAACGGCAAAAGCTTTCCGGAGCCGCCCATGGCGCTCAAGACCAAACTGCTGCTCATCATTCTCGATGGCGTGCCCTACCGGAACTGGCGCCGGCTGATGGGCAATCTCGAAGGCTGGGTGCAATCGGGCGAGGCGCAGGTGTGGAAGATGCGCTCGGTGCTGCCGTCTACTTCGGCCTGCTGCTATGCTTCGATTCACACCGGGGTTTCGCCTCAGGAGCACGGCATCCTGTCCAACGAAAACCGGTTTCTCGTCAACAAGCCGGATATTTTCTCCGAAGTCAGCAAGGCCGGCGGCAAGACCGGCGCGGTGACGCACTCCTACTGGTCCGAATTCTTCCGCTCCTATCCGTTCGACCTGATCGAGGACATGGAGTTCGACGAGCCCAACGGACCCATCACGCATGGTCGCTTCCACACCATGACCGGCTATAATGCCCGTAACCAGATGACGCCGAGCGATGTCGACCTGTTTGCGACACTGACCCAGCTGACCCGGCGCCACGCCATCGACTACGGGATCCTGCACACCTGCACGCTGGATTCGATGGGCCATCGCTTCGGCCATGACTGCCACGAAATGGACCATGCCTGCTATGCGATGGACGGCATGCTGGCAGCCTTCCTGCCGGGCTGGCGGCAAGCCGGTTACGAGGTGATCGTAACCGCCGACCACGGCCAGACAGACCGCGGCCACCATGGCGGCCGTGACGATGAAATGCAGGATTTCGCGCTGTATTATTTCGGAGCCGGCAAAGGGCCGGATCCGGACACGCTGCTTGATCAGCTGCAACTGGCGCCGACGGTGCTGAAGCGGCTGGGTGTGCCGGTGCCGGAGACCATGAAGGCTAAGCCGTTTTTGGGGTGACGGAGGTCGTCGCTGAGCCGCCGTTCGCTACCCCCTCTCCCCGTCACTATACGGGGAGAGGGTAAGGGTGTCCGAACCGGATAGATAGGTAACAGAATGGACCGATAGCATGGGTGACAGTTTTCTTGTCCGCCGGAGGACCGGCGATGGTTTGGCGAGAGAC
>NZ_AYWH01000020.1:0-28764 GCF_000502555.1 Mesorhizobium sp. LNJC394B00
GGTCGCCACCCAGCAAGCGTCGTTTCCGTCGCATAGGTGCTTGTATATTCGGCCAAGTCCCAATGGCTGCCTGCTAATTTTTCCTAGCGAACGCATTCGCTGTCATGAGGAACCTTTACCAACATTCGTACAAAGTCAGCATCGGGACGCCTCGTCACCGGTCGAGAAATCACAACGGACGCGGTGATCGCTGGCGGCACGGTCTGTCAACAGCAAAGTGGTCTCAGCGCAGTGTGGTGGTCGAAGCCGGCGATGTTGGGAGTGGTGCTCCTGCCGCACCAGATTTCAGGCGCAGGTGCAAATTTTGTCTCGCGATGCATTCCAGGCGTTATATGGATCAATCGCGAATTGGTATAATACAATAGGTGACAGGAACATGAGCAGGGTGAGGTAACAAGGTCGTCATTTGTGGCCGTCCGGCCCGTCTCGGCGGGCATCGATTGCGGCGTCCGCAGCGTCTCGATATCGTGCGGATTGGAAAACAGATCGAACTGATACGTGGTGAGCTGGCGCGGTATGACATCCCCCCGATTCGCGTCGTCAGAGCCCAAGGCTGCGCTCGAATCTCGCATTTGCAATGGCCTGCCAGGCCACATTAGCCGCCCGATCAAACATCCAGGCTGGAATCTCCAGGCACCAATCGGATCCCCGACCAGAGAGGCTGCAACGGAGATCCACTCTACCAGCCTTTTTGACCACCCCATGAATATGGGCCAGGCTCCCGGCCAAGGATACCACGGGTAAGAAGCTCGTGCTTCGCGATCCCGTGGGCGTTCTGTCGTCGTGTTGTACAACGACGAACGCCACATGGGACGATTGGACACAAGGCCCGATCTCACGCTCAAGCCGCGATGGCGGCGCCAGTCCCCCATCGTGAGAAAGCCGGGAACCCCCTACGTTCCGGCGGTCCAGAGAATCATATCGGAGAAAAAAAGGGACCGGACTCCAAACGCCCCGCATGAAAGTCACGGGGTGTCATCGAAACCCGCAACTTGGGTCTGTATCGCGTGGCACTTAATATGGTGCGATCGACCAATCGATCAAGTCGACCGCACGCTGAAGTATCTCCTGGGTCCGAGCAAGGCTGGGTGAAGCGGCGATGACATGTCCAAGAGTATCAGTATAATCGCCTCTCCTGACAATCCGGGCCTTGGGTTGAATATGAAATTTCACATCGGCGACACCTGGCACTGCAGCCGCCTGATCGCCGCCATCGATCCAATCGAGGGTGCCATCGCAATCAGGAATTAGGTGCCGCACAACCGCAGTGTGTGAATACCTTCCGCGCAGATCCCATTCCTCGCCGATGACAAGCTTGATGTGCTCGGTGATGAGGTCGACACCGCAAGACAGCTGAACCAGCCGAGGACTGGCCCCACCTGCAAGGCGCGGATTGACTTCAATCACCACTGGTCCTAGCTTCGTCCACCTGAATTCAATGCTCGTTGGTCCCCAACCAAGGCCGAGAGCTTGTAAACAGCTCAGCGAAACATCGACAATGCGCTTATACTCGTGATCAGTTAGGGGGGCCGGAAAAATCGTCTCACGAAAGACGAAATGCGGTGGTGGGCCGAAGTCAGCGACACCAATCGCAATGACTTCATTTCCCATTATATTAGCGCTGTAAAAAGGGCCCTGTGCGAATTCTTCGGTCAGTATCCTCGGCGCAGACCGCCATATGTGCTTCCCACCCAACAGATGGGTTGTATGTTCGGCTAACTCGTCGACATTGCGGCACAGTCGGACACCGCTACTGCCGCTGCCGACGGCTGGCTTAACAATCACCGGCAGGCCGATCTCCGCGGCAGAGCTTTCTACGTCCGTCGCATTCGTTGCCAAGCGATAAGCAGGTATTGGAACGCCGGCCTCCGCTAGGAGCTGACGTTGAGTGAATTTGTTGTAGCATCGTTCGATCGACGCGGGGTTCGGTCCCGGTAGATCGAAATACCGACAAAGCTCGCCAACCGTCGCATAGACCGACTCGTCGAGACCCGAAAAGCCAGTAATGCCAGCAATGTCATAGGCCACACGCAGCCGGGAACATTCCTGGATCAGCGCATCGAGATTGTCTGTATCGACACGGATTGCCTCAATGCTTTTCGTTGCAATATAATCGTACTGAGTTGGATCAGCCGATAGGATAATTGGATAAAGGCCAAGACGCTGGGCCGCTTTCACGTATAGTAGACCAATACTTCTATTGCCTTCAACCAGGATGAGCGCTCTTCTTGCCATCGTCTGTTGACCCTCTGTTGCAATGCTGTGTGGCGGCCTAAGCGTGAACAGGTACCAGTCTTTAATCCATGTCTGACCTTAGATTTTGCAATGAAGATACACTCTCACCGGCCTGCTGGCCGCAAAGATTCTGTAAATTTAGTTGAAGGATCCGTTACAACGTTTCGCCGGCCTCTGATCGCTATTTGTCCCGGCGTCTTGGCCGACAGCTGATTGCGCTTTTTCGAACAGAGGCCGCATGCGAAATCGCAGTCCCTGGTTCGGTAGGCAAGGGAGTTGCCGGGTTGCCTCGAAGCCACAAGGATCGCGCGCCCAATCGCAGATAGGTCTCTCGCCAGGAGATCATAGTCGTGCTTGGTCGGATAGCTGACTTCAGCGCGCGATACGCCTCACTTGCGCCAGAGCCAATTGGATCAGCGTTGTGCAGCACGTCGAACGGATGGACGCTGCAAATCATGGAGTTCAATCCTTCGCGGGAGCAACGCCGCGCAAAACGCGGTTGTCAGAACGTGGGTCCACATCTTCATAGCGAAGCCAGCGGACCCGATTCCTGCCAGTCGTGTACTGCACGGCTTCAACAGAGTGCACCTCTAGGTGTAGGCGTTTGCGTGGACAGACGAATCCAGAATGTCCAGACCACGTTGAAGCGCCAGCTTGTCGATGGTTAAGGGAGGGAGAAGCTTGATGACCTCGTCCTCTGCGCCGCATCGCTCTACCACAAGCCCATCTTGAAAGGCCTTGCTAACGATTTTTTCGGCCAGTTCACCCGTGTTGCAATCAAGCCCCAACATCATGCCCCTTCCTCGGACGGAAAGGCTAAGATCCCGGTTATGTTGAGTGATCTGCCGAAGGCGCTCGCTCATAATCCGTCCTGTTTCTGCAACTTGCTCTGACAACTTTTCATTGGTCCAATATTTCTGTAAGGCGGCAGTCGCCGTCACGAGGGCAAGGTTATTGCCTCTGAACGTGCCATTGTGTTCACCAGGCCGCCAAACGTCTAGTTCAGGTTTGAGCAGCAAAAGAGACAGCGGTAGTCCACAGCCACTAAGGGACTTGGACAACAAAACCATGTCTGGCGCCAAATCAGCGAACTCGAAACTGAAGAAACTGCCCGTGCGTCCACAGCCTGCCTGAATATCATCTACGATCAGAAGGACGCCGTACTTTTTGCAAAGCCGCTCGATTGACCCTAGCCAATCTTTGGTAGCAGGGTGTATGCCGCCCTCGCCCTGGACGGTTTCCGTAATGATGGCGGCGGGCAGATCAACACCACTGCTTGGATCACCAAGCACCCTGTCCAGATAGTCCGAAGTGTCGTTATCGGCTCCCCAATACCCGTCATAGGGCATGAACACTGCGCCGGCTAGAGGAAGCCCGGCCGCATCTCGGTAATATCGGTTACCCGTTACTGTAAGGGCGCCCAAACTCACTCCATGAAAGGCGTTGGTGAATGAAATGATACCGGGCCGTCCAGTGACCTTGCGTGCGAGTTTCAAAGCGGCTTCCACAGCGTTGGCGCCGGTGGGACCAGGAAATTGAAACTTGTAGGTCAGACCACGTGGCCGCAATATTATCGCGTCAACACACTCCATAAACTCTCCTTTGGCTGAGGTAGCCATATCCAAGCCGTGAATGATTCCTCCTGAGTCTAAGTATTTAATCGCTTCATTTAGCAAATCAGGATCGTTGTGACCGTAGTTAAGGGTGCCCGCGCCAGAGAGAAAGTCGACAAACTCGCGACCGTCCTCGTCCTCCAGAATGGGTCCTCCAGCCGTCCTGAACACTACAGGAAAGGACCTCGAATATGAGCGCACATTCGACTCAAGGCTTTCGAAGGAAAGTAGCGAGTTAATGTTGTTCTCTCTCAGCATAGTCTTCCTCAAGGTTGCGGCCCGGCGCGACATCTTCGGCGCGTCGTTGCTTCGGCGCATCGTTGCGCCAAAATTCTATCACGTCACTGCGGCGCATAGGGTGATATTAAGTGAAATTCAGGTTGCGACAGTTGTTCTGAGGCGCAATATCTGAAACAAATATTTAACACTTTCATCTGGGCAGATAGGCAAATATGCACGTCGAAATCCTGATCAGAACTGGGCCTCGGCTTTCCGGGTCGACAGGCCGGCGGTTATCGCGCCTGACAAGGGGGGGGTGGGTAAATGCTCGCTAACCTCGCTGCCGCCGAACCCGTTCGAGGGAGCCTCGACGCCTTGGGAGCCTCTGAAAGTAAAGTGCTGTCGGGCGAATTGAGAAACTGCCCCTGACGAAAACGAAGAATTGACCCTAGCGTGCTCCCCGGGAATTTCCCTGTCGCTGGCCAGCGGGCGTGGTTATCACATCACCATGCCGGGTGTTGCCGGCGGTGTCAGCCGCCCGGTGACCGCCGCAGCCTCAAATTGCAGGCATGCGCCCGGATGATGCTGCCAGACATATCGATCAACAGGGTGTCTCATTGGACGCGTAAGGCCGTCAACGCCGGACAACCTACCGATCATCGGTTCCCATCCCAAACATGCCGCCATCGTGTTCGCAATGGGCCACGGCCCCATGGGCATTAGTGGGGCCCTGATGACTGACAGCCATCATCGGCGACTTGGTCACGGGCCGTAGGCTGCGGCTGTCGGGCCTCCATATCGCCTGCGGTGAAGGTGATGAGCGCGAAGTTTAATCTTGCCCCGCCTTAGGAACATGATATAGTGCAATCACGGATGATATAATGCAAATGGCAATGAGGAGACTTCGAGAGCTTCGCCTATGAGTTGGCCGATCGGGTGGTGTTCATCGACCAGGGCATTGTGGCCGCCAGCGGCGCTCCGCGTGAATTCCTGATGTCGGGCGCAAACCCGAGGCTCGCGGCCTTCGTCGGCCGCTTCACTGAACAAGCCCGCCTTCTCGGCCCCCTCGCGGCCCCGGCGGAGGCACCTCCAACCACATCTCCCAACAAAGGATAATAGACCATGGCCGATGTAAACTGGGGCGGTATCTTCCCCGTTCTCGTCACTCCCTTCGGAGCCGATGGCTCCATTAATGACACCCGATACAAGGCGCTCATCGACGACGCCATTACCAATGGTGCGCAGGGCGTCGTCGCGGCTGGCAGCACCGGCGAATTCTATGCTCTCACCAAGGCCGAGCGCGCACGCCTCTACACGTTGACGGTTGACCAGGTGGACGGGCGTGTGCCCGTCCTGGCAGGCGTCGCCGACCTGCGTGTCGGGGATGTACTGGAAGCGTGTCAGTCGGCCGTGGCGGCGGGCTGCGCGGGCGGCATGATCCTGCCACCCATCTACGCCATGCCGAGCCCGCGTGAGATCGTGGCCTTCTTCGAGTACATCTCCCGCAATACGTCGCTGCCACTGATGCTCTACAACAGCCCGCGTCGCGCGGGCATCGATATCACCCCGGCCCTTGTGGAGCAGCTCTCCGCGCTGCCAACCGTGGTCGCCATCAAGGACAGCTCCGGCGTCATTACGCAGGTGAGTGAACTGGTGCAGCGCGTGGGTGACAAACTCCGCGTCTTCGTCGGCTACGAAACCATGATCGTTCCGGCCCGCGCCGTTGGCGCTCATGGGGTCGTCGCCATGGCGCACCAGATCGCCGGACCGTTGATCCGCGACTACTGGGACAAGGCGCTCACAGGCGACAAGACACTGCATGACCTCGGTCGCGACGTCTTCGCATTCTACCGTTGCTTNCCGTTGATCCGCGACTACTGGGACAAGGCGCTCACAGGCGACAAGACACTGCATGACCTCGGTCGCGACGTCTTCGCATTCTACCGTTGCTTCCAGTCCGGGGCCTATTACGCCGCCATCAAAGAGACCATGAGCCAGCTTGGCCGCGACGCCGGTGGCCCGCGCCTGCCGCTGCTGCCCCTGGCAGACGAACAGAAAGCCACCATCACCAACATCATCGCCGACGCCGGCCTCGCCCGTTGGGCGAGGGCATAAAAGCGAACTTCGAGGCTCAAAGAATCCGTAACGGGCTCACCACGTGGTGTGTGAGCTGTCTAAGGAACAGATAATGTATACGAAACTGGCACTGCTCATTGATGGAGAATGGATCGATGAAGCCTCTGGTGGGAGCGAGATCGTTCTCAACCCTGCCACCGAACAGCCGCTTGGAGCGCTGCCGCACGCAGGAAAGGCAGAGCTCGATCGCGCACTGGCGGCCGCACGTCGAGCCTTCGAAAGCTGGAAGCGGACCTCACCCTTTGAGCGTGGGAACATCCTCCGCCGCGCCGCCGATCTGATGCGAGAGCGTCTGGAACACATTGCAACAGTGCTAACGCTGGAGGAGGGCAAGACCCTAGCGGAAGCCAAAGGTGAGATCGCTGCGGCTGCGGAGTTCTTCGACTGGTTTGCCGAAGAAGGACGGCGTAGCTATGGCCGCATCATTCCTGCGCGCTTGGCTGACATGCGCCAAACGGTAACACAGGAACCCGTAGGCCCCGTCGCTTGCTTCACGCCGTGGAACTTCCCCGCGGTGACGCCAGCGCGCAAGATCGCTCCCGCGCTTGCTGCTGGGTGCACATGCATCATCAAACCCGCTGAACAAACACCGGGCACGGCGCTCGAAATTGCGCGGGCGCTAACTGATGCAGGCTTACCCAATGGTGTGTTGAATGTTGTCTTCGGGGTGCCGGCCGAGGTCTCCGAGTATCTCATTCGCTCACCGATCATCCGGAAGATTTCCTTCACCGGATCCACTCCGGTCGGACGTCATCTCGCGCGCTCGGCAGGAGAGACCCTGACCCTCGCCACAATGGAACTGGGCGGCCATGCTCCCGTCATCGTCGCGAGAGATGCCGACGTTCAGCGTGCGGCAGAACTCTCCATGGCGATCAAGATGCGCAACGCCGGTCAGGTTTGCACCTCGCCGACGCGCTTCTTCGTCGAACGCCCGATTTACGATGAATACCTCGAACATGCTCGGGCTTTCGTCGACAAGCAGGTGGTTGGCGATGGCCTGCAAGTAGGCACCACAGTTGGGCCCGTCGCCAACACCCGCCGCGTTGCGGCGATGGACGACCTCATTAGCGACGCTCTTGCCCATCAGGCGCGGCTTATCACTGGTGGCGAGCGTATCAAAGCTCCTGGCCTGATGTACATGCCGACGATCCTGGCGGACGTTCCTGATCAGGCAAGAGCCATGACAGAGGAACCGTTTGGTCCGCTTGCGCTAATACAACCTGTTGATGACATAGAGCAGGCTCTCGCACGAGCGAATGCATTGCCTTATGGTCTGGCCGGGTATGCCTTCACTCGCTCCGCTGCGACTGCCAACCGCATAGCGGAAGAGATGGCGGTGGGCGTGATCGGCATCAACCAGATGGTGGTGACGATCCCAGAAACCCCTTTCGGCGGGATCGGCGATAGTGGCTGGGGCCGCGAAGGCGGCCTTGAGGGTCTGGAGTCCTACACTGTAAGAAAGTATGTCGGCCATCTTCATCTCTAGCAAGGGATGACACGAAAAGGAAAAGGAGCGCGGGACATGAGCTTGGATGGGACATTAGCGGGCTGGCGGCCACGGCAGCTCGCCTCCGAGGGACCGCGCTACCTTGCCCTGGTCAATGCTCTGGAGCAGGACATCGCCGACGGCCGCCTGTCTGATGGCGACCGCCTGCCGCCGCACCGTGACCTAGCGCGAGAGCTCAGTCTTTCCGTCGGCACTGTGAGCAAAGCCTATCAGGCGGCCGAACAGCGCGGTATCGTCAGCGGCCATGTCGGGCAGGGCACCTTCGTCCGTCGCCGTTCCGCCGCCCGCGCAGAGGCGGCGACAGGACATGAACCAGTCAATTTAGCGCTGAACGTGCCCGCCGAAGGGAACGAAACGCAGATTCTATCGGCATTGTTTGGCGAGGTGGTGCGTGAGCGTGATCTTGCACCGTTGCTGCGCTACCACCCCCACGGCGGCATCTGGAAGCACCGCGAAATCGTAGCAGCCTCGCTGTCCGACAAAAGCCTTGCCGTCGAGCCGGCACGGCTGTTCCTGTGCAACGGTGCCCAGCACGCCATCGACATCGCGCTGCGCCTGGTGGCGAAGCCCGGCGACAGCATCTTGGTGGATGCCTTCACTTATTCCGGCTTTAAGGCAATCGCTGCAGCCAGCCATTTCACCTTGGTGCCTGTCGAGATGGATGAGGAGGGAATAGATCCAGAGGCGCTGAAACAGGCCTGCCATCGTTCCGGTGCGCGGGTGCTCTATTGCATGCCAACGCTCCATAGCCCCACAGCACGCACCATGAGCCTTGCCCGGCGCCGGGGTATCGCTGAACTAGCCGAGGAGCTTGATCTCACTGTCATCGAGGATGACGTCTACGGGTTTTTCTTCAGCGAGCGTCCTGTGCCAATCGCCTCGTTGGCACCGGACCGCACCTTCTACGTCACGTCCTACTCCAAATGCATCGCGCCGGGCTTCCGACTCGGAACACTGACGGTTCCGACGGCCCACATTGCTCAAGCCGAGCTCTTCCTGCACGCCTCGGCCTGGTTCGTGGCTCCCATGCTAGGCGAGGCGGTGGTGCGGCTGATTGAAAACGGCAAGCTGGAAGAACTTCTGCGTGAGCGGCGCCGGCAGGCGCTGGAGCGTTACCGCGTGTTCATAGACGTCTTTCCCAAAGCGGCAAGACTTCAGTTCCCAGCTTTCTACGGGTGGTTGCCATTGCCGCAAGAGTGGTCCGCAGATCAATTTGCCGCCGCTGCGCGAGGGCGCGGCATACTGGTAACGCCACCCATCGCCTCTGCGGTGGGTGAGGGTGACCCCGGCGCAATCCGCATCTGCCTTGGCGCGCCAAGGGACCTGATAAAACTCTCCGATGTGCTTCAGATTCTGCGCGATATCTTGGGTCGCCACCCAGCAAGCGTCGTTTCCGTCGCATAGGTGCTTGTATATTCGGCCAAGTCCCAATGGCTGCCTGCNGGTCGCCACCCAGCAAGCGTCGTTTCCGTCGCATAGGTGCTTGTATATTCGGCCAAGTCCCAATGGCTGCCTGCACCGCGGTTACCGTTCTGCCGTTTGGTGGCGTAACTATAGTTCATTACGGACACTGTGGCATTTCGATTCACCTAACCTTCCCCGGAAAGCTGCAAAAATGGGGACAGGATTCCTCCGCACACGAGCGGAATTCACGGGTCATTGACCAGCCCCTCGGTCAGTTGCAGCGCCTGCCGCTCGAACAGGCGCCGGTAGACTGGTCAAGGGCACTTTCAGACCGGCCGTTATTGTAGATCCAGTTCCTGTAGTCGAGAAAGACCCGACCACGCCTCGCCGACAACCGCGGTTGAGAAGTTCGCGCTTCTTAAAGCAGAGCTGCCCGAACCATCTAATGATCACGGAACGGGACCCTGTTTTTTCGCGCCATGAAAAATCACACAGGAGAGTGGCTGACCAACCTGAGCGCGTTTTCGATTTATTCTCGCACCAAAATTCGAGAGGTCTGATCGGCGACCCTTTGGTACCGTCCAATTCAGCTTCGCCAGCCGGAAGCGGTCGTTGATCTCCAACAAAGCAACGGTGGTGATGGTCTGCGCAGGCCTTACAACCCGTGTCCAACCCCAGAAAAGTTACCCGTCGCCTTACGGACGCGATACAAAGGGCACAGGCTGAACTTGGCTGCCGGGGGCAGGATTTGTCGACCGCTCGATCGAAAGTGCGAGATGAGGAGGAGAACCACCAACCTGCAGAGCGGCAAGACGCTCGCCTACCTCCCTGTCAGTCACCGTTAGTCGATGGTTTAGACGAAGATAGTCCGTCCATGTCGGCGTGCGGAATGTCTCGGTCCAAAGGGTCGGCTTCTGAAGGTCGCGCTGGAGGGTCCAGTCCCGCGCACCGGCACGGCTTTGAACACGCCGCCTTTCGCGCATGCAGCTCAGAAATTTCGCGATATTCTCCTCGGCGATCGAGTACTCCACCTTGATCACGATCGGGCCGCTCCAGGACTTCAGATTGAGGGCCAGTTCTGGAGGCGTGAAGTCGAAGGCCCCTTGATCAGATTCTTCCCACGGCCGTATCGGCAATAGCTTTCCCGCAGCTGCAACCAACAACAGTGCCCCTGCAGCACCTTCCAAAGCCCACGTCAGGGAATAGTTCTGCGCGACAGTGCCCCAGATCCAGCTGCCGGCTGCCATGGCGCAGTAGGTCAGAGCGTAATATGCGACAGAGTGCGACCAACGACCCACCTTGGGCTTGCCAACTGCACACACACACGTCGGTTCCGGTCCAGGTGACAACACAGCCTGCGCCACCGATTGCAAGCGCGATCACCGCCACAGCCACCGATGATGTGAGAGCCAGTAGAAGGCAACACGGTGCGCAGGCAACGGACGCGAGCGTGATCAATCGATTTTGGGACGTGATGCGTCTCAGGTAGCCATTGCCAATGCCGGCGATGAAGGCGCCTGTGCCGAAGCCGGCCAACAGGACGCCGTAAACAATTGGCCCACCCGCCAGTTGGTCGCGAACGAGGAGGGGGAGCAGAGCAAGGATCGAGATGCTTGACAGCCCGAATAGGGTTGCCCTGCGGCGCGGCAATCAACGTGAGGTGCGCCAGGCCAAGCTGGCGTGTTCCAGCCGGTGCGAGTCCGGCCCGGGTAAGGGGTAGCGCCCGCCCGGCAGCGAGTGTTGCGGCGTGGGAGGTGACGACCACGGCGAAGCGTACACAGCAATCATGCGGGGTGTGGGAGTGAGCCACGATAGTGATAAGATTGCAGGGGCCGAGACTTTCTCACTTGTCGAAGTCAACATGTGCGGAGCCGATAAGCGAGGCACCGTCGCCCTGCCGGGGTCTAGGGCCACATCACGCATGAAAGGAACACGTCGGAACCTGGGAGATCTCTTGCCCGGCCGGGCGGCTCCAACCGCACCGGTCCGCATCGGGAAAGGCGAGGAGCCGTAGCCGATGATGAACGTGCGTATTCCAATGAAACCGGACAGTGATTCCGAAACGAAACCGGACGCTTATGGAGTGCACCCCTAGACTGAGACAAGGAAAATCGCGGACAGTTGAACTGGAGCGATTGGAGCTTTTTGAGGAACGGCGGTTGGAGAATGCGCTGCGTATTCAGTGCCGCCCGACGAGCGCGATGTCACCAAGATACTGCACCACTACATCGACGATTCCGCCACCTTCGGACTATCATGGAGCTGATCCTGCAGAGGCTGCTTGGGCAATCGCCAATCTCATCGAAGACCGGAACCAGGATACGATCGGCAAAAGTCGAAATTGGCGGATCTGTGGGGTGGTTATGCCGCTAGCCTCGGTATTGCTCGCTCGATCAATCGCAAGAATCGGGTGTTGCGTGTCCCCGCAACCAATTCTATCATAAATCAATAACCGTCCCGGTCTAACGGGGCGGCTTTTTACGTTGCGGGGCTGGATCTTTTGATTGCGACTTCAGCGGACATGCGGCTGCGCGTCATTCCGGGTGGCGCGCCCGGACGTTCGCGTTGCCACTCGTCACTGCCCCCATCCGCCTTGTGACGCCGTGAAAGCTCTGATTATTGATGTTGGCGATGCAGCTGCGGCTGCTATGCGTCTCTGGTTTGGGCGCGACTCACGGTAACCTCGAAAGCTGATATTTCTCCGCAGGATACACCTGAAATGACAAGCGGCTTTTCCCCAGCCCCTGCAGAAGAGCACGCCGCGCTTTACTTCCCGCGCTGGCTGACGCTCGCCGATGCCACTATTGACAACAGCCGCGTCGATGAGACGGGGCTCCTCACGCTTGCCGGCAACAAAGTCGTCCTTGGCGAGCCCGGCATGGGCAAAAGCGAGCTGCTGGGTGAGCTTGGGCGGCGGCTGAGCGCCGAACCGGTCACCGCGATCCGGTTCATCAACAGCAAGAACCCGGCAAGGCTGGTAGCCGCGGGCAAGCCGGTGTTGATCGACGGCCTCGACGAGGCGATGTCGCGACGCGAAGGCGATGCAGTCGATGCAATCCTCGCCCAGCTCGAGGAGGCCGGCTCGCCGCCGTTCATCCTTTCGTGTCGCTCGCGCGAGTGGCAGGCGCGTAGCGTGACGAACCTGCGCCAGCTCTACGGCGCCGATCCCTCAATCCTGACGCTCGAGCCCTTCAATCGGACAGAAGCGCGCGCCTATCTCGTTGCGCGGTACTCGAGTGTGGATCCCGATCATGTGCTCGACCATCTCGCGGCGCACAGGTTGGAAGAGCTTTACCGAAATCCCTTGACACTTGGCCTGATGGGCCGGGTGGCAGAGAAAGACACACAATTGCCCGGCACGCGCGCAGCCTTGTTCGAGCGTGTTTGTAGATTGGTCTGGCCTGAGCACGATCCCGATCGCCAGGATATGGGGTTGGCCCAACTCACGCAGGATGAAGCGCTCGATGCCGCCGGCGCGCTCGCTGCCGGCCTTTTGTTTTCGGGGGCTGAGGCCGCCAGCGCAGCTGGCGCTGCGCAAGTCCAGCAAGGCGATCTACGACTTGCCGATCTGGAGAAGCTGCCGGGCGCAAAGGCCGCGCGGGCGATCTTCTCCAGCAAGCTGTTCCACAGCGTCGGTCCCTCGCGCGCCAAACCGATCCACCGCGTCATTGCCGAATATCTCGGCGCGCGCTGGATAGCGCGACAGGCCACCACCCCGCGGACGCAGCGGCGCGCTCTGGCGCAATTGCACGGCAGCGGCGGCGTACCAGCGAGCCTGCGCGGCCTTCACGCCTGGCTCGCTTACCACAGTGAGGCGATGGCCGAGCGGGTTATCGCCGAAGACCCTTATGGCGTGCTGCGCTATGGCGAGACGGCCGCGCTGACCCCTCATCTTGCGGATTGTCTTTTCGAAGCGCTGCGCGTCCTCGCTGACGACGATCCCTATTTCCGTTCGGCTGATTGGGACATCAAGACGGCGACGGGTCTGATGATTGCGGCGCTTAAGCCCAAAATCGAAGCGATCATCGCCTCGGCAACGAGCAGCGTGCACTTGCGCTCGATCCTGATCGAAGGGTTGGAGGGCACGCCCCTTGCCGGCGAGCTGGCCGACACGCTTGAAACGATCGTCCTCTCGCCGGAGCGTTTCTATGGCGAGCGCGACGACTCGGCCGACGCCCTGATGCCATATCGCAACCGCGCCTGGTGGCAAGCGGCGGTCGTGTCCTTGGTCGAACAGGGGGGCGAGTCACCGCGCTTGGCGCGCAAGCTTATCCAAGCCATCGATGCCGATGTACCAGACGCCGTTCTGGTCGCGACCCTGTTCGCCGAAATGGGTGTGACCAGCTGCCCGCTGCCACGCCGTGAGCGACGGCGCATTCACACGATGCGCTCTTTTCATCGCCTGTTCAACGCCATTGCCACGGCGCGACTGGCCGCGATCCTCGATCTGATCGCCGATTATGCGGAGCTCTTGAGCGACCGCGATTGGGAGAAAGCCGGCGAAGTCGCCGGCATCGTGGCCGAGCTGATCGTTCGGGCGATCGATGCAGGCGTTGTCGGGCCAGACCATGCGCCCGCGCTGTGGCGCTGGCTGAAGATCATCGAGCGGTCCCATCGCCATCATCGTGAGGCGCAGCAAAACCTCGCCGGTCGGCTGGCGGCGCATGATGCGTTGCGTCGCGCGGTCCAGAAACATGTGCTGGCAACCGAGCGTCGCAAGGACAGCCTGTGGGTCACGGAGCACTATCTGCAACGGCGGTTCGTCGGGCTCACGGCGAGGCCCGGAGACATCGCCAGCGCGCTTAGCCGCCTCGCACCAGGCGACATCAAAGACGCCGGACTGCGCGAGGATTGGAAGGATTTGGTGCAGATCGGCTGGGGGCCAAACGGACTGGATCCGGACGTGCGGGCGGCCGCGGAAACGTTCCGGCGTGGCGACAGGCAACTCGCGACGTTCCTGGGCAAGCTGGAAAACCCCAAGAAGCCCGCCTGGAAGGTCCGTTACGAAAAGCAAGAAGCCAAGTGGGCGCGCGAGCAGAAGGCGGCTTTCGAGGTGGCGCGCCTCAAGTTGCAGAAGGTTCGCGATGACCTGCGTCTGGGCGAACTAACGGCCATCGTCGGGCCTGCGCAAGCCTATCTTGGCGTGTTTCACGATTTGCCGAACGAACTGCCGCCGGCCGAACGTTTGGCGGTAGCAATCGGACCGGCGCTGCGCGACGATGCACTGGTTGGATTCGAGGCCGCTCTGCATCGCGCCGATCTGCCCACCGCCGCTGAAATCGCCGAGGGTTTTGCCCATGAAACGTTCTACAACTACAGTTTCCCGATCATGGCTGGATTTTATGAGAGGCTGCGCACCGGGATGGACTTGGCCGACCTTTCGGGTTCCCTCAAGCAGGCCGCGCTGTTGCTCAGCTACGACGAACATGGCTGGAGCATCGAGACGGAGCAGGCCGAGTTGCTCGCCGCGCTCGAAGCCGACGTCATCCCGACCGCTGAGCAGCGCCGCGCGTTCGCACGCTTGTGGATGGAACCAGCGCTGGCAGCGGGCAGCGAGCATGTCAACGGGCTCTACAAGCTCGCCCACGATCCGGCCTGGCAGGCGACCGGGGCTGTGCTTGGGGCTGCCTGGCTGACAGCGTTTCCCGATGTTCCCGAGACGGTCGAGGCAGCCCTGGTTGATTGCCTGATCTATGGCAGCGCGCTGGCCTCGCTGCGCGACATCGCCGAGGCCCGCGCCACGACCGTGTTTCGCAATTTCGATCATATGCTGTCGTGGCTGGCGGTCGATGTGCTGGTGCGCTTTGAGGTCGTGCGGCCGCTTCTCCGCACAATCGGTGCGGATCATCCTGAGTTCATCTGGTTCCTCCGCAACCGGCTCCAGGTCGAGCCACGCGGCGCCATGTTGCCGCTTACAGTCACGCAGGCGGAATGGATCATTGCCGAGTTTCGTCAGCAATGGCCCTACGCGGCGCTGGATGGCGCCGGCTGGGGCGACACGAACGATCATAACGCAACCGACTTTCTGCGCTCGTTGCTCAGCCTCATCGCCGGCGACACAAGTGTCGGCGCAAGCGAAGCCATGGCGCGCCTCGTCGCCGGCCCCAATGACAGTTACGCCCCGTTGATCCGGCACATGGCCGCTGAGCAGCGGCAGAAGCGGGCGGAGGAGGATTTTTCAGCGCTGGCGCCGAGCGATCTCGCGGCATTGCTCGACGACGGACCGCCAGGCAATATTGAGGACCTGAAGGCACTGGTGCTCGAAGAGATGGACGTCGCGCGGCGCAAGCTGATCGGTGACGACCTTGATTCGGTTGTCGAATTCTGGACCGATCAGGGTGTTCCACGCGACGAGAATCGCTGCCGAGACCGGCTGGTGGCGATGATCGGACCTGAACTTGCTCGCTACGACATCCAACGGATCACGGAGGCGGATATGCCCCAGACCAAGCGGGCCGATCTCGCCTTCGCGCGCAGGGCGATGCAATTGCCCATCGAGGTCAAGGGCCAGTGGCACCCGCATGTCTGGGACGCTGCGACAGGGCAGCTCGACGTCCAATATCTCATCGACTGGCGCTCAGAACAACGCGGCATCTACTGCGTCTTGTGGTTCGGCGATGTGCCTTCGGCGAGCGGTCGGCGGCTAAAGGCCAGGCCCAATGGGCTTCCGGCGCCCGCGAGTGCACAAGAGATGCAGGACATGCTGAAAGCCGCCATTCTCGAAGCGCGCCAAGCGCTGATCGATGTGGTGGTCTTCGATCTCACCGCCGGAAAATGCTGAAGCGGCGCTTCGAGACCTTGCGAGAATATAGTCCGGTCAGCTCGGTCGTTTCTCTTCTGCCGTAGACGTCAACACAAAGCAGCATCACTATAAACCCCCGATGGGACCGAAATCGGATGGTCAGAGTGTTCGCGATATAGTAAAATCTGTTTATGCAGGGGGAGGAGATTTATGGGGATTGTCGAGACAGCAGTGCTGGGCGCCGTTGGCGGTGTTTTGCCGGATATCATCAGAATCATTCGCAAGCGCTTCGAAGCGACGCCTGCCTACGTCAAAAGAGGCGCTTATTGGCTTAGCGTAGGGTTTCTGGCAATCGTCGGAGCGGTCGCCTCGGTAGCCGCTCATGCCGGGACCGCCCGGCGATGGCCTATGGGGCCGGCGCGTTCGCGCTCCTCACGCAGGCCGTCGGCCAGAGTGACGAGAAGCATCTCGGAGGCGCGTACGAGGCGAGCATATTTACCCAGATTCGCACCTGGTGGGGTTCGTGAAGCTTGCTGAAGCGTCCTTCACGTTACATCTGTTTCGACGCTTCATCCGGCTGACGGGGGCGGGTCCGGAGCGCGAGATTGCTCTTCCCTTGTTGCGGCTGCCCTTCCTGGACCGGACGTTCGATCTTTGCTCGCGCGATACCAGAGCGGCTTACAGGTCTGCCTTTCCAACCGGCGAGATTGCCGCAGCGCTGGACGAACGCATGTTTGAGGATCGCGAACCGCTATGCCTGAGGATCGGCGCCGGTGCCAAGGAAGCCGGCGTCCCCTGGGAAGCCTTCCAGGCCGAAATCAACCCGCTAAACCGCCACAAGCTCGCGCCCCTGCGTGCTGTCGATGAGGATCGCGGCTTTGGGTTCGCCGCCGTGCCGGACCGCATGCGGGTGCTTGCACTGGTTGGTCATCCGGGGCCGGAGCGTGCCTTTGATCCGCAAGCCGCCCGTGATTTCCTTGCCGACGCGCTGGCGGCCGCCACGACCGCGAGCGGCCGGATCGAGCGATATGACCTGGCCCAGCTCCGCGCCGACGACCTTGGCGCCGCCGTCGCCATGGCACAGGCGTTGCGACCCAATGTCGTCATTTTCTTCGGCATCGGGCAAAAAGCGCCGGCGTGCCACGTTTGGGCGCGACTTTTGATCAACGTCTGCGCTTGTGGGCAGAGGAAGCTTACCGCCAGCTCGACCCGCGACACCATGATCGCGAGATCGCCCAGGCGATTGGCGCCATTCGCGAGACGGGTCTCAACGGGCTTGTCCGGCTTCTCGCGATCCCCGACATTGTCGTCTTGCTGGCGGACGTCCCTGATTCCGGGATTGCGTGGGACGTACTTGCGGGCGCAGCGGCGGGAAGTTCAATCGTGGTAGTCGGATCCGCGGTCCCGGATGCGGCCAGACAATGGGCGGTCGATCGGCTTATGACGGACATGGCCAGGGACCAGATCGAAGCCGTTGCGCGCGCGCAGCCCTTGGCGTCGGCGATCCTGAGCGTATCCGAGCGCGCTCTGGCAACGCGCGATATCGGGCGCCTCGCTGGCGTGGACGCAGCCCGCCTTGCCGGGCTCGATCCCTTTTGCGTCAGCGTCGGCGGCCAAAGGGTGCTTGCTGAGACGGCGCGGCGCACCATGCTGGAACTGTTGCCACACGAAGTTATCGATGGAGCCCATCGCTCCTGCATCACGATGCTGCTTGACCGGCCGATTGCGTATGATTTCGGCGCGCTGGTTGAAGTCGTTCGCCATCATGTCTCGCTGAATGAGGGGGAGGAGGCCGCAGAAGCGATAAATGCCGCTTGGCTTGCCGCTGGCTCCGGCTGGACGATCTCGGATCGGGCAAGATTGTTCGATCAAGCAACGCAAAGCCGGATCTTGCTTGATGGCCTCGACGTCGCCCCGTTCTTTTCAATCTGCGAGGCCGCCATTGTCCTTCAGCAGGTCGAGCTCGTTGGCCCAATCCTTAACGCCCGTTTTCTGCGCGCGTCCGACGAAAAGGCGCAAAAGCATGCGATGTTGTCGGAATGCTTCAAGGCTGATGCGGCGCGGCCGGGGGCGCAGCAAGAAATGCGCCGCCACGCCGAGGCCGCGGTGGCTGAAGCGCAGGCCGCTGTGGGCGCCAACAGTCCCGGCGCAGCCGTCCAGTTGTTGCAGTACCGGCACAACCTCGCGCGCATCAGCCAGTATTTCGACCATGACTATACCGGCGCGCTGGCGATCTACGAGGCGATCCGCGAGGAAATCAGGCCGTCGGCCTATGCAGACTCAACCCAAGGGCACCTGTTCGCGGCCGCCAGCCGCAACGCTGCCGAATGTGTTCTCGACCCAGCCAAGCGCCCGCTTGATGCCGCTGTGAGCGAGCGCGCCGAAGTGTTTGTCCAGGAGGGCCTCGAGGTGGCTCAAGCGCTCCGCCTCGCCCAGGTTGCGATGGATCTCAACTATACCAGGGCGCGCATCGCCGAGGCCGCCAATGATAATCAACGGCCGCCCTTATCCTGGCCGAACTGTCCGATGGCGAGGCGAACCGCCGCTATCCGCTTCTGGCGGCAATCGCCGCCGACAGGTTGGCCTGGAACGAGATTCGCACGGGCCGCAGACGCTTCATTTGGGATGATGCACGAACCAGGCTTCGGACGCTGCGCTTGTTCGAGCACGCGTGGGCGCAACGGGTTGTCATAAGAGACCGCATCGATTGCGCAGGTTTTCTGGCGGCAAGGGGCGCAGCAGGAGGCAACACAGCGATCGAACTGCTTAGGGACAATGTGGCTGACATCGGGCGCCTGTCAGGGTTGACCGGAGACGAAGACGCGCGCCGCGCGGCAAGAACCATGCCGCCGTGGATGTCTTGACTGTGTCCGGTGGAACCGTGTGGGCTGCCTTTGCGGCATCTCCTATGGCGGCCAGGCTGCCCGAAGCATGGAAGCGGCGGACCGCCGACGAAATCTGGCAAGGGAGGGTCTGAATGGGAACCGGGGGCTTTGGGGGCGGCAGCGGCTCGCTCGGCGGCGGAGGTGCCGGGTCGGCCGCGGGTTCAGGCGGATCCCTTCTGCGGGCCATCACACACCTGCGCGACATCGCACGCATGCTGACAGCCGATGGCGACCAAGCACGGCTGACGCGCGAGATCAATGCGATGCTGCGCGAACGAGGGCGCGCCGGCTTCATGGCGGGTCTCTTCCAAGACCCTTTCGCGACCACCCTGCTTGACCGGCTGATTGAACTAAGCGGCTCCGTGCAAGGGCAAAGCTGGCCCGGTGTCCTGGATGCCGCCGCCGTCGCCAGGGGTCCAGGATCAATCACCGCCTACTGCGACGCGGTGATCGATCAAGCCTTGCGCGCGCATGGCGACGCCGTCGACGAAAGGCATATCGACCGCGTCGGCCTGGCGTTTCGCTCGTTTCTCGCAACAACCCTCGCCGGCGACAACTTGGCCGTGGCCGAACGAGGCGATGCAGCCGCCGTCGAGGCCGCCTTTGATCGGACTCGCTTCGCCGCCCCCGATGACATTCGTCGAGGTTTTCTCGGGCAAGTCATCGCCAAGAGCATCGCCGGCGAATCCTGCATCGACCTCGGGGCGTCGGCGCTGTCGGTCGAGCGCGCCGCCAACACCATCGCCGCCGCTATTCAGCAACGCTTTGAGGAAAAATTCGTCCGCACCCGCAAGGCTGATAGGGGCGACATGCTGGCAACAATCGGCGCCAACTATTCAATTGGTAATCGGCTGATGAGCACGTCCCGAACCATTCCCGCCCATGTCGAGATCATCAAGGCGCCGCGGCCGGAGACACAGATCATCGACCTCGACCTGGCGGGCATCCAGTGGCACGACGCGGCCGGCCTCGGTCCGCTTGGTCTCGATCCGCGTGCGCTTGATCTCCTGGAAGTGGCACGCCTCGTCTGGGAGTTTGAACGCTACATTCCCAAGCGCATTTCGAGCCAGCGCGTTCGATCGGTAAAGGTGGCGGTCCCAGTGCGCGAACCTTCTGCCTGGACCGCCGCAACCCTTGCCACGCTGACGGCGATCTTGCGACTGCTGGGCAACGCTGAGTGGGCGTTCGAATTCTCAAAGCGAAAAACACCAAACGCGCTCGACCGGCTTGCGTTGGACGGCTCACACCCGGACCGCGTTCCCACCATCGCGTTGTTTTCGGCAGGCCTTGACAGCACCAGCGGGCTCGACTGGCTTCGCCGCAACGATAGCGACGCCGCGCTTGCTTCGTTTTTCGGCGCCAAGGCAAGGCAAACCGAACTGGCCGACCAGTTCGCCTTCAAGCGCCACGTCCAGGTAGGGTGCACCTGGTCCAATGGAAGGCGCCGCATTGGGGGACAGTTTCAGTATCGCTCCTTCCTCTTCCTTGCGCTCGGCGCCCTGGTCGCGCGATCCTATGGCGCCACGACCTTGCTGCAGTTCGAAAATGGCCCCTTGGCGATCGCTATGCCACCGGCGGCGACCTACCGGATGACCCGCCGTGCCCATCCCATGCTGCACAGCTTGGCGAGTGATCTGTTTTCGAACCTGTTCGGTGACCCGTTGTCGGTCGAGAACCCGTTTTTGACCATGACCAAGCGCGAAGCCGCCAACGCGATGAAGGCGCATCTTGGCGCCAAACGCTTCGAGAAGGCCATTCTGGAGACCGAAACCTGTTGGAACCTGGCGTCGCGCCAGGTGCTCGGCGCCATCACCAAGCGCATCGGTCAACCATGCGGACTATGCATCCCCTGCGCGGTGCGCAGAACTGCCTTGCCCGGCCGCGATGTCACGCACGCGGTCGATCTGACGTCGAAAAAGGACCCGCACTTCGCCGACGGCGACGCGCGTATTCATATCGATGCCTATCTGGCATGGGCGCGAAAGCTCACCGCACCGTCTTATGGAGCCGAGCGCTTCGCGTTCGAAGCGCCACAGATCGTGCGGGAGGCGGTTGCACATTCCCAAGGTAAGCTGACGATGGCTGAAATTTTCGACATCGAGCGACGCTTTGCCCGCGAGTTGATCGAGACGTTTCCGGAGCCTTGATGACCAATATCGGCCTTCCGCATTTTCTTTTCGCCCTCAGCATCAAACAGCCTTGGGCGGAGCTGATCCTTCTGGGGCGCAAGACCATCGAAGTGCGAAGCTGGCCGACCGGCTTCCGCGGGCCGCTCGCCTTGCACACCGGCAAGAAGCCGGACCTGGAAGCCCTGTTTAAATACCCCAATATCAACGCAACCTACCTCGGCGGGTTCGTCGGCGTGACCGAGCTTGTTAATGTGGAAATGTTCACCCATTCAAGTTGGAGTCGCCTGCGGACAGAGCACCTGGTGCCCGGGCCCGATGCCGGGGGAAGTGTTTGGCTGGCGCTTTCGCCACGTCCGTCGGTTTAAAAGACCAGTAGACGCGAACGGAAGCCTTAATTTGTTCCCCGTTCCTGAGAACGCGAGACAGGCCATGGAACTCTGATAGCGATCGGTCCCGCTCGTCTATTGGCGCTTTGAAGAGACACGATTCGTCGGGCGCGTGACGCCGACCGCTGCCATTGCAAAGGCGATTCCCTATGCCTATCGAAAATTCGTGGCCGCGATTTTTCGGCCGCGATCCTAGCTAGGCTTTCGTGGTAGTAAACGTGCTTCGATCTCCGCAACTGCAGCGGCCTACATCGCCACCGCGGCCGCGACGATGACCAACGATTTCGTCTTCACGCTGTCAACTTCAAAGATGGTTGTCGGAGGTGCGATCAGCCTTGGACCTAGGCTGATCAAGCCAGGGCGGATCAGGCCTCTTGAACACCTCTCGGCCGGTTTGCTCGATTGCTTCACCGACGGCGAGTTCCAGCGCGTAGATGGTCTTTTCAAGCGGCAGCGTCGAGCGCGTGGCCTTCTTGCCAGTTCCCGGATCGAGGTCGAGTTCATATTCATATCGAATGCCAACTAAGGCGTTGTTGAGCGCGCATAGTCGGATGTACTTCTCAACATTGGCGGGGATCACAAGGCCGTAGCTGTTACAGCAGTCCAGCATGTCACCCCACCTATGCCCAAACCCTTGGATCTTCTCCAGTTCTTGACTGTTCAAACGCAGGAAGGTCCGCAGGAAATGCTCGGTCGCTTGGTAGTAAAGAAAGCGCCGGGGATGGTTCGATGTTCGGGGCCGAACGAGGATGTTCTCAAGGGCGTCAGCGGCGGCCCGGCAGTTTTGAGCCATCAAATACATGCCGTACGGCGTGACGCCGACGCCATAGACGACCTTTGACTTTTTCTCTGTCTTGTTTTCATCCATGACCTATGTCCTTGGGCCAGCCATCTGTGTCGATCGGCATAAGAAATTCGAAGTCGTTGAGGCCGTCTTCGCCATCAATTCGATAGACGGCATCCTTTCCGACCAGGACAATGAGCGGCAGGAGATCCTCATGGTGGATGACCCACCAATAGCCTGCGCGAACAGCGGCTGGATCGACCGCGTAGTTTTCGTCGAGTAGTTCCCGCTCCGTCAGTTTTCCCTTCTGCGGCCAGGCGCTGGTATCGATATGCTGAAGCAGCTCGAATTCGGCGACATGGTAGGGCCAGTCATCGGTCATGCGTGACGCTGCCAAACCGTGCACGTCGATAATCTCCGGCTTGCGGTCCTCGTGTAGGTGGCTTGCCCACCAGTATCCATCGCTCGTCTGCATCGATCTCTCCATATGATCTATAAGGGCCGCAACACCTATCGGGGGGTGGCGAGCCAGTTGACGTGTGGGAGTGTCGTGGGGGCAGCCGTGCTGCTCGTTCTCTACGACGTAAGGGCTCCCCCCATCGTCGGTTATCACGCGGCTTAGTCAAAGGCGCCAAGGGCCGCTTCTCTCAAGGCACGCCGTGGAAGGTATCTGAAGGGTTTAGGCAGTCAAGATGTGCGCGGTTCCTTCAGGCTGCGGCGATGCCGTCAAATGCCATGGCTCGAGCCTTTCAAAGGTACACGTGAATCTATGCTGTTCTCTCGAAATCTCGCCGGCCCCCGATACGATCCGCGCCACCATGGACAACGAGACTACAGATTCCGTTGCGGACAAAGTTGATTGATGTACTCGCTTGGGGGCCGAGCGGTCTTTTCCCATCGGCGACGGCCAAAGTAAGGTTCTCAACGAAAGGCGTCGAAAGGGCTCTCCAACCCAGCTGATGCTTGAAGCCATTCGCAATTTTGTCTCAGACCTAGTTCTGTCCGACACCTACGATGCTGATCGACGGCCGCGGCGCGTATCGGGTAGCGGATCGCTCTCAATCGCTTCCGCCCAGGCGGCGCGGATGGCAGGGTCGCCACGGTTGTTGCGGTCCATCGCGCTGACTAGCGCGGCGCTGAAGTACCTCGCGAGGAACGGATCGGAGTGCAGATGCTCTACCGGGTTAGTCATTTCGGTTTCATTGAGGATCAGTCTGAGGCCAGTGCTCAACGCTTCGTCAATTTCAGCAGGTATTCGCGCGGGGTCCTTGCGCATCGAAGATGCCAAGAACCGGAGGGCCAACGTCAAGGACGAAGGCGTTCGCACAGCTACTACCTGTGCGATCTCGCGCCAAACCACCGCTTCGAAGTCAGGCACATAGGCTTTTGACCGGTAAATCTGATCAAGCAAGCTCCCGAGAATCAGTACGTCGGTTTCATCGCGACTTACTATCAACGCCCGAAGCCCCTTCGTCGCGGCAGTCACAGTAACAACGCCGAGGTGTAGGAGTAAGGGGTAGGCAGGTTCCATGCGAAGTGGATATCGATCCAGCATCGCTAGCGATCTCAATTTGTCGGTGGCCGCGGGACTCGAGCGGGCACGCATCGCAAGATTCATTACAAGCCGCGCGCATTCTTGTGCCAAGTTTCGGCCATTGCCGCTGAATAGATTCGGCCTCACCGGCGCGGCAGCGTGACTTGCAACATAGACGTGCAGACGCTCGATCAACGCAACGAGTTGAGCCTCGTCAAGCAGAAACTGTTTTTCCCCGAGCAGGTTTGCCAACGCTCCGCTGTCGAGATCTGTATCCGTAAGCGGAGCGTCGGCAAGAAATTTGGCGCACAGCGCTCTTTGCGCATCGGCGCGGACGGGCTTTGGCAATGAAAGGAAGGCACTGGCGTAGAAAGCAGTTCCGCTCGGCAGGCCGCCTTCAACATGATTTGGATCCCACAACGCTGCGCCAAATACCTGCAAGTCTCTTTTGTTTAGTAGCTTGGCATTGAACAGCCATACCATTCGCGATACGGCCGCCAGCCGCGTATTGGCCTGACGCACGGCCGCGGTTGTATCTGAGACGACCTTCCGCCACCTCGGATCAGGCTTCTCGATCTTGACGTCGCTCGGCAGGTTTGCCTCCGGATCGCGAACGCCATGGGCGAAATCGCCGACATTTTTGGTGATCGGATGCTCGAAGATTGCGAGCAGCATCGCATCATGCTCGGGGACCTCCGCAGCCTCGAAGCATCGGCTCACAAGCTGGTGCAGCTGATCGCCCAAATCGATATTACGCCGAAATCGGGGATCGGCATGTAAGGCCAGCCCGATTTCCAGAAGCTTTGGCGCGCGATGCGGCGTGCGCAGGACCACGCGCGAAGCGATATCGAGCGCGGACTTGAGGCGCTCCATCCAAAAGCGGGGCTCCGTGTTACCCGCATCGATCCGCTCCCTTGCCGCAGCGATGAGGCGGAAAACCCGATCGATTAAACGGTCCGCTTCTCCTGCATTGATCCTGGCAATCGTCGCCCGAGAAAAAAGCTTATCGAACTCCTTGCTGGCGGATCCAGGTGAGGCCCGAAGAAAGGCGTCGATCGCCCTCGTGGGCGCCACATCCATCAGCCAGCGCGCAGCGTCGAACACGAGTTGCCGCGCGACCGCTGCATGTCCGATCCGAAGCGGCAGGCCACCCTCTTCCTGGAACCGGAGGGCCTGATAGGCAAGAAGCCGTTCAACGCGTGAATCGAGTGGTCCGAAGTTGAAGGTTCGATTTATCGAGCCGAGATCAAATCGCCGCGTGCTTTCGCGCTCCTGCTTGAGCGGCGGCGCCGGCTGAGCAAGCCTCTCTTGCAAGTCGAAGAAGTCGCTGCGACCCGGGCAGCCGCGCGCTTGTAGTTCCTCCTGGCGCATATCGAACCGGTCGCGCACTGGTCCGTTCTCACGCCAATCGCCGAGCGCACCGAAAAGGACGGAACTGCGGAACAACAGGGCGAAACTCTCACGTGACCATGAGGCGATGTCCTTTTCGCCCCGCTGAGTTTGCTCACGGATCGCGTTGAGCGCCTGCACCGACAATTGCGACGCTTCTTCGTCGCGCCCAAGATCTGCGAGCAAGGCCGCCTTGCGCAGCAGCCAGAAGCTGTCCCCCTGGACATTCCACCTGTTGAGTGCGGCCTCAAGTCCGTCGATATCGAAATCCGCGCGCAGGCGCAGGCAGTTGTCGTAGGTCAGGCGTTCGAGCCCTTCCGTATCCTCTGCAAGTCTGGGCTCCAGCCAATCCGACCAGCGCTTGTAAAGCGCGGCGTCGTTGTCCTCGCGCGCATGGCGTAGGATCGCAAGCGCAAGAGCACGGAATTGTCTTGCCGGCTCGGGGGGCAATTGTTCGTATCGACCAATCAAAGTGTCTAGAAGTTCGGTAATGACATCGTCGACAGTCAACACCAGAGGCACGAGCGCGACCTCTTGTTGCCAGTTGAGCTCGAACAATGCATCGAGCCGCTCATCCTCGCCAAGCGCACGCAGGCCGGGAATGATATCGCCGATCCGCATAAATAGACGTCGCCAGAGCAATTGGCTCGTATCAAAGGGCGGAACAACCCAGCCGGGGTAAACGGCCCGGTTCTGCCGCCACTGCAACACCAGTTCGCGAACCCCCTGGGCGGGCGTGATATTGTTGCCCGACTGGGGCTCAGGCATTGGCGATCTGGTATCGGGAACCGGAGTCACATGCACCAGCGGGGGTATGAAACCTGCAGCCGGCCGCGGCCAGCGTTGCGCGCGGTACGGCTCAACCGCACGCAAGGATTCAAGGAACCACTGATGGGCATTTTCCTGCCGGCGGCTTTCCGGCCAATTCTCAAACATCTGGAGCTTTGCGAGATCGATTGGCTGAATGCGGCGGCTTTCAAGCATCTTGCGCTTCGCTGCGCTTAAATCCAGTGCACCCACCAGATAGATCAGCGGTGCCTTCGGTCCTAGCCGATCGCGGACCCAGCCCGACCAGAACAGGAAGTTGGGATCGTCTCCCGAGAAACCGAGCAACACCAATGTGCTTTCCATCGCGAGTTGCTGCGCGAGATTGACGAATGCCGCAAAACGCGCCGGATAGGTCCGAAAATCCTCTTCCGTAAAGACAAATGGGCGATGGGAGGGCAAACTCCCGTGCAGCTTGATGACCCTCGGCGCCCGCGCCTCCGGTATCTCCTCGACCGTGCGCAAGATGTCATAGACGCGCTCTTCGGCGCTTTCAGCCGCGCGTTCAAGCAGCGTGTCCCAGTTGGTCGTCATTATATCGGCCCAAGGGAGCTGGACGAGCATCTTGTGCAGTTTACCCGGCGCGAACTGGCGGTCGGGGACATTTGCCATTATCAATTTGTCGAGCGTGTTGCGCCCGAATTGTGCCTCGAATTCTTCTGCTACCCGCAGATACGCGCTAGTTGCGCCACTCAGTCCTAACAGCCATTCACGGTGGCGGGAGGGTGCTGGGTAAAGCTGGTTTACCATCGTTCTGTAGATGTCGTTCCAGCCGGGCATCGTGCCGGCTGAGGCCCGAACCGGAGTGGCGTTGCGGCTGAAACCAGCGCCAACCAGCAAAGCTGCCGACCCCACCGGCTCACGTGCCCAAAGGGCTTCGGCAATTCGCGCGATATGCGATGCGTCTGAAAAATTACTCGTCATTCTAAGTCGCATTCCCTAGCATCGCCAACCGCTGCAGGAGTTGACAGCCGCAGGCTCACCTGACTGGCATAGGCTCTACGCGAAATTCTTGCCACTGATTTGCGTTGACCAACACTGGTCTATCAGGTTCGCTCATGAGCGACGGGTTAGAAGTAGAAAACGTCAAGCTCGTCTCCCCTCGTTCTCAAAGAAATAGTGTCATGACGTTTGGTACTGATGAACGACTGAAAAGCTACCTAGACACAAACCAGTTGCAAAGGGAACGGATGTGCACTGCCGTCCTTGCCTTGGACAAGCGGTTTATGAATGTTAGACCACGCCACCCTCGGGGTGGGCCTGATGGCGGCCGAGATATTGAGGCTATTCTAAATGGAGAACAGAAAACCTACGGTGCTATCGGGTTTGTCAATCAAGCCAACGACTCGACGGATCACAAGAAGAAAGCTCAGAGAAAGTTTTTGGATGATTTGGCGAGTGCCATCACAGCCGATTCTGAAATCAACGCCTTTGTTTTATTCACCAACGTGAACCTTACAGCTGCCGAAAAAGATACTCTCATCCAGAAAGCGACGAAACGCGGGTTGGCATATTGCGAAATCTTCGACCGAGAAAGAATTCGATTAGTCCTTGATGGCGCAGATGGAATGGCGATCCGGTTTCAGTCGCTCGGCATCCCGATGTCTGAAGCGGAACAGGCAACATTCTTCGCCAGATGGGGCGACGATATTCAGAGTGTGATTGTTGATGGATTCAGCGAAATTAAGAAGTCGCTGAACCGAATGCAATTTTTGCAAGAGATGAATGCTCCCCTTGATCAGTTCCTCGTCTTGTTGGAACTGGACCGCGAGTACAATGGCAATGAGATCGGCCACTTCCGATTTTTCGAGCATGAGTCTCGCCGAACCGCGAGATGGGCTCTTTATGGTGACGTTTGGAACATCGGATCGCGCACATAGAGCGAGCGCAAAATCAGTGGCCGATGTTGAGGCCATGCCGGCAGGCATCTTGCACGGAATGATGGGCGCAAAGTGGGAGCGACGCATTCCGGCCGCAGAAGATACGCCGAACGAGGACGTTGCCGATGAGGGTGCCGATCATGACGAGGGTACGAACGTGGGCACTTTCACATCAGTCGGGATGGAGAAAGTACGCTTTTTGCGTGCTGAATTTGGGTATGGAGGCGGGAGCTTTCGCTTCGGTCCTTACCTCCGCCTTTCTGACATTGACGAGAGCATGATTGCTCTATTCGTGAACAAGGCATTGGCGGAAAAGATCAAGGCCATTCATTTTATCGGCAACCAGTACAAGCTTGCCGAGTATGGCCGAGATGGGTTTCGAATCGACACGCAAGGAAAGTTTGAGCCAAGTCTAATTTTTACCCCCTCTGAGATATCTGATGAATGGCGCCGGATCATGCGGAATTTTGGTCCATTCAGTGTCCGATATGCAGAAATGACCCCCATCAGACTCTTCGAGCCGGTCGAGGCGAGCAACTCTCTGCCAGTCCGCCGGTCGAGGAAGGCGAAGAGTTTAGCGTAAGCGTCCGAGTCGGACCCCGACGGGAAACGCAAGCGAGCCGGTTGGATGGCCGTCTGCGCTAGCGACCAAAAAGACGCGAGAAGAAGCCGCGCTTGGACTCCTTGTGAGTGGCATCCTGCGATTGCGCCTGCTGGCGGTTTTGCTTGGCCGGCTCCGTCCAATCGACTGGTTGGGCGAATACAGTCTTAGCCGACTCCGGGGTCGCCTGCCGCGATGAGATCGCCGAACCCCGCGGCGGCTCGGCCTTATGGCCCATTGCAGGGATCTCGATCGCCTCCTTTGCGCGCGTGACCGCAACGTAGAAAAGTCTGAGTTCCGCCGCGTCCTCCCGCTCTCGATCGGCCCCTTCTTCATGCCCCTTTGCTGCGCGAGTCTTCAGGAAGTCGTCCATAAGTCGAACGTTCTTCCATTCTCGTCCCTTAGCGTTATGTGCTGTCGATGACCTGCTACTGAACTGTCATCCAGCTGCGATTAGAGCCTCGACCGTTTTTGTTACGCCTTGTGGCGCGGGTT
>NZ_AYWH01000021.1:0-23477 GCF_000502555.1 Mesorhizobium sp. LNJC394B00
CGCGGGCTTCAGCCAGGATGAGGTTGAGCTGACCCAGCATGGACCCGAACTGGTCGTGGCAGGCCAGAAGGCTGATGACCAGAGCGGACGCCAGCTGCTGCACCAGGGCATCGCCTACCGCAGTTTCAGGCAGACGTTCAAGCTTGCCGACCACATGAAGATCAAGGCAGCAAACCTTGAGAACGGTCTCCTGACCATCGACATCGTCCGTGAGATTCCCGAAGAGCTGAAGCCGCGCCGCATTAGCATCGGGGCCGGCGACGCCCAGGTGGGCAAGCAGATCGCCCAGGATACGGAACGCACCCGCAAAGCGGCCTGATCGTATCGATTCAGTTATCCCGGCGGTCCGCCTCCCGGCTTCGGCCGGGAGGCCCAGATTGCGGAGAATGGAGATGGACAACTTCTACGAGACACCGACACTTTCTGCGGCACGCTCGGGCAAAATTGAAACTTCTTTGTGCCTGCTCGACAATCCAGACAACGTCATCAACCATCCACGCCTCAGCAGTGGAGAAAAGCGGGCACTGCTTTCCTCGTGGGCGTCCGATGCCTGCGCGGTGGAAAACCAGCCTGCCTTGCGCCGCCTGGACAACGGCACGGTAATCCCTGTCGACCAGATTCTGAGTGCGTTGAAGGCTCTGGATGAGAAACCCACGCTGGGGAAAGAGACTTCAGGCCGGGTGCTGCCTTGGCGACCCTCCTCGCGCCGCAGCGTTCTCAAGGCTTGGCGGCGTCGGGGCCGTTCTTTCGGCCCCGACGATGACGACGACCCGCCCCCGTGCCCGGCAGTGATCGCGCCGCGCCCACGCCCACCATGCGGAATCGGCGCAGTGGCCGGGGTCGAACTCGCCTGTGCCTAACTAACCCTGGGTTGATCCAGCTGCCTCGGCATGGGCAGCTGGATTCCAATCTTGCGTGCGCTTCATTTGGTTTCCAAAACAGCAGGTCGCAGGTTCGTCCGCAACGCCATTTCCTCGAACTTGTAATCGCGTGCCTGATTTCCGGATCCACCTCCTGGAATTGGGGTCCGGCATTGAAAAAGGGCAGGTGGCTTGCCATATTGGGCGAACTGAGGCATAAGGCCTCGATAGCCGGGACGGGACGACTGGATGGTTCCGAGGCGGCGTTTGGTCATAAAGCGGACACTTGCCACTTGCGTGGATCAAGAATCGGTTTTATGTAGACACAACAGACACGCGACGCGTGGAGCTGGGAAGCCGGCTTTACGCGTCCGATTTGCATGGGCGAAATGGCGCTGATTCGGCGTCGACTTGAACCCAGGCGGCACGTCCCGGCCAGCGGGATCATCCAGGAGACCCGGCCAACGGGTCTTGAAGACAGAGCGGCATATGGCTTCGAAAACCACAAATCCTTTCGTCTTTCTCCAGCAGGTCCGCGCGGAAACTGCCAAGGTGACTTGGCCGTCGCGCCGGGAGACGATGATCTCGACGGTGATGGTGCTCGTATTCGCGGTCATCGCGATGATCTTTTTCTTCACCGCCGACGTGGCCATGGGCTACGCGATCGAGCGGTTACTGAGCCTCGGCCATTAAGTCCGGCGATTACGGAGAAGTCTTGAAATGACCGCGCGCTGGTACATCGTCCACGCCTATTCGAACTTCGAAAAGAAGGTCGCCGAGGACATTGAGAACAAGGCCAAGCAGAAGGGCCTGTCCGCCGATATCGAGCAGATCGTGGTGCCGACCGAGAAGGTCGTCGAAATCCGCCGCGGCCGCAAGGTCGATGCCGAGCGCAAGTTCTTTCCGGGCTATGTGCTGCTCAAGGCCAATCTGACCGATGCGGTGTTCTCGCTGGTCAAGAACACGCCGAAGGTCACCGGCTTCCTCGGTGACTCCAAGCCGGTGCCGATCACCGAAGCCGAGGCGCAGCGCATCCTGAACCAGGTTCAGGAAGGCGTCGAGCGGCCGAAGCCCTCGGTCACTTTCGAGATCGGCGAGGCGATCCGCGTTTCGGATGGTCCGTTCGCCTCGTTCAACGGTTTCGTCCAGGAAGTGGACGAGGAGCGGGCGCGGCTCAAGGTGGAAGTTTCGATCTTCGGGCGCGCCGTGCCGGTCGATCTGGAATTCGGACAGGTCGAAAAGGGCTGATCCGAAAACCCTGCGCCGGTTCGCCGGCAAGGGGAGGCGGCGCGGAAAGCGCGCGGCCATGAACGGGTGGGAGGCGAATGCGGCTTTAGCCGGCCGCGCGGACCGCACCACCAGACTGCAACCGCCGGTGTTCCCGATACTGGGGCCGGCATGAGATAAAGGCAGGAAAGAGATGGCTAAGAAAATTGCAGGCCAGCTCAAGCTCCAGGTCAAAGCGGGATCGGCTACGCCGTCTCCGCCGATCGGCCCGGCACTTGGTCAGCGCGGCATCAACATCATGGAATTCTGCAAGGCGTTCAACGCGCAGACCCAGGAAATGGAAAAGGGATCGCCGATCCCGGTCGTCATCACCTATTACCAGGACAAGTCCTTCACCTTCGTCATGAAGACGCCGCCGGTGAGCTACTTCCTGAAAAAGGCGGCGAACTTGACTTCGGGTTCGAAAGAGCCGGGCAAGATCAAGGCCGGCACGATCGGTCGCGACAAGGTGCGCGCCATCGCCGAACAGAAGATGAAGGATCTGAACGCAAACGACGTCGAGGCGGCCATGCGCATGGTCGAGGGCTCCGCCCGCTCGATGGGTCTGGAAGTGGTGGGCTGAGATCATGGCAAAGATTGCAAAGCGTGTATCGAAGTCCCGCGACGGCATCGACCCCAACAAGGCCTATGCCCTTGGTGAGGCGCTGAAGCTGCTCAAGGACCGTTCGACGGTGAAGTTCGACGAGACCATCGAAGTTGCGATGAACCTCGGCGTCGACCCGCGCCATGCCGACCAGATGGTCCGCGGCGTGGTCAACCTGCCGAACGGCACCGGCCGCTCTGTCCGCGTCGCCGTGTTCGCACGTGGCGGCAAGGCCGATGAGGCTCGCGCCGCCGGCGCCGACATCGTCGGTGCCGAGGATCTGGTCGACATCGTCCAGAAGGGCACGATCGACTTCGATCGCTGCATCGCCACGCCGGACATGATGCCGCTGGTCGGCCGTCTGGGCAAGGTGCTCGGCCCGCGCGGCATGATGCCGAACCCGAAGGTCGGCACCGTCACCACCGACGTCGCCGCCGCCGTCAAGGCATCGAAGGGCGGCGCTGTCGAGTTCCGCGTCGAGAAGGCCGGCATCGTTCATGCCGGCGTCGGCAAGGTCTCGTTCGACGTCAAGGCGCTGGAAGAAAACGTCCGCGCCTTCGCCGATGCCGTGACCAAGGCAAAGCCGGCTGGCGCCAAGGGCAACTACGTCAAGAAGGTGTCGGTCACCTCGACGATGGGCCCGGGCCTCAAGCTCGACGTCTCGACGCTCGCAGCGTCTTGATACGAACATCTGGATCGGCTGCCAAGGCGTTGATCCGCAAGTGAATTCCGGGCCTCCGACTTGTCGGCGGCCCGGTACCGGAAGCCGAGAGGCTTCCGGACATCCTGTCCGAGATTGCAGGCGGCCCAGAAGCCTTAATCGAATTGGGCCTGCATGAGACGGGTGAAAACCGGACAACGGAGCGACAAGCTCCAATGAAAGGTTCGAACCGTGTTTGCCTTTTGTCTGCGCATCTCCGGCTTGCCGTCGATGTGGCGAAAGGGGGCAGGATCCTCGAGCGTCGTTCGGGAGATCTGTAATGGATGGCCCGGCCGGCAAAAAGGCAACCCGACGCCTGTCCCACTAGCGGGGCAGGGGTCAACTGGAGATAGGCAGTGGACAGAGCGGAAAAACGCGAACTCGTCACGGGCCTGAATGGTGCTTTTGCAGGCGCTGGTTCAGTCGTCGTGGCCCACTACGCCGGTATCACCGTCGCGCAAATGAACGACCTTCGGTCGAAAATGCGCGCTGCCGGTGGCACCGTCAAAGTCGCGAAGAACCGTCTCGCCAAAATCGCTCTTCAGGGCACGGACTCCGCATCGATCATCGACCTGTTCAAGGGACAGACGCTGATCGCTTATTCGGAGGATCCGATTGCGGCGCCGAAGGTCGCGTCCGATTTCGCCAAGGGAAATGACAAGTTGGTCATTCTCGGCGGCGCAATGGGCACCACCTCGCTCAACGCCGACGGTGTGAAGGCACTCGCCACACTTCCGTCGCTCGATGAGCTGCGCGCCAGGCTGGTTGGCATGATCGCCACGCCGGCAACCCGGATCGCCCAGATCGTCAATGCGCCAGCGGCTTCGGTCGCGCGCGTCATCGGCGCTTACGCCCGGAAGGACGAGGCGGCATGAGGCCGTTCCTCGCTATCACAAACACACGTTCGAACCTGATGAAGGAATACAACAATGGCTGATCTGGCAAAGATCGTAGACGACCTTTCGAAGCTGACCGTCCTCGAGGCGGCCGAGCTGTCGAAGCTTCTGGAAGAAAAGTGGGGCGTTTCGGCTGCTGCTCCGGTGGCGGTTGCCGCTGCCGGCGGCGCTGCCGCTGCTGCTGCTCCGGCTGAGGAAAAGACGGAATTCGACGTCGTCCTCACCGAGGCAGGCGCTCAGAAGATCAACGTCATCAAGGAAGTCCGCGCCATCACCGGCCTGGGCCTCAAGGAAGCCAAGGATCTGGTCGAAGCAGCTCCGAAGCCGGTCAAGGAAGCCGTTTCCAAGGCTGACGCTGAGAAGTTCAAGGCCCAGCTGGAAGCAGCCGGCGCCAAGGTCGACCTGAAGTAAGCGTAAAAGCGGCGGGCGGCCTCGCGCCGTCCGCCACTCCCTTCATCAGAGGGGAGGATGCGTAGCGCGAGATGTACGAGAACCTCTTTCCTGAGGGCCGAAACCGGCCTTCAGGAAACGGGTTTTCTCCCGTTTTAGCCGTCGCCGCCAGGCGGCGGGAAACAGATCAGGGGCCGCCGCCGAGGTGGCCGCGCATGCAAGGTGAGCCGCGGCGAGGCTCGCCCCGAGTTTATAGCTAAGGAGCGACGATGGCCCAGACCCAGACTTTCAATGGCCGCAGACGCGTACGCAAGTTCTTCGGAAAGATTCCGGAAGTTGCGGAGATGCCGAACCTGATCGAGGTTCAAAAAGCATCCTATGACCAGTTCCTGATGGTGGCGGAGCCCAAGGGTGGGCGTCCGGACGAGGGACTGCAGGCCGTTTTCAAGTCGGTTTTCCCGATCTCCGATTTCTCCGGCTCCTCGATGCTGGAGTTCGTGAAGTACGAGTTCGAAGGACCGAAATTCGACGTTGACGAATGCCGTCAGCGCGACCTGACCTATGCCGCGCCACTCAAGGTGACGCTGCGCCTCATCGTGTTCGATATCGACGAGGATACCGGCGCAAAGTCGATCAAGGACATCAAGGAGCAGGACGTCTATATGGGCGACATGCCGCTCATGACGCTCAACGGCACCTTCATCGTCAATGGCACGGAGCGCGTCATCGTCTCGCAGATGCACCGTTCGCCGGGCGTCTTCTTCGACCATGACAAGGGCAAGTCGCACTCCTCGGGCAAGCTTTTGTTTGCGGCGCGCGTCATTCCCTATCGCGGTTCGTGGCTCGACATCGAGTTCGATTCCAAGGACGTCGTGCATGCCCGCATCGACCGCCGCCGCAAGATTCCGGTGACGTCGCTCTTGATGGCGCTCGGCATGGACGGCGAAGAGATCCTGTCGACCTTCTACAACAAGATCACCTACAAGCGCGCCGGCGACCACTGGCGCATCCCGTTCAACGTCGAGCGTTTCCGCGGCCTCAAGGCCGTTGGCGACCTCGTCGATGCCGACACAGGCGAAGTTGTCGTCGAGGCCGGCAAGAAGATCACCGCCCGCCAGGCAAGGGCGCTTGGCGAAAAGGGTCTGAAGGCGATCAAGGCGACCGACGAGGATCTGCTCGGCAATTACCTGGCCGAGGACATCGTCAACTACGGCACCGGCGAGATTTTCCTCGAAGCCGGCGACGAGATCGATGAAAAGACGCTGAAGGTGCTGCTCGGCACGGGCGAAAGCGAGATCAAGGTTCTCGACATCGACCACGTCAATGTCGGCGCCTACATCCGCAATACGCTCAACGTCGACAAGAACGAGAGCCGCCAGGACGCACTGTTCGACATCTACCGTGTCATGCGCCCGGGCGAGCCGCCGACGCTTGAAACCGCCGAAGCCATGTTCAACTCGCTGTTCTTCGACTCGGAGCGCTACGACCTGTCGGCCGTCGGCCGCGTCAAGATGAACATGCGCCTCGAGCTCAAGGCTGAGGATACCGTGCGCGTGCTGCGCAAGGACGACATCCTGGCCGTGGTCAAGACGCTGGTCGAGCTGCGCGACGGCAAGGGCGAGATCGACGACATCGACAATCTCGGCAACCGCCGCGTGCGTTCTGTCGGCGAGCTGATGGAGAACCAATACCGCGTCGGCCTGCTGCGCATGGAGCGCGCGATCAAGGAACGTATGTCCTCGATCGAGATCGACACGGTGATGCCGCAGGACCTGATCAACGCCAAGCCGGCGGCTGCCGCCGTACGCGAGTTCTTCGGTTCCTCGCAGCTGTCGCAGTTCATGGATCAGACCAACCCGCTGTCGGAGATCACCCACAAGCGCCGCCTGTCGGCACTTGGACCGGGCGGTCTGACCCGCGAGCGCGCCGGCTTCGAAGTGCGGGACGTGCACCCGACGCATTACGGCCGCATCTGCCCGATCGAGACGCCGGAAGGCCCGAACATCGGTCTGATCAACTCGCTGGCGACCTTCGCGCGCGTCAACAAGTACGGCTTCATCGAAAGCCCGTACCGCAAGATCGTCAACGGCAAGCTGACCAATGAGGTCGTCTATCTCTCCGCTATGGAAGAGTCCAAGCACCACGTCGCGCAGGCCAATGCCGAGCTCGACAAGAATGGTGGTTTCGTCGACGAATTCGTCATTTGCCGCAGCGCCGGCGAAGTGATGATGGCGCCGCGCGAAAACGTCGATCTGATGGACGTGTCGCCCAAGCAGATGGTGTCCGTGGCCGCGGCGCTGATCCCGTTCCTCGAGAACGACGACGCCAACCGCGCGCTGATGGGCTCCAACATGCAGCGTCAGGCCGTGCCGCTGGTGCGCGCCGAAGCGCCGTTCGTAGGCACCGGTATGGAGCCGATCGTTGCCCGTGACTCGGGCGCCGCCATCGGCGCCCGCCGCGGCGGCATCGTCGACCAGGTGGACGCGACGCGTATCGTCATCCGCGCCACGGAAGATCTCGATCCCGGCAAGTCGGGCGTCGACATCTACCGGCTGATGAAGTTCCAGCGTTCGAACCAGAACACCTGCATCAACCAGCGTCCGCTGGTGCGCATGGGCGACCGCGTCAACAAGGGCGACATCATCGCCGACGGTCCGTCGACCGAGCTCGGCGATCTGGCGCTCGGCCGCAACGTGCTGGTCGCGTTCATGCCGTGGAACGGCTACAACTACGAGGACTCGATCCTGCTCTCCGAGCGCATCGTGGCCGACGACGTCTTCACCTCGATCCACATCGAGGAATTCGAGGTCATGGCCCGCGACACCAAGCTTGGACCGGAGGAAATCACACGCGACATTCCGAACGTTTCGGAAGAAGCGCTGAAGAACCTCGACGAAGCCGGCATCGTCTATATCGGCGCGGAAGTGCAGCCGGGCGACATCCTGGTCGGCAAGATCACGCCGAAGGGCGAAAGCCCGATGACGCCGGAAGAAAAGCTCCTGCGCGCCATCTTCGGTGAAAAGGCGTCCGACGTTCGCGACACCTCGATGCGCATGCCTCCGGGCACCTTCGGCACAGTCGTCGAAGTGCGCGTGTTCAACCGCCACGGCGTCGAGAAGGACGAGCGCGCCATGGCGATCGAACGCGAGGAGATCGAACGCCTCGCCAAGGACCGCGACGACGAGCAGGCGATCCTCGACCGCAACGTCTATTCGCGCCTTTCCGACGTTCTCGTCGGCAAGGAAGCGATTGCCGGGCCGAAGGGCTTCAAGAAGGGCTCGAAGCTGTCGAAGGACACGCTGGACGAGTATCCGCGTTCGCAGTGGTGGCAGTTTGCGGTGGAGAACGAAAAGCTCCAGAGCGAACTGGAAGCCCTGCGTGGCCAGTACGACGATTCCAAGAAGGCGCTCGAGCAGCGCTTCATGGACAAGGTCGAGAAGGTCCAGCGCGGCGACGAAATGCCTCCGGGCGTCATGAAGATGGTCAAGGTCTTCGTGGCCGTGAAGCGCAAGATGCAGCCGGGCGACAAGATGGCCGGACGTCACGGCAACAAGGGTGTCGTGTCGCGCATCGTTCCGGTCGAGGACATGCCTTTCCTCGAGGACGGCACGCATGCCGATATCGTGCTCAACCCGCTGGGTGTGCCGAGCCGCATGAATGTCGGCCAGATCCTGGAAACGCATCTGGGCTGGGCATGCGCGGGCATGGGCAAGAAGATCGGCGAGCTGATCGACGCGTACAAGACGGTTGGAGACATCAAGCCGTTGCGCAAGACGCTCGAGAGCTTCATCCCAGCCAACGACCGCAACGAGCCGGTCCGCGAATATGACGACGAGAGCATCGTTCGCCTCAGCGAGCAGATGCGCCGCGGCGTCTCTATCGCGACACCGGTGTTCGACGGCGCGCATGAAGTCGACATCAACATCATGCTGGAGCAGGCGGGCCTGCACACCAGCGGTCAGTCGCAGCTCTATGACGGACGCACCGGCGAGCCGTTCGATCGCAAGGTGACGATGGGCTATATCTATATGCTCAAGCTTCACCACCTGGTGGACGACAAGATCCACGCGCGTTCGATCGGTCCGTACTCGCTCGTTACCCAGCAGCCGCTGGGCGGCAAGGCGCAGTTCGGTGGCCAGCGCTTCGGCGAAATGGAGGTCTGGGCGCTGGAAGCCTATGGCGCCGCCTACACGCTGCAGGAAATGCTGACGGTGAAGTCGGACGATGTCGCCGGCCGCACCAAGGTCTACGAGGCGATCGTGCGCGGCGACGACACGTTCGAGGCCGGCATTCCCGAGAGCTTCAACGTGCTCGTCAAGGAAATGCGGTCTCTCGGCCTCAATGTCGAGCTGGAGAATACCAAGCTCGACGACAACCCTGTCCGGCTGCCAGATGCTGCCGAATAGGGGCGCGGCCGAGTAAGCAAGACATCCGGTCGCGGAACGCCGCGACCGGATGCGACAAATTCTACGGCCAGTGGGCCGACCACTCAGCGGGCATTTGGCCCGCGTTAGATGCAAGGGGTTTTCGAGGACCCCGAAAAGGAGAACGGCATGAACCAAGAGGTCATGAATCTCTTCAATCCGCAGGCGCCGGCGCAGGTGTTCGATTCCATCCGGATATCGCTCGCCAGCCCTGAGAAGATTCTGTCCTGGTCGTTCGGCGAGATCAAGAAGCCGGAGACCATCAACTACCGCACCTTCAAGCCGGAGCGTGACGGTCTGTTCTGCGCGCGCATTTTTGGCCCGATCAAGGACTATGAATGCCTGTGCGGCAAGTACAAGCGCATGAAGTACAAGGGCGTCATCTGCGAAAAGTGCGGCGTCGAAGTCACGCTGTCGCGCGTTCGCCGCGAGCGCATGGGCCACATCGAGCTGGCGGCACCTGTCGCTCACATCTGGTTCCTGAAGTCGCTGCCGTCGCGCATCGGCACGCTGCTCGACATGACCCTGAAGGACATCGAGCGCGTCCTCTACTTCGAGAACTACATCGTCACCGAGCCTGGCCTAACCGCGCTGAAGGAGCACCAGCTGCTCAGCGAGGAAGAGTACATGATCGCCGTCGACGAGTATGGCGAGGATTCGTTCACCGCCATGATCGGCGCCGAGGCCATTCATGACCTTCTGGCCGGCATGGACCTGGAGAAGATCGCCGGCGACCTGCGTTCGGAACTGGCTTCGACCACGTCCGAGCTGAAGCAGAAGAAGTATCTGAAGCGACTCAAGGTCGTCGAGAACTTCATGGAGTCCGGCAACCGTCCGGAATGGATGATCATGAAGGTGGTTCCGGTGATCCCGCCGGACCTGCGCCCGCTGGTTCCTCTGGATGGTGGACGTTTCGCGACGTCCGACCTGAACGATCTCTATCGCCGCGTCATCAACCGCAACAACCGTCTGAAGCGGCTGATCGAGCTGCGCGCCCCCGGCATCATCGTGCGCAATGAAAAGCGCATGCTGCAGGAAGCCGTCGATGCGCTGTTCGACAACGGCCGTCGCGGCCGCGTCATCACCGGCGCCAACAAGCGTCCGCTGAAGTCGCTGTCCGACATGTTGAAGGGCAAGCAGGGCCGGTTCCGCCAGAACCTGCTCGGCAAGCGCGTCGACTATTCGGGCCGTTCGGTCATCGTCACCGGTCCGGAGCTCAAGCTGCACCAATGCGGCCTGCCGAAGAAGATGGCGCTCGAACTGTTCAAGCCGTTCATCTACGCCCGCCTCGACGCCAAGGGGTTCTCCTCGACCGTCAAGCAGGCCAAGAAGCTGGTCGAGAAGGAGCGTCCGGAAGTCTGGGATATCCTCGACGAGGTCATCCGCGAGCATCCGGTGCTGTTGAACCGTGCACCGACGCTGCACCGCCTCGGCATCCAGGCGTTCGAGCCGATCCTGATCGAAGGCAAGGCGATCCAGCTGCATCCGCTGGTCTGCACGGCCTTCAACGCCGACTTCGACGGCGACCAGATGGCCGTTCACGTGCCGCTCTCGTTGGAAGCGCAGCTTGAAGCCCGCGTGCTGATGATGTCGACCAACAACATCCTGCACCCGGCTTCCGGCGCGCCGATCATCGTGCCTTCGCAGGACATGGTCCTGGGTCTCTACTATCTCTCGATCGTCAATCAGAACGAGCCGGGCGAAGGCATGGTGTTTGCCGACATGGGCGAACTCCAGCACGCGCTCGAGACCAAGGCGGTGACGCTGCACTCCAAGATCAAGGGTCGTTTCCGCACGGTCGACGCCGAAGGCAAGGTCGTGTCGAAAATCTACGACACCACGCCTGGCCGCATGATCATCGGCGAGCTGCTGCCGAAGAACGTCAATGTGCCTTACGAGACGGCCAACCAGGAGATGACCAAGAAGAACATCTCCAAGATGATCGACACCGTCTACCGCCACTGCGGTCAGAAGGAGACGGTCATTTTCTGCGACCGCATCATGGCCCTCGGCTTCAGCCACGCCTGCCGCGCCGGCATTTCGTTCGGCAAGGACGACATGCTGATCCCGGACGCCAAGATCAAGCTGGTTTCCGACACCGAGGCTTTGGCCAAGGAATACGAGCAGCAGTACAATGACGGCCTGATCACGCAGGGCGAGAAGTACAACAAGGTCGTCGACGCCTGGGCCAAGTGCTCGGAAAAGGTCGCCGACGAGATGATGGCCCGCATCAAGGCCGTCGAGTTCGAGGACAGTGGCCGTCAAAAGCCGATGAACTCGATCTACATGATGTCGCATTCGGGTGCGCGTGGTTCGCCCACCCAGATGCGTCAGCTCGCCGGCATGCGCGGCCTGATGGCAAAGCCCTCGGGTGAAATCATCGAGACGCCGATCATCTCGAACTTCAAGGAAGGCCTGACCGTGCTCGAGTACTTCAACTCGACCCACGGCGCCCGCAAGGGTCTGGCCGACACCGCCTTGAAGACGGCGAACTCGGGCTACCTCACCCGTCGTCTGGTCGACGTGGCGCAGGACTGCATCGTCAACTCCGTGGATTGCGGCACCGACAAGGGCCTCACCATGCAGCCGATCGTCGATGCCGGTCAGGTCGTCGCTTCGGTCGGCCAGCGCGTGCTGGGCCGCACCTCGCTCGACGACATCACGCATCCGGTTTCGGGTGAGGTTCTGGTCAAGGCCGGAACGCTGATGGACGAACGTGACGTGGAAAAGATCGAAAAGGCCGGCGTGCAGTCGGTCCGCATTCGCTCGGCACTGACCTGCGAGGTCAGGATCGGCGTCTGTGCGGTCTGCTACGGACGCGATCTTGCCCGCGGCACCCCGGTCAACCAGGGCGAAGCCGTCGGCGTTATCGCGGCGCAGTCGATCGGCGAGCCGGGGACCCAGCTCACCATGCGTACCTTCCACATGGGCGGTACGGCGCAGGTGGTGGACAGCTCGTTCCTTGAAGCCTCGTATGAGGGCAAGGTCGAGATCCGCAACCGCAACGTGGTGCGCAACTCGGACGGCCAGCAGATGGTCATGGGCCGCAACATGGCGGTGCTGATCCTCGACGAAGCCGGCAAGGAGCGTGCCTCGCATCGCCTTACCTATGGCTCGCGCATCTTCGTGGACGATGGCGACAAGGTGAAGCGCGGCCAGCGTATCGCCGAATGGGATCCCTATACCCGCCCCGTCCTCACCGAAATCGAGGGCAAGGTGTCGTACGAGGATCTGGTCGACGGCATTTCCGTTCAGGAAACGGCCGACGAATCGACCGGCATCACCAAGCGCGAGGTTATCGACTGGCGCTCGACGCCACGCGGCAACGACCTCAAGCCGGCGATCGCCATCCTTGACCCGAAGGGCAAGGTCGGCAAGCTGTCGAAGGGCGGCGACGCCCGCTTCCTGCTCTCGGTCGAGGCCATTCTTTCGGTCGAGCCGGGTTCGCAGGTTCGTCCCGGCGACGTTTTGGCGCGTATCCCGATGGAAAGCGCCAAGACCAAGGACATCACCGGCGGTCTGCCGCGTGTTGCCGAACTGTTCGAGGCACGTCGTCCGAAGGATCACGCCATCATCGCCGAGATCGATGGCACGATCCGCTTCGGCCGCGACTACAAGAACAAGCGCCGCATCATCATCGAGCCGCATGACTCGACGCTTGAGCCGGTCGAATACCTGATCCCGAAGGGCAAGCCGTTCCATCTCCAGGACGGCGACGTCATCGAGAAGGGCGACTACATCCTCGACGGCAATCCGGCGCCGCACGACATCCTGGCGATCAAGGGCGTGGAAGCACTTGCTTCCTACCTCGTGAACGAAATCCAGGAAGTCTACCGTCTGCAGGGCGTGTCGATCAATGACAAGCACATCGAGGTGATCGTTCGCCAGATGCTGCAGAAGGTCGAGATCACGGTGCAGGGCGACTCGACCTACATTCCGGGCGACCACGTCGACGTGATCGAACTGGAAGAGGTCAACGAGCGCCTGGTCGAGGACGGCAAGAAGCCGGCCGAAGGCCAGCCGGTGCTGCTGGGCATCACCAAGGCCTCGCTGCAGACGCCGTCCTTCATCTCGGCCGCCTCCTTCCAGGAGACGACCAGGGTGCTGACCGAAGCTGCGGTTGCCGGCAAGACCGACATGCTGCAGGGCCTGAAGGAAAACGTCATCGTCGGCCGGCTGATCCCGGCCGGTACCGGCGGCACGATGAGCCAGATCCGGCGCATCGCCACCTCGCGCGACGAACTGATCATCGACGAGCGCCGCAAGGCCTCCGGTGTCGAGGTCGCTGAGCCGATGCTGACCGACATGGTCAACGCCGCGCAGTAAGCGCGGTAGGACGAGAAGAAGGAAGGGGGCCCAGTGGCCCCTTTTCGCGTTTTGACCCCCAATCGAATCGAGGAAAACATGAGCAAGAAGGTTTGGACTGACGTCGACGACTACATCGTTTCCTCTCTCTTCGAGGCAGATCCCATCCTCGAAGCGGTGCTTGCGGCCAACCGCGACCAGGGCCTGCCGGCCATCGACGTATCGCCGGCGCAGGGCAAGCTGCTGTCGCTGCTGGTCCGCATCAGCGGCGCCAGGAAGGTGCTGGAGATCGGCACGCTTGGCGGCTACTCGACCATCTGGATGGCAAGGGGATTGCCCGTCGGCGGCAAGATCGTGACGCTCGAACTCGAGCCGCATCATGCAAAAGTCGCGCACTCGAATCTCGAGCGGGCAGGGGTGTCGGACAAGGTCGAGCTCAGGATCGGCCCCGCGCTTCAGTCGCTTGAGACGCTGGTTGCCGAAAATGCCGCTCCGTTCGATCTGATCTTCATCGACGCCGACAAGCCGAACAATCCGAATTATCTGTCATGGGCCATGCGCCTGTCGCGGCCGGGGACGGTCATCATCTGCGACAACGTCATCCGCGACGGCACCGTGCTCAACGACGATGGCCGTGACGCGTATGTCGAAGGCGCACGCGGTGCGTTTTCCTTCATCGGCGGCGACAAGCGCCTGGACGGCACCGCCATCCAGACCGTCGGCGCCAAAGGCTATGACGGGTTTGCGATTGCGATCGTCGAGTAAGGCTGCATGATGAGTGTCCGGACTGCGGTCCGGCAGAACTCATCGCTCAATCGAAGAACGCTTCCACCACATTGCGCTTGCCGAGCATGAAGGCGTCGGCCACGTGCTGCAGGGGTGCCAAATCGACATCGGAGACGCCGGCGGGTACGATTTCAGCGAAGCGCCGGTAAAGCTGGGGATATTCGGCTTCCGGCTCGTCGTGAACCACCTTGCCGTCGATGGCGAGCTTGGTGCCGCCGCCGGACAGCACCATCTTGCCCTTGTCGGTGTCGGCCAAGATGTCCCAGCTCTGTGGTCCCGTCTGCAGCCAGTCGAGCTCCATGGTCACCGGCAACCCATCCGAGGTACGGAAGGTCACGTGGGCCGCCACAGGCGAGGCGCGGTTTTCCGGGAAGTCGAGGACGGCCGAGATGATGAACATCGCCGGCAGGATGTGGGTTGCGATCGACAGTGCGTTTATGCCGGGATCGAAGACGCCGAAACCGCCCGGCGCCCAGATCCAATCCTGGTTCGGATGCCAGCGGCGGACATCTTCCTTCCAGGCGATGGCAGCCGAGTTGACCTTGGCCGACGCCAGGAAGGCGCGCGCGGCCTCCACTGCCGGCGCGTAGCGCGAATGCCAGCTGGCGAACAGTGAAACGCCATTGGCTGCCGCCAGCTGCTTCAGGTCCTCGACCTCACTGACGGTGGCGCCCGGCGGCTTCTCCAGGAAAACATGCTTCTTCGCAATCAGCGCCGTGCGTGCCGCGTCGTAGCGGAACTGCGGCGGCATGCACAGCGAGACGGCCTCGAGGTCGGGCACCGCGTCGAGCATCGCCTCAATGGTCGGAAAATTCGGGATGCCGTCCACCTTGCCGTGCCGGCTGGCAGCGGCGATGAGGCGGTAGTCCGCATCCTTGGCCACTGCCGGCAGATGCTGGTCGCGCACGATCTTGCCGACGCCGACGATGCCGAGCTTGATGGGACCATTGTTCGAGGGCATGGGAACTCCGCGGATTCGAATTTGGCTTGTTAAGTCGCTTGGTTCTTAGCAGAGAACCGGTGCCGGGCAAGCCGGCGCGGTACAGGCGCAAGCAGCCTGTGACGCTCAGAGCGGCACGTCAAACGTGACGATCGACACCTCACCTTCGAGGGCACCCTGAAAGGCTGACAGATGCGGCTCCTCGTCGGGTTCGCCGTCCATATCGCCGATCTGGTCGAGCTCGACTTCGGCATAGCCTTCGGCCGCAAGCGATTCGAGCACCCGGCGCACGGCCGAATCGTCGTCGGGCGCAACCAGCATCACATGGACGCCTTCCGGCTTGCCGCCCTTCTTTTTCCAGACGCGGCCGGTGATGATGGTGACCGGGCGTTCCTCATTGTCGTTCACGGGCTGATTCCTCTTGAGACGGGGGCGGGCGAGGGGTTTTGGGCTGTCCATGGCGCCTTTTGCCATGAAGAACCCGCGCATGACAGCCAAAAGCCGGTCACTTTCTTGTCTGCCCCGGTCACTTTCTTCCTCTGCCTTGCAAAATGAAGAAAGAAAATTACATGCGTTTTTCGCATGGCTGCCAAGCCGTCGTCAGCGCGCAATATTTGGCGTGCCGGGGTTGACGGTTCACGGTCTTGCGAGTAGAAGCCGCCCAGTCAGAACCGATGTGAGGCTCTCCCTTCCGAAGCGACACGCTTTGGAGTTTGCCTCAAACAGGGTTCGTTTTACGAGCGAAAAGACATTTCCGGCGCGCATGAAGCGGTTCCCGCTTCCTCTGCATTTTGTTCGGGCAGGACCGCGAGGCGCGGTTTATGGCCCGAATTTGCGTATGGAATTGGCGCTTTGAGCGGCCCTGACCGGGCGAGACACGGAATTGAGAGACAAGAGGGTTTAATGCCTACCGTCAACCAGCTGATCCGCAAGCCGCGCATTGCGCCGGTGAAGCGCAACAAGGTCCCGGCCATGCAGCAGAACCCGCAGAAGCGGGGCGTCTGCACGCGCGTCTATACAACGACGCCGAAGAAGCCGAACTCGGCACTGCGCAAGGTGGCCAAGATCCGCCTGACCAACGGCTTTGAAGTGATCGGCTACATCCCCGGCGAAGGCCACAACCTTCAGGAACACTCCGTGGTCATGATCCGCGGCGGCCGCGTCAAGGATCTTCCGGGCGTGCGCTACCACATCATCCGCGGCGTGCTCGACACGCAGGGCGTGAAGAACCGCAAGCAGCGCCGTTCGAAGTACGGCGCCAAACGTCCGAAGTAAGGGGCGTCCGAAGTAAGATTTTCCGGCCCTGGCGCTGCTTGAATGCGTCGGGCTACGAGATTGAGAGACAAAAGCCATGTCCCGTCGTCACAGTGCAGAAAAGCGTGAGATCAATCCGGACCCGAAGTTCGGCGATCTGATCGTTACCAAGTTCATGAACGCCGTCATGTATGACGGCAAGAAGTCGGTTGCCGAGACCATCGTCTACGGTGCGCTCGACCAGGTTCAGTCGAAGACTAAGCAGGAGCCGGTCACCGTCTTCCATCAGGCGCTCGACAATGTCGCGCCGCATGTGGAAGTCCGGTCGCGCCGCGTCGGCGGCGCAACCTACCAGGTTCCGGTCGATGTGCGCCCCGAGCGCCGCCAGGCCCTGGCGATCCGCTGGCTGATTGCAGCTGCGCGCAACCGCAACGAGACCACCATGGTCGACCGCCTCTCCGGCGAGCTGATGGACGCGGCTAACAACCGCGGCACCGCCGTGAAGAAGCGTGAAGACACCCACAAGATGGCAGAAGCCAACCGCGCTTTCGCGCACTACCGCTGGTAAAGCGCGAACGAGACTGAGAAGGCATCCACGATGGCCCGCGAATACAAAATCGAAGACTACCGCAATTTCGGTATCATGGCGCATATTGACGCCGGCAAGACGACGACCACCGAGCGCGTCCTCTATTACACGGGCAAGTCGCACAAGATCGGCGAAGTCCACGACGGCGCTGCCACCATGGATTGGATGGAGCAGGAGCAGGAACGCGGCATCACCATCACGTCCGCCGCCACCACGACCTTCTGGAAGGGTCGCAGCGGCAAGATGTACCGCTTCAACATCATCGACACTCCCGGACACGTCGACTTCACCATCGAGGTCGAGCGTTCGCTGCGCGTGCTCGACGGCGCCATTGCGCTGCTCGATGCCAATGCCGGTGTCGAGCCGCAGACCGAGACTGTCTGGCGCCAAGCCGACAAGTATAAAGTTCCGCGCATGATCTTCTGCAACAAGATGGACAAGATCGGCGCCGACTTCTACCGCTCGGTCGAGATGATCGGCTCGCGTCTTGGTGCGCATGCCGTCGTCATGCAACTGCCGATCGGCGCTGAGACCGAGTTCAAGGGTGTCGTCGATCTCGTCGAGATGAACGCGCTGGTCTGGCGCGACGAGACGCTGGGCGCTGCCTGGGACGTCGTTGAGATCCCTGCCGACCTTCAGGCCCGGGCCGAAGAATACCGCGAGAAGATGATCGAAGCCGCCGTCGAAATGGACGAGACGGCCCTCGAGAATTACCTCGAAGGCAAGATGCCGTCGAATGACGAGATCCGCGCGCTGATCCGCAAGGGCACCATCGCGGTCAAGTTCTACCCGATGTTCTGTGGCTCGGCCTTCAAGAACAAGGGCGTGCAGCCGCTGCTCGACGCCGTCGTCGAATACCTGCCGTCGCCGGCCGATGTTCCCGCCATCAAGGGCGTCGACGCCAAGACCGACGCCGAGATCGAGCGTCATGCCGACGACAACGAGCCGCTGTCGATGCTGGCCTTCAAGATCATGAACGACCCGTTCGTCGGCTCACTGACCTTTGCCCGCATCTATTCGGGCAAGCTGACCAAGGGCATCTCGGTCGACAACACCGTCAAGGGCAAGAAAGAGCGCATCGGCCGCATGCTGCAGATGCATGCGAATTCGCGCGCCGACGTCGAAGAAGCCTTTGCCGGCGACATCGTTGCTCTGGCCGGCCTCAAGGACACGACCACCGGCGATACGCTCAGCGATCCGCTGCACCCGGTCATCCTAGAGCGCATGGAATTCCCCGATCCGGTCATCCAGATCGCCATCGAGCCGAAGACCAAGAACGACCAGGAAAAGATGGGCCTCGCCCTTCACCGCCTGGCCGCCGAGGATCCGTCCTTCCGCGTCAAGACCGACGAGGAAAGCGGCCAGACCATCATTTCGGGCATGGGCGAACTTCACCTCGACATCATCGTCGACCGCATGCGCCGCGAGTTCAAGGTCGAGGCCAATGTCGGCGCGCCGCAGGTGGCTTACCGCGAGACCATCACCCGCAGGCACGAGCAGGACTACACCCACAAGAAGCAGACCGGCGGTACCGGTCAGTTCGCCCGCGTCAAGATCGTGTTCGAACCGAACCCGGAAAGCTCGGAGTTCGAGTTCGAGACCAAGATCGTCGGCGGTGCGGTTCCCAAGGAATACATCCCGGGTGTCGAAAAGGGCATCAACAGCGTCATGTCGTCGGGTCCGTTCGCGGGCTTCCCGATGATCGGCGTCAAGGCGACGCTTATCGACGGCGCTTACCATGATGTTGACTCCAGCGTCCTGGCCTTCGAAATCGCCGGCCGCGCCTGTTTCCGTGAAGCCGCACCCAAGCTTGGCGTGCAGCTGCTCGAGCCGATCATGAAGGTCGAAGTCGTGACGCCGGAAGACTATGTCGGCAGCGTCATCGGCGACCTGAACGGCCGTCGCGGCCAGATCCAGGGCCAGGAAGCGCGTGGCGTGGCTGTCGTCATCAACGCGATGGTGCCGCTGGCCAACATGTTCAAGTACGTCGACAACCTGCGCTCGATGAGCCAGGGCCGCGCGGCCTACACGATGCAGTTCGATCACTATGAGCCTGTGCCGACCGCGGTCGCCCAGGAAGTCCAGAAGAAATACGCGTAACCTGAACGGGTTGCATCGGTAACTTAATTCAAGGCCCGTACGGGCGAGCAGATTGGAGACATCACATGGCAAAAGGTAAATTCGAGCGTAACAAGCCTCATGTGAACATTGGCACGATTGGCCATGTCGATCATGGCAAGNCACGAAGTATTTTGGCGAGTACAAGCGCTACGACCAGATCGATGCGGCGCCCGAAGAGAAGGCCCGCGGCATCACCATTTCGACGGCGCACGTCGAATACGAGACGGCAGCGCGCCACTACGCCCATGTCGACTGCCCCGGCCACGCCGACTATGTGAAGAACATGATCACGGGCGCTGCGCAGATGGACGGCGCGATCCTGGTGGTGTCGGCCGCCGACGGCCCGATGCCGCAGACCCGCGAGCACATCCTGCTTGCCCGTCAGGTCGGCGTGCCGTCGATCGTGGTGTTCCTGAACAAGGTCGACCAGGTCGACGACGCCGAGCTGCTCGAACTGGTCGAGCTCGAGGTTCGCGAGCTTCTGTCGAAGAACGAGTTCCCCGGCGACGACATTCCGATCGTCAAGGGTTCGGCGCTGGCTGCTCTGGAAGANGGCGACAACATCGGCGCGCTGCTGCGCGGCGTTGATCGTGAAGGCGTCGAGCGCGGCCAGGTTCTGGCCAAGCCCGGTACGGTGAAGCCGCACAAGAAGTTCGTGGCCGAAGCCTACATCCTGACCAAGGACGAAGGTGGCCGTCACACGCCGTTCTTCACCAACTACCGTCCGCAGTTCTACTTCCGCACGACCGACGTGACCGGCATCGTGTCGCTGCCGGAAGGCACGGAAATGGTTATGCCCGGCGACAACATCACGGTCGATGTCGAGCTGATCGTGCCGATCGCCATGGAAGAGAAGCTGCGCTTCGCCATCCGTGAAGGCGGCCGCACCGTCGGTGCCGGCATCGTCGTCACCATCAAAGAGTAATCGAGCCCGACATCGCCGGATCGAAATGGATAGGGGCGGCCCTCGGGCCGCCCTTTTTCGTTGGCCAGATGTGCCTGTTTTGGGGTCCCAATCTCTGTTGCAAGTCTGTGAGCCTCTACAGTATAGATTACATTGAGGGCTTGGTCGGATGGTTCCACAGCACCGTTTGCATAGTCGGTCATGGTGGGCACTGGGGCTGATCTGCCTGGTGTCGATGTTTGCCGTGGGCAGTGCCGCCTTCGCGGCCGAGACAAAAAATTCAGAGCCGGATCCGGATCCGCCGATGCGGTTCGTCGTCGTGCGCAGCGACGCGGCGGGCTGTGAGCCGACCTGTCCGGAATGGATATCGGCCGAGGGTGCGATATCGGCCAAGTCGCCGGCGCTGCTCAAGGCTGCCCTGAAAACGCTCGGCGGCCGCAAATTGCCGATCGTCATCAACTCTCCCGGCGGCGATGTCGATGCAGCCATCGCCATGGGCCGGATGATACGCAAGAACAAGCTCGACATCGCGGTCGGCAGGACCTGGTTCGTCGGCTGCGAGCCAGGGGTGAAAAACTGCAAGGAGAACGACGCCAGAGGCGCGCACTATATCGGCAGCCCCTATGTGCTCGGCAGCTATTGCGCATCCGCTTGTCCAATGATGCTGGCCGGCGGCACCAGGCGCCTGGTCGGGCCGCTGGCCTATCTCGGCGTCCACCAGATCACGACCACGATCGTGCAGATGAACGTGCAATATCAGGTCCGCTACCGGATCGTGAAAGGCAAGAAGCGGGTCATCAGCAAGAAGGTCGTCAGCCGCAAGAACACCGGCAGCTACAAGACCTACGAGATGAGCAAGGGGGTGGAGCGCAAGCTGTCCGCCTATTTCAAGGAGATGGGTGTCGACCTCAGCATCATCGAGACGATGAAGAGCACGCCGGCCAGCGACATCCAGCAGATCGACCTCAGCGACATGCTGACAATGAAGCTGGTCACCAGCGACGACGCTGCAGATTTGCTGACCAGCGCAAGCCTGTGCAGGCTGAACCTTCCGGCTCCGAATTGCCGGGAAATACCGGCGAACAAGCCAGCCGGCGGCCTGCCGGACGTGGCAAAGGCTGCGCCGCTGCCGGTGAAGCCGGAGAGCGCGCCACACGATGACGGCATGCGCTTTGTCGTGGTTCGCGGCAGCAACCCGCTCTGCAATCCCGACTGCCCGGAATGGATTGCAGCGCAAGGCGCGATTACGCCCCAGACGCCGCAGAAACTCAGCCAATTGCTCGCCACGCTTGGCAACCGGCGGCTGCCGGTGGTGATCAGCTCGCGAGGCGGCGACCTCTCCGGCGCCCTGGCGGCGGGCCGGCTTATCCATGAAAGGAAGCTCGACGTTGCCGTTGCCCGCACCGATTTCGTCGGCTGCGACCCGGCAGAGTGGAATTGCCTGGCCAGGGAAGGCGCCTATGCCGGGCTGAGCGTCGATGGCGACGGCGACTGCGATTCGGCCTGCGCGCTCATGCTGGCCGGTGGCGCCAGGCGGCTTGTCGGTACCCAGGCGCGGCTCAGCCTCTATCTGATGGGGCAGAAGCAGGCGGTCAAGTCCTACCTCGACGAGATGGCGATCAGCCCCGCTTTGTTCAGGGCGCTCCAGGGCAGTTCGGTCGAGCGCCAGCTCGAACCCGACATGATGCTGAAGGTTGGCCTGACGACCGGGCGCCAGTCGGTGGATGCGCTGACGGGTTCCAGCATCTGCAAGTCGGCGCCGAAACCTGAGAATTGCCGCGTGGTGCCGTCGTCCAATGGCTGATCGCGCCTATCGTCATGGAAGAGAAGCCTTGCTTCGCCTTCCGTGAAGGCGGCCGCACGCATCAATGTCGGGCTCGAGCTGACGCTCGACCGAGCCTATCGCGGCGAACAGAGCTGGGTCCTCAAAGTCGGGCTGACAACCGGGCCGGAGTCGGTGGAGGCGCCCGCCAAACTGTAGGCATCGCAGAAACTGGCCATCGAGCCAGGTTGAGCCATGCCCGATTTCTCCGCTATCGTCGTGGCAGGCGTCGCCCGGGGGAGGATCGAGAATGAGCCAGGATATCCCGACACTCTACGAATGGGCCGGCGGCATCGAAGCCCTCAACCGGCTGACGGAAACCTTTTACGACAAGGTGTCGCGCGACCCGGTGGTCGGCCCGGTGTTCAAACACATGTCGCCGGATCATCCCGCGCATGTCGCGGCCTTCATCGGCGAGGTTTTTGGCGGACCCAAGACCTACAGCGAACAGCATGGCGGCCATCGCGAGATGGTCATGCATCACTTGGGCAAGCATCTGACGGAGGAACAGCGCCGCCGCTGGATCAGCTTGCTTGCCGATGCCGCCGATGCGGTCGGGCTGCCGGACGATCCCGAATTCCGTTCCGCCTTCATGGGCTATGTCGAATGGGGGTCACGGCTTGCCAAGATGAATTCCACCCTCGGCGAGACCTGCGACCCGCAGACCGAACCGATGCCGGCCTGGGGCTGGGGCGTACCGGGCGGGCCGTACAAGCCGCCGGCCGGGGATTGAGCGCCGGCATGCGGCTTCAGGCAGGCGAAAAATCGAGATCGGCAGGGACGGGCTGGTCATCACCTATTCGGATTTCCGGCAAAGGATCTGAAAGCGCGTCAGACAACTCTTTACAGCGCGCCCGGAAGCTTTTAGGAAGCGCCTGCGCTGAAACGCGCGTACGGGCATAGCTCAGTTGGTAGAGCGGCGGTCTCCAAAACCGCAGGTCGTAGGTTCGAGCCCTGCTGCCCGTGCCATTTTCCTCGTTGGAATCCGGCATTTTAGAAACGCCTTGTTTTGGCTCCTCGTTTGGTTGGGCTGAAGCCGCGTACTCGACGAGCGACGTTCCGAAGGCATGCGCAGAGCGAGAGCGCTGACGCGCAATGCCGAAGTCGGCGTATTTCCACGAACCAATTTCCTTGATTCAACTGCCATTGGCGAGCCAATTGCCATTTGCGTTCACAATTCAGAATAGGCCTATTTTGCTGCCGCCAGCTGCTTTTCAGCGGCTGCGAATTATTGGAAGCGGGATGCTGGCCTGGCTACTGGAATTTTTTTGAACAGGGCTCTTGAACCGGTTTTCAGCCCTTCCTAATTCGTTTCCCGCCGAGGCCGATTGGCTTGGCAAAAGGCGGCGCTGCTGGGCGGCGCCCTTGTACCCATGTTGCTTCAAGGAGGATGTGGCTATGAGAACCTTTGACTCTCTCTATCGCAGCACCGTCGGTTTTGACCGTCTTTTCGACATGCCCGACAATGGTACGCGGCCCGACTGGCCACCCTATAACATCGAGAAGGTCGACGAGAACGATTACCGTATCTCGATGGCCATCGCGGGCTTCAGCCAGGATGAGGTTGAGCTGACCCAGCATGGACCCGAACTGGTCGTGGCAGGCCAGAAGGCTGA
>NZ_AYWH01000022.1:0-24531 GCF_000502555.1 Mesorhizobium sp. LNJC394B00
CCAGCAGAAAAGCCCACCAGATCCCTGGGCCGTCATTGACGCCGTGGGTGATAGGCGGTGACGATCTCGTCGGCTTGTCGACATAGGCGATCTGCTGGGCCGCCTCGGCCACCCGGAGGAAATCCCCACGCCCGACATAGACCTTGCCCGTGCCGATCGCGAGTAACTGGTCGAGGAGGGCCTTCCAGCCGTCCAGCGTCGGGTGTGGTGCGCCGTAGCCCACATCGTTGCGGGTCCGTCGCGGGTCAGCTAATCTGGCAAGCTTACATCAGGGATGCGGTCGCCAGACGATTGCGAACGCCGTTCGGCTTCTGGTCGCCAACGTACTCCACTTTCGTGTCTACCAGACGATCGCTTTCGATCCCGGCTGCGGTTAAGATATCCTCGACCGCCTTCAGGCGCTGCTTGGCCAGTTCCTTGTTTGTCTTTGCAGCGTCGGCGCCGGTGAATTCCGTAGCCGCGAGAGCCGTCAGTTCGACATTGCAACGTGAGTTGCGGATGCTGGCGGCGAACTTCTCGAGGTCGGCCTTGACCCTCGGTGAGATCACATAGGACTGGCTATAGAAAAACAGGTCGACCTGCACAGGGCTGCGCTTCTCATATTGCCGGCAAGATATGCCTTGCTTTGGCAGCGTGTACAGTATCGCGCTCCGCGCCGTATTGGTGTCGGCGGCGCCGTCGTCAACCCAATGCGAAAGCACCAGCACCATTTCGGGCTTGACGCCTTGCGCCTTGAGAAAATCGCCGGTTGCATCGAGCCTGAGACCAGCGATGTCGTAGGCTTTTTTGTAGTTGCCTTCCTTGCTCGCCGTTGCGTAGAGGCGGTAGCCGCAATCGTGCCCAGCATCCTTGACGAAAGCCGCAAGGGCCTTCGCGGATTCCTCGGATATCTTGCCGTCACCTTTTTTGAAGAGGACGCGATGTGCATTCCACTGCGTGCATTTAGACCCCACGTCGCGTTCCTGGGCGGCCGCGCCGAAAGACATTGCGCATCCGGTAATGACAATAAATGCCAGAACAAGGCCCAGCGATTTCTTCATTGTCTTGGCGCCTCCACGCGGACTTAATCTACTACCGCACTTAAACGTCGACAAGGCGCGACCGCGTCCCGACAACCCGCGCCCCTCAGTCCCACACCAGCAACAGCTTGCGCCAGAAAGCATTGGACGGCATCGGCTTCGAGCCGGATGGCAGCCGGATTGCCAGGTAGATCGTCAGCCACTTGCGATCGACCTCCCGGGTCGAAACTTTCAGGTCATGCAGTTCGAACGGTCTCGAGACGCGCGTCCATCCCGAGAATGACAGCGCGCCGACAGGTGCATCGTGTTTCCACACAAGTTTTTCTTCTTGCCTGCCGAGCGCCATGGCGAACTCGAATGGGGATGCTTCATCGTGGGCGATCTCCACTGTCGCGATGACACTTCTGGCAAAGGCCGGGAACGCCGAATTGAGGGCGGCAACAACCGGACCGTGCGTGTTCGGCCGCAGGAATATACCGCCATTGTCGCCCGCGATGAGCAGCGTCGGCAGCTCGGAGGGATAATCCGTCACAAGCGCCGCACGCTTCAGATCATCATTGGTCATTCGGCGCGTGCGTTGGCGCTGTTGGGGTGCGTTGAGGCGCGGGCGCCTGGCATCGTTCGAAACGACATGGCGGATATGGACGCTGGAAAAGCCGCCGAGGACGCGCGCCTCCGGGCGGCTGCCGCCGCATTTGACTGCCAACAACAAATCGCGTCGGCCGGTTGCCGGCGAACTGACCATCGCCCCTATCTCACGCGCCTCGTGCCGTCGGCTGACATCAGCCCAACCGCTCCCGCTGCCAACCTCAAGCAGCCGGGCGAGATTGCTGAAGGTCTGGTTTTCTGCGTCTACGATCGCGAGCTGAAACTGCGCAGAGCCCGTCAGTTCCTCGTCGAGGTAAACCCAACACGTCGCGCCTACGGTGCCCGGCGGGCAGACTCCCTTCAGCAAAGCCATGGTGACATTGCTGCCCCTGGCTTCGAGGAACAACTGGTCTGGAGACTGTTCGACATAGCTCAGCAGGTCCGGATCGGCATCCGGATACGAACCGACATGAGCCAGGCGCATGGGCTCGGCGGAAAGATACTGCTCGCGGTACAGCGAGGAATTCAACTCGGGCACCGTCTCTCCGGTCGCAGCGTTGAGTATTTCAACCACACCCACAGCAAAGTCGCTTCGCCCTGCACGGGCGAGAAGCGAAATTGCGGTATCCGCCCTGCCTTCGCGTGCCGCGATCTCGGCCAGCAACTGCATGGCGTCCGCGGTATTGGCGGGACCTGTACTCAACCTGAGATACCGCTCGTCGTTAACCCGCAGCTCCAGATTCCAGAGATTGAGCTCCTTCTCATGATTGTCGGTGTTCGAGCTGATGGCCAGTTGCACGAACATTTCCGTTTTCGCGAATCGATGCTTTCGAAAGACAGCGATGATCGGCTTGCGATTCCTCAGCCACTCGGCATTTCGATTCATGCCCGTCGGTGCCGACCGGTACCAATAGAGCGGCTCCGGGACAGGGACGATCTCCAGGCCTGCCAGATCCGCGCGAAGGAAAAACTCCCAGTCGCTTGCGGAAAACCCCCGCTCTTCGTTGAGGTAACCTATCTTGTCGAACACCTCACGCCGGAACATCGCATTGGCATCGCCATACGGATTGTTGAGCATGGCGATGTCCGTCGGCCCGCCGACCGGGAAGTAGAGCACATAGCCGCTCCTGGTGTCCGGCGGCACGAAGGGCTCGTTGAGCCACTTGGCGAAGGTCGTGCAGATATCGGCGCCGGAATTTTGCATGCCGGCGACGAACGTACTGACGGCGTTTGGGAACAGCACGTTGTCGTCGTCCAGGAACAGGATCAGCGAACCCCTGGCGGCGCGGATACCGGTGTTGCGCGCCTTGCCGAGGAAGCCGTTCTTCTGCTGGATGATCCGCCATCCTCGCTGCTCGAACTCCGGTTCGAGTTCCGCCAACAGGTTGATTGCATCGGGATCGGTGCTGCCGTCATCGACGACAATCAATTCGATGTTGGGGTAGTCCTGGCGTCGAACCGAGGCAATCGCCTGCGGCAACAGATGCACCCGGTTGTAGTGCGCAGTGATGATCGAAACGAGCGGCCGTTGGCTCCGCCTGCGACTGGAGACCTTGCCGGGTTCGCGGGAGAATTTCGCGTGCAGCCCGCTCCAGGCTTTCTCGAGCGCTTCCCGCTTTTGCAGGGGCTTTGCCGGACGAAACGATCGGCTTTCCAGCACAGACGCAATTTTGGCCGCGATGGCGGAGGCCGACGCATCCATCAGGACGGCATCGGCCGACTTCGGATGGAGCACGTCACGAATGCTGCCGACATCTGTCGCAATGAACGGGATCTCTTCGTTAAGGCACGTCATCACTTCCAGCGGCAGCTGAGCCGCTGAGTGCGTCATCGCCACCAGAGCATGACTCTGCCGCAGGTATCTATAGATGTCAGGCTCATCTCGAATGGGCAGGAGCTTCAATTTGAACGGCCATTGCCGCGCACGCCGAACGATCATGCCACCCGAATGCTCGCCCAGGACATGACCAAACGCGCCGACTACCGTCACTGTCAGATCGGTGACGCCGCTGTCGGCCAGACGATCGAGCGCATCGCAGAACAGCGTCAGCCCATCGCGCGCCTCTGTGCCTGAAAAATGAATCACTTCGGCGGTTGGCCGATCCCGCGGCCTGTAGTGATCGACAGCGAAGTTGGAACGCCACTCCTCCGGCTCGAGGGGCGCAGCAATGTGATGGCTGGTGGGCAGCTTCCATCCCGCCTTGGCCATCCAGTCGAGCAGCGACTGGCCAGCGATGACAAGATGGTCGCACGTCTCGGCCGACCTCTTTTCCATGTGCGCGACGGTCATCTGCTCCTTGCGTTCGACCGCCCGTGAATTGGCTTCCAGCTTCCACACAAGGGGCTCATGTGCGAGCACGATGATCGTAGGAGGATCGGGAAAGACACCTGTGCGCTTCGCAAGGGTGGAGAAATGCGCCAGTCCGCCTTCAAGCGCAAAATAGACGACGTCGAATGCATTCTGCTTGAGGTAGTGGTAGGCGGCCAATGAGTTCTTGTCGCAGGACTCCGTGCCGCGCAGCAACTCGGGCGAGGGCGGCAACAATTCGAGCCGCACCAGGAAATTGTCGAAGCACCATTTGCCCAGCCTGACTATTTCCTGATCATCGGGCTGGCTGCCGAGCGGGCTCGGCGCCCAAAGCAGCGTCACGGTATCGCCCGTTCCGGCCAGATGCTGCGCCAGCGCGTAGGTTACCGACCCGTGATCGCCAGTCGCCGTCGAGCCGAACTCAACCTCCGAAACGACACACACATTGCGAGGCTTCTGGCTTGCCTGTCGCTTGCCCGTGGGCATGGCGCCTGCCTTGGAACCAATGCTCAATGACCCCCCCCTTGTCAGCCTGCTTCGTTCGAAACAGTCTTGCCAACAGTTGGATAACACTTTGATAATCGTTTCGCGGGACTCTCAGCAGCGTACCTGCCTTTCGCGTAAACTGGTTGATGACCTCGGATGGTTGAACTTCGATCCCCAAAACATCTCGCGCGACTGGACGACCGGCCCATTGACGTGACCGATGGCGAGATCTTGTGCTTTGTCGGACTGCGCAACGAAGCCCAATTGCTGCGGCAACTTCTCGACCACTACCGCGGCCTGGGCGTCGATCGGTTCTTCTTCCTGGACAATGGCTCCACGGATGGGACCCGCGAATTGATCCTGGAGCAGCCGGACAGCCACTGCTTCCACACGGAAGGATCGCATTTCGCTGAAAACATCGATCCGCCGCGATGGATCAACACGCTCATGAATGTGTTCGGCACCGGCCATTGGTGCCTTTCGATCGACGCCGACGAACTTCTCGTCTATCCCGATTTTGAGCGGGCAAATCTCCAGCAGCTTTGCAGCTACCTCGATTCGACCGGCGTCGACGCTGTCATAGGCTCCATGATCGACATGTACGCCGATGGCCCGTTGGCCGAATACAGCTATGATGGCAAGATCCCGCTTGTTGAAGCTTCACCCTACTTCGACCCGGAGCCGGGATGGCTGCGCCCGCGCGACGGTATGTACCCACCCGAGCAGATGTTCGGTGGCGTGAGGGAACGGGTCTTCTGGCACGGCCGGTTCAAGCAAACTTTTCCCCCGTGCCTGACAAAGGTGCCGATCGTGAAATGGGGGCGCGGCACGCGTTATCACGTCGCACAGCACACGATCAGCAAGGTCCGATTCAGCGAACTGCGCGTCGCATTGCTGCACTTCAAATTCGTCTGGGGATTCCGCCAGAAATCAGCGTCGTCTCTGAGTGAAAATGCGCAGCTCAAGGAAAAGACGCTTGAGGAGCGCGCTGCCTACATGGAGGCCTTGGAGCGCAATCCGAAACTCGCGCTTCGGAACCAAAGCTCCGTCTGCTATCGGGGTGACGGCGCGCAACTCGTCGAACTCGGCTGGATGAAGACCTCGGAGCCCTTCGCCGGTTTCGTTTCGACCCTGGCCATGCAACACCAGCGCAGCGACTACGCCACCTGATGTGCTCGAACTACTGAGGGAAAATCCGGCTGATGCTTATCCGCCGTAGCGGCCGCCGCCTTCACCGTGGCCTTTGCCCTCTTCACCGCCCGCAAACTGGCCCAAACTGTTGAGAGCAAGCGCCTTGCAGGCTGTCGGAGCGTTCGGGTACCGGTGCAGATAATCCTCAAGTGCCTCGATGGTGCCGGTTTTAAGGGCCTGCTCGCAGGCAAGCTCGGCTTCCTTGACGCCAACTTCGGTCTTCGCCTGCGCCGCGTCAGAAAAAGCGACGCTCAACCCCAGCAGACTAAGTCCACCCAACAGTAGAGAATGAATCCTACGCATAACGCACCCCACCTACTCAACCCACTGAAACATTAGCGTCTGTTAACGTTTTGTCAACCATTCTTGGAAGGTTCCACCAACGTGGTTAACGCGCACGACCGATGAACGGGCCTGGCTTGGGCTCGGATCTACCTTGCCTGGTTGGATCGACGTTTAGTCGCTGAACAGTGTCAGCGTGCGGAAGAACGCATTCGTGGGAAAACCGTTGGAAGTTGCGGTGAAACGAACGGCGAGAACGATTGAAAGCAGCATCTTCCTTCGTGTGCGAAGCGTTGCCACCAAGTGATGACGCACAAATCTGTCTTCGATGCTCATCCAGCCTGAGAAGGCGATCGTTTGCTTGCCGATGTCCTGTTGCCAATCTATGGGCTGGTCGGGTCGAGCAAGGGCGAGAGCAAAATCCATCGCCGGCGCATCGGCATGAGCGATTTCGACGGATGCTTCAACCTTCCGGAAGAAGGCTGGAAAATGATGATCAAGCGATGCAGCGACCGGGCCGTCCGCATGCGGACGCAAGAACACCCCGCCGTCGTCCGGTGCGACAAGCAGCAGCGGGAGAGCCGAGACGCGCGGTGTAAGCAACCGCGCACTCCGCAGCATGTCGTAGTCGAGAATGATAGAACCGCCGCCGACATCAGGACGGTCGGCGGCATTGTGGTCTGTGGCGGGGCGCCCAAGCAAAGTGGCACCCGTATCGGGGCGGCCGATCGACCCAGCAATGCTGGCAAGCTTCTCTATGGCCGCATCGCTGTTCGGCTCGATGTCGCAAAGCTCCAGATATTTCCGATTGCCGGGGGTATATTTCAGGTTTTCGCGGGCACTTTCAATTTCAGACCGGTGCGCGTTCTGGGCAATGGGCAAATGATGCAGCAGGCGGGCGCCATCGGGCAGGCTCGACCTGAACGCCTCCAGGATGGGAAGCCGGTTGTCGTACCAGTTCGACGTCCGAAACATGCCATCCGGTTTCGAGCGATACCAGTATAGCGGCTTTGGAATCGTCCTGATCTTGAGACCGGCGAGAGAGGCTCGAGCAAAGAATTCCCAGTCGTGCATGGCGTAGCCCGGCTTTTCGATCAAGAACCCGATCCGCGAGAAGACAGACCGGCGCATCATCGCATTCGCGTCACCGTAGACGTTATGGATCAGGCCGAGCGCGTCGGGACCACCCAGAGGCAGGTACTGGATCAGCCCGTCGGCGCGATCTTCGGGCACGAAATCCTCGTAGAAGATCAGTTGGAACGCAGTGCAGATGTCGGCACCCGATGTAGCCATCGCACGCACGAAATGATCGACGGCCTCTGCAAACAGCGCGTTGTCGTCGTCGACGAACAGGATCAGCTCGCCATGCGAAGCGCGGATGCCGGCATTTCGCGCCGCACCGAGGTGCTTGTGCGGTCGGCGCAGAATCTTCCACCCGCGCTGACGGAAGGTCGGTTCCAGCGTATCCAGCAATCGCCTGACTTCATCCAGGTCGCTTCCGTCGTCGACCAGAACCAGTTCCAGGTGATCATAGGTTTGCGCTTCGATCGCAGCGATTGCCTGTTTAAGATAGAGCGGCCGGTTGCGATGGGCCATGACAATAGAGACCAGGGGTGACGACCCGGCACTTTTGTCGACGCGCCAGCGCCTAGTTGGCGTCGGCAAGTTGCGCGTATCCAGCCAGGACTGCCGACATTGGCTCAGGCTGTCGACAGGCAGTGGGCGAGGCGGGTCGTCGAGCGCCGCCGAAATGGCCTGCGCCAACGCGGCGGCGTCAGGATCGACCAGCCGCGGCTGCCTCGCCTGCGCACTCCAGCGCTCGGCGTTCGCGTCGACATTGGTCGCAACGAAAGGCAATCCCGCCTCGATGCATGCGGCAACGGTGCCGCCCGTCGATGCGGCGTGGGCGGGGATGACGGCAATCGCGCCGGCCCGCGCGACGTAGTCGAGCTTTGCGGCGGGGCTTGCGTGCGCCAACAGGTTGACCTTGAACGGCCACCGCTCGGCGCGTCTCAGCAGCAGTCCACCGCTGTGCTCGCCCATGATCTTTCCAAATGGACCGAATGCGGTGACCGTCAGCCCTTTTGGCGCCATTGGCGCTATGATGTCGAGCGCGTCGCAAAGCAGCGTCAGGCCATCGCGGAAGCGCCATCCGGCCAAGACGGCAAGTTCTCCGCCCGTCGACGATCGCACACCGGCTGGAGCGAGACGATGCTGCAGCGGCAACATCGGCGTCACGATCGCCTTCTTCACCTTCCAACCCTTCGACAACATCCAGTGTCGCAAGGCTGCGGACACACAGATCGTCCGGTTCGCCATCTCGGCGCAGTATTTCTCCATATAGGCGACGGCAATCACCTCGGCGCTGTCGAAGAACGCCTTGTCGGCTTCATGTTCCCATTCTTCCGGAGCGTGAGCGACGACCACGATCGGCGGCGCGGCAAAAGCCGCAGTCTCGACAGCTAGCAGCGTGTAGTAAGGCAGCCCGCCCTCAAGGGGCGCGTAGACCAAATCGTGGCCGGACCGTTCGAGATAATGCAGCACAGCGGCGGACCGGCTCTCGGGTGTCGTCAGCCAAGGAAGCAGCTGATCGGACTTGTCGAGAATGACCAGCCGCACCGATGCGGCCTCCAGCTCGCGGTGGCGCGCGGCCTCCTCCGTTGGAGCATCCCTGCCTGGAACCCATAGCAGGGTGACGTCGTCCCCCTCTTCGGCAAAAAGCCTGGCCAACTCGACCATGGCGCCATCTTCGCCGCCATGGTCGATTGCATTCGTCACGACGCAGACGCGGCGAGGCTTGCCTTCCTTTGACCTCCTCCGCTCCTTGCCACCAACGGCCATCCGACTTCCTCTGATCCAAATCCGCCGATTGCGCTACGCAGCACAGTCATCTGCAATGATGCCTGCGACAGGTTTACTTTTCAGTGATCATGCTTCTGCGTCATTGGTAAACCAAATCGTCAATCAGGTTCTAAAACGACTGCATAATCGATCGACTGATTCAAATTTAGCGACACGGAATATTCAATTTTTACGCCTCCCAGCTAGTCATTGACGGCATAGCAGGAGGCGCAAATGAAAACGACAATGAAGTTTCTCGGTGCGCTCGGTTTGATCGGCGCACTGGTCTCGGCAAGCTCCGCAGGAGAATTGCTGCGTCCGCGCATCAGCCTTGGCACGGCCAACGTCAAGACCATCAGTGGCGATCGCGGCGGCTATGTGATCGACTATGCCATTCGTGCGCTAAAAATGCGTCGCAGTGGCACTTTTGTGCGGTTCAACGGTTCGTGCGACTCGGCCTGCACGCTTTATCTGTCGATGCCCAAGAGCAAGGTGTGCATTACGCAGAGCGCGTCGTTCGGCTTTCACCTGCCGTATGGCGTTTCTGCGCGCGGCAATCAGGTGGCCGCGAATTTCATGATGAAAAACTACCCTGGCTGGGTTCGCGGCTGGATCGCCAAGCGTGGGGGGCTAAAGAGCTCCATCGCGACCATGACATACGCGGATGCGAGCCGCTTTCTGCCGACGTGTCCTTCCCAACAGCAGGGCATGACCGTCGCGAGCCTGAGCCCAACGCGTCTGCGCGGCGGCTGATTGCCTGCGCAGTACTGAAACGTCATGACGGCGGGCGGTCGACGGCGCCCGCCGTTCGTCAATTCATATGGCGGGTGCCCAGTTGATGGAACAGCTCACCTGGGCACAACGCCTCGCCGATTATCGCGTGGATTAACCAGTTCTCAAGAGACGTGGTTAACGCAAGCTCCATTTCATTGACTCTTTTTTAGCGCAAGCCGATTCTGCGGGTGGGGGTTTGAAGGCTGTCGGCCATTGTTTGGGGCCGAAGCGCAAACTGGCGGCGGGTAGTTTGTATGAGCATCGGCGGCAGTAGGGGGTCGGCGAGCCGACCTGAGAGCGGCCTTACGCAGTCGAAGGCGGGGACCGCTTCGGCGAAGAATGTGCGCTTCCGGCGCAGGAGCCTGCGGGTCATCTGCACGGGCCTGTTGTCGTGGCTGCTTTTGGGTGTCTACCGCGGCGCAATCATTGATCCGCAAACCACGGTTTTAGGCCTTTTGGCGGCCGTCCCCAAGGGATTGGCATCGAGCTACTATGACCTGATTGTCGTTACGTCCCTGACTGTGACGACTTTGATCCTGCTGTTCCTGGCAAAGGCGAGCCGTCTCGGCTCAGCAATCGTCGTCTTGCTCTTCTATGTTGCTATCGTGGTCTCTCTGGGCTGGGGATTTGCCAACATCAATCTCGTCAAAATGCTGGGCGAACCGTTCACGTTCCAGTGGCTGGTCTATGGCGACTTCCTGCAGAATGCCGATGCCAGGAACGCGATGGGCGACGCGCTCAACATCAAGGACTTCGCTACCCTTTCCGGGTCCGTCATCCTGGTGCTCATTCTTGGCTATGCCGCGGCCAGTTTGTGCCAGCGGCTGAGCGCCGCTGGCTACGGGGCCTTCCTGGGCGTGCTCGTTGTGTGTGTCGGCGCTGCCATCGCCGGTAGTGGACACCACGTACGTGCGGAAGCGCTGCCGGCGGCCGAGATCGACAATCCGATCCTGTATTTTGTTAAATCGGCCCTGCTCAATCCAACGCCGGTCGTGCTGACGATGAATGCCAGCACCAATGACCCGGATGTCGCCAGCGTCGGCGAGCGACCGCCGGAAACGTCGACCTTCAAGGCGCCGACGCCGAACCCAATCAAGAACGTGCTGATTTTCATGATGGAGTCGGTGCCATCCAAATACATCGAGACGTTTGGCGGCAAGTATCCGGTCACGCCGAATATGAAGAGGTATGCAAAGGACTCGATACGATTCGACAACATATATGCGCACGCACCGTCCACGCATTACTCGATATTTTCTCTGCTCACCTCGATGTACAACGACATTTCATATTATGGCATGACGGCAAGGTATCCCTATCTGCCGCTGGACTCGATCTCCAACACCTTGTCCAAGAACAATTTCCGCACAGGGTTTTTCTGGAGCGCGGATTCCCGATTCCAACGGGTCGATGAGTTTTTCTTCAACAAGGGACTGGATGTGGTCCAGGACTACCGGGGGCAGAAATGCGGCACCCCGACCTTCAAGCTCAGCTCCGAGCAGTGGAAAAACATGGACTACAACAGTGACCTTTGCACGGCGCAGTCGATCATCGATTGGATGAACAAGGACGAGGCAAAACCTTTCTTCGGCATCATGTTCACGGCGATGACCCATTATCCCTACATCACCGACAGCCCGATGTTTTCAAAGATGGCGCCTTCCTCCGATGGCAACACGCTGGTCCACTACTCGGACGACCAGAAATTCAATGCCTATCTCAACGCCCTGAAGGTCGGCGATACGGCCCTTGGCGAGATCCTTGAATCGCTCAAGCAGTCTGGCAAGCTCGATTCGACGCTGGTGGTCATATTGGGCGATCACGGCGAAGCGTTCGGGGAGCATGGCGACTACATTCATGCCAGCGCGATTTACGAGGAAAACATCCACATCCCGCTCATCATGATCAACAAGCATCTCTTTCATGATGAAGTTGCTCACCCGGTCGGCGGCATCGTCGATATCGCCCCGACGATCTTCGACATACTCGGACTTGCGCTGCCCAAGCAGTGGCAGGGGCGCACTTTGTTCAGCGAGCAACGGCCAAACAAGACCTTCTTCTTCAATCCCTGGGCCGGTTTCCTGTTCGGCTATCGCGAGAACGATCGAAAGGTCATCTTCAACGCGACCACCGGCAAGGTGGAGGAATACGACCTCAAGGCCGATTCCGATGAGCGAACCAACCTCTTCACTGATGCCGGCGATCGAAACGCGCTGCTGCAGCCCATCGCCGGATGGGTGCAATCGCAGAGAGAGCGCGTGGCCGACCTGGTGGCCGCCGCGGCGAAAGAGACAGGACGTTGCGCCATCACCAGTCTGGAGGTCGACGCTGCCGGCATTAATCTCCGGGGCGCGCCTCGGTTCGACGTCGTGGTCGACGGAAAGACCACTGCCGAGATCGACGTCCCGGGCAAGGAAAGCGTCGCTTCGACGCCGGAAGCCGCCATGGCGGAGCTGATGCAGGCGTCAACCCTGGCCAAGCCGTTCCACATCGATCTCAGCAGCGTGCCTAACCCGAAGACGATCGAGCTTCGCTACAGCAACGACCTGTGGGGCGGAGACGGCAAGGCAGGTGATCGCAATCTGTTCATCAAGAGCGTCAAGGTGAACGGTCAGTTGGTGCCAAACACCAGGCTGCGTGTCGACGAGCAATCGCACGGCTACACCGACGACAACGGGACCGCCATGTACAGCAACGGCTCGCTATGGGTTAGCGGCCCGTTCGTCGAGGGATGTCTATAGCGTGCCGCGTGGCAGACCGTCGTCCTCGATTTGCAGCCCGTGCGCGCCGCGACAGACACTGACCGTCCTACCGGTTGACATCTTCGAGGGGTACTCACTAGCATGCGAAACACTGACGGTTGCAGCGTGGAGCCACTTGTCAGCGCAGGACGGACCGGGCCCGTTCTTGCGGTATGCTCGGCTGGTCGACGCCCGCTTGGGAAGCGAACATTGAATGCGACCGCTCAGCATGACGAACAGGACCGGATTGCCATTTGAGTCAGCGAGCCGGGCGAGGCGCCATCGACTTGCCATCTCGCTTGCGCCCGTCCTGGCCATTTGGTGCCAGATGGCGCTTTGCGGAGCCGCGCACGCAGCTGGTCCCAAAGACAGCGGCCCTGCAGATGCCGTTGCCGTTCCCACGGCTTTCCAACTTCAGCTTGTTTATGCTGACCGCACGTGGATATGGGATAACGGAGCGGCCTATTTCGGACAGAAGGATCGACCGGTCCGGGCCTGGACCTCCGAGCAAGACACGGCTTCTGTCGGCGAAGGCAGATGGCATCTGAGCAACGATGGCAAGATGTGCATGGATCTCGTCTGGCGGTCCAAGACCTACGCCGCAGCGCCGATCCGCACGTGTTTCAGCCACCGCTTCCGGAGTGGGACCCTCGAACAGCGCAAGGATCCGGACGGTGTCTGGTACAGTTTCCGGCACTCTCCGGGAGACCCTTCCGACGAGCTACGAAAGTTCGAGGAAGGCGATACAAAGGGCGCGCAGTTCGACAAGATCCGTACCTCGATCGATTCCAAAAGTTGAGGCTCGCCGAGAAGCTCACCCACCTCAATGAGCCCACGTCCCCGACAACGACAAACAGGGACGACTACCAGCTTTGCGAGCTGGTGATGTCCTCCAATGCATTTGGCATTCCTGGCGCAGTTGACCGGCGGCGCCTCGCCGTCGGCATCGGAATTGTGAACGCGGTGGCCTCCAGCCCGAAGAACGGGGCGGCTGTCCTGACGATGGTATCGATGTCGGAAAGTTCCGGCACGAAGCCCAGGTGTTCGCGCGCTTTGATCGGGTCCGCATAGAGCTCCGCCGGGTCTCCCGGGCGCCCGGGCCGGAAGACAACCGGAACCGATTTTGACGTCATCCGGGTGACCGCCTGGAGAATCTCCTTGATCGAAACCCCGCGCCCGGTGCCGAGATTGACCGACAGGTTTTCGCCACCCGCCTCCAGATGCATGAAAGCCCTCAGATGCGCGCGGGCCAGATCGCTGACATGGATGTAATCGCGCACGCAGGTGCCATCCGACGTGTCGTAGTCTGTGCCGTAAACCTCGATCTCGTCGATGGTGCCTGATGCGGCCATGAGCACGCGCGGGATCAGGTGCGTTTCAGGCGAGTGCCACTCACCGAGCTCGCCGTCGGGATCGGCGCCGCAGGCGTTGAAATAACGCAGGATCGCATATTTCATTCCGTAGGCGCTGGCATAGTCGCTGATGATCTGCTCGCCCATCAGCTTGGTTCGCCCATAGGGGCTGATTGGATTTTGCGCCGAGGTCTCTCGAATGGGCAGTGTTTCGGGCACGCCGTACGTCGCGCAGCTGCTTGAAAAGATAATGTTTTCGATAGAACTCGAGCGTGCCGCATCAAGCACCGCGATGGTACCCGACACATTGGTCGAATAATACTCTGCGGGCTCGTGAACAGACTCGCCCACATAAGCGAGCGCAGCAAAGTGGATGATCGCTTGCGGCTGGTAGGTGCTGATCGCCTGCTGTAGCGCCTCCCGGTCCCGGATATCGCCGACAACAAGCGGCCCCCAGGCAACGGATCTCTCATTGCCACGGCTCAGATTGTCAAAAACGACGGGCAGGTAGCCGGCAGCTGACAACAGCTTGCAGGTGTGGCTGCCGATGTAACCGGCCCCACCCGTCACCAGGATTGCCGGGCGGCTCATTACATCGCAGCTTCTTTGACGCGCCGGTTCGGGTAGAGAAGGGCGTCAAAATACGCCGTGGTATGCGCGAGCCCCTGGCTCAGGCTGATCTTTGGCTCCCAGCCAAGATTTTCCCGGGCAAATGAGATGTCCGGCCGACGCTGCTTGGGATCGTCGACCGGCAGCGGCCGATGCACGATCTTCGAACGTGAGTTGGTGTATTCGAGCACCTGTGTCGCCAGTTCCAGAATGGTGAATTCGGCAGGGTTGCCGAGATTGACCGGGTGCTGCGGTGCGCTCGGTGCGTTCATCAACTGGATAAAACCTTCGATGAGGTCGTCCGCGTAGCAGAATGAACGGGTCTGCCGGCCGCTGCCGTAGACGGTCAGGTCGTCACCGCGCAAAGCCTGGACGATGAAGTTCGACACGACGCGGCCATCGTCTGGTTGCATGCGGCGGCCATAGGTGTTGAAGATCCGTGCGACGCGGACATCGAGGCTATACGTTCTCGAATAATCGAAGAACAGCGTCTCGGCCGAACGCTTGCCCTCATCATAGCAGGATCGCGGACCGTGCGGGTTGACGTTGCCGAAGTAGCCTTCCGGCTGCGGATGTACCAGGGGGTCGCCGTAGACTTCGGACGTCGAAGCCTGAAATATCTTCGCATTGTTCCGCCGCGCGAGTTCGAGCAGGTTCAGCGAACCAAGCACGCTTGTCTTGAACGTATGGATCGGATTTGCCTGGTAATGCAGCGGGGACGCCGGACAGGCGAGATTGTAGATTTCATCGACCTGGAGATCCAAGGGCAGTGGGTCGACGATGTCGTGCTCGATGCACGTAAATCGCGGATCGCGCACGAGGGCGTTGAGATTGTATCTTTTGCCGGTGTGGAAATTGTCCAACACGACAACGTCGTAACCATCCCGCAAAAGACGCTCGCACAGATGCGAACCCAGGAATCCTGCCCCACCGGCAACCAGCGCGCGACCCCGATTGGAATTCGCGCCCCTTCGGGTGTTCCCGGCCCCGAGTTTCAGAACATTGACACTTCTACCCATACTCCACCCCTTCGCCCTTACGCACTGCGCACACTACTGCCGGCCATAGCGTTGCCGGGCGACGTTCCTGAGAACGTCACAAACCTTCCGCTCCCGCGGAATCGTCCACTCCTGTTGTCTGTCGATTGCTTTTTGAGTTGCTGGGCGGTGCTACGCGGCTATTAGCTGCCGTTCAGCATCCGATACGCCCCGAAACCGCGGTCACGCGCCTGATGCCACCATCGCCCATTGCTCGCCCAAATTGCACATCCCAACGTTTCGAAAATATACCTGTGCAAAACATAGTCAACTAAATTAGCGAATCGTTAACCGTGTTCATTCGGGAGTGGTTAATCGCGGGGCGGCAGCGCAGCCGCATAAAGCTGAGAATTGGGCTATAAATTTGAATGGACCACAGTAATATAAAGACCATTTTTCTGATTTCTCGACAGCCGATCGGCGGAAATTTGGCCATCAAGACACTCTCACCTCCGCAAAAAATAGGCAGATCTAAGACTAATACTTACTTTAGCAAAACTTATACTGACAGAGGTCTAGCATTTGAAAATATCGAAAATATTCGTACATGGGACCTTGTCAATAAAATCTTACAAGCTAATGCGGTTGGTTCCCAAAGCGTGCCGAACCCCCGCCAGGTCAGCCCTCAACTGCCCGACGAGATCTTGCGCGACGAGGCGGGCGTAATCGCAACCGATCGCCCGGGACGCCTATCTCTTTCACCGGCGGCCCGGGCTTGACGCACACAACCGCTCTCCGCAGCCGCAGCGCCTTCATTGGCAGATGCAGCATACCCAATAACCCGGTCCATTCTGAAGCGATCCGCGTATGGTTTGCGGATGTCGGAAGCAGAGATCCAGTCGAAGCCGCGCGAAAACGGTCGTCGTCCCTTCTGTCGAACGCCTTAGAAGCTGCGGTTGGGGCGTCGATCGCGCGGGACCGCTCGGCCCCGTCGCGCCGACGCCAGCCGGTCCCGTCGGCCCTGTTGATCCAGTCGGGCCGTCGCCACGCAGCAGCGCCAGGACGGCCGGAGAAAGACTGTCGACCGTTACCTTTGCGTTCGGCAGTGCCCCGTCGACCCGCCGCACATCGGCCAGCGCGTCGATTGTTTCGTCGGCGCTGCGCACGAGCTCGGCCAAGTCGTTGTCGAGTTGCGTTCCGTAGGGCAGGTATTGGTAGCTGAAATCGATAGCGGGCTTCGTTGGATCGGGCATTTTGGTGCACCAAGAACGTCGCTTCCAAGATTGCATCGCGTGCTGGAGCAGTTCTCCGCACTCAGATTTTAGATGCTGGTTGGAAGTCCGTTGACGTTAGCCCGGCAAGATCCGAAGCGGTTGGTGCAGATGCCCGAGTTCTGCTCTGTTCCGGCAGCAGGCCAAATCGAAAATAGCATGTTAGAGCTACTAGTGAGACCTCGCGGCAGGAAAATTCGCTCTAGGCAGGAACAGGTTGCCATTGGCCGAGTTCACTTCACAACAACAGGAGTGGAAAACCGTGAACACATCAATCAGCAACGACCCCACTGGATCATCGAGCGACCTGAACTGGCTACACACTAACGATGCCGAGGTGGCCGACAGCAGCAAGGAAGCGCTCGGCAAACTAAAGTCGAGCGCTGCCGAAACCGCAGGGCATCTCAAAACCGCTGCCGCTTCGGTGACGACTGACGCGAAAAATTATGCCGGTTCGGTTGCGTCGGATGCTGCAGGCGCCTTCAAGGAAGCGGTGGAGTCGAACAAGACCGCCGGCGCCGACGCGATCGCCAACATTGCCCATTCCGTGAAGGAGGCGGCTGATGGAATCGAGAAGCAATCTCCGCAGGTTGCAGGCATGGTTCGGAGCGCGGCCGAAGGTGTCGAACGGATTTCGTCGGATATCAGGGACCGCAACGTGGGTGAACTGCTCGACTCGGTCACGAAATTCGCCCAGCGCCAACCGGCGGCCTTTTTCGGCGTAGGCATCCTGGCCGGCGTTGTGCTGACCCGGATCATGCGAAGCTCCGATCGGTCCTGACACGAAGAGCGTTCCAGATGGATGATGGTTCCAATCTCCGACCCTTGGGAAGCGTTTTCAGCGAAGGGTATAGCCATCTCGCTTCGCTGATGCGCCTCGATCTTCGTCTTCTCCAAGCCGAGATGAAGGTTAAGACGTCTACGATCGTCTCGTCAGGCGCGTGCGGCATCGCCGCACTGGTGCTCTTTGTCTTGGCTGCATTCGCCATGGTCCAGTTCCTGATCCTCGCTATGATCCACTTTGGTGTCGGTCCGATGGTAGCTTGCCTAATCGTCGCAGCGCTTCTGGGGGTAGGCGGCGTGCTGTTTCTCTATCTTGCGAAGCGAGCGCTCGCGGGATGGACCATCACACCTGTCGAAACCGTCAACCAGGTGCGCACTGACATCGCGGCATTGAAACAGGGGATGCGTTTTGGCTCAACCCAGTGAAGAGATGCGCGAGATCATGCTGCAAAGCCGCACAGAGCGGCAGGCTTTGTTTGAACCTGTCAGCGAGATAAGCCGGCGCCTGCAGCCCCGAAATCTGGTCGATGCGTCCACCCGGTACGCGAAGCAGAAGGTGGCGAAGGCGCTAGGCGGTGTGTCGGACGCCGTCAAGAATAATGGCGGCACTGCTGCCGCGGTCGCACTGGGTGCAGTTGCGGTGTTTGACGCCGGCAGGCGAAGCACGCATGGCCCGGCAGGCGCCGACGATATAGCTGTAGATAAGGTCGCCGGCGCCTCGCATTCCGACGCCGCGTCAATTCGTTATGAAGCCCATCCGCGCAAGGCGATCACAAACCTGTTTCGGGCCAAGGTGCTCGCTGGATCTGCGGGTGGCCTGCTGCTCGGCCACATAATCGGTAAGGCGTTTGAGCCCACAGCCAAGGAGCGCACCCTATTCGGCAAGGCTGGAGCTGAAGTTCAGGATGCGACGGATGCATTTATCGCCGAGCATGCACGCGGTGCGAAATTGGCCGCCGCGCAGGCCTTCGGGTTTGCCAGATATGCCGCTGCGTTCTTGGCCGTACTGGCCGCAGCTAGCGACTATCTCGTCCGCGCGGATGAGCACGAGCAGCGAAAGCACTGAGAGTGCGAAACTGAGCGTCAAAGGTATCCCCATGCATATCGTCGGAATCAACATTGGACAGGCGGCCGCGCCTTCCGGCCTGCCTCTTGTTAGAGTGGTGTTTGAGGGCCAGGGGGGGTGAATCTATCGCGGTCGAAATGGCGCGAGGCGACGTCGCCGACGGCGCGCTGGGGGCAATCGACCGTGAAAAAGCCCTGCTTGTTCAGACCGCGACCTTCGAAATGCCTGTCGATAGAATTGGCGGTTTCAATAGGACACCGGAATCCGGCAATGTCCGCGGCCGGCAGAGCAATGTCTATACGTTCGAATATCGCGACGGCGACCAGGCTCGCCAGGTTCCGCCTGCCGTCATGCCAAGTTTTGAGGCTGCTCGCGCCGAAGCGATCCGTTGCGCGATCGACCTGCTCGTCCCTGCAACCCGGCGACGACGATTTGACTGGATGGCTGGTACGGATGCGCGATCAGGCAGGCAACGAGCTTTGCACGATCGACGTCGCCGAGGCCGAAGCCGCCCGGCAGGCCAACGACAACACGCCGCTTTAGGGACGACCGCTCACGTCTGTGTCGATACGCCAGCCCTTATTCAATTAGATCGTCGCCAGTCGGAACTTTTGTGATGTTGAGCCCTTGTCCATTGAACAGTGGAGGTACCAATGGCTAACCTGGGAAAATTGGCNCGCGATGCTCGGCGTCTTGGCATACCAAAATCGCGACAAGATCGGCGACATGATCCGTGGAGCGGGTGATCGCAACCCAAATGATCCGCAAGGCGGGATTCTAGATCAGCTTTCAAAAGGCGTTTCGGGGACCGCGCTTGGCGATATTCTCGACCGGTTCAGAGGGGCAGGCGCCGGATCGAAGGTCGATTCGTGGGTAGGCACCGGGCCGAACGAGCCGATCCAGCCAAGCGAGGTGGAAGCAGCCATAGACGAAGACACCCTGACTTCCCTCTCGATGCAGACCGGCCTTTCGCGCGAGGAGCTCATAAGCCGGATCACGCGAGATTTGCCTGAGGCCGTCAGCAAAATGACGCCTGCTGGTGAATTGCCCGTTGAGGCGCCGAAAAGCTCCGGTGAGACGACCTTGCTCGACGACGTGCCATCGCACAGGACGCAAGCGAATTCAGGCGGTCAAAGCGATATCTAAGGTGACGGCTATCCATCAGGGAGAGATACTAAATCGTACTGGCGCGCGAATTGGCATGATCGGGCAGGGCGGTCACGGTGGTGATACAGCAAACGCACTTGCCGAGTTGGATCTATTGGCCGCGCTACTCGATTCCCGCTGGCGCATTCCAGGCAAATCAATTCGTTTTGGACTGGATGCGCTCGTAGGTCTGGTCCCCGTACTCGGAGATGCGGCGACGGGCATTGTCTCGGCCTACATCGTCTTGCGAGCTCGAAACGTCGGTGCCGGAAATGGGTTGGTCGCTCGCATGCTAGGCAACGTGCTGCTGGATACGCTCGTAGGAAGTGTCCCAATTCTCGGCTCGATCTTCGACGTCTATTTCAAGGCGAACAATCGCAACGTCAGACTGCTACGCCGGCACCTCAACAAGTACAGCGGACAGGCTCCGGCGACGCGACCAGCTTGATCTCGATTTTCCGCTCTGAAGAAAGGCGCGTGGTCCTAAGGATCACGCGCCCCTATCGATACTGATGTGCACAACTCGATTGTAGGCTCAGCGTTTAATCATTCGCGCCACGGCAATCAAAATACACGCGCCGATGAAGCCGGCGACAAGATAGCCGAGCCAGCCGGCCAACGAAACGCCCAGCAGCCCTAGAAGGACATTGGCGACGATAGCGCCGACGATTCCCAAGATGATGTTCATAAGCACGCCCATGTTGCTTTTCATGAACATCTCGGCAAGCCAGCCGGCGATACCGCCGATGACGATCGCTGCTATCCAACCCACACCTGGATCTTCCATATTTTCCCTTTTCCTGGAACCGCAATTGGTTCGACGGGAAAACGTGCCAAACGCCAGTAAAGTTCCGGCACATAGGGCGTTCGTAGCCGAAGGAACCATTCGGAACAAAGCAGCACAGGCTGCGTTTTTTTCAAGACGAGGTCCATCCGTTCAACCGACCGCGTTTGAAGTGGGCAAGAGAGTGCTCTTTAGACGGCGAAATCCTGATGGTCTCTTCGAGCGATTGCGCATTTACATGTGGCCGCGCCGCTCCTTCTCGCGATCGTTTCAGTATGTCTCAAAGCGCATTCTCCGTCTGAACGCCACTCCAAACGCCGTCGCGGCTGGGGTGGCGGCTGGGGTTTTCGCGTCTTTCTTTCCGCTAGGATCCCATTTCGCCATTGCCGCCATCGTGTGCTGGCTAATTTCAGGAAACATGGTGGCGGCAGGGTTGGGAACATTTGTCTTTGGCAACCCGCTGACCCTCCCGTTTGTAGTGGGAGCGTCTTGGGAGACCGGCAAGATCATGTTGCACGTCCACGTGCAAAGTTACGAACGGCCAGCCCATCTGAGTGAGATGTTGAAGACCCTTTCAATTTCGCAATTGTGGGCACCGGTCTTAAAGCCCATGCTGTGCGGTGCGGTGCCACTCGGGCTGATTTTTGGCCTGTTGTTGTACGGCATCACTGGCTATGGCATGACAGCCCTCCGGGAACGGAGGCGCAAGCGACTGGCCAAAAAGGGGAGCCAGTTCCAGCAGCAGGAAGACATCGTTTTATCACCCCCTCTGCCCGCTCGACATCGCCGTTCTGGGGGGTGAATTGCTGGTAGGACAGCTGTGAATTGCCTCCGCTCGTCGGCAATATTTGGCGTTTACCATTGCCTTTTTAGGAGGATGCGATGGTTGCAACGCCCATAGATATCGCTCAAGCGGCCACTGCGACTACGGCTACCTTGCTGAAGTGGCAGAAGTCCATGGAGGAACGCGCCACGTTTCGCCAGAACATGGATCAATCGCGCAGGGCGATCCAAGCCTCACGCGATCTGCTGAAGCGCCTTCGCCAACGTCATCGCGACGACATGGCGGAAAGTTCGGAAAATGCCAACCCGTCTACTGCGCCGAATCGCAACGCGCCGGCAGCTAGCGGGAGGCGACCAGAGCCGATGTGAAGGAGAAAGTTTCAGTGGGCTGTTCCTGGGGTCGGCAACGAAGTTTAAGCCTTGTCAACCAGCGACTTTTTTCGCCCGCGTGGAAGTGCCACATGTCTTTCGACAAGGCGCACGTGCTCGGCCTCGACAGTCACCAATGGCCGGAGGCTGGCGGTTACCTTGTCCCCGTCGATGCGTGTGACAGGGCCGATCAATTCCATATGCTGGCCAATCACAGTCTTCCAAGTCGGATCGACAACAGAATGCCGGAAGTCGTAGGAGGGGATCGTCACGCTTATGCGATCGGGCGTCACCCGGCCGCGCACAATCGCCGTGACTGCGACCTCGTCGCCAACTTTGATACTTCCCCGAGCCATGCCCAAGACTTTGGAGCAGCCGGCGCCGGCGTCAAGATGAGGGGGAGCTAATAAAACCCCTCCGCGCCGCGATNATGCCCAAGACTTTGGAGCAGCCGGCGCCGGCGTCAAGATGAGGGGGAGCTAATAAAACCCCTCCGCGCCGCGATGCAACATCCAGCGCTAATGCGGATTCCACCTTGAAAGATCGATTCCCCAGGTCTTATAAATCCATTAATTGTCCCGTTTGGCGGTGGAGGCAATTGCGATGGGCGGCACAGTTCAAAACACCGAAACTCAGACAGTGGTTGAGGTGGTCGAAGCCTGCGGAGAATGGTTCGTCCGCGTGGTAGAGAAGGGGAAGGAAGACAGCCGATCATTCGAGCTTGAATCCTATGCCCTGGCCTTTGCGGAAGGCCAACGGATCCGTCTGAATCTCGACAAGTTCGTGCGGATTTAACTTAACCGGTCGCGCGGCTTTGCCGGTCCTGTGCCATTCCACTGGCTGAACTGCGCGTTCTGGCCGGTGATACGAGCGTTTGAGCTGCGGCCGAGTATGGTGAGAGGCCACGGCGACGGATCGAGGGGCAAGGAACAGCTTGCCTGCCCCCGTCAACATTTGGACTTAGGTCTGATTCCTTCGCGTAAATGGCCGAGCCGCGAAACATTTCTCCTTCCACTTTGTTGCAGTGGCCGTGCCACTGAGGAGAACATGCACAGTGCCTCTATCAAATGAACTGCGCGACGTAGCTATAGAATTCCAATGCCCGTCCTGTTCGTGCCCAATGGTGAGAAGAGGATCCTGGCTCAAAACGATTGCCGGTTTCAAATGCGATAGCAGCAGGTCCAAAGTGCGGCTCGGCTACGAAGAGAAGCTGGCCATATTCGAGCGGCACCTTAGAAAGGTGAGCGCCGGAACAAAGTCAGTGAACAACCGCCCTTGTCAGCGGCCGCTTTAGAGATCGGGTTGCGGAGTGTACCCGGGCTTTTCCCCTTATGCTTTTTTCTCCCGGCGGCGCCACTGTCTATTATCAGCGGCTAGGCCGCTATCACCTTCTGAGCGGGCTAGCGATGGAGTGCCTTCGACGGTGAAGACGATTCCGGCATCCTCAAACGCTTTGCGGATGGCGGCGAGGTTGTGGGGACGCGGTTTCCTGAATTCGTTCTCAAGATCGCTGATCACCATTTCGCTAAGATTGGCCTTTGCGGCAAGTCGCACACGCGACCAGTTCAGTAGGGCTCGTGCTGCTTTAGATTGATCTGCGGAGGGTACGGTTCGGCTGTCCATACCAGTCGAACATTCAGTATCGCTAAAATGTTCCTCTTGACCTTCTGCGATTTCTCTAACGGCGTGAGGCCGGCCTCTCGGATAACGCGGCAGGGTTTTCCAATAACTTTGCGGAACGCTGATCGTCACGCCGCAACGTCTTCTTTTTCGGCTTGGTCTTCTCAACCAGATCTGGCCTTTTCGCTATCAGGTAGTCAGCCTTGTTCGTTCGATAGTCTTCTTTGTGGATGGACATTGCTACGACCTCCATTGTGGAGATCAACGCGGCTGGAAGCCGACACGTTCCCAAAAATCGCTTGTTCAAGGCCGAGCCGAACGGTACACGGATGCGAAAAACGCGAAAAGGGCGCGGTTCGTTACGCGCCCTTTTATTTGACTAGTCCAACTGTGCTAGCCTACGAGGTCCTGCCGACCATACCAGTCGTCGACGTCTCTCCGCACGCGATCCTTCTCAATGCCGTAGCGTTCCTGGATCGTACCTTCGAGCTGATCGCGGTTGCCGGCTATGCGGTCGAGATCATCATCAGTGAGCTTGCCCCACTGCTCCCTGACCTTACCTTTGAATTGCTTCCAATTTCCTTCGACGCGATTCCAATCCATGATGGCGATCTCCTTTCGTTGTCCTTTCGAATAACGGTCGTATGGCTGTCAGGTTCCGCTGCAGGTAAGTGCGCTTGCTCGTGATCTAGCAATGGAACCTAATGCCCATCGCCAGCTTGAGTGCGCCGGCCTTTTCAGTTTTGGAACACAGCGGGCCTTTCGCCGTTGGGTGCAATGGAGCAGCTTCGCAGCCAGATGCAGGTATTCGCCGATCCGGGCATGTGGGTCGCCCTGGCGGCACTGCTGATCCCTTATGGGATCGGTGTCGCACTGCTTCTGCGGGTAGCCGGTTGACGGACCTGCCAGCTCTCGCGTCAAGATGAGCGGATGCCAATAGAAGCGTCTCAACGCTGATGTCGGGGTGCATTGCGTGGTTGCTAATGTGCATGTATCTTACGGGGCTTCAATTCCCCCGCCGCCACCGCGCCGGCCGTTTCTACGGCTGGGCAGGGTCAACGATCACATCTTGCGCCTCAGTCGCCCGCTGCAGCGAATGCGGCTCAGTCACTTAACCGTGTTGCCGACTAGGAACGATGCTGCGATCAGCTCGTCGCCGCGGCCGTCATCGATCATGGCTGCAACCTTTCGGAAGGTTGTTACATCGGCTCCAACAAGCCGTGCTGCCTGCATTCTTGCCTGGAGATCAGCCAAGCGGGCGACGAGGGCTTGCGTCGTCTCGAGTTCAGGGTTCGTCATATTCAGTTGTCCGGCTGAGTATCGTTTGAATGCACACACTCGCCACCCAAGGGTGGCGAGCGTGGGTTCGTTCGAAATCTCAGTCGTAAACTTTCACGATCTTGCGGGTGCCCGGATCGACCAGGACCGTGCGGTTGTCGACCACCACGTAACGGTATTTGACGTTCGGGACCTCGTGGATCTCCACAGTTTCCGGCAGAGCTGTCCCGACGTTCAATTCCACGCCGGGAAGGTTCACCGAA
>NZ_AYWH01000023.1:0-52014 GCF_000502555.1 Mesorhizobium sp. LNJC394B00
CCAGCGCGCCCTTGTAGTCCTTGACGGCGATCTTGGCCTGGACGGCGGTGAGGTCGGGTGCATCGGTGCCTTCGAGGTCGTCGACCGCATAGGCCGGCATGATAGTGGCCACGGGAACGACGGTCAGCACGGCAATGGCGCCGAGCAGGCCAAACAGGGCGTGCTTGCCCAGATAGGATTGCTTCATCATCTTTCTCGCTTGGGTTGGGAGCTCGCGCTCAAATCTGAACTGGGGTGAAACCATAGGCATTGCCGTCTTTCACGAAGACGCCGGTGCCGGGGAACGGGTAATGCGAACCCGAAATGCGGATGTGGTCGGCGATCACCCGGTCGATGATCTTGTGGCGGGNGGAGCTCGCGCTCAAATCTGAACTGGGGTGAAACCATAGGCATTGCCGTCTTTCACGAAGACGCCGGTGCCGGGGAACGGGAAATGCGAACCCGAGATCCGGATGTTGTCGGCGATCACGCGATCGATCAGCTTGTGCCGCGTGGTGATCGCCATCGGCCCGTCCTGGTCGTAACTGCCCTGCCACTCCGGATGCGGCGCCAGAAGGGCGGGCACATACATGGTGTCGGCCGAGATCATCAGCTGTTCCTTGCCGGAGTTGGCGAGGTAGACCGAATGTCCCGGCGTGTGGCCGGGCGCAGCGATGATCTGGATGCCGGGTGCGACTTCGGCGCCGTCATTGACCAGCTTCCAGTTCTTCCATTTCGGAAAATTTTCGGCGATGCGCTTGCCCGCCGGCTTGCGGCCTTCCGGCAGCTTGGCCAGCCGGCTGGGGTCGGTCCACCAATTGTATTCCNTCTGGATGCCGGGTGCGACTTCGGCGCCGTCATTGACCAGCTTCCAGTTCTTCCATTTCGGAAAATTTTCGGCGACGCGCTTGCCCGCCGGCTTGCGGCCTTCCGGCAGCTTGGCCAGCCGGCTGGGGTCGGTCCACCAATTGTATTCCGTGGCGTTGACGATCAGCTCGGCATTGGGGAACACCGGTGCATCGGTCCCCTTTTCCATCAGGCCCCAGACATGGTCGGGGTGGAAATGCGAGATCATGATGGTGTCGATCGTCTTATAGTCGATGCCGGCGGCGGCCATGTTGGCCGGCAGATGGGTGGCATTGGTCTGCCATTGGCCGACGCCCGATCCGGCATCCATCATGATCAGCCTGCCGTTCATCTTGAGGACGATGACGGTGAGCGGGATGGGCATGAAGTCTGTCGTCAGGCCGGCCTTGGCAAGCGCTGCCTTGGTGTCCTCGACGNATTGGTCTGCCATTGGCCGACGCCCGATCCGGCATCCATCATGATCAGCCTGCCGTTCATCTTGAGGACGACGACGGTGAGCGGGATGGGCATGAAGTCTGTCGTCAGGCCGGCCTTGGCAAGCGCTGCCTTGGTGTCCTCGACGGAAACATCCTTGATGAAGGCCGGGTCGTGCGGCTTGCGCCAGATGCCGTCATAGATGGCGGTGACCTCGATATCACCGACCTTGTATTTGTAGAAGCCGACGGTCGGCTCGACCGACGTTTCGGCGAAGGCGGGACGGGTGAATTCCAGCTTGCCGGCCAGACCGAAGGCGGTCGCGGCGAGCGTGGTTCCAAGCAACGTGCGACGTGTCATCATGAACATAGGTGATCTCCTGCAGCCTTATGGGGTGATGATGGAGAGCCAAAGGTTTGGCTCTCCATCGTGAGTGGTAAGAGAAGATGTTCGGAAGGGTGCCTTCAGCGGCCCNGTGAATTCCAGCTTGCCGGCCAGACCGAAGGCGGTCGCGGCGAGCGTGGTTCCAAGCAACGTGCGACGTGTCATCGTGAACATAGGTGATCTCCTGCAGCCTTATGGGGTGATGATGGAGAGCCAAAGGTTTGGCTCTCCATCGTGAGTGGTAAGAGAAGATGTTCGGAAGGGTGTCTTCAGCGGCCCCAGATGCCGTCGTTGTTGTGCCTGGTGATGATGTCCTGAACCGACCCCTGGCGCGGCCCGGTCGTCACCATGGTGTCGACGCCGGCTTGGCGCGGGGAGGGGGAAATGGAAGCAGTGGCATTGGTGTCAACGGTAGCGACCGGCTGATTGGAGTTGTTGCCGCCATGGTCGCTGCCGGCAAAGGCAGCGGTTGAGGCAAGCAGCATGGCAGCCACGCTGAGAGCGAGCTTGGTCATTTCGGTAGATCCTTTTTTCGTTTCTTGGGTGCGTGCCGGGAAACTGGCCCCGCTAACAAGAAGACCCATCAGGACGTCCCTTTATTCCCGGGCGGCGCGAAATTCTTTTGAGATTTCCCGAAAACAGGGGCCGGCGTCCGCCCCGAACTNATGGCAGCCACGCTGAGAGCGAGCTTGGTCATTTCGGTAGATCCTTTTTTCGTTTCTTGGGTGCGTGCCGGGAAATTGGCCCCGCTAACAACAAGACCCATCAGGACATCCCTTTATTCCCGGGCGGCGCGAAATTCTTTTGAGATTTCCCGAAAACAGGGGCCGGCGTCCGCCCCGAACTGGAGCCGACGCTGCACGAGGACGCGTTCGACGTCGGCGCCATGCTGCTGCCGTGGTCTCAGCCCGTGTAAGGAGCTGAGCCAACAGTGACATCGCACTTGATATCGGCTGAAGAGGCTTCGACAGACGGTTATCAGCCCGTCACGATGGCGGCGCGGAAGCGCGCCACGAAGTCGTCGATCTCCGGCCGCTCCATGTCGGAAATCGCCCAGTATGAGAAGGCGCCATCGCTCCAATGCACAAGCGAAAAACCGCCCTCCGAGAGATCGACCGGGTCGGAAACCACCCCGGCATTTTGCGGCTCGGCCACAAGGGTGATCAGATGTTCGCGGTGGCGATAGACCAGCGCTGGCACCGCCCGGCCGCCGATGACCTCGACTCTGCCACCGATGAGTGCAAATCCGTCCTTGGCCATGTCCGGCGCCGGCGGCGAAAGGCCGAGCCTTGCATCGAGCCATGGCTTTACCGTGTGCCGGTCCGACGAGACGACATCGACAGGGCTGGTCGCCAGCAGACTGCGTTGGTGGCCGCTGGCTACCCCTGCGGCAAAGCTGTCGGCTACGCTAGGCTGCATCGCCCATTGCGTCGCGCCGCTGGCCAGAACAGCGCTGATCATGATCGAGGCCGCCATGGCGCGCCAGTCGAATGATCCGAAGTTGCGCGCCGACCACCACGTTCGAGCGGACTTCGCCCGTATCGGCGCTCTGGGCCGCAGCACCTCGACGCTGCCGGATGCTGCCATGGCTGCAATGCGCGCGCTGAACTCGTCGCTCACCTGGGGCTTCGTCAGCCTGGCCACAGCCCCTTGCAAGACCATGATGCGGGCATGTTCGGCCGCCAGCTTGGGATCGGCGGCGATGCGCCGNTCGGCTACGCTAGGCTGCATCGCCCATTGCGTCGCGCCGCTGGCCAGAACAGCGCTGATCATGATCGAGGCCGCCATGGTGCGCCAGTCGAATGATCCGAAGTTGCGCGCCGACCACCACGTTCGAGCGGACTTCGCCCGTATCGGCGCTCTGGGCCGCAGCACCTCGACGCGGCTGGACGCGGCCATGGCTGCAATGCGCGCGCTGAACTCGTCGCTCACTCGGGGCTTCGGAAGCCCGGCCACAGCCCCTTGCAAGACCATGATGCGGGCATGTTCGGCCGCCAGCTTGGGATCGGCGGCGATGCGCCGCTCGACAGCCATGGCCGCGGCGGCGTCAAGCTCGCCATCTATCAGCGCGTGCAGCATCAGGTTCATGCCTGCGGCGTCCTCGGGCAATCCATCGTTGTGCGCACTCATTGCGCCCTCCCAAGGTCAGAGATCAGCAGGCCACGCGCCCGCGCCAGCCGCGACATCACCGTGCCCATCGGCACGCCCAGNCCTCCCAAGGTCAGAGATCAGCAGGCCACGCGCCCGCGCCAGCCGCGACATCACCGTGCCCATCGGCACGCCCAGTATGGCTGCGATATCGCGGTAGGCGAGGCCATTCACGTCGCGCAGCACGAGCGTTTCTCGAAAGGGTTGCGGCAGAGCGGCGATCGCCGCTTCCATGGCCGCCACCTCTGCCTTGGCGATCAGGCTCGCCTCCGGGCTTTCGCTCTCAGTCAGATCGACTGCGTGAGCGGCGCTCACCTCGTCGAGATCACCGAGGTCGCCCACCGAGACGATGCTGCGCGGGCGATTGCGCGCCAGCCATGTGTANGCTCACCTCGTCGAGATCACCGAGGTCGCCCACCGAGACGATGCTGCGCGGGCGATTGCGCGCCAGCCATGTGTAGCACGAGTTGCGAACGATGGTGAGAAGCCAGGCACGTGCATTGCCGCCGGCATAGCTTGCGATGTTGGCGTGTGCCTTCATGCAGGCGTCCTGCACGACANAGCCAGGCACGTGCATTGCCGCCGGCATAGCTTGCGATGTTGGCGTGTGCCTTCATGCAGGCGTCCTGCACGACATCCTCGGCGTCGGTGGCATTGCCGGTCAGCCAGCGGGCCAGCGAAAGCGCGTCGGCGAGATGGGGCATTACCACTTCGCCGAAGCGGTCGGCNATTGCCGGTCAGCCAGCGGGCCAGCGAAAGCGCGTCGGCGAGATGGGGCATTACCACTTCGCCGAAGCGGTCGGCCCGCGCATTGCTGCTCAGCATCGGTACACCGTCACATGCGCCTCGCCTCGAGCTCGTACGCTCATTTGGCGAGAATGGTTCTGCCTTGCGATCGAACCCAGAGGAAACATGCCGGGTCGCCAGCTGCGGTGAATTTGAAGGCAACTGTCTCATCGATGTCAATCACACACAGGACCGCAACGATGCATCCACCCGGACGCGCTCTTGAGCACAAGCATTGCCGAATCCACGGCCGGCACCGATCCGTGGCGTCTTAGCTTTCTCGATCCCGACCGGGGCAGGACGTTTTAAGGTAGACAGGCTGGGAGCCAGCCAGCCGCAGGCGCCCAACGCGTCGCCTTCAAGAGGTCTTGGGAACGCGTCGACCGTTGCCGTCATAGTCGTCAGTATGTGGGATTGCAGGGGGGGCGTTCCTTCAAGGTCAATCAGCAGCGTATGCATGGAAGACCAGGGCGGGCGGCGTATTATTCCCGGACAGCGAAAAAAGATGACTGGAGGCCATGCCACAGGCGCCACCAGCGGCGCACAGACATTGTCCATCTGGCGTTAGCCGAGAGGATCAAGAGTTCGAACCCTCCGACAATATCTGCTTTTTAAAGAAATCAATAAATTTCCGCGTCTTCAGCGGCAGGTAGGCGCGGGAAGGATAAGCGACCCACACGGCACTCTCCTGCGCCCCGACGCTGATCTTCCAACCAGGGAGGAGTTGGACAAGCCTTCCGCTCTTGATGTCCTCATCCACCGACCACTCCGGCAGCAGCGAGATCCCGACGCCGTCGCGTACCAACTGGCGAAGCGCCAGTGTGTTGCTGGTCCTGATCTTCGCCGGCACGGTCAATTCGATATTTTCGAGATCCCGCCTGAACAGCCACAGCGGTGTTTGAGGTGAATTCGTGGTCGGCAAACAGACATGCGCACCAATGTCTTCTGGCCGATCGACTGGAGGCACTGAAGACAGATATTCTTTCGACGCCACCAAACGACGCTCGATTGTCTTTAACTTGGAGACGATGAGGTCGCCGGTCGGACGCGGCCCGAGACGCAAGGCGACGTCGACCTGCTGGGCAACGAGGTCCACCAAAGCGTCCGAGAGCAGCAGATCAATTTCAATGCGCGGGTACTGCGCGCAGAATCCGGCCAGCAGTGGCGCGACGACCGCTTCGCCGTAGGCGTTTGAGGCCGTAACGCGCAACATGCCGCTTGGCTGTTCGACGGTGGCAAGCGCTGCTTCGCGGGCCGCCGTAACCTCGTCCACAATAGGCAGGATGCGAGACAGGAAAATCGCTCCGGCCTCCGTCAACGACAGTTTCCGGGTCGTTCGCTGGAACAGTCGTGTGCCAAGCTGTGCTTCCAGTCCAGCTATCCTGCGAGACAATGTCGATGCCTCGCTGGCTTCGGCCCGCGCCGCAGCCGCAATGCTGCCAAGTTGAGCGACGCGGCAGAATGTCTTGAGGTCGTCAACGTCCATTCATGCAAAATTGGCATGAATATCATGCCAAATACAAGCATTATCTCTCAGTCATCATCGTTTACATCGATACAACGACAGATAGCCGAGCCTTCCAAGGAGAGATCTATGAAGTGTGAAATCAAACGTGTCCTGTTCGGCTGGCCGCTGGCGGTGACGGCAGTGGCTGCGTTTTTGCTCGCCCCTGGGGCGACCGAAGCCGCGTCCAGCAAGCCCACCATTGTTCTGGTTCACGGTGCGATGGCAGACAGTTCGTCTTGGAATTCAGTGATCCCGATTCTCTCTCGCGATGGCTACACGGTCGTGGCAGTAGCGGACCCGCTTCGAAGCGTCTCTGGCGATGCCGCAGCCGTTGCCAGCGTGGTGGAGAGCATCGACGGGCCTGTGGTGCTGGTTGCCCATTCCTATGGCGGGTCCGTCATTACAAACGCCGCGCTTAACAGCAAGAATGTCAGGGCGCTGGTCTATGTCGCCGCATTCGCGCCTGACAAGGGCGAGAGCACCTTCGCTTTGATCAGCAAGTTTCCGGGTAGCGAGCTTGGCGGCTCTGGCCAAGCCAATTGCGCTGCCAGATGGCAGCCTTCAGTTGAGCGTCGATCCGGCAAAATTTGCCGGACCCTTTGCCGCCGACCTGCCTATGGAGCAGGTGGCACTGATGGCTATCACGCAGAGACCGAGACCGCGCTGAAGGAAGCTTCAGGCGCGGCCGCCTGGAAAACCCTTCCGTCGTACTTCGTCTACGGCGCGGCCGACAAAAGCATCCCTCTGGCTCTGCACGACTTCATGGCGAAGCGTGCGCACGCGCGCGAAGTCGTGGTCGTGCAGGGTGCATCGCATGTTGTCATGCTTTCTCATCCGGCAAATGTTGCTGAAGTGATCGAGGAGGCCGCGCAGGCCCATTGAGCGATCACCGTCACCTGAGAATTCAGGTCTCTACCCCATTTGCGGCGCCAAACTGCGCCCAATTGCCATCAAGGACAGACACATGACGAACTTTCCCATTCACTCCATCGAAACGGCGCCCGGAGCTTCCAGGCCGGCACTTGAGGCACTGAATTCAGCCTTCGGCTTCATTCCAAATATTGCCGGCACGATGGCAACCTCGCCTGTGCTTATCGGCAGCTTGACCGATCTCTTCGCGCGGGTACATGGCGGGAGCTTCAGCGAGGCGGAGATCCAGATCCTGCTTTTGACAAATGCAGTCACCAACAAGGCAGAGTGGGCTGTGGCCTTTCACTCCTATCTGGCGATTGCCGAGGGGGTCGGCGCTGAATCTGTCACCAGCATCAGAGAGGGCGCTTTACCTGTGGACGCCAGGCATGCGGCTCTGGCGAAACTCACGCGTACGCTTATCGAGAGGCGCGGTGGGCTCAGCGAGGTGGAAAAGCGCGAATTCCTCGATGCGGACTTTGATGAGAGCCGGTTGCTGGAGGTGGTCGCCGTTCTTTCGGCGTCTACGATCACCAAGTACACGTCCAACATCACCCAACCGCCGCTGGAGACGCCATTTCAGCCGCATGTCTGGCAGACAGGTAGGGGCTGATCCGGACAGTATGCGGTCGTGCCGGGCGCGTTCGATGCATTGGGCGCGGAGGCAAAGACCATGTAACGCCAGGACCGAGTAAAATTTGCCACGCGGCCGTCATCGAGCTTTCCATGTCGCGTGATCTAATCTCAGCTATGCCCAGGTGGCGTTCATCAATCAGCTGATGGTGGGTTTCAGACGTTCGTCTGCCGACCCTTTCGTCTGCTATCATTCTTCGGCGGCCAAAAGCCGACCTTCCGCTTCCGGCCCAATTGCTGACATTCAGTCAAGATGTCGGTTTTTGGGCCGCAAGCGGACTGACAGCTTCGGGCTTCGGATCCTCAATAGCGGAACTTTAATTCGGTGCGAACATCGTCGTGACGTGACCCGAAGCAGACTTTCGCAGGTGACATCGGGCATGACCGCCTCGCGCCTCATCTGGTTCAGCGGGCACCCATGGCCGCTCGCGAAAGCGGACATTTCTCATGACCGGGACTGGGTGATTTGTGGCAGAAGCGGACATCAGAGGCTAATGGCTGCGCAAAGACGCTGGCCGGGTACTGACAATCAACTGCGCGGCATGTAACAGTGCTTGCTAATGTATGATGAGCAGTTGGGGAAGGATGCCGCTCGCACTCTTGGCGGATTTTTGGGGGAGACAGCCGACATGCAGAGCTCAGTCGAAATCGACCTTGCTGGTCGACTCGAATCAGCGGACCGGTACATTGCCGAGCTGGAAGTCGCCAAAGCATCTGGGGCAACTCAACTCAGTCAACTTTCTGCCGACAACAAGCGTCTGCTCGACCTCACCGAGGACCGCGCAAAGGAACTCGCGATCCTCAACAGCGTCGGCGAAGCAATGGCCAAGACGTTGAACGTCAAGACTGTCACACGCATCGTCGGTGACAAGGTTCGGGAGATATTCGGGGAGGACATCACGGAAATACTGCTGCACGATGAGGTATCTGATCTCATCACCGTCCCGTATTCATTCTATCGTGAGTACCAGGACGTGGAGCCGTTCACTTTGGGCGCAGGACTTACCTCAAAGGTCATTCTCTCTGGAACACCGCTGGTTATTGATACGTTTGAGCAGTCCCTCAAGTTTGATGTGATCGCACTTACCGAAGCGGAGCGATCAGAATCGTACCTAGGCGTGCCGATCATCGCGGGAGGCAGAACTCTAGGAGTTGTCAGCGTGCAGAGTTACCAAAAGAACGCCTTTAGCGAAGATCATGTGCGTCTCTTGCAAGCTCTCTCGTCGAGCATGGGAGTTGCCATCTCGAATGCCCGCCTTTTCGACGAAACCCAGCGGCTGTTGAAAGTGTCCGAGGACCGCGCAAAAGAACTCGCGATCCTCAACAGTGTCGGCGAAGCAATGGCCAAGACGTTGAATGTCAAGACCGTCACGCGCATCGTCGGTGACAAGGTGCGCGAGATATTTGGAACAGACGTCACCGAAATCCTGCTGCGTGACGAGAAGTCTGATCTGATCACCGTACCCTATGCGTTTTACAGGGACTATCAGGACCCCGAGCCATTTGCGATGGGCGAAGGTCTGACGTCCAAGGTCATACTGTCAGGCAAGCCATTGGTTTTGGGCTCGACTGAGCAACACGTTGCTCTGGGCGCACTTATACCTACGGAAGATGACAGGACCGAATCCTACTTGGGCGTGCCGATCATCGCTGGTGACAGGATTTTGGGTGTCGTCAGCGTTCAGAGCTACGAGAAGAATGTCTTCAATGAAGATCATGTGCGTCTGTTGCAGGGGCTGTCATCCGGCATGGGCGTAGCCATCTCCAACGCACATCTATTCGATGAGACGCAGCGCCTGCTGAAAGTGACAGAGGACCGCGCAAAAGAACTGGCGATTCTCAACAGCGTTGGCGAAGCGATGACGAAGTCGCTTAACCTGGACACTGTTATTCGCTTGGTAGGCGACAAGGTGCGGGAGGCTTTCGGCATCGAAGTCAGTGAAATTTTGTTACACGATAGCGAAACCGGCTTGATCCATGTCCCTTATGCATACTTTAGGACCTATAGAGCTATCGATCCATTCCCAATGGGCATGGGAGTAGCTTCGAAAATCATCACAACAGGTGAGCCCTTTGTTTTTGGCACTCTTGAGGAAGGAAAAGAGCTTGGCGCCTACTTTCCACACGAAGAGGATAGGACTGCCTCTTACATAGGCGTGCCGATCAAGTCTGGTGAGGGAACACTGGGTGTTCTCAGTGTGCAGAGCTATCAGAAGCATGCGTTCGACGAAAACGACGTGCGCCTGCTGCAGACGGTGGCCTCCAGCATGGGGGTCGCCATCGCCAACGCCCGTCTATTCAATGAAACTCAGCGTCTGCTCAAGGTGACTGAAGCCCGCGCTGCCGAACTTGCCGCCATTGGAACGGTTAGTCAGGCGCTCATAGCGGAATCGGAACTTGACAGCACGATCCAGTTGATCGGTAACCAGATGCAGGAGATCTTTGATGCCGATATTGTCTACGTCGCACTGCTTGATCCGGAAACCAACCTAATCCATTTCCCCTATCAGTTTGGCGAGGCCTTCAACACACTAACCCTTGGCGAGGGGCTGACAAGCAAGATCATAGAGACTGGCGAGCCGCTGCTGATCAATCAGGATGTAGCGGAACGTGGAGCTCAGATCGGGGCTACCCCCGTCGGCAAGGATGCATTGTCCTATCTCGGCGTTCCGATCAAGACCGCGCAAGGAACGCTTGGAGTTATCAGTGTTCAGAGCACTACGCGGGAGGGCATATTTACCGATGACTCGCTTCGCTTGCTTTCCACCATTGCCGCCAATGCCGGTGCGGCCCTCCATAACGCGCAGCTATTTACCGAGCTCAAACAGCTTTCCCTGGCGCTGCAGCAGGCAAAAGAGGCGGCCGAGGCGGCAAATGAGGCGAAGAGTTCTTTTCTGGCGACGATGAGCCACGAAATCCGCACACCAATGAATGGCGTGATCGGAATGAGCAACTTGTTGCTTGGTACAAAGCTTGACACTGAACAACGCGAGATTAGCGAGACGATCAGCAACAGCGGCGAAGCCCTGCTAACGATTATCAACGACATACTCGATTTCTCCAAGGTTGAGGCCGGCAAGCTGGAGCTTGATCCAAGTCCCTTCGAACTCCGGGAATGCCTTGAGAGCGCAATTGATCTGGTGGCCTCCAAGACCGCGGAGAAGGGACTCGACCTGGCATACCTGGTGGAGCCCGGTACTCCTGGCGGGATTGTGGCAGACAGCACCAGACTGCGACAAATTTTGCTTAATTTCCTCAACAACGCTGTGAAATTTACCGAGCGGGGTGAAATTGTCCTGTCGGTGATGAAAGTTCCGCCCGCAGTTGAGGGCGCGGGGACACCCCATGGCGGAAGCGAAGAGGGCTTCTCCACCCTGCAGTTTGCAGTACGCGATACCGGCATTGGTATACCCGAAGACAGATTGGATCGCTTGTTCAAGTCTTTCAGCCAGGTCGATGCCTCGACGACGCGGCGCTACGGGGGCACCGGGCTAGGGTTGGCGATTAGCAAACGCCTGGCAGAACTGATGGGCGGGGAGGTATGGGTCGAAAGTGTTGAAGGGTCGGGTACGACATTCTTCTTCACGATCCGCGCTGCCGTTGCGCCCGCTCCCAGGCAGGCGCAAATGTCGCTGGCAAAAGTTGAACTCGCAGGCAAGCGGCTGCTGATCGTTGACGACAACGCAACCAACCGGCGCATCCTGTCTCTGCAAGCCCAATCTTGGTCCATGATTCCACACACGACCGAGTCGCCTCTGGACGCATTGCGCAGGATTTCGAGCGGCGAAAATTATGACGCCATCGTGCTCGACATGAACATGCCAGAGATGGACGGGATAAAACTGGCCAAACGATTGCGTGGGCTTGGTGAAAGAGGTGACCTTCCACTGATATTGCTGAGTTCCTTGGTGCCTCTTGATGAGCGAAACAAGGCAGATATCGAGAGCATCAAATTTGCGGCGATGCTTCCTAAGCCGATCAAGCCCTCGCCGCTCCTCAATGCTTTCATGTCCGTCTTTGCCGTGGCTCCAACGCGTTCAGCCAAGCCTGATCAACCCAAGGGACCATCCCTCGACAGCGAAATGGCGGCGAAATTGCCGCTTCGGATCCTGCTGGTTGATGACAACATCACCAATCGGAAGATTGGGTCCAAGGTGCTTGAACGGCTTGGCTACAAGGTAGACTTGGCGGTGGATGGAGAGACGGCGATTTCGTCATTTGCCAAGGGACAACACGATGTCATCCTGATGGATATCGAGATGCCGGACATGGACGGGCTCGAAGCCACAAGGTTGATCCGCGCATCAGGCGCCGGGGACTCGCTGCAGCCTTTCATCGTGGCACTTACCGCCAATGCAATGGCCGGCGACCGCGAGCGCTACCTGGAAGCTGGGATGGATGATTACCTAAGCAAGCCGTTGCGCGTGGAGGAGTTGGTCGCCTCTCTTACACGCGCCCACCAACACAACTGACAACAAAGGTCCGGTCATGGATGTTGCGCAGGACGCTCTAGACAAGCTCCTTGATCTCATAGGTGGGGATCAAGACTCTCTTGCAGAACTCATTGAGAGTTTTCTGGAGGAATCCCCGTTGCTAGTCGAGCAGATGCGCCGGGCTGCGGAGTCCGGCGACCGTTCAGGTCTTGGCCGCGCTGCCCATACGCTGAAATCAAGCGCGCGGGACTTCGGCGCCAACCAACTTTCCGCGCTTTGCGCGGCAATGGAACAATCCTGCCGCGACAGTATGCCCGGCGCGGCCGCGACGGAAGTGGAACTCATCGCGGGCGCGTGTGACACGGCCAGCCGAGATCTAAGCTCTCGCCTTGCCGATTTGAAACGAGGGGGACAACCGAATGAGCATAGAATCGGAGACACAATCACCTGATGCTCGCGCACCAGAAGGTGCGCGCGTCCTCATAGTCGATGACTCAGGCACTGTGCGCCTGAAACTCAGCAAAGCCATCCAGTCGCTCGGCCATGAAACAACCGCTGTCGCAAGCGGCAAGCTGGCGCTTGAACAGGTTGCTCAGAATCCATTCGACCTCGTACTCCTTGATATCGTCATGCCCGAAATGGATGGCTTCGAAGTGCTCAAGGCGCTCAAGTCTTCGCGGGCCACTCGCGATCTGCCGGTGATCGTCATTTCGGCCCTCGATGAAGAAATGGGCAGCGTGATTAGCGCCATCGAGCTTGGCGCGGAAGACTTTCTGCCAAAGGACTTTGAACTAGCTCTACTCAAGGCTCGTGTTGAGACCTGCATCGAGAAAAAAAGACTCCGCGACGTTGAGACGGAATATCTGCGGCAGGTGGCCAAGCTGACCAGGGCGGCCGCCACATTGGAGACCGGGCGGTTCAATCCTTCGAAGCTTGGCATCCGCGACGTAGCAAGCCGTACAGATGGTCTCGGCAAGCTTGCCACAGTGTTCGCGACAATGGCCCAGAAGGTTTACGAGCGAGAGCGAAAGATGCGGCAAAATATTCGCACGTTTCGTGGCGCTCTACTGCTGCTGGCATGTGGCGGGTTATGGGGCGTCGTCGTTCCACTTTCCAAGATGGCTTCGCTTGTTGAGGCTCATCCGGTCGGATTGGCAATCCTCATCGACATTATCGGAGCCGTGTTCTGCATCGGGATTAGTTTGAAGCGACGGACAATGCCAAGAATCAAGGATCTCACGCGAGCCGATCGGACGTTCATCCTTCGTTTTGCGTTCATTAGCTCGGTGATCAACCAGGTTCTGGTGTACTGGGTGGCAAGCAAGCTCCCAGCTTCCATCGTCTCCATTGTCATCGTGCTCGAGGGATTTGCTGTCTTCTTGTTCGCCGCTCTGATGCGGACCGAAGCTCCGAATTTGAAGCGCTTTTTAGGGCTTGGATTGGGTCTCGTCGGCATCTCCATCATCCTCCTGTACGGAGAGCCCGGAGAAATAGCCACCAGTTGGGTGTGGTTTGTCATCGCTCTTGTAATCCCCGTCACTTACGCAGTCGAGGATATCTATCTCTCAGAGTCCAAGCCCGCCAAAATCGATAACGTCGCCCTGTTCGGCATGACCCTAGTTGTTTCGGTTTTGATGCTGATCCCACTTGCCGCTTTTTATCAGGACTTCGTGCCATTTGGTCTATTGGCTGGTCGGCTTGGCGTCATCGTCTTGCTGATGGCTGCCGCCAGCAATTTGGCGATGCTGCTCTTCATTTTGCTAGTCTCCAGCACCGGTGCGGTCTTCGCCAGCCAGAACGCCTATGCGGGGACAGCCGCCGGCATAGGCTGGAGCATGCTGTTGCTCGGAGAGTCGATACCAGCGCTGACCTGGGCCTCTCTGGCTCTGGTCGTCGTCGGTCTCCTGATGGTGGAGCCAAAGCAGGAGGCTGAGGAAGAACCCCCGCCACTTGATGACTCGCTGGAGGATTTTGTGCCGCTCGTTGATCTGCTGCCGTCACCCACAGAATGAAAGATCGGACATCGAAGTGTGATGCCAGTTGATTCAAGCGGACAAGCGCCCGAAAAGCCTTCCGAAGCGGATGCAAGGCAGCCGTACAGCGGAAGCAATTCGAAGGTATTTGAGGAGGTCGCCACCATCATGAGCGCTCAAGGCTTGCCCAGCGTTCTCGCATTTGAACGCTACGACCCAACCGGCGCCTCGCTGGACTGGCTGCGCGAGCGTGGGGTCAACGTCATTTTCGGCAATGCGCTCTGGGAAATGCCGTTCAAGCGCTTTACCGAGGATGAGCTGATTGCCCGGCACATGGCTGTGTCGCCTTGATGGGGGCAAGCGGCACCCGCATCACCAGGCGCGTGATGCAGGCGCTTCCGGAACTGCGGTACGTCTAAAAATACGGCATTGGTATCGACGGCATCGACCTCGACGCTGCCACCGAGCACGGCATTCTGGTTTCGAGTACGCCGAACGATTTTCGGATCTTCACGGTCAGCGAGCACGCGGTCGCCCTGATGCTGGCTGTTGCCAAACAACTTGGCACGTGGACGCCCGAATTCATGCGGCGTGGCGGGTGGCGCGGCCTGACCCATGGCGCGGCGCCACCGTCGGCATCCTCGGCCTCGGCCGCAGCGGCCGTGGCGTGGCGCAACGGCTTTCGGCTGGGAGACCCGCATCCTTGCCTACGATCCCTTCCTGAAGGAAGCGCCTCCGTCGAACTCGTCGACTTCTCCACCCTGGTGGAGCAATCCGACTTCCTGACGCTGCACGCAACGCCGAGCCCCGATAACCATCACATCCTGAACGCCGCCGCGTTCTCGAAGATGAAACCGTCAGCCATCGTCGTCAACACCGGGCGCGGATCGCTGATCGACTACACGGCCCTGCGAGCAGCGCTGGCCAATGGCCAAATCGCGGGTGCGGCTCTCGACGTGTTCGACCAGCAGCCGCCGAAGACCGACGATCCGCTGTTTTCGCTACCCAACGTCTTGTGCACGCCGCATGTCGTGGCGATGAACGATCGCGTCGAGGATCGCTTACTAAGCGGCGTTTACTAGGTTCCGCTGGTCTAGCCCTACGCGATCACACCATAACCACGTGATGACAAATCAGCCATGTGTGTGGCGCGGCGGGCCTGTTCCGCTTGTGGCCGGCGCCTACCCACCCGGGTTCCCCAACCATGGCGTCGGCCATTTTCGTTCTCTCAGCAATTATGGGCCTTTGCTATCGGCCTATGTGTTGGCCTTGGATGGCGAGATCGCGGTTAGATCACCTCGTTCGTTTGGATGTTTCGCTGGCGTTGGCAGGAGGCGCATATGTTCGCCAGCCGGCGGATACCACACCGCCCCACCGGTCAGGCCCAGCGCGCCCGCTGCAAAGTCCCCGCAGACGGCTGCTGGGCCGCTGGCGGGCAGTGGCTACTTGCTGACGATCCAATCCACCAAGCCAGTTTCGATCAGCTCGCACCCAGTCAAATCGCGCACCAGGGGGCCTTAGCTAAATCGCGCCATTGACACTCAGGCGCTCCGGTTTCCCTGAGTAGGCGTCGGCATGCAGAGCGGAGAACGTCGGCTTGAAACGCAGAGACGGCAACAGTAGACGGGTCGGCATCTTCCCAGCCTAGCGCCACGTCGCGACGACGTTGACCAAGGCGCTTCAGAAGCTCGCGTGCCAGTGTATAGCGGACGGTCGACACGGCATTCATGGCCCAGCCGAAGGCGAAGATTCCGAACAAAAGCATCACCAGGAAAGGCGCGATCAAGGCGAATTCCAGCCCGGCTGCGCCGGAGCAGTCACGGCGCCACCTGGATCCGATCCTTTCAGCGGACACGGATCACCTGCTGATGACTGATCGCGCGCGGGTCCGGGAAGACACCGAAGTTAAACGGGGGCACCCAGGTGCCCGTCGCCGTTATCTGGACGAAGATTTTCTTTCCGCCGCAGATGGTGGTCTCATCCACGACCGTGGCGCCGCACAAATAGGAGCGGACCAGTACGACCGCGGCGTCCTCGGGCTTGTCGTTCCAGCTCGAAAGCGCGACCGCCTGCGTTCCGGTGTCATTGGACGCGCCGGCCATTACGAGATTGGCCGCGGTTTTAACGCCCGCGCGCATCTGCAGGTAACTCGTCACGTAGGACCAGCCGTCGGCGATGCCGAGGCAGACGAGGCACAGGATGGGCAGCAACATGGAAAACTCGACGGCAGCTATCCCGGATTTGTCCAGGACAATGCGCAAGGTCCGCCCACCCATCCCGCTACTCGACGAGCTGAACGGATTGCGTCGCCGGAATGTTCTTCATCCCGAGGCTGGTGCAGTCCTGCTTGATGGTCGTACTGCCGGACCACTGGATGGTGCGGCGACGACCTGAGTGCAGCCGCCGTTCCCGGAGAAGTTGCCAAGGTAGTTGACCTGCTGCCTGGGGAAATAGATGGCGCCGGTCAAAAGCGAGGCCGCGGTGCCGTTGAAGGTGCTCTGCGCCGTGGTCCCGGTCCTGTCGCCGTAGAACAGCACGCCGGAATAGGTTCCGGATGTCGGCGCGCTCAGCGTCACCTTGGCGTTGCCGTTCATGCTGACAGTGTTGCTGCCCGCCATGAAGATGGTTACCCCGCTGCCGGCGACGACCGCGTTGGCGTTGACCTTCATACCGCCCTGCACGACGTAGACGCCCGGCTGCAGGGTGACATTGCCCTTGAGATCCGCTGCAGTAGGTGCCAGGCTGGAGTGTTTGCGACGTCTTGTTGCCGTTGACACTCTTGCACGGGTTGCCGGCCGTCGGCTTCGCCAGGCTGGAGAAAGGATCAGCCGCCGGCAAGGCATGGGTCATGTTAGACTTGCAGACCGTGGTCGCTGGATTGTTCAGTACCATGCCGCCGACCGTGATCAGGCAGTCGGCCTTGAGCACCGCCGAGCCCTGCGTCTTTATGGCGTCCGAGGCAATCGAGTCCGACATGACCGAACAGCCGGTGAGGTTGACGGTGGTGTTGCCGGAAAAGAGCGCAGCCTGGGAGGCCGAGGGACTGAGCGCCAGCACGCAAGCTTTGGAGGCGTCATTGATCAGCGCCACCGCCCTTGCCTGTTCGGCAACGGGCGCCTGGTTGAAAATCGCCGTGAAGTAGCGATCGAGATTCTGCTTGACGATGACCTCTACCGCCTTCTTCGCGGTGTTCGGGCCGGACAATGGCGGCGTGTTGACCTGAATCGTGCCCGGCGTGGCAAAATTGTTCGAGGTCGCGGACTGCGTGGCGGCGGCGATGATGGTCGGGTTATCGGAACCCGCGACTTTCTCGAGCGCACCGGCATAGGCCGCGGCATCGGCGACGGCCTGCAGCTTGAGGCTGCTGTAGTACCAGAAGGACGTCTCGATACCGAGGCCGGCGCCGCCGACCACGACCGGCAAGGTGAAGGCAACGACGACGGCAACGTTACCGTTCCTGGCGCGTGTTGCGCGGACCAATGCAGGCCAGAACCGGATGAATGCACTGGATCCCATATTTTATTAGAAATCACGAATAGATAAACGAATTTCTAAAAAACCCATTCCGATTCGATGAAGTCCACGGCCCAGACGAAAGGTTTGCTGCAATTCCTCCTCACGTGCATGTGCTTCACGCTGCGTCATCTCTACGGCCAAGGGGGGGGCGCATTCTGACCGGGAGCTTTGGGTCGCAAACTGACCTTCCGTGATTGCGAGCCACATGGCTAAGCGGCTGTTCCGCTAGTGAGCCTCGACTAGAGTCCTAGATCCGCATACAAGCGTATCCTGGGTCGATCGCGCTTCGCGAAATGCGCCAAATTGCAAGGTCGTGAGTTCGGACAGCGGAAGCATTCTCCTCATGGGTGTTGCTTGTCGAGCAGAAGATTTCACGATCACCACCGAGACAGCTTCGTGTCGATCCCGCTGCTCGGCATGGTCTGCGGTGAAGTCTCCGTGCTCCCGGCACTGAGGTTATCCAATCGTAGCGAGTCCTAAAGCCGCACAACCTGGTCGAGATGCAGGCGTATCCGCTGGCCTGCCGCGAAGGACAGCGCAAACGATTCCAGGCCGAATGAGCGTGTAATTTCCTGGTCAGTTTCAATGATGCGAACGACCCATTCGCCACTGGCTCCGACCAGTTCCACGCGAGGCGTGGCCTTGCGAATTGGTACCACGCTGCCCATCACAGCCTCCCTACGAAAAGCAATGGCAAGTCGATTAAGACCCTGGTAGTCGGAAGTTCAATAACAAATGCTTGTTCGGATCGGACAAACCACCCTCGATGGGCATTACGAAGGCGGGCGAATCACACCTCAGTTAGGCGAACCCTCCGGGGAACCTCCCGTGAGATAGCCTCTGCTTTAGGTCGTTGGCATTCAGGATGGCCGCCAGCTCTTCGGCATACTCCATGTCGGGAAGGTTGACAGATGGGTGGCCCGCTACAGATGCAGTGCGCGCCGGACGAGCCGAGTTCCGAGTCGGGCTAGTCGAGGACTTGCCCTTGCCGGATAGCATTCGACAAGGCGCTCAGCGTCCACACAGTGTACTTCTGGCAAAGCCTTAGAGCCGGATCCGCAGAGCTCGCTCGCGTCATCGAACCAGGCGGTCGCGTCGTCCTGGGCTTCCTCCCGAAGGCGCTTATGGACAGGATGAACATGCCGGCCGACATTTTTATACCTCGCGAGCCGATGAGGTCATTTGCTGCCTTGCGAGATGCAGGGTTCAGCGACCCTGAAGTGCGGAGACCGAGCACGGAAACCGCATGGCTCGTGGTGACAGGAACGCGAAGATAAGTTTCGGCGCCTGGAAGCGGAAAAGCCCGCCGCCGAAGCCAACTGGCTAGCGAATTTCGGCAAAGCGCCGGTCTAAAGGTTCTCACTCATCGGTGCAGGTTGATGGCGTGCACACAGCCGTTACGGCCGAGAGCTTCTCGCGCTTGTTATTTCAGGCTTCTGATAAGGCTTCTTCATTCAGGATCCCCAGTTTGTCCCTCAACGCGAAAATGCGGTGCGCCGATCACGATGGTCAACCAGAAACACTAAAGTAGCGGCCGAGCGGTGCCAGGGGACTGGCACGCGCGGTCAGGGCGGCGCACCATGGATGCTGCTATTGCCTGGCCGGTTGCCATGGCCTGCTAACGAGCGCACAATGTTGCCGTCGCCTCGAAAAATCAAAAACAAACAGGCACGAGGCGCTTGGGAGCGATCATCAGGCTTTCGCCCGACCAGGGAGAAGGCCCATGCCCACACAGGCACAGAGCCGGCTCATGTATTTTATGGGCCAACTCGGTCACAACGAGAGCATCGTTTCCAAGCAGGATATTATCGTCGGCTTACTGGATCACGAAGGCAGTCCGACGGCCGACGCCGACGAATTGCTGGCGAACTTGCATCGATCACTGCAACAGGCCCGACAGAGCTTGCACGAGGCGCAAGAGATCTATGGAGTCAGAAATGCGGAGTAGCGAAAAAACAAAACTCGCATACACAGCCGCAGAGTTCGCCGAAAAACACGGTTTGACCGTGAAGGCAGCCGAAATCATCTTGTCCGTGAACGGCTCCTCACGTGTCGCTTGCGATGCAGCAGCACGCGCATTCAAAGAAGCGGTTGCGCACCGACAACACAGCAATGACGGCGAATGAGCCCCGCGCCTGCTTTCGAGGCTGCGCGGGCCGACCATGACGAGTGGAGAGGACATCTTGGTCACCGGCAGGAATCGCTGAAGAACGAGCCGGGTGTGACCGAACAGCCTCAGAGTGAGGATGTTCCCGACTGACGCAAAAAAGCCCGCCAGCATGAGCCGGCGGGCCAAGTATGGGTCGCTGTCCAAATGAACGCGTTCGGTGTCTTCAGATGGATTTGGTCGAGAAGCCGCCGCGCGTCAGGCGCAACAGATCGGGCGCCGATCGAACGCCCCGCGGGCGCAGGAACGCCTTCGTCTCGCGGGCGCTCCGCGTAAGCAAATCTTCGCCGCCGAGAAGCTCAATCGTCTCGGCCCAACCGTCGTCTGGAAGCAATTCGTGTGTCGTCGCAGTTAGAATCACACCCGATTCCGCAGGGCAATACCTATCTTATCGCCTATGGCCTTTGCGCAGTTCATCCAAAGGAACGGGACAGGGCCGTCTCAGCCGCGCGGGAGCCGTCTGGCTGCCTTATGGTCGGTGATGTTCTCGACCGCCTTCAAAAGGGGTGGAGGGACCTCACAGAGCTTGGCATGCTCGCTGTGGTACGCCACAGCGGCCCGACGATGCTCTTGTGCAGCGCTTCGGCTGCTGCCAGGAAGCGGTCGATTTCAGCCCGGGAAAGCTGGTCGGAAGGTTTGGTTCTGGCCATTGGCGCGCAATTACTAATTTAGTGAAGCCTTACGTGCTTCTGGGGGGTAGACGTGAGACCGGTCGGTCCAGCTATGGGGCGCATTGAACATATTGTTTTTTCCGCGATTGCTGATTGGGATGTTTGCCATGTCGACCGTGGTAGCGACCTGGATTTACCTAGCAACGGATTCGTTCTGGAAGTCCCTTACATGGACCTTGCTGATTTTTATCATCTTTCAGGTTGCATATTTCCTATTTTCATTCGCGCTTTTCGACAAGTTTTGGATGAAAAGGACCGAAGAAAAACCGAACCCTGCCGAGCCTACCTGTCGAGACGGCGGTGTCTCATCTGAAGGGCGGTCGATGACGCTTTGAGGGAGACCGCCAGACACGAGAGCATGCGATCATGCTAATCTTTGCGAACCATGCGAAAGAAGGAAAGCCGTGGCAGCGCCAAAATCATCGAAAAGCGCGCTGGCGCTGGATGTCGCCACGGAGATCGTCGACAGGGTGCGGACCGACGACGCCGAAGCCGAGGAGCGCGAGGTAGGTCTAAGGAGGAAACACAGATGGCTGCCTATCTGATAGCGGATGTAGACGTAAAAGACGCTGCCTTGTTCGAGGAATATCGGCGGGACGTTCCCGCTACCGAAGAGCGGTACGGTGGGCGGTACCTGGGCCGCGGTGGCGCCACCAAGGTTCTGGAAGGTGATTGGGATCCACACCGACTGGTCATTGTCGAATTCCCCGACATGGCGTCATTGATGGGCTGGTATAATTCGCCGGAATACGCCCGGCTGATCGAGATCCGCAAACGTTCCGCTAACACCAGGATCATCGCTTTAGAAGGGATTGCAACGCCTGCGGCGTGACCCATGCAGCCAGCGGACCCGACGACAGTTGGCGTCCTCAGCGTCATTTCTTCCTCACGGCGAGATGCCGTCGGCAGGGATCAGGCAGCGTTTGGACATGAAGGCGTCGCGGAACGCGGGTGCTGTATTGATGCCCTCCATCCTCGCGTTGTCTTCGCACAGGTCGTCAAGGACGCCCTCAGCCAGAGCCATAAAGTCCCGCGCGCTTCCGTACCACGGCGAACGGCCGTCCAGGACATCTCTGGCAATTCTGCGGTGCAGACGAGCGAATTGATCAAACCGCCCGCCTCCTTATAGCCATTCATGAAATGCGCAAAGCGCGCTGACTGACGCCAACGGAAGGGACGCGGCATTTGCGAGAAGTCGCCTTCCAGGGAGCGTCGCTCCCATTCCTTCAACTCGTCAGGTGTCTCGTGACCGCCGTGTTATCCCGATCATGCGAAGACGTTCGCTCCGGTGCGGGACGACTTCAAGTCCTTTTCAAGGGTGTTGGGAGGTTGGCCCACGGCTGAAGGGCTGCACAACCAAGGGGCACGATCAGCTTCTGCACCTTCAGACACATCGTGATAACCTGTCGGTCATGAAATCGGAGGCTTGAGAGAAACGTGGGCGGGCCCCAGGAGAATAATTTCTGCCCATGGGGAAGGCGATGTCCGCGCTAGCCGGAATGTCAGCTACCGAAGATCCGCCGCCTGAAGGCTGCCAGTCCGCTAACGGCCGCCCCAAAGCTGCCGGTCAACACAAGGTCGCATCGGAACCGATCCTTCGCATCCCCCGTTATCGAATGGAAGGGACATTACTTGTCATTAGGAGATGAAGAATGAAACGGCTTCTTTTTGCCACTGCCATGATGGCTGTTTCCAGCGGGCTTGCGTTCGCGGGGACGACAGGGACAACAGGGACAACGTCGAGTGGCTCCTCCACTACCACAACGATGCCGACGACAGATAACAACACGGATTCGACCACAACGAAGTCGACCAATTCGAACTCAGCGAAGGACTGTGCGCCGGGCCAGCAGAGTGGCAGTGCCAAGCAGGCCGCTCCTGGTCAACAGGATGACACCAGTGCCCAGTCCGCAGCCCCTGGACAGATGAAAACGACTGCCGAAGGTTGCTAATTGTGCCGGGAGAGGCCGGTTTGCACCGGCCGTAATGGATGCCTCCCGCTGCCGACCGGCGGCAACGGTCCGGCCTGGGCGCCCTTCGATCAGCGCGGGCCGTTTTTCGGAAAGTACCTCCCTTAATCGTCCAACGAGCCTGCAGCCTTTTCTTGGGCGAGTCGGATCTTGGGCGAGTCGCAATGCATAGTTAGTTGCGGATGTGATTGTTGAAATAGCGGCCCTTGGCGAAAGCAGATTTGAACGCGACAAATGCCTCAAGCGGCACGTCCAGGAAATCGTATTGCTTCCCCCTTGGCTCAAAACCAGACCGAGAGAACCCTGGTCCGGGTCAATAGTCGAACTTGCGCATCGAGGTCGACGGCATGGTGCGTTTCAAGAAACCAGCGTGAGCCGCGGCCAGCCGGGTATGGACCGCCCTACAGGCTGAAGTGTATTCGAAGATGTGACCGGGCGTAGAATGACGTCTCGTTCCGCCGCTTCGCGCGCCGCCCTGATCGGAGTTTTCGCGTTGACGGTGTGGGTGGCCGTCACGGCATCGCCTGCCATCTCCTCAACACGGTATTTCGGCACTTTTGTTCCTACGCGTCGGTAGCTAGCAACTCCGCTTGTTTAGGGGTCGCCCTCAAAGAGGAGAATAAGGTGGCAAGCTCGGGTCGCCCTGCCGCCGGGGGGGGGTGACCCGGCGGCTTGCACGTTCGACTAGGGTCGCTTCAGCTGTGACCGCCTTACGGCGTTGCCGCAGGAGTCTGCTTGGCAGCCATCTCGTCGATCTTCTCGGCAAGCACGCCGTTGGCCCATTCGGTGACCTCGGCGTCGACCGGCTTGTTGGCCATATCGGCGAGCGCGTCATCCAGCGACGGGACGGCGGCAGCAGCATCGGCCGCCGCTATATTGGCGGCATCGAGCGCCGCCTGCGCTGCGTCAATCTGCTCCTGGGTCGGGACTTGGTCGGCCGGAGTATTCGGGTCGTTCAATTTGGCGTTCAACGCGTCGACTTCGGCTTGGGCGGCATCTACCGCGGCTTGGGCACCCTTGGCGGCCGCCGACGCTGTCACATAAGCCTGAATGCCGGCGAATTTCTTGCTCTTGGAGTTCATGTAAGCGTTGATGTTGCGCTGCAGCGAGTTCAGCCGGCCAAGCTTGGCGTGAATGTTCTTGTCCTTAGGCGTCGCGGCGACCTCAATGTCGTCGACGGCGACCTGGTCTTCGCCCGAGGCCTTCTTTCCGGCGTGAGCCGATGCCGACTTGCCGTGCGAAGCGCTGTTGCCGGACTTCCCGCCGCTGTTGCCGGACTTGCCGCTATTGCCGTGACCACCGCCATTGCCGTGACCACCGCCATTGCCGTGACCACCACCATTGCCGTGACCACCACCATTTCCACCCGCGCCAGCGAAAGCAGGAGCGGTCACTAGCGCAAGCGCGGCAAGCGCTGCCAACAGCGTTTTTCGGGATGTCATGGTACCTCCTCAGGCGAATAGCCACCTCGCCGATTCGTTATAGAGCGGCTTATAAGAGTTTCCTAATTCGACTGAATGAACTTTAGATAAATGCTTGTTGCAATGAGCGACTGACGACTGCGAAGCGCTTTGTAACCCTCTGAAATCTAGCAAAAAAATCCGGAGTCGGAGACCGTATCGGCCCTTTGCGCGACTGAAGTCCCATACCGATCGGACCTTGGTCGGGCGATGCACAACCGCGGAATGCTTGAGTATGGCGTCACCGTGTGGCTGTGACTGCGCATTGGTAGACAACTCGCCGGGCGAAGACCCCAACTACCTCGAGCCCGGCGAGCCTTACACCTGATCAGAGTACGCGATCAGGACCGGGGATCAGCCGGCGAAAGATGTGGGTGCAATATGGGTGCCAAACTATTCGTCCCAAATTGGGACCATGCTGCGGCCTGCAAGCTGCGCTTAGGTCTCATAAAAGGCTTAGGCGTTCGCATCGGAAATGGCGATAGCTGGTTAGATCGCTTCCTTCCTCCGTTTGTATGATTCGTTGGCATTGGCAGTCGTGCGCATATTGTTTGCCGGACGGCGCTGAGTCTCACCGGTCGAGCCCAGCGGCCCGCCCGCCGCAAAGTGTCCCCCCGCGACAAAGGCTGCTGGGCCGTCCTAGCGCCGATCTGCTCCGGCAATGGCCGCGTGAATGCCCGCTCGACTCCAGCAACAGCTTCATCCTTGGTTGCGACGGTTCCGCGCGCGCCGCCGTCATCGAGCGTATCTTACTCGCCTAACCCGGATCGTGCCGCGTCCGCTTTCCGGGACGCACGGATCTATGCTCAACAGCTAATGTCAGGCGCGTACCTGAATTGGTCCTCGAGCCGAGATAGCGCGTTAGTCGATACACGACATTGCGATTTCCAGGAATCGACCGTTTCGCGAACAGCGATGACTACTCGGAACTGCTATCTCGTTTGCGCCACGAACTGTCCCCTGCCCTCAATGCTTCCAACGTCTCATTTGGGGCCGTATCCGGACGGTCTGCTTCTAGGAAGCGCTCGTCGGTAAGCTGCCGTTCGAGTTCACGGTCATCGAGCGAAGTTTGCCTTGTCAACTGACGAATACGCTGCTTTGACGACCAAGTTTAGCGGGCGCTCTTACCGGCCGGCCCCTTGACGGCTGGAACAGGGCCGGTAGCGGATCGGCAGCTTGCGGAGCCACGCAGCCGAAGAGCGGTCATTCCATGACGTTGTTTACAGCTCCAGGAGGAGTGTCACTCCTCCTGGAATAACAACCTGCCATTCGTCAACGCCTCCTTCCAACCTGGGGAGAACCGCCGGAAATCAGGCTGTCAGATTGCACACCGTCGCGTGGAGTCATTCATAGCGCCAGTATGGGTGGGAACAGCTGAATTGGCGCGAGCCAACCAGACGGCGTTTGGTCTCCGATATCGGTACTCGGACGGGCAGATCATTCACGGTCATGTTGGGTACGACGCTGTAACCCTGATCGACAAGCTGCAGTTTCAGCTCCGCCAGGTGGCGCCTGAATCCATTTTCGATGTAGCTGCGCGGATACCGCCATCCGTTCCTGCATGCTCGCACGAGAATGTCGGAATACAGTTCAGAGCTGGCAGCTTTCACCGCTTCTTCGGAAGTCAGTTTGCTGTTGGTTTGGGTACCTTCGGACAAGCATGGCCCCACCGACACCAAAAGCACCAGTATTACGGTCAAGACAGACAACTTTGTCATGGAGCCCTCCGTGTTCCGAATCGACCAGGCCTGCCAGCAACCTGCCCTGCCGATCTGCAGAGACTAGGATGCTGACCCGTCGCATGGAATCGTGCAAATGCAGTGTTTTCGATATCGCATCTGTAGTATTTTCATCCTGATGTAAGGCCATCGGGTTCTGGCCACAGGTCGGCAGCAAGGAAAATGAAACGATGCTTCGCGCCGTAGGCAATCCTCTCGCCGGCTTATCGGATCGGGAGTTGATGGTCGCGGCAAAGTTTGCGGAGGGAATGACTTATCGCGAAATCGGCGAAACACTTTTCATAGCGCCTACCACCGTTCGGACCCATCTTTCGGCCATTTATCGGAAGCTCGATGTTCGTAGTAAAGTGGCGCTTGCTGGGTTACTTGCCGATCACCGCCAGCAGGACCGCAGCCATGCACCACCCGGAAGTCTTTCGACCGACGAGCCGGGTCCGCCGGTCCTCGCAGTTCTCCCGTTCGACAATTTAAGCGGAGAAGAACGCTGGACTCGTATCGCTGATGGGTTGTCGGCGGACCTCATAGTTGATCTCTCTCGCTACCGGGACCTTGCGGTGATCGCCCGCCAAACAATGCTTTCCTACAAGGGACGGCGTGTTGACGTGCGAGCACTCGGACGAGAGTTGAATGCCGACTATGTGATCGAGGGAAGTTTTCAAGTGGACGGGCAGCGGGTGCGCATCCGCGTCCAACTCGTCGACGCCCACACAGGGGTCGATGTCTGGACGATGCGTTACGATCGTTCCGCGAACAACCTGTTTGCGATGCTGGACAGCGTGACCGAAAACGTCATCAATGTCCTTGCAACTTGCCACGGTCAGCTCGCCAATCTGCGGCGCGATGCGGCTCGTCGGAAGGCTCCAGCAAGTTTGCAGGCCTATGACTGCTATCTGCTTGGGCTTGAGCAGAAGCACCTTTTCACCCGTGAGTCGAACAAGGAGGCGATACGGCTACTGGCGCGTGCGATCGAACTCGATCCGGGTTTAGCAAGAGCTTGGACCGCGCTGGCACTTGCGCATGCTGTGGAAGCTATCAACGGGTTTACCGACAACCTTTCCGGCTCAATCGAGAGCTGGAGCCAATGTGTCAAGCAAGCGCTGGCGCTCGACCCGGCCGACATTTACGCCCGCATAATGTTTGCCGATCTTCGGGCATTGCAGGGCGATGTCGAAGCTGCTGTCGAAGAACATGACCGAGTGTTGGTGGCTGCTCCAAATGACGCGGACTCACTTGCCTTTCTTGCGGGTAGCCTTGCTCTTGTTGGCAGCGACCCGAAGCGTGGCTACGAACTGGCCAAGCGAGCGGTCCGGCTAAATCCTTATGTTCCCTGGTATTATGGAATGCTTGCTCGATGCAGCTACGTTCTAGGCTTTTACCGTGAATCACTGGTCGCGCTACGTCAATCTGCGCCAGATTCGCCCGCCACCCTTCTGTTTCTGGCAATGGCTCATGCGATGCTCAATGAAACTCCTCAGGTCGCCAGGATCAATTCGCGACTGAAGGACGAGTTCCCGAATTTCACGGCTGAGGTGTTCATCAGAACCTATCCGGTTACCAATCCTGTCGCCATTGCTGCCATCAGAGAAGGCGCCCGTCGTGCGGGTTTCGCCTAGCTTCTTCACTCTGGTCACCTCAGAGGCGCATTGCTCCTGGGCAGCATTGGGGCCGCAAGCGGACCGTCAGCTTCGCGGTGAAAATCCTCAGAAAGCGGGCCAGCATGTAGTCGTCGCGGCTGAAAGAGGGGCGTGACGCGCAAGGAATAGGTCCTGGTTTCACCTGATCACCTACGCAGGCAGTTTGACGATCATTGAGCGGCGAGAACGCGGCCCGAGGCAGGAGCTTTGAGCCGATTTTACGATCGACCTTCAGGCTTGTCGAGCCGTCTCGAGGTTACTGCCGAAAAACCGAGCCTCCATGCCGGCGCCCTGGGGAGGCAAGACAGCCAGCAACTGGACGGCTCGGGGATTTAGCACCGTTCAACCCAGAGCGTTTTGTCGAGATGCAGGCGTATCCGCTGGCCTTCCGCTAAGGACAGCGCAAACGATTCCAGGCCCAATGAGCGTGTAATTTCCTGGTCGGTCTCTATGATGCGGACGACCCATTCGCCACTGGCTCCGACTACTTCCACGCAACGCGTGGCCCTGCGAATTGGCACCACGTTGCCCATCAAATCCTCCCTACGAAACGCAATGGCAAGTCGATTTAAGACGGTCGTAGTCGGGAATTCAATAACAAATGCTTGCTCGGAATCGGACGAGCCATCCTGGAAGGGCAGTACGAAGGCGTTGAATGGCTAACTTGTCATGCCACCTCGGTCAGGCGAGCCCTCCGGGGAGCCTCCCGTGAGATAGCCTCTGCTTCAGGTCGTTGGCATTCAGGATGGCTGCCAGCTCTTCAGCATACTCCATGTCGGGAAGGTCGACAGAAGGGTGGCCCACTACAATAGCCGGCTGCCCGGTGAAAACGTCGAACACCGTCCACGTCCCATCCGGTTCCCGCCTTACCTCGTACCGCAGAGTTGCCATGAGGGGATCACATAGGTCGCCGTTAGGGGTGGGAATATTTGGTCCACGGTGACGCGGGGCCGCCTGAAAGCACCGAGACACAGTCGGCGCTCAGTAACGCGCCCGCCCACCCGACATGTCGAATACCGCGCCGGTATTGAAGTTGCTGGCGTCCGAGCACAGCCAGGCCACCATGTGGGCAACTTCTTCGACCCGGCCGAGCCGGTTCATTGGACTATCGGCGATCATTGTCTCGACAGCTGCGACCCCGAGGTTTCGGATCATGTCCGTATCGATTGGCCCAGGAGCGACGCAGTTCACGCGTATGTTTGTATTGGCGACCTCACGCCCAAGCGCCTTTGTGAAGACTACGATACCTGCGCTGGAGGCTGAATAGGCGGCAAGGTTGGCAAGACCTTCCTTGCCCGCCAAAGAGCCCATATTGACAATGCGGCCAACACCCCATTTTCGCATGTGGGGCAAAACCAACTGCGTCACTTGCATCGTGCCGATCAGATTGGTTTCGATGATGCTTCGCCAGTCTGCAGGTTCGTGTTGGTCAAACGGGTGAAGGGTTCCTAGATAACCGGCGTTGTTAACCAGAACGTCTATACGCTGGCCACGACCGACGATCATGTTGATCGCATGGGTTACCTGATCGCGGCTGGTAATATCGACCTTCGTAGACACCACACCCTTCAGTTCGATCTGATCTCGATCCCACACGTGCACTGCAGCACCCGACGCTACAAGGCGCTCTACGATTGCCTTGCCGATACTCTTTGCTCCGCCGGTTACGACGGCTGTCTTGCCAATGAGGTCATATGATACCGGCACAAAGCCCCCATTCATGCGTGTTCACACGGGCTAAGTTTAGCAGGATCGCATATTTTCGCCAGCGGCCAGACCGGTGTCACCAAGTCTTGGCAGCGCCGGAGCCAGCTATGACCTGGTCGGCAGCGAGCCAGGTCGTACACCGACGATGTTGTTCTTTGTCCCGCTCTCCTGCGGCGACACGCCATTGCCCAGTTTGAAACAACCAAAGAGACAATCAGGACAGGCCGGCGATATTTCGATGAGGGGCTTTCGCCATTAGTTAGCGCAGGCTAATATCTGTTCTTCGCGGTCAGAGAGCCGCCTGCATGTTGGGCAGAGATGCTTTAGCACCTAATACAATCGTGCCAGCCGCGATGCCTATCCCCATTTGCCTTGGCGTCTCCCCCGACGGGCTCTGGCTAGAAGCATTCCAAACCGATCAGGACATACGCGCGTATTGGAGAGGCTATGCCCTTGCGGGCGTGGTGTGCGCCGTTTTGCTGATCATCGAGCTTGTGGCAATTCACCTGCTGCTCTGAGGTAGCAGCGCTGTCTTGATGGCGCTACCGCTGTAGCGGTCGGACGGCTCTAATGCGTCTTCTCCGCCTCCATTGTTGAGCGGTCAATTTCAGCTCGAGCGGGCTGAACGAGGGAAGCGCGGGCGCATGACCGTGGTGCCTACATTCGTCGTGACCAGGCGCCCACCTCATATCGGCCGACCACCACGCTTCCGCTTGCATAAGCCTCGGCGCGAATTCGATCTTGCAGCGTTTCGGGACCGAGTTCTGAAGCTGCGATAACGCCCATCTGCTCCATCACCGGAGCCATGGTCGCTGCGAGATCGGAGATCAGATCAATGCCACTCATACTGTCTGATCCACCTCCGGCGAGAGCACTTACCGCCATGCTAGGGGCCGGCAGCCCGGCTTTTACGAAGGTCGCATGGAGCTGCAGGCCCATGTTGGGGTTGGTCCCTACACGACGAAATGTCTCCACAATGCACCGAAAGCAGTTGTCGTACGTTGGGACGGAGGGAAACGAGGCAGCGCCAGTCCAGTCGACTTCGTGGAATACCATCACGCCCCCGGGACCAAGATGCCGCGCAACCCCTCTCAACATCTCGACCGGATCGGGCGCGAACATTAGGACGTATCGGCCAACAACAGCGTCGAACGCTATATCGAAAGTGAAGGTGGCAGGATCACACTGGTGGAAGATTACATTCTCCAAACCACGTTGCGCGGCTCTCGCCCGAGCAGCGTCAAGAGCCTCCGCCGACCTGTCAGAGCCGATAACAAGACCTGTGGGTCCGACAATATCAGCCGCGAGAAAGGCGACATCGCCAGCGCCGCTCCCCACGTCAAGGACATGCATTCCCGCTCGAAGGCCAGCTCGCAGCAGGTAATCCCGGGTCATCGGGTCAACCAATGCCGCCTGCGTCGCCAGCCTTCTCAGTTCTCTTTCCGAATGTCCCAACTCGTATTCGTGCTGACGTTCGCTTGTCATACTGGCGTGCCCCCGGATGAAAAAGCACAACAAATCAGAGCTTGAATGCAGGCCTTGGCGCAATCTGAAGCTGAGCGGCTCATCCCTACTTTAGAGATGTCTAACATAAATATCTGAAAGGGTGCCGTCTAGGCGCATCCTCAAACGAGAGAAGTCCTTCAGAGAGGGCGTGACGGCTTGGCCACCAGCACGGCAGACGACAAAAGCGCGTTGTCCAGCAGGAGCCTTCTGGCTTCTGGTCAGCACGGATGGGCTCAACTCAATGTCACTCCGATTCGAGCACGATTGTATCGCCGGAGCTCTGGAAAGAAGCTCAAGATGCCGTGGAGCACGGGCGGCCTGTTGAACAGCGTAACAACTCAGCATAACGTCTTGAACACCGCAGCCGGGTGGCAAATGCCTTCTGATCTCGCAAATGAATTTCTTTGCCTGGCAGACTTCGAACCTGCTGCACGTGATCGTTTGCCCCATGCCGTCTATGAGTTTATCGCCGGCGCGGCTGGTGACGAAATTACGATGCGGGACAATGTAGGTGCGTTTGACCTGCTGCGGATCAGGCCGCGGGTTTTGCGGGACGTCTCGAAGATCGACACAAGCATTACGCTCTTCGGTGAAAGGCTCTCTCATCCGATCTTTCTGGCGCCAACGGCATTCCAACGCATGTCACACCCCGAGGGCGAGGTGGCTGCCGCTCGCGGGGCGGGCGAAGCCGGTGCGATATTCACTCTGGGGACCAGCGGAACAGCAACCATCGAGGAATGCGTGGCCACAAGCCCTGTGCCGATCTGGTTCCTGTTGTATTGGCAGAGCGATCGATGTTTCAACCGTGACCTTGTCGCCCAAGTCGCTGCGGGCGGAGCGAAGGCGATCTGCGTAACGGTGGATATGCCAACACTCGGCGATCGGCGAAGGCAAATGCGAGCCGGTTTCAAAATTCCCGATGCGCTCACCACCCCTTATTTCAATGACCGCAATACAGGCCTCTTCAAGATCGGTGGTTCGCCAAAGCGTGCAATATTGACATGGCCGGATGTTGAGTGGCTTCGTTCTCTCACAGCTCTGCCTATCGTGTTGAAAGGCATCCTTGATCCTGAGGACGCTGAACTGGCGATAAGCTCAGGCGCCGACGCCATTGTGGTTTCCAATCATGGCGCACGGAACCTCGACACGCTGCCGGCAACGATCGATGCACTGCCGGCAGTTGCCGAGCGGGTGGCCGGCAGGATTCCAATTATTATCGATGGCGGCATCAGACGGGGAACGGATGTTTTGAAGTCTATCGCTCTTGGAGCAACCGCGGTGATGATCGGCCGCCCATATGTTTATGCGCTTGCCTTGGGCGGATCCGATGGGGTCAGGCACTGTGTTGACCTGTTACGCCGGGAATTTGAAACGGCAATGGCGTTAACCGGGAGGACCTCAATTGGCGAGATTGATCGAAGTCTCATCTGGTGACAAGCAGGGGGATGGATGTCGCTGAGGGCTCCGGGGGTGCCGACACGGACCATCTACTTGTGCTCTGGCCAAGGTTGGGACGTTGCTTCGATGTGCATTTCAGAGTTGCGGGCGGGTCCTTACAGGAGAAGAACATTTGCTTGAAGTGAGAGGGGTCCACAATCATCATGAAGATAATCTCACATGCGGAACAGCGGCGGGAGGAATGGCGAGTTGGAGTAGAAACCCGGATGCTTATATCCGCTGAGAACGGCGCGCTTCAGCTGTGCATTTTCGAGCAATGGGTAGCGCCGGCTATGGGCGCCCCGACGCACAGTCACCGTGTTGAAGAAGTGCTCTCTGTGGTCACCGGCAAAGCAGAGATTTGGATTGACAACGAGTCGGTTAGCATAATCGAAGGGCAATCACTTGTTGTTCCGGCTAATCGAAAACACGGGTTTCGAAACGTCGGCTCTGAAACCCTTCACATATGTGCCGTGCTCGCATCATCAATTTTCGAGGCGGCCTTTGATGATAGCGAGCCTGTCCGTCGCTGGCTTCTATCGGCGGCAGACTGATCCCGAATTTCGACGATTATCGAGGCGCGCAGTACGCGATCCGTGCCGTGGGCAACGAATGGGTCAAAGGAGTTCTGCGCTCTTTGATCGACAAAATGATGGCCTGCCCCAAAGAAGGTCATCGCACGCTCGCTGAGCGTATCTTGCTCGCCTAACCCACGGCTTTCAGTGAGCAGCAATCAACAACGGACGATTGCACCATAGCTTTTGAGGCCAGCCAAATGGCTTTGTCGTCCTGGGCGGGTTGCATAAGGCTGCACTCCAAACATGGCTTTCAAGAAAGCTGGACGATTCCCTCAAGCGCCGCGTAGACCGAGATTCGCAGCCAACGGTCCATGCTTCGCGCGAGGCCGGNTGGCTTTCAAGAAAGCTGGACGATTCCCTCAAGCGCCGCGTAGACCGAGATTCGCAGCCAACGGTCCATGCTTCGCGCGAGGCCGGGGTCGCCGATGAGGAAAAGGCCGCCCCTCTCTTTCTCACGCTCGATGCTAGAGCGGCCCTCCAGGATGGCTCCCAGCGAAACAACGCCGGTCTCGACGTAAAGATCGACGTCCCGGCCGGGGTCGAGCGAGCAGAGCTCGGGCAAGTCCGCGCCTGGCTCGACCACAAACCAGTAATGGGGACACTTCGGTGGGGGATCGTCGCGGAAATGGAAGCGGATGACGGCGCGCCGCCGCGGCAGTTCAGCGAGGTCAATCTTTCGCCGCACGGCCCACNTCGCGGAAATGGAAGCGGATGACGGCGCGCCGCCGCGGCAGTTCAGCGAGGTCAATCTTTCGCCGCACGGCCCACATGAGGGTCGAAACATCCACGTCGGCGAGCGCGATCTCCGCCTCGATGTTGCATTGCGCCCATTCCGCCAGCGCGTTCATCGCCGGCTCGAGCCTTATCGACTTTTCGGTACGGAAATAGCTGATGGTGCCCGTCGCCTCGTCCTCGACGCGCTCGACCAGGCCCAACGCTTCCATTTCCTTGAGCCGCCTCGACAAGAGGGCGGACGAGACGTTGCCCACCCCCTTGCGAATGTCATTAAAGCGGGNCCAGGCCCAACGCTTCCATTTCCTTGAGCCGCCTCGACAAGAGGGCGGACGAGACGTTGCCCACCCCCTTGCGAATGTCATTAAAGCGGGTCGAGCCGTTCCAGAGCTCGGTCAGGATTTGAATTGTCCAGCGGGGCTCCAGGAACTCGCAGGCGTGCGAGATCGGGCAGACCAGTCCGTAAGGCCGTCGCGTCATGGCTGACCGCTCCTTTGCCGCAGGTTAGGCCTTTCGGAGGTCTGAGGCCAGTTCACAATCTGAAGCGGAACGCTTCCGAAGCTGCCCTGGCGCCTTCTCGCCTTCTGCCGTCACGTGATCGCCATTCGCATTCCCGATCAACGGAGGTTCACCATGACTTGGCGTAACATGACGCAAACGACAATAGGCCAGACCGCACGGCGCTTGCCGGGCACTTTTCTTGACCCTCCGCTCGAACGCCTGCTGGCCCTTGTCCGTGAGTGGAGGACCCGCCGCAACATAGAGCGCGGGCTCGGTCACCTGTCCAACTGCCTTCTGCGGGACGTTGGCTTGACCGAAGCGGACGTCGAAGCGGCCTGCGCCGACAGCTTCGATAGGTCCGCCTCTCGCGCGCTCCAGAGTGCAGCGCAGAACCGCACGGGAAATTGGTGAGAAGGGAGAGCCCCGGGAGCGGAAGCCGTTTTGACGGCGGCAATTGATCAGCCGAACTCAGGGCCATCCCAGTAGCGCCTTGGTTTCAGAGATCTAGCGCGCCGAAGCGATTCGAATGCATACTTCCAAGTGGTCGGCCGGCTCTTCGGATTCATCGTGAGGAACGTCTGCTGTTGGAAGAAACCCACCGAAGCTTTGACAACCGAGTTGAGGCGCTGAGCGCACGCTCGTGCGGTATAGTAGGTCCGATAGCGAGCTACGAGCACGGCACGATCCGCAACTATCGAAGCCCGGCAATGCGCAGCCCCTCTACATAGATAGCCCGGTGCTTGTCGTGAACGATCGGATGAAACTTGTCTACCCATTGAAGCGACAGGGACGGTTGAAGGCGCTTGGCCTGCGAAAGCGCATGAACCGCGATGTCCATTTCACCGGCCATCCCAGCGGCCGCCGCGTACGTCCGCCATGCAGACCCAAAATGGGGCCGGAGTTCAACCGCGCGACATTCGCATTCGACCGCGTCTGCATATCGTCCAGCCATGAAATGACATAAGCCAAGGATGGAGAAATTCGCAGCATATGTGTGATCGCGAGGACTTAGCCTACCCGCGATTTCAAGATGGTCGAGCCCCTCGGCGGGCATGCCCCCATATCCGTAAGTTGAGCCCAGGATCGAATGCGCAAAGGCGAAGCTCGGGTTTAGCTCGATCGCTTCATTTAGTTCTCTCACAGCAGAGTCGAAGCCGCGCGAAATCATGTGCACAAACCCTGCCGCTAAATGCGTCCACGGGTCCTCGGGGTCGCCTTGGATTGCCCGCTGCGCGAGGGCGCGAGAGGTGGGCAGAATGTCTGCTGCGTTGGCCCATCCTGACAAAACGCGGGCCGCGTGAGCCCACGCCAACAGGCTGTTGGCGCGGGGATAGTCAGGATCGAGGTCCGTAGCCTGCTTCAGAAATCCCTGTGCAATCTCGATTTCCGTAGCCGAACTCCAGGTCCAGACATATGGCATCGCCTTCATGACGAATCCCCAAGCGTCAAGATTGGTGGGGGACCTGCTCTGAAAGCGTTGCTGTTCCGCCGTGTAGAGCCGCGGCTCGATCGTAGCGATGACACTTTCGGCAATCTGATCCTGAAGCGCGAAGAATTCCGACAATTCCACATCGTATCGTTCAGCCCACACTTGGACCCCGGTCGATGTGTCACTGACTTGCGCGCTTATCCGGAGGCGATGACCTGAGCGCCTTACACTTCCGTCCAGCACATACCGCACACCAAGCTCTCGACCGACTTGTTTTAAGTCGACCGCTTTTCCCTTGTAGGTGAACAAAGAGTTGCGGGCGGACACGAAGAGCCAACGAAGACGCGACAGCCGAGTAATAATGTCTTCGGCAAGGCCATCGGCGAAGTATTCCTGTTCGGGGTCGCCGCCCATGTTCTGGAATGGCAGGACAGCAATCGAAGGGTTGTCGGGCAGCGCCAGCTGTTCGGAGGACCCGGCAGTCGCAGCCAGATCGGTTTTTGGGACTGTGTCGCGCATACGTAGACGATAGGTGCGCACCGGGCGTGCGATATTTTTGAGCTCTTTCTCGCCCAGATCGACAAATTCTTCCTTCAGTTTGTCGCGCACCTGTTCGTAAGCGGCGGCCGATAAACAGATGCCGTTCGGCTCAGCGATGCTTTCTAGACGGGCGGCAATATTGACACCATCTCCCATCAGATCGCCGTCGCTCTCCTCGACAACATCGCAGAGATGAATGCCGACGCGAAATTCAATGCGTCGCCCGGGCGGTAAGCCAGCGTTGCGCTCAACCATGCCGTTCTGCATTTCGATTGCACAGCGTACGGCGTCAACAACGCTCCGGAACTCTACGAGGGTGCCGTCACCCATAAGCTTCACAACGCGCCCATTGTGGACAGCGATGGTCGGATTGATGAGATCGCTCCGGAGCGCCCGTAGCCGCGCCAGCGTTCGATCTTCGTCTGACCCCGCCAGCCGGCTATATCCGACCACGTCAGCGACCAGGATCGCCGCAAGTTTTCGCGTCTGGCTCACTTCGCCCACTCCTGTCGACTAAGTGGCATAGCACAGATTACAGAATCCCGTTTTCGAAGGCGACGTTCGATAGGTGAATTCCGAGATAGCCTCAAACAAAGCAGCGCGGGATCTGATTGGAAGTGAATTACGGCAACCACGATCTGTTGGCGAGGCGGACCTTAGGTGCCGTTGAAAATTTTCAGTCAACGAAGCGCGTCCTGTCAGACTTGATGATGACCTCGGCGAAATCGGGCGAGACCTTGCCGCACCAGGCCATCAAGAGTTTTCTCACCGCCCTGATACGGTGAGCCGCGCCAGCACCGTTTCAGCCTCGAGGCGAGGCACCACGGCGATACCATCGCGGTCGCCGACCAGTATGTCTCCCCGCGAGATGGTCATTCCTCCCAGTACCACCGGGAACCCGGCCGTGCCTGGACCATTGCGCGCCGGCGAGTTCGCGACGATCCCGGCACAGTAAACCGGCACCCGCCCGCCTCGATCCCGACAACATCGCGCACGAGGCCGGCGCACCCCTTGTTTCACACCATGCCAAGGACGAGATCCTCAGTGACCGCCGCACCAGCAAAGCTGTCGGTGGCCGCAACGATGATATCGGCCAGTATCGCAGTACCTGGCGAGAGTGCCTTAATCCCTGGTGCAACGCCCCTCGCCCGCCCATGGCGTCTAGGACTAGGCTCACGGGCAAGCCGGAAAAGGCACTGATGATCTCTGCCGCAGGCCGTTCGAAACGGCTTTTGATGGTGAGCAGCGGTGGGTCTTCAATCATGTGGCGGCCTCACACCCTGAACGAACGAAAGACGAGCTGCAGCGGGATATTTGCGGTTCCTCAAAGGCGCTGCCGCAACTTCCATGCCCTTGAGAGATATCGAAGGCGAGGATCTTCGCTCTGGGGGCGAGGTGAAGTTCAAGCACCTGGCAGCTGAATTCCTCGCCATCGTAAAGAGCTGCGCGTCGTCGATCGCATCGAGGCAGCGACCCAAGGCGCCTCGCCGAGAGTGGAAGACGAGGAATAGTTCGCCCGATTCGCGTGATCGCATTTCGCGATAGCCGCCGGCGAGCCAGTCATTGGCTTCTCGGCGCCGGCCGATCTGTACTCCAGCGACCAGGTTTCAGAAAAGTTTCAGAATTTCGCCGGTACGCACCGCTCCACATGCGCCATGATCCCTACAATCTAGGGAGTGGCCATCATGGAAAACGACGTCGAAAGGCTCCGCATACGGCAAGAGCTTTACGAGTTGTACTTCAGTGGGGTCAACAGCTTGGCCTGCGCGCCAATGCCCGGCACCTTCTTCGAACTTCTAGAGTTGGGCGCCCTGGCTCGCCATGAACCCGTGCCTGAGGGGGCAGAACCTGCGGCTGCGGCAAAGGACTTGACCGTAAGCGCGGATGGCCCCTGTATGTCGACGAGCCCGGCTCGGTTCGGCAGAGCGCTTCTGAATGTCGCATACAGAATCAGGGAGCATAGCAATCGGCGAGTGCGTGTTTGACACTTCGCGCGGCTTGCTGTTGCGCCAGGGTCATCCCGTCAAACTTCGTCCCAAGACATTTGCACTCCTGAGCCATCTCGTTGGAAAAACAGGGCACGTCGTCAGCAAGTCGGAGCTGATGGAGTCCGTCTGGCCTGGGCTGTTTGTAACCGAAGACTCGCTCACCCAAGGCGTGCGCGAGTTGCGCAAGGCGCTGCGCGATGACTCACAAAGTATAATTCGCACCGTCTCAGGCCGCGGCTACCTCCTTTCACCGCTTGGCGCGCCGGCGAGGCCGCCGTCCGACCTGCCTTCTGTAGCGGTGCTGCGCTTCACTAATGAAGGCGATGCGACCGACACGCCTCTGGTCGATGGTTTTGCCGAGGACATTGTCAACGCTCTGGCGCGATTTCGCACTGCTGTTGTCCTGGCACGTAACTCAAGCTTTTCCTTTGCGTCGGAGGACCCCGGCAACTGGACCGAGGTCGGCAGGAGACTCGGGGCAACCTTCCTGGTTCGGGGACGCATGGGCCTTCGCGACGGCACCGTACGAGTGGCGGTCAACCTCATCGAAGCGGCAAACGGCGCGGTCTTGTGGGGCGAGAAGTTCACAGCATCGGGCTCAGCTGTTTTCGACATGCAGGAAGAGATCGCGCTGCGTGTGACGAACCGTCTTGTCGCACGGCTCGACGATGCGGGCTTGACGCGCGCCCGTCCAAAGCCTCCAGCAAGCCTGGCGGCTTACGAGCTTCTTCTCAAGGGGCTGGTGCATTTGCGTGGCTACGGCGCCGACGATAATCAGGCAGCGCGGAACTACTTTGCTGCGGCCGTCACCAAGGATACGCATTATGCGCTCGCGCGCTCATACCTTGCATTTGCCGAGCTGATTATCGGCGATTATGGAATGGCTCCTCCGGAGGTGCTGGCCGACATAGTAGAGCAAGCCCGCTTCGCGGTAGGACTCGCACCAGAGGAGCCTCGCTGCCATCGGATTCTTGCCCAAGCACTGCTGTGCACGCGCACATACGATGCCGCCGAGCGGCACTTTCGAAGATCCTATGACCTCAATCCCTTCGATGCGGACACGATCGCGCAGATCGGCTATCTGCTTGCCATCAGGGGCAAGCCTTTCGAAGCCCTGACCTGGATCGACAAGGCGGTTCAGATCAATCCGATACATCCAGACTGGTATCATTCCGACCGTGCATTCGCCCAATACGCGGCGGGAGACTACAAGGGAGCCGTTGTCAGTTGGTCGATGTTGCCCATGACTTCGGCCGTAAGGCTCACATGGCTGGCGGCGGCACAGGCGAAGTTGGGCAACCAGGACGCGGTATCGCGGCTCGTTTCGGAACTCAAGCGTATCGCGCCATCCTACACTCCACTCGAGTCGATCCGGGCCAGCATGCTTTACGAGCATGAATCTGACGCTGACCATCTTCTCGACGGAGTCGCGAAAGCGCTGATGATGTGGAGCGCCGCCTGAACTGTTTGGTTACCGGCCGGACTGGCGGAGCTTTGGGCAACGTTGAAACATTACGACACCGATGTGTCGGATGGTTTGCATTCAAAGATTTTTGCGACGCTATCTGAGAGCTCTCGTCGGTGATCGCGGGAGGAACTATGGGATCGCCCGAGCATGCTTTCGAAATCATCCGCTACAAGAAATTGGACTGTCCGCGTGCCGGCCTATAGCAACACGCTGACCTTCGCTTTCGAGGCAGAAAGCTACGAACGCTCCTATGCGGATGGCCAGGCTTTCCGCCTTAGCGTCGAGGTGGCTGAGCGCAAGAAGTGTGCGTGAAGGGGGCCTACAATCCTGGTCGTTTCGCCCCAGACGGCTGAACCCGACGATGTCCGCCACCAGGATTGCCGCAATCTTACGGCGCTTCGGTCATTTCTGCTGCCAAAACCGCCACAAGCTTTCGTTCTGGGGGCGCCACGATCCCCTCCGGCCCTACACTTGGGTTTGCTCTAACGTGGCACCCCTGCCTACGCGCAACCAGCCACCAGAGTCCGCTTTCAATCGGCGGCAGAGCTCGGCCCATTGGTCGAATTGAGGCGCAAAGCGGAATATGGGTATCGCGCCGCGGCGGCCGACATTCAACCGCGGCTCAGAACTCGCCGGAGAGCACTGAAACGAATGCGATATTGCGCCGGCGTCAGCCCGACCTTGCGGCGGAAGAGGCGCCCGAAAAAACTCGCATCCTCGTAGCCGACTTCATTGGCCACCCCCTCGACCGCCAGGTCGCCGGTCTCCAGCAGTTCCTTGGCCGCTTCGAGCCGGAGCGCGTGGATGTAGTCGATTGTCTTCATGTCCGTGGCCCTTGCGAAGCGGCGCACGAAGGAGCGCTCGGACAGGCCTGACAGCTTGGTCATGGCGGTGACGGGCGAAGGGGTCCGGTAGTTGCGTTCGGCCCATTTCTGGCAGCGGTTGATCACCGCGTCGTCGGTCTGGCGAAAGCGCATCAGCGCGGCGAAGGGCTGCTGGCCCATGTCGTGCCACTGCAGCATGTAGACCTTGGCGACCTCCATCGCCTCCCTGAGGCTGACGAAACGCGCGATCAGATAGAGGGCGAGATCCTGCCAGCTTGAGCCGCCCCCGGCCATGACGATGCGCTGGGCCTCGCCGCTCAGCACGAGCGACTGGCCCGGCTTCACCTTCACGCCGGGATAATTGTTCGTGAGCGTCTCGACATAGCCCCAGTGAATGGTGGCCTCGCGATTGTCGAGCAGCCCGGCCTCACCGAGCAGCACCGCGCCCGAACATGCGCTGGCCAGCATGGCGCCGTCGGCATACGCTCGCTTCAGCCACGCGGCTTCGGCGTCATACTGCCCGGCAACGCTTTCGCCCGGATTGACGAAGAAATCTGGAATACAGACGATGTCGGGTGGCGGGCAATCGGCAAGGCTGTGATCTGGGCGCACCCAGATGCCGTTTGCCGCGCGAAACGGGCTGCCGTCCCCGGCAACCACATAGGGCCGCATGCGTGGCGTGCCCGCGGCTCCGCTGGTGATGAACAGGAAATCCCTGCCGGGCGAGGAAAACAAGTCGAACATGCCGTAGATCGTGGAGGCGGTAGCCTCCGGAGCGGCAAGGATCGCCACATTCAATGGTCTCGCCTGTTCAACCATGGCAGAAATGATCGCCTTCCAGCATTTTCGACTTTAGCGGCCGTGCCCGCGCCGCGCTAGCGTGCATGAAACGAGGAGACTGCCACATGGCCGCCACCGCTACCCTTGCACAATCGAGCATCGATAGCTTCCGTTCCATCTTGTGCGGCGAGGTGCTGGAGCCGTCGAACCTGTCCTATGACGCGACGCGGGTCGTTTGGAACGGCATGATCGACCGCCGTCCCGCCCTCATCGCGCGCTGCCGGAGTGCTGCCGATGTCGTGGCGTCGGTGAATTTCGGGCGCGAGCATCGGTTAGCGATCGCGATCCGCTCGGGTGGCCACAATGTTGCAGGCTACGCAGTCTGCGAAGGCGGCCTGATGATCGACATGTCGCTGATGAAGGGCGTGCGGGTCGCGTCCGGCCTCGACCGTGCCCTCGTCGAGGGCGGCGCGACCTGGGCCGATGTCGATGCGGCCACCACCCCGCTTGGCCGCGCCACGCCGGGCGGTCTCATCTCCGCGACGGGCGTTGCCGGCCTGACGCTTTCCGGTGGCATCGGCTGGCTGCGCGGCAGCCACGGCCTCAGCGTCGATAATCTGCTGGCCGCCGATCTGGTGACCGCCGATGGCCGGCTCATCCATGCCGACGCGACGCAGAACCCGGATCTCTTCTGGGCGCTACGCGGCGGCGGCGGCAATTTCGGCGTGGTGACGAGCTTCGAGTTCAAGCTGCACCCGATCGAACCGGAGCTGATGTTATGCGGTCCGGCCTATCCCGAGGAGCACGCCAACGAGATCATTCCGCTCTGGCGCGACTTCATGCAGACCGCACCCGACCGCCTGAGCGGCCTGGCCGAGTTCTCCACCCTGCCCGACGACCCCTCGATTCCCGAGCATGCAAGGGGCCGGCGCGTCCTGGCGCTCGCGCATGTTTATGACGGACCGGCCGACGAGGGCGAACGGGTCGTGGCGCCGTTGCGGAGTTTTGGGGAACCGCTCGTCGATTTCAGCGGCCGCATGCCATATCGCACCATCCAGTCGCTCTATGACGGGCTGTTCCCGAAAGGCCGCGACCGCTGCTACTGGAAATCCACTTACCTCTCGCGCCTCGACGACGAGGTCGTCGGGGAGACCACTGCTTGGATGGCGAAGCGCCCCTCCGAAATGACCTTCGCCTCGATCTGGAAGTTCGGCGGTTTCGTCCAGCGCGTTGCAGCCGATGAGACTGCCTTCGGCGACCGCTCCATGCCCTTCATGCTCAGCCTCGACGCCATCTGGCCAGGCGCTGACGAGGACGATGCGAACATCGGCTGGGTTCGCAGCTTCTGGCAGGACATGCAGCGCTACTCGACCGGCCGCCTCTATCTGAACTTCCCCGGCCATGGCGAAGGATCGGATCTCGTCCGCGACGCCTTCGGCGCTGAGGCTTACGCGCGGCTCGCCAAGATCAAGCACAGATACGATCCGGACAATCTGTTCCGCCTCAACCAGAACATCCTGCCAATGCGCTGACGCACAATCAAAATCGGGTGTACGGTGCGACCCTCGTCTCGCCGTGGGAGCTTTGATCGCGCTGAGTCGCGAGCGACGACCAGCGTGGTCGCCGCGATGCCCGCTTTCAATCAGTGGCAAATCTGTCCGCAACGGCTGAGATGAAGCGCAAAGCTGTCGGGCAACCTTGGGGACCGCAAGCCAACTGGCAGCTTTAAGGCTTCAATCCGTCAGAAGTGGACGTTCAGCGTGCGCGAGTTCCGGTGGCCAGGATCACGTCTGCTTTATGACTTCATCTCGACACGGATACCATGCAGGGTCTTGCTCGAAGCGTTGAGCACGCGACCCGCTGGTTGGGGGGCCATATGCACCACGAGACAGCCTTGACCGTCCCATGCCTGAACCGCCTGGATGACATCTCGATTGGGCGGCATCATGGTTCCATCCGGCGCGAAGTCGTGGATAGGGCCTTCCACCTCATCGAACACGAATACTGAAGGCCAGCGGTGGTGATGTGTCGGCTCTTCCTCGTCGGGCTTGAGGATTACCTCAAGCACACGTAGCCGGTCATTCTCAAACAACACCTTATGGTTTCCGGGAGCCGCGATAACGGCGTCAAGCTTTGGATCCCACTGCGTAGGATCGGTCTGGTCGATCACCTTGGTAGTCATGGCGTAATTCTCCTCTCAGATAGACAGGCGGCCCTCACGCCGTCGTCACTGGTTGAATTGTGCCTTGGGCGCAGAACTGCTGCCCGTCCGCCAGTCGCGCATAGTTATGAACGATCTGGTTCTCGTGATCTTGAACCTGCACGACGAAGTTGCCGCCTTGCTCGGTCCAACTCATGATGAAAAGTCCGGGTCGAACGCCGGTCAGATTGCTCTGAACCACCTCGTCGATCTCGGTAGCGCCGATCGTCGCCTGCACCCGCAATTCGGTCGGCGACAGGACCGTCAACCTCGGTACGAACTGTCCGAATGAGCAATCAAAAGTCTTTCCGACGAGCGAGGTCGGAGCACCATTGGTCGTAGCCATCCTAATCCTCCTTGATGATTTTCGAAATCAGCTTGGCCGATGCTCGGCACAGATGCCGAACTGCTACTTTCAATTTTTGGAGCGCTCCAAGTGCAAGTTCCAACATTTTGGACCTAGCGTCAAGAAAAAACTTGGAGCGCTCCAAGAAATTGTCTAACTGAGGGAAATGAACGCTTCTAAAATGCCTACGCTCGCCGATGTCGGCCGGCTCGCTGGAGTCTCCCGCGGCACCGTCTCCAACGTATTCAACCATCCGGATCTGGTGCGATCCGATCTGCGCCAGCGCGTCGAGACCGCGGCGCGTCAGCTTGGTTATGATGGCCCCGACCCGAGGGGACGCGTGCTGCGCGACGGCAAGTTCAACGCCATAGGCCTGATCCCCCCGGGCGCATACGCCATTGCCGATATGATCAGGAGCCCATATCTGCGCGAGCTGGTGCTTGGCGTTTCGCTTGCTTGTGACGAGGCTGGAGCGACATTGAGTTTGGTCAATGGTACGGACGAGACACGCACCTCCACCATTCGAGAGGCCTTGGTTGACGGCTTCATTCTGGGCCACAGCGCGGACATCGAGTTGATCGCGTCTTTACGGCGCCGGCGGCTTCCCTTCGTCATCCTCGAGAGCGATGCCGGTCCGGACGTGAATTCTATCCGGATAGACGGCAGGAGCGGGGCGCTGGCGGCCATCAGGCATCTGGCTGCTCTTGGACATCGGCGTTTTGCAATCCTTTCCATTCGGCGCACATCGGGGTCACCCATCGTCCATTTGCCTGGCAATTCCCCGCGCGCTATCTCTGCCGGTTTTCAACTCGATCAGGAGAGACTTTTCGGCTTCGCACAGGGTTTGGCTGAGCTCGGTCTGTCAATCGACAATGTCCCGATCATAGAGACGACCCCAGGTGAGCCTTCGGCCGGAGCGGTCGTATTCGACCAGGTTCCGCAGGCAACGGCGATCTTGACTATGTCGGACTGGCAGGCAATCACCGTCCTGGACGAAGCGCGTCGGCGCAATATCAAGATACCCGAACACATGTCTGTCGTCGGCTTCGATGGCACTGCGGAGTCTTCGCGCACCACGCCCCCGCTCACGACAGTGGCTCAAGACATTGTCGGGAAGGGGAGACTTGCCGCCACGACGGTGTTTGCAAACGGCGCCCCGAGCCAGGTGATCATACCGGTCGAACTCTTGGTCCGCGGCTCGACCGCCCGACCACGCGGTTAGGCCGGTCACCTCATACTCGTCGTGACGCACAGTGCGCACTGCGAACTCCAGCGTGGTCGCCGTCAAAGTCTGCTTTCAAAAGGTATCAAAGGTGGCTGCAACGGCCGAGATGAGGCGCATTGCTGTCCGGCGGTTTTGAATCTGAAAGTAGCCGGTTCACTCGTCAACTCTGATCTTCGCGCACCGTCGTGAAACCCAATTTGCAGACGACTCCTCAAAATGAGAATGGCCCCTGCTTAGGTTTGCGGGTCAGTACGCGAGTGGCGCGCTAATTCCCTCGCTTTTCAATCTTTAGATTTGGGAGGTCGGGTCGCTTGGACACCACACCCGCCTCCTTCAAGGCTGTGTATCCAACCTTTTTGAGGAGCTTCTCTGTTTTGGCGCGCTCCTTGTCGAGAGCGCTCTCACCTTTGACCTTGGGCATCCGTCTTCCATTTGGTTCGTGCCGGTCAGCAATGCGCCACTAGTGTGCCACTGACAACAGACGTTCAGTGTTCCCAGTCAAGGCCGGTATCGCATGATGGTTGTCGCTAGATCGAAATGAGTGCACAGTAGCCACATGGGTGTATCCGACGAGACATTGGCCAAGATTGCTGATGAGGTGTTCGATACAATGACCGCACCCCGTGAGGTGCCGCCTTTCTCTGAGCGATTTCCTGGATTTGGCCTTGAGGATTCCTATCGGATCGTCAACGATATCCGACGCCGACGGGAGGCTCGGGGTGAGCGCGTTATCGGCCGGAAGATTGGCTTCACCAACGCTGCCGCATGGGCTGGCTACGGCATTTCGGGGCCGATTTGGAATTATCTCTATGACGCATCAACTATCGACTTGAAGTCGGGAAGCACCTTTCCACTCGGTGCTTGGCGAAACGTCCGCATGGAGACTGAGGTCGCACTTGGGCTGTGTGAAGCACCCGATCCGAGTATGGAGGATATCGATCTTCTGCATTGCATCGAATGGGCCGCCCTTGACTTTGAGATCTGCACCTCGATCTTCCCGGATTGGCGATTCAAGGTATCCGATGCGGCAGCGACCGGTGTGCATGTCGCACTGCTGCTAGGCGCGCGATACCCAATCGGCGAAACTCGAAAACATTGGGCCGACGAGCTTGAATCGTTTTCGGTCACACTTTCAGAAGCGGCGGGGGCGCACGCGACGGGAGGCGGTGCTCAGGTCCTCGGCAGCCCGATCAAGGCGCTGGGGTATCTTGTGCGACAACTCGCACTTTACGACGGCGAGCCACTACACGCGGGTGAAGTCGTCACGACAGGCACGCTAACGCAAGCGCTGCCCGCCGTGTCTAGCGAACTGTGGAGGGCCAGCGTCAAGGGCGCTCACTTTGCAGACATCCAGGTTCGGCTAACTTAGCCAGCGACGCGCAGAGGCCGAGTGGCCGTTAGGCGGAGGACCGCGTGCTGCGACCAAAAACCACAAGATGGAATAGTGAAGTAAACGAAGTCGGAAAGCCTTGTGCCGCAACACGGAAGTTCTGCGAACGTCCTGCCGCCCCACCGAAGCGCTACAGATTAACCCTGCAGGAAATGAACTATGAGAACGCCACTCTGCGATCTGCTCGGCATCGAGGTGCCTATCGTCCTCGCGCCGATCATTGCCCCTTTAGGCGCACCGGCGGGGCCGCCCCTAGCGGCCGCCGTTAGTGAGGCCGGCGGGCTCGGGACGATAGCCCTTTGGCTTGCTGAGCTCGGAGTGCTGCGGACCCGTGTGCGGGAAATGAAGTCGCTCACCACAAAGCCATTTGCCGTCAATCTGCGACTGGATTTGGATCCTGACGTTCGCCTCGATGCCTGCCTCGAGGAAGGTGTCCGGATTATCTCTATGTTCTGGGGGGATCCGTCGGAACTGGCTCCACGGGCCAAGGCGAGCGGTGCGGTAGTGATGCAGACAGTTCGATCGGCCGATGAGGCACGGATGGCCGTCGATTGCGGGGTCGATGTGGTCGTTGCGCAAGGCTGGGAGGCTGGCGGCCACGTCTGGGGAACGGTCGCGACTATGGCCTTGGTTCCGACCGTGGTGGATGCGGTCGCGCCTGTTCCGGTGGTTGCGGCGGGCGGGATCGCTGACGGCCGGGGGATGGCCGCTGCACTCGCCCTTGGCGCCGCTGGTGTTTGGATCGGCACCCGGTTTATCGCCAGCGCCGAGGCCAACTTCCACGCCCGCTACCGCGAACGGCTGCTGGCCGCGTCGGAAACAGACACAATCTATCTCGAGAACCTTTTTGATGGCGGCCCTTGGAAAGATGCGCCCACGCGTGTGCTGCGCAACAAGACAGTGGCAGCATGGGAGGTTGCCGGGCGACCACCAGTTGGACAACGGCCCGGTGAGGGTGCCATTGTCGCGGTTTCAGCTTCAAGGGGCAACATCAAGCGCTACGCACCGGTGGCGCCGGTCATCGACGTGGAGGGTGACATCGACGCTTTGCCAATGTGGGCTGGCCAGGGAGTCGGGCTGGTTAAGAAAATTCAGCCGGCCGCGGAGATAGTTCGCGAAATCGCTGCTGAAGCGCAGTCGGTCCTAGCCCGGTTGGGAACGACAGGCGAGAACTGAGTGGTCGGCTTCGACCATGGCGTGCGATCGCCCGCCTGCCCATTGCCCGACGGAAGGCGTATCCCTCGCGAAGGTCGGCAACAGGGAACGCGGACACAATTCCACCTGAGCCGAATGTCTGCTTTCGGGAGACGACCAAGGACACTTCAATGGCCGACGTGAGGCGCATTGCGGTCCGGCAGCCTTGGGCCGACTGCGGACTTGCGGCTTCGAGGCCTGGAATGTGAGAAGCGGACGTTCAGGCGCTCCCCATGCATCGACGTGAACTGACCGATTGTGTTGAAGAGTCCGACGCACCGCGAAGTCACCACCGATAATAGAATCCCGTTCCACCCTGACGCCTTGCATGGAATCAGGATTCACTTGTGGGGTCTTTTCGGAACGCCACGGTACGCAAATGCCGTAGTTAGCCGCGACGCGGACTTTTTCAACAGTATCGAACCAATGCGGACATTTGCTTCCGGAACGGGGGCCGAGGTCCCTGGTTTGCAACCAGCCCTCCGCTGTCTTCCTAATGGAGGGCGTGCTAATGGTTAACTAGCTTGGGGATCAGGCCGATTTCAAATTTGATCGCTGGCGCGTGGGCGCCGAGCTGGCAAACATCTAGTAGTAATCCTGGAGGCGATCCCCGCCGCCTCGAAAGCGAGCAAGACGACATCACGACGAAGTAATCGAGGGATAGTTAACAGCCATAGGGCCGCGATAACGGCAGGGGCACAAATGACATTTCTGGTGCGCGTATGGCTAGCGTTGACGGTTGTTCTGGCAATTGTGGTTACTATCTTAGCGGTGCTGGTTAAGCTACAAAACGAGGCGGTGTATTCGCAGCTTGTGCGGCAACGACTTTCGGTCATTGCAGCGGCAACCGCCGCCCCCTTCCGGTCAGTCTCGGAACTTGGTCTCACGGTGGCGACGGTGCGCAATGCCCAAGAGCTGCTGAACCGGGCTTGGCAGACCGATCCCACGATTTCCAACATTGTTCTGCTTGATGCAGCCGGCGGAGTTATCCTTTCTGTTCCGGATGCTGCTGTTCCATTTAGCGCGCGCCAAATGGGTCGCGCAATGGAAGAGGGCNGAGTTATCCTTTCTGTTCCGGATGCTGCTGTTCCATTTAGCGCGCGCCAAATGGGTCGCGCAATGGAAGAGGGCTCCAACAGCCAGTGGGGTCTTGAGACTGCGACCGCGCTGATCAGCGGTGCCACCATAAAGGACGAGAACGACGAGCGGGCCGCTGCATTGGCAGTTATCTACCCGATGAACGAATTGCGGACCCACAATCGCCTTATCAGTTCGCAAATTTGGCTGTCGGCGCTGGCGCTTCTGACCGGATTCTCGACCCTAGCTTACGCCGCATTGCGCTATCGTCTGCGTCCGGCCATCCACACCCTCGACGACATCGCCAGCCATGCCGAAGACGACAGCACTTTGACTGCCGGCGACTTTGCCGATTTTCGAGCGACGCTCGCCGCGGGCACCGCAAAATACCGTTTGGCAACTACAAAACTTGCTGCGCTTATTGGGGCAGAGCGCGCGGAAGCTCCACCTGCGGGGCCACAGGATGCCGACGTCATCTCGGTTCCCGATAGCCCCATGGCTGTAACGGTGTCGCGACGGCTTACGGCGCTCATAGCCGTCCTGGTGCTGGGGATCACCGTATCGCTCGGCACTGTCGCCTACCGCAGCATCGATGACTCCTTTGCTCCCGAACTCGACAAGCGCACGAGGCTTATTGGCAGCATTGCCAATGATGCTATTGCCCGCACGCTTAAGGCGGGTGTGCCACTCGATATGATGGTCGGTGGACGCGAATTCTTCTCGTCCCTGCTTCGTGACTTTCCAGAAATTTCCTACTTCGCGCTGGTCACCAACCGACCCATTTTGGAGATGGGCACCCGCCCGCCCACCACGACGTCGGTGATGCTACAGGCAGGGACCGTCGTGCCGATCGTCGTCGACAACAAGCTGGTGGCCAATGTCGTCGTAATCAAGAACGCGGGATACCTTTCGCGTGAATTCCGCGATCTCATTCTCGACCTCCTGGTGGTGACGCTGGTGACAATCCTGTTGGCGGTTGAACTGGTCTCCTTGATGACCAATCACTCGCTAACCGGACCGTTGACCCGCCTCGACTACATCCTGAAGCTTCAGGCGGCCGGCGATTTCTCCCACCGCATCCTCGTGAGCGGGATTAGCGCCGTCGATAGGCTGGGCCAAGCCCTTTCCTTGCGTGCTGAGCGGCTTGCGGCAATGATGGCAGCCGCCCAGGAGCTACCCAAGGGCACCCGTGCCGTGCAACTGGAACCGGACTTCATTATACCGGCTGGCCGGCCGCTCATCATGAGATTTTGCAGTCTAGGCGATGTGCGACTTCCGCTTTTCCTCATCGCCGCGGCTGACTCATTTCCACTGTCGTTCTTTTCGCTTTATGTCCGGGATGCCGACAATCCGCTGACTTGGCTCAACCCAGGCATCGTTATCAGTTTGCCGCTCGCCGCCTATCTCACAGCCATTGTCTTCGGTTCGCCCTATGCGCGTCCGCTCGCGAAACGCTTCGGGCACCGCAACCTGTTCGTGTTTGCTTCCATCCCAGCGGCCCTCTCGAATTTTGGGTTCTTCATTTCCACCAATGTGCTCGAAATTATCTTTTTCTGTGTGTTCAGCGGCATTGGCTATGCTTTTGCTTCACTCTCTTGCCAGGACTACGTGATCGACGCTGCCCCAAAGGAACAGCGGGCCCAAGCGCTAGGGCTGTTCCACGTAGCGATGTTTGGCGGCTTCTATGCTGGAACGGCACTGGGGGGCGTGGTTGCCGACCGTCTGGGCGAGCGCAGCGTATTTCTGGTTTGTGCCGTCTTGATCGTTATCTCCGCAGCGATGATCTTGCGCATGCTCCCTGGCCCCACCCACGTTTCGGCGCTCACCGAGCAGGGCGGCCGCTCTAAGCTGCGGCAGTTGCTTGGAACAATTGCTGATGGCCAGTTCGCGACCCTGCTGTTTGGCATTATCTTGCCCCAAACGATCCTCGATCAGGTCTTCATCTCCTATCTCCTGTCGCTGCAGATGAACGCGTTGGGCGCCTCCACGGCCGATACCGGACGCCTGATGATGATCTACTTTCTGATGGTGATCCTGTCAGGGTCACTGTATGGGCGACTGCCTGCCGGCAGGATCTCGGCAGTGGGCATCACTGTCGCCGGAGCATTGCTTGGCGGAGTGACGCTGCTCGCAGCAGCGGCAGTTACCAACGGCTGGACAATGGTCGTTGCCGCAATCGGCACCGGCCTTGGCTACGGCCTGGTGAGCGGGCCGCAGACGGCCACGGTGATGGAACTTGCGGAAGGAAGGCTGGCCCATATCGGTTCGGAAAGGGTCCTTGGCGCTGTCAGGGTCATGGACCGAATTGGCAGCGTTGTGGGCCTCGTCGCGATCGCCGGCGTCGCTGGCAGTTTTGGCTATTCCGCCGCAATGGGCTTCATCGCCATCTTGGTGCTGGCCGGGGTTGGCTCGTATCTCATCTACCACGTGGCAAGCCACAGCTTGCCGATCATCGCAGGGAGGAAAGCATGAAATTGACATACCCTATGTTGGCCGGGGCCGCGCTAGCTTCTTGCCTCGTTCTTCCGCCTCGGGTCGAGGCGGCGGAGAAGACCGTTGTGATGATAACGTGGCTGGGCTGCGAGGATGTCTGCAAGGGCCTCAAGGACTCGCTTGAAGAAAAGAAAATTGATGTCAGTTTCGTCGTCGACGATGCGGCACAGGACAAGAGCAAGCTGCCCGACTTTGTCAAGGATGCACGCGACCGCAAGGCTGACGTGGTGGTCACCTGGGGCACCAAGACTACTCTAGGCATGGTCGGCACGTTGAAAGACCAGCAGAACAGCGATCTTCTCAATGACATCCCCGTGGTGTTCACCGTGGTAGCCGATCCGATCGGTGCGGGTATCATCGAAAGCTACGAAAAGACTGGCCGCGCCAATGTGACCGGTACCCGAAACCGAGTTCCCGAAAGCGTCAACATTAAGAGCATCAAGCGCTACCTGCCGAGCTTCGATCATCTCGGCCTCCTGTTCGACCGTAGTGAGCCCAACTCGGTGAAAAAGACGGAGGAACTGACAGCTTTGTCGGAAAAGATGAAGTTCAAATTCGACGCATTGCCACTGCCGGCGCTTGCCGATGGAACTCCGGATCCAGCCAAGCTCCCCCAGGCTGTCGCTCAGCTGAAGGCGGCCGGCGTGCAATTCGTCTACTTGGGCTCGAGCACCTTCCTTGAAAAGAATGCGGACGTCTTCACCGATGCTGCCGTGGCAAATGGTCTACCGGTGCTCAGCCCCTATGAGCATCTGGTCAGCGAATCCCGGGCGCTGATGTCGGTGGCCGCCCGCGACTACGACGTCGGCAAGCTGGCCGGCGAGCAGGTGGCCAAGATCCTGGCGGAGGGTGCCAAGCCTGGCGACATGCCTGTCGTCGCCATGGAGAAGTTCGCCTATGTGGTTAACATGAAGGTCGCTAAGAAACTCAACTTGTTTCCACCTGTCGAGTTCCTGCAATTCGTTGAGAAGGTGGAGTGACGCGAAGCGACTATCGCCGCACCCGCGACGCCCAGCGTGGTCGCCGGCAATGTCCGCTTAAAGGCAGTGACACAGTTAACTTTAATGACCGAGGTGAGGCGCATTGCGGTCCGGCAGCCTTGGGGCCGGGACCAGTAAGTCCGCTTGTGGTCAGTTAAGAACGACAGAGGCCGATCTCGACCCACATCAGCCATGCGGCAACATCCGGTTTCGCACAAGGCTAAGCCATGAGGGCAATGTCTTCAAAACGACGTGGTTGCATTATCGCTGTCCAGTAGGCCAAGCATGCTCGCATTCGAAACGCCAGTCGAATACGCTCAGCGAAGCTTTGAGCTAGGGAGGCAGGACAACCGCACATGGAGCGAAGGCTTACCGCGATCCTTGCTGCCGACGTGGTCGGCTACAGCACGCTCATGGGCGAGGATGAGG
>NZ_AYWH01000024.1:0-17840 GCF_000502555.1 Mesorhizobium sp. LNJC394B00
TGGGCCGTGCGGCGAAAGATTGACCTCGCTGAACTGCCGCGGCGGCGCGCCGTCATCCGCTTCCATTTCCGCGAAGATCCCCCACCAAGGTGTCCCCATTACTGGTTTGTGGTCGAGCCAGGCTCAGACTTGCCCGAGCTATGCTCGCTCGACCCCGGCCGGGACGTCGATCTTTACGTCGAGACCGGCGTTGTTTCGCTGGGAGCGATCCTGGAGGGCCGCTCCAGCATCGAGCGTGAGAAAGAGAGGGGCGGCCTTTTCCTCATCGGCGACCTCGGCCTCGCGCGAAGCATGGACCGTTGGCTGCGAATCTCGGTCTACGCGGCGCTTGAGGGAATCGTCCAGCTTCCTTGAAAGCTATGTTTGGAGTGCAGCCTTATGCAACCCGCCCAGGACGACAAAGCCATTTGGCTGGCCTCAAAAGCTATGGTGCAATCGTCCGTTGTTGATTGCTGCTCACCGAAAGCCGCCAGTCCGCATTCGGCCCGACGCTGCCGGACCGCTTTGCCGCTCAATCTCAGTCGTAAAGTTGCATTTTCGTTGCCGGGAAGCAGACATTTTCTGCAAGGCGCTTCGCAGGGCTGGATAGGCTAGGCTCACGCGGACTTAGACCATGCGAAGTTTATCTCGAGCGATCTGCCACGCCGATTCGACATGTCGCCTTGCCGCCGCTTCCGCTTCATCGGGCTTGCGCGCCCTTATCGCATCCATGATCTCATTCATCTCGGTGATCGCCGGCTCGCGGCGGTTCTCCGAATGAATAGTCATCGAACGAAGCTGATTGATGCGGACATTCAACCCGCTGACGATTTCCCAGGCGACACGCTTGTCCGCGGCCTCGAACAGCGCCTCGTAGAATTTCGTCGTTGCCCGCATAACCGCCGTCGGCATCGCGGACGCCCACGCATCGAACAAATCCGCCAGCGCCCCTTCGAGCGTTGCCAACTGCTCGCCGGTGGCCGACAGGGCACAGGCTCGGGCCGCGATGCCTTCAAGCAGAGCCCGAAGCTCGTAGATCTCGTCGGTACGGCCGAGGTCCGGCCTGGCGACGGCCGGCCCATGCCCAGGGATCATCTGCACGAGCCCCTCTGCCTCCAGCTGCCGTAGAACCTCACGCACGACGGAACGGCTGACGCCGAGCTGGTCGCAAAGCGGCCGTTCGACGAGCCTTTCGCCAGGCTGGAAATGGAAATCCATGATCGCTTCGCGCATGCGCTCCAGCGCCAGCGTCCTCAAGGTCTTGGCGCTGCGGTCGATGCGAAGCGTGTCGTCTGGCATGTATGCCTCCTGCGCCGCTACCAAAACAGATTCGACGCCCGGTTGACAAGGTACTTGGCGCTCCATATCATGGTATACCATAAGATGACAACGGACGTCCCGAGGCATTACCTACCGAGGAATCGATGCAGCCCGCCATTCGTAAGATCGTGACTTATACCGAGAACATGCTGATCGAAGGCGGCAAGGCCGCCCCCCGGCCGCTGCGCCTTATCGGCGTCGCCGCGGTGCTGACCAATCCCTGGGCCGGTCGCGGCTTCACCGACGATCTGTCGCCCCAAATCCGAGCCTGTGCGCCGGTGCTGGGGGAGATCCTGACCCGCGAGATCGTTGCCGTCGCCGGTTCCGGCGAGGCTATCGAGGGCTATGGCAAGGCCGCCATCTGCGGTACGTCGGGCGAGATCGAGCATGCGTCGGCGCTGATCCACACACTCCATTTCGGCAATCATTTTCGCCGTGCCGTCGGCGCCAAGACCTACCTTGCCTTCACCAACCTGCGCGGCGGGCCAAACACGCCGATCATGATCCCGCTAATGGACAAGAATGACGAGGGACGGCGCTCGCATTACCTGACCGTTCATTTCCAGATCGGCGATGCGCCGGCGCCGGACGAACTGGTGGTCGCGCTTGGCGCTTCGATCGGCGGTCGCCCGCATCACCGCATCGGCGACCGCTATCAGGACCTCAAGGAGCTTGGGGACGTGCATGGCTGATGCTTCTGCATGGGCTCGACAGGGCACGGCGCCCGACGGCACCGGCTTCATCCGGGCCGGTGTCGGTACCCCAGTGCTGTTCATCCATGGTGTCGGCATGAACGCTGCGATCTGGCAGCCGCAGCTCGAGCGCATGGTTGGCCGCTTCGACGCGATCGCCATCGACATGCTCGGCCATGGTCAGTCGCCGCTGCCACCTCAAGATCCGGAACTGGCCGATTATGCCGACCAAGCCATTCGCCTCCTCGACCATCTCGGCCTCGACAAGGTATCCGTCGTCGGCCACTCGATGGGTGCACTCGTTGCTCAGGAACTCGCGCTGCGCGCACCGGAGCGCGTCCGCCGCATCGTTTCCCTGAATGCCGTGTTCCGGCGTCCACCTGAACTGGCCGAAGCCGTTCGCCAGCGCGCGGTCGCGCTCAACGGCCGCAGCGATACGGCCGGCACGGCACGGACCATCGCCCGCTGGTTCGGCGATCCGGTGCCGGCCGAGTTGGAAGCGGCAGCGCAGAAGACGGCATCCGCACTGAGCGCGGTCGACCCGGAAGGCTATGCCCGCACCTATCTCCTGTTCAGTCGTGCCGACGGCGATCATGCTGATCGCCTGCCGACGCTGGCCGTGCCGGCCCTGTTCATGACCGGCTCCGAGGACAGGAACTCTTCACCGGCAATGTCAGCCGCGATGGCACGCCTGGCGCCGCATGGCCGCTGCACGGTACTGCCAGGTGAGAAGCACATGATGGCGGTCGCGGCACCGGACCTCACCACGCGCTGCATCGTTGACTTCCTCACAGAGGACGAAGCGACCGAACAAGACGGCCCTGCGGAAGCAAATACCGGGTTCGACAGCGGCGAATTCCGCCGTGCGCTTGGCTCCTTCCTCACCGGCGTCACCATCGTCACCACGATCGGCCCCGAAGGCGAGCCGCGCGGCTTCACCGCCAACTCCTTCACCTCGGTGTCGCTCGATCCGCCGCTGGTGCTGGTCTGCATCGCACACAAGGCGCTTGGCCATCCCGTCTTCGCGACATCGAAGAGCTTCGCCATCAACGTTCTCAACGAGGGTCAAAAGGCAGCGTCCGGCATCTTCGCCTCGAAAGTGGCCGACAAGTTCGCCGCCGTTGCCTGGCGGCCGGGACGGACCGGCAGCCCTGTGCTGGACGGCTCCGTCGCGTCCTTCGACTGTGACATGGAGCGACTGGTCGAGGCCGGCGATCATTCGATCCTCATTGGGCGCGTCCGCGATTTCGAGCACAATTCCTCGCAGCCGCTCGGCTATTGCCGCGGCGCCTATGTCGCACCCGGCCTCAGCCAGGACGCGCTCGCCGCAACCCAACCCGGCACCGATGTTGGCGCCATCCTCGAAAATGGCGGCCGGATCCTGTTCGTGGAAACCGCGGACGGTTTTGAACTGCCGCGTGGCCGAGGATTGGGCTCGGCCAGCGACGGCAAAAGCCTGCGAGGGCTGCTTGCGGCGAAAGCCATCGAGGCTCAGCTCGGCTTCCTTTTCGCCGTCTGGGACGATGCCGGACCTGTTTCACGCACGCATGTCTACTATCGCGGCACGTTCGACGTGCCCGCTTCCAGCGATCGCGGCATCCGGCTGATCGAGATCGACGCGATCGAAGGATTGAAGATCGCCGATCCGGCGATCCGCTCGATGCTCGCGCGCTATGTCAGGGAATGCTCGGTGGATGCATTCGGTGTCTATGTCGGTAACAATGTCGAAGGCGAGGTCCGGCCGCTCGCCAGCGCCGGCGCTTCCGCCGTCAATACAGGTGACCAGCGATGAAATTCTCGCTTTTCGTGCACATGGAACGATCGGACCTGGCCAAGCCGCATTCCGAGCTTGTGACCGAGCTAGAAGAACTGGTCCTGCTGGCCGAGCAGGCAGGGTTCGAGACCGCCTGGATCGGCGAGCATCACGGCATGGAATTCACCATCTCGCCGAACCCCTTCATCAACATCGCCTATCTCGCCGCCAAGACCAGCCGCATCCGCCTCGGTACCGGAACCGTGATCGCGCCCTTCTGGCACCCGATCAAGCTTGCCGGCGAAGCCGCGATGGCCGACGTAATCAGCGGCGGCCGGCTCGACATCGGCATCGCGCGCGGCGCCTACAGCTATGAATATCAGCGCATCTTTCCAGGCCTCGACGCCTGGGGGGCCGGCCAGCGCATGCGCGAGATCATACCGGCGATCCGCGGCCTCTGGGACGGCGACTTCGAACTCTCCGGCGAGTTCTGGCAATTCCCGGCCACCACCTCCTCGCCCAAGCCGCTGCAGAAACCCTACCCGCCCATCTGGGTGGCGGCCCGCGACCCGAATTCGCATGATTTCGCCGTCGCCAATGGCTGCAAGGTCCAGGTGACGCCGCTGGCTTCCGGCGATCACGAGGTGACCAGCCTGATGCAGCGCTTCAACGGCGCCTGCACCGCGCATCCCGAGATCGAACGACCGGAAATCATGCTTTTGATGCACACCTTCGTCGCCGAAGACGCGACCGATGCCGATCGCCTCACCCAGGACCTGTCGACTTTCTACTGCCAGTTCGGCGCCTGGTTCCAGAACAAGAAGCCGGTGCATCAAGGCATATTGGAGCCGCTGACGGCGGATGAGATCGCGGCCATGCCGCAATACGCGCCGGACAAGATCAGGCAGAACCTGGTGATTGGCGAGGCTGATGAGGTCATCGCCCGTTTGAAGGCTTATGAGGCGCTCGGCTACGACCAGTATTCGATCTGGATCGACAGCGGCCTTTCGCACCAGCGCAAGATGAAATCGCTGCAATTGTTCATCGACCGGGTGATGCCGGCCTTCCTCTGATCGCGAGCCCATGACCGACGCTGTTTTCAGGAACTTCATCGACGGCCGCTTCGACGAGCCGTCCGCCACGTTCGACAGCGTCGACCCATCGGCCGGGACGGCCTGGGCCAGGATGCCGGCGGCGAGCGAAGCCGATGTCGACCGTGCCGTCGAGGCGGCGCACCGCGCGCTGCGCTCAGACCTATGGCGAAGGATGACTGCGACAGCGCGTGGAAAACTGCTGGTCAAGCTCGGCGACCTCGTCGCCGCCAATGCCGGGCGCCTTGCAGAACTCGAGACGCGCGACACCGGCAAGATCATCCGCGAAACCCGCGCCCAGATCGCCTATGTCGGCGATTACTACCGCTATTATGGCGGGCTTGCCGACAAGCACGAAGGCGCGCATGTGCCTGTTGACAAGGCGGATCTCGACGTCACCATACGCCGCGAACCGATCGGCGTCGTTGCCGCGGTGGTGCCGTGGAATTCGCAGCTCTTCCTCTCGGCCGTCAAGCTCGGCCCGGCGCTCGCCGCCGGCTGCACCATCGTGCTCAAGGCCTCCGAAGATGGGCCGGCGCCGCTGCTTGCCTTTGCCGAATTGGTTCATGAGGCCGGCTTTCCAGCCGGTGTCGTCAACATCCTCACCGGCTTTGGCCATGATTGCGGCCGGCGCCTGACCAGCCATCCGCTGGTTTCGCGCGTCGCCTTCACCGGCGGTCCGTCGACGGCGCGCGCCGTCGTCAGGAACACGGCGGAAAACCTTGCCTACACCACGCTCGAACTCGGTGGCAAAAGCCCGGTCGTCGTCTTTGCCGACGCCGACCTCGACAGTGCCGCCAATGCGGTGGTCGCCGGCATTTTCGCGGCGACCGGCCAGAGCTGCGTCGCCGGCTCGCGGCTGCTGGTTGAACTTTCGGTGAAGGATGAATTCCTCGCTCGCCTGAAGCGCAAGGCCGAGGCGATTCGCATCGGCGATCCGCAGGATCCGGCGACCGAAATGGGTCCGCTCGCCACGCTGCGGCAGCGCGACTGGATCGAGAAGGTTGTCGCGGAAAGCCTCACCGCGGGCGGCATGCTGGTCACCGGTGGAACACGGCCAGTCGGCAGCGGCTTCTACTACGCACCGACCATCATCGATGCCGGCGGCAGCGATCTGCCCTGCGTGCGGGAGGAATTGTTCGGACCGGTGCTCAGCGTGCTTGCCTTCGACAGCGAAGCGCAAGCGCTGGCACTCGCCAATGACACGCCGTTCGGCCTGGCTTCCGGCGTGTTCACCAGCAATCTCGGCAAGGCGCATCGCATGGCGCGCGACATCCATGCCGGCGTTGTCTGGGTCAACACCTATCGCGCCGTATCGCCGCTCGTTCCCTTCGGCGGCTACGGCCTGTCGGGCCTCGGCCGCGAAGGCGGTCTCGACGCCATCAGAGACTACACGCGCTCGAAATCCGTATGGATCAACACCTCGGACGAGCCGATCCCCGATCCCTTCGTCATGCGCTGAGTTGCGAAGGACGCAGGTGCACTGAGAAAAACAAGAACAGACCAACAGAGGAGAATGAGAATGAAATTGATTTTGACCGGCCTGCTGGCCGGACTGCTCGCGGCGACAGCCGCCAAGGCCGATGAGATGGCGTTCACCAGCTGGGGCGGCACCACGCAGGAGGCGCAGACCAAGTCCTGGGCCGCCCCCTTCGAGGCCAGCTCCGGCATCAAGGTTTTGCAGGATGGACCGACCGACTACGGCAAGCTCAAGGCCATGGTCGACGCCGGCAACGTCACCTGGGATGTCGTCGACGTGGAGATGGATTTCGCCATCAAGGCCGCCAAGGACGGACTGCTCGAGCCGATCGACTATGCGGTCGTGCCCAAGACCGATCTCGACCCGCGCTTCAGCAATGAGCATGCCGTCGGCAGCTTCTACTATTCCTTCGTGCTCGCCTGGAACAAGGGCGCCGTCCCGGGCGAACCGGCCGGCTGGGCCGACATGTTCGACACCAAGAAGTTTCCCGGCAAGCGGACCTTCTACAAATGGTCGGCGCCGGGCGTGATCGAGATCGCTCTGCTGGCCGACGGCGTGCCGGCGGACAAGCTCTATCCGCTCGACCTCGACCGTGCCTTCAAGAAGCTCGACACCATCAAGTCCGACATCGTCTGGTGGGGCGGCGGCGCCGAGTCGCAGCAGTTGATCGCCTCCGGCGAGGCCGCCTTCGGGCAATTGTGGAACGGGCGCGTCTTCGCCCTTCAGCAGGACGGCACCGATGTCGGCGTCTCCTGGAACCAGAACCTCACCGCCGCCGACGTGCTCGTCGTGCCGAAGGGTACCAAGAACAAGGCCAGCGCGATGAAGTTCCTTGCCGCCGCCACCAGCCCGACCGGCCAAGCGAAATTCGCCGAAGCAAGCGGCTATGCGCCCATCAACACCAAGGCCAAGGCGGAGATGCCGGCCGATGCCGTCAAGGCCCTGCCAGATGCCCATGTCGAGGGCCAGATCAATCTGGACATGAACTACTGGGCCGAGCATCGCGACGAGATCGCGACGCGCTGGTATGCCTGGCAGACCAAGTAACGCCGTTGCAGACCCACGGGGCGCGGCTTGCGCGCCCCGTTTCGAGACAGGACCGCTCGATGCAAGGAAATTCTCCTAGACGCGGCTCGATCGTCGGCCTCCCGGCCGGCAGTGGCAGCGCCTTGCCGGCCCTGCTCCTGGTCGGGCTGTTCTTCATCGTGCCGGTGATCGCCCTGCTGCTGCGCAGCGTCACCGATCCCGAACCGGGCTTGCAGAACTACGCGGCGCTGTTCGGCAGCGGCACCTATGTGCGGGTGTTCCTCAACACCTTCCTGGTTGCATCGGTCGTCACCGCCGTCACCATCCTGGTGGCGTTCCCCGTCGCCTGGATGCTGGCGATCATGCCGCCCGCCCTGGGCTCGATCGTCTTCGGCATCATCATCCTGTCTATGTGGACGAACCTTCTTACCCGCACCTATGCGTGGATGGTGCTGCTACAGCGCACCGGTGTGATCAACCGGGCACTGATGGGCCTGGACATCATTCACGAGCCGCTGCCGCTCATCAACAATCTGACCGGCGTCACCATCGGCATGGTCTACATCATGCTGCCCTTCATGATCCTGCCGCTGGTCGGCACACTGAGGGCGATAGACCCGATGACGCTGCGCGCGGCAGCCCTTTGCGGCGCAAGCCCGTTCGAGGCCTTCCGCCGCATCCTCTTGCCGCTGTCGCTGCCCGGCGTCGCTGCTGGCGGCCTGATGGTCTTCGTCATGTCGCTTGGCTACTTCGTCACCCCGGCCCTGCTCGGCGGCACATCGAACATGATGCTGGCCGAGATGATCGCCCAGACGGTGCAGTCGCTGCTCAACTGGGGGCTCGGCAGTGCGGCCGCCTTTGTCCTGCTTGCCGTCACCATGGCGCTATACGCGATCCAGCTTCGCCTGGTTGTTGCCAGGCGCGCCGGGGGAGGGACCTGACATGCTGCTCGACTATGAACGGCTCGGATGGCTGCGCATGGTGCTTGGCGGCTTCACGGCGGCCGTCGCGGCTTTCCTGCTGCTGCCGGTGGTCTTCATCGTGCTCCTGTCATTCGGCTCGTCGCGCTGGCTGGCCTTTCCGCCACCCGGGTGGACGCTGAAATGGTATCAGCAGTTGCTGGGCGACCCGACCTGGATCGATGCCGCGCTGACCAGTGCCCGAATTGCCGCCATGGCCGCTATCCTCGCCGTCATCATCGGCCTGTTCGCCTCCTTCAGCCTGGTTAGGGGTGAGTTTCGCGGACGCCAGGTCCTGCGCGGCTTGCTGTTGACGCCGATGGTGCTGCCAGTGGTCGTTTTCGCCATCGCCATCTACGCCTTCTTCCTGCGCATCGGCCTTGCCGGCACCACGGTCGGCTTCGTCATCGCCCACACCATCTTGGCGCTGCCTTTCGCGATAATTCCGATCACGGCCGCGCTCGAGGGTTTTGACAAATCCATCGAGGACGCGGCCATCGTCTGCGGCGCCAGCCCGCTGCAGGCGAGGCTTAGGATCACCTTGCCGTCGATCAGGATCGGCATCTTCTCGGCGGCGATCTTCTCTTTCCTGGCCTCATGGGACGAGGTCGTGGTGGCGATCTTCATGGCGAGCCCGACCTTGCAAACCTTGCCGGTGAAAATCTGGGGCAGCCTGCGCGCCGACCTCAGCCCGGTCGTCGCCGCCGCCTCCAGCCTGCTTGTCGGCTTGACCTTGTGCCTGATGATCGTGACCGCACTCCTTCGCAGAAAATTGTCCAGATGATCCCTCCCTTCCTGTCCATACGCGCAGTAAGAAAGACGTTCGGTGCCTTCGTCGCCGTCCACGACGTAACCATCGATGTGCCCAAAGGTGAATTCCTGACGTTCCTCGGCCCGTCCGGCTCCGGCAAGTCGACGACGCTCTACGCCATTGCCGGTTTCCAGGATCCGAGCTCTGGCGATGTGCTTCTGGAGGACATGTCGCTGCTTTCGGTTCCGTCGCACAAGCGCAACATCGGCATGGTTTTCCAGCGTTACACCCTGTTTCCGCATCTGAGCGTCGCCGAGAACGTCGCCTTTCCGCTGCGCGTGCGCCGCCGGCCCGACGGCGAGGTCAAGCGCAAGGTTGCCGACATGCTGGCGCTGGTGCGCCTCGAAAACTTCGCCGACCGCCATCCGGGCGCGCTGTCTGGCGGCCAGCAGCAGCGCGTGGCGCTTGCACGCGCGCTGGCCTACGACCCACCGATCCTTTTGATGGACGAACCGCTGTCGGCACTCGACAAGAAGTTGCGCCAGGAGATCCAGGCCGAGATCCGCCGCATCCACCGCGAGACCGGCGTCACGATCCTCTATGTCACGCATGACCAGGAGGAGGCGCTGCATCTTTCCGATCGCATCGCTCTGTTCAGGGAAGGCCGTATCGAACAGATCGGCACCGGTGAGGATCTTTACCTCCGGCCGGCGAGCGAGTTTGTCGCCGGCTTCATCGGCAACTCGAATTTCTTGCCGGCCGAGCATCTGCTAACCGCAGGTGGTGCGGCGACGGTCCGCCTGGTCGACGGCTCGATCGTGACCGGCGTAAAGACGACAACATCCTTTGGTCAAGGCCAAAAGGTGCGCCTGATGGTACGCCCCGAAGCCTTCCGCCTGACGCCCGGGCCAGCGAGCGCAGCACTCGCCGTCGAGATCGTCGATACCGCCTTCTTCGGCGACCGCCGGCGCATCGTGGCGCGCACGGCGGCCGGGGAAGATATCGACGTCAGGCCAACCTCCGATGCAGAGGAAGCGGACAGCGCCATCGCACCGGGTCAACGCATTTTCTTCGATCCTGCCTCGGCATTCCTGTTCCCTGTCTAGGGCTTGGATTGCGCCCTGTTAGGTCGATTCCATTGCGGCATGAAAGTGCGCCTGTGAAAATTCATGCTTAGAAGCTGACAGTCCCATTTCGGCCCCAAGCTGTTATGCTGGCGATCCCTGTTTCTCCTATGGCCCGGCCGCTTCCGGGCGGCGGAGCTGGGGAAGCGGACATCCGCCGAACTTCGTAGACGAGGCCCTTTCATCTCGGCCATTCAGTAGCCGCCAGGGTTCCTGGATGCCGACGTTGCTTATAGCAGCGAAGCAATCGATACCGCCGCTCTTGCCACCTCGTATCGTGATGACGGTTGCGAGGGAGAATGCAGCTAGTGCACAGTAGCCTCGGAGGTGAAGATGTTGTTCGCGTCACACTCCGATCATGTTCGTGCCGCGCACGAGGATCCTCACATGGACAAAGCGACGACCATCGTTGGAATAGACTGTAGCCCACGCGCGTCCAGTAACTCAGGGCGGATGCTCGGCGAGGTTCTTCGCTCGCTCGAGAGAGATCGGCTGGTGAAGGTCGTGGAACAGGTGCGTCTGGCCGATGAGCGTATCGACTGTCTCGGGTGCGAGCAGTGTTATCAAACGTTCGGATACCACGGTGACGGGATCGATCGTGTTCTGTCATTCATGAAAGAGTCGGACGTGATTCTGATGGCTACTCCCACCTGCTTCGGAATGCCGCCGGCCCTGGGCGTCGTCTTGCTCAACAGATCGGATCCCCTGTGGCGCGACGGACAACAGCTCAAAGGAAAACTCGGAGCGGTCATCGTCAACGGCGCCAGCGATCCCTCGGACGATCCGAGTGTGCGCCTATGCGCGGACAACATGATCAAGTTTCTCGAGCAGCACGAGATGTCCTGCGTCCAGCCGGTCCATCTGGGCGGAACGCTCGCGTATCCCGAGCAACGGTTTCCAGACCCGCTCCCCGCCGGTACAACAGGCGTTCTCGGTCAATTGGCTGACGAGATCCGGCAGTGGGTCGGGAGCAGGTGATGCCGGCACATCTCTTGCTCAGTATTCTGTGCGAGAGTCGTTGCTCAGCTGGTCCGCGCTGCACTGCCGCGGAGGAACCGTGACGCCAGAAAAAGACAGCTTTCACATCGACAGCGTCGACGAGGTCGTAAGACGCGGTCGACATCAGCCCAAGCTGAGCGGTAGCAATTCGATCCTCGAACCCAGAAGCTTGGTCCGCGAACGGCCAGTTGGGCCTGCAACGGCAGCTTCGAGCAATCGTCGGCGACAGCGGAGCGACTGGAATGGGATCGGCAGCAGAACGGCAGCTTCTTGCAACTTCCCGGCGAAAAAACCGACGGTATCGGCCTCGTTCCAGCTGTCACGGGTCCGGCCGGTAAGAGCGCCCGCTAAACTTGGTCGTCAAAGCCGCGTTCGCCGATCTGCTCTGCGCATTGAGCGAGTTCCGATTGCCGCGACGCTCGTAACTAGTCTTACCGTGCCCGCCCTATACCCTCGACTGGCCGGGGGCTCTCGTGCCGGCGCCGAGCCGGAGCACTATGGCGGACAAGGACACCAGGGGCGGTCACAGTCCCAGTGCCGCAGCGAACCGTTCCTGGAAATACTGCACTCCCCGCTCATGCCGCCCCGAGAGCGGGCCGGAGCTATATGCCCCTGCGGCATAGTTGCGATGCGTATCGGGGCAGATGGTGTAGTCCTCGCGTACCACGGCCAGAGTGCCTTGCACGGATTTCGCCCTGCTCTCGGATGCTTCAGCAGCGATATCGGCAAAGAAGAAATGGTAATGCTGGTCTGTGTGATGCGGTGAGGTCGGATTGATCCGGCTAACGTTCATGCCGCCATCGAAAAGCGACAGCGTCCAGTTCGGCCACATCCAAAGCCATTTGCCGCGATAGAACAGATCGTCTTTCGGCGGTGCGGTCATCCGGACTAACCGGGATGGGCGGTGGTCTGGAAAGCTTCGAAGTCGATGGCAGCGTAGAACGAGGGATGCGTGCCAGGGGTGTGGTAGCCTTCGACGAAATTGTCGGTGTAGATCTTCCAGTTCGCCGCAAAGCTGACCGTGGCCTGATCGGTGGCGGCATAGGTCTCCAACGGCTCGTCCGCCAGTTCGGCGGGCAGAGAGCCAAGTTGATCCAGAAGACTTTCCTTCGGGTCAAGTGCCGCGAAGAGCAGCCCGCGCCATTCGGACAACTGCACCGTGTCCAGCGGCCAGTCTTCGGCGATGATCGCGGGATCCTTGCCATACCATGGGGCCTGCAGCAGCCGCCCGGTGTCGGCAAAGGACCATTTGTGATAGGGGCAAACGATCAGCCCACATTTGCCCGCGCCATCGGCCAGAAGTTTCGCCCCCCGGTGGCGGCAGACGTTCTTAAATCCGCGCAAGGTCCCGTCCCGGCCCCGGATGGCAAAGATCGGCGTGCCGGCGATGTCGATGGCAAGGTATTGACCGGACGTCGCGACCGAGGCGACAGGGCCCATGAACTGCCAGGTGTGCGCGAAGATGTTGCACCGCTCCTGCTGCCAGATATCATCGCGGACATAGAGCGACGGGTCCAAGTTCAGGTATTGCACGGGCGGAGTGTCGAGTGGCGGGTGGTCGGGGCGCAAGGTATCTGGCGTCATAGGCTAACCTCCAGTTCCGGCAATCCTGTCGTAAGCGGGGCGACATCCCAAGGGAACTGGCTCTGCTGCGCACAGCCTGTAAGCCGGTGCAATTTTGCTCTAACGCAGATTTGCTGGAGTTGCGGTTCATTTCCAATTCGCCGACCTAGTTGTCGACCGCGATCAACACGTCGGATGCCATAACAGCAGCATGGGCTCCAGGCCGACCTCGAGCCCAGTTCGTCGCCTGATGAACGGCGGGTCAGAATGGTGCGGTTCGCGCGCGAACGACGCGGATGGGGTCGGTTGCCGAACGGCAGCTATCCGCCGAGCCCGACCGAAACCTGACAGTCAGCAGCCGGCCCAGCAACAGTCTAGCGGCGTTTCTCTGGTGGCCAATCATGGCTGCAGGAGAAGCGAAATGGGACACTCGTGCTACGACCTCACCGACTCCGACCGCCGGGCATGGAATGCCGGGAAGAAGGTCGGGACGAAACGACCTCTGAAACCTCGACAGATATGGGCGATACGCTTCTTTCTCGATCGAGAGCTGCGTCTGCGAGACAGAGCGCTCTTCGATTTGGCGATCGACAGCAAGTTGCGCGGCTGCGATCTCGTCAAGATCAAAATCGGCAACCTCGTGGTAGGACCGGAAGTCCGAACTCGCGCGATGGTCATCCAACAGAAAACTGGCCGACCTGTTCAGTTCGAGTTGATGAGCGACGTACGCTCCAGCCTTCTCGCATGGCTGGAGCGACGCGGCGGAACAGTCGATGATTACGCGTTTCCGAGCAGGATCAATCCAAGGGCTCACATGAGTACAAGGCAGTATGCACGCCTCGTCGACGAATGGGTCGAGGCGATCGGGCTTAGACCAGAGGAATACGGAACCCATTCCCTGCGTCGCACCAAGGCCTCGATTATCTACAAAGCGACGGGAAATCTGCGAGCCATCCAGATTTTGCTCGGTCATACTAAGATCGAGAACACGGTCCGCTATCTGGGAGTCGATGTTGAGGATGCTCTCGAACTTTCCGAGGCAACTGAGGTTTGATCAGGTGCGGCTCCACTTCACGAGTGGAGCCGTGACCAATTTGCGCCGGTGGGTTCAACCGGTCATCGTAACACCTTCTGTAGCCTATCGGCCGGCGTTTCGAAGTCCAGGGTTTTCGGGGTCGCTGATTGAGCTGCAGGGCGACGGCGTTGAGTTGGGCCTGCGAGACATGGGAGAGGTTGGTTTCTCTCGGGAAGTACTGCCTGAGCGGACCGATGGTATTTTCATTGCTGCCGCGCTGACAGGGACTTCGCGGATCGCAGAAGTAGACCTGTAGATCGGTTGCAACGGTGAAGCTCATGTGCCGAGCCATCTCCTTGCCCTGGTCCCACGTTAGCGAGCGTCGTAACTCTTCGGGCAATGTGCCGTTCGTCTGGGCAAGGGCCGCCACGACGGTGGCCGAGTCCCTCCTCGCCACCTTTACAAGCATCGTGAACCGGCTGTGTCGCTCCACGAGGGTGGCGATGTGCGTGTCGTTCGCGCCGGTGAGCAGATCACCCTCCCAAATGGCCTGGGATGGCGCGATCCTCAGCCTCGGCGGGGCGCTCGCGGATGGAGATCATATCGAGTATTTGTCCTTGCCCCGTCCGGCTCTGTGCGCCTTTTGCGAGCCGCATCTGTCGTTTGGTACACAGGTGCGCTGTTAGTTCCTTCTTGAGCGCCCCTCGCGACTGGATGAATAGACTGCGATAGATCGCTTCATGAGATATCCGCATGCTTGGATCGCCTGGGTACTCTCGCCTCAGCCAGCCCGCTATCTGCTCCGGGGACCATTGCAGCGCTAGCTTTTGCGCCACCTGCCATCGTAGCCGCCCAGAGCTTGCCAGGCGACACTGCTTCGGGCGCAGCGCTCGCACCCAAGCATGCTTGTCGGCCCGGGTTGCACGATACGCTTGTGCACCGCCATTGCGCGAGATAACGCGACATATTGTCGATGGGGATCGCCCGAGACTTCGTGCAATAGCGCGGATCGCAAGACCCGCCGCGATCCCGCGAGAGATCTCTTCGCGTTCCGCCAGCCCGAGCGCCAAGGCCCCTCTACGCCTAGCTGACGGAGCAATGCCGCTGCGTAAGGATACGATCCGCTGAACGCCGGTCTTGTTCCGGCGGTCAAGTGCTCTGACCTCGGTTCCATCGCTCCCAAAGCTCGACCTTCTGCGCTGACGTAAACCAGATCCGTGAGGTCACCATGCAACACCTCTTCATCCTCTCAGATTAAAGCGGGTTGCGACGACCGGTTGAACCCGCCGCCTCATTCCGGTCGTTCGCCCACCTTCCGAAAACGGGTCGCCGGCGGTGAACTCAACTCTAACTTGTCGTCAGTAAGTTGTGTTCCGTGCCTCCTGGCCTAAGCGATTGCGTTTTTGCAATATCTCAGCTCAGCTCCGGCGTTAATTTAGATCAATCTAATGGACCCCTAATGAGTGCGCGCTTATCGACGGCCATTAGGATCGGGGAAGCCGCAAAGGCGATCTTCCGAAAAACTCAGAGCTTTCCAAGCCGAGAATTCGGAAAGCATGCAGACCTGAGCGAACGCGAACACGTCGGTGTTGAACCGATGCTTTTGGCGCTTTCTATGGAGCTGGCACTCAAAGCGTGGTTCGTCTTCGACCATGAAAATCCAAGAGTCGTCAAATCGCACAACCTGATAAGGCTGTTTGATCGCCTAAAGCCCGAAAGCCAAGAGAAACTCGACGCGGAGTTCAAAAGGTCAGTGGTCCCGTATCATCCCAATGGTTTCTACATCGAGTACAGCATTCGTCACATTCTGTATCAACACCAAGATGCCTTCACCGACTGGCGCTATCTTCACGAGGCAAAGAAATCGATGATGTTCGATCAGAGTGCTTTTGAGGCAACGCTCGAAATGGTGCTCCGTGAGTTCGAGAAGAGGTATCGGATTGAGCGGGTGAAGCCGCTTTGGCCATCCTGAATGTAGTCAGGATCGGAGGCCCCGATGCGGCCTTGATTGTTTCGAGCGGTAGCTTTGGGACCGGAGCTTTCCTTGCCGGAGGGAAGGGCTAACGACCGCAACGAGGCGGGCAGCGGCCTGACCGTTCCGGGCTTCAGGACCACGTGGCCTCGTCCGAAACCCACTTATGGAACGCGGCGATACGAGGGTCGGTCCAGCAATCTTTTCTGCAACACAAATGATAGGCCTCCGTGTCGTCAGAGATCTGCATATCTTTGAACGGCAGCACCAGTTCTCCCTTGGCAATCTCGTCGTGAAGCACAGAGAGGTCTCCGATCGCGACGCCCTGGCCCATGGCCGCGGCACGATAGGCCATATCCGCACTGGGAAAAACCTCACCCGAGTTCACGTCAAGAAGGTTCGGCGCAAATCGCCCAGCCCAAACTTTCCAATCGTGCCGATCAGGCGTCTCATGCAGCAGGTTATGGTGAACCAGGTCGGCAGGAAACGTTATTGGCACGCCCCTCTCCAGTAGCTTTGTAGAGCAAACTGGGGTGCCGAACGATTGCAACACCAACACCGCCTCGATATCTTTCGGCCGATTTGGATAACCGCAGTCAAAGGCGAGATCGAACTCACCTCCGAAGAAAATTTCCCAGTCAAAAGGAGCGGTCGTTACCCGAATACCGATTGCAGGCCATTGCTGCTTGAAACGGTCAAGCCGCGGTAGCAGCCACCGAATGGAGAAGGTGGGCGGGCAGATAACCTTCAGATGCCGAGGCTGGCGTTGCACGTCTTGAGCTCCCGCGGCAATGCTTTCGAACGCGGCCGCCAGGATCGGTTGAAAATTGCGCCCCGCATCGGTCAAAACCAACCGGCGCGGCAATCGTCGAAACAATTCCACTTGCAATGCTGTTTCCAACAGCTTGACGTGCCTGCTGATCGCTCCTTCGGTCACGCATAGCTCCTCAGCCGCGCGCGCAAAGCTTTCGTGGCGCGCGGCTGCTTCAAAGGCCCGAAGCGCATTGAGTGAAGGGAGACGCATCGACTGTCACTACCTCAGGAATTCTGAGCCTATCCCAGAGAAAGACTGGTTTGTAGCCGGTACGCTGTCTGCCTACGCTGTCATCTGCAAGCGCGAGGTTGGCACGGAGGCCTGACGGTGAGCAACAATCTTCTTGCATCGACGTTTCAGGACTTGTCCCATGAGGTTCGAGCAATCAGAATAGCTCGCTATGTCTCAAGATGGCGGCAACGGCATTTCTACCGCCGTGACCTAGCGCGACTATCGGGGGTAGCGCCGCACATGATCGACGATATTGGATTGACGGAGGACGAAGTGGAGTCTGAACTTGCAAAGCCATTCTGGCGATGATCGGATCCTGACTAGGCCGACCACTTGAAAGCTGGAACCCTTTGTCGAGTGCGCTAAGCTTCCCCTTCAGGTCAAGTCACGACGCGCCCACCCCAACCCTGAATGTCCGGCCTTGAAGATTCGCAGACCGAAGCTGCCGGTCAGCTACCGGCTCAAAAAATCTACCGGTCAGCAATGCGCCTTAACTCGACCAGAGAGTTCAATTTTGCAGCGGCCCGAATGGAGACATCGCCGGCGACCACGCCGAACGCCGCGGTTGCGCCTCAAAAACGTTGTTAAAGAATGGCCCCTAATTCGGCTGATCAATTGCCGCCCTCAAGCGGCCTCAGCCCGCGGGGCTTTCCCTTCTCACCAATTTCCCGTCTGGTTCTGCGCTGCACTCTTAAGCGCGAGAGAGGCGGATGTATCGAAACTGTCGGCGCAGGCCGCCTCGACGTCTGCTTTGGTTAAGCCAACGTCGCGCAGAAGGAAGTTGGACAGGTGACCAAGCCCACGCTTTATGTTGCGGCGGGTCCGCCACTCACAGACAAGGGCCAGCAACCGTTCGAGCGGAGGATCAAAAAAAGTGCGCGGCAAGCGCCGTGCGGTCTCGCCTAGTGTCGTTTGCGTAATGTTACGCCAGGTCATGGTAGCCTCCGTTGGGGGATGCACGAATGACGACCACCATCATGGCAGAGGACGGGAAGGCACCAGGGCAGCTTCGGAAGCGTTCCGCTTCAGATTGTGAACTGGCCTCAGACCTCCGAAAGGCCTAACCTGCGG
>NZ_AYWH01000025.1:0-15986 GCF_000502555.1 Mesorhizobium sp. LNJC394B00
GATAAATCAAGATGGACGACTTGCGCGAGCACAAGAAGCTCGCTCTGCGCCAAGCCGCATGACCAGCATCATGGCCGCCCCTTTTTGCAGAACTTGACGCACACAACCCCTGTCACATCAACGTATAGGCCTTGACGCTATCCTGTCACAATGGTCGATCTTGACCCATATGTTACGCGGTGCCATGACGGGCTAGTTACGTCACTCGGGGGTATACCCTGAAGTGACAAAGATTGCTGGGCGCGCGCGACCGCTTCACGCCGCCATGCGAGCGCAGCCTGACTCTAGACAGGTGTCGAAACGAAAAAGGACCTCCCCAACGGGCGGCCCTTTTTGTCAAACCCGCTGCGCAAGCGGATAACGTTGTGCGACCGTTCCAAACATCTATCCGCGAAAAAAGTCAAGCGATCTCATCTATTTTTTTTTAATCGCCCCGACCTCCGAGCCTCCAAGCTGAGACTGATCCTACGGTTCTCTGGCTCTACCTTAACCACTGTCACTGTCAGGTTTCCTCCAATGGTGTGCATGGCCGGGTCAACCTTGCCACCAACCAAGCGACTCTTGTGCAGCAGCCCAGTAAGCCCGGACGCGATCTCAACGAAAAGGCCCAAGTTCTCGACCACATTCACGATAACTCCCTCAAGGGTGGTTCCGGGCAAAAAGCGCTCTTCGGCCTCGTACCATATCCCTGATTGCACCTGTCTGCTCTTGCGACCCAGTGCGTCTACGCCGTGTTCAAAGTCGACGAGTTGACGAAAATGGCTTGAAGCGAGCAGCGTTTCACTTTCAGCCGCAACGTGCTCCCTAACCGACATCAAATAATTCAGCGCCGCAAGGCCATTCTGCAGCCCAACACCGTGGCTATAATGAGTTTCTCGGAGACCAATCCGGTCAGCGATACGTCTTGCAATACCTATATCAACGAAGCTCGTGTCCTCAGCAATTGCGGCCCAGTATTCCGCCACCCCCATCAACTCGAGGTGGACAAATCCGACAGGACCAATCTTGAACAAGTCGCACTCGTCAAGATTATCTTCCCTCAGACTTTCGGCCAAGACACAATTTGCCTTAGTTAGATAAAAAATCTCTCTCTTTATGACGGAAAAGCGTAAGCCGTAAGGCGCAAGCGCGTCGACGATCTGCCCGAGGCTCCGATATCCCTTCACACCGTTAGGTCCGGGCTCCGTAAAAATGGAACGTAAATAAGCGAGTAATAGGATACGCGAGAAATAACTTGGCCGGTCATCTTTCTCCTCGATATGGCAGATATTTTTAATAACAGAGGCGTCGCTATCATAATATCGTCTATTTGATCTTAATAGCACCGTCATGACAACATCAAGCGGAAGAACGTACTCGCCCTTAGATTGCCTCATACGCAATATTTCTGATTCGCCAATGTGCCCGCTGGTGCAGAATTCCACAAAGATCTCAAATACGCGCCTCAAATTGTTGCCAGCAAGACCGAGGATAAGTCGCCTTGCTTAGCTATCATACTCAAATATAGATCCCGCCAAAGACGTCATATAATAAGATCTCTCTGTCTCAGCATACCTTATCTTGAAACCATTAGACAACTCGTACGTTCTATTTTTGTCCTGCTTATTTGCAATTTCGTCGAGTGCGATTTGCACCCGTTTCACAAGAGCTTGCTGAAAGACCGGAGGTTCAATTCTAAAAACTAAGTCTTTTAAGGCTGTGTCGAGAGGAGCAACATCACGATAATTGTCGTACGTTTCCTCCCGAATTGGGAGAACCACAAGTACTCGGAACTCGCGCTGGAGCCATTGCGCGACTTCGAACATCAAGAGTTGCTCATCTCGAGGACCTTTATCAGCATTGTCGAAGACGACGACAATCGTCTGACCGCGCTCATTCCCAAAGTGCCTAGTATAACACATTGCAGAGGTATGCAAATCGTCCTGGCTCTTCAGAAGTACCTTGTATAGTTCATAATTCTGCTCATCTGAACCGGGCTTCAAGAGAGAACCGATGCCTTTGTGAAACTTGTTGAATTCTACTGAGAATATTTTCTGAATGACATCGAAATTGTCGAAATCCAACTTAGGGTTGGCTATTCGAATGCCACTGATGATTTCCCTTCTAACCCAGTTGTATATCTCACCTTTAATAACCGGCGCATCATTAACGTTGAGGTGAACCCATGTGGTTCGCTTTTGAATGTCGGCGGGGAGTGCAACTGCTTGTAGATGATATAAGAACGTAGTTTTTCCGGAGCCCTTTTCTCCGATCAGTAGCATCACTCTGTGTTCCAGCTCCCGTGGGCCTTGGAAAGTCGAAAGCATTTCGGCGGGCGCGGATGTGTCTTTGATGAGGGTGGAATTGGCCTGCCAACTGGGCGTAGCGGCACGTATCACTTTATCGATGGGAGCCACGTAGCGCTCCCTGCTAGGGGAGGAAACGTAGCCGTCTCGAGCTATTCGCAATCGGTCGTTACGTGTAACAGGGTTGAAGATATGCCCCAGCTCCGCGGCGAGTGTGGCGCCAAAGGAATTCTGGCCAACCTCCTCTTGTTGAACTGTGAGCCCCCCTATCATGCGCCGAGGCTTGTAAAATCGCTGTACGCCAGCTTTCTTGGCAAGCAAGGACGCTTGTTGTGTCAGAGAGTCGAAGCCGAGAAGCTGCTGTGCTTCAGCCATAAGATTTGAATATGGTGCCACATCTTCATAGTGAAGGAGGACCGCTGGCTTGGCTACGTCGGCAGGCCCGACCCAGAAATCGTCCCCGTTAGTTGCGCATACCACGGAGACAGGGTTCATGCTGGGGAATAGAGCATTTAGTTCGGCCGCGTAGAGTCTTGCCTCTCTGTATGCCTCATCGAGCTTCACGCCCGGAGCCTTCGCTTCGATGACCGCAATCGGCAACCCAGCGATAGCAACTACATAGTCCGGATAATAAAGCTTTTTCTGATCACCTTTTTCGATCTCAAATCGCCTGATGCTGGTCTTGGTTATGATATAACCGGGGCGGATAGCAAAACCTGACGGGCTGTCGGCGACGAGAAGAGGATAGGCGAATTTTTGCTCCACATCGCTCTCATTTCGCATCTCCTTACGTTGTGGTTTTTCAAAGCTTTTAGACATCACGCCCCCTGTGAATGTGACAAACGAACGGCCTCGGTCAGACTCGCCTTCGAAAATTACATCATGTCGCCACGGCTACTGCTGGTAAAGGCCACTCAGACCTTCGAAGTGGGCGGCACCGCACAGAGGCTTCCGACTCCCTCCAACGGGTGCGGTCTTTACCTAAACCAACTTACTCGCGTCAAAAGCTATTCCCGCCTCCCTCAGAGCGATGACGCCAGCCATGAATGGAGGCCGCATTTGGGCCGACAATTGGTCTACTTGCCGAGCATCTCAAACGTCTCGGCGACGAAGGCCCAGCCGGTCTGTGTGACCAAGAACTCTCCAGCGCTTTCGTCGACCATCAGGTAGCCTTTCTTGACGAGCGCTCCTGCGACCCAGACGTCGGGCCTGAAGAAGGTTCCGTGCATTTCAATGCCTCGGAGCGGGATTCGGCCTCCTGAGAAAATGAGATAGGCCATGAAGAGAGCGCGTGTCCGCGGCGTGTCATTTTTCGAGTCGTTATTGTCCTGACCCCAGTTGCCGTAGTCAGCAAGGTTTTCATATGGGAATTGATTGAAACTCTTCGCCGACGACGGTTTGCCGTCTATGGCGACCGCCATGGCGTCGATGATCCGCGTTGCGGTGTCACGCTCAATGTCCAGCATGCTTTCCCCGTGCCATTGTGAATTGGCCATTCAATCTTCGATCTAACACATCTCTTTTAAGGTCCGCTAACGCATGAACGGCACCACCTCGCTATTCGTGACTTGGAACATCGAACGTCGATGCCCGAGCAGTCGTCAGGCTCGAACGATGATCGAGCGAATTGCTGCGCTTTCTCCCGATGTCGTTTGCCTAACGGAGGCGTTTGAAGGTTCTACTGCAGAGCTCGGAGGGTTCGAAATTTCGGTGACGGGCGTGTTCTGGTCTCGGGAAGCGGCACTGGAGCGAAAAGTTGTCCTATGGAGCCGCAACCCTTGGACTGACGTCGACCCGTTAGGCAATCAAGAGCTTCAAACCGGTGGTTTCATTGCCGCGATTACCACAACGCCTCTTGGAGATATCAGGGTACTTGGTGTGTGCATTCCCTATCATCTCGCTTCGCCCATGAGCGTTGCGCCAAGGTGCCCGGCATGGTCGCAGCAGCTTCTGTATCTAAGCGGCTTGAGGCGTTTAATTGCGTCCAGAACCGCCGGTCTGCCGATGGTAGTCCTTGGGGACTATAACCAGTTCGTGCCCCGGATTTGGGGATCGAAAGCGGCCAGCCTCGCTCTTTCTGACGCGCTCAATGACCTGTCGGTTTGCACAGGTGGTAAAATCGAGGTGGTTAACCGGCCCGCAATCGACCACATGGCTCTGAGCCCTGAACTTCGGCCATTCTCAGTGAACGGAATTGATGAGCACGATGCAAATGGTCGGAAACTAAGTGATCATTTCGGTGTGGCCGTTAGGGTCAGGGCTTGCTAGCGCAGTAGACTGGCTGATCTCGTTATGAACCCTCCTGATCAGACTGAGCGCTTGAGCTCCTCGACCTCAACCCCTAGCCGAAACGCCTGTCCGTCCGCGTAGGAACGGGCGTAGCTTTCAGCTTCGAATGGGAAGGTGAGTGTGGTTCGTAGCCGGTCACGCGAACCGTCCACTTGTTCGCCCTGACGATTTCAACGGCATGGCTGCTCATGTGGCGCCATGCAACCCTCCGTAAATTTTACGTTGAGGAAGCACGTATAGCGCTGTCGAATTCGTTTGAATACAAACAATCAGTCGGCAGGGAACTGAAATGCTAGCGTGTGGCAGTCGGGCTGCATCAGACGGGCGTGGCCTTGAGTTGGGCCAAATGCTCGGTGGCGAGAGCAAGCAGCGTAGTCGCCGTTTCCTCCTCCGACCAGCCTTGCGATATAGACGAGGCGACCAGCGCCGCGAACGCGGCTTCGAGTGCGACTTCGCAGTTCACTTTTCTATCTGGATTGCCCTCGGGAAGGATGGGCGAGTCAACTGGTGCGGCTTGGGACATGCAGATGAATCAACGAAACCCGAAAAAGTTCCTGCGGTCACGCAGGCGTCTGGTCATGTCAGCTGTGACGGGGACGCAGTCGTGGGCTCGTCGAGCGCTCTGAGCCGGTAGATACTCAACTTTGCGACCTCCGCCGCCATGGTCTTTAATGTGACCTCACCATAAGTGTCGGCAACCGTCCTAGCTGCCTGACCCTCGATTGCATCAAGTATGCGGGGAGGAATTCCGGCTTCCATCCCCGTTGTTTTGAAGCGATGCCGCCAGCCATGGTTGGGAGCAACGTGCGGATCTGGCACAAAGGTACGCGCGAACTCGGCGAGTCGGTTTTTCAAGCCGCGCAGAGCCCCACGGACGTTCCCCGATGGCCCGACATTCAAGAAGAGATGGCCGTCTGCAGCGTCCTGTACAAAAGCAGGGAATCCAAGCTCGATCACCTGCTGATGTAGGGGTACCTCGCGGGCTTCATTGGTTTTTACCGTTCCAGCGTCAGGCGTAATGCGAATGACCCAGACGTCGCCGCGCAGGGACACGTCTTGCTTTCGCAACTGGGCCAATTCGCCTACGCGAGCTCCAGTGAAGGCACATAACCATGGTATCCAACGCTTCGCCGCAAATGTCTTGGGATTTTCCTGACCTCGCTGATGAGATAGCGCGCCAGAAAGGATCGTTTTGGCCTCTTCATCAGAAAAGCCCTTCGATCTATGGCGAGCAGGCTTTCCGACCTTTAAGGTCACGCCGACAGCCGGGTTGTGAGCGACGATTCCGTTGGCGACGCCCCAGCCGAAGACGACTTTCAGAGCCGAGAGATTGCTATCCTTAAACGTCTTGGCGGAAATGATCTTTCCGGTTTTCGGAGACGGTGTGCTCAGTCGGTGATCTTTGAAGGCAATGATATCCTCAACCGTAACCTTCAATGCATCGTTGTGTTTCAGAAACCGGGCAAGATAAGCAAAGGCGTCTCGGTAGCTTTCATAAGTGCTCGGTTTTCGGCCCGCTGCCTTGCTCTCCTTCCACCAACCGTTCACGAGTCCAGTCAAAGTCGCTGCGTCGGACCTATCCTTTGCTGCCGCCCTCTTTGGCGGCCGACCGTCAGTTGGCGGAGGATTTGCCGGACGATGAAGCCCCCCGGGCTCCTTTTCTGGTTCAAACTCGCCGCGTTCAAGCCTTTGCAGTGTCAAGCTAGCTCGCTGCAGAGCGGCCCCTACAGCACGTGCAGTCTTGTGGACGCTCCACGGATCGTCGCTGTAGTCATTGTCGGCCAGGATGGTCTCAGCCCTGCTAATGCAACCGGCCCTCATCGATTTCCAAAAGATATTCTCGATTGGCATTGTCCCCGGGATGGGATCAGCGACGCCTGCCACTCCAGCAACAGGATCGGTTGATGGCAATAGGTACCTTTTCCACATCCCCTGATACAGATCGGTGTGCCAGTGGAGTTGTTCGCTCGGATTGTCATAGAATTTTGCAAGCCATTCGTCGTGCACGGCCGTGGCAAGAAGGTGCGCCTCTCGGTCCGTGATGAGGCGAGGTGTGAGCGCATCTGCATCGGCAGCGGAAGGACGACCCGAGTCGGTTCTATTGACCGAGCGATTTCCGAGCCGAAGCTGCGCCCATTCGTGTTCAAACTCCGCAAGGACCTCCGCGTACTTTCGCTTTGCCTCTTCGGGGTCCTTCGTTCCGAGCGTCTTGTTGACTTCACGGCGGCCGGTCAACAGGGCAACGTCGGCTGGCACCCGCTTCCGGAACCAGTAAACGCCGGTCTTACGATGTTTTACGGGACGGCTCATTGCTAGGACCATGTGTAACACCTGTGTGTAGCACTCGGGTAGCCCTAAGCATATAATTTTGCTGGTTTTTCAGCTGCATCAACACCTTAGGAAGTGGATGGTGCCCAGAGGCGGAATCCAAGTGGAGAAAATCCCGTTTTCGTTTCAGAGACTTATGCGAAGGTTGGCCGCATCTGCTACCAACAGAAATACCAACAAAATATTTCTGTGGATTGGTTCGGTTCCTGATATTTATCTCAATGCCTCGCACCTGCACCTTGTCTTTTCCGGTTCGGTCTAGATCCTTCTTGGTTATCTATCATCATGCGGGGGGGTCAAGTGAAGACCACGGCTGGCCAAGACGACTCAATGAAAACGATGGCCGCCTGCGGCCCTAATGCGCCCTGGTATCGGCCGTTCGTTCACGCAGCTTAAGCCTGGAAGCTTCCGTTCCCTGACCAGCGGACGTAGCCGGGCGAGCTTATTAGCGCCGCAGCGGTATCACTTAACCGGTGTTATCAACGGAGCCGGGCGCCTGTGTACGGCATAGGTCAGGATCGCGTGGTGGTTGCAGAAGCATTCGATCGCGAACTCGTGTCGGACTCCGTTCGCGTCCGTCAACACGACGGTTCCGTCGAAAATCGGACCTCTCCTAGCCCGGCCGGCACTGGCCCTGAGAAAGTTCCAACAGAATTCCTGAGTGATCCCCGGAAACCGCGTCCTGAACGCGGGTGAGCGGATGAAGTATCGCACGTCCTTGCCGCCGGGGTCGCGGCCGATATCGTCGTGGTGCGGATGGGCGCTGACCATCCCGAATGCCGGCGTTTCGCCATCCCGCTCCTCGACCGTGCGCCATAACGTGGTGGTTATCGTATTGCCGTAGCGCTTGGCCAGATTCTGGATGGACTTGAAGGTAATCTCGACGTCGCGAGCCTCGCACGCGAAACGGCCCTGAAGGAACAGCAAGCGTGCGGCGGCGAAATTAGCCTCCGCCTCCACATTGGCGTGGCAGTTCGGATCAAGCGTGTACTGATCGTCGCCGAACAGGAAATCCTTGTGCCAGGGAATGAAACTATGCCCAACCTCATGGGCCTCGATCCATCGTTTCTTCGCGTCGGGAACCTGTTGGTCGATCAGGATGCGATTGCCGTCGGGTATCCATAAGGCGGAGAGGTTGGCCTTCTTGATCACGTCGATCAGAATGGTCGGACGGGCGATAACCTGCTTGCCCGCCACCTTCATCCTATGCGCGACTTCCTGCAGGAGCGTCGGATTGGACAAGCTATAGTACTTGAGGTCTAGCGCGAGCAACTGCCGGACCTCCGGGAGACGGAGGGGCGGTTCGGGATTGCCGAGTTCGCGGAGAATCCTGTCAACGAGTCCTCGGATGTCGTCCGCCTCATATGCTCCGACCGTCCCCTCCATCATCGGTTCATTTCTGCCCCAGCACCAGAAACTTGACGAAACTGTCCAAGACCTGTTGCTCGTGCTTACTGAGCTTGGACAAATCATCGGACTTAGCCGCGAACTTCTGGGCCTCTTCCTGCAGGACCTCGTCTCTAGTAACCGTAGCGCCAGAGAGCTTCATCAGCGCTCGTGGCGGCATCCTAAAAAACTCGGCCAACTGGTGAACGGTCCTCGGCCTGGGTTTGTAGTTGGGGTCCCGTTCGATCAACCTGATCTCGGCGGCCTCCACCCGCGCCTTTGCGCCCAAGGTTTCAACCGACAATTGGTCGCGTCGTCTCAACTGGCGTATGAAGACCCCGAAGGCGTGCTTCATTTCGACCACGTTGCCCGCGTCCGACACAAGTTCGGACGGCAGGAACATCCCTATATTGTCGATGGCTTCCAACGGCCATCCCGCGTCATGGTCCGTATCCGGATCGGACTCGATCTTTCGCCGGAGCCAGTCGCGTGAGATAAGCATCTCCATCATCTGCTCCTTCTGTTTAAGTGAGGAAGGCGCGCGCTTGTGCTTCGGTCATCTCAAAGTAGCGCATGCGCGTGTCGTCGATTTCCAGGTCGGTCATTCCAACCACATCTCGATACCAAGCTTCGGCCTGTGGCAAGGCGTGCAGGCCTACCCGTCCCCTGAATTCCTCTTGAACACTCAAGCTGATCGCGGCAACCATCATGATGCGCCCCACGCCCTTGAAACGAGGGGACGCATCGAAACGCGGTCTGTTCCAAGGCGCGGTAGCCAGCAGGTCCACCGTGACCAGCGGCTTGCCGCGTTGCGAGGGTTCTTTGGCAAAACCTGCAGTCGTCACGAGCATCAGGCCCTGTGTGGCACCTTCCGCCACGATCGCGAACGACTGCCGGTCAAGCCGGTTTGACGCCATGTCGACTTTCTCGGACCATCGCCAATGAGCGTCCTGGATGTCGTTATCGGCGAGGAATTGCAGGTTGTATTGGCCGGCGGCTTTCAGTTCCGCAATCCTGGCTTCCATGAGCGGGCGCCACGAGCCGTCTATATCGGCGACATTGCCGGCATCCGCGGGGCTGAGGAGATGGGATTCCGTGAACTTGCCGGTCCGACGGTCTAACAGGTCGTAGGTACCGATGAGGCTACCCGACATGGCTTCAGCTCAGCATCATGAGCTCGGCTTTTTCCTTGGTGGAAGGGTGTTCGAAGAATACCTTCTCGCCGCGTTCTATTCTGTCCGTGATGGATTGGTAGAGCCTGAGGGCCTGTCGGACTAGGGCGGTCTTGGACAAACCTTTTTCATCGGCGAGGCGATCGACCAGATCCATCTCCTGCGAACTCAAATTCAGCGTCATCGTACGTTTTTCAACCATAGGGTCCTCCTTGACGGCCGCGCGTTCATATCATTATCCACGAGGCTAGTCAACAATTAATAGCTACAGGTCACGTATTGAATAGCTAAGAAATAGCTACTATTTGATGTGATATCGAGACGCAGGAGAAACCAAATGAACGACAGCGATCCCATTCGCAGCATCCATATCGCCGGCACCGACCTAGTGTTCCGCGCGGTTCCCGTAAATGGCCAGACCCCCTCAGGCGACCAGATCGCCCTCGCCGCGGGGTTTTCGTCCGACGATTACAGCTATGTCCTGCAGATGCGGGACAACGGCGAACTTGAGGACGTCCGCAGCCGCGAATCCGTGCCCTTGTCCGACGGACAGCGGTTTATCGTCGCCCTGAGCGACCGATCCTACCGGCTTGCCTTCGCCGGCGGCCCCCTAGATTGGCCCGCGCGCTTCATCACGGCCGGAACCTTGCGCAAGCTGAAGGGCGTGGCTGCCGACAAGAGCATCTATCTGGAAAAGACGGCCGAGCCCGACTTTCCCCTCGATGAGGACGACGTCATCGACCTGGATGAAGATGGCGTCGAAAGCTTCAAGGCGGGCAAGCTTGCGGGCCAAAGAAGCAGACGGTGCGCGTCAAGCACCTGGGTGAACTGGAAACGGTGCGCTTCAAGGTCGAGTCCGGTACTACTCTGCAGTCGATCTGGGACCGGGCCTACGAGGAGCTCGACGTCATGCGCAACGAGCGTGACGTGTTCCAGGCCGAGACGGACGTCGGGACAGTGAGCCTGATGGACCACCTCGGCCTTCCTCTCGAGACGGCCCAGCAGGAAGGTTTGTGCGACAAGAAGTTCGAGATCGCGGCCAGGACCGGGGGGGCCTGAAATGGCATCGCATGGCGTCCGGCCCACCATCGACCTGCAGGCAGGCACGCAAGTGCTAGGCCAGCACTTGCCGCGGGTGCTGTCCTTCAGGGGCCAGACGATAGAAGAGCTCGGCTGGAGCCGGCCATCGGACCGGACGCTGCTTGTCCCCATGCGCGGCACTTTCGGCGGAAATACCGAAGAGTATCTTCTCCGGCTCGATTTTCTTGCCGGTTCGGACTGGCCGCCCAGCGCCAGGTTCGTCAATCCGGCGACCCTTGACTACGCCGGCCTAGCCGAACAGCACCATCTGCCCCAACTGACCTCGCCGGAGGTCCACGTCCATCCGGCTTACCAGAACCCCAGGGGGCAAAAGATCCAGCTCGTGTGCTGTTCCGCTGTGTTCGAATACTACGACGTCAATCACGGCGGCGAAGACACCACCCTCTGGCGCACGGGCGATACCTTTAATCATACGTTGGTGGCGATCGAACGTGCTTTCCGCAACCACTATTCGGGAAGATTCGATCGTCATGCAGGATGAATACCTATTGTGGCGCGACCCGGCACCCGGGCCCTATGTGCCGATCGGATCCGTCCTTCGCTTACCTCCGACTGCGATTTCGGCGACACGCGAACTGCTTCAGCGCGAAGGCCGCCGGGAATCGTGTGTTTTCTGGTACGGCGAGCGGGACGGCGATACCGCCCTTGTGCGATCGGTCCGGGCGCCCACGCAGCGATCTATGCCCGGAAACTATCATGTGGAGCCGGATGCGATCAGCGAAATGGTGCGCGATCTGCCCGAAGGGTGGAAGCCCTTGGCTCAGATTCACAGCCATCCCGGAATGGGCACGGAACACTCGCGATATGATGACCGCATGATTTCGAGCCGCCGGATTCTTTCGATCGTATTCCCGATATACGGCGTCCCGGCCGCGCCCTGGCCGCAAGGCATCGGCGTGCACGAGTGGCAGAACGATTATTGGCACATGCTATCCCCAGGGCAGGTCCATGGCCGCCTTGAGGTGATCGCCGCACCGGCAGTGGACAGAAGGGATTTCCGATGAGTGGCTTGGCATTGGGGGATCGTCATTCCCGACCGTTGGATGGTTTGGGGGACGTCGCGTCGCCTAAAACGATCCTCATTCGTGCCGGCGACGTATCAGGGGCAGTCAATCGCCAACACCTTCTGGTCTGTCTCGTCAATCTACTGGCTAGGCTGCATGGCTTGGTCGGTTCGATCCGGGTCGCGGTAAAAGGCGAGATGACGGTCGTCACGCCGAACGGGGCCGGTCCGGCAAATGCCTTCCAGGCCGTCGAGAACCTCGCGTCCTGGGCCAACGGCGGGCGGATACCGGTGCTTCCACCCGATGGCGTGGAGGACTTGACCATAGATATGACCGGTCAGATGCGTGGAGGCGCGAGCATCTATGTTTGGGGAGAGGGGTGGAAAGCCTGGATCGGCTCCGCTCCGCGAGCCTTCGGTGGTTCTTTCGGCCGGCGCGATTGCCTCGGCCCATACCTGGCAGCGGCCTTGGCAGCAGGCGAGGTCTTCAAGCACGCCAAAGGCTTGAAGAAAGGACGCTTCGCCCGGGATGACGCGTATTCCCTGTGGTCGGGGGAATCCGGCCGCTGGGAAGTATTGGAAGACGGTCCAGCCGTATCGGACACGCGCTTGCCCCCTTTGTATGTCGTCGGGGCAGGCGCCGTCGGTCAGGGGATCATCCAGGTGTTGGGCGCCAGCGAATTGGCAAGCTCATTCCTCGTTACCATCGATCATGACCGCCACGACCTCGAGGGCACCAATCTTAACCGGTGCTTTTTGGCCGGCCTCGACGATCTCGACCGACCTAAGGTCGAGGCCGTGGAGCGATACAGGACCTTCAGCGGACTGGGGGGCTTCGAACATTCCGGAACGCTTCGGGATTACATCCTCTCGAGCCGGTCAGGCCTGCATCCGAAGCTCGATCTGGCGGAAGCGCGGGACTCGTACGAACTCGTGGTATCGGCCGTGGACATCAATACGTCCCGTCAGGACATCCAGGGTCTGTGCCCCCGCGTCGTCGTGGGCGGAAGTACAGACGGCTTAAGGGCTCAAGCGGTGATATACGGCCTCGTCGAACAAGCCGAATGCCTGGGCTGTTGGAACGTGCCCGACGACGGAAGGGCCAAGGCCGCTGCCCGGGAAGCGGCCCTACGGGCAATGTCGCCGGAAGAACGACGGAAGGAATTGGCCGGACAGGTCGAAAACCTTGATGCAGCCTTGTCCTATCTCGCTTCTGCCGAGCCCAGATGCGGACAGTTGGGAGAAAGCGATGTCAAGAGCTTCGAAGACCGGATGCCTCCGGAGTTTTCGGCTTCGTTCGTGTCCATGGCGGCCGCCACGATGGCCGCAGCCAGCCTATTTCGTGTCACATCGGGGTTGTCTTCAGATGTGAACTTGCAACCCAAGACAATTCTCCAGTTCAAGAACTTGTCGATGGCTAAAACGGTGACTGCGCGACGGAGCGGTTGCGCGCATTGCTGTGTTGTCCGTGAGGCCGGTTCTCCGGCGAAACTCGGCTAGTACTTGGCCGCGGTCGATAACTCGGTCCCCTTGGACACTACCGAAACATTTGGGCCCTGATACGCCACCACCCGGGCAGGCACGCCACCCCAGAGTCGCGTCGGTACCCTCATCGCTGAACAGACAACTGACCTTCTGGACCTTTGGTGCCGCAAGGTGAAGCGACACAGAGGGCGCTGCACTTGTTCAACGCTATCCATTTTTCGGCGGCTTCTAAGGCAAGGGTTGCCAAAAGTAGACGGTCGGCTCCCGGCCCCCTCCTGAACGTTTGTGCTCTGGCCAATAGCGGCCTGAGGAGAAACGATATGGGACATTCGCAGTATGACCTCGCCGGACAAGGCCGTCCCGGTAGTGTGCTGAGAGTTCTGCAAATTCGCTGAGAGGGGGCGGTCATGGCAGGCTGGTGATTGTTCACTTCACCTGATTCCCGCGAAGGAACGCCACCATGGCCAAGACTCATTTCTCTGGGTTATTTCATTCCTCCCGGAATGTCCGACTGATTTGGTCCGACAGCGGCTTCACGAAATAGGAAAGCGCCGTACGCTCGCCCGTCTCGACCATCGCTTCGGCCGGCATACCGGGCACGAGCGTCAGGCCCTTGAGCTTGGTCAGTTCCGCCTGCGGAACCGACAGGCGCACCAGGTAGTACGAAATGCCGTTTTTTTCATCCGTCGCCAGATCGGCTGCGATCCGGCTGACATATCCGTTCAATATCGGCGTGGTTCTCAGATTGAAGGCTGACATCCGCAGCACGGCCTTGTGACCAAGCTGGATTTGGTCGATGTCCTTCGGGGTGATTCGTACTTCAAGCGCAAGATCGTCGCCTTCCGGCACGATTAGCATGATCGGATCGGCGGGCGTAATCACTCCGCCGACCGTATGAATTGCGAGTTGTTGAATGGCGCCTGACTGCGGCGCGACGATATCGATCCGCCGCAGTTCCTGCTCAACCGCCACCTTGCGCTCAACATACTCCCCGACCTGCGCCTGAACCTCTCTGAGCTCCTGGCCGACTTCCGACTTGAAATCCTGATCGATCTGCGGGATCTGCAGGCGCGTTTCGGCTATGCGGGCTGCCGTCTGTGCCTGATCTGCGATCTTCTCACCGCGCTCGCCACCGAAAGTGGCAACCTGGATCTTCAGGCTGTTCAACCGTTGGTCCGAGACAATGCCTTGCTTGCGCAGCCCACTTAGAACAGCAATTTCCTTTTGGAGAACCTCGATCATTTTTTCACAGGCAATTTCCTGCGCCTTGAGTCCTTCGATCTCGTGGTGATATTGAGTAATGCGTTCCGCCAATTGCGCCTGCTTCCCGTCGCGGGATTGCCTGCGGAATTCGAACAGCAGCGTCTCGCTATCTATTGCCGAAGCTACGTCTGGAACATCTCTTCGGGCGAGTAGCCAGTCCGGGAAGGCGATTTCCGCGAGATCGTCACGCTCAGCATCGAGTCGTGCCAGGTAGGCGGCCAGCTCATCGAGCCGCTTGGTGACTATGGCGAGATTAGCGCGCGTCTGGGTAGCATCGAGCCGCATGAGGATGTCGCCGGCTTTTACTTTATCCCCTTCGCGCACCAGGATTTCTCCGACCACCCCGCCAGTCGGGTGCTGCACCTTCTTGACATAGGAAACGACGACAAAGTGTCCGGACGCTACAACCGCACCGGAGAGATTCGTGAAGGTCGCCCAGGCTCCGGCTCCTCCCACAAAGATCACGCTCGCCAGAAGGCCCGCCACCAGGTGGCGNTCGATACGCCGTGTTGCACGGGAGCAGCCGTCACAGATTCGTGAAGGTCGCCCAGGCTCCGGCTCCTCCCACAAAGATCACGCTCGCCAGAAGGCCCGCCACCAGGTGGCGGCGAATGGAGCTTGAAACGTCATTGTTCTGATCAATGCCGGACACCGGTATCCTCCATGTCAGCGCGCTCTGCCACGTGACCCTGTGTAGACTCGATGGCCTTCAGGACTTTGGAACGCGCACCGAATGCTCGCTGCCGTCCACCTTCCATCACCAACACCAAATCGACGGCGCTGATGACGCTCGGCTGATGGCAGACGACAACCGCAATGCCTTTGCGCTCGCGCACGGAGGCGATCGCCTTAGCGACTGCAGCTTCGCCTTCCGCATCGAGATGGGTATTGGGTTCATCCAGCACAACAAGGAAAGGGTCTCGATAAAGGGCACGGGCAAGACCGATAAGCTGACGCTGCCCGGCGGAAAGTGCCGATCCGACCTCACCGACCGGAGTTTCGTATCCGTGCTCAAATCGGAGGATCAGTTCGTGGGTGCCCGCTGCTTTCGCCGCGGCGACAATAGCCTCAGGGTCAGGATCATCTTCAAAACGAGCGATGTTTTCGGCAATGGTGCCNTGACGGCCTAGTGCTTCCCGGTCCCATTGATCGAGGCTTGCGCTGTCGATGCGAACCTTCCCGGCGACCGGCGTCCATGCGCCGACGATGGCGCGCGAGAGTGTCGACTTGCCCGAACCCGATGCGCCGATGACCCCAAGTGCGCTTCCCGCCTGAATGGCAAACGCAAGGCCGGTCACGGTCAGCTTGCTTTCACCGGGCGGAACGATTGTCACGCTTTCCAGGCGCAGTTCGCGTTCAGGTGCAGGCATAGGCACAACAGGAGCGGTTTCAGGAACCTTTTCCAAGAGGTCCTCCAGCCGCGCCCAACTCTGGCGCGCAATGAGGAAGGGTTTCCAGCTTGAAATGGCCAGATCGACCGGAGCCAGCGCACGCCCCATCATGATCGAACTGACAATCATGACCCCGGCCGTAGCCTCCTGCCTGACGACAAGGTACGCACCTACGGTAAGAATGGCCGATTGCACCTGCAGGCGCAAGTCGGCATTGCAACGCGCTGCTTGCAGCAGACCATTGCGTGCCATGTTGTGGGCAACGGTATCGCTTATCGGCCCT
>NZ_AYWH01000026.1:0-23574 GCF_000502555.1 Mesorhizobium sp. LNJC394B00
CCTTGCCGCCCGTGGGCAAGCAGAAGCGCTACAGTCCGCAGGTTCTGACTTACATCCACGCCCTCGAAGAGGATCCGCCGCCCGGCCGCGAGCCGATCGACTGAAAGCTGGTGACCAACCTGCCGGTCGGCGATCTCTCCGCGGCGGTTGAGAAGCTCGGCTGGTATGCCCTGCGCTGGAAGGCGGAGTGTTCCATAAGGTCATGAAGTCCGGCTGCCGTGCCGAGGAGGCGAGGCTCGAGACCGCCGAGAGGCTGGCGAAGTTCCTCGCTCTCATCGCGGTGGTCAGCTGGCGCATATTCTTCGTCACAATGTCGGCGCGCGCCAAGCCAGACGCCGCGCCCGACAGCGTTCTCACCTTCGCCGAGATCACTGCGCTCAACCGGATCGACGCGTCCCGAACGCGGCCACGCCTCCAACGGCCCACGCTCGCCGCTTACCTGCTGCAAATCGCCATGCTTGGCGGCTATCTCGCCCGCAAACATGATCCGCCTCCCGGCAACATGGTCGTCTGGCGCGGCATGACCCGCTTGCACGACATCGCCTTCGGCATCTCCATTGGATCAAGCCGACGATGTGGGTATCGGAAGCTCCGCCGGATGGATACAAACCGTCTCGCGCACCCGGTCTTGCTCTTGCGGTCCTGCTCGCTCGGGACGGCGTGGAACCGCTGGGGTCACTCGAGTGTGAGGTGTCAGGCCGGGAATGAATGTGGAAGATTGGATGCGAACTCGGCGTCACCGCTGACCCATGTCGCATGCACACGGCTGATGCTGCACCGCGGTCCTCGCACGTATCTAGATGCCGAAGAGGATCGGCTCCGGTTCGCTATGCAACAAGTTATGGATTACCACCAGTCCGCGGTGTAGTTCCTCTTCAGTCGTTGACCCAATCGAAATCCGGACTGCAGGCTGCCACTTCGAGATCGCAAAGGCGGCCCCCCGCGCAACGGCCACCCCCTGCCTGCGTGCATGCATCACAAGCTCATCTTCGGAAAACTTCTCGCTGAGCGGAAGCCAGATGTGCAGGCTCTGCGGATGAGCGGAGTATGGAACTCCCTTGAGAACGTTCGCAACGAGCCTGTGCCGCTGAGCGATAGCGTCACGTTGCCATTCGACCAATTCGAGACAGGTTCCATCCTGCACCCAACGGGTCGCGATCTCGGCGATCAATGGAGTCGCGCTCCAATTTGTTACAAGTAGGCGGTTTTCGACTGCAAGGAGCAGACGCTCCGGCGCTACCAGATAACCTGTGCGCAAGCTAGGCATGACTGCCTTGGTGAAACTGGTGATGTAAATCGTTCGCTCGGGCGCAAGGGCATGAAATGTAGGCGGCTTTTCCGCTACCACGGGTCCGAGAGCGTCATCCTCAATGATATGCAAATCGCGGCGGCGGGCGATTTCGATGATCGCGATGCGCCTGGTCTCATTCATCACAAAAGCGGTCGGCGCGAGCGCATTAGGCAGCATGAACAAAGCGCGAATATCGTCCTCCTGACAGGCCCGCTCTAGCGCCTCCGGAATAATCCCATTCTCATCAATATCCACTCCGCGGACCTTCAATCCAAGGTAGGACGCCAAGGGCAGCATGATGTGGAGCCCTGTCGCTTCCGTCGCGATAGTCGCACCTGGCTGACACACAGTCATCAACGCAATCGTCAGAGCAGGGGTGCCGCCATTTGTGAGATGGATTGTTTTGTCGTCCGTAAAGACGCCGCACAGCTTCAGCCATTCTTTGGCGACGGATCGATGGCGGGCGAACAGGGCGCTCGGTCGAGAACCGAGAACAATACTGGGCGATATGTTCACTGCGAGAGCGGCAAGAGAGTCCTTCATGCGATCTAGATGAATTGTGTCGCACACCGGCTTCATGATGGATAGATCGATCACACCGTGTGGTCTTTCTGGGACGTATGGCGCAACAGCTTCAGGGCTTGCTTTCACATCACGGATGAATGTGCCGCGTCCCGTTTCTCCGGCTGTCAGCCCTCGGCGCGCAAGTTCCTCATAGGCTCGGGTGACAGTGGGCAGCGACACACCAATCCTGTAAGCCAGCTGTCGCTGCGGCGGCAATTGTTCGCCGGGCTTGAGATCTCCGCGCGAGATGGCATCAACGATCTTCTCTGCGAGAGACGCAAAGTATGGCCGGTCAAGCTCGGCCTTAGCTGGTATCCACATTGTCATGCTACGATCCTAGGGCAATCACCTGCATATTCCACCAACAAAGTCCCCGCAACAACGAATAATTACGTCACTGCGGGGCGAACGCTTTGTGGCGTCATCGTACAATTACGCAATTGCCTATCATGGTTGCCATTATACGCAGTTGGTCAATTGTGAGCTTCAGTGGGTTGCCCACCGTATCGCAGACCCGGAAAGCTGAGGTTGAAGCTTTCGGGACGCGGGGGGAAACGCCAAGTTTATCGGCAAGCTCTGAGGCGGCCCCTGCTCATCCGGTTTAAGGTCGCCGCGCAAACTGCCTAAGAAATCTGATCAGCGATAGGTTGGAAGTATGGTTGTGAAAGGCCGCCCCGTTGACGATCCAAATTGTCATGCTCGTCCCTAGGCGCAGTTGGGCAAACAAAGAACCTCTGCATATTAGGGGTGGTCAATACGGCAAGCATCTGCCAAAATTGCCATTGTACAATTTTGGCAATTGACTAACTTATCCACAATTGTCATGCTATTGGAACGAAACCGCTGATCTGGCGGAACTTCTGGCGAGGTGGATCTGCGCAGGCTCATCCTGTTAGGTCGACCAGCGCAAACGAACAAAGTCGGGCGCTGCAAAGCTGGCGCTTTGGGAGGGGCTACGTGATCCGCAGAGAAACAATACAAAGGGAACAATAATGGCACTGAAGTCTCGCTATCAGCCTTTTCGAAACGACGTCCCGCGTTATCGCGCAGCGCTTGGGATAATGCTAGCGGTAGCCAGCATCGGGCCCGTTGCCGCACAAAATCTGGACGTCAGTCAGGACGTTTCTGTAGCCATCGGCAACGAGCCCCCTTACACCGAACTGAAGCTCGATGGAACATTGTCTGGCGCTGGTCCGGATATTGACCGCGCCGCTCTTGAGCAATCTGGCTTCAAACAATTCTCAGGCGTTACCATGGCTTACGGCGCGATGATTCCGGCGCTTCAAGCCAATCGCGTTAAGATGGTTTCGTCGGGTGGTCTTAACATCCGTCCCGAACGATGCGAGCAGGTTATCTTCTCGGAGCCGGTGATGTGCACCGCACAGGCCTTCCTCGTGCGTCACGACATGGCCGGGCGCGTCAAAAGCTATAAGCAGGCCGCTGAACTCGGTATCAAAGTTGGTGTCCCAGCCGGAGGCACCCAGGGAAAGGATGCTCTCGCCCGAGGAATAAAAATGGAGAACATCGTCAACTTCCCGGACAATACGAGCGCGGTCAAAATGCTTCAGGACCGGCGCATCGATGCCATCGCTCTCAATGGAGACGGTGTTCTAGACATGAAAAAACGCTCCGGGGACGCTTCGCTCGAAGCGATTATTCCAATCGCTGATACGCCGATCGACTGCGCCGCCGCTGCCTTCAACAAGTCTGATACTGCGCTTCGGGACGCGTACAACGCGGGCCTCAAGAAATTGGTTGCCAATGGCGAGTTCGCTACCATCATGGCGAAGTACGGCCTACAGGCAAACGTAGACCTTCTCTCGAAAGCCAAATCCACTGCTGAAATGTGCAGCCGGTAAATCCTTGGCTTAACGACTCGCAGCTTGGCGATTACCAGCCAAGCTGCCAGCTACGCGCGGGAAGGAGTTATCGCGATGGGGCTGCATATTGCGCCGGATAGGTCGACTGAGGCGCCTATCATCGAATTTCGAGACGTAGGCAAAAGCTACGGTACGTTCAAAGTCCTGGACCATCTGACCTTCTCAGTGAAGCCAAGTGAACATCTCGCGTTGATTGGTCCGTCGGGCTCGGGCAAGACGACGATTTTGCGGATTTTGATGACACTTGAGACGATTACCTCAGGTAACGTCTTTATCGAGGGTGTTTCGTTGAACCGCGAGCAAAAAAACGGCAGGGACCTTTCGGCATCAGAAGCGCATCTTCGACAAATGCGCGCCAATATCGGCATGGTGTTCCAGCACTTCAATCTGTTTCCGCATAAGACAGCGCTTCAAAACGTCGCCCTGGCCCCTGTCCTCACCGGACAAATGACCAAGGCTGAGGCAAAGGAGCGGGCTCTGCAGCTCCTCGACAAAGTAGGATTGTCCAACAAGGCCGACGAGTATCCCTCAAGGCTTTCGGGCGGTCAAAAACAGCGTGTTGCAATTGCGAGAGCGCTCGCGCTGCAGCCAAAGATCATGCTTCTCGACGAAATCACGTCCGCACTTGATCCCGAACTGGTCGAGGAAGTGCTGAACGTCGTCACCGACCTGCGAAACGAAACAGACATGACGATGCTCCTCGTGACGCACGAGATGGGATTCGCAAAGGATTTTGCAGACCGCGTCCTATTCTTCGAGCAAGGTGCGATCATGGAAGATGGCCCGCCGAGCGAAATCTTCCAGTCACCTCACCACGAGCGCACGAAAAGCTTTTTACGCAAGGTGATTGCCGCCGGACAGCGGGTCTGACGGTAAGGTCATTCCCTCATGCAGCGCACAAGATTTCAGGTGACGTCGTGCAGAATCTAGACGCTACACTCGGATATGGACAGTTCATCCTCAGTGGTGCCTTGGCGACCGTTGAGCTAACAATATTTAGCTGTGCGCTCGCGTTCCTAATGGCCTTCCTCGCGGGATTGGCTCTCCTGTCGCGGTACTTCGGCGTACGCGTAGTCGCGCGCATCTACGTCGAATTCTTCCGTGGGACTTCGATCTTCGTTCAACTGTTTACCGCCTATTTCGTTTTGCCCCTGGCCGGAATCTCCCTCAGCCCCGTTCAAGCAGGTGTGCTTGCGATTGGCCTGAATGGCGGTGCTTACGGAGCGGAGGTTGTTCGAGCTGGAGTTCAGGCAATCGCCCGCGATCAGACGGAGGCAACGATCGCCCTGAATCTCACTCGGTGGCAGGCAATGCGGTGGGTCATACTACCCCAGGCCGTGGTCGTCATGCTGCCCAGCTTCGGCAACCTTGCCATCGAAATCATGAAGAGCACCGCGGTTGCGTCGCTCGTCACCGTCTCTGAATTGACGTTCCAGGCGCAAATGGTGCGGTCCCAGACAGGAGGGACTGCGATGCCGTTCCTGCTGATTTTAGTCACTTACCTCGTGATCGCTTCTGTCTTGATGGCGCTGGTGCGCTGGCTGGAGAGACGGTTTAGCCGTGGCATCGCAGCTGTGGGGGCTTGAGGCACGATGAACTGGAGTTGGGACTTCGTCGCTCAGATCACACCAGCCCTTATGCAAGGGCTGCTGGTAACAGTGGAAATCACGCTGTTATCGTCCGTTGCTGCCTTGGTGATCGGACTTTTTTTTGCGGTGGCCAAGATGTCATCGATCGGTTTTGTGCGGCGCCTTACAATCCTTATGACGGAAGGCATACGACGAACGCCGCTGCTCGTGCAGCTTTACTTTCTCTTTTACGTTCTGCCCGATCTTGGGATCCTGTTGTCCCCGTTTATAGCCGGCGTTATCGGTCTCGGGCTCCACTACGCGACTTATACGTCAGAAGTCTATCGAGCCGGAATTATCAACGTTCCCGTTGGCCAATGGGAAGCGGCTAGAGCATGCAATCTGACACAACGGCAGACCTGGACGGAAATCATTCTGCCGCAGGCGATCCCGCCGATGATCCCGCCGCTCGGCAACTACGTCATCGCCATGTTCAAGGAGACGCCGATCCTTTCCGCGATCACAGTGATGGACCTGATGGGGGAAGCCCTGGCCCAGGCCAATTTCAGCTACCGCTATCTCGAACCGATCACGCTCGTCGCAGCCGGCTTCCTGATCGTCAGCCTGTGCTCGGCGGCGATTATCAAGCTCCTTGAACACCATCTCAAACTTCGTGCTGCTTGAGTAGCGGAAAGTAGGGACCGCAAATGACTACGCCAACGTTACGCTTTGAAATTTCCGAGTATAAAACTCGACTCGACTCCACGCGAAAGGCAATGGAGCGCGAGGGCGTCGATCTCCTGATAGTCACGGATCCCGCGAATATGGCGTGGCTCACTGGCTACGATGGCTGGTCGTTCTATGTGCACCAGTGTGTCCTCGTCCGTCAGGACGAAGACCCCATCTGGTTCGGTCGCGAAATGGATGCTAACGGCGCTCGCAGAACTGTCTACATGGATGAGAGCCGTATGAGGTCCTACGGGGACCACTACGTCCAATCATCTCAGTATCACCCAATGACTGCGCTCGGTTCGCTGATTGCCGATCTTGGCTGGTCAACAGGCTTCATCGGGATTGAGAAGGACAACTACTACTTCACTCACGCGGCTTTTGAGGCCCTGTCGTCGGCGCTTCCAAATGCGCAGTACAAGGATACTACCCGTCTTGTGAAGTGGCAGCGGATCGTCAAGTCGCCCCGTGAGATCGAGTACATGCGCGCGGCGGGCAAAATCGCGACAGCCATGCATCAGAGGGTAGCCGAAGTGCTTCGGCCCGGCGTGAAGCAATCGGACGTAGTTGCTGAGATCTATCATACCGCCATCCATGGCGTTGACGGCATTTGGGGCGATTACCCTGCCGCAGTTCCCATGATCGGCGCCGGAATCGATGCATCCGCGCCCCATTTGACCTGGTCCGACCGGGCTCTTCGTGCCGGTGAAAGCATTTTCTTCGAGCTTGCAGGTGTCCACAAGCGCTACCATTGCCCACTCTCGAGGACTTTTTACCTCGGTAAGCCGGACCAGAAGTTCGTCGACGCAGAGAAGGCCGTGCTCGAGGGAATGGCGGCTGGCCTTGAGAAGGCGATATCCGGGAATTTCTGTGAAGACGTAGCTCAAGCCTACTACGGCGTCATCGAACGTTACGGGCTGAAGAAGCCAAGCCGTACTGGCTACTCGATCGGCCTTGCCTATCCGCCGGACTGGGGGGAACATTCGGCCAGCTTCCGAAGCGGCGACCGTACCGAGATGCGCCCCGGAATGACTTTCCACTTCATGTCTGGTCTTTGGTTTGGCGACTGGGGCATCGAAATCACCGAAAGCATTCTGATCACTGACAGTCAGCCCGAATGCCTGGCGAACTCTCCGCGTCAATTGATTGTGATCGACTGATGCGCATATCTAACGGCACGGAACTCGGCCTCGGCGACGACGGATTTGATCTGCCGATAGGGAGCGAAGAGAAAATCCTCGCTCTCCGACACTACATGCATAAAAATCCGGAACTCTCCAACGAAGAATACAAGACACAGGCAAAAATTGCTGAGTTTCTGGCTTGTACGGGGCTCCGGAATGCTGACGTCTTTCACAAGACTGGCCTGTTCATCGACATAGAGGGTGAAGGCAATGGTTTTCCGTTGAATGTGGTTGTTCGCGGTGACATCGATGCGTTGCCGATCGAAGAGGCGCGACCGGACCTCCCGTACCGGTCGCGCATTCCTGGCAAAATGCATGCATGCGGCCACGATGCACATGCGTCCGCTGCGCTCGGGGTCGTTTTGGCGGCTGTTGCCTATCGCCAGCATTTCGCGGGCAAAGTCCGCGTCGTCTTTCAGCCCGCAGAGGAGGTTGAGCCGCTTGGCGGTCGCACCGTTGCTGGGCAGGGTATCTTAGACGGATTCGATTGCGCGGTCGGCATGCATGTAAATCCGGAAATACCATCCGGGACATTTTCGATCCTGACAGGTCCAGTAACGAAGTCCTCCGATGAATTTCAGGTCGTCTTCATAGGCAAGAAGAGCCACGGCGCGTGGCCTGAGTTAGGTATCGACGCCATAGCGATGGCCTCCAGTTTCGTCACCGAAGTCCAGAAGCTGATATCTCGGGAAAGCCACGCGGACGAAGCCTCTGTGATTTCTATTGGTCGTTTCCATGGTGGTGAGGCAACCAACATCGTCTGCGATCGCGTAGTTCTCGATGGCACACTGCGCACCCGATCACCGGAAGCGCGTCATAGACTCCGCGTACGCCTCGAAGAACTTGCCAGCCACATCGCCGCGATGCATCGCGGAGAGGCGGACTTCAAGTTGGTTTCCGGAGAACCCCCTGTCGTCAACGATCCGAACATTAGTCAGCGAGCAAGAGAGGCGATTGCCGATATCTATGGGTTGGAATCGCTCGTCCCGACGAGGCCTCTCGCGGGAGCTGACGACTTCGGATTCTACGCTGAGAAACTCCCATCAGTTTATTTCTGGTTCGGCTGCCACAATGAAGCCTTGGGAAACAGGACCCATGTCCATACTTCAGAGTTCGGTGTTTCGGATGATGATGTGCTGCGCGCGGCACGCGCCGCCTGGGCCATAGTCAGAGCCCTTCAGCGTTCAGCAAATGAGGCCAGACCGTCATGAGTACAATACCGATCAAGCATGTTGAAGCCTCACTCGATGCTGGAATGCTAGACCAGGTCGTTATCGGTTTGATTGCTCTTTCGACGGATGTCGTCACCGAGTATGAGCTGCGGAAAATGTTGCCGGATGATGGAGTGAGCATTTCTGCAACCCGGATTGAGACGCACAATCCGATCACCATTGCGAATTTGCAGGGCCATGCACATGAGATAGCAAAGGCAGCGGAGTTGTTTGTTCCGCGCGAGGCAGTGGATGTGTTTGCATACGGCTGCACATCTGGATCTGCCCTTATCTCGCAAGCTAAACTTGAGGCAGAACTTCATCGGACTGTTCCCGGGGCGAAGCTAACGTCGCCCATGACCGGCGCGTACAAAGCTTTCCGACAGCTTGGGATTTCGCGCGTGTCAATGTTGACTCCGTACCCGGATGAAGTCACCGAGGCAATGATCGGTTGCTTGAGAGACGCTGGGATCTCGGTTGTTTCCTGCGGCTCGTTTCATATTGAAAATGACTATGAAGTAATAAACGTTACACCAAATAGCATTCAAGCGGCCGGCCAGGCTGTCGATTCGCCCGATGCCCAGGCGCTATTCATCCCTTGTACCGGTCTTCGGACTTCCAGCGTCATCGAAGCCCTGGAAGGACGCATAGGTAAGCCGGTGATTACCGCTCATCAAGCGATGCTGTGGGATGCCCTAAGACTGGCCGGATATACTCAGCCGCTAACAGGTCTAGGTACGCTGTTCGCTTCGTGAGTTGTAAGGCAACCAAATCCGCCGAACAATCGACTAGCCGCCGTGTGGGTCGACCTGCACACTTTGCAGCAGAGGTAGCGACGCAAATGGAGATGTTGTGTGAGGAGCATCTATGATTTCGTTGGATGACATTCAGGATGCAAAGCGGCGCATCAACGGTCATATACGGCGAACGCCGTTAGCTGTTTCTCCATCACTCTCTGAGATCTGCGGCGCGTCAGTGAGTTTGAAGCTTGAAAATCAGCAGACGACGGGCAGCTTCAAACTGCGTGGCGCGACCAACGCGATACTGTCTCTCAATGCGGCCGCTCGCAAGACGGGTGTAGCAGCTGCCTCCACGGGAAATCATGGTCGAGCGCTCGCTCATGCTGCTCGGGCCGTTGGTTCCCGAGCAACCATCTGCATGTCCAAACTGGTGCCAGGCAACAAGGTCTTCGAAGTTCACCGTCTCGGCGCCGACGTTCGTATCATAGGCAGCTCCCAGGATGACGCTCAGAAGGAAGTCGAACGCTTGGCGGAGGAGGAGAGATTCACTATTCTGCCGCCCTTCGACAATCCACAGATCGTTGCGGGGCAAGCTACGATCGGGATTGAGATCCTAGACGACATGCCGGACGTCAACACCGTCCTCGTTCCGCTATCTGGTGGCGGACTGGCAGCAGGCGTCGCAGCAGCAATTAAGTCGAAACATCCCCATTGTAAGGTCATTGGTGTTTCCATGCGCTGCGGTGCCGCAATGAAAGCCAGCCTGGATGCGGGCCGGCCGGTTGAAGTCGAGGAATTCCCGAGCCTTGCAGACTCGCTCGGAGGAGGGATCGGGCTTGACAACCAATTTACATTCGCGATGTGCCGCGATCTTCTCGACGATATCGTCCTTCTCTCCGAAGCCGAAATAGCGGCTGGCATTCTGCACGCCTACCAAAAGGAGCGCGAAATCGTGGAAGGCGCAGGAGCCGTCGGTATTGCAGCCCTGCTTTCAGAAAAGATCATTCGTCCTGCGGGTCCTTTGGTTGTTGTCCTCTCTGGCCGAAATATCGACATGAACCTCCATCGGAGGGTCGTCAATGGCGAGATGGACCCATTTGGAGGAGATAAATAATGCAAGAGATCACCATTCTCACTGAGGGAGACCTGCGGAAGATCGTTCAGCTTGATCTTGCAGCAGTAGAATGCGTTGAAGGAGCGTTTCATGCGCTCGCCACCAAGCCCGTTATAATGCCGCCGATCCTCCGATTGGACATTCCTGAGAGCCGAGGGGAGGTAGACGTCAAGACGGCTTACATTCCTGGTTTGGACGGCTTCGCAATCAAAATCAGCCCCGGGTTCTTCGACAATCCTAGATTGGGCCTTCCAAGCACCAACGGCATGATGGTGCTGTTGTCGACGAAAACGGGACTCGTACAAGCGCTGCTTCTTGATAACGGCTACCTCACGGACGTTCGCACAGCTGCGGCAGGTGCGGTGGCGGCGAACCATCTGGCCCGTAGAGACGCTTCAGCTGTTGCGGTGTTAGGTGCAGGAATGCAAGCGAGGCTGCAATTGCAGGCGCTGGCGTTGATCCGACCTGTCTGCAAGGCGCGCCTCTGGGCGCGTGACTTTGCCAAGGCCGAAGTAGTTGCGCGTCAGCTCACTTCAAACTTGGGCTTTCCCGTGACCCCTTGCAAGGATGTACCGAAAGCCATTTCAGGTTCGCAGATTATCGTGACGACGACGCCAGCCGATCAGCCCATTCTCATGTCTGAATGGCTTGAACCAGGACAACACATCACTGCAATGGGTTCTGACGCAGAGCACAAAAACGAGGTGGATCCCTCTGCGATCGCGAGGGCTGATGTTTATGTGGCAGATAGTCTGAAGCAGACGCTTCGACTGGGCGAGCTTCACCACGCTGTCACCGCAGGCACTGTGCCGAGCGATAAGGTCTTCCCCGAACTCGGCGAGATTATAGCGGGCCTGAAGCAAGGCCGCACCAGCGAAACTCAGATCACCATCTGTGATCTCACTGGCACGGGAATTCAGGACACTGCTATCGCGACGCTCGCCTTTGCGCGCTCCCAGTCAGAAAAGGTGGGAACGATTTTCGCAGCAGCAGGAAGTTCTTCGGACTTCGCACCCCGCGGTGCCGATTGCTAGCTCAATCGCCCCCTCTGAGATGCTCTTAAAATGTTCACCAACATATAAATGCCGAGGTATCCAAAATGAGTGCAGAAAATCTGCGGTTTGAACTTTCGGAATATCGAGCCCGGCTCGACGCGACGCGCAACGCCATGGAGGAGGCTGGCATCGATCTCCTGATGGTGACTGATCCTGCCAATATGGGCTGGATAACCGGCTATGACGGCTGGTCTTTCTATGTGCACCAGTGTGTTCTCGTCTCAAAGACGGAAGATCCGATATGGTTCGGCCGGCAACAGGACGAGAACGGTGCGCGCAGAACCGTGTACATGGCTGATAGTCAGATCCGATCCTATGCCGACCACTTTGTTCAATCCTCGCAGCATCATCCGATGACGCCACTTGGTGCCTTGATCGCGGACCAGGGCTGGTCCACCGCAACGATCGGGATCGAGAAAGAAAACTACTACTTCACACACGCTGCTTTCGAGGCACTTGCGGCCGCTTTGCCAAACGCCAAATTCAAGGACACCACCCGCCTGGTTAAATGGCAGCGCATCGTAAAGTCGCCTCGAGAAATCGAGTATATGCACGCGGCGGGGAAGATTGTCGCTGCTATGCATCAAAGAGTGTCTGAAGTGCTGCGTCCGGGGGTCAAACAGTCCGACGTAGTCGCGGAGATTTATCATACCGGGACACGTGGCGTCGACGGCTACTGGGGAGACTATCCAGCGGCAGTGCCAATGATTGGCGCCGGCATCGATGCTTCTGCACCACACCTGACTTGGAGTGACCGTCTCCTCCGTGCTAACGAAAGTATCTTTTTCGAACTTGCCGGCGTTCACAAGCGCTACCATTGTCCTCTTTCGAGAACTTTCTATCTTGGGAAACCGGACCAGAAGTTTCTCGACGCAGAAAAGGCCATCCTCGAAGGTATGGAGGCCGGTCTGACAAAGGCTGTTACGGGCAATTCGTGTGAGGACGTTGCCAAGGCCTACTACGGTGCCATCGAACGTTATGGCCTGACTAAGCCTAGCCGAACAGGTTACTCGATCGGCATGGCATATCCGCCGGACTGGGGCGAGCATTCCGCAAGCTTCCGGATTGGTGACCATACAGAGTTGCGTCCGGGGATGACCTTCCACTTCATGTCGGGCCTCTGGTATGGGGACTGGGGCATCGAGATCACTGAAAGCGTCCTGATCTCAGACGGCCCGGCCAAATGTCTTTCAGACTTCCCTCGGAAGTTGATAGCAATCGAGTAACCAGAAAATCTTCGGTGACGTATCGCTCCCACTGTTGCTATCCAGTCGTGGAGCGATCAGCCGTTACGATACGCGGATGAGGGCAGCCAGGCTTCGAGTGAACTCTGGCGGACGCGGAAGATATATCGGTCCGCTGGCCACGGACCACTTGACGGACCAGTTTACGGCTGTGGCCGGTGCGACGCACGATCTCCTTGATGGGGATGTCTTCGCTGGCAAGTCCCATGATTGCCGCGTTTGTCTCCTCACGCCGCAGATAGCCTTCGTATTGCAGCTTCTCCGCGTAGGTGAGCAGGTCGGGATTGATCGTCGTAGCGCCGATCGCAGTTCGGATTGTCCGCATCGACTTGCGGACGGCGTCGAGGAAAGCCGCACTCGTATTCTCCATGAGATGCCAGAGGTCGGCTACCTGAACCGCTTCGGGCAACGCCTTCGCAGTCGCTTCACCGTAACCGCCGCCGCGGTCGCGTGAGACGGTTTCGATCTGAGGATGGTCGGCGAGCCAGGCCTCGACGGTGGCAACCTCACGATCAGGCAACAGCGTCACGATCCGCCGCCGCTCCAGATCACAGACGATCGTGCCGTAGCGATGGCTGCGACGGAAGGCCCAATCATCAATGTGCGTGTTTCGGTAAGTCCCGGACGCCGATTTCACTAAGTCCCGGACAGTGATTTCAGGATTTCAGTAAGTCGCGGACAGCATTTCCGCTAAGTCCCGGACAGTTTCCGGGGCGGATTTGACGGTCGGTTCTCGGCTGCGCCGTTCTGGCATTTTGACCTCTCACGATGACGTTGAGAGGGGCCCATGCCAAGACGGAAGCAAACGAGACAGACGACGGTGAAGGACATCCGAGCGATCTTGCGCCTGACGCATGAGCATGGCCTTTCGGTGCGTGCGGTATCGGAACGGCTGAAGATCAGCAAGACGACGGTTTCGACCTATCTGTTACGCGCGAGCGAGGCGGGGCTTTCGCGTTGGCCGTTGCCGCCCGNTACGACGACGATGCCGCGCTCGAGCGGCTGCTGTTCCGCCGGATGGGCCGGCCGCCACAGGATCTGAGTGAGCCCGACTGGGCGCTGATCGTCCGGGAGCTGAAGCGCAAGGGCGTGACGCTGACGCTGTTGTGGCAGGAGTATCGCGCTGCCCATCCCGACGGTTACGGCTACACCTGGTTCTGCGAGCACTTCTCCGCTTTCGAGCGCCGGACGAGCGCAACGTTCCGCAATCTGCATGCGGCGGGCGCGGTGATGCAAACCGACTATGCCGGGCAGACGGTGCCGATCATCGATCCTGCTACCGGCGTCATCCACGCCGCCCAGATCTTTGTCGCGGTGCTGGGCGCCTCCAATCTGACCTTCGCCTTTGCCAGCTCCAGCCAGAAGCTGCCCGACTGGATCGACGGCCAGATGCGGGCGCTTGCCTTCTTCGGCGGAGTCACCAAGGCGATCGTTCCCGATTACGTGCCCGGGCACGTAATCGTAGACGATCAGTCGGGGAACGCCATCAAAAAACGAAACATCCTGACGTGTGAACCAATCCAATCAGGCAGTGTCTGGGTCCAGGTTGCTTCGGCATATGTGAAGCTGGACGCTCCCAAGACCGCCACAAAGATCTCGGTCAGCTCGCTTGGCAGGGGCCAACTCAACCCGATTGCCGCTGCACGCCGCAGATTATCCTGGACCGTACTGCGTGCTATTCCCAGCACGACCGCAATCTCGCGGGAGCTGGTCCCGCTTCCGGCAAGCCGAAGCATTTGTCTCAACTGTCTCATGGTCAGCCTTCTCTTTGCCGNGACCCAGGAGGTAATCTTCAGTGCCGAAACTGGCCGGGCTTTGGTTGGAATGGTGGCCGGCTTCATACCGGAATGGTGGCCGGTGTTTGATCGGAATGGCGGCCGGCTTCACGTCGGAATCCGCAGCGATTTGGGACGGCATCCAGACGGGCTGATGCGATCTGCGGCTTCCTGAAGCGCAATCCTCAGGGCGCGAGGGTCGGAGATGTTGCGGAACTCGCGGCTGCGCTCGGTCTCCGTCAGGCGACGGCCTAGGCCTGATCAAGCGGCTCCGCGCCGGCGGGACCGTTCTGTCACTGGTGGATCGCAAGCGCGGCGGCCAGAGGGTCATCGTACCCTGCACGAGAAGCGAGACGATCAAAGCACACTACTTGAAGCGGACCCGGCCTACGGTTTCGGTCGATCGTCGCGGCGCTTATCGCGGCGATGAACTCGTCCAAGATCCTGCGCTTTGTCCTTAGTCGCGGCGGCCGCATAGCGACCCCGGACCCGCATTGGCCAGTTCCTTGCGCATGGCCTGCGTCATCTTCGTCTTCATGATGCGTCCTGGTGATGAAGGCATTATCTCGGCATGCGCCTTCACGGGTAACATTATAGGTGAGGCAAGGAACATGACGTAATCGCGGGAGCGGTGGCCACCAAAGCTGTGGCGGCGATGTTCGGAGCTCTAGCCGGCTGGCTGTCCCCCGCTAGGATGAAGAACGGGCTCACGATCGACACCGGGCCCAGGCATCGAACGGAGGACAGCCATGAAGCAGTATATCGGTCTCGACGTATCCATGAAAGAGACGGCAATATCGATCCGGCAGGACGGCAAGAGGATTTGGCGGGGCAAGTGCGCGTCCGACCCGCAACTGCTCGCGGCGGTGATCCGCAAGCGCGCCCCGTATGCCCGGCGGGTCGTGTTCGAGACGGGGCCGCTGTCGGTGTGGTTCTACCATGCGCTGACGGCAGAGGGGCTGCCGGTGATCTGCATCGACGCGCGGCATGCCAAGGCTGCGCTCGATATGGCCGCGAACAAGACCGATGCGAACGATGCCGATGGTTTGGCACATCTGGCCGAGGTCGGCTTCTACCGAGAGGTTCGGGTCAAAGGTTTCGACAGCATGCTGATCCGCACGCTGATCACCGCGCGGCGCCAGCTTCTTAAGATGCGTTTGCAGATATCCAACCAGATCCGTGGGTTGATGAAGACGTTCGGCCTCATCGTGCCCAAGGGCGCCGGCAGCGTGTTCGAGCGCAACATTCGCGACCTTCTGCGAGGCGAACCAAAGCTGGCGCGCATCGTCGTGCCAATGCTTCGGGCATGGAGTGATATTCGATACCAGATAGCAGAGCTGAGCAAGCAACTGGCTCCTATGGCGCGTGAGGACCAGCACTGCCGTCTGCTCATGTCAGTGCCCGGCGTAGGCACCGTCACAGCCACCGCCTTTGCCGCGGCCGTGGAGGATCCGGCGAACTTCAGGAACTTGCGCCCCGTCGGTGCATGGGTGGGCCTGACCCCGAGGCTACCAGTCCGGCGAGGTCGATAATGACGGCCATATCTCGCGCCGTGGCGACAATCAGTTGCGCGGACTGCTATACGAGGCGGCCGCGGTCATCCTTAACTTCGACGGATACCAGCACCCTCCGAACCTGGGCGTTGGAGCTCAAAGAACGGCTCGGCTTCAAGCGAGCGGCCGTGGCCCTGGCGCGCAAGCTGGCAGTGATCATGCATGCGATGCTCCGGACGGGCGAGCTGTTCGATCCGCATGAAGGAACGCCCGCCGCTGCCTGATCCTGCAGACGCTGGCCTGCGACGATTTCTTCAGGCCATCCAACCGATAGCGTTCTTACAGGACGCGCCGAGCCGTCCCTGCCGGGACGTGGCTGAGATCATTCCGCGAAGCGGGAAGCAACTGCCTCGTTAGCAGAGTGCGTAACGAACATAGGAAGATCTCACCTGCGAAACTCATCCTGCGGCGATCTTTGCATCGACCGCGTAGACGACCCTGTACCCGGTATACGAACGAACGAGCATGGACAGAAAGGACGACTGCCTTGCATCTACCCCCTTGACAGCCGAGCGATTAGACGACCCGCTCGGTAACATTTTGAGGCAATGTGCAGGCCGCGCCCACCTCCATTTCCATCAGCCGCTCGGCGGCAACGCCGATCGTCTCCCGCAACAGATAGGTATCCGGTCTTCTCCACGGGCGTGCGCAGCTTCATCACATCGGTGGGTCCTTCCGAAATGGGTTGGCGCCAACAACCAAATCCTACCGGAAAGCGCGCCGCGCGTGACGTCCTGCTGGGCATCCACGGCGGCACCCAGCACGAAGCCGCCCGCGGTTCCGCCGTCTTACCAGCCGGTCAGTTCGTCGGCGTTCGTCTCGGGTGTGCCGACAATGCGCTGCGCAACGTCTCCAACGCGATCTCTCGCAGCGTGAGGTTCTTCCCCCTGGCTACACGCTAGATGCGGTCGGTGGTGGACGGAAGTTGTTGCCGATGTCGCCCAGCGCCGGCATGTTGGCGGCCGAGCGAGATGCCGTCGTCCGAACCACCGTTGCGAGCGATCTGAAACGAAGATAGGCATCTCGTCGACTTGCTTGCGCCTCACCTGCTCTCAATTGCATCAACGTTCGGACAACGATCACCTTCTCATCTGGCGCGACCTGCACTGGTGCGGAGAGTGAGGGCCGCTGTCCTATTCGCCAAGGATCGGAAACGGTGCGATCGACAATCGATTCAATCGACGGCACGCTAAAATATCGCTGCGGTCCCCCGGCGACAACATGGCGTAGATCGGGGCGAACTCTTCCGCCATCGGATCAGGCTCATCCACCTCAACCTGCTCACCAGCCTCCACACAAAAGGCAAAAGCCCACTCCCCTTCGGTAGCGATCCATTGCGACAGTGGGATGGGCAAGACGATGCTTATGAAGCATCCGAGACGAGCACCCGCCGAAGCCGGTTCCGGCCAAGGCTTTGTCTGGTGTTGTCGAGTGTGCGACAGAAGAGTGTTCAGCCGAGACCTAGTTGGATTTTAGTTAAGTCGTTGATTGGGCGCCACGGCTAGTCTGATTGTCATCCTGCGCTGTTGGCACGAATCTTGATCGTCGATGCAGGGGCGGCAAACACTGCTGACCCTTTCACCGTACGGCTTCGTACGCGTTAGCCAAAACATGCAAGACTACAAGGAAGGTGCCCATGCGTCGCTCGCCATCAGTTCCGATCAAAATCGTTAAATGGCCAACAACTAGAGTATACGAAGAGCTTCCTTGTTCGCGTGCCGCTGAATTCCCGAACACTGCTAACGACGGGAACGCGGTCGAGTTCGGCCGTTACCTTGATCAGACTTGCGGTGTTGTTCAACCTCGAAAATTGTTCGATTTGATGGTTGCATTTGCTCAGAAGTTCGACTGCTCATGGACGGCGTATCTCCCTCTAGCACACTGCTCCAAAACTTCAGAGCCGCTCCACCGCGCTCCGGCGACAATGGTAAATTATCCAAATGAATGGCAGAAGCGATACCGGGATATGGATTATGGCAAGATTGATCCCGTCATAAAAAGAACTAGACATAGACAAGGCGCACTTCGATGGACCGATGTGTACGCTGATGTAAACACGACCGAAAAGGAGCGACGCATTTTTGACGAGGCTGCAACTTTCGGACTGAGATCCGGGGTTACGGTTCCCTTACACGGCCCAAACGGCAGTTTTGCAACAGTGAGCTTCGCTAAACGCACTGATCACGAGATTCCAAGTAAAATCGTCACACTCTTAGAATTAACCGCACGACTTTTTCACGTGAGAATCGATGCACTCGGTGGGCAGGGCTGCATTGGTCCGGAGACCAGTCTCTCTGCCAAGGAAAAGGACTGTATTCTCTGGGTCGCGAGAGGTAAATCATCGCAGGATATAGGAGCGATCCTTGGCATTTCTGGAGATACTGTTAATTTTCACGTAAAGAATTCTATGCGTAAATTGGGATGCAGTAGCAGAACGGTTGCGGTTGTAAATGCACTGAAATCAGGGATCATTGACGTGTGAGCGGGGCAAGGCTTCCGTACTCTCAGATCTGCCCCTCAAACCCCGACAGCCCAACTCCCGATAGCCCGGGCATCATCCAGTCGAGCAAAAGAAGACTAGGATCTGCTTGAGGCAACAGCGTTGCTAGCACCCTTCGCCGATCTCAATCGGTTGGCACGCTCACATGCTTTCGAGCACAGACTTGTCCAGAATGTCGAGCCCTCGCTGAAGAGTTTCCGCGTCGATTGTCAGAGGGGGGAGAACTTTGATAACTTGGTCCTCCGAGCCGCATCGCTCTACCACAAGCCCGCCTTCGAAGGCCTTGCGCACGATTTTCTCAGCGAGTTTACCCGCGCCGCAATCGAGCCCCACCATCATGCCCCGCCCTCGTACGGAAAAGCTAGGAACTCGGTTTTGCGCAATCTGCCGAAGGCGTTCACTAAGCATATTTCCAGTTTTCGTAACCTCCCCGGATAGAGTCTTGTTCGTCCAATATTTTCGCAAAGCTGCAGTCCCCGCCACCAAGGCAAGATTGTTGCCTCTGAAAGTCCCACTGTGTTCGCCTGGCCGCCAAACGTCAATATCGGGTTTGAGCAGTAAAAGGGACAGAGGCAGTCCACAGCCACTAAGCGACTTCGACAAAACAACGATGTCTGGAGATAAATCCGCAAACTCGAAACTGAAGAAATTGCCGGTTCGGCCGCAACCTGCCTGAATGTCATCGACAATCAGGAGGATGCCGTTTTGTCTGCAAATCCGCTCAAGCGACTGCAGCCAGCCCTTGCTCGCAACGTTGATGCCACCCTCGCCTTGGACGGTTTCCAGAATGATGGCTGCGGGCAGGTCGAGACCACTGCTTGCATCAGCCAGCACCTTGGCAAGATATTCCGAAGAATCGTTATCGACTCCCCAATACCCGTCATAGGGCATGAACACTGTTCCGGCTGAAGGAACGCCTGCCGCATCTCGGTACAATCGATTACCCGTTACTGCAAGTGCGCCCAAGGTCACTCCATGAAAGCCGTTGGTGAATGAAATTATGTTGTGCCTACCAGTAACCTTGCGTGCGAGCTTCAGAGCGGCTTCCACTGCGTTGGCGCCGGTGGGACCGGGAAACTGAAACTTGTATGTCAGATCACGAGGGCGCAAAATTGTCTCGTCAAAATACTCCATAAACTCTCTTTTGGCTGACGTAGCCATGTCCAATCCATGGATAATCCCATTTGATTGTAGGTATTCCGTCATGTTTTTCAGCAAATCAGGATCATTGTGACCATAGTTGAGGGCACCTGCGCCGGAGAGAAAATCGATAAACACGAAGCCATTCTCATCCTCCAGAGTGGCTCCTGCGGCCTTGCTGAATACAACAGGAAAGGCTCGCGAATATGATCGCACGTTCGATTCGAGGTTTTCGAAGGCGGATTGCGAATTGGGGCTACTCTCTTGAGGCATGTTCTTTTCCTTAACCAGACGATTGCCTAAGGCACATTCACACTCTTGAAGCGTTGCCATCTCTGTCTATCTTCACTGCTACCGTCTATCGGCGTACTCGCGGCGGCTCCGCGGTTTCTAACGGCAACCTCGGCCCGAGCACCCACCCGAAATGATGGTATCGTTCTGGCTGTTCGTTGGTACACTCCCGATTCCGAGTGAGAATACAAGCAGCGCGTTGTACGTTACGCCGCCCAACTATGATCGGCTCTGGCGATCCGTTGCTCGCGAGCTCTCTGCGACCCATCCTGTCAACTTACATAGCTCAAGTATGGACGGTACAACGGAAATGTCACAGATTCAGGTATTTTGGCGATTACTGCCAATGCCGTGATCGCGTTGTAGTAGGCGACTTCTGTCGGCATTCCATTGTTCGCATGCGCCAGCGCATGCAATACACTCCGGTCCGTGTGAAAATCGAAGTTGAACGAAATCGAGGTCGATAAGCTGCGAACATGGTGGAGGGTTCCTGGTGGCATATACAGGATGTCGCCAGCACATACGGTGACGACGACGGGTGTCGCTTGCTCATATTGCGGAAAGCGCACATGGTCCGGTTGCTCGGGATCCACATCAAACCACCTCCAACCGCGGCGACCACAGCACTTAGCTTGGCTAGGTGGAAGGATGGTGAACTGCTTGTCGCCGTAAATCTGGAAGAAGATGTTGTGACTTAGCAAGGTGTCGAAGTGGAGTGGGGTAACGGTGCCTGCCGGGCCCATGAAGAACTGGGCGTAGCGCCACCAATGCGAGCGATACGACGGATCGAGAAAACTTGCCGGAAAGGGCTGACAATCCTCCGCCAGATTTTCCACCAAGCCGAGTAGGGGAATGTCATGGCAGTACGGATCTGCCGTCGCGTTCAATGAGGCCCCATACCCCTCCGGCGGTTGCTCCATGACGAACCGAGCGTAATCTGCGAGCCGCCAGGAGGAAACTTTGATTTCGCTCCTGTTAAGTGTCTTGACGGGCACAGTGAGTGATCCGGCGATCTCTTCAAAATACTGCGGCGACCAGCGCTGGCAAGCCCTCCAAGCCGCGCAACCGCCGCGTAGAAGAACCGGCCGCATTGCATCCCGGTAATTCGTCGCAAATTCCCAATCAGACAAGTCTGTTACGACCGGAACCTCTGACCAGCCAGAGTCTTCTAACGTCGAGAATGAGGGATCACGTGACCCTTGCAAGGATGTTTGTTTTCTGGTTTCAGCCATTATCGATGTCCTTTGCACAATGGACGCGACGAACGACCACCATCGCGAACGCAGCGAATTTGATTAGGGTACAGGAACGAGGGTCGTTAATCATGGTTGCTTTCATATCCCACCCATAGCTTGCGTTGACAGTAATCCGGTTGGCTAAACGTGCGTATTCCACTCTCAGTCCACTTTTGGTGATTAAGTGCCGCCTTTCTGTTCCTTGGCGAGATTGGCAGAGGTTGAAATCGTTCTCGGCGCCCTAGCTCATACTCAAAGTTTTTTATTACGCTTCGATGTGTCTAGTGGCAGCCTACGCAGGTGGATAGCAGTTCGAAAACTACCAATCTTGATGTGAGAAGCCGGAAATGTCATTTTATGGCCTCTGACCGCATCGCGTCGCATATAGCCGAGCAGATGGGACATCCCGGTCGTAAGAACCAGGTCGGCGAGGAGTTTGACTTCTTACCCATGCGGACTACTCAACTTGGTGCCCAGGTCCAACTGCAAGCCAAACGGTGATCAAGAAAGGCTCGGCACCGGCATTTTGGTCACCGTGCGTTTAATCAGCTGGGACAATTCGGGTCGCGTTATCCAAATAAGCCAATCATCGTCCTCGATTCCTCGCTCAGGTAGACTCAAAATGGAGCCATGTGCTTCTCTGTGGAGATAACCGTACTGATCGGCAATTCCCTTCTCGATTAGCCAAGAAGGAACGAGGGCATAAATGAAATCGGGTGACCATTTCGCCCGTGCCAGCCCAAACGCAATACCCGCGAGAAGACTAGGTAGCCCCTTTCCCCTAAAATCATCTCGAAGCCATAAGTCGCCGTGGTAAGCTACGATCCCCGTTATTTCCCGGGCCGTCGGTGCACGGCAGACACATGAGGAGCCTGATCCGGCTTGGTTCTTCGGATCCGCGTAGCAGGATTTCAAGGATTCGAGGTGTTCAGTCAAGGTGGTGGTCGTTAGATCGTCAACACGAAGCGCTTGAACATGCGCTACTTTGCCAGACTTATCTTCTCCGAGAATCCAAAACGCACGGCCCTGTTCAATCCGTGAACAATCCGGTCGGAATTTTGGAAAGGTAGGGGACTTTCCAACAATACTCGTTGTAATGTCAATGTACTCAGCAAGATCCTCCCCCATCTTGAATCGCATGCCGACTTTAAGGGCGTCTTGATGAATAGCGCTAATGTACTTAGATACGTCAAGGGCTGTACACGTTGTCATCGCCTATTCCATCTCATTACCTTCAGATTCCGGCTTGAAGATATACGAACTTATAGCCAGGCGATACTACCTTGTCTGGTAGTTGACCTGCCGGAATGCTCGCCTTCTCGCTGCGTTTGACGGGAAGCCACCGTACCGTCGCGGAAGTCGCACGCTGTAGGTTGGTGCTCACCCTGCACGAGGGCGGTGCCCACGACCCATCATCTGCGCATCCCAGAGGTCGCTAGGTCGCTACGCTGCGGCTGATGCTTCTCAAGCTCGGCGCCCGCGTTACCGAAACCGTCGTAAGCATCCGGTAGGGCCTCCGCCGGCTTCCGATTACCCACATCGTCGGCGGGCCTATTGCCCCGTATGAATCTGCCGTGATTCTGTCCGTGACGCCGAATCACGGAGGCGTCACGGATGCGAGACAAGAACGGCAGCAGCGAAGCCGCTTGGCAGGAGGAAGAGCTTTCTGCGGCGGCCCTTCCCGACAAGCGTCTGGCCCGTCGGCTGCGACGGTTGCTGGATCAGATGTCAGCTGCGCCGGGCAAGCCAATCCCGGCGGCCTGCGGCGACTGGGCGGCGGCGAAGGCGGCCTACCGCTTCTTTGACAACCCGCGTGTGACCGAACATGGCGTTCTGGCCGGCCATTTCGCCGCGACCCGCGGCGCGCATTGCGGCGAGCGAAGGTCCGATCCTTATCCTGCAGGACACGACCGAATTTATCTACAGCCGCGCGCAGCCGGGCAAAATCGGCTTCACCAAGACCATCAACGCCGGGCGCTACAAGGCCGGGCAGCCCAACGTGCTGACTTTGTGCGGGGTGCTGATGCATTCGAGCCTGGCCGTCACCCTCACCGGCACACCCCTCGGTCTGACGGCGGTGAAGTTCTGGACACGAACGAAATTCAAGGGAACGCTCGCGCTCAAGCGGCACATCAATCCCACGCGCGTGCCGATCGAGACGAAGGAGAGCTACCGCTGGCTGGAGAACCTGCGCCAGTCCATCGCGCTCGTTGGCGCAGCCGAGCGCTGCGTGCATGTGGGTGACCGGGAGAGCGACATCTACGAGCTCTATTGCACCGCGCAGGACCTTGGCACCAGCTTCCTCGTGCGGGTGCAGACGAACAGGCTGACCGAACGGACTGCCGATGCTGTCCCGCACGATCCTGCTCATCGCGTCTTCGCCCAACTTGCGGCGGCGCCTTGGGCGGGACGTCATCGCATTACGGTCGATCAGGACGAGACGACCTGCTTGCAGGTGAAGTTCGCCGCCATCAGAACCTTGCCGCCCGTGGGCAAGCAG
>NZ_AYWH01000027.1:0-13262 GCF_000502555.1 Mesorhizobium sp. LNJC394B00
GAAGAACTCGACGCGCCAGACGCCTTCGACAACGAAGGTACTCACGCGGAAGTGGAGCCGGTCAACCATCGGCGCTACTACGACCAAGATTACGACCCAGACTACGACCCAGATTACTACCACCGGCGCCGCCGCCGCCGGCGGGGCTGGAGAAGAGTCTGCCGTAGTTACTGGCGACACGGGCGCCGTCGGGTCCGGTGCTATCGCCGACGTGGTCCTTCGGTCGTCTTGCGATTTTAGCCAGTTGGCTGTTTCTGCCCATGGCCCGTTCCGGCTGACGTGCTGAGAACGGGCCGGTACGACTCCTTTTTGGTGGCAAACGCAATCCATCTGTCCAAGGGCACTCATCAGCAGGGGCCGACTGGACCTGACTTAGAGCTTGGTGGTGTCGCTGTGGTGCCCCAGGGGGTCTTGTGCAGCGCTTCGGCTGCCGCCAGCCTGGGAAAGCTTTTCGGAAGGTTTGGTTCGGCCACCACGGGGCCAAGCTTAGCCATCAGGACACCCCGCAAGCGATGAGGAACGGGCCGGGTAAAGCCCGGCGACGTCCTTTTGACATACGGGGAAACCAAGAAGGGCGCCGAGCCTTACCGGCGCTGCTTTGAGGGAGACGACGCCGGACTGCTACGGTTTCTAACGCAACGCTACTGATGAGACGACAGGGACCAGCACGACAGGGACTAGCTCTCGTCGCGACACGTTGACAGAATTGACGGCATCGAACGGCAAGGGCAGGGGCACCATCAAGCGAATTTCAAAACCGGTGCCTTAGCCGAGGGGTGGGTAGTCGCTGATAACATCAGGGTATACCCCGGCGTGACGTAACCAACCGGCCACAGGTCAGCGTAACCTCTGGGTTGACATCGACTATTTGTGACAAGGTAGCGTTGAGCCTAAACCTTGAGGTGACAGACTATGGCTCGCATTGGCTACGCTCGCGTTAGCACAATTGATCAAGATCTCGAAAGCCAGCATACAAAGCTCAAGGCTGAAGGCTGCGAAATTGTCCGCTCCGAGAAGGTGTCGGGTGGAAGTCGCGACGGGCGCACTGAATTGGCAACTGTTTTGGATTTCTTGCGGTCAGGCGATGAGCTGGTGGTGACCAGGCTGGACCGCCTCGGGCGCGACACGCGCGACGTCCTCAACCTGATTTACGAGTGTGAGCAAAAGGGCGCGTTTGTCACCGTCCTTGACCCACACGTTTCGACAAGAGGTGAGATGGGTCACATCGTCCTGACCGTTCTTGGTATGGTCGCCCAAATGGAGCGACGGTTCATCAAAGAGCGACAGCGTGATGGTATCGAACAGGCCAAACGCGATGGTGTGTACAAGGGTGGCCAGCAACGCTTAGACCACACACATGTAGTCCAACTGCACCATGATGGGCTTAAACCCACAGAAATTGCTAAAGCTATTGGCTGTTCTCGAATGCAGGTCTATCGAATTTTGGAAGCCAGGGCTAGGCAACAACGTGATCGCGCCGAAAGCGGTCAGTCAGCTGCTGGTATCCAGAAAGCGATGTCGAACATTTAAGCAGGGTGAGATTAGAGCCTCTAACCGACCTGCTGCGGATCTCCCCCGTTGGCCCACGAGTGTCGAGCAAGCCCCATCTTCCTAGGGCTCGCCCTTGCGCGGGGACGCCGCGGCGTCGAAGTAACCGCTTGGCTGCGGTCGGCCCCGAACGACACAAATTCGCTTGAGTGTCACACGAGGCAATAACGCGACCGCCAAGCCAGCCTCGACAGGTGCAAGCCGACCGGTGAAATTGTACTCATGCACGAGACACTATCAAAGACGCCGCATCCAGCGCTTCGACGGCTGCTTTCCGCCAGGGGCAGGTGAGTGGTGACGGCAGCGGGCAGCGGGCGGGCGTTTCCGTTTAGAACGGCCAGCGCAAATGTGTTGATCGCGAAAGCCTCACGTTTCGGGTGAGCTTGCTCGACCCAGTGTGGCCGACGTGATGAGAGCGATGTCAAGTTCCTTATCCAATAGATGGAACAATGCCGTGCTGACGCGAGAAGTGACCTCGATCTCTACATATCGATATGACGCCGTAATGCTCGCCAAAATAGACGGAAGAAACACCGAGGGCAGGAGCGTCCGAAGATGGGACCATCTGCCAGGGGGGAAAAACAACAAATACGAACGAATATCAATCGATGCACAACTAGCTACTTCCATGCTATCTTCTCCTGCGAAGATATGGTTGGGGTCTTGCCGTGTTGCACAGTTATTGGTGTTACTTCTGCGCTGCCGGAACTCATGCGAGCCTGACAGATAGCCCCAAGCGAGCGAGACCTGCCTAGATAGGAAGGCAGATCTCTATTTTGGCAGTCGTGCCACCTAGGTCGAAGGAGGATTGGGATGTCGCGTGAATTTCAGGTTATAGACATTGCGTCCCCACGTTCAGCGTTAGTTATCGGCGTCGGTAACTACGAGAACGCCAATGCAGCAGGGAACGCCAATGAGTACCTTGTCGTACGACCACTGAAAAACCCTGTTAATGACGCACGAAAGATTGCGGCAAGCTTGGTAAATTTAGGTTTTAATACAAGTCTTGGACTTGACTGCGGTAGGGATGAATTGGTTGAAATGCTAGATGCGTTTATTGATGGCCTAGACAATAGCAAGGAGGCTGTATTTTTCTTTGCGGGTCATGGGATTCAGGTGGACGGCGACAATTACATATTACCTAAGGATGTCACAATTAAACAGCAGTCAGATCTTGATAATGCCTTAATCAACATCAATAAGCTTGTCGATACACTCGCTAAAAAAAGCAAGATTGCTATAGTATTCTTGGACGCTTGCCGCAATGATCCCTTTGAGGGATTGGGAGGAGGTCGAGGTGTTTTTGCTCCTGCCCGCGGGCTGAATTACATCGAAGTTGAGAACGGAGTCTACATAGCTTTTGCCTGCGCTCCCGGCAAGACGGCTGCAGACAACGGTAACGATCCAAGCGACAGCGAAAATAGCCCATTCACGAGCGCATTGCTTGCCCACATTTCAACACCAAGTCTGCCGATTGACGTCATGATGACTGCCGTTACCAACACCGTGCTGAATTCGACAGACGGTCAAAGGCCTTGGCGGAACACGTCTCTCAATCACGACTACGCGTTTGCTATCCAGTCAAATGCGACCCATCTTCGAACGACCACTGACACGCTATTTCTTCGCGAAGAAAAACGGCAAGCGACTGACCCCAACGTCCTCAAAATTATCAATACCCGGTTGGATCAGTTGGAGGCAGAATATCTTGCAACAGCAATTGAAGACGATAACTTTCCAAAACTGGATCGATATCTCTCGAGATTTCCGGACGGAAAGCTTGTCTCGACAGCAGTATACAATAGACAGCGCCTTCGGCGAAAGACATATATTTTTTCGGGGCTGGCGGCCGCCGCAGCCGCTGCCGCGTCTTCTGGAATTGTGATCATCCCAGGCGCGCCAGCTCGTACCGTTTTGATAGATTGGCCGGTTGTGGTGTTGGCAAGCGGAGCGACGGTGTCAATACGTCCAGATTTCGGAGTTGCTTTGTTTGCCGTCTTCATGGGATGGATTGTCGCTCGTTATTTCGACCTAAGCACTCCCAAATCTTCCACGTTTGTGTTTTCTATATTCGCATGCTGGTATATTGCGTCTATTATTCTGAGATCTGTCATTCCGCAAGTCGGAAATTTAGAAATACCATTATTATCGACGGCCGTCGTTGGTTTAGTGTCTTCCATTTTTGCATACATTTCTCTGTATCCATCTCTTTCAGATTATCATTTTCCGGGCATGCGGATCGACGCACTTGTGCCAGCATGCGTGGTTGGGATTGCCGTTGTCGGAGTCTTTATTGTCTTTGGTTTTAGATTTCCTGATCCCATTTCGGCTAGCACTGCCGATCGCTTGATACTCTACGGTGCTTGGCAAATTGGATTCGCGCTTGCGGTGAATTGGATGCTGCTTCGCGCGGTTGATCGGCGCCTAAAGTCTAAAACGGTCAAACTCGGCTAAACTTGCATCGATCGGCAGCTTTCCGCCCAGTCTTGCCACTAAAGGAGCCCACGTCGCGCTCATGGCTGCCGATTATCACCCAATTGGAGGTCTATCTGTCGCTGGAGCGCACTTCGCAATCTCTACCAGCTTTCTGATTCCTTTAGGGAATGTCGATCTTCCAGCATACAACAGCAGGAGTCCGAGATCGTTACCAAGGCTGTTTTATTGTGATAAGCTAGGAATCTACATGCGTCTCCGCGGGATTCGCAGTAATTTGTTCAACGGGGATTGGAATCCGATAACGCCTAGGATACAACAAGGTGTTCATTGTTCAATTACCGCTGTTTCCGAATCGTGGCTATGGCAGTTATTTCGCCCTGAGATGCTGTTAAGCATAGTTACTGCGTGGCAAAGCTCGTGTGTATACTCGTATATCGTTGCCTTAGGTAAAGGAATCGAATGCCGCTCGTCCAGCTGCCAGCGACTCTACCACCGCACATCAATCCCGACGATCATGCGCTCGTTGTTGGTATCAACGACTATGCGGCCGGGATAAACACGTTGCAGGGCGCGATCAACGACTGCAATCTGTTCTGCCGCTGGCTGGTCGACCCGACGATGGGCGGGCTCAACCCCGCGAATATCAGCCTGGTAGTTTCGGCTGGTCATCAGCCGCCGGCCGAACCGGTGCGAAACCAGATTGAGGACATTCTTGCCACCTATTTCGATCGCGCCTACGCCGGCTGGCAGGGGGGCCGGCGGCTCTATCTGTTTCTTGCCGGGCACGGTCTGTCGCGGCCACCGCCGAACCACCGTGACTGCGCGCTGGTGATGGCCGATGCTCGCCCCAATCTGCTTCGCGGGCTCCTCGGCGGGGTGGCGGCGGATAGCATGCGGCTGACCGGACTGTTCAAGGAGGTCATGCTCGTGATGGACTGCTGTGCCGAGGTGTCCGGACCCGCAGAGCTCTTGTGTAACCTGCCCTTTTACGGTGACGTTACGCTGACACCGCGCAGGCCGTTCCTGCATATCCATGCCGCGTCGTGGAACGCGACGACCGCCGAGAAGCTATTGCCAGACCCCCTTGATCCGGGGGCAGCTGCGAGTTGGCAGGGGGTGCTGACCAATGCGCTGCTGCGCGGGTTGACGACGGCATCTGACGACGCCGGACGGATCACCTCGAACTCGCTGAAGCGCTTCATCGACGCTGCGGCGGCGGGCGGACCGCGCATTGAGTTCGATGACGGCGAGCCTGGCGCGCCTACGCCGATGGTGTTCGGGACGCCTCGTGGCGTGCCGGTCAACGTCGCGCTGCGCAACGGTGCGGCGCGCTTTCAAGTGCGCGATGGCATCGACTTCGGTGTCGTCAGGCAGGCGCAATCCGCGCCGGCAACAGTGATGCTGAAGCCTGGGCTATGGCTGTTCGACGGGATCGATGCAACAGGGCTGATCACCGCGTCGCAAGCAGTGTCGGTCCGCGAGGGAGGAATGGATGTCGCCATCTAGTGCCCCGCTAACGCAAAAGCGGGTAACGCTCAAGGTGCAGAGCGTCGAGCCATTCACCGAGATACGGCTGCTTGACGCCCGCTTCGAGCCGGTGGCGTTGGCCTCAAACACCGGCAGCATTACCGTGGATGTCGCGCCAGGGCTCTATGAGGTCGGCTTCAGGGGAGGCGATGGCTGGGAGCGCCAGCACGTAATCGCCGCCCCTGATGCCGGCGAGGTAACGGTGGTGCAGGCTGCGCGGTCACCCGGCCGGGGAGTTACGCTCGAGGCGATCCCCGCAAAATTGCCGCAACCGCACGACAACGCTACGGTGGTGGTGGCGTTCACCGGGACGACCGATGGGTTGGCCGACATCCCAACGACACCAAAAATTTCCGCGACGCTGACCGGAGCAGACTTTGACGCGCCGGTCGCCGCTAACCTTGTGCCCGGTGAGTGGCGCAACTTGCGTTTCGCGGTGGCGCCAGGGCACTGGCGGCTGCGGCTCAGCGAGCCCGGCGAGCGCCAGCCGTTCGAGCTACCGCTGGCGGTCTGCCCTGGTTATCGGATCGAGATCGTTGCGCCGTTGTGCTCTACCGGAGAGATGAGCATCGACCTCGAGCGGCTGCGGGTACGGCTGCTGCCCCTCGACATGCCCAGTGCCATGGATGCGACGCTCACCGATTTCGAAGAGGCGGCGCTGGCGGCGCTGGGCTCGGGTCGGGCGCTCTATGGGCCAGATATCGAGCAACTGGTCGACAATCTGGCCGACGACAAGGCCCTGAACCCGATGCTCGGAATCTTCGCCGCTCATCTGTGCGATCGCGGGCAAGACGATGACCTGCCATTCCAGAAACGACTGCTGGACAAGCTCGCCGACCTGACCGGCGGCGAGGCAGTGAGGCATCCGGACGTTGCGGCGCTCAGGCTGCGCTTCCGGATGCGAACCAGCCAGTCGATCGAAGATGAGCCTCCGGTGCCGTTCCCTCCGCTTCTCGCGGCGAGTTGGGGCGCGCTCCTCGACGCTGCCCGGGTACGGCCTGAACTGATCCCTGTGGGGTCGCTCAGCGAGCGCATAGCCTCCCGACTGTGGTCGTCGAGCCTGTGGATGGCATGGACCGCCGCGCCACTCGAGGTGGTGGCGCCAGTCCAGCCGCGTTCGGAGCGACGCTCGCCGACGACTACGGCGCCGTCAGCTGAAGTGAAGGTGGCGGAAGAGTTCACGACGGTGAGTGAGATGATTACGGCTGGGCTGGCGCACCCTGAGTTGCGCGGATGGTTCCGCGATGCGAGGAGTTCGTCGGGGACCGGGTTCGAGGGATTGGAGTGGGAGGATGAACTGCACATCACCCCGGCCGAGGCAGCGGTGGCAAGGCTGCTCTATCCGGTCGCGGCCAACGAGCAGCAGCAGGATCGCTTGGCCAGCGTTGCGACTTGGATGAAGACGCATGAGCGCAACAGGCGGTCGAGCGCCGTCGACCTGATGACGATGTGCAGCGCGTTGGGCTTGCCGCCGACGACGGTCGAGCGGGCGGTCGGCAGCTTGGCACGCAAGCTGGAAGCCCAGGCGTTGGACTTCAACATCAAGCTTTGAGGCATCGAGCCATGGCGCGTCCAGAATTGATCATCCCCTATGATCCCGGCTTCCTTGGGGATGGCTTCCGTGTGCCGATGCCAACGCTCAGCGAGGGGGCACGAGCACGGGCTGTTGGGAGCGGGCAAGTCTTTGACTATACCCACTATTCGCTGGTTATGGATCGCGACCGGCGCACCGCCATGCTGACCGCCAACAACATCGACGCGGCGCACAAGGTGCAGATCGGTGGCGGTTTGACTTGGATGATGGATGAACGGTTGGGCGAGGATCAACTCGGCCGCGAGACCTACGATCACAACCAGATCGACAAAGGCCATCTAGTGCGCCGCGAGGACGTATTGTGGGGGACGGTGGCCGAAGCGCGAGCGGCCAACAAAGCAACCTATTTCTACAGTAACGCGAGTCCGCAGCACAAAAACTTCAATCAGGATGAGTGGAAGGCAATCGAGGATTGGGTGCTCGAACGAGCGACAGACCTGTCCTACCGACTCTGCGTGTTCACTGGGCCGGTCTTCACCGACAGCGACCCGACCCTGGCCGAGTTGCCGCCGGAGTTGCGGTCAGTGTTGCGCGCGGCTCAACTGCCGGCCGCGTTCTGGAAGGTGATCGTGCTGCGTGATGCCGAGGCGGGAGGTGACGATCTTTCGGCGATCGCCTTTGCGATCAAGCAGAGCGAGGCGTGGAACGACCTGCACGGACGGCGGCTGCTCGATCTCAAGGTCCATCAGGTGACGATGGCAGCAATCGAAGCGTGGACCGGTCTTGATTTCGGGGTGCTGAAAGAGGTCGACGAACTTGCCGCTGATCAGGTGCGGACGCGGAGCGTCACGGACGGGGACGTCTGGCCGACGGTCGAGGTGGCGAGCGACATCAAATGGTCCGGCAATGAGCGGCGTGCGCGCGGGTTGAGGGCGGCGCGCGAAGCAAGCAGGACACGTAGCACCGCCGCGGAACCCTCTCAGGCGAGGTGCTGCGGCCACAAGGCATTTGATGTCGAGGCGGCGATCGCGGCGCTAAGCGCAGACATGGCGCGGCTCGTGGACAGCGTTGCGATGCAGGCGGACAGAGCGGCGGCACGCGCACCACGGAGGGTCGGTGGACCCCGCAGCGTGGTTGCTGACGACGATGCGGCAGAGGACCCGCATGTTGCAGCGATGGTGGACGCAGCGCCGCCGGCGTTGCGCGACCAAGTCCGCGCCTTCACCCGCAGCGTCGCCGAGCAGGGCCAAGTGGCCCGTGGCGAGCGCCTGCCGGCGAGTGCGCGCGAGAATTCGCGTGTCATTGGCGGCGGGCTGGTACCGCCCGGTGCCTTTCTTCATTGCGTCTGCATCGGTACCCCGACCTGGGGCTGCACCGGGGTACTCGTCGCGCCGCAGGTGGTGCTGACTGCGGCGCACTGCGGCGGCGCGATCAGCCGGATAACGGTGGGGGGAACGATGGTGCTTCCCCAGCTCAGCGCCGACGCACGGGTCGTGTCCGTCCGGCGGGTCACCGTGCATCCGAACTATAGCGCGCATCCGCGCAACGAGAACGACATTACGGTGGTGATCCTTGACGCACCGGCGTTGGTGCCGCCAGCGCCATTTGCGACGCCGGCCGAAATCGGCGCAGCAGCGGCGTTCGAGATCGTTGGCTTCGGCTACAACGATCCGATGCGGCCGCTCGGGCTTGGCACCAAGCGCCGGGTGACGATCGATCTACCGGCGATTATGGCGCGAACGCCAGGCGAGGCGCTGGGCGGATTGCCGGCGATGCTAGGGTTCAACCCCGATTACGAGTTTGTCGCCGGGCGCAAGATGCTCGGCAAGGACAGCTGCAATGGCGATAGCGGCGGGCCGGCCTACGTGTCGGTGGGCGGGGTGTTCAAACTTGCTGGGCTGACCAGCCGGGCGACCCGTGCGGCAACGATGAATTGTGGCGATGGCGGCATCTATGTGCGGCCCGACCGATTCCGCGATTGGATTAATTCGACAGTGGTCGCATCAGGCCTACCACCGCTTGTCGACTAGCGGATCTCAGCTTGGCGCCGATGCCACGCTGCCCTTTGCTTAAGCCGGTTTGAAGTTCGCTCTGGCCAAGGCGAGTACCAAAGGATGAAGCGTGCCGGCCAGAGGATAACAGATCATCGGCTTTTGAAGGTCATGAAGCCGGAATTTCGGTGGTTGATCTGTGCCGCAAGCGCCGGCATCAGCGATGCCAGCATCTACAAATGGAAAGCGAGGTATGGCGGGCAAGGATTTGCCCGAAGCGAAGCTGCCGGATGCAGCTGGAGGCCGAGAACGCTCATCTGCAGGCTTCAAGCTGACGTCATGCTAGGCCGCTTGAGACATGGTCTCGGAAATAAATGTCGACGCTTGTTGTCGAGCGAGAGGCTGTCGCACTGGGTAGCGGATCGTCATCCGGCACCGCCGATGGACTTGTTCGTTCGCCTCTCGCTCATCTCTAAAATCGCGGATTGACTGCCAACTCGCACGCGCGGAGATGAAGATCACTGATGCAGCAGGATCTGTATGCTTTGTTGTAGAGTTCCGCAGCAATTCCAATGAGATCGTCCTTGCAGCCGATGACTTATTATTCTTGAGTCGTATCTGAGCGACCGTCACCCCGTTTAAATTGATCTGAGCTTTTTCTAGATCGGGGAAAATCCTGTTGCGGTGGGGCGGAGATAGAGCCGCGTTCGAATAAATTACTGCGTTGTCACTATTGACACAGACGGAAGAACCGTCATTTACTTTCGCCAAGTAAGGAGGGACCCAGCAATGCGAATGTCATTGATACTGGCGGCGTTGGGGTTGCTTGCAGCTTCATGTGCGGCCTTGCCAAACGCCGACAAAGTAAAGGGATTTGGCGAGGCAGCGTCTTCATCCTCCACGGTGATGAAAGACGCCCTAAACACCAACAGACTTGTTGCACTAAAAACGAGCAGGGAGCGCGAGGCGGACGCATACATAACCGGCCGGTCCTACCTGCTGCGAATGGATGACCGTGACAAGGAGATGCTCCTCGATGCAAAGGAACAGGTCGCCGTTCTCGCGGCGCTGGACCAATACGCGAAGGCCTTGGTCAAGGCCGCGGATCAGGGCGTCATCAACGAACTTGAGGCTGCCTCCTCTCGGCTAGGCACTGCTGCCGGAACAATCGGTTCAGCGATAGCTCCGACCGCGGCGCCGGTCATAGGTCCCGCCCTAAAGCTTTCTGGTCGCGTTGTTGGCCTCGGGCTCGGCAATGCCTATGCCGCAGAGATACAGTCGATTGTTCGCGCAACCGATCCCACGATCCAACAGATTGCCGAGACGATGCCGATCAGCCTGAGCACGATCGCTACTGTGGCTTCAGCCCAAGCGGAGGGATTTGAGGTGCAGCGGCAGATCACGCTGGACACGATACGTCGAGATCCAAAGGTAGATCGATTGACGCTGTACAAGGAATACATGGTGGCCAGAGGCGAGGTCGAAACCACGGACACGCAAATCAATGCTTTGGTCAGCTCAGCTGGCATATTCGACCAGCTCGCCAAGGCACACGGCGCCCTTGCCAAGGGCTCGCCGGACGCCGCCATCCTCGTCAAGCAGTTTGCTGCTACATCCTCGGAACTGGCCGAACTCATCAAGGCAGTTCGCAACACGCAGGGGTCATAACGTGAGCCAGATGGACCTGAATCGAATCATCCGAAACCAGAACCGGCAAATTGGTCGCCGCATCCCTGGGGGCGTAACGGCCGCCATTGCCGCATTCAAATCGCCCTCAGTGACGACTAGAGCTGCCGCAGCGGCCACTCCCGTGAGCCTGTTGAAAGCGCGAGATGCGCTTGCTGCCGCACACAAGGCATTGGCTGAGCTAGCGCGTCGCGCGACAGACATTGATAGAAGAAACTACAAGGATCTCATGGATCGCGTGCTCGGTGAATTGAAAGCGGTTGCACAGAAGATCCTCGACGATGAAAGCAAGCAGTATGTTCCGTTGACAGCCGCGCTGAAGGAGAAAACTAAAGCGCTCGTGTCGGCCTACGAAAAGGCAAAGAAGACAATCTCCGATCTGAACAACGCGTCGGAAATCCTCACCGGGTTCGGTACGTTGATCTCCGCGATAGCGTAGTTCGCCACGACGTGCCCCCGAAAGGACTTCGTCGATGCTATTAGCGCGTGGTCGCTTTCGTTGGTGCCTTGCGGCTCGGGCGCAAGTCCCACCAAAAACCGGGGCGCTTGCGAGGCGCCCTCGCTGGGACGGATCAGCCCGAAACTGCTCTAAAACGTATGCTTCCATAGAGGAACAAATGCCTGGAAGTTTGCGATACGGGGCGATGCTGGCATTGGTGCTCTCGATTTTGCTCGGCACGTTTGCAACCGGGTCAGCGCAAGAGAAACCCGACTTCAAGTTGGTGGACCATGAAGTCAAGCTCAATGCCGCTGGAGGCGGAAGGGATTCGCTTCTGCTCAACGTGAAAGGACTGGAGTCTTCGGCGACCGGGACTCTGACGGTCGTCGACCTTGGAATACCAAGCCGGCCAGACATCACGATAAGCTTCGAGCCGAAGGAGATGCCCGCCAGCGACGATGTTCGGACCTGGGTGCTTATAGCTAATGTAGAGGGCGGCAGCTCGGACACGTCGCAGGAGCGCTATCTGTCGGTCAAGATCGGTAGCGTTTCGACTACCTTAGAATATACATTGACGCACGATACGCCTCCGGCATTCGTCTGGACGGTCAAACCGCCCCCGGAACAGAGCCTTCGGCCTGGACAGCGTATCGAGGTTGGTGTCTCGGTTCTGGGGCGACCGGCAACGAATGTACGATTGCTGCAGGCGGTCTTCATCGAGGACGGGAGCAAGACTCTGGTGGACGGTGGTTGGATCCTGTGCGCCGCGCCGAGCGGATATTGCAGCCCAGACAGGCCGATCTCGCTGGTCGGCTCCTCGATCAGCCGCCTTTGGCTAAGACCGGCCGCTGATGTGATCGGCAAGTTTACCGGCACGGTGATCCTCGCCGCCACGGAGGATCCCGATGGGGAGGCGTTTACCATGACGCTCTACGGCACGACGTGGTGGCATCAGGCGATCGGCGTTGGGGTTATCTTCGTTGGCGTCGCGGTAGCATGGGTGGCTTCGACCTGGAGCCAGAACGCGATCAATCGAAGGCAGCTATTGCGTCCGGTGATGGCCCTGGCCTCGCGCGCAACAGCACTCGGCGCGAGGCTCGACCGCCTCCGCGAGCCCATTTCCGAGCATCTAGAGGGCACCCGGCGCAAACTGGCGACGCTCGATGCCAATAAGATGATCGGTGAGCTCCAGAACGGCAACATGCTGCCGGGTATCATCCCGCTGCCGCGCGCCACTATGGAAAGCTCGACAGAGGCCTACCAGAAGTTCCTTGTAGATCGGGTGGACCTATTCAACCTTCTCGACATGCTGATCGACGCCGGCTTCGAGGAGGCCGACGGAGTGCTGCCGGATCCACTGCTGCCCGTTCACAAGACCGCTGTGGCTAAGGCAGCTGAAGATCTCGACAAGTTGAGCGGTTCGGAGAACATAAAGGACGTTGCCGACGAGGTCGCTGCCATTCTCACAACTCTGGGCGCAGCCCTCAACCCCGGACCAACAAGATCCGCCAAGTCGCGGGCAGCTCCGGTACCGCCTTCGGCCGGAGAACTAACCGTCGAAATTAACCGGCTGAGCTGTTTCGTCTGGTCCATTTTCGGCCTGCTTGCCACCGCGCTCGGCTCCTATGTCGTGGTCTTTACCAATCCGGGGTTCGGACTGCCGGCGGATTTTCTCTTCTGTCTCTTCTGGGGGTTCGGCCTGCCCAGCAGTGCTCAGCAGTTGGCGCAGGCAACAGTTTCTAGCGCTGGTACCGCGCTGGGGGTACCAATACCAAAGCCGAGTTAACACCTTCAATAGGGCGGCCTCATGGCCAATTCCAAGATCGTTCTTGGCGCGCAAGTTTTGACAGCTAGAACCAACTGCATTTCGTGAACAGCCTGTAGGCTCATCGACCTACAGCCTCGCGGTGGGCCATGTCGCTTTTTGGCTGCGATAAGGGCACCTCCAACGGCCGACAACAGGCGCGAAGCTGTGCCGCTCGCTTCAGCCCTACCGATCTCTGCATCAAGCCGGTGTTTCGCCCTGTCACGGTAGTGTGCTGAGAGTTCTGCAAATTCGCTGAGAGGGGGCGGTCATGGCAGGCTGGTGATTGTTCACGTC
>NZ_AYWH01000028.1:0-13153 GCF_000502555.1 Mesorhizobium sp. LNJC394B00
CCAGCAGAAAAGCCCACCAGATCCCTGGGCCGTCATTGACGCCGTGGGTGATAGGCGGTGACGATCTCGTCGACTTACCGAGATGGACGATCTGCTGGCTATCGCCTCGGCCACCGGCAGGAAATCCCCACGCCCGCCATAGAGCTTGCCCGTGTCGATCGCGAGCAACTGGCGCCGTCCAGCCGTCCAGCGCTGCTGGACGTTGTCGCACTCGAGGCGTCCACAAGGATGCCTGTGTCCCAACTGTCGCTGCGGCTAATCCTAAAGCCAATGTCGCACACCATGGAAAGAGACAATCCCGATTGGGCACCCAGAAACTGGTGATGTCGCCGGCAAGGGAAGCCGCTTCGTAGTATTGCGCGACGGCGACGCCAGGCATCATGGCAACGATCCTTATTGCCCGGCATCGGCGCTTTCAAAAACGTCGATAGATGACTGCGAGCCGTTTTGATCCTTCCCGGCCATCGCCAGATGGACGTTGCTACCGCACATTAGCAGAACCGGATTTTTCTCGCCAAAGGCGAAAAATCGAAACGTCGTTCCTTATCTCTATAGATTTTGTCGAATATCGTCTGCCCCGGTTTGGAAATGACCGATGCGCATGCAGGGTCTGGGAGATTGACGAGTTGGCAAGGCTATCGGTTCTCGGAATATCCGGCGGCGTAAGCACGCCATCGCGAACAACCGCGGTGGTGAACGCGCTGGTCAAGGACGTCGCGCTGCGCGTCCCGGCAGACACGGGCCTGATCGAAATCACCGAGGCGGCGCCTTCGCTTTTTGTCGGACTGTCCCGTGGCGCCCTCGGCGCGTCCGGCGAAGCGATTATCCAGCGTGTCGAGGAGGCCGATCTGCTCGTGGTCGGAACGCCTGTCTATCGGGCTTCCTACACCGGCGCCCTCAAGCACCTGTTCGACCTCGTCGACTATCGCGCGCTCGCCGGCAAGACCGTGCTTCTCGCGGCGACAGGCGGAAGTCCATACCATGGCCTGGTTCTCGAACATCAGTTGCGGCCATTATTCGGCTTTTTCGGCGCCGTCACCGTACCGACCGGCGTCTATGGGGCGCCCGACGATTTCATCGGCGCCGAAATCGTCGGCGAGGCGATACGCGAACGCATTTCACGGGCCGCATCCGAAGCGGTTTCACTGCTCAATTCCAACCATGCAAATGCCGCCGCCGCAGCGCGCGTCGGCTGAGCCAACCAAAAAGGGAACAACGACATGACGTCTCATTCCGACGGCCTGAAATTCGCCTACTGGGTTCCGAACGTCTCCGGCGGCCTGGTCATCTCCAACATCGAGCAGCGGACCGGTTGGGACATCGACTACAACCGCAAGCTCGCCCAGATCGCAGAGGCCAACGGCTTCGACTACGCACTGAGCCAGATCCGCTTCACCGCCGGCTACGGCGCCGACAACCAGCACGAATCCGTGTCGTTCAGCCACGCACTGCTGGCCGCCACCACAACGCTGAAAGTGATTGCCGCCGTCTTGCCCGGTCCATGGAACCCGGCGCTGGCGGCCAAGCAGATCGCCACCATCAACCACCTGACCAATGGCCGCGTGGCCGTCAATGTCGTCAGCGGCTGGTTCCGTGGCGAGTTCGCCGCCATCGGCGAGCTGTGGCTCGACCATGACGAGCGCTACCGCCGCTCGGAGGAGTTCATCCGCGCGTTGCGCGGCATCTGGACCGAGGACAATTTTACGCTGAAGGGCGACTTCTATCGCTTCACCAACTACTCGATGAAGCCGAAGCCGATCGATCCGCAGCCCGAGATCTTCCAGGGCGGCTCGTCGCGCGCCGCGCGTGACATGGCTTCGCGGGTGTCCGACTGGTATTTCACCAACGGCAACACGCCCGAAGAGATCAGGAAGCAGGTCGACGATATCCAGGCCAAGGCGAAGGCGAATGGCCACAAGGTGAAGATCGGCGTCAACGCCTTTGCCATTGCTCGCGAAACCGAGGCGGAAGCACGCGCCGTGCTGGACGAGATCGTCGCCAAGGCCAATCCCGAAGCGGTGCAGGGCTTTGCCGACCAGGTCAAGAATGCCGGCAAGGCCTCGCCGGAAGGCGAGGGAAACTGGGCGAAGTCGTCCCTTGAGGATCTGGTGCAATACAATGACGGCTTCCGCAGCAATCTGATTGGCACGCCGGAACAGATCGCCGAACGCATCCTCAAGCTGAAGGATGCCGGCGCCGATCTGATCCTGCTCGGCTTCCTGCATTTCCAGGAAGAGGTCGAGTTCTTCGGCAAGCGCATCATCCCGCTGGTGCGCGAACTGGAAGCGGCGCGTGACAGGGAGCTTGTCGCCGCCGAATAGGCCAGGGCGTGGCCTGCGGGCCGCGCACTCCTTCAAAATCAGGAACGTGTCATGATTGGTGCTTCGCTGGGAGCCGCCGCATACGAGCGTGCGCCCGAAATCCCCGGCATTCTTGCTGGCGCTGGTCCACTCACGGACACGCGCCCGGCGCGCCTGTCGGCAAAGGTCGATGCGATCCTGACTCTGAGCGGGATTGGCATTTCGTTCGGCGGCGTCACGGCGCTGAGCGATGTCGATCTCGAGGTCAAGAGCGGCGAAATCCGCGCCGTGATCGGCCCCAACGGCGCAGGCAAATCCTCGCTGATCAACATCATCAGCGGCCTCTATCACGCCGACCACGGCAAGATCGCGATCGCCGGCCAGTCATTCTCCCGTGTGCCCGCGAACCGTCTGGCACGTCTGGGCGTCGCGCGCACCTTCCAGAACCTGGCGCTCTTTCCCGGGCTTTCCGTGCACGACAACATCGCGTCGGGCCGCGTCCACACCAGGCGCGCCAGTTTCGTCGAACATATTGCCGGCCTGCCACGCGCCAGGCGCGAAGACGCTGCGATTGCCGAAAAGGTCGACCAGACAATCGCCTTCCTGCATCTGGAAACGGTCGCCGATCGGCTGGTTGCGACGCTGCCCTACGGCTTGCAGAAGCGGGTCGAACTGGCGCGAGCGCTGGTTGCCGAGCCGAAGATCCTGCTGCTCGACGAACCGATGGCGGGCATGACGGCGACCGAGAAAGCCGAGATGGCCGGGTTCGTGCGCGCCGCGCGCGACCGGCATGGCGTCACCATCATCCTAATCGAGCACGACATCGGGGTCGTCATGGGCCTATCCGACCGCGTCGCCGTGCTCGATTACGGCCGCAAGATCGCCGACGGCACGCCGGCCGAAGTGCGCGCCGATCCGGACGTGATCCGGGCCTATCTCGGCACCGCCGAGGGCGAGGATGGCGAGGGCATCTGATGAGCTACTATGATTTTCTCTTCGTTGTCGAAGTGCTGGTCGGCGGCCTGTTGTCGGGAGTCATGTATTCGCTCGTCGCCATCGGCTTCGTGCTGATCTACAAGACGTCGGGTGTGCTGAACTTCGCGCAAGGGTCGATGGTGCTGTTTGCGGCACTCACCTTTGTCAGCCTGGTCGAACGCGGCATCCCGTTTGCGCTTGCGCTGCTCATCACCTTCGCAGTCATGGTCGCGCTGGGTTTCACCATCGAGCGAACCGTGCTCAGGCCGCTGGTGAACCGCTCGCCGATGACACTGTTCATGGCCACGCTTGGCCTGTCCTACATCATTGAGGGCGCTGCCCAACTGATCTGGGGCACGCAGGTGCACGGGCTTGATCTCGGCATCGACGACACGCCCTTCGAGGTCGGCGGCATCCTGATCTCGTCGTTCGACCTTCTGGCAGCTGGCATCGCCGCAGCGATGGTGGCGGGCTTGAGCGCCTTCTTCTATTGGACCCGGATCGCGCTGGCGTTTCGCGCCGTCGCCGACGACCAGTTCGCGGCCCTTGCCGTCGGACTGCGGCTGCCGCGGATCTGGGGAACGGTGTGGACGGCCGCGGGCTTCGTGGCGCTGGTCGCGGGACTGCTGTGGGGTGCCCGCCTCGGCGTCCAGTTCTCGCTGTCACTGATCGTGTTGAAGGCGCTGCCGGTGCTGGTGCTTGGCGGCTTCGATTCCATCCTTGGCGCCATCGTCGGCGGCCTGATCATCGGCGCCAGCGAAAAGCTCGCCGAGGTCTATCTCGGCCCCTTCGTCGGCGGCGGCATCGAAGGCTGGTTCGCCTATGCGCTGGCGCTGGTCGTGCTGCTGGTGCGTCCCTCCGGCCTGTTTGGCCAGAAAACCGTCGAAAGGGTCTGACCGATGGCCGTGCAAGCGCTCGACGCCGCCAGGCTTCCAATCGACTGGCAGAAGTTCGCCCGGAAATTCGCTTTGCCGGCCGTGCTGATCGTCGTCGCCTACGGCCTGATCCCGGCCTATGCCTCGAGCTATCTGGTTGAGGCGATCCTGCTGCCGTTCCTGGCGCTCAGCCTGGCGGCAGTCGGCCTCAACCTCTTGACCGGCTATTGCGGCCAGCTTTCGCTTGGCTCCTCCGCTTTCATGGCGGTAGGCGCCTTCGCCGCATACAATTTCAACCTGCGGGTGGAAGGACTGCCGCTGGCGGCGACCATGATCCTGGCGGGAATTTCGGCCGCCGGCATCGGCGTCATCTTCGGATTGCCGAGCCTGCGCCTGCGCGGCTTCTATCTCGCTGTCTCGACGCTGGCCGCCCAGTTTTTCGTGCAGTGGGCGCTGACCAAGTTCGGCTGGTTCTCCAACGACAATCCGTCCGGGGTGATTTCTGCACCGCACCTTGCCGTAGCCGGTTTTTCGCTCGACGGCGCCACCGGCCGCTATTTGCTTTCCGTCACCACCGTCATCGTGCTGACGGCGCTGGTCTGGCGGCTGGTCAACAGCGCCACCGGCCGCAACTTCATCGCGGTGCGCGACAACGAAACCGCCGCGCGAGTGATAGGCGTCCCGGTGCTTACGACCAAGCTGCTGGCGTTCGCCATTTCATCCTTCATCATCGGCGTCGCCGGCGTGCTGTGGGCCTTCACCTATCTGCGCACGGTCGAGCCGGCCGGCTTCAATCTCGACCGCTCGTTCCAGATCCTGTTCATCATCATCATCGGCGGGCTGGCTTCGATACGCGGTGCGTTTCTGGGCGCCGCATTCATCGTCGTCTTCCCGCTCTTTCTGTCTCGGCTCGGCGCCTTCGTGTTTGGCGGCCTGTTCGATTCTGGTGTGCTCGACATGAGCCAGCGCATCGTGCTTGGCGCGCTCATCATCATTTTCCTCATCGCGGAACCGAACGGGCTGTCGGCCCTCTTCGACCGCCTGAAACGACGGATCGGCTCAAGGTCCAGCTGAGCGCCGCTCGACATTCTCTCACGGACCCAAAACCTCAGGAGACGCAACTCATGACCTTCTTCAGTCACCTCAAGAAAGCGGCGATCGCCACCGCTTTCGTGCTCGGCGCGACAGCCGTCCATGCCGACGAACAATATTTCCCGCTGCAGAGCTACCGCGTCGGCCCCTATGCCGCGGGCGGCACCGGCTTCTTCGGCGGCTTCATCGACTATCTCAACCTGATCAACATCCGCGACGGCGGCGTCAATGGCGTCAAGCTGACCTGGAGCGAGGGCGAAACCCAGTATGAGGTCGAGAAGGGCGTCGAGGTCTACGAACGGTTGAAGAGCAATCCCGGCATCGCCGCCTGGAACCCGCTCTCGGTCGGCATCGCCTACGCCATGATCGACCGCATCACCGACGACAAGGTGCCGCTTATCACCATCAATCACGGCCGCACCGACACCACCGACGGTCGGGTATTCCCTTACGTCTTCCCGCTGCTGCTCAACCCCTACAGCGAAACATCGGGCATCGTGAACTACATCGCCTCCAAGGAAGGCGGCCTCAACAAGCTCAAGGGCAAGAAGATCGTCGTGCTCTATCACGGCTCGCCCTACGGCAAGGAGACGATCCCGATCTATGAGCTGCTGTCGCAGAAATACGGTTTCGAACTGTCGCAGATCGAGGTTCCGCACCCCGGCAACGAGCAGCAGGCACAGTGGCTGACGATCCGTCGCGATCGTCCCGACTATGTCGTGCTGCGCGGCTGGGGCGTGATGAACCCGGTTGCGCTGAAGACCGCGCAGAAGACCGGCTTCCCGGCCGATCACATCGTCGGCAATGTCTGGTCCAACTCTGAAGAGGACGTCATCCCCGCCGGCGACGCCGCCAAGGGCTACACCGCCATCACCACCCAGGCGTCTGGCGCCGACTACCCGGTCGTCAAGGAGATCGTCAAGACGGTCTACGACGCCGGCAAGGGCAATCTCGAGGACAAGAGCCGCATCGGCTCGGTCTACCACAATCTCGGCATCGTCAACGGCATCCTCAATGTCGAAGCCATCCGCATCGCGCAGGCCAAATTCGGCAATCGCACGCTGACCGGCGATGAGGTCCGTTGGGGCTTCGAACACCTCAAGCTCGACCCGGCGCGCGTCGAGGCGCTCGGTGCCAAGGACCTGTTCCACTCGATCAACGTCTCCTGGGACAATCACGAAGGTGACGGCTACGTGACCTTCCAGCAGTGGGACGGCAAGAAGTGGAACGTCGTGTCCGACTGGATCGCGCCGGACTGGAAGCTGCTGCGCCCGATCATCGAGAAGTCGTCCGAGGCCTATGCCAAGGAAAAGGGCCTCAAGATCCGCACGGCCGAAGACGCCGATGCGGTGGTCAGCAACTGAGTTTGAAGAGCTCACGGCCGGCCCGCGGGCCGGCCGTGCCATCCATCTTCGCAGCGGAGTTATCGATGTCCAGCCCGGAAAATCCGATCCTGTCGATCAGCCGCGTCGAGGCCGTCTACAACGGCGCCATTGCCGCCCTGCATGGCGTCGACCTCTCGGTCGGCAAGGGCGAGATCGTGGCGTTGCTCGGCTCCAACGGCGCCGGCAAGACGACGCTGTTGCGCGCCGCATCCAATCTTCTGCCGGCAGAGCGCGGCTCCGTCACTGCCGGCCGGATCATTTTCGATGGCGAGGATGTTTCTAGGGCAAGTCCCTCGCACCTCGTCCGCAAGGGCCTGGTCCAGGTTCTCGAGGGCCGGCACTGCTTTCGCTCGCTGACGGTCGAGGAGAACCTTCTGACCGGGGCGCTCGGGCGTTCATCCTCGCGCGTTGGCGTGAAGGCCGACCTTGAGCGTGTCTACGCGCTGTTTCCGAGGCTTCTCGAGAAACGGCGCACGCGGTCCGGCCTCACCTCCGGCGGCGAGCAGCAGATGACGGCGATCGGTCGCGGACTGATGTCGCGGCCGAAACTCTTCGTGCTCGACGAGCCCTCGATGGGGCTCGCGCCGCTGATCGTCGACGAGATCTTCAGCGCCTTGAAGCGGCTCAATCGGGACGAGGGTCTTTCGATCCTTGTCGCCGAGCAGAATTCGGCGGTGGCGCTGAAATATGCTGATCGTGCCACCGTCCTCGAAAACGGCAAAAGCGTGCTGGAAGGGTCGGCTGCCGACCTGCGCCAGCGCGACGACATCAAGACCTATTATCTCGGCGGCGCGCCGCTTCCATCGCAACACTTTCCCCAGGAGACTGCAGCATGACCATCCAATCCAAGCAGCCGTCCGACGCGCGCGTCGCCGTGCCTCCGGTCGAGCGCCCGTCGGCCAAGGCGCATATCATCAAGACCGATGCCGAGGCGATCGCCATCGCCGAAAAACTTGCCATTGAATTCGCTAGGGAAGCCTCGAAGCGGGACCGCGAGCGCATCTGGCCGAAGGAAGAGCTCGATGCTTTTTCGCAGAGCGGCTTGTGGTCGATCAATGTGCCGAAGGCCTATGGGGGGCCGGAGGTGTCCTATGTGACGCTGTCGAAGGTGATCACCATCATCTCGACGGCTGATCCCTCGCTTGGCCAGATTCCGCAGAACCATCTCGGCGTGGTCGCCGCCATCCGCACGGTTTCGGACGAGGCGCAGAAAAAGCTGCTCTTCGCCGAGGCACTGTCCGGCACGCGCTTTGGCAACGCGTTTTCCGAGTTCGGCTCCAAGCGTGCCGCCGACTTCGAGACCAAGTTCGTCGATGCCGGTGACCATGTCGTGGTCAACGGCCAGAAATTCTATTCAAGCGGCGCCCTGCTCGCCCATCTGGTGCCGATTGTGGCGCTCGATGACGAGGGGCGCGCCTGGTATGCCATCGCCGATCGCGGCGCGCCCGGACTGACCGTCATCGATGACTGGTCGAGCTTCGGCCAGAAGACGACGCTCTCCGGCACGGTCCTGCTCGACAATGTGAAGGTGGCGAAGACGCATCTCGTCCCCGGCTACAAGGGGTACGACAAACCGACAGCCGACGGACCCATCTTCCAGATCATCCAGGCGGCGGTCGATCTCGGCATCGCCAAGGCGGCGATCGACGAGACGGTCAGCTTCGTGCGTACCAGGTCGCGCGCGTGGATCGACAGCGGCGTCGATCATGCTTGGCAGGATCCCTATACGATCCAGGCGATCGGCGACCTTCGCCTGCGCGCCAATGCGGCCGAGGCTATTCTGGAAAAGGCCGGCCTTGCGGTCGACCGCGCCGTGGCCGATCCTAACGCGAAGACGGTCGCGGAAGCGCAGATCGCGGTCGCCGAATCCAAGATCCTCACCACCGAGATCGCCATAAACGCCACCAACAAACTGTTCGAACTTGCCGGCACGCGATCCACGCTGGCCGAGCACAATCTCGACCGCCACTGGCGCAATGCCCGCACCCACACGCTGCACGATCCGGTGCGCTGGAAATACGCGATCCTGGGGAACTATTACCTGAACGAGGTGAACCCGCCGCTCCACGCCTGGAGCTGAGCGGGAACGCCGTAAAGTCACAAAGGACTATTCATGAGCGCTGCCACCCCCTCCAGGATTAAGGTCCTGTGGTTTCTCCCGACGCATGGCGACAGCCGCTACCTCGGCACCTCCGAGGGCGGCAGGGCGGTCGATCTGCCCTATCTCACCCAGGTCGCCAAGGCCGCCGACGCCATCGGCTATTATGGCGCGTTGCTGCCGACCGGGCGCAGTTGCGAAGACAGCTGGGTGGTGGCGTCGGCGCTGGCGCCGCTGACGCAGCGGTTGCGCTTCCTCGTCGCCGTACGGCCGGGTCTGCAATCGCCGACGCTCGCCGCGCGCATGACCTCGACACTCGACCGCATCTCCGGTGGGCGGCTGCTGATCAACGTGGTCACCGGCGGCGATCCGGTCGAGAACAAGGGCGACGGCATCTTCCTCAGCCATGATGAGCGTTATGAGGTGACGCGGGAATTTCTCGACATCTACAAGGCGGTGCTGCGCGGCGAAACCGTCGCCTTCGAAGGCAAGCATTTCCGCATCGAGGATGGAAGGCTGCTGTTTCCGCCGGTGCAGACGCCGCACCCGCCGCTCTATTTCGGCGGCTCGTCGGAGGTAGCCAATGCAGTCGCCGCCGAGCAGATCGACAAATACCTCACCTGGGGCGAGCCGCCGGCGGACGTCGCCGCCAAGGTCGAGCATGTGCGGGGCCTTGCCGAAAAAGCCGGCCGCGAAGTGAGCTTTGGCATCCGATTGCATGTCATCGTTCGCGAGACCAATGACGAGGCCTGGGCCGATGCCGATCGGCTGATCAGCCGCCTCGACGACAAGACGATCGCCGAGGCACAGAAGGTTTTCGCCCGCATGGATTCGGTTGGCCAGTCGCGCATGAGCCGGTTGCATGGCGGCAGCCGCGACAAGCTCGAAATCAGCCCGAACCTTTGGGCCGGCGTTGGCCTCGTGCGCGGCGGCGCCGGCACCGCCTTGGTCGGTGACGCGGCGACCGTGGCAGAACGGATCGACGAATACCGAAGGATTGGCATCGATACCTTCATCCTGTCCGGCTATCCGCATCTGGAGGAAGCCTATCGCTTCGGCGAACTGGTGCTGCCGCTGCTGCCGCTCGATCACGAAATCTCGACCCGGCCGACGACGGTGAACATGGGACCGTTCGGCGAAACGGTGGCCGGAGATCATCGACCATCGGCGCTGCGCGCGAGCCAGTCTTGAGCGCTTCCCGCAGGGCTGGGAAACTGACGGTCGCCATCATTGGCGGCGGCTTTTCCGGCGCCGCAACCGCGTTTCACCTGGCGCGGCTGCTGCCCGCCGATGCAGCCGATATCGTGGTCGTCGAACCCCGCGAGGCGCTCGGCTATGGTCTGGCCTATTCGACGGCCGATCCCTCGCACCGCATCAACGTGCGGGCGTCCAGGATGACGCTGATCTCAGGTGAGGAGGGCCATTTTTCCGACTGGCTGGAGCAGACCGGCGCTATTCTGGACGATACGCAGGCCATCGCCGCCAGCGGCGCGATTTACCCGCAGCGTCGGGTCTTCGGCCGCTATGTCGAATCCCACCTGCAGCCCTTCCTGCAAAGCAAGGCGATCCGCCATGTCAGGGCCGAAGTTGCTTGGGTCGAGCGCAGTGGCGAGGGCTACCGGCTTGTCCTGTCCGATGGCGCAACGCTTTCCACCGATGCTGTGGTGATCGCGGCGACGCATCCATTGCCGGCCCTCCCGGCGCCGCTGCGCAGCGTGGCCTCAGTCGCCGGATTGGTGGCCAATCCCTACGATCTCGAACGGCTGCAGGCGATCGGCCGCGACGACCGTGTTCTCATTGTTGGCACCGGTCTGACCTCGGCCGACGTCATTGCAGCCCTCGACCGTAGAGGTCATCGCGGCCGCATCACGGCACTGTCGCGCCATGGCTATCGCTCGCATGTGCAGGCCGCCATGCAGGGCGACCCGATAGGCGACTTCACCAGCCTGCCTTTACGCAGCGCCACGGTGCTGCTCAGGCGCATCCGGGCCACGATCGCGGCAGCGACGCGACAGGGCGAAGACGGGTATCCGGTCCTCGACGCTGTCCGGCGTCAGGGGCAGTTGATCTGGCAGGCCTTGCCGCTCGCCGAGCAGCGCCGCGTGGTGCGCCATCTTCGCGCGCTCTGGGACGTGCATCGTTTCCGCATCGCGCCACAGGTAGCAGTCGTGCTGGATCGCCGCCTTGACGAGGGGACGCTCGCTTATCGCGCCGGATCGATTGTCGAGGCCGAAGAGGCCGACGGACGTATCCGCGTCACGCAGCGGTCAAGGCGCCGACACGACCTCATCGTTGAGACGTTCGACAGCGTGATCGTGACGACCGGGCCGGCGCATGCGGACATTCTTCGCACCAACACGGCGATTGCCGCCCTTGGACATCTGGGCCTGGTCCGTCTTGACCCAACCGGCCTTGGTCTCGACACCGACAGCCACGGCCGCGCGGTCGGTAAGTCAGGTCACCCGGCCGACAATATTTTCATCAGCGGACCGCTGGCGCGCGGCAGCGTCGGCGAGCTGATGGGCATCCCTGAAGTCACCGCCCATGCCGAGAGCATCGCCACCGAAATTCACCAATGGTTGGGTTACCAGACGGCGTTGCGTCGCAGGGCGTCGTGAAGGTGCAAACACGATGAGGCTATCCAGATGACACTAACCGAACGCATTCTGCCGGATGAAACCCGGATCTCCCTAAAATTTGCGATGCGACACCTGGCCGGAGCCGTGTCCGTGGTCACCGCAGGCATCGGCGACGAGCGGACGGGCGCAACAATTACCACAGCCCATTCCTTGTCGGTCGAACCGGAGGTGATGGTCGTCAGCATCAACCTGAGCTCGTCGACATGGGCAGCCATCACCGGCATCGGCACTTCTGCGTGAATGTGCTACGCGCCGACCAGATCGCGATTGCCGACCGTTTTGCTGGTCGAGGCGGCCTCAAGGGGCAGGCTCGCTACGAGGGTGCACGCTGGTCCACCCTTGCAAGCGGCGCATTGGCGCTCGAAGGTGCGCTTGCCGCAGTCGATTGCACCGTCGAGGATACGATAGTTCGCCATAGCCATGCGCTAATCCTCGGCAGCGTCCGGCATGTGGTGAGCGGAGAGCCTGGCCCGGCGTTGATCTATCATCGCGGCGCCTATGGATCGTCGTGAGCGGGTTGGTACGTGTCGTTTTCTGACAGCCATGCAAATCTCGGAAAAGTGACGCTCGCGATGCTTGGCCTTCTGGCATACCAGAACCGCGAATGATCCGCGGCGCGGGAGCACGTAATTCAAACAACGGATGCCTTGAACCTCTGCAGATCGCCGACTGCAACAACGATTAAGAGGCTTGCTGATCGGAATCGTCGCAGGTCCTTCCTGGGCATTACTATCCGCGCCGATAAGCGGACGTAAAATGGAGGACACGCCAGGAACGGCTTGCGTCACCCCCCGAGGCAGTTTGCGGGCGCCGACCGGGCGGGCGGGTTGTATGATGCCCGGCGTGTTGGCCGGTTTAGAATGGAAGCTTGATTTCGCCCAACGAGAGAGGCCTACCGGCCGCTATGAGCGCCGCAACCGTCTCTCTGTCCTGTTGCCGGCGCTTCACGAGGCCGTTCAGNGAGAGGCCTACCGGCCGCTATGAGCGCCGCAACCGTCTCTCTGTCCTGTTGCCGGCGCTTCACGAGGCCGTTCAGCACCCTGTCGAGAGATATCGCCCCGGCGCCGGCTACGGCCAGGACGAACATGCCGCCCGCTATGGCGAGATCCTTTTCGAGATGCAGCAATTCGTTCTGGTTGGCGAAATTGGTGTGGAACAAAGCTGCCGTTGCCAAACAGAACAGTCCGAGCGCCACCGCGCCCAGACGCGTCAGCAGACCAAGGCCGACCGAAAAGCCAGCTCCCAGCTGCAGCGCTATGGTGGCTATTAAAAGCGGCAGGCTGACGCCGAGCGCCGCCATCGCCTTGGCTGCACCGGCGAAATGCGTCGCCAGCTCCAGGCCTTCATGCACGAAGAGCAATGAGAGCAGCAGGCGACCCGTCAGCAGGGTCAAGTCGGTGAGATGTGGTTTCCAGGCGGTTTGTGTCGTTGTCACGATGGGCTCCAGGCAATGGGAAAGGGGCAGGCGCCTTGCAGCACCTGCCTGGTTTACTTTGTCACCTTGGTGTCGATGGCCTTGTGGAGGTCTTCGAGTTCTTCACAGCCGGCGGGACACAGCTTCTGCAGCGACGCCAACTGCTCGTTGGCCTTGGCCATGTCGCCGGTCTCTACATAGAGTTCGCCCAGATATTCGCGGGCGGCCTTGTGGTCGGGCTTCAGCTCGAGCGCCTTGTTGTAGTAGGTCAGCGCCGTGGTGAAATCGCCCGTCTTGCGCAGCGTGAAGCCGAGCAGGTTGTAGACGTCGGCCTGCTGGTTGTCCTGCGCGAGATCACGCAGATCGGCCAGCGCG
>NZ_AYWH01000029.1:0-12717 GCF_000502555.1 Mesorhizobium sp. LNJC394B00
GGCGGACGCATAGGGGGAGAGAAGTGTCACCTATGTATCCGGTTCAAAGTGTTACCCATCTATCGGCTGGACAACCCGCCGTAAGCGCAGGTCCTGCACGAAAACTGCACATCTCTGCGGAAAACCTCCTCCGCTGCGCCCTGCCGTATCCATGCGCAGCCACCACAACAGCGGCATGCAACAGCGAAACCGTTGGTCCCTGCCCTATCGTCTCAGCAGCGAAAGCTGGTGGCTGGTCGATCCGCCTCGCACGGAGGCCGGCCTTTGCCTGGAGGCAAGCCTGCTCCCTTTTACCCCCAGACATCCGCCCGTCGGCCGGATCCAGCCCATCAGGAAAGTCCGAGCATGACGCAGTCCCTTTCCCCGACCTTTTGCCGCCGTTTCGGCATCGCCGTCCTGCTCGTGGCGCTGGCGGATTTTTTCTTTTACGGCCAGCCCGCCGGGATCACGGTGCTGCTGTTTGCCATCCTGATCGCCGGCGCGGTGGTCGCTGTGCATCCTGCCGCACTGAATTCCACCCGACCCTGGCTCAAGCCGGCCGCTTTGTTGGTCGCGCTGCTGCCGCTGGCCGAGAACGTCAGCCCGCTGTCGGTGGCGATAGCTGTCGTGGCGCTGGTGGTGTTTGCGCTGTCCCTGTCCGGGCGGCTGCGGCACGGCATCGCCCGCATTGCCGGCCAGGTCGCGCTGTTCCTCCTGGCGGCGCCGCTGCGCCTTATCCGTGACTTTTTCCAATGGCGCCGCACGGTGCGCCGGCTTGGCGGCCGCCGCATCCACCTGGCGTCCATCATCGTCTGGGTCATGCCGGTGACGCTGGGCGCGGTGTTCCTGCTGTTGTTCGGCACCGCCAATCCAGTCATCGAATACTGGCTGTCGCTGATCGACCTGATGAAGCTGCTCGATCTCATCCAGCTGGCGCGGATCGTCTTCTGGCTGTTCGTGCTCGCCGGCGTCTGGGCTTTCCTGCGGCCTCGCCTGCCGCGCTTGCTGCGCCGACCCCCACGCCGCCTTCCACCTTTGGCGCCGCCTGCAGCCGTGGCCGCACCGGCCGCGACAAAATCCGCCACGACGATCGAGGCCGTCGTCTTCGGCAAGGCCGCGATCTTGCGCGCGCTGATCGTCTTCAATGCCCTGTTTGCGCTGCAGACCGGGCTCGACGCCGCCTATCTCTGGGGCGGGGTCGCCCTTCCCGACGGGTTGAGCTATGCCGCTTATGCGCATCGCGGCGCCTATCCGCTGATCGCCACCGCGCTGCTGGCCGCCGGCTTCGTGCTGGCGGCGCTGCGGCCGGGCAGCGAAACGTCAAGCGATCCGCTGATCCGCCGACTGGTCTATGCCTGGGTGGCGCAGAACATCGTGCTGGTCATTTCGTCGATTCTCAGGCTCGATCTCTATATCGGCGTCTATGCACTGACCTACTGGCGCATCGCGGCTTTCGTCTGGATGGGGTTGGTGGCGTCAGGGCTTGTACTGATCATTGCCCGCATCGCGCTTGGAAAATCCAACGAATGGCTGCTCTCCGCCAATCTTGCGACGTTATCGGCGACGCTTTATGCCTGCTGCTTCATCAACTTCGCCGCAATGATCGCCAATTTCAATGTCGACCATTCCCTTGAAATGACCGGCGACGGCACGCCTATCGATACCGAATATCTGCGCTCGCTCGGCGCTGCCGCCATGCCGGCGCTGGACCGCCTCTACATGCACCAATTCGGAAACCAAACCACCTGTCTGGCCGACCAAATGATGATCGACGACACTATCGCCGAGCAGAAGCAGTGGCGCGCCTGGAGCTTTCGCGGCTGGAGGCTCCTGCAGGTTCTCGACAAGAGAGGTCCGCTCGTGCTTCCTCCACCTACCCAGCCCTCGCAACCTTCAGTGCCGGACCGTTAGATCCATGCCGCATCAGATCCTGGTCGCCGACGACGATCCGCACATTCGCGAGATCATCTGCTTTGCGCTGGAAAAGGCCGGGATGAAGACGCAGGCCGTGTCCGACGGCGCCGCGGCCCTGCAGGCGATCGAGCGCCGCGTGCCCGACCTCGTCGTGCTCGACATCGGCATGCCGGAGATGGACGGGCTGGAAGTCTGCCGGCGGCTGAGGCAGCGCTCCGACGTGCCGGTTCTGTTCCTGTCCGCGCGCGACGAGGAAATCGACCGCATCCTCGGGCTCGAAATGGGCGGCGACGACTACGTGACGAAACCGTTCAGCCCGCGCGAACTGGTGGCGCGCGTCAACGTCATCCTGCGCCGCGCCCGCCCGGTGGCGCCGGACCCCGCCGATGACAAGAACTTTGCGCATGGCAAGCTCAGCCTGGTGCCGGCCAGCCATGGCGCCAGTTTCGACGGCAAGGCGCTGGCGCTGACGGCGATCGAATTCTCGATCCTGAAAGGATTTCTGGCGCGGCCGGCGCATGTGCTGGGGCGCGACCTGGTGGTCGCTAGCGCCTATGCCGCCAACATCCATGTCGCCGACCGTACCGTCGATAGCCACATCCGCAACATCCGCGCCAAGCTGGCGGCGGCAGGCTGTCTCGACGCCATCGAAACCGTGCATGGCGTCGGTTTCCGGCTTGGCCGATGCGGCGCCTGAGCGACGCCAAGTGGATCGGCACCAAATGGCGGCCAAGGCTGGCCACCGTGGTCCTCGCCATCCTCATCATGGTGCTGGCGCTGCCGCTGGTCGGCCTGTTCTTCTTCCGGCTCTATGAAAACCAGCTGATCCGCCAGACCGAGGGCGAGTTGATCGCGCAAGGCGCCGTCATCGCCGCCATCTATGCGCAGAATATCAGTGACGCCGGCATTGCCCCGGAGAAGCTTGGGGTGCCGATGCAGGCTGACAGCGGCGACGCCAGCCGCGGCGAGGATTCGCCGTACCAGCCGATCGAGCCAAGTCTCGATCTCGCTTCCGACTACCTGCTGCCGACCCGACCCGCCGGCGTCGCTGCCGCCACCGATCCGGCCTTCGCGGCGATCGGCGCCAGCCTGTCCGGCATTCTCGACACGACGCAAAAAACCACGCTGGCCGGCTTCCGGCTGCTCGATCCGCGCGGCGTTGTCATTGCAGGGCGCGATGAGGTCGGACTGTCGCTCGCCCATGTCGAAGAGGTGCGCACCGCCCTTGCCGGCCACTACGCCAGCGTGTTGAGACAAAGAATTCCCGACCAGCCGCCACCGCCCCTCTATTCGGTCAGCCGCGGCACGAAAGTTCGCGTCTTTGTCGCCATGCCGATCGCGGTCGACGGCCATGTCGCCGGCGTGATCTACCTGTCTCGAACGCCGAACAACATCGTCAAGCATCTCTATGGCGAACGCGGCAAGGTGACGCTGGCGGCCATCGCCATGCTCTTCGGCACGCTGCTGATCGCGCTGGTCTTCCTGCGCACCGTCAGCCGGCCGATCTACGCGCTGATGGAGCGCACGAGGCGCATCGCCGCCGGCGACCGCGACGCCATCCGGCCGCTCGACCATCACGGCACGCGCGAAATGGCCGAGCTGTCCGCCGCCTTCCTCGACATGGCCGAAAAGCTGCAGGCGCGCTCCGACTCGATCCAGACTTTCGCCACCCATGTCTCGCACGAGCTCAAATCGCCGCTGACGGCGATCCAGGGCGCGGCCGAACTCTTGCGCGATTCCGGCGAGGCGATGGACGCGGCAGAGCGCAAGCGGTTTTCCGGCAACATCGTCAACGATGCCGGAAGGCTCAATCTGCTGGTGCGGCGCCTGCTCGATCTGGCGCGCGCGGAAAACCTGGCGCCGAGCGGCGAAAGCACGTCGCTCGATGCGGCGCTGGCATTGCTGCCGGTGGACGGCAGGCTGGCTGTGACCATCGAGACGGGCGGCGAAACTGGTCTGCGCATATCGGCCGAGAATGCGGCGATCGTGCTTGCCAACCTGATCGACAATTCCGCCAGGCACGGCGCGACCCAGGTTTTGCTGGCGGCTGCCAGCGCCGAAGGCAAGGTGACCATTGCGGTCAGCGACGACGGCGCCGGCATCTCGCCGAGCAACAGGGCACGCATTTTCGAGCCGTTCTTCACCACGCGGCGCGAATCCGGCGGGACCGGCATGGGCCTAGGCATAGTGCTGGCCCTCCTGAAAGCGCATGATGGCACGATCGCGCTGGTTGACTCCGGGCGCGGCACGCGCTTCGAGATCATTGTGCCGGGGGCATGAAGGATGCCGGCGGCCGGATCGGAGAAAAACGTGCGCTACGACATCGTCATCATCGGCGGAGCCATCGTCGGCTCCTCGGTCGCCTACTACCTTCGCGAGGAAGGCTTTTCCGGCTCCATCGCGCTGATCGAACGCGACCCGCAATTCGCCCATGCGGCAACGACGCTGTCCATGGCCTCGATCCGTCAGCAATTCTCGATTCCGGAAAATATCCGGCTGTCGCAGTTCACGCTAAACCTATTCCGGCGGCTGAAGGAGACCTTCGGCACCGACGCCGATATCGGTTTTCGCGAAGGCGGCTATCTCATCCTGGCCGGCGAGGCCGGGTTGCCGATCCTGAAAGCCAACCACCAAGCACAGGTCGCCGAGGGCGCCGACATTCTGCTCGAGGATGCCGACCAGCTGGCAAAGCGCTTTGCCTGGCTGTCGACCGAAGGCATCAGCGCCGGCGCCTTCGGCCGCACCGGCGAGGGCTGGTTCGACGCTCATGCCATGTTGACGCTGTTTCGCAAGGCATTGCGTGACAGACAAATAGATTTCATCGCCGCCGATGTCACCGGCATTGAGAGGCAGGGCAACCGCGCCACCGGCGTGGACCTCGACAATGGCGAAAGACTGCAAGCCGGCATCGTCGTCAACGCCGCCGGGCCGAATGCCGGCAAGGTGGCCGGCATGGCGGGACTCGTGCTGCCCGTCGAGCCGCGCAAGCGCAACGTTTTCGTCTTCGAGGCGCGGGAAAAATACGTCGACATGCCGCTGCTGGTCGACCCATCCGGCATCTATGTCCGGCCTGAAGGCTCGGTCTATCTCACCGGCGGCGCCGAACCGGAGGAGGGCGATGGCCCCGCCGACCCCCGGGATTTCGACGTCGACTGGCCGCTGTTCGAAGAGGTGATCTGGCCCGTGCTGGCAACCCGTATCCCTGCCTTCGAGGCGATCAAGCCGACACGCGCCTGGGCCGGCCACTACGACTACAACACGCTCGACCAGAATGCGGTGATCGGCCCGCATCCCGAGGTCGGCAATTTCATCTTCGCCAACGGATTTTCAGGCCACGGCCTGCAGCAGGCGCCGGCCGCCGGTAAGGCGCTGGCGGAGTTGTTGGTGCATGGCGGGTATCGGACGGTGGATTGCTCGGCGTTTGGGTACGCCAGAGTGGCTGAGGGAAGGGCGTTCCGGGAATTGAATGTGATTTGAGGCGGCAAAAGCTCACTGTCGAGTTCCCGCCTACCCCCCTCTGCCCTGCCGGGCATCTCCCCCGCAAGGGGGGAGATTGGCAGCTTCGGCGAAGGCGCCATTCTTGCAACGTCGGCGATTGGCGAAAGCGGTCGCGGCATCTGATCTCCCCCCTTGCGGGGGAGATGGCCGGCAGGCCAGAGGGGGGTGCTGTCCCGCGAGAGTCTAAGCAACCATCGCACTGACAGCCATCGCGTTGCCCAGTGCATGCCCGGCGGCCGTGTTGTCGAAAATGCCCCAGACCTCTGCGCCGGAAACTGCCGCTGCTTCCACTTGCCGCGCAAACCGGTCGAGCGTTTCGGCATCGTAGCCCGAATAGTAGATGCGCGGCGCGCCGTGCCAGCGGAAATAGGCAAGGCCGGGCCAGCCACCCGGCCCTGCTGCCTCCGCAACCGGGGTCGGGTCAACGGCAACGCGCGTGATCCGGTTGTCGACAAGGAGTGCGTCGGCCTCGGCGCCGAACCAGCTGGGATGGCGCGGCTCGCATGCCAGCCTTGCCAGGCTACGCCTGCCCAACATGTCGAAGAAGCCGCCGGCGACCTCCGGCTCGAAGGGCAGGCTTGGCGGCAGCTGCACCAGAAGCACGCTCAGCTTTTCGCCGAGACCTTCGACCTGCCCGAGAAAGTCCTCTGTCAGCCCCTCGCAATCGGCGAGGCGATGCTCATGGGTCATGCTCTTCGGTGCCTTGACCGCGAAACGGAATCGCTCCGGCACGGCGTGCGCCCAGCGCTCATAGGTCTCGCGGCGGTGCGGTTTGTAGAAGGAGGTGTCGATTTCCACGACCGGAAAGCATTTTGCGTAACGTTCGAGATGCGACCCGGGCTGCGGAAAGTCAGCCTTGTATCGAGACGGAATTCCCCATCCGGCGGTGCCTATCAGAGATCGGCGATTTCCCATGCTGCGGATTTGGACCGGATGAAGCGCGGGTCAAGGGCGACAAGGAGGCGTTGCTACGCGGGGTCCTGAACACCGTTCCGGATTGCCCGAGAACCTTGCCCGCCTTGACTGCCCAACCCGATCGGCGATTGCGCCACGCGGCGTCAGTGCTCGCGGGAGAACCAGAACGCGTCGGCCATTCGCTTCATGCCGATACGCTCGTAGAAGCCGACGGCGTCGGGCATCGAGATCAGGCTGATGGCGACCGAAGGCCCAAGCTGCCGGCGGGCCTCGTCCATCAGGCCCTTGCCGATGCCGNGAGATCAGGCTGATGGCGACCGAAGGCCCAAGCTGCCGGCGGGCCTCGTCCATCAGGCCCTTGCCGATGCCGAGGCCTTGCGCAGATTGGGATACGGCGAGCTCTGAGACGTAGCACACCCAGGAAAAATCGGTGATGGCCCTGATAACCCCGATCAGCGGCCTGCCTTCGATGTCGAGCCGCGCCGTCAGCACCAGGTTCGCGCCCGAAAGCATCGCCTGCAGCCGGGCGTCGTCATCGACGGGGCGTGTTTCGCCGAGCGTGGATTCGACCAGCACGCGGCGGAATTCAGCGACGTCGATCTCAGGCTCCCTGGCATAGATAATCTTCGATTGTGCGGTCATGGGCGTAAGGTGCACCAACGGCAGCCGGTTTTAAAGACAGTGCCGCGCCGATCTTTCGATCGGGCCGCGCACCAACAGTTGCCTTTTATTTGCCGGCGGCTTTGTGTAAACCGGGCGCAGCAAACCCTGACGCAACGAATTATCGATCAAGAACGGGCAAAAGCCATGGAAAAATTCACCAAGCTCACCGGCGTCGCCGCACCGATGCCGATCGTCAATGTCGACACCGACATGATCATCCCCAAGGATTATCTCAAGACGATCAAGCGCACCGGGCTCGGCAGCGGCCTGTTCGCCGAAATGCGCTACAAGGACGATGGCTCGGAAAACCCCGACTTCGTGCTCAACAAGCCAGCCTACCGCAAGGCGCAGATCCTGGTCGCCGGCGACAATTTCGGCTGCGGTTCGAGCCGCGAACACGCGCCGTGGGCGCTGCTCGATTTCGGCATTCGCTGCGTCATCTCGACGTCGTTCGCCGACATTTTCTACAACAACTGCTTCAAGAACGGCATTTTGCCGATCACCGTCAGCCCGGAAGATCTGGAGAAACTGATGGACGACGCCTCGCGCGGCTCCAATGCGACGGTATCGGTCGACCTCGAGGCCAAGGAAATCCGCGGCCCCGACGGCGGCGTGGTCAGCTTCGACCTCGATGACTTCAAGCGCCACTGCCTGCTGAACGGCCTCGACGATATCGGCCTGACCATGGAGAAGGCCGGCGCCATCGCCTCGTTCGAGAAGAAGAACGCTGCCGAGCGTCCTTGGGCCTGAGTGGTACGAGATGGCCCGGCCGCCACAAAGCCGGGTTCGTGGCGGCTGAACGGAGGGGACAGTCATGACACGTTTTCTTCTTGGCGGCGCCTGCGCGCTGGCGTGGATGCTGATGCCGGTGGCCGGCGCGCAAGCACAGACCGACACGGTCCTCGTGCCGGCAGAAGATCCGTCCGCCGCCGATCCGGGCGCGTCGAACAATGCGGCCCTGGCGGACGATGACAGCCAGGGGCCGGTCCCGTTCGAGGGCGGGCAGCTGACCATCACCCAGCCGGAGCAGGATGGCGAGAAGGTGCTGGCCTATGACGGCAAGCAGCTGGCCAGCAATTATGACGTGTTCTTCGACAGAACAGTCAAGGTCGGCGGCGTCGACGTGGCGCTGGTCGATGTCGGCGACGGCGGCAACCAGTGCGGCCCGGCCAAGGTCATCGTCTGGAAGCCGGAAGGCGGCGAGATACAAAGCCTCAAGGTCGAACAGGACGAATGCGGCGCGCCGCCGGCGGCGGTGGCCGACAACGCCATCTATTTCGTGCCGTATCTGTTGCCGGGCGATACGAAGCAAGCGCTGCAATGGTCGCCCAGCGACGGGCTGACGATCTCGGGCGACCTGACCTACGCGCCGGAGCGGGGTACGGACTGGAAGGACGTCGATCCGGCCAAATACCAGAACATCATCGACGCCTTCCACAATGAGGCCGTCTACAAGGCGGCGCAGACGCTACTCGGCGACACCATGCCCGACATGGCGACCAGCCTGCTGGTCGGCGGCGGCACCGAAAAGACGGCGTCGGGCGCCTTCTACGCCACCGGCTGCGTGCCGCACGCATGCGGCAGCAATGACGGTTTCATGGCGGTCGACCCGGCCAAGCACACGCTCTACTTCGCCCGCCGCGGCGACAATGGCGAGCCGCAGGCCTGGCCGCCGGTGGCGGACTGGCCGGCGGATGTGAAGGAAGCAATGGACAAGGCGCAGGAGTCGGGGAACTAGGGTTTGCGGCAGCGCGGCGAACACTCGGTGTTCATGCTTGTTCCGTCGCGATCCGTCACACCCCCCTCTGCCCTGCCGGGCATCTCCCGCTCAAGGGGGGAGATCAGACGTCACTCTGGCTTTCGCCAATCGCAAATGTGGAAAGCGAGAAAGGCGTCCGAACTGCTAATCTCCCCCCTTGAGGGGGAGATGGCCGGCAGGCCAGAGGGGGGTGCTGTCCCGCCGACGACCAAGATTTGCACCTGACTTGGCCCATGGCCTGGCCGGCCCTTTCCTGCAAAGTGTCCGAAACCACAGCGAGGCTCCATGCGCACACTCATCTCCACCGGTTCGCCCTTCGAAAAAACCGCCGGCTATTCGCGCGCGGTGGTGCAGGGCGACTGGTGCTTCGTGTCGGGAACGACCGGCTACGACTATGCGACGATGACCATGCCGGAAACGGTGGAGGCGCAGACGCGCAATTGCCTGGCGACCATCGCGGAGGCGCTGAGGGATGGCGGCTTCGACATGGCCGATGTGGTGCGGGCGCATTACTACATCACAGACCGGGCCATCGTGGACGTCGTCTTCCCCATCCTCGGCGAGGCTTTCGGCGAGATCAGGCCGGCGGCGACGATGATCGTGTGCCAGCTCAACAAGCCGGAAATGAAGATCGAGATCGAAGTCACGGCGCTGCGGCGCACGGCTTGAAGAGGCCAAAGCCATGACGGTCCGGCGCATCGTAGCCAATATCGGGACGCAGGACGCGGCGGCGGCGAAACGCTTCTATCAGGACGTGCTTGGCCTCGATGTGCTGATGGATCAGGGCTGGATCGTCACCTACGGGTCCGACGAACGGATGCAGGTGCAGATCAGCTTCATGGCCCAGGGCGGCTCCGGCACGCCGGTGCCGGACCTCTCCATCGAGGTCGACGATGTCGATGCGGCGCTGCAAGGCATGAAGGCCGCCGGCTTTGCCGTCGAATACGGTCCGGCCGACGAGCCGTGGGGCGTACGGCGGTTTTATGTGCGCGATCCATTCGGCCGGTTGGTGAATATTTTGTCGCATAAGTGATTTGTTCCTCTCCCCCGCCTCTGTCGAGGGCGAGGAACCCAGGTTCTGAGAGGCGGGCGCCGTCGTAGCGTTCTTCATCCCCTTGCGCCGCAAGCTCTTGGCGTTTAGCAAGGCCGCGGTTTCTCCAAACAGTGTTGGGACGGTTCTCCATGGCTTCGAAAAATCTTCTCCTGCTCGCCGGCGATGGCATCGGCCCCGAGGCGATGGCCGAGGTGAAGAAGCTGATCGCGGCCATGAACGCAAAGCTCGGCAGCGGTTTTGCCACTGATGAAGGCTTGGTCGGCGGCTGTGCTTACGACGCGCATGGCGCGGCGATTTCCGACGCCGACATGGCAAAGGCGATGGCTGCGGATGCGGTTCTGTTCGGCGCCGTTGGCGGGCCGAAATGGGACAAGGTGCCTTACGAGGTGCGTCCCGAGGCCGGGTTGCTACGGCTGCGCAAGGATATGGAGCTGTTCGCAAATCTGCGCCCCGCCATCTGCTATCCGGCGCTGGCGGCGTCCTCCTCGCTCAAGCAGGAGGTGGTCGAGGGCCTCGACATATTGATCGTGCGCGAGCTTACCGGCGGCGTCTATTTCGGCGAGCCGAAGCAGATCATCGATCTCGGCAACGGCCAGAAGCGCGGCATCGACACGCAGGTCTACGACACGTTCGAGATCGAGCGCATTTCCGGCGTCGCCTTCGAGCTGGCGCGCACGCGCAAGAACCACGTGACATCGATGGAAAAGCGCAACGTCATGAAATCCGGGGTGCTGTGGAACGAGGTCGTCACCCAGACCCAGAAGACTCGCTATGCCGACGTCAAGCTCGACCACATGCTGGCCGATGCCGGCGGCATGCAGCTGGTGCGCTGGCCAAAGCAGTTCGACGTCATCGTCACCGACAATCTGTTCGGCGACATGCTGTCCGACATCGCCGCCATGCTGACCGGATCGATCGGCATGCTGCCGTCGGCCTCGCTCGGCGCGCCCGATGTGAAGACCAAGAAGCGCAAGGCGCTGTACGAGCCGGTGCATGGCTCGGCGCCCGACATTGCGGGACAGGGCATCGCCAACCCGATCGCCATGATCGCTTCGTTTGCCATGTGCCTGCGCTACTCCTTCGGCATGGTCGATGAGGCCGACAAGCTCGAAGGCGCCATAGCCGCCGTGCTCGACGACGGGCTGCGGACGAAGGATATTTTGTCCGAGGGCATGACCGAAGTCGGCACTGTCGCAATGGGCGATGCCGTCATCGCCAAGTTCCTGGGATGAAGGGAACCGCAGCTAGATCCCTACGCCAGCTGGCACCTGTCCCCATTGGTTTTCGCCGAGTTGAGAGGGGATCACTCCGAGAACGATGAAGGCGATGGCGTTCAGAGCCGGGGCGAAGCAAAGCAGGGCGAACCATCCGCTGAGGCCGATGTCGTGCAGGCGACGGACGAAAAGGGCGACGAGCGGCACATATATTGCGAACACGAAAAGCAGGGCGGGGATATACCCGATGGAGGTCCTGGGACCATTTCCAAAACCGCTTATCGCAAGGTTAAGTAGAGCGCCGAAGCCGAAAAAAGCGACAAACAAGATGATCAAGCCGAAATAGAATGCCAGAATTCCTTTCGGCGCGCGCGTCCATTGAAATGGCGTAATCTGCTATCACAGCGCGCCGAAAATAGGCCCATAGTCCCAGCGCAGGCTGATCCGCCACCATATGGCCGGATTGTGCCGGGCGTTCTGCGCTCATTGGCGATGTGGCCGATACGACTATGTCATGCGCGTCGCCATCATCAGGCTCAAATTCGACAGCTGTGCCCCTGGCAAGAAGCGCGCCATGGCGAAAGTCGGCGCGTGTAAACAGATAGCGTTTGCCGTCGAAGCCGTTGATGTAGCCGTAATCATGACCTTCGTCGAAGTGGCAGACCGTACCGCGCATGCGACTCCCCCTTGTCTCGCACGGATGATGCTACCGAAGGTTGCATGCGATTTCAACACTGGAGGTGGCTCTAGACCGCAACGCTGTGCGGCACCGGCCCCCACTGGTTTTCGTGGGCCTGGGTCGGGATCAATCCGAGTATCAGCGCGAGGATCAGCGTAGCCGGAGCGAACATGAAGGTGATTGCGAAGTAAGGTATTGCCAGCCAGCCGGTCAGGCCGATGTCGTGCAAGCGGCGCACGACGAGCCCGACCCAGGGCAGGAACGTCGCTAGCCAAAACAGCCCCCAGACGCCGATCATCACAATCGGCCAGTTGCCGGCATCGAAATTGCCGACGGCCTGGTCGGCGAGGGCGCCGGCAATTCCGACCAGGATGAAGCTGACGGTCCAGAACAGGCAGTAGCCCCAGAATTCCTTGCGGCGGGCGCGTTCGGCGAAGTTGATGTAGTTGCGCGTCACGCCTCGCCAGAAATAACCCGGCAGTCCGCTATCGCGAACCGCGCCGTCTTCCGCCAGGCGGCCGAAATGCTGTGGCGCGGCTGAAGCGGCAGCCGCCTTGGGCGGCGCGGCGCTTGCCGCTGGCGCAGCGGTGGCGGGACTGGCGGGCTGGGCGCGGATTGAAAAAACGTCGCGCGCCTGACCGCTTGCCGGCAGAAACTCGACCACGACGCCGTTCGCGATCACGGTATCACGGCGCAGATCCTCGCGCGCGAAGGTGTAGCGGTTGCCGTCCGCCCCGGTGATGAAGCCGAAACCCTGGGCCTCGTCATAGTGAAGAACTTCGCCGCGCATTTAGCCTCGCCCCCGTGTAGGCACAGACTGTTCAAAGTTGCGGCGGACTGCAAGGGGTTGGACGAAATGGAGGGTAAACGGTTCAGGCATGAGTTGCTTCATTTTCCCGTCCGTTGGCGCTGCCCCTCACCTGCCTGCCGGCATCCTCTCCCCGTATAGTGACGGGGAGAGGGGCGCGGTGTCCGAACCGGATAGATAGGTAACAGAATGGACCGATAGCATGGGTGACAGTTTTCTTGTCCGCCGGAGGAC
>NZ_AYWH01000030.1:0-10204 GCF_000502555.1 Mesorhizobium sp. LNJC394B00
ATCGCCAGAACGATGGTGAAGGCCACCGCAAGCGACGCCCAGCCGCCCTCGAACACCTTCACGATGTTGGAGGCGAAGAAGCCGATGTCGATGAAGCCGAACAGCGCCGTCATGGCGACCGCCACCCACAGCCGCCATTTCCAGATGCGGGTCATGACGACGAACAGCAGCACCGTCGTCACCAACATGTTGCCGGTCACTGAGATGCCATAGGCGGAGGCGAGCTTGCTCGATTCGCCGAAACCGACGACCAGCAACATCACCGCCAACGCCAGCAAAACATTGACGCGCGGCATGTAGATCTGGCCCGACTGCCGTTCCGACGTGTGCAGGATTTCGAGGCGCGGCAGCATATTGAGCTGCACCGCCTGCCTGGTCAGCGAGAAGGCGCCCGATATGACCGCCTGGCTGGCGATGACCGTCGCCGCGGTTGCCAATACCACCATCGGGATCAGCGTCCAGCCTTCGTTCATCTCGAAGAATGGATGGCCGACGTGACCGTTCTTCGCCAGAACGAAAGCGCCCTGCCCGGCATAGTTTAGCAGCAGGCAGGGAAACACGATGGCCAGCCAGGCGAGCACGATGGGCTTGCGGCCGAAATGGCCGAGATCGGCATAAAGCGCTTCGGCACCGGTGACGGCGAGGAAGATGGCGCCGATGGTGACGAAGGCGACATCGGGCGAATTGATCAGGAAGGCGACGATGTAGTGCGGGCTGACCGCCCACAGGATTTCGGGATCGGCGATGATGTGGTTCAAGCCCGAAAGACCGATAGCCAGGAACCAGACCGCCGTGATCGGGCCAAAGATCAGCGCCACACCGCCGGTCCCGAAGCGCTGCACCGAAAACAGGATCGCCAGGATGACCAGCGTCAGCGGCACGACGTAGGGCTGGAAGGTCGGGGTAACGACATTCATGCCTTCAACCGCCGAAAGCACCGAGATTGCCGGCGTGATGACGGCGTCACCGAAGAACAATGACGCGCCGACAATACCGATGGCCAGGATGATCGCCGAGCGGGTCGGGAAACTGCCGCGCGCCAGCGCCATCAGCGACAGCACGCCGCCCTCGCCTCGGTTGTCGGCTCTGAGCACGAACATGATGTATTTGATAGTGACGATAATCGTCAACGACCAGATGATCAGCGACAGCACGCCCAGAATATCGCCGCGCTCGGCGATTTCGCCGCCGGAGGACGCAACAAGCGCTTCCCGGAAGGCGTAGATCGGGCTGGTGCCGATGTCGCCATAGACCACACCGAGCGCGCCCAGCATCAGAACTTTGGTGCTGTGCTGTTCGATTTCGGGATGGCTCGATTGTTCGACGGGTTCTGCCTCAATACCAGCATTGGTAAGGGCCATGGACGACACTCCGATAAGCGCGCGGTGCTCTACGCTTGCTGCGATGCAATATCAAGTGCCGTGACGGTAGGGCTACCATGTTCCCAGCGCAGGGCTTGCCCCGCAATGACCGGTGCGTGGCGTCAAAGGCCGCCGGAAACCTCAGATCGCCACCTGCGTGCCGATCTCGACCACACGCCCGGTCGGGATCTGGAAATACTCCGTCGCATCGGCCGCCGAGCGGGCGAGCCCGATGAACAGCTTGTCCTGCCACACCGGCATGCCGGAATTGGGCGATGCTTTGAGCGAGCGCCGCGACAGGAAGAACGACGTCGTCATGATGTCGAACTTCCAGCCCTGCTTGCGGCAGATCGCCNGCAGATTGCCGGCGAGGAAATCGAGCGGGATTTCGTTGCGCCGGGTCTTGTCGAACAGATAGCGGCTGCCGCGCACCCAGGTCCACATCGCCAGAACGATGGTGAAGGCCACCGCAAGCGACGCCCAGCCGCCCTCGAACACCTTCACGATGTTGGAGGCAAAGAAGCCGATGTCGATGAAGGCGAACACCGCCGTCATCGCCACCGCCACCCACAGGCGCCATTTCCAAATGCGCGTCATGACGACGAACAGCAGCACCGTCGTCACCAGCATGTTGCCGGTCACCGAGATGCCATAGGCCGAGGCCAGCTTGCTCGATTCGCCGAAACCGACCACCAGCAGCATCACCGCCAGCGCCAGCAACAGATTGACACGTGGCATGTAGATCTGGCCCGACTGCCGTTCCGAGGTGTGCAGGATTTCGAGACGCGGCAGCATATTGAGCTGCACCGCCTGCCTGGTCAGCGAGAAGGCGCCGGAGATCACCGCCTGGCTGGCGATAACCGTCGCGGCGGTTGCCAGCACCACCATCGGGATCAGCGTCCAGCCTTCGTTCATCTCGAAGAATGGGTGGCCGACGTGACCGTTCTTCGCCAGCACGAAAGCGCCCTGCCCAGCATAGTTGAGCAGCAGGCAGGGAAACACGATCCACAGCCAGGCGACCACGATGGGCCTGCATCCGAAATGGCCGAGATCGGCATAGAGTGCTTCGGCGCCGGTGACGGCGAGGAAGATGGCGCCGATGGTCACGAAAGCGACATCGGGCGAATGGATCAGGAAGGCGACGATGTAGTGCGGGCTCACCGCCCACAGGATTTCTGGATCGGCGATGATGTGGTTGAGACCGGAAAGGCCAATTGCCAGGAACCATACGGCGGTCACCGGGCCGAACACCAATCCCACCCCGCCGGTGCCAAAGCGCTGCACCGCGAACACCATGGCCAGGATGACCAGTGTCAGCGGCACCACATAGGGCTGGAAGGTCGGCGTGACGACGTTCATACCCTCGACAGCCGACAGCACCGAAATCGCGGGCGTGATGACCGCGTCGCCGAAAAACAGCGAGGCGCCGACGATGCCGATGCCCAGGATCACCGCCGACCGCTTGGGGAAACTGCCGCGCGCTAGCGCCATCAGCGACAGCACGCCGCCCTCGCCTCGGTTGTCGGCTCTGAGCACGAACATGATGTATTTGATAGTGACGANCGATGGCCAGGATGATCGCCGAGCGGGTCGGGAAACTGCCGCGCGCCAGCGCCATCAGCGACAGCACGCCGCCCTCGCCGCCGTTATCGGCGCGCAGCACGAACATGATGTACTTGATGGTGACGATGATAGTCAGCGACCAGATGATCAGCGACAGCACGCCGAGGATATCGCCGCGCTCGGCGACATTGCCGCCCGACGACGCCACCAGCGCCTCACGGAACGCGTAGATCGGGCTGGTGCCAATATCGCCATAGACAACGCCGAGCGCGCCTAGCATCAGCACCTTGGGGCTTTGCTGTTCGATTGCCGGATGGCTCGACTGTTCGACGGGTTCTGCCTCGCTACCGGTATTGGTAAGGACCATGGACGACACTCCGATAAGGGGCGGCCCTCTACCTTTGCTGCACTGCAATATCAAGTGCCGCGACGTAATGGCTCCGGATGCGGACCGCATTTGTTGCCGCACCGGCGGATTGTCTCATACGAAACCACGATCCCGCTCCCGGGCCATTTCCTCGACGAGACACAGGCTCAAGGGGACCTGAAGGAGGGCCAGACCGGATGGGCGATGATCTGCGGCAGGAAACGATGGCGCTGCTTGTAGCTGACGGCATATCTTTCTCCTTTGTGTGTCTGCCAGACGAGCGGGCGGGCACGGAAGTGGTCGCGCTCTGGCTGCCAGACATACTCGTCCAACCTGATGAAAACCTGACTTGTACACCCAGCCCAAACAGGTGCGAGGGGTCGGTTATTACCAAAGGCTCTGAGGGCTGATTCTCTAGGGTTTCCGCCCAGATTGATCCGTGCCCCTTGTTGTGTTCCGCCCCGGGTTGATCGGAGGCTCCAACTCCTGAGAAGGTGGAACCATGACAAGCAAGGCGACCAACAAGTTCTCTCCCGAGGTCCGGACCCCCCGCGGTGCGGCTGGTTCTGGATCACGAACGCGAGCATACGTCGCGCTGGGCGGCGGTTTCATCGATCGCCGCCAAGATCGGCTGCAAGAAAGCCGAGCGTGACGGCGGCGTGCGCGCCGGAGTTCCCACGGATGCTGCGACGAAACTGAAGGCTCTGGAACGCGAGAGCCGCGAGCTTCGCAGGCCAACGAGAGCAGGGCTTCCGCGTATTTTGCCCAGGCGAAGCTCGACCGCCGGTTCAGGCCACGATCGCGTTCATCGACGATCACCGCAAGGCGCATGGGGTTGAGCCGATCTGCAAGGTGCTGCCGATCGCCCCGTCGACCTACCACGACCATGTCGCCAAGCGCGTCGACCCCTGCCGGCTGTCGGCTCGGGCAAGATGGGATACAGCCTCGAAGGATGAGGTCCGACGGTTTGAGGCGAACTTCCGCGTCTACGGCGTTCGCAAGGTCTGGCGGCGGTTGCGTCGCGAGGGCTTCGACGTCGCCCGCTGCACGGTTGCCCGCTTGATGAAGGCCATGAGCCTCGAAGGCATCGTCCGCCGATCCGCACTACGGTGAGCGACAAGGCCGCACCTTGCCCTCTCGACCACGTCAACCACCAGTTCCACTGCTCCGCGCCGAACATGCTGCGGGTCTCCGACTTCACCTGCGTCGCGACCTGGACGGGCTTCGTCTATGTCGCCTTTGTCATCGACACCTATGCCCGTCGGATCGTCGGCTGGCGGGTGAGCCGGACGGCGCATGCAGCCTTCGTTCTCGATGCCCTGGAACAGGCTCTCGATGATCGGCGGCCCGTGCGGGGAGGCGGGCTCATCCATCACAGCGATAGAGGCAGCCAAGGCGGATTCAACCGGATCGTCGCAACACCGGCATCATACTGTCCCCCAAGGAGTTGGTCGAGGAGTTCGGCAGGTGTTTTCCAGCCGAGCGTTTTGCGCGGTCTTGTGTTGATAGCATGGGCGACTGCGTCCAGTTCCCGGGCTGTGTGCCGACTGAGATCCGTGCCCTTTGGAAAGTACTGTCTCAGCAAGCCGTTGGTGTTTTCGTTGGAGTCTCGCTGCCACGGGCTTGGGGATCGCAGAAGAAAATCTCGAGCCCGGTGTCGATGCGCAGGTCGGCTGCTGCGCCATTTCCGCTCCATGGGCCCAAGTCAGCGACTGACGCAGTTGCTCGGGAAGTTTGCCCATGGATCGGGCTATGGCTCTGCGGACTGCTTCAACGCCGTGGCCGGCAAGTGGTGGACCGTTCTTGATGCGCAGGCTCTGCTGATAGCCATTGCATGCGCGGCAGGTGAAGCACGCATTGTGAAGCGTGAACTTCGTTCCACGAGCGTACCGATCGCCTAGCTTCCGAGGCCAAGGATGAGGTCGCCTTCCCAATGTCCGGGGACAGCCCGATCGGCAATTTCGGCCGGACGGTCGCTTATTATAAGGGCGTCTCCAATGAAGGACTTGTTGCGAACTCGGGCCCGTTCGCGCGGTACGCGCGTTCGGGCGGTACGCGCAACGCTCGGCCTGAACGCAGACATGCGGTCAGTCCTCGGCGCAATGCTCCGCGTCCTTGAATGTACAAGGACTGATAGATCGTCTCGTGGCTGATCCGCATGGTTTGATCCTCTGGGTAATCGATCTGAAGCCGATTTAGCGATCTGCTCGGGGCTCCAGGTTGCCGACCACCTCCGGCTCTGTCGTTTTTTCCACACCCACCTTGGGGCCCTCGAATGAGGCGCCATTGGGGTTGGTGACTTTGCCGGCCAAGCGCTCCTCAACATATTCACGCAGAGCCGGATTGACCGCCAGCTTGCCAGGAGGCCGGCGGGACTCACGATCGGCGTGCCATTGGGCGGCACTGGCCGGTAATCCAGATTGCCGCTACGCGTCGCGGCATTGCGCCTGACCTCCCGCGAGATTGTGCTCGGCGGCCGACCTAGCTTACGAGCAATGGCCCGGATGCCGATCCCCTTGGCAAGCTCAAGCGCAATATCCTCGCGCTCCCGAAAGAAAGATATCGCCCCGAAGGCGGCTTCGCCCACGGCGCCAAATGCGTTGGCGGCATCCCTCCTGTACTCCGAAACCAGCGCGGACCAAGAGGCGTTGATGTACCGGCATCCAGTGCGGCCTCCTCGCTCGAATGTCCCAAGGCAATAGCTTGCCAGAACCGGAAGCGATTCTCACGCTGCCAGGCAGGCGGACGCCCGGGCGAATCCAGCTTCTTTCGAGTGCACCGATCTAAGCGCGTTGGTGAACCGTCATTGCCACCTCCAATCCCTTGGTGTCGCGACGACCGGTTGAATCCGCCCAATACGTCAGCATTCGATACACCGAGCGCTTGGCGGAGGCCGGCGTCGAACCCTCGGTGGGCAGTGCCGGCGACTCTTTCGATAATGCTCTCGTCGAAACGATCAACGGTCTTTACAAGGCCGAGGTGATCCATCGACGCGGACCCTGGCGCTCATTTGAGGCCGTCGAGTTCGCCACGCTCGAATGGGTCGACTGCTTCAACAATCGCCGGCTGCTGGAGCCCATCGGCAACATCCCGCCGGCCGAAGCCGAGGAACGCTACTACGCCATGTTGGATGAACCAGCCATAGCCGCGTTTCTCAAACGAAACGGCCTCCGGAAAGCCCGGGGCAGTTCACATCGCATTTGATGCCAGCTTCATCGTATTTTCTTCGGCTTGGACGGGCACTTGGCAGACCCACAGAGCTGGGAACCCTTTGCCATACTACAACTGTAACATCATATCGGTTTAGCAGGTCAAGCTTCGGTGGTAACCTCTGGGTAGAATAACTACTTTGGAGGCGAGCAATGGATCGCGATAACAAACGGGCACGCGCAGCTGCAAGATCATCTCAAGGCGTGGGGAGCAGTAGCCTCCGTGACGTTCCAGAGGGGCCATTGAGCGATGTTGCAGAACGGCTGGTAACCGCTAACCCGCGCGATACAGCGCGAAATCTTGGGGGCTTCAAAGGCCTCGGGACGCACGAGCGAACAGCCGTTCGGGGCACTCAACCCGGGCCAGAAACTGACCTCGCGAGATTTGAAAGGCGGACCAATCGGCTTGGACGATCAGCCATCAATCTGGCCGCGACATTAACAGCCGAATTGGGGTACAGCACGGATGACATAGCATTGCAGAAAGTCGGAGCGGCCAGTAATCTAGGTAATTACCTAACGCCAGGGCTGCAAGATGCTATTGTTAATCGCATTGGCAACATGGATCCGCCGTCGCAAGCTCTCGGAACTTATTACGTTGCGCCACACTTCAGTAAGTTTACTGAGGAAAACAAATCTCGCATTCTTGATCAGGCCATTGGATTGGCTTCTTCTGATCCGGATGGCAATGTCAGAAACATGGCATCCAATGCTATTCTCAACATGTATCAACAGTTAGACGCAAATCAACAGGCCCAAGCTCACTCAGTTTTTCCCGGCATGCAAGACATCTTGCCGCACATGCCGCCGCCGCAGCATGCAGCAGAGGAACGGAGTGCGAATCTGGACGGCCACATAGCAGGTATTGAGGCTGCAGTCCGTGATACAGTAGGCCCGCAAACCTCCTATGAACAGCTGCAGCGGGGTGCTCAAGTCGGGCGGTCCATAAGCCAAGCCTACAATCACGCCCGAGAGGACCTAATGGAGGCCACCAGAAGCAGAGATCGCTCCGGCCGTTGATGTCTCGGCCATGGTACAGTGACGCTTTCTCTCCCGAATTCCGTCTACGGCCTTGCCGTTTCCAATTCGCTGGCCGTTGACGTACCTGCTTAGTGTAACTTTCAAAAACCACGTCTGCCGGGTGATGCGCTGCAAGCATCGCACCACCCACTGCGGCATCGATCTGTCGAGCGGCGACATCGCGCGACGCCGGTTCGGTCTCTGAAGCACGCGCAGCATTAGCTACGGCTAATCCGGCAATGGAACAATGCTTTCAACAAAAACGACGCCCCCCAACATAGCCATTAGCATCGCGTGCTCACTCGCCGTGGGCTTCTGTGCGGCAAGTCTTTACGCAACCTTCCGCCACGGCGGCAGCGGCGAGGCTCTGATGGCGTTTGATGTCCGTGCCTTTTGGTTTGAAACGCCCTTCTATTTGGGTTTCGCAACCCCCGTTTTCTATCGGGGCGCGGCTATCGTGCTCTCGACGTCCGCGGTCGTCTTGCTGATTCAGCAGATCGTATTGCGCCGCAAGCTCGAACACCACGGGACGGCTCGTTGGGCTCGAGTGGATGAAATGCGACGCACGGGATATCTGCGACGATACCGTGGCGTGACAGGGCCGGTGTTTGGGAAGACAAGTGGCCCTTTCTGGCCTGGCTACTACCTGACCAATGGCGAGCAGCCTCACAGCCTCATCGTTGCACCGACCCGCGCTGGCAAGGGCGTCGGCATAGTCATTCCAACGCTACTTACATTCAAAGGCTCGGTGATAGCTCTGGACGTCAAGGGGGAGCTCTTTGAGCTCACCTCGAGGGCGCGCAAAGCCGCAGGTGACGACGTGTTTAAATTCGCGCCGCTGGATTCGGAGCGGCGCACAAACTGCTACAATCCGCTGTTGGATCTTATAGCGCTGCCTCCACAGCAGCAATTCACCGAGGCCCGCCGCTTGGCCGCAAACCTGATTACGGCCAAGGGGGAGGGCGCGGAAGGTTTCGTCAGCGGCGCGCGAGATATCTTTGTCGCGGGAATCCTTGCCTGCATCGAGCGGGGCACGCCAACAATCGGCGCCGTCTACGACCTCTTCGCCCAGCCGGGGGAGAAGTTTAAGCTCTTCGCGCGACTCGCCATGGAGACTCAGAACAAAGAGGCACAACGCATCTTCGACGACATGGCGGGGAACGATACGAAAATCCTAACCTCCTACACTTCCGTGCTCGGCGATGGCGGGCTCAACCTGTGGGCGGATCCCGCTGTAAAGGCGGCCACAAGTCGCTCGGACTTTTCGGTCTATGATCTTCGCCGTCGCAGAACGTGCATCTATCTTTGCGTTGGTCCGAACGACCTTGAGGTGATCGCGCCTTTGATACGCTTGTTTTTTCAGCAAATCGTTTCAATTCTGCAGCGGTCGCTGGCCCGCCGGGATGAAAAGCACGAGGTTCTCTTCCTGCTCGATGAGTTCAAGCACCTGGGTAAGCTGGAGGCGATCGAGACCGCAATCACGACTATCGCGGGCTACAAGGGGCGTTTCATGCTCATCATCCAAAGCCTTTCGGCACTGACGGGGGCTTATGGAGAGGCTGGCAAGCAGAATTTTCTCAGCAATACCGGACTGCAAGTGTTCATGGCCACGGCTGATGACGAGACTCCGAACTACATTTCCAAGGCCATCGGTGAATACACGTTTGAAGCCAAATCGATTTCCCACAGCCAGGCGCGAACGTTCGACTGGACCATTCAGAATTCACATCAAGGTGCACCGCTATTGCGTCCCGAACAGGTTCGGCTGCTCGATGACGACTACGAGATTGTTCTCATCAAAGGTCTGCCACCATTAAAATTGAGGAAGGTGCGTTACTTCTCGGATCGCATTCTGAAACGCATCTTTGAACGCCAGACAGGCGCCCTCCCGGAGCCGGCGCCCTTGACGGGAACAGAGGAGGCGCTCTCCGCCGGATCTCAACTCGATGACCCGCTGTGTGAATTGGCGCAGGACTTTGACGATACAGTTTGATGTGAGGCTGGTGTGGACCCCGCGAAAAACTCCATCCCGTGTAACAGCTTTGTCGCAGGTGCAGGACGCCGGCTTGGAAGAGGGGCAAGCGGGCAAAGCCCGGCGAGTGGGCTTTGAGCAGCACGTGTCCGAGGCGCCCCGGCCGCTGTTCGATGGTCGAGCTGACGAGCCGCCAACCAATCCAGAGGAGCTTCTGCGACTGGAACAGGGGGTCTCGCGAGGTGCTTCAGCGAGGGCAGGATCATCAAGCCGCCTCATCTTTTTTCAGCAACCCAGGATGCCCGATGGACGGGATGACCTCAACAGAAGCGTGTCGGAGGCTTTCGCAAGCTCTGGGACGCCGGAGTTCGGGCCGCCGCCCCCAGTCCTGGCTGCCAGCCAACAGCAGATCCGCCCTTCGCCGGATGAGCTTGACCATGCAACCACCTGCCACCCGAGTGAGTCGTCCCAACAATGAACATCCCACAGCGCTGTTGTGGCCAGCGGAGACGCAGAGGGCCCTGAATGCGCCGCAAGCCGTCGCCATTCAGCAGCAGCTGAGCGAAATCGGCAATTCAGGCGGCCGCGTGCATATGCAGAGAGGGGCTGATGCGATCTCCGGACCGGTAGCTCTCGCCGTAATTGATCAGGCTGGTACTGTTGGAAGGCTTGATCAGCCTCGTCACCCCAATCTCCAGCATAGCTCACTGTC
>NZ_AYWH01000031.1:0-6552 GCF_000502555.1 Mesorhizobium sp. LNJC394B00
CCACCTGCGCCGTCTGGTGCGGGCGATCCAGATCAACTGGCCGAACATTCGAATCCTGCTCCGCGGCGATAGCCCTTATTGCAACCCGCAGGTCATCGACTGGTGCCGCGCCAACGACGTCGACTTCATCTTTGGCCTCGCGCCCACCACGACCCTGCACAAACATGTCGCGGATCTGGAGGCCAGCACGACCGCGCGCTTCGAAGCGTCGGCCAAGACAGGCAAGGTCCGCAGGTTCAAGAAGTTCGTTGACGGCGCCGCTAGTTGGAGCCGCGTCGAGCNCATGTCGCGGATCTGGAGGCCAGCACGACCGCGCGCTTCGAAGCGTCGGCCAAGACAGGCAAGGTCCGCAGGTTCAAAAAGTTCGTTGACGGCGCCGCTAGTTGGAGCCGCGTCGAGCGCATCATCGCGCGGGTCGAGGTCGGCGCCCACGGTGGCGATATCCGCTTCGTCCCCCGCCTGCCATCACGCCGGAGCAATCCCGGCGCCTCACGAGGCGCGTGGAAAAGCACCGCAACGGCGACCACAGCGTCGCTTCAGGCCGTCAAAAGCTTATCGCCGTGCATCAAGGCGGCTAGATGGCAACGAGGCTTATGCCGCCCGAGCATCGCAGCTAAGTATGCATGAGGGGTCGTCCCTTCAAAATACTTGATACATTTGCGCTTGCGTAGCTCCTTGCATACGCTCGATGCCAGGAGGAGACCTCTGTTCTAAACGCTCGCATCGATGCAACGCCGTTGACACCATCATCGCGGCGACCCCTTTGCCGCGGCCGCCGCAGCCCTTTTCGAGCATGACGATCATGCCGGCGCCATCGCAGTGATGCACTTGCAAATTCAGAGATGCACTCTGGCCAAATGCTAGGTGCCCAGCATATGTCCGGCATCCCGCAACGCCGCTACGAAGAGACGGGCATTGCCGTTGGCATCCATCTTGGCCTGCATCGACAGGGGCATCCTGTGCCAGCTCTCCAAGGCCGCAATGTAATGTGAGAACATACCGTTAACGATGCAATAGTGGGTAACTAGGCCGTGTCCGTCTAACGCCAGCACGCCGAATTGGCCGCCGTGATATCGGATGGCTGCGACCCGCTGGACCTGCGCGTCACCGTCGATCCGCACGTTGAAAAGCAGGCTGCCGCGGCTCCTGGTGGCTATCTCGGCGGCTTTTTCAGCGAAGCTCAACGAGAGCGAGCGGACGCTTTCGACTGCCATCTGTAAAACCATCAAGTTCAGTTCATCCACTGCCATAAGGTACCTGTGCCCAAGACATGGGTGATTGCAATCGACCACACCGCTTGTTCACAGATGTCGGCTCACGACCGGTTATTCAGGGTTCGCCGGTTATCCATTGAGGGCGTGCTCATCAAAATGATCCTGACGTGGAATGCGCTGCATCTACGAAGCGCGAGGAGCAGGCCAGCCAAAGCTGTCGCGACAATTGATCTCATAATCCACCCCGATATCTGGATTTCGGCATCGCTGAACATCCCTGGTAAGTGAGCTGTTTGCGGCAAGCCCATCTCGGCTTTGTACTCCGAAACCGTTGCAATGGCGTCGCTCGGCGCTCGGGACCGACAGGCTCTGCTCGTCGAGAACTTTGTCCCCGAGAAGCGTTCGACTTTGAGCATTCCGCTGAAGGGTGACGTCTCGCCAGTCAGTGTCCTTGCAGCTCACCGCGATGGCTTTTTGCGCATCGCACGCAAGCGCACGAATTGGTCTCCGTTCACTTCACAAAATGGTTTTCCTGAAGTACTGGAGCGCAGAGAAATCTCCGGTCGCAGCCTACCCGGTTAAAACAAGGACCCAACGATGAAGACTCTCGTCGTCTGCTCCGGCGGATTGGATTCCGTTACTCTTGCCCACAAAGTGGCAGCGGAGCACCAGCTGACCGGCCTGCTATCGTTCGATTACGGCCAACGGCATAGGAAGGAATTGGGCTTCGCCACCCTTTGCGCGGAGCGCCTGAGTGTCCCGCAGCGAATCATCGATATCCACGAGATCGGCGGCGACCTTTCCGGCTCCGCGCTGACCGACAATGTGGACGTGCCCGACGGGCACTATGCGGAAGACACGATGAAGATAACGGTGGTGCCCAACCGGAACGCCATCATGTTGGCCATTGCCTTCGGCCTCGCCGCAGCGCAAGACGCTGACGCAGTGGCGACGGCCGTGCATGGTGGGGATCACGTTGTCTATCCCGATTGCCGTCCGGCCTTCATCGACGCTTTCCAGATGATGCAGGACCACGCGCTCGACGGCTACGCGCAGATTCGCCTTTATGCACCCTATGTGAACCTGACGAAGGCGGACATTGTTATGGATGGAGCCACATACGGCACGCCGTTTGCGCAGACCTGGTCCTGTTACAAGGGCGCCGAGCGTCATTGCGGGAGGTGCGGGACCTGCGTCGAGCGGCGTGAGGCGTTTCACATCGCTGGGCACCCGGACCCAACCGAGTATGAGGACTCCGACTTCTGGCTCGGAGCGCTGCGAAGGACCACCGCGTAATGTTCCGCATCACCAAGGAATTCCACTTCTCAGCCTCGCATCAGCTCACCTCATTGCCACCCGATCACCAATGCGCGCGCCTGCACGGACATAACTACATCGTCGAAGTGGAGCTTTCAGCGGATGGACTGGACGATCACGGCTTCGTGCGCGACTACCACGACTTGGCGCCATTCAAACGCTACATCGACGAGAGCTTCGACCACCGGCATCTCAACGACGTGCTGGGACACGAGCAAGTCACGGCGGAATATCTGGCCAGACATTTCTACGACTGGTGCAAGGCACGCCTGAGCGAAACCGCGGCCGTGCGGGTGAGCGAAACGCCGAAAACCTGGGCGGAATACCGGCCATGACGAATACTCATCCCGCAATCCGCGTTAGCGAGATTTTCGGGCCAACGATCCAGGGCGAGGGCGTGCTCATAGGTTTGCCGACGATCTTCGTCAGAACCGGCGGGTGTGACTATCGCTGTTCCTGGTGCGACAGCCTCCATGCTGTGGACAATCAATTCCGGCATGAATGGGAGATGATGTCCGTTGGGGCGGTGTGGAAAAATGTGCTTGCCCTTTCCGGTGGCCGCCCGGTGATGGTGTCGCTATCAGGCGGCAATCCGGCCATCCAGCCGCTCGGCGCGCTCATCGACCGGGGCCATGGTGACGGTTACCGTTTTGCGCTGGAAACCCAAGGGTCGCTTGCCAGGGACTGGTTTGCGCAGCTTGACGTGCTGATCCTCAGCCCAAAGCCGCCGTCAAGCCGAATGACGACAGATTGGGCCGCTGTCGAGGCGTGCCTCCAGGCGGCACAAGGCAAGCCCCAAGTCGTGCTCAAGCTCATTGTTTTCGACGAAAGGGACTACACCTACGCGAAAGACGCCGCTGCGCAATTTCCGCAACTTCCGATCTATCTGCAGCCCGGCAATCACACGCCGCCACACCCCACAAATGATGACGCGCCTGTCGACCTTGACGGAATATTGAAGCGCATGGAGTGGCTGGTTGACAGCGTGACCCGCGACAGATGGTTCGAGGCCCGCGTGCTGCCGCAGCTGCACGTTGTGCTCTGGGGTAACAAGAGAGCCGTCTAGCCCAGGCCCTTTCCACTGGAACTGCGCCGGCAGAATTCGGGTGAACGGGTGGTTCAGGTCGAAGGGAGCTGTCGCCGACAACCATGATCCGACAGGCAGGGCTCGAGCGGACGATATCGTCGCTGCGCCAAGACGCGTCTGGTCCGCTCAGAATCTTGTCTCGATAGACGGTCGCCGATCAACAAACGTACCGCGGTCCATGATCGACTGAGAGGCATGACCGTTCCTCTGAGTGCTCAGACTGCCGCCGAGTGCCTGGCCGTTCCAGCTTCGAAATATTTGTCGAACCTGGCCGCGATGCTTCGGACGAAAGGGCGACTTTCAGCCGGCACAACGAATCTGTCGCCATCAAGTTCAAGCAATCGAACCGGATCGTGGAGGGCCATGGAACTTGACTGAAGGAGGAGCCTCTGGCCGGCCTCGCCGAAGCGTTCCACCAGATCGATGGCCGAGAAGGCGAAGTCGCACATCAAACGTTCGATGATCCAGCCGCGAACGCGGTCGTCGTTGGAAAGTGCGATACCCCGAACAGCGGCCAGCCCGCCGTCATCAACCATGCGTCTATATTCGCTAGTTGAAGGCATGTTCTGCGCATAGCCTTGCCGAAACTGGCTAATGGATGACGGGCCGAGCCCGATCAAGATTTCGCAGCAATCGTCCGTGTAGCCCTGAAAGTTCCGGTGCAAAGTCCCGGTGTGTGCCGCAATCGCCAGCGCATCGCCTGGTTTGGCGAAATGGTCGAGCCCGATTGCCTCGTATCCATTGTCTACAATCGCCTGTGCAGCCAGTTGCGACTGGGCAAAGCGCTCCGCGGGACCCGGCAACCAGGCCTCGTCGATCATCGTCTGATGTTTCTTGAACCACGGTACATGCGCGTAGCCAAACAGTGCGATCCGATCCGGTTCCAGGGTCAGTGCCTGCGTGACCGTAGAAGCGACGCTTTCCCTGGTCTGGTGCGGCAGACCATAGAGCAGGTCCAGATTGACGGATTCGACGCCGCGCGAACGAACGCCGTCGACGACCGTCTTGGTCTGCAGGAAGCTCTGCTCGCGGTTGATCGCCTTTTGCACCTTCGGATCGAAATCCTGAACGCCGAGGCTCGCACGGGTCATGCCGATTTCGGCAAGCGCATCGAGGCGGGCATCGTCCATATCGTTGGGTTCGATTTCAACGCTGATCGTGGCGCCGGGAAGAAAGCCGAAGCTGTTGCGCAGGGCGGTTCCCAGCGCCACCATATCTTCGGGCTTGAGCATGGTCGGCGAACCACCGCCGAAATGGACGGCACGCACACGACCTTTGCCTCCAACAAGACCGGCGACGGTAGCGATCTCGGCATGCAGTGAGCGGAGATAGATCGTCACCGGTTCGTAATGGCGTGTCTGCTTGGTATGGCAGGCACAAAACCAGCAAAGCTTGTCGCAGTATGGGATGTGCAGATAGAGCGAGATTTCGTCGCCCTCATCGAGCCGCTGTAGCCAGCCACGACAAACGGTAGCGTCAACGCTTGCATTGAAATGCGGCGCGGTCGGGTAGCTCGTGTAGCGCGGGACGTTCTCGCCAAATCTGGCAACTAGCTTTTGTCGCATGTCGTGGTCCACCGTGTTTGCCTCGCCCGAACTGTGGATGCTTGGATGAGCCTAAGCCCTGATTTCGATCAACCTTCAGCACGGACAAACTGCCGCAAGGATTTTTCTACCGTGGATGCTATCCTGCCCGCACGGAGCGGTAGAGCGATCGAATGACATTACGGCAGGATATTCACAGTTCCGGCATCCCCGTTCTTTGCCTGTCTTGCGAGGCACGGCGCCGCGGTGTCTGTGGCGCGCTAGAGCCAGACCATTTGGCTCAGCTCGCCAAGACGTCGTCGCGGCACAATATCGAGCCGGGGGTCGAACTGATCGGCGACGCCGAGGCGGTCGACTGTTATTCGAACGTGCTTTCAGGCGTGGTGAAGCTCACGAAGAGCCTGTCAGATGGACGCCAACAGATTGTCGGCCTGCAGTTCGCCCCGGATTTTCTGGGTCGGCCCTTCAAGATGAAAAGTGCGATTAATGCGGAAGCGGCAACAGCTGTCTCGCTATGCTCGTTTCCCAGAGCGGCCATCGAACGGATGATGAAGCAGTCACCTGAATTTGTGCATCGCCTGCTCAAGCAGGCGTTGAACGAACTTGACGAGGCACGCGAATGGATGGTGACTCTGGGGCGCAAGACCGCACCAGAGAAGGTGGCGAGCTTTCTCCTCATGATTGCCCGGAACATCGACTCCAATGTTGACCCGACGGCTAGCTCGACGTGCTTCGAGCTGCCGATGACGCGTGCCGACATTTCTGATTTCCTTGGAATCACAAACGAGACCGTGAGCCGTCAGCTGACCAGCCTGAGAATGGACGGCGTGATTCGGATCGAGAACAACCGCCGCGTCACCGTGGACAGCATGAGCCGGCTGGAACGGCGCTGCGGCGGCCGAGGCGCTACAGCCGTTTGAATGACGCAGAAGCTGCATGGCCCCCGTCACTTACTTCATTCGGGGCAGGGCATGCTCGCGTTGGGCTCAGAAGAAGTCGCGTAGCGACAGCCCGTTCTCCATCCGATCGTATGCGCCAGTTGCCTTTCGGCTCGTCGGCGAAGCATCCACACTTGGCCGAAGTCAATACGCCTCATCCGCAGGGGAAAATCGCCGTCTCCCCAAGCCATGAATGTCACGACGGCAGCGTAACGCTGGCGCTGGCTGTTCCAAGGCATTGAACGCGGGGTTCGGTAAGGCGTCGACCTGCTTTCCAGCGTCGCAGAAGGTGCGCTCCCCCACACGCCCGCGGTCGCCTCCGCACCCGGGGCCCGACCGGGGACGCCAGGCCCCATCCATAAACGGGCGGCCGGTGGTGCGGGTAGTGTGCTGAGAGTTCTGCAAATTCGCTGAGAGGGGGCGGTCATGGCAGGCTGGTGATTGTTCACGTC
>NZ_AYWH01000032.1:0-5642 GCF_000502555.1 Mesorhizobium sp. LNJC394B00
CTGCTCGGCGCCATTGCCGTGCTGACCGTCGTTCCCGTGGCCACTATCATGCCGGCCTATGCGGTCGACGACATCGAAGGCACCGATGCACCCGACCTCACCGCCGTCCAGGCCAAGATCGCCGTCAAGGACTACAAGGGCGCGCTGGCCGATCTGCGTGATCTCGCGCAGGACAACCAGCAGGCCGACGTCTACAACCTGCTCGGCTTCACACTGCGCAAGACGGGCGATTTCGCCACCGCGCTGACCTACTACAACAAGGCGCTGGAGCTGAAACCCGATCACAAGGCCGCCCGCGAATATCTGGGCGAACTCTATGTAGAGACCGGCGACATGGCCAAGGCCAACGAGCAGCTGGCGTCGCTGCAAAGATTGTGTCCCGCCGGCTGTGAAGAACTCGAAGACCTCCACAAGGCCATCGACACCAAGGTGACCAAGTAAAACCAGGCAGGCGCTGCAAGGCGCCTGCCCCTTTCCCATCGCCTGGAGCCAATCGTGACAACGACACAAACCGCTTCGAAACTATATCTCGCCGACTTGACCCTGCTGATGGGTCGCCTGCTGCTCTCATTGCTCTTCGTGCATGAAAGCCTGGAGCTGGCGACGCATTTCGCCGGTGCAGCCAAGGCGATGACGGCGCTCGGCGTCAGCCTGCCGCTTTTGATAGCCACCATAGCGCTGCAGCTGGGAGCTGGCGTTTCGGTCGGCCTTGGTCTGCTGACGCGTCTGGGCGCGGTGGCGCTCGGACTTTTCTGTTTGGCAACGGCAGCTTTGTTCCACACCAATTTCGCCAACCAGAACGAATTGCTGCATTTCGAAAAGGATCTCGCAATAGCGGGCGGCATGTTCGCCCTGGCCATAGCCGGCGCCGGCGCGATATCTCTCGACAGGGTTCTGAACGGCCTCGTGAAGCGCCGGCAACAGGACAGAGAGACGGTTGCGGCGCTCATAGCGGCCGGTAGGCCTCTCNCTGAACGGCCTCGTGAAGCGCCGGCAACAGGACAGAGAGACGGTTGCGGCGCTCATAGCGGCCGGTAGGCCTCTCTCGGTTGGCGAAATCAAGCTTCCATTCTAAATCGCCAAGACGCCGGGTCTCATATCAACCCGCCCGCCCGATCCGAACGCTACAAACGCCTCGGGCGACCCCTGATGACGAAAGCCGTTCACGGCGGGTTGTTTATCGACGTCCGCTTATCGGCACGGATAGGAACGCCCTATCGGCCGATATGAGGCGCAAAGCTGCCGTTCAAAAGGTAGCACGCTTGGAAGTTCGTGCCGACGCGCTATCTGGCGCATTTTGCCAGAAGTCGCTGCCTTCAAAGCTATCCAAAAACCGATCTTTGTCCCACTTTGTCCATAAGCCCCGCAAAAGCATCCAGGAACCCCAGGCGATTTGGCCGTATCGAACTGCCACCACGTCGTGGAATGGCAGGCGGCAAGGCTTGATTGACTGATTGTCGCCGCCGGCAAATCTTGACCGGAAGGCGCTATTGCCGGCGTGTTTTGGTCAGCGAATCGTTCAAGGCACTGGAAATGAGCCAATCGCAGGTCCCAGCACCACCGCCCGGATGGCTGCCGGACGCGTGGCTCCGCAACGCACGGCTGGTGTCCGGCCTTGTGCTGATGGCGTTCGTGACGCTGCATTTCCTGAACCATGCGTTGCTCCTGATCTCGCTTGAAGCAGCGGATAAGGGGCGCGCGGTGTTCCTGCTGATCTGGCGCAACCCGGCCGGGACGCTGCTCCTCTACGGCGCGGTCGCCACGCATCTCGTTCTGTCGCTGCTGGCGCTCTACACCGCCGCACGCTGGCCATTCCGGTGCGAGAGTGGGCACAGATACTGCTCGGCCTCTCCATCCCGCTTCTGATTGCCGAGCACGTGGTCGGCACGCGTGCCATGCACGCCCTCTATGAGGCCAACGACACTTACGAGTTTGTGGTGCGCTCGCTATGGATCCTGACACCGCAGGTCGGGGTGCGGCAGGCAATCGCGGTGGTCGTCATATGGGCACATGGCTGCCTCGGCCTCTACTTCTGGCTGCGTTATCGTCGGTGGTATCCGCGCGTCGCCTCTGCTCTGCTGGTCCTGGCGGTGCTGGTTCCGGTCCTGGCGCTGCTCGGTTTCGCTAGCGCCGGAAAGGAGGTCTCGGCGATGGGACCGCCTCAGTCGCAGCCCATCGAGCGAACCCTTTTGGACCGAGCGTTGGCGGCCAAGGAGCGCATGGACAGCAGCATCTATGCCGGCTTTGCGGGACTGATCGTCCTGGTGCTGGCGGCGCGCATCGTTCGCGACCGCATCGAGCGGCGCAACCTGATCGAGGTGCGCTATGCCGGCGGGCGCAAGGTGCGCATCCCCCGCGGCTACAGCGTGCTCGACGCCAGCCGGCTGGGCGGCATCGCGCATTATGCCGTGTGCGGCGGGCGCGGACGCTGCTCGACCTGCCGCATCCGCGTGGTCGACGGCCTGGCCGAGCAGCCGGAGCCCAGTCCGATCGAAGCGGCGACCCTGCGCCGCATCGCGGCCGACGGCGACGTGCGGCTCGCCTGCCAGCTCAGGCCGCGCGGCGATCTTCGCGTCGCGCCGCTGCTGTCGCCGCCGGTCACGGCGGGGGGGCCNGGGGGCCCGCTCGGCGCAACCGCCAGCGATCCCGGCCACGAGAAGGTAGTGGTGGTGATGTTCTGCGACATGCGCGGCTTCACGGCGATGGCCGACCAGCGCCTGCCATTCGACGTGGTCTTCCTGCTCAACCGCTATTTCGGCGTAATCGGCCGCGCAGTCGAGAGCTCAGGCGGCCGCGTCGACAAGTTCGTCGGCGATGGCGCCATGGCGCTGTTCGGGCTGGAGACCACGCGCGGCGAGGCATGCCGCAACGCACTTTCTGCCGCCAGCGCCATCGTCGAAGGGGTTCGCGCCCTCAGCGACGACTTTGCCGAGGAACTGCGCGCCACCATCAAGGTCGCGATCGGCATCCATGTCGGCCAGGCGATCGTCGGCTCGATGGGCTACGGCGCGGTCACGAACGTGACCGCGATCGGCGACACTATCAACGTCGGCAGCCGGCTGGAGGCCGCGGCGAAGGAATTCCAGGCGGAGATCGTCGTCTCCGAAGCGACGGTGCGGCTTTCGGGCATGGACCTACCCGGCGCGGAGGCGCGCGAGATCGACATCCGCGGCCGTGCGCGCCCGCTCGGCGTGCTGGTCGTGCCGCGCGGCGCGGCGGTGCCGATCGCCTTGCCAGCAAAATTGAGGTAAGGCGGGCTCGAAATGCCGGCCTCGCACACTCCCTACGATGCCGGAGGTCAGTCGGCGCGAACCGGATCGAGCGTCATCTGCTAGTCATCGTCTATTCGCGAGAGAATTTCGCCGAGGCGGTCACGCGACTGACTGGCGGCGCCTGAGCGGATGTCGCCTATGATGCTGTCGGCAACGACACCTTCGGCGGGTCGCTGGCAGCGCTCGGGGGCCGAAGCCATCTCGTTAGTTTTGGCCAGGCGTCAGGCCCAGTCGGCAACTGGGACATCGGTCGGTTCTCTTCGAAGTCCGTCACGATTTCCCGGCCTAACTACGCCCACTATACGGATGCACCGCAAAAGCTTGCTCTGCAATTGAACCGGTTCTTTGCCGCGCTCCGACTGGGCGTTATCAAGGTCGAGCCTCCAAGGCCCTACGATCTTGCAGCAGCGTCCGAGGCCCATCGCGATCTGGAGTCTCGACGAACGACCGGCGCGCTGGTGCTAAAGGTTTGAGACAAGTTTTCACGTTCGGAGTTCAGCGGCGTCACACGAAGCTGGCGGTCGCTATTGCCGCCATTCATTTCAAGGCCTTGCGAATAGCTGCTGTCGGCGTAGCCCCGATCAAACCGCCAGCGCTAGCAAGGTCCGCTTTTGGAGAACGCATAGATGGGCTTCGACGACCGATATGAAGCGCGAAGCGGACGTTCGATCACGCTGCGGATCGCTCGGCACTCCTTCCTTTCGGTGTCGGCTTTCCCAGGAAGTGGGCAAGCGCCAACTTCCTCGAATTCCGATCGAGCGCATAGGAGGTATGTCTGAAGGCTACGCCGTCCAGCAGGCCCTGAATGTAGCCAGCAATGCTGTCAGCCGCCATGATGAGTGCGGTATCTACAGTATGGATGTAGCGGCTCGTCACCGACCCTCGTGAATGACCGACCAAGGCGGCGATTGTTGCCTCGGTGAACCCAAGGTCGTTGGCGATGCTAGCGAAGCTGTGCCGCAGAACATGGGGTGTGATACCGGCCAGGTCGGTCTTCTCGAGTAGTTTCGTCCAGTGCCTGGGGAAGCTCCCGAATGGCGTGTCATCCTCCCAGCCAGGGAAGACATAATTTTCGGCGCCCTCTTCCTCTTGGCGGCGATCCTCGAGGTATTCCAGGACCGGCAGACCGATCGGACGCACCGACGCTCCTTCCTTGCTGTCGGTCAGGCGCAGGCAACTGCCCTCAACATCGACTTCTCCGTAACGTAGGCCGATCACTTCGCTGCGCCGGCAGCCCGTCAGGGCGATCACCCGGATCATTTCCGCGGTGGCCTCGTGCTGCCCGTCCGCGGCCGCTTTCCGCAAAATATCGCCCAGCGTGCGATACTCCTGCTCGCTGAGGCGGCGCGCGTTAACCCTGTCCTTCGGCTTGCGAACACCATGCACAGGGTTCTGCTCGATGATGCCGAGTTCGACCGCATAGGTGAGAATACCACCGAAGAGACCTATCGTTCGAGCCGCCGTGCCCGCTCCACCGCGCACGATCGCGCGCCCCCGCAGCTTGTCCGTCTTGACGTTCGCGCGTGTCTTGCCCGCCATGATGTCCTTCATAGCCTGGGTGATGTCGGACTTGGCTAAATCTCGCACCCGTCGACTGCCGAGCAGCGGGACGATGTGGCGCTCAACGCGCCCGACATCGGTGGAGATTGTCGTGGCTTTCTTTGGCCGTCCCCTTTTCCCGAGCACGAGCCCATTCTTGAGATCTTCGAGGTAGCGGGTGCAGAGATCCTTGACCGTGATCGCCTCGCGATCAAGCTTGCGCTCCTCTGCAGGGTTGCCGCCCCTTGCGACCTGACCCAGCAGCACTTTCGCCTCGCGCCTGGCTTCCTCAGGAGTCCAAACTCCGTGCAGGCCAATCGTGTAGCGACGCGAGCGCCCGGCACTGCGGTACTGCAGAACATAGCTGCGCTTGCCCGAAGCGAAGACACGCAAGCCAAAACCGGGTAGTTCTTCATCCCATATCACATAGTCCGAGGACTTGATTTTGGTGGCATCGATGGTTCGTTTGGTCAGCTTCGCCATGCTAGGGTGTCTCCTTGACAGAATCCCTGCGTAAGCAAAGCGTAAGCACGGCAGGGAGGGGTTTGAGCCGTCCCGTCGTACCGTCGGCGCTGATCGATTTCAAAGTCTTTTGTGATTTCAGTGGCATAGCGCACATTCGGATGGAAACGGATAGGTTCGGCGAAAGCCACTATCCATTCTCCGAAGGCAGAGGTCACAGGTTCGAATCCTGTCGGGTGCGCCAACTTACCGAGGTCCATTCCGGACACATAGGTTACGGTTTATATCGGAGACATGGGTAACACTTTTGGCCCGAAGGGGTTTTTGGAGTGGTTCGAGCCTGCATGTCTCATCATCGAAGTAGCCCAA
>NZ_AYWH01000033.1:0-4128 GCF_000502555.1 Mesorhizobium sp. LNJC394B00
CTCGGCGGCCGATGCGACGGAGTATTTCCAGATCCCGACCGGACGTGTGGTCGAGATCGGCACGCAGGTGGCGATTTAGGGCATGCCGCGGTTGAGAAGAATCGGTGCTGTCACATTGAATGAGCGTTAAGGAAATTCAGGTAGCAGCGCGCCCGGCACTGTAAGTTTCAGCGGCTTGATGCAGCGATAGCTGGCCGGGACGGCTGTCACGCTGTGGCGACACACGCGATTTTGTTCAGATTTGCATGGGAGCGTTACGCAGGTCTCGATGTTGAGCCGATGACAGCGCATTGCAGGGAAAGTGAGCAGGTCGGCAATCGGATCATGGATGGAAACGAACCGCTGAAGCTGGCGTGCCGACTTGAAGCGTTTCATGATCCTTTGGCGTCGTCGGGTCGGCTGGTGCGAATTTTCCGCTCGATTATTCAGGCCTGTGTGCGACCGGTGTTCGACGCCGGGCATGAGGTCGCGCATGGCGGCATCATAGGATCGGAGCTTGTCGGTGATCATGATCCGTGGTGTCCGCCCTTGAGCTTTCAGCAACTTGCGCATCAGACGCTTTGCCGCCTTGGCATTTCGGCGGCTTTGTACCAGCACTTCGAGGACGAAGCCGTCCTGATCGACGGCACGCCAGAGCCACTGCTTCTTGCACTGATAGCCACGACACATTCGTCGAGATGCCATTTGTCGCCCAGGCAGCCGGCTGATATTGATCTCCTGGGCGAAATGCCGTCCGAATTTCTCCGCGCAGCTTCGAACGGTCTGATGCGTGACGATGATGCCGCGGGCCGCCAGCATGTCCTCAACCATGCGCAGGCTGAGCGGAAAGCGAAAGTAGAGCCATACCGCGTGCGCAATGATCTCGGGGGAAAGCGGTGGCGACCATAGAGCGGACCACGAGCAACTTCTGACATGGCCCAATGTAAGCACATCTTCATAAGCTGTCGGTTGACTTTACGGTGCCGCGCCAAGCGAGCAGCATCCGGCCGGCGGGGCCGACCCCGTCTCCCGGCCGTGAGCAGAACGGCATCACGCAGGGGCCGCTTCATCCTCGACGCGGCCAGCCTGCTTTGCCGTTACCGCCGCCGCCGAAAGCGCCAGGCGTTGCCGCCAGGCGCCGGTCCGCCGGCAGCGGTTCGTCTCCACCGATGATCCGACTGCCAACCAATTCCACTTTCCCCCATACCTGCGTAACGCCGCTATGCAAATCTGGACAAAATCGCGTATGTCGCCGCAGCATGACAGCCGTCCCGACCAGCTATCGCTGCATCAAGACGCTGATATCTTTACAGTGCCCGCACGCCTCTCGCGCGCCAACGGCCAGTCGGTGTCGCGAATTGAGGCGCGCTGAAGCCGTCCGGCTCAGCCGATCATGGCGCTTCGGTTGCCGGGTTCGAGGTCGTGGCCTCTGCCGCTGCGCGATTCTAGCAATTGCGCCTTGGAGAGCTCTGCTTCAGCCTCGGCGAGGCATGGCTCGGCTGCGGTTCTCTGCCGCAGAAGGTCCGATTGCGAATTCTTGACGTTGTCACGACGTAGGCGAGCGGCCTTGGCGAACGTCGGATAAGCGAAATGATTGACATCGGAGATGCCGCCCTTCGTTTCCTCGGCGTTTATCTGGAAGTCCAGTTCTCGCGCCATGCGTTCGAAATCGGCAATCATGATGTCTAGCTGGTGCAACTGTCGCCGCTTCTCATTCACCTGAAATTGCTTCAGTCGGACCAGATTACCTCGTGGCTTCATGACTCGGTACTCCGGTACCCATTTCGTCCAATCAAACCGCTCTCTCCCCTTGACGTTAGGCCTACAGCGACTCTCACGTTTTCTGCTGCGAGCGGAACCATATTTTCCAAAATCCTTGGCCGATGGCTATGAGTTCAATGCATCGACAAGCATGCGAGCGGGGGACTTAAGGGGCGGTAAAAAAAGGCGGAATAGGGCGATTTTCACAATGTTTGCATATGAACGCGTTGAGACCTGCGGCGGGCTTGACACACAAGCAATCGTCAAGATTTGCGACATGGACGCCGGGGGGCATGAATACGCCCGCCGTCAGCTACACGCCCCCCGATTTCCGCCGCCTATTATCGCCCACGCGCTCTGGCTTTATTTCCGGTTTCCGCTGAGCCTGCGCCTGGTTGAGGAAATGCTGCTGGAACGCGGCATCGTGGTTTCGTATGAGACAAGTCGCCGGTGGGGCATCTAAGTTCGGGCTGGACTGCGCTCGCTGCTTGCGCCGCAAGCCGCCGTGCCGGAATGATGTCTGGTACCTGAACGAAGTGGTCGTCACCATCGCCCGGCAAAAAGCTTTGGTTGTGGCGCGCCGTCGACCAGGATGGATATGTGCTGGACGAAATCGTGCAAAACCGCCGCAACACCAAGGCCGCCAAGCGCTTGCTGACGCGGCCGTTGAAGAAGCAGGGGCTCGCGCCGAAGCGCATGATCACCGACTAGCTGCGCTCGTATGGAGCGGCAAAGCGACAGGTGATGCCGGACGTCAAGCACCGGTCGCACAAGGGGTTGAACAACGGAGCGGAGAATTCCCATGTGCCGCCGCGAAAACGGGAGCGGATGATGCAGAGGTCCGATCGCCGGGAGGCCTGCAACGCTTCGTCTCGACCTTGTCAGCCCTCCGCAACCTCTTCGTCCCGCCCCAAACGTTCTGCTCTCGCCATACATGTTCATCGCCTCAGCGCGATGGCGCTGGTGATATCACGACGCGTTTGTACCGCTCGACCTACGCCACAGGTGCCGACGCTGTGACGAGCTTCGTCGGTCGCGTGTCGAGTGACGGCACCGGGGACAATTATCGTCGACCGCAGTCCATTGCCCAGACCAAGGCGCTTCTCGGCGTCGGCACGATGGCAAATCGCAGCGTCACGATCTCGGCCGCTGCCCCTTCTGGCGGCGTGGACGGTGATTTCTGGGTGCAGCCGTAATGGCCCTTTACGTCAAAGCCTCCGGGGTCTGGGGGGCGGCTAGCGCCGTATGGGTGAAAATCTCAAGCCTCTGGACCAAGGCTCGACAGGTCTATGTGCGCAGCTCGGTCGTCTGGGAGAAAATGTTCCCGATAGATCTGGTCTTCAATGGCACTCACGAAGACTCGACTGCCACGACCGTTTACACCCACACCAGCATTCCGCTTCTTGTCGCGCCACACGCTAATCGTCGTGTCATCGTGACAACTGACACCGAAAGTGCAGTGACCGTCAACAGTATGACGATTGGGGGTGTGGCTGCCACCCTTCTCGCTCAGGTGGAAAGCATCTTCAATTCTGGTGTGGTCTATCTGTCAGTGTGGTCGGCCCTCGTGCCAACCGGTACGACGGCAACGATCGTGACCACGTATAGTGAGAGCGTGTTCCGTGACTACATGTCGGTCTATACGACCACCAATTGGGATGGTGTGGTGGGCACTGTTGCCTCTGACAACAATTCAACGGGTGGCCTGACAACGACCGTCAGCATTGGTGCCCTGGGCGCAGCGATCGCAATTGCGGGCAACGCCACCAAAGGGGCATCGGCACTGCGACATGGACCGGGCTGACCCAACAGTTCTCAAACACACCAGTCACGAATAGAAACCACAGCGGAGCAATGGCAATAGCTACCGCCGCCCAAGCTGCCCTCACCGTAACCTGTGCCTACAGCACTACTCCAGCACTTGTCGCACTGCTGGTGGTTCCGCGGTGCGCAACTCCTGACTGGCGACGGCGTCGGCGACATGCCTTACGGACTCGTATTGCCAGAGCTTGTAATCGTCGACAAACCAGCCAAGTCGGCTCTCGATCGCCGTAGCAAGCTCGTTATAGTCGAGGCTGTCGAGGCCGAGATCCCGCATTCTGGTTGTCATCGACACCTCTACTTTTTCGGCAACTAGAGCGTTGAGGGTTTTGAGAACCAGTTGTTCAATTTCAAGTAATGTCATCACTAATACAGCCTTTTGCTTGCAGATTCAGGTAATGCAACCCTGATCGGGGCGCAACCCCCAAAACCAGGTGTGCCGTTGAAACATGTTCTTGTCATTGACGATGATGCCGCAATGCGGCGCCTCATCGCCGATGCATGCCCTGAAGGTAACCGCAGTCCACGATAGCAAGCAGTTTGACTATGTTCTTTCACGTGAGCCAG
>NZ_AYWH01000034.1:0-3144 GCF_000502555.1 Mesorhizobium sp. LNJC394B00
CCCCGGGTAGGTTCTCCAGCCGGCACAGCGTCGATTGCGACGCCAGATCCCGACCCGACGGCAGCGCATCCTGGGCCATCTTGAAGACCGGATCGCGGCGCAGCCGGTTGGCGTCGTTGCCGTCCTCGTAGCGGCGCCGATCATCTTCATGCGAAAGCCGATCATGTCCGCCAGGCTGTGGACGACCTGGTCCGGGCAGCGCGGATCGTCGATGCAACGCGCCAGACGCTCGGCGACCCGCAACCGCTTTTCCACCTCGGCCTAGGCCAGAACGCCGCTGTGGACGACAGCATGCCGCCGTCGAAACGGGCGACGACGGACTTGCCGCCGACTAAAAACCGCTCAGCGGCAGCGCAAGATCGTTCATGGTAGGTGTGGTCTCCGGGAAATTTCGGATCGGCTTAAGCAACCAAATCCTACGTCATTTCAACGGGTTTGCGCCACATCCACCAACCCCCATGAATTTGGTTAGGTTGATGCTGCGTGCCGCCGCCGTGAGGCCGCGCTCGCTAAGCAGCGCGTCGAGAACGACGAGAAGATTCAGATCGAGCCCTTTGAAACGCATGTCTTAGCTATCCATAGCGTGGATGAATTTGATTGAAACAAACGATTTTACCAATTCTCCGGAATGTCGCATGGACCTGGCAGGACCTCACGTGCGCCGATCACTGCCTCTATCGCGTGGCGAGTCCCTTGAGAAGAGCTCGAAAGAGGAAATCTGTCGCGTGCGGTGGAGATTGTACTGGGAATAGAGGCAGCGCTCCAAATCATGTCGAACTCTCCGACGAATGGCGACCGGTACAATAGTTGATCGCAACTGGTCCGGAGCTATGAAACATCTCGATTACATATGGTGCCGAGTGAATACGATGACAGCACCCACCGTCGCAGCGTTTAGCTGACGTTTGACGACGGTTCCTATCCATTTACACGCAGATTCTTGATGTGCTGGCGCAAAAGCGGGAGGCCGGCGACTTTTCTTCGTCATCGGGCTGACGCCGCAGAAGCCGGAACTCGTCCGGTTCCTATGGGCATTGGGCTTGGTCGGCGCACAGGCTCTATGAGGGGCAATTTTGGCAACGCGACGCGACTCGGGTTTTGAACGACGCCGAAAACGCAAGCTGGAAAGGAACAAGATGGCAGATCAACTCGCCAACGAAATAATCGCAATGATCAAGAAGCGCGCCGCGTCGGAGGGCGGCATAGCGCCTGCCACGGGCGGCGAAATAACGGCTGCCACGGGACTGACTTCGCTCGGTATCGATTCACTGGGATTGGCGGACGTTCTCTGGGACCTGGAGCAGGCCTACGGCATCGAGATCGAGATGAATACGGCCGAGGCATGGTCGGATCTCCAGAATGTTGGGGGCATGGTGGAAGCCGTGCGCAGCTTGCTCCCTACGGGGGTGTGAATGGACAGGCGCGTCGTGATTACTGGGATTGGCGGGATTTGCGGGCTTGGAACCAACGCCGCCGCCATTTGGACAGAGATGCGAGAAGGCCGCTCCGCCATCGGCCCAATCGTCAACTCCGAGTTCCATGAATTGAGGGTCAGGATCGGTGCCGAGATCAAGGCCCTGCCGGAGCATGACATCGACAGCAAGCAACTCATCTCCATGGACCGCTTCAGCCTGCTCGCTGTGCTTGCGGCGCGCGAAGCCATGCGTCAGGCCGGACTTTCCTCCAAAGAGGGAAATAGCTATCGCTTCGGTGCGACGGTGGGCGTTGGCGGCTGCGGGTGGGATGCGATCGAGCAAACCTACCGCGCCATCCTTCTGGGCGGTAAGCGTGCCGCTCTCTTGACTGTACCCAAGGCGATGCCGGGTGCCGCTGCCGGCCAGGTCAGCATGAGTCTCGGCCTGCGCGGGCCGGTCTTCGGCGTCACGTCCGCCTGTTCCTCGGCAAACCATGCGATTGCCTGCGCGGTGGACCAGATCAGGCTCGGCCGGGCCGACGTGATGCTTGCCGGCGGCAGCGAAGCGCCGCTCATATGGGGTGTGCTGAAGGCATGGGAAGTGATCCGCGTGCTTTCGCCCGATACTTGCCGGCCATTCTCGGCCGATCGCCAGGGCCTGTCGCTTGGTGAAGGCGCCGGCATGGCGGTGCTGGAAAGCTACGAGCATGCCCTGGCTCGGGGCGCCACCATCCTTGCCGAAATTGCCGGTGTCGGCCTTTCCGCCGATGCGTCCGGCATCGTCGCGCCGACTGTCGAGGGGCCGGAGGCAGCAATGCGGGCCTGCCTTGCCGATGCCAGGCTGGACGCCGAGGATGTCGACTATCTCAACGCGCACGGCACCGGCACCAAGGCCAACGACCAGATCGAGACGGCGGCGATCAAGCGCGTCTTCGGTCAGCACGCCTTCTCAATGTCCATTTCTTCTACCAAGTCCATGCACGCGCATTGCCTCGGCGCGTCCGGCGCGCTCGAGTTGATCGCCTGCGTGATGGCTATCCGCGAGAGCGTCGTGCCGCCGACTGCCAATTATCGTGAGCTGGACCCCGATTGCGATCTCGACGTCACGCCCAATGTGGCACGCGAGCGCAAGGTGCGCGTGGCACTGAGCAACTCCTTCGCCTTTGGCGGCACGAACGCGGTTCTGGCGTTCAGGCAGGTGTAGAAGCCATGAAAGATGCTTCCGGCAACATTATCTCTCGCACCCAGATGCTTGCCGGATAACCTTGTGAAGGGCGGGTCATTGACCGCCTCGGCGAAATGCGGGAAGTGGCAGCGGAAGCTCGAGGATCCGGGGGTATCGTCTTTGCGAAATTCTTAACTGTTGAACCGGCTTGGACGTACCGCCGCCCCGTAAAAGGTAAGCGAAGCCATGCGGGCTCGGCTTGAGGGTCTGAAGCTGTACACGACAATGTCTGGAAGCCGCAGGGTCGGCTCTGCGCCCGTTATAGTCGCCTGAGTGCTGCCGGCCCGGCCGCGCCGCGGGCTCCGTCAACGAACTTCTTGAACCTGCGGACCTTGCCTGTCTTGGCCGACGCTTCGAAGCGCGCGGTCGTGCTGGCCTCCAGATCCGCGACATGCTTGCGCAGGGTCGGGGTGGGCGCGAGGCCAAAGATGAAGTCGACGTCGTTGGCGCGGCACCAGTCGATGACCTGCGGGTTGCAATAATGGCTATCGCCGCGGAGCAGGAT
>NZ_AYWH01000035.1:0-3449 GCF_000502555.1 Mesorhizobium sp. LNJC394B00
GCGCGCGATTCGTCAGTGGTTGATCTGAATCCCCCCGCACCGTCCGAGTTGCGTGACCATGCTCGTTCTGTGCCGGCGGCGGTGCAGCCAGATCCTCCAATAGGGGTCTCCGGTCGCGACAAGGGTCCCCTCTATTCCAACGATGCGACCGTTGTCGAAGGGCTGAGGTCAGCTTACGCGGGTAAGGTCAAGGAGAGCACGGTCAAGCGCCATGTAAATTCTCTTCTCGGCTTTGGTCGTTGGCTCTTTGACAATAACAGGCCGGGATTTGCTGCTCGGCTTGACGAATCGTCGCTGGATCAGGATCGCAAGGAGTACGAGAGCAGGGGTGGCCCCTCGGAGTACGAGAGCAGGGGTGGCCCCTCGATCGTGGCTAGAGCACTGGGTCGTCTCAAGACGTTGGCGGGCGGAGCGCCAGTGGTCGACCGCCCTGTCCGGAATCCCTACCCTGCCGACGCCGCGCTCATCAGAGATTACACAGCGGCTCTCATCAAAGAGTACAAAGAAGCGCCTGCGACCGGGCCGAATCGCGGTACCATTCAGGTCTATGGATCTACTCTTATACGTTTCAGTGAATACCTGCATGAAAACAAAAAGCCGGGGATTGCGGATCGGCTTCACGAGGGGTCGCTGGATGAAGATGCCAAGCGCTATGTGAACTCCGGTGGTAACCGGAGGATCAGTGCACTAGCTCATCTCCGGAAGTTCGCACCCGGGCGCGAAATTGCCCTTGCTGCTCGTCCGGAAGACGCAGTCGGCATGGAGGCTCGTGCCATTGGGGACGCCGCTGCGCAGNAAATTGCCCTTGCTGCTCGTCCGGAAGACGCAGTCGGCATGGAGGCTCGTGCCATTGGGGACGCCGCTGCGCAGCGCAGCGGGACGCAGGAGGCATTGGGTCGGCCAGAGAGGCCCCCTGGGAAAGCTAAAGACGGGCGGGTGCTCGGCGCATTGCAATTGCTAGGCGACGAACATATCCACAGGGATTACCAGCTCCTGGAGCAGGNCAAACATTGGTCGCTGCTGTTCGTTGATCGCAGCGACCGGGAACGGCCGGTTGCCTATCATTATGACTCCTACAACGGATGCAATGACACGCTTGCAAAAGAGCTCGCAGAAAATCTGGGCGCCAGCCTGGAGACCCGCGTGGGCGTATCCCGCATCGCCCAGCAGAGCAACGTGGTGGATTGCGGAGTCTACGTGGTGGACGGCACGCGGGCGCTGGTTGGGCGATTGCAATCGCAGCCAGATAACCTGAACCTCAACAACCTCGTCGTCAATCGGCAGGCACTACAAACCCGCCTCAGGGGTGACAATACATTCGGAACGGCAAATAATCTTACGAACTTTGAACTCATGGACCGACAGGCCCGAGACGCGGTTAAGGAAAGCCCCGTTGGGACGTTTCACCAGCAGATCAAGCGGCTCGGCCAGTCAGCGCCAGACGTTGCTCCCGGGGACCCATTTAAATTTCAAAGTCTTGAGAGCAAGGGGGACGCCGCTGCGCAGCGCAGCGGGCCGCAGGAGGAATACAGTTGGCCAGAGTATCTCCCCCCTGGGAAAGCTAATGAAGACGACGCTGTTCTGGCATCGTCTTTCGTGCCAACTGGGCCCCATCACCAAGCCTCGGATCCCGCAGGGTCCTTTCGTCCCCTGAGCTGGCGCGACGGCGACCAGCGCGCGCCGGACGAGCGGATCGCTGCACAGGACAGGAGCAACCAGCTACCAAGCGAGGAGGTCCTCATCAACCGTGAGCATGATACAGCGGAGTTGAGACCAGCGAAGAGGCAAAGGACCCCGAACAGTCGTCTGCAGGACGTTGCCACTGAGCCGCAGCTGAGCGAGATCGGCAATTCAGGCGCTCGCGTGCTGATGCAGGCCCCCACCCATCAAGTGGGTGCATTGCCATGGGAAGCGCAGCCCATGATGCAAGGGAGCGGACAAGAACACGCCGCGGCGCCGTATGCCGGAGGCAGTGGGTCGATGCTGGGTGCCTCGGTGCTGCAGCCGGGTCACTCAACGGCGCGCNGCCGGAGGCAGTGGGTCGATGCTGGGTGCCTCGGTGCTGCAGCCGGGTCACTCAACGGCGCGCCATCATCATGCGCCGGATTCGTCAGTGGTTGATCTGAATCCCCCCGCACCGTCCGAGTTGCGTGACCATGCTCGTTCTGTGCCGGCGGCGGTGCAGCCAGATCGCCCAAAAGTGGTCTCCGGTCCCGACAAGGGTCCTCTTTATTCCAACGATGCGACCCTTGTCGAAGGGCTGAGGTCAGCACTCTATGCCGGTAAGGTCGGGGAGATCACGGTCAAGCGCCATGTAGATATTCTTTTCGGCTTTGGTCATTGGCTCGTTGAAAATAACAAGCCGGGGATTGCGGATCGGCTTCACGATTCGTCGCTGGATCGGGATCGCAAGGAGTACGAGATCTGGGGTGGCGGCCCCTCGGCCGTGGCTGGGTCACTGGGTCGTCTCAAGACGTGGGCGGGCGGAGCGCCAGTGGTGGGCCGCCCTGCCCTGAATCCCCACCCTGCCGACGCCGTGCTCATCAGAGAGTACACAGCGGCTCTCATCAAAGCGTACGAGGCAGCGCCGACCGGGCCGAAACCCCGTACCGTTGAGGTCTATGGGTCTGCTCTTAGACGTTTCAGTCAATGCCTGGTTGAAAATAAAAAGCCGGGGATTGCGGATCGGCTTCACGAGCGGTCGCTGGATGAAGATGCCAAGCGCTATATGAAAACCGCTGACATCAGTGCACTAACTCATGTCCGGAAGTTCGCACTCGGGCGCGAAATTGCCCTTGCTGCTCGTCCGGAAGACGCAGTCGGCATGGAGGCTCGTGCCATTGGGGACGCCGCTGCGCAGCNAATTGCCCTTGCTGCTCGTCCGGAAGACGCAGTCGGCATGGAGGCTCGTGCCATTGGGGACGCCGCTGCGCAGACCGCGGCACAAGCTCATGGCCACGCAGGAGAGCAGGGACCCATCTCTCGAGCTCAACAAGTCGCGCCAGCGCCGCTTGAACGGCACTTGGGCAAGAAGCGTGAGGCCCAGGACGGACTGACGAGTACACTTGACAGGAGCAACCTCGTGAACAGCGGGGGCGTCATCATAAACAATGAACATTACACAGCGCTGTTGAGACCGGCGAAGAGGCAGAGGACTGATAATCCGCAAAGCCGCGCCATGGGGCGGCAACTGAGCGAAGCAACCACGACGTCCATCAGCCAAGCCTCCGATCAAGCCCGAGCGGACCTAATGGCTTCCTTCAGAAGCAGGGAGCGCTCCGACGCGGGGCGTTGAGCTCCATGGCTGGGGTCAAGCAGAACAGCTCTCTTGACGACAGAGGCGCTGATGCGATCTCCGGACCGGTAGCTCTCGCTGTAATTGATCAGGCTGGTACTGTTGGAAGGCTTGATCAGCCTCGTCACCCCAATCTCCAGCATAGCTCACTGTC
>NZ_AYWH01000037.1:0-1324 GCF_000502555.1 Mesorhizobium sp. LNJC394B00
TGCTCTCCTTGCAAAGGGCCGAAAGTGTAACCCATGTCTCCGGAATGAACTGTCACCCATCTCTCGGGAAGGGCAAAGCCGCTTCACGCGGGCTTTTTGCGTTCGGACCGTGATCGATGGCGATTTTAACCTGCACCAGGGGTCGGAAGCAGGCGAAGCCGACCGTGGGACAGAAAAGCCAAATCATGACCCCCAACCGCCCGCAGCTCGCAGGCCTTTTGTATTCGGCACCTTTGCCCACGCGAAGCCGGTTGGCTCCCGGCTCTGTCAGCGCGGCAACCGCCACGCGCCGGCGCGATGGTGACCGGACGCTTTGGATCCTGCAAAACCAGGCGACGAACCATTCTCTCGCCACCAGATCTTGGAAAACGAACCGTGATCGTGCGCTTCCAATCATTGCTATTATTGCTACCGGGCTTGATCGGCGCCATAATCTTCCAGGAGGTTGCCGTGCCCGACTACGCTCTGAACGAACCACTATGAGAGCTTCATCAGGAAGCAGCTCGAATCAGGCCGCTACAACAATGCCTGAGATGTTCGCGCCGGCCTACGTATGCTCGAGGATTTCGAGGCGGAGCGGGAAAGATGGTTGCGCGAGGAGGTTCCGGCGCGCCTGACCGAGCTCCGGCAGGATTCGGCTAAACTAAGGGCATCCCTGTCGAGACAGTTTTTTCGCGGCTCGAGGCGCGTCATCACGCGAAGCAGGCGAAAGCCAAATAGGCAATGGAGTACCGCATTGTCTTCCACCCCAAGGCGGAAACTGAACTCGACCAGCTCTATGACGACATAGCCGACCCGTGCGTCGCCGGCGATCGCTTGGAATTTCGTTGTCGGCATCCGCGACCATTGCCTGAGCGTGTCGACTTTTCCACAGTGCGGCACAGAGCGGGTCGAGATCATGCCTGGTCCGCGGATCATCGGCTGGCGACGTGCCGTCAGCATTGCTTTCGCAGTCGATGCCGAACGGGTCTGGTCCTGGGTATTTTTTCGCCGGCCGCAACATCACGGCGGAATTGCTGGAAGGCCGGCTCTGAAGCGCTGCTTAGGCTGGCGTGGGGATCGACACTCGCCAGGAGGCGATTCTCAGGCCGATGGCACGCACCTGCCGCCGCCTAGAGGTGGGAGCTTGGTAGAAGAGTGATCCTCAGCGGAACACCACTCACAATTTCAGCCAAGCCAGCTCACGAATTTCCGCCCCGTGGATATCTCCACGAGAAATCGAAAAAACATCGTCGATGACTGTTGACAGTTCTGGTTGGTGGCGACTATATACGCCTCACGAACGAGGGCGGTGCGCCGCTGGCGGCGAAAGATCGGAAGAGCG